>NZ_FNHI01000013.1 GCF_900103455.1 Streptomyces wuyuanensis | reverse complement strand
CTTCACCTCCTGCGGGATCACCGTCGAACGCGTCCTGACCGACAACGGAGCCTGCTACCGCTCCCGCGACTGGCGCGACACCCTCGCGGCAGCCCAGATCACCCACAAACGCACCCGCCCCTACCGGCCCCAGACCAACGGCAAGGTCGAACGCCTCAACCGCACCCTGCTCGACGAATGGGCCTACGCCCGCCCCTACCGCTCAGAGCAGGAACGACGCGACGCCTTCCCCGGCTGGCTGCACACCTACAATCACCACCGCGGACACACCGCGCTCGCAGGCAAACCACCCGCCAGCCGCGTCCCCAACCTCACAGGGCAATACACCTAGGACCCGTGACGCATGGCGGGCCGTCGTGCCTCCGGCACAGACTGCACTCATGGACACCGCATCGCAGAGCCTGCCCGCAGAGACCGTCGACGCCTATCTTCGCCGCATCGGGGTCGAGCGCCCTGCCAGAGCGGACTCGGAGACCTTGCGGGAGTTGCAGCAGCGGCATCTGCGGTCCGTGCCGTTCGAGAACCTCTCGATCCACCTGGGCGAGAACCTGGTCCTGGAGGACGAGCCGCTGCTGGACAAGGTCGTCGGTGCACGCAGGGGCGGGTTCTGCTACGAACTCAACGGCGCTTTCGCGGCGTTGCTGCGCAGCCTCGGCTTCGGCGTCACCCTGTTCCAGGCCCGGGTCTACAAGGGGGACGGGCAGCTCGGCATCCCGTACGACCACCTCTCGCTGCGTGTGGAGACCGCCGACGGCACCGGTCCGTGGCTCGCCGACGTGGGATTCGGTGATCACTGCCACCACCCGCTCCTCCTCGAGGAGCGGGGTGACCAGATCGATCCGGCCGGCACCTTCCGCATCGCCGAGGCGCCGGACGGCGACCTCGATGTGCTGCGGGACGGGAAGCCGCAGTTCCGGCTCGACCGGCGACCGCGCCGACTGGCGGACTTCGAGGCCGGTGCCTGGTACCACCGGACCTCGCCCGCCTCCCACTTCACCCGGAAGCTCGTCTGCTCCCTGCTCACGGACGAAGGCCGGATCACCTTGTCCGGACGCAAGCTGGTCACCACCGCGCACGGCGAACGCACGGAGCGGGAGCTCGGCGACGACACCGAGGTCCTGGCCGCGTACCGGGACCACTTCGGGATGGAGCTGGACCGGGTGCCGGAGGTCCGGAAGCCCTGCGCGGGGGACGCGGCACAATATGGCGGTGAGTGATGTGAGACATGTGCTCGTCCTGCCCGACCGGGACGCCGCCGAAGAGGTCGTCGAGGCGATCGGGGACCACTTCGCCGTGAACGACGAACCCCAGTTGGTACGGGACGCCCTGGCGGGGGAGGACGACGCCGAGGACGCCCAGTGGCTGGTGGTCGTCGAGGACCCGGAGGGCCGGCTGAGTCCCGTAGAGCTGGACGAGTTCGTGGCCGACTGGGACGGCTGGCGGGAGTCCTGAGGGCTGTCCCGCAGTCGCGCACCCCCGCACTCCCGCAGTCGCGCCCTCGCGCAGATTAGGCGCGGGGCGCCGGGCCGGCCGCGGTGTCGGTGGCCCGTGGGATGCTGGATCGCGATGGCCACCAGGAAGAACACGAACGACGCCCCCCTCGCCCCCGTCACGCTCGCGGTGGGCCAGGAGGATCTGCTGCTGGACCGCGCCGTGCGGCAGGTGGTGGCGGCTGCCCGCGCCGCCGACGCCGACACGGATGTCCGTGACCTCACCCCCGACCAGCTCCAGCCCGGCACGCTCGCAGAGCTGACCAGCCCTTCCCTCTTCGCCGAGCGGAAGGTCGTCGTCGTGCGGAACGCGCAGGATCTCTCCGCCGACACGATCAAGGACGTCAAGACCTACCTTTCCGCACCGGTCGAGGAGATCACGCTCGTCCTGCTGCACGCGGGCGGAGCGAAGGGCAAGGGTCTGCTCGACGCGGCACGCAAGGCCGGCGCGCGCGAGGTGGCGTGCCCCAAGACGACGAAGCCGGCGGAGCGACTGACGTTCGTGCGCTCCGAGTTCCGCACGCTGGGACGATCGGCCACCCCCGAGGCGTGCCAGGCCCTCGTCGACGCCATCGGCAGCGACCTCCGGGAATTGGCGAGTGCGGTCTCGCAGCTGGTCGCGGATGTCGAGGGCACGATCGACGAGGCGGTCGTCGGCCGCTACTACACCGGGCGCGCGGAGGCCTCCAGCTTCACCGTGGCCGACCGCGCTGTCGAGGGGCGCGCGGCCGAGGCGCTGGAGGCGCTCCGCTGGTCGCTCTCGACCGGTGTCGCGCCGGTCCTGATCACCAGTGCGCTGGCGCAGGGCGTACGGGCGATCGGCAAGCTTTCGTCGGCACGCGGCGGCCGCCCGGCCGATCTGGCGCGCGAACTCGGCATGCCGCCCTGGAAGATCGACCGCGTCCGCCAGCAGATGCGCGGCTGGACGCCGGACGGTGTGGCCCTCGCCCTGCGCGCCGTCGCCGAAGCGGACGCGGGGGTGAAGGGAGGCGGCGACGACCCGGAGTACGCGCTCGAGAAGGCGGTGGTGACCGTCGCCCGCGCGGCCCGGCTGCGCCGCTGACCCTCACAGACTCCGGCGCAGCGCCGCGACCGCCGCAGGCCCCGCCTCCTCGCGTGCCGGGCCGCCGGATGCCCGAAGGCCGCGCCGGCTGCGCAGGCGCGCCGCCCTCCCCGTCGGTCCGGCAGCCTCGCCCGTATCAGCAGGTCGTCGGTTCGTCGGTTCGTCAGGTCGCCCTCTTCGCCCACGTCGTCAGCGTCGCTGGTCCCGGTGTTCCGCCGTGACGCGCGGTGGCGGGGGCGGCCCGTCGTTCCCCGACCGGACGCCGAGGAGGACTCCCGACCGCTGCCGGGCGACGGCACGCGCGTGCGGCAGGGCCGCCACCGGTCACTGCTCCGGGGCCCGCCACTCGGAAGCCAGGACCGCCCAGAGCTGCTTGTCGTGGCGCACGCCCTCGTACGGCCACGCCTCGCGTCGAACGCCCTCCAGCGTCATGCCGAGCCGCCTGGCCACCGCAGAGCTGCGGTCGTTGTCCGCCCGGCAGTGCCACTCGGCCCTGTGCAACCCCCGTGACGTGAACGCCCAGTCCAGCAGCGCGCTGCACGCCCGTGTGACCAGACCGAGGCCCTCGGCGGACGGCTCCAGCCAGCAACCGATCTCGCACGAGCCGGAAGTGGCATGGAAGTCGGTGAACATCACACCGCCGACCAGCACCCCGTCCCGCCGGATGCCGTACAGGCGGGAACCGTCCTCGGCCTGGCGTTCGGCGTACCGCTTGAGCGTGGCCCGCGCCCCGTCCACATCGTCGGTGACGAACGACGGGCCGACCCACGGACGAATGTGGTCGCGAGCCCGGTCCAGATGGCCGGCGAACTCCTCGGCGTGCCAGATCTCCAGCGGACCGAGGCGGGCACCCTCGCCCAGCGACAGCGAGAACATGAGAAGCCTCCCCATTTACACAACAAGCGTTGTGGGAATGTACCGTGGCGGAATGCCGCGCACCAAGGGAGATCACGAGGGCCGCCGTCGCGACGTCTCCGCAGCGGTCTGGCGGGTCATGTCCGCCCGTGGTTTCGCCGGTCTGACCCTGCGCGCCGTCGCCGCCGAACTCGGTGCGACCACCGGCCTGCTCACGCACTACTTCCCCACCAAGCAAGCCCTGGTGGAGTACGCCCTGGACCTGCTCGAACAGCGCACCCTCTCCCGCCCCCGCCGCGACAGCGGCGAAGGTCTCGCAGCCCTCAGGGACGCCCTGCTGGACATCCTGCCGCTGGCCCCCGAGGCCACCGAGAGCAACCGGATCTGGGCCTGCTCCTGGGATGCCGCCCTGTCCGACCCCGTCCTGAGCGCCGAGTACGCCCGGAAGTACGCCCAGGGCCGCGCCAGGCTTGCCGAGCGGGTGGCCAGGGCCCAGGAGCTCGGCGAACTGCCCCCCGGCAACTCCGAGCGGATCGCGGCCGGTGCCCAGTCGTTCGTCCTCGGACTGGTGGTCCAGGCCCTGTTCGACCCGACGGGATTCCCTCCGCAGCGGCAGGTCGAGATCCTGGACGACTACCTGGCCGGCCTGAGCGCCCACTGATCCGATGGCGACGGCGCCGGCCTGGCGCCCCTGACGGCCTGACGGCCCAGGGCGTCGGCCGGTCCCCCGCCTGCTGCTGGCCCGCCTGCCGTTGCCGCCGAACACGAAAACCCCGCCCTCCCGAACCGGGGAAGAACGGGGAGGCGGGGTCTTCGGTCCGGCCGGGGCCGGGAAGTCGGTGGATTCGCACCCGCGTGGCGAACGCAGGCCGCGTGCGAATCCGGGTGCCGGGGTCCGGGGACGGAGAGAGAGGGCCCGTCTGGTCCGGTCCGGCGATCAAGTCGTCCGGCGGGTCACCCCGAGGGGGTCGCTGCCGGAGGTCCCGGGGTCACCCCCGGGGCGAGTGCTCAGCCCTGGAGGGAGGCAACCTTGGACGCCAGCGCCGACTTCTTGTTGGCGGCGGCGTTCTTGTGGATGACACCCTTCGAGACGGCCTTGTCGAGCTTGCGGGTCGCCTCGCGGGCCGCCACGGTGGCCTTCTCGACGTCGCCGGCGGCGACAGCCTCGCGGGCCTTGCGGATCGCGGTCTTGAGCGAGGACTTGACGGCCTTGTTGCGCAGGCGCGCCTTCTCGTTCGTCTTGTTCCGCTTGATCTGGGACTTGATGTTCGCCACGAAAGAGCCTTTTCAGGATTGATGATCTTGGAAGGCGTGTCCCGCACCCATGACCTTCCGGTGCGGGCCCTTCCGAGGGACACGACTCTTGCGAGTGCGTGACCTTCCGGGCACATGACCTTCCGGGCACGGGAGGTGCCTCCGGAGAGGACACACGAGACACAGCTGGCCAGACTACCAGCGCCTCTCCGACCGGCCCAAACCGAGCGCAGCCCCGCAGCCATGGGACCATGGAGGCTGCGTATCGATCCGACATCGACCCGAGACGAGCGCTCGGCGCTCAAGAATCAGGACCCTGCGTGCCCGCGACCCCTACCAATGTGCCCGAGCCGAGCCGTACCGACCCGGCGCTGATCCGCAACTTCTGCATCATCGCGCACATCGACCACGGCAAGTCCACGCTTGCCGACCGGATGCTCCAGCTGACCGGCGTGGTCGAGCAGCGGCAGATGCGCGCCCAGTACCTCGACCGCATGGACATCGAGCGTGAGCGCGGCATCACGATCAAGTCCCAGGCCGTTCGTCTGCCCTGGGCGCCCACCACGGGCGACGGGCAGGGCCGGACCCACATCCTCAACATGATCGACACCCCGGGTCACGTGGACTTCACCTACGAGGTGTCCCGGTCGCTCGCGGCGTGCGAGGGCACGGTCCTGCTGGTGGACGCGGCCCAGGGCATCGAGGCGCAGACGCTCGCGAACCTCTACCTGGCGATGGAGAACGACCTCACCATCGTCCCGGTGCTCAACAAGATCGACCTGCCGGCCGCGCAGCCCGAGAAGTTCTCCGAGGAGCTCGCCAACCTCATCGGCTGCGACCCCTCGGACGTCCTCAAGGTCTCGGCCAAGACGGGCCTGGGTGTGGAGGCGCTGCTGGACCGCGTGGTCAAGGACGTGCCGGCCCCGGTCGGCGTCAAGGACGCCCCCGCCCGCGCGATGATCTTCGACTCGGTGTACGACTCCTACCGCGGCGTCGTCACGTACGTACGAGTCATCGACGGCCAGCTCAACAAGCGCGAGCGCATCCGGATGATGTCCACCGGTGCCACCCACGAACTGCTGGAGATCGGCACCAACTCCCCGGAGATGCTCCCGGCGGACGGACTCGGCGTCGGTGAGGTCGGCTACCTCATCACGGGTGTGAAGGACGTCCGCCAGTCCAAGGTCGGTGACACCATCACGACCCTGCACAAGGGCGCCACCGAGGCGCTCGGCGGCTACAAGGACCCGAAGCCGATGGTGTTCTCGGGCCTGTACCCGCTCGACGGCTCGGACTACCCCGAGCTGCGCGACGCCCTGGACAAGCTGCAGCTCAACGACGCGGCGCTGGTCTACGAGCCGGAGACGAGCGCGGCCCTGGGCTTCGGCTTCCGCGTCGGCTTCCTCGGGCTGCTCCACCTCGACGTGATCCGCGAGCGCCTGGAGCGCGAGTTCGGTCTGGACCTGATCGCGACCGCGCCGAACGTGGTCTACCGGGTGGTCATGGAGGACGGCACCGAGCACACCGTCACCAACCCGAGCGAGTTCCCCGAGGGCAAGATCGCCGAGGTGTACGAGCCGGTCGTGCGCGCCACGATCCTCGCACCCAGCGAGTTCATCGGCTCGATCATGGAGCTCTGCCAGAACCGCCGCGGCGTGATGCTCGGCATGGACTACCTCTCCGAGGACCGGGTGGAGATCCGCTACACCCTCCCCCTCGCCGAGATCGTCTTCGACTTCTTCGACCAGCTGAAGTCGAAGACCCGCGGCTACGCGTCCCTGGACTACGAGCCCACCGGCGAGCAGGGCGCCCAGCTGGTGAAGGTCGACATCCTGCTGCACGGCGACAAGGTCGACGCCTTCTCCGCGATCACCCACCGGGACCAGGCCTACGCGTACGGCGTGCGGCTCGTCGCCAAGCTCAAGGAGCTCATCCCGCGGCAGGCCTTCGAGGTGCCGGTCCAGGCGGCGATCGGCTCCCGGGTCATCGCCCGCGAGACGATCCGGGCCATCCGCAAGGACGTGCTCGCCAAGTGCTACGGCGGTGACATCTCCCGTAAGCGGAAGCTGCTGGAGAAGCAGAAGGAAGGCAAGAAGAGGATGAAGATGGTCGGCTCGGTGGAGGTGCCCCAGGAGGCGTTCATCGCCGTGCTGTCCAGTGACGACTCCGCGGGCGGCAAGGCCAAGAAGTAGTGGCGTCGTAACGCGAACGCACCAGTCGTACCTGTTCGT
Organism: Streptomyces wuyuanensis; assembly: GCF_900103455.1. Lineage (GTDB taxonomy): Bacteria > Actinomycetota > Actinomycetes > Streptomycetales > Streptomycetaceae > Streptomyces > Streptomyces wuyuanensis. Next base: position 226,521 of record NZ_FNHI01000013.1, on the reverse strand, counting down.
CTGCCGTGCCCCACAGGCCCGTGCACCCCCGGTGCGCGGGCCTGTTCGTTATCAAGCGGCAGCCCGCAGCCCCTTACGTGGCGCAGCGCGGCGCTCTACCCTGATCAGGCCCCGATGGTTACTCGCGAGTTAAACAACTGTGACCAGTGGGGCAATCAGCCCGTCATGCAGCAATGCCGCAGCAGGCCCGGAGGATGTCGTGAGCGACACACAGAATCTGATCGAGAACCGACCGCCCTCCGTGGCGACGCTCTTCGTCCAGCGCGTGGCGGCCACTCCCGACGCGGAGGCCTATCGCTACCCGGTCCCCGCCGCCTCCGGGCAGGGGCCCGACGACTGGAAGTCGCTGAGCTGGCAGGAGGCAGCCGAGCGGGTCTACGCCATCGCGGCCGGATTGATCGAACTGGGCGTGCGTTCTGAGGAGCGGGTGGCGCTCGCCTCCGCCACCCGGGTCGAGTGGATCCTCGCGGACCTCGGCATCCTCTGCGCGGGCGCGGCGACGACGACGGTGTACCCGCAGACGAACGCCGAGGAGTCCGCGTACATCCTCGCCGACTCCGAGAGCAGGGTGCTGATCGCCGAGGACGCCGCCCAGCTGGCCAAGGCCCGTGAGCGGCGCGCCGAGCTGCCGCACCTGAAGCACGTGATCGTGATCGACGAGGCGGGCGCCGAGCCGGCCGAGGGCGACCCCGACGGCTGGGTGCTCTCGCTCGCCGCCCTGGAGGCGCGCGGGGCCGACTACCTCGCCAAGAACCCGGCCGCGGTCAAGGAGCGTGTGGAGGCGATCACCTCCGACCAGCTCGCCACCCTCATCTACACCTCGGGCACCACGGGCCGCCCCAAGGGCGTCCGGCTGCCACACGACAACTGGTCGTACATGGCCAAGGCGATCGCCTCGACGGGCCTGGTCACCAAGGACGACGTCCAGTACCTGTGGCTGCCGCTCGCCCACGTCTTCGGCAAGGTGCTGACCTCCGGCCAGATCGAGGTCGGGCACGTCACCGCCGTCGACGGCCGGGTCGACAAGATCATCGAGAATCTTCCGGTGGTCCAGCCGACGTACATGGCGGCCGTGCCCCGCATCTTCGAGAAGGTCTACAACGGCGTGGCCGCCAAGGCGCGGGCCGGCGGCGGCGCCAAGTACAAGATCTTCCAGTGGGCCGCCGGCGTCGCGCGGGAGTACGCCAAGGAGTCCCAGGACAACTACCGCCGCACCGGCAACGCCTCGGTGTCCTTCGGCCTCACCGTGAAGCACAAGGTCGCCGACGCGCTCGTCTACTCCAAGCTCCGCGAGGCCTTCGGCGGCCGGCTGCGGGCCGCCGTCTCCGGCTCCGCCGCCCTCTCGCCCGAGATCGGCTTCTTCTTCGCCGGCGCCGGCATCCACATCCTCGAGGGCTACGGCCTCACCGAGTCCAGCGCCGCCTCCTTCGTGAACCCCGGCGAGGCGTACCGCACCGGCACCGTCGGCAAGCCGCTCCCCGGCTGTGAGGTGCGCATCGCGGACGACGGCGAGATCCTGCTGCGCGGCCCCGGCATCATGGAGGGCTACCACAAGCTGCCCGAGAAGACGGCCGAGGTCCTGGAGTCCGACGGCTGGTTCCACACCGGCGACATCGGCGAGCTGTCCCCCGACGGCTACCTGAAGATCACGGACCGCAAGAAGGACCTGATCAAGACCTCCGGCGGCAAGTACATCGCGCCGGCCGAGGTCGAGGGCCAGTTCAAGGCGGTGTGCCCGTTCGTCTCGAACATCCTGGTGCACGGCGCCGACCGCAACTACTGCACGGCGCTCATCGCGCTCGACGAGGCCGCAATCCTCGGCTGGGCCGCGGAGAACGGCCTGGAGGGCAAGTCGTACGCGGAGGTCGTCGCCGCCCCGCAGACCGAACAGCTCGTCGACGGCTATGTGCAGCGGCTCAACGGGACGCTCCAGCGCTGGCAGACCATCAAGAAGTTCCGCCTGCTGCCGCGCGACCTCGACATCGAGCACGGCGAACTGACCCCCAGCCTGAAGCTGAAGCGCCCGGTCGTCGAGCGCGAGTACAAGGACCTCATCGAGGGCATGTACGCGGGCGCCCGCGAGGCGTGACACCACCGCTCGGCGGCCCGTCCCGGCTTGTGCCGCGACGGGCCGCCGAGCCGTTTCCGGACTCACCGGCCCCGGAAACGGTCTGCTCGCGCCGCGCCCCGGCTCCCTCGAACAGCCCCACTTCGATGACTCCGTGCTTATGGGTGCGCTCGGTCTGTCACTCTGTCCGTGTCGCCGTTGTCCCACGGGCAACACGGCAGGGAAACAGAGCGCACAGACCCGGCAGCCAGACAGACCGGACAGGAGTCGCCGCGTGGGGTCCGTTCCGATGCAGCAGGAGACCACTCACCGTTCGGTGCACCTGCTCCCGCAGCGTGGCGACACACGCTCGGTCGCCCGCACCAGCCTGCCCGGGAACCCGCTCGCCGCGTCCGCCGCCCGCCGCTTCGTCCGGGCGGCGCTCGCCGACTGGACGCGGCTCGGGACGGTCACCACACGGGGCACGGACCGGCTGGCCGACGACGCGGTGCTGGTCGTCAGCGAACTCGCCACCAACGCCGTCGTCCACGCGGGCACCGGCGTCGAGTTGCTCGCGCGCCTCGACCCGGCCACCGACGACGACCCCGCCGCCCTCGTGATCGAGGTCTCCGACCACCATCCGGCGCGGGCGGTGCGCAGCGACGGCCCCGAGCCGGAGGGCACGGCCCCGGGGGAACCGGAGCACGGGCGCGGGCTCCATCTCGTCGCCACGCTCGCCGCCGCCTGGGGGATCACCTACCGGCAGGGTCTCAAGACGGTCTGGGCGCGCCTGCCGCTCGACGGCTTCGACGGCTTCGACGGCGCGGTCCCGTCCACGGGCGGCGAGACCGCCCGGCAGCGCGGGGTGGGGGCCGCCGAGATCCTCGCCCCCTCGCCGCGCAGGAGCGTCCGCGACGACCGCGAGTGGGTCGGCCGCGGCGCGCTGTCCTTCCTCGCCGAGGCGTCCGACCTGCTCGCCGGGCAGCTCGACGAGGACATGGTCGCCGCACTCGCCGGACAGCTGCTGGTGCCGAGGCTCGCCGACTGGTGTGCGGTCTGGCTCGACGGCGAGTCCGGCCCCGCGCCCCGGCCCGCCCGTGTCTGGCACGCGGACGAGTCCGCCGTCGACGATCTGCGGGAGGCCCTGGCCGGGGACCCGCCCCGGTTACCGGACGAGCCGCGCGGGACCGCCGTACCGGTCCGGGTCGCCTGGCCGCCCACCGGCGCGGGCAGCGCGGTCGCGTTCCGGCTGACCGTCGGCGCCCGGCCGCTCGGCACCCTGCTGCTGGGCCGCGAGGCGCCGCCAGGCGTCCCCGACGAGGCGATCGCGCTGCTCGAGGACTTCGCCCGCCGCGTCGGCCTCGCGATCGGCGCCGCCCGCCAGTACACCCGGCAGGCCACGATCAGCCGGGTCCTGCAGCGCGGCCTCCTGCCGGCCCAGGTCGCCAGCATCCCCGGCGTCGACAGCTCCCTGGTGTACGAGCCGAGCGACGAAGGGCTCGCCGGGGGCGACTTCTACGACATCTTCCCGGCGGGCAGCGGCGGCCGCTGGTGCTTCATGCTCGGCGACGTACAGGGCAGCGGGCCGGAGGCCGCCGTCGTGACCGGCCTCGCCCGGCCCTGGCTGCGGCTGCTCGCCCGCGAGGGCTACCAGGTTGCCGGCGTCCTCGACCGGCTGAACGGCCTGCTCCTCGACGACGCGCTGGAGACGGCCGAGGCGGCCGCGCTGATGGCGGCCGGGCCCGCCGTCGCGGGTGCGGCGGGCACCGGCTCCGGCGCCGCCCACGAGGGACCGCAGTCGCGGTTCCTGTCGCTGCTCTACGGCGAGCTGACACCGTTGCCGGAAGGCGGGGTCCGCTGCACGCTCGCCTGCGCCGGCCACCCGCTGCCCCTGCTCCTGCGCCCGGACGGCACCGTCCGACCCGCCGCCGCCTCCCAACTGCTCCTGGGCGTGGTCGAGGACGTCGCGTACGAGAGCCAGACCTTCGAGCTCAAGCCGGGCGACACCCTGCTCTGCGTCACCGACGGGGTCACCGAGCGGCGCTCCGGGCAGCGGATGTTCGACGATGCGGACGGGCTCGCCCAGGCACTCGCCGGCTGCACCGGACTCACCGCGGGCGGCGTGGCGGACCGCATACGCCAGGCGGTGCACACGTTCGCGGAGGCCCCGCCCGACGACGACCTCGCGCTGCTGGTGCTCCAGGCCCGCTGAGATCCGGCCCGGGGCTCGGGCCGTGGCCGGGACACCCCGCGCGTACCGGACAATGGGATGCATGCCTTCCGCACTGCCTGATGGTGAGCCCATGCCCGTCGACGGGGCGCTGCCCCCGCACGCCCTCGCGGGCGCGGGCGACCGGCCTCTCGGGTTCTACCTGCACGTCCCGTACTGCGCCACCCGCTGCGGCTACTGCGACTTCAACACGTACACGGCGAGCGAGCTGCGCGGCACCGGCGGCGTCCTGGCCTCCCGTGACAACTACGCGGACACGCTGGTCGAGGAGATCCGGCTCGCCCGCAAGGTCCTCGGCGGCGACCCGAGGCCGGTCACGACCGTGTTCGTGGGCGGCGGCACGCCCACACTGCTCCCCGCCGCCGACCTCGCCCGGATGCTGGGCGCCGTCCGCGAGGAGTTCGGCCTGGCCGAGGACGCGGAGATCACCACGGAGGCGAATCCGGAGTCCGTGGACCCGGCCTACCTGTCGGAACTGCGGGCCGGGGGCTTCAACCGGGTGTCCTTCGGGATGCAGAGCGCCCGGCAGCACGTGCTGAAGGTGCTCGACCGCACCCATACGCCCGGCCGGCCCGAGGCCTGTGTGGCCGAGGCCCGGGCGGCGGGCTTCGAGCACGTGAACCTCGACCTCATCTACGGCACCCCGGGCGAGAGCGACGACGACTGGCGCGCCTCGCTCGACGCGGCGATCGGCGCCGGGCCCGACCATGTGAGCGCGTACGCCCTGATCGTCGAGGAGGGCACGCAGCTGGCCCGCCGGATCCGCCGCGGCGAGGTGCCGATGACGGACGACGACGTGCACGCCGACCGGTATCTGATCGCCGACGAGGTGCTGGCCTCGGCCGGCTTCGACTGGTACGAGGTCTCCAACTGGGCGCGTTCGGAGGCCGGGCGCTGCGTGCACAACGAGCTGTACTGGCGCGGAGCCGACTGGTGGGGAGCCGGACCGGGCGCCCACAGCCACGTCGGCGGGGTGCGGTGGTGGAACGTGAAGCACCCCGGCGCGTACGCGGCGGCGCTGGCGGAGGGCCGCTCGCCCGGCGCCGGGCGCGAGGTCCTGCCGGACGAGGACCGGCGGGTGGAGCGGGTGCTGCTCGAACTTCGGCTGCGCGAGGGCTGCCCGCTGGACCTGCTGCGGCCCGCGGGCCTCGCCGCCTCCCGCCGGGCCCTGGAGGACGGCCTGCTGGAGCCCGGGCCGTACGACGCGGGCCGGGCGGTGCTCACGCTGCGCGGCCGGCTCCTGGCGGACGCGGTGGTCCGGGACCTGGTGGACTGACCGCCCGCGCGCCCGGTCGAGTACCAGGGCCCCGGACGGCACGGGTCCAGCCACGCGCAGCCCGGCCCCGCAGCCCCGGCCCCGGTGCGAGCCCCCGCTCCAGAGCCCGGCTCAGGCCGTGACGAAGTCGATCAGTTCTTCGACCCGCCCCAGCAGCGCCGGTTCCAGGTCCTTGTAGCTGCTCACCCGGGACAGGATGTGCTGCCAGGCCGCTCCCGTGTTCGGCGGCCAGCCGAGCGCCCGGCACACGCCCGTCTTCCAGTCCTGTCCCCGCGGTACCGAGGGCCAGGCGGGGATGCCCAGCGACGACGGCTTCACCGCCTCCCACACGTCGATGTACGGGTGCCCGACCACCAGGACGTGCGGGTCCGTCACCGACTCCGCGATGCGGGACTCCTTGGAACCCGGCACCAGATGGTCCACGAGGACGCCCAGCCGGGCATCGGCGGCCGGGGCGAACTCGGCGACGACGGCGGGCAGATCGTCGACGCCCTCCAAATACTCGACGACCACGCCCTCGACGCGCAGGTCGTCGCCCCACACCTTCTCCACCAGCTCCGCGTCGTGCCGGCCCTCGACATAGATGCGGCCGGCGCGGGCGACCCGGGCACGGGCCCCGTGCACCGCGACCGATCCGGAGGCCGTGCGGGTGGGTCTCCCGGGAGCGCCGGACGAGGGCCGGACGAGGGTGACCGCCTTGCCCTCCAGCAGGAAGCCCCGTGGCTCCATCGGGAACACCCGGTGCTTGCCGAAGCGGTCCTCCAGCGTCACCGTCCCCGCCTCGCACCGGATCACCGCACCGCAGAAGCCCGTGGAGACCTCCTCGACCACCAGGTCGGGCTCGGCGGGGACCTCCGGAACGGGAGCGGACCGCTTCCACGGGGGCGTCAGGTCGGGACTGTAGCTGCGCATCCGCCAGACGCTACGACACCCCGAACCGCCGGGCCAGTTCATCGCGTTGGGCGCGTACGAACGCGGCGTCCACCGCCGCCCCGTGCCCCGGCACGTACACCGCGTCCTCCCCGCCCAGGGCGAGCAGCCGGTCCAGCGCCGCCGGCCATCGGGACGGGATCGCGTCCGGCCCGGCCTGCGGGTCGCCGGACTCCTCCACCAGGTCGCCGCAGAACACGACCTCGCGGTCGCCGGGCACCAGCAGCACCAGGTCGTGACGGCTGTGACCCGGGCCGACGTTCGCCAGCATCACCTGGCGTCCGCCGAGGTCGAGCGTCCACTCGCCGGAGACGACGTGCCGCGGGACGACCAGGGCGTCGGTGGCCCGCGTCGCGTCCTCCGGCGCCACCCCGTGGCGGATCGCGTCGTCGCGCAGCACGGCCCGGTCCCGTACCAGGAGGCTGTCGACGCCGACCGCGCCGTACACCTCGGCCCCGGGGAACGCCGCCGTGCCGAGGACGTGGTCGAAATGGGGGTGGCTGAGCGCGATATGCGTCACACGCCGGCCGCCGAGGAGGGACTCGGCCTGGGTCCGCAGCTCCGCCCCCTCGCCCAGCGTCGAGCCCGTGTCGTACAGGAGCACCGCGCTCTCGCCGGCGACCAGGCCCACCGTGGCGTCCCAGACGGGCAGGCGGCGCCGCCCTACGCCGCGGGCGAGCCGTTCCCAGCCGAAGTCTTCCCAACGGACGTCCATGGGGCGACGCTATCCCGGAGCGACCAGCGGCGTCATGGCTCGTCGCGACGGGGTAGGGTGTCCGGCCGCCCTTGCTAGGGACGTACCTCCCGGCCGTACACTGGGCCGGGGAAAACTGGCACTCAGCGAGGCCGAGTGCCAGACCAGGCCGAACCACAGCTGGAGGTGTGCGCCATGCTCAGCGAACGCAGACTCGAGGTGCTGCGCGCCATCGTCCAGGACTACGTGGGCACCGAGGAGCCCGTGGGCTCCAAGGCCCTCACGGAGCGGCACCGGCTCGGTGTCTCGCCGGCGACCGTGCGCAACGACATGGCGGTGCTGGAGGAGGAGGGCTACATCGCCCAGCCCCACACCAGCGCCGGCCGCATCCCCACGGACAAGGGCTACCGCCTGTTCGTGGACAGGCTCGCGGGGGTCAAGCCGCTGTCGTCGCCCGAGCGCCGGGCGATCCAGAACTTCCTCGAGTGCGCCGTCGACCTCGACGACGTCGTCGCCCGCACGGTGCGGCTGCTGGCGCAGCTGACCCGGCAGGTGGCCGTCGTCCAGTACCCGTCGCTGACCCGCTCCACCGTGCGGCACGTGGAGCTGCTGGCGCTCGCCCCGGCCCGGCTGATGCTGGTGCTGATCACGGACACGGGACGGGTCGAGCAGCGGCACGTCGACTGCCCCGCGCCGTTCTCCGACACCTCGCTCGCCGACCTGCGGGCCAGACTCAACAGCCGTGTCGTCGGACGGCGGTTCACCGACGTGCCGCAACTGGTGCAGGATCTCCCGGAGTCCTTCGACCTGGAGGACCGCGCCACGGTCTCGACCGTGCTCTCGACCCTCCTCGAGACACTGGTCGAGGACACCGAGGAACGGCTGATGATCGGCGGCACCGCCAATCTGACGCGTTTCGCGCACGACTTCCCCCTCACCATCCGGCCCGTGCTGGAGGCGCTGGAGGAGCAGGTCGTGCTGCTGAAGCTGCTCGGTGAGGCGAAGGACTCGGGCATGACCGTACGGATCGGGCACGAGAACCTCCATGAGGGACTCACTTCCACATCCGTCGTCGCGGTCGGCTACGGTTCGGGCGACGAGGCAGTCGCCAAACTCGGCGTGGTCGGACCGACCCGCATGGACTACCCCGGAACGATGGGAGCGGTACGCGCAGTGGCACGTTACGTCGGACAGATCCTGGCGGAGTCGTAAGTGGCCACGGACTACTACGCCGTACTGGGCGTACGCCGCGACGCATCGCAGGACGAGATCAAGAAGGCCTTCCGGCGGCTGGCGCGGGAACTCCACCCGGACGTGAATCCGGACCCGAAGACGCAGGAGCGCTTCAAGGAGATCAACGCCGCCTACGAGGTGCTGTCGGACCCGCAGAAGAAGCAGGTCTACGACCTCGGCGGCGACCCGCTGTCCGCCGCCGGCGGCGGTGGAGCGGGCGGCTTCGGCGCCGGTGGCTTCGGCAACTTCTCCGACATCATGGACGCGTTCTTCGGGACCGCTTCGCAGCGCGGCCCGCGGTCGCGGACGCGGCGCGGCCAGGACGCCATGATCCGCCTGGAGGTCGAACTCAACGAGGCGGCGTTCGGCACGACGAAGGACATCCAGGTCGACACGGCCGTCGTGTGCACGACCTGCTCCGGTGAGGGCGCCGCACCCGGCACCTCGGCGCAGACGTGCGACATGTGCCGCGGCCGCGGTGAGGTGTCGCAGGTCACCCGGTCCTTCCTGGGCCAGGTCATGACCTCGCGGCCGTGCCCCCAGTGCCAGGGCTTCGGGACCGTCGTCCCGACCCCGTGCCCGGAGTGCGCGGGCGACGGCCGGGTCCGGTCGCGCCGCACCCTGACCGTGAAGATCCCCGCCGGTGTCGACAACGGCACCCGCATCCAGCTCGCCGGCGAGGGCGAGGTCGGCCCCGGCGGCGGTCCCGCCGGCGACCTGTACGTCGAGATCCACGAGTTGCCGCACCCGGTCTTCCAGCGCCGCGGCGACGATCTGCACTGCACGGTGACCATCCCCATGACCGCCGGCGCTCTCGGCACGAAGGTGCCGCTGGAGACGCTCGACGGCATGGAGGAGGTCGACATCCGCCCGGGCACCCAGTCCGGCCAGTCGATCCCGCTGCACGGCCGCGGTGTCACCCACCTGCGCGGCGGGGGACGTGGCGACCTGATCGTCCACGTCGAGGTGCAGACCCCCTCGAAGCTCGACCCGGAGCAGGAGCGCCTGCTGCGGGAGCTGGCGAAGCTGCGCGGCGAGGAACGGCCGACCGGCCAGTTCCAACCGGGGCAGCAGGGTCTGTTCTCCCGCCTCAAGGACGCATTCAACGGCAGGTGAGCCTGCCGGGAGCCGCTGACCCCGCTCCGGCGGGGCCGGCTCCCGCCCGAGGACGCGGACGGCCCCGGGCCGTCCGCGCCCGGCGCGGGGCGGTGGCCCGGCGGACCGCGCCCCGATCGTCCGTCCCCACGGCACGTTGCGGACGCGCCGGGGGGAACCTGCGGAGGGCCGGAGGCCTGGATTCGGACGTGCGGTCCGGACGTGGCACCATGCGGGCATGTCCTCCGCGCTGACCGATCTCTGCCGCTACCCGATCGTGCAGGCCCCCATGGCGGGTGGCGCTTCCGGTCCGGAACTCGCCGCGGCCGTGTCCGAGGCCGGAGGGCTCGGGTTCCTCGCCGCCGGGTACAAGACCGCCGGCGGGATGTACCAGGAGATCAAACAGCTCCGAGGTCTCACCGGGCGCCCTTTCGGCGTCAACCTCTTCATGCCGCAGCCCGCGTACGCCGACGCCGCGGCCGTCGACGTCTACCGGCACCAGCTCGCCGGCGAGGCCAGCTGGTACGACACACCGCTCGGGGACCCCGACTCCGGCCGGGACGACGGGTACGAGGCCAAGCTGGCCATCCTCCGGGACGATCCCGTACCGCTGGTGTCGTTCACCTTCGGCTGCCCCACCCCCGCCGCCCTGTCCCCGCTGAAGCGCGCCGGGACGCTCACGGTCGTCACCGTCACCACGCCCGAGGAGGCGCTGGCCGCACAGCACGCGGGCGCCGACGCCGTCTGCGTGCAGGGCATCGAGGCCGGCGGCCACCAGGGCACGCACCGCGACGACCCCGCCAACGACGGCGGCGGGATCGGCCTGCTCGCGCTGATCGGGCAGGTCCGCGAGGCCGTGCCGCTGCCGATCGTCGCGGCCGGCGGCATCATGCGCGGCAGCCAGATCGCCGCGGTCCTGGCCGCCGGGGCCGACGCCGCACAGCTCGGCACCGCCTTCCTCGTGTGTCCGGAGTCCGGTGCGAACGTGCTGCACAAGCAGGCCATGACCAGTCCGCTGTTCAACAGGACCGAGCTGACGCGGGCGTTCTCGGGCCGTCCCGCCCGGGGGCTCGTGAACCGGTTCATGAGCGAGCACGGGCCGTACGCGCCCGCCGCCTACCCCGAGGTGCACCACCTCACCTCCGGCCTGCGCAAGGCCGCCGCCAAGGCCGGTGATCCGCAGGCCATGGCTCTCTGGGCCGGCCAGGGCCACCGGCTGGCCCGCGACCTCCCCGCCGGGCGGCTCGTCGAGGTCCTCGCCGCCGAGACCGCCGCGGCCGGCTCCGCCCTCGCACTCCGGCACCCCGCATGACCGCCCCCGTCTTCCTGGTCGAGGACGTCCGCACCGGCACCGTCATCCTGGACGGGCCCGAAGGACGGCACGCCGTGTCCGTACGCCGGCTGCGCGTGGGCGAGGAGGTCGTCCTCACCGACGGCCGGGGCGCAGGCGGCTACGGCACCGTCGCCGCCGTCGAGGGCAAGGACCGCCTCGACGTCCTGGTCACCGAACTGCGCGAGGAGCCGGAGCCCACGCCCCGGATCACCGTCGTGCAGGCCCTGCCCAAGGGCGACCGCGGTGAACTCGCCGTCGAGACCATGACCGAGACCGGTGTCGACGCGATCGTGCCATGGGCGGCCGCCCGCTGCATCACCCAGTGGAAGGGCGAGCGCGGCGCCAAGTCGCTCGCCAAGTGGCGCTCCACGGCCCGTGAGGCGGGCAAGCAGTCGCGCCGGCTCCGCTTCCCCGAGGTCGCGGAGGCCGCCACCACCAAGCAGGTCGCGCGGCTGCTCGCCGAGGCGGACTTCGCGGTCGTGCTGCACGAGGAGGGCGCGGAACCGCTCGCCACCGCTCAACTGCCGGTGTCCGGGGACATCGTGCTGGTCGTGGGGCCCGAAGGGGGCGTCAGTCCGGAGGAGTTGGCCGCGTTCGCCGAAGCGGGCGCCAGGCCCTGCCGCCTGGGCAGGAGCGTCCTGCGGACGTCCACCGCCGGCACGGCGGCGTCCGCCCTGCTACTCGGCCGCACCGGCCGCTGGTCCTAGGTGTACTGATCAACGAGCGTTGTCGACGCGCACGGGTCTTGATCGTGGCGAAGGCCTCCGTATGTGGTGGAGGTGTCGAATCTTCACCGCACGGAGGCCTTCGTGTCCCGCCGTGGTGCCCGGCTGACCGTCTTCGGGAGGCGGCTGCTGGTCGAACGGCCGGCACGCCCGCCGCCGGACGCCGGCCCCGGGGAACCCGAGCCGCGTTCCCGGCTCTCGGGCCCGGAGTCCGCTCCGGCCCTCAGGGGGCCGTCCGCCGGTTCCCGCCCCGCGGACGGGTCATCCGGCCCCGGCGAGCCCGTACCAACGCCTCCCGCGCCCGTGCGCTCCGCCCCGCCGGCCGGGGCGCCGTGCCCCACGAGGGCGTCGAACAGCGGCCATCCGTCGATCTCGGCCGGAGCCCGCACCCCCGCCGCCAGTGCCGCGTCGAGCAACTTCCGTACGGCGCCCGGCTCATGGAGGTTCATGTCCCCTCCGGCCACGGCGCCGACCGAACCCCCGCTCCAGTACGCGCCGCCGGACACGATCCGCCCGTCGCCCGCCCGGAAGACGATCGACAGCCGTGCGCTCGTGCCCTCGCGGGTGAGGGACAGGGAATCGCGACACATTCCGTCCCGGTGCGAATGCCGCAGCGACCAGAACCAGACGGTGCCGTCGACGACCAGTCTGCGGACCCTGCGTGCTTCACCCATGCGGCTTACGGTACGTGGCCGTTGGCCGCAAACGGGCTACCGCGCCCTCCCCGCCCCTGACACTCTTCCGTCATGACGGCCCCTCACCGTTCTCCCGTCCGCGTCCTCGCCGCCGCCGTCTGCGCGGCCGGGGCCGCGTCCTGCCTCGTCGCGTGCGAACCCGGTACGCCCGGCGGCCTCAGCGCCATGGCGGTGTCGTACACCACCGACATCGCCGGCACCCGGGCCCTGGAGAAGGAGGGTGTCCGCGTCCGCTGGCTCAGTTGCGCGGCGCGGCTGGGCGGCGCCGGCGGCGCCTCCCCCTCGGCTCCTGCGCCGGCGGGTTCGGTCCGCGCGGCCGCCGGTGTCGACTGCGAGGGCGAGACCGACGAGGGCGGCAAGATCACCATCGGCGGCACGGTCACCCAGGAGATCGGCGGCCGGTGTGTGCACGGCGACCTGACGGCCGAGTCGGACGGCCGCCGGGTCTTCCGCGCCTACGTCCTCGGCGACTGCAATGCCCCGCTGCCCACCCGCGCCAGGACGCCGGGGCCTCCCGCCCCGGGGGACGCGGGGGCGCCGCGCCCCACGGTCACCGTGACCGTCACCGTCACCGAGACCCGCACCCCCGTCGGGTAGGGAAGCCCCGTACCCCGTGCGGTGAGCGAACCTCTTGCCCCGTCGGGCGGGAGGAGCCCCCAGCGCGGCCGCACCCGGTCGCACCCGGCCGGACCCGGCCCGGACACGGACACGGACACGGGGACGGCCCCGGCGGCCCGGTCCGCACGGCACCCGCCGGAGGCGTACCCCGGCACCGATACCATGCAGTCCACTGATCGTCGGAGTCGTGAAGGGGCCCGGACCATGGCGGGAGAACCGCAAGCCGACTGCCTGTTCTGCAAGATCGTGGCGGGGGAGGTGCCGGCCACCGTCGTCCGCGAGACCGAGACGACCGTCGCCTTCCGGGACATCAACCCGCAGGCGCCGACGCATGTGCTGGTGATCCCCAAGGTCCACTACCCGGACGCAGCCACCCTCGCCGCGGCCGAGCCGGGCGTCGCCGCCGACATACTGCGCGAAGCCGCCGAGGTCGCCGCGATGGACAAGGTCGACGGCTCCGGCTTCCGCATCGTCTTCAACACCGGCGCCGGTGCCGGCCAGACCGTGTTCCACACGCACGCCCACGTCCTCGGCGGCCGCGGGCTCGAATGGCCGCCCGGGTAGAGCGCCACCGACAGGCACGGAGCCCATCTTGTCCGTACGCGAACTGGTCGTGCTCGGCACGGCCAGCCAGGTCCCGACCCGGCACCGCAACCACAACGGCTATCTGCTGCGCTGGGACGGCGAGGGCATCCTCTTCGACCCGGGCGAGGGCACCCAGCGGCAGATGCTGAGGGCCGGGGTCGCCGCGCACGACATCGACCGGATCTGCGTCACCCACTTCCACGGCGACCACTCCCTCGGCCTCGCCGGGGTGATCCAGCGCATCAACCTGGACCAGGTGCCGCACCCCGTCACGGCCCACTACCCGGCGAGCGGGCAGCGCTTCTTCGACCGGCTCCGGTACGCGACGGCCTACCGCGAGACGGTCCGGCTCACGGAGGCCCCGGTCGCCGACGGCGGTGTCCTGGCCGACACGCCCTCGTACACGCTTGAGGCACGCCGGCTCGACCATCCCGTCGAGTCCTTCGGCTACCGGCTTACCGAGCCCGACGGCCGCCGCATGCTGCCGGAGCGTCTTGCCGCGCACGGCATCAAGGGGCCGGACGTCGGCCGCATCCAGCGGGAAGGCGCCCTCGGCCCGGTCGCGCTGGAGGACGTCAGCGAGGTGCGGCGCGGGCAGCGCTTCGCGTTCGTCATGGACACCCGGCTCTGCGACGGGGCGCGGGAGCTGGCCGAGGGCTGCGACATGCTGGTGATCGAGTCGACCTTCCTCGACGAGGACGTCGCGCTGGCCACGGACCACGGTCATCTCACGGCGGGACAAGCGGCCCGTGTGGCGCGCGATGCGGGCGTACGGCACCTGGTGCTGACACACTTCTCCCAGCGCTACAGCGAGCCCGACGAGTTCGAGCGGCAGGCCCGTGCCGCCGGTTTCGAGGGCGAACTGTCCGTGGCCCAGGACCTCGTACGGGTCCCGGTCCCCAAACGCGACGCCTGATCCACCCGCCGACGTCCGAGCGAGCACCGATGTCACTCATTCCCAAGGCCGAACTGCATCTGCACATCGAGGGCACCCTCGAACCCGAGCTCGCGTTCGCCCTGGCCGAGCGCAACGGCGTCGAGCTGCCGTACGCCGGAACCGAGGCGCTGCGCAGGGCCTACCTCTTCAGCGATCTGCAGTCCTTCCTGGACCTGTACTACGGACTCATGGTCGTCCTGCGCACCGCGGACGACTTCACGGAGCTCGCCGACGCGTATCTGACGCGTGCCGCGGCCCAGGGCGTACGGCATGCCGAGATCTTCTTCGACCCGCAGGCCCACACGGAACGCGGTGTCCCGATCGGCACGGTCGTCGAGGGCCTCGCGCACGCGCTGGACCGCGCCGAGGAGCGGCACGGCGTCTCCACCCGGCTGATCATGTGCTTCCTGCGGGACCGCTCGGCGGAGTCGGCGATGGAGACGCTCGACGCCGCGAAGCCCTATCTGCACCACATCACCGGGGTCGGTCTCGACTCGGCCGAGACGGGGCACCCGCCGTCGAAGTTCCGCGAGGTGTACGCGGCCGCCGAGTCCCTCGGCCTGCGGAAGGTCGCCCACGCCGGGGAGGAGGGGCCGCCCGCGTACGTCCGCCAGGCGCTGGACGTTCTCGGCGTCGAACGCATCGACCACGGGCTGCGGTCGATGGAGGATCCCGAGCTGGTCGAACGCCTGGTGCGCGAGCAGGTCCCGCTCACCCTCTGCCCGCTGTCGAACGTCCGCCTGCGCGCCGTCGACACCCTGGAGGAGCACCCGCTGCGGGCGATGATGGACGCCGGCCTGCTGGTCACGGTGAACTCCGACGACCCCGCCTACTTCGGCGGCTACGTCGGCGACACCTTCCACGCGGTCCGCGAGGCGCTCGGGCTGAACCACGAGCAGCTTCGGGAACTGGCCCTCAACTCCTTCCGCGCGGCCTTCCTCGACCAGGACGAGGCGCGCCGCGAGCGCTGCCTCGCGGAGGTCGCCGGATACGACTTCGACCGGGAGTGACGCGGGCGCTGCCGAGCGCATGAGACCGTCCCGGGCGCCGGGTCCGGCCCAACGGGGCGAGGGGCCGGGCCGGTGCGGGTGCGCCCGGGCCGTCGTCCCACCGGGCTGCGGCGCCGGCCTGCCGCTGACGTCGACCGGGCCGGCCCAGCGGGGACGCGGCCGCCCACGGGGCCGGGCGCGGATATCCCGGCGCTCCGCGGAGCGTACGCCCGAGCGGTGCTCCGGGCCCCGGCCCGCACCACGGGGCACCGGGCGACGGCGCGTTCCCCCGAGGACGCACCGCCGCCCTGTCTCAGGAGGCCAGGACCTTCGCCGTGCCGGCCGGAGCTGCCTCCGCCACGGGGACCGTGATCTCCGCGAGGACCGCGGGCGCAGCCGCGGTGCGGCGCCGGATCGCGGCGGGCACCGGCAGGGGCACGGGCACCAGGCGCCGGCCCGAGGTGTGCACGGCGACCGCGGTCATCGGTACCGCCACGACCAGCAGGGCCCCGCACAGCACGAGCCCCATGCCCGGGTAGCCGGCGTGCGCCGAGAGCAGGCTGCCCGCCATCGGGCCGCACGCCACGCCCAGCGAGGTGGCGGAACCGACGAGGACGGCCCAGCGCCCGCGGGCGTCGAGCGAGGCGGCGAGGCCGATCAGATACGAGAGCACCACCGGGTAGAAGGTGTTCCACAGGATCTCGCCCACGGCGAAGGCGGCCAGGCCGCGCGCGGACGAACTGACCACGATGCAGCAGGCGATGAGCGCCGTGCCCACGCCGATCGGGACCGCCCGCCCGAACCGCGCGCCCACGGCCCCGGCGACGATGACGCCGGTCAGCCCGGCGCCCAGCGCCGCGGCGAAGACCGCGCCGACGGCGACCTCGCTCAGTCCGGCCTGGGTGGTGCCTATACGGCCGCTCACGCCCCACAGTGCGTTCTGCGCCATCGCCCAGCAGAGCATGGCGCCCGCGAGGACCGCCCCGGAGCGGCGGTGGGGGAGCGGGTTCCGGGAGGTGGGCTGGTCCGGCAGGCCCTGGACGCCGGGCACGCTCACCCGGGCCCCTGGGCAGTCCAGCCGGCGGGTCGCGGGCCAGGCCGCGAGTGCCGCCAGGGCGAGCGCGGCGAACGGCAGCGCATGGCCGCCGCCGAGCCGAGGAATCGTCAGGTACAGGGCGCCCGCCGCCGCGGACACCGAGAGCAGGCCGAGTGCGGACACCCGGTGCGGATCGCGCTGGGCGGCGATGCCGGCCGCGGCGACCGCGGTTGCCGTGCCGGAGCCGAAGCCGCCCACCGCGACTCCCGTGACGACCACGGGCACCGCGGACGTCAGCGCCGCCGCGCCGTAGCCGGCGAAGGCGAGGACCAGACCCGTCCGGGCGAGCCTGCGCGGCCCGAACCGCTCGACCCGTGACGCGAGCGCGAATCCGGCGGCCGAGGACGCCAACAGCAGGACGGAGCCGACGAGTCCGGCCTGGGCGGGGGTGAGACCGAGCCCGGCGGACAGCCGGCCGACGACGGTGGGGAGAAGGTAGGCGGCGAGGTAGCCGACGGCGAAGACGGCGACGAGCGGCCACGCGGCGCGCAGGCGCGAGGACATGGGCGTTCCCGGGAACAAAGGGCTGAAGGCATGGGGATCCACCGCGCCGCTGGGACGAGGAGGAGGGAGGAGCGCCCGGTGTCTTCTGCACGGGAACGCGGGCCAATTTGTATCAAGCGCCCCCGGCGGCGGAGAAGCCGAGATGATGTGATGCGGGACACATTTGGTTTGTGCTGTGATCGGTCGGGTAAAAGAGCGCCTTTTCCCCGGTGGGAGCCGGTGCGGAGCCGGTCCCGAACCCGCTCCGCCGGCCTTACGTCAGGGCCCGGATCAGGCACACTGGCTTGATCCGACCGCTCTTTGCACCGCACCGCACGGCAATCCGGGAGCCACCGTGATCACGACCGACGGAGAGCAGCAGCAACACGCCGCGCACGTCGACCCGTTGGGCGCCCTGCGCACCGGAGGGGACCCGGAGTGCGACGTGTTCCTCACCGGCACGGTCTTCCTCGACATCATCTTCACCGGGCTGGACACCGCTCCCGTCCGCGGCACCGAGACCTGGGCGCGCGGGATGGGCCAGAGCCCGGGCGGCGTCGCCAACATGGCCACCGCGCTCGCGCGGCTCGGTCTGCGCACCTCCCTGGCCGCGGCCTTCGGCGACGACTTCTACGGCGACTACTGCTGGGACGCCCTGGAACAGGGCGAGGGCATCGACCTTTCCCCGTCGCGGACGGTGCCCGGCTGGCACTCTCCGGTGACGGTCTCCATGGCGTACGAGGGCGAGCGCACGATGGTCTCGCACGGCCACGAGGCACCGCTCTCCGAGAGCGCCCCGGCGGCGGCGCCCCGGGCGCGGGCCGCCGTGGCCTCCCTCGTGCCCGGTCGTTCGGAGCCCTGGATCGCGGAGGCGGCCACCCACGGCACCCGGATCTTCGCCGACGTCGGCTGGGACGACACCGGCCGCTGGGACCTGCGCGCCCTCCACGACCTGGAGCTGTGCGAGGCGTTCCTGCCCAACGCCGAGGAGGCGATGCGCTACACCCGCACCGACTGCCCGCGCGCGGCCGCCCGGGTACTGGCCGAGAAGGTGCCCCTCGCCGTCGTCACGCTCGGTGCCGACGGTGCGTACGCCGTGGACGGCGCCACGGGCGAGACGGCCGAGGTCCCGGCGATCGGTGTGGAGGCGCTGGACCCGACCGGCGCCGGCGACGTCTTCGTGGCGGGCTTCGTCACCGGCACCCTCGCCGGCTGGCCGCTCGCGGACCGGCTCGCCTTCGCCGGGCTGACCGCCGCGCTGTCCGTGCAGGAGTTCGGCGGCTCGCTGTCCGCGCCCGGCTGGTCCGAGGTGGCGGCCTGGTGGCAGTACGTCCGGGGCTGCGAGGGCCAGGACCCCGAGGCGCTCGCCCGCTACGCCTTCCTGGCCCGGCTCCTCCCCGCCCCCGACCGCCCCTGGCCGCTGCGCCGCGCGGTCCCCACGATCGGCTTCCGCCGCCCGGTCTGACCCCTGACGGAGGCGCACGGCCCGACCCCTTCCCCGGTGGGCGCCGCACGCGTCCTTCCTCGCCCCGAAGCCCTCCCGGGGCCGCGCCCGGCCCCGTCCGCCGCTCCCCGCCCGGGCCTCTTGCCCCGGCCTCCCGGCCTTGCCTCCCGTGCAGGCCGGGAGGGGGTTCTCCGGGTGCCGGGAAAAGCACTTAGGGACTGTCCGTGCGGGGTCGTACGCTGGTAACCCAGAGGTTGTCGAGCGGCGAGAACCCTGCAACGGGAGGTATGCGCAGGCCAGAGGGCCGGCCCATGACTCAGACACCCACAGACCAGACCCTCGCGCCGGGGCAGGCACGAGCCCATTTCACCGTCCCCGCGAAGCACCCCATGGTGACCGTGCTCGGTTCTGGTGATTCCCTGCTGCGCGTGATCGAGCAGGCGTTCCCGACCGTGGACATTCACGTCCGCGGCAATGTGATCAGTGCTGTCGGCGACGAACGCCAAGTCGCACTGGTCCAGCGCCTTTTCGACGAGATGATGCTGGTGCTCCGCACCGGACAGCCGATGACGGAGGACGCCGTGGAACGCTCGATCGCCATGCTTCGCGAGGAAGGCGGAGGAGCGGCGGCCGAGACCCCTTCCGAGGTCCTGACCCAGAACATCCTGTCCAGCCGCGGCCGCACCATCCGCCCCAAGACGCTCAACCAGAAGCGGTACGTCGACGCCATCGACAAGCACACGGTCGTCTTCGGCATCGGCCCCGCCGGCACAGGCAAGACCTACCTCGCGATGGCCAAGGCCGTGCAGGCGCTGCAGTCCAAGCAGGTCAACCGGATCATCCTCACCCGGCCCGCGGTCGAGGCGGGCGAGCGCCTGGGCTTCCTGCCCGGCACGCTCTACGAGAAGATCGACCCGTACCTGCGGCCGCTGTACGACGCCCTGCACGACATGATCGACCCGGACTCGATCCCGCGCCTGATGGCCGCGGGCACGATCGAGGTGGCGCCGCTGGCGTACATGCGCGGCCGTACGCTCAACGACGCGTTCATCATCCTCGACGAGGCGCAGAACACGAATCCGGAGCAGATGAAGATGTTCCTGACGCGTCTCGGCTTCGACTCGAAGATCGTGATCACCGGTGACGTCACCCAGGTCGATCTGCCCGGCGGGACCAAGAGCGGTCTGCGCCAGGTCAGGGACATCCTGGACGGCGTCCCGGACGTGCACTTCTCCATGCTGACATCGCAGGATGTCGTCCGGCACAAGCTCGTGGGCCGTATCGTCGACGCCTACGAGAAGTACGACAGCCGCAACGGCAGCAACGGGAAGTGAAACCGGTCAGCACCATGTCGATCGACGTCAACAACGAGTCCGGAACCGAGGTCGACGAGCAGGCGATCCTCGACATCGCCCGCTACGCGCTCGCGCGGATGCGCATCCACCCGCTCTCCGAACTCTCGGTGATCGTCGTGGACGCCGAGGCCATGGAGCAGCTGCACATCCAGTGGATGGACCTGCCCGGCCCCACGGATGTCATGTCCTTTCCCATGGACGAGCTGCGTCCGCCCGTCAAGGACGACGAGGAGCCCCCGCAGGGGCTCCTCGGCGACATCGTGCTCTGCCCCGAGGTGGCGACGAAGCAGGGCGAGGAAGCGCCGACCCGGCACTCCATGGACGAGGAGCTCCAGCTGCTCACCGTCCACGGTGTGCTGCACCTGCTCGGGTACGACCACGAGGAGGCCGACGAGCGCGCCGAGATGTTCGGTCTGCAGGCGGCGATCGTCGACGGCTGGAGGGCTGAGAAGGGCCTGACCGGTCCGTCCCCGGCGCCGACCGTCTCATGAGCGCCCAGCTCGTCATCGGCGCCGTCGCACTGGTCGTCGTCGCCTGGCTCGCCGCCTGCGCGGAGGCCGGCATCGCCCGTGTCTCCGCTTTCCGTGCGGCCGAGGCGCTGCGCTCCGGGCGGCGCGGCGCGGACCGGCTGGTCCAGGTCGCCTCCGACCCCACGCGCTACCTCAACGTGGCCCTGCTGGTGCGGGTCGCCTGCGAGATGGCGGCCGGCGCGCTGGTCACCTACGCCTGCCTGCAGGAGTTCACGGAGACCTGGCAGGCCCTGGCCGTCGCCATCGGCGTGATGGTTCTCGTCTCGTACGTCGCCGTCGGCGTCTCCCCGCGCACCATCGGCCGTCAGCACCCGCTCAACACGGCGACGGCCGCCGCGTACGTCCTGCTGCCGCTGGCCCGCGTCATGGGCCCCGTCCCGCAGCTGCTGATCCTCATCGGCAACGCGCTGACCCCGGGCAAGGGCTTCCGCAAGGGCCCGTTCGCCAGCGAGGCCGAGCTGCGCGCGATGGTCGACCTCGCGGAGCAGGAGTCGCTGATCGAGGCCGAGGAGCGCAAGATGGTGCACTCCGTCTTCGAGCTCGGCGACACCCTCGTGCGGGAGGTGATGGTCCCGCGGACCGACCTCGTCGCCATCGAGCGCTACAAGACCATCCGCCAGGCGCTCACCCTGGCCCTGCGCTCCGGCTTCTCCCGTATCCCGGTCACCGGGGAGAACGAGGACGACATCGTCGGGATCGTGTATCTGAAGGACCTCGTCCGCAAGACGCACATCAACCGGGACGCGGAGGCCGAGCTGGTCTCCACCGCGATGCGCCCGGCGGCCTTCGTGCCCGACACCAAGAACGCGGGCGACCTGCTGCGAGAGATGCAGCAGGAGCGCAACCACGTCGCCGTCGTCATCGACGAGTACGGCGGCACGGCCGGGATCGTCACCATCGAGGACATCCTGGAGGAGATCGTCGGCGAGATCACCGACGAGTACGACCGGGAGCTGCCGCCCGTGCAGGAGCTCGGCGACTCGCGCTACCGGGTCACCGCCCGGCTCGACATCGGCGACCTCGGTGAGCTGTTCGGCCTCGACGCGTACGACGACGAGGACGTGGAGACCGTGGGCGGGCTGCTGGCCAAGTCCCTCGGCCGGGTCCCGATCGCCGGCGCCAGCGCCCACGTCGAACTCCCGGACGGCCGCGCCCTGCGGCTGACCGCCGAGTCCCCCGCCGGCCGGCGGAACAAGATCGTCACCGTGCTCGTGGAGCCGGCGTGAGCGGCCCGCTGACGCCCCGCCGGCTGAAGGAGCTCTGCCTGGAGCAGAACGCCGCGGTGGAGGACTTCCCCTTCGGGCCCGAGGTCTCGGTCTTCAAGGTCGCCGGGAAGATGTTCGCCCTGTCCGACCTGGCGGCCGACCCGCTGAAGGTGTCGCTGAAGTGCGATCCGGACGAAGCCGTCCGGCTGCGCGCGGAGTACCCGGCGATCGTCCCCGGCTACCACCTCAACAAGCGCCACTGGAACACGGTCACCGTGCCGGAGCTCCCGGCCCGCACGGTCCGGGAGCTCGTCGAGGATTCCTACGACCTCGTCGTCGCCGGCCTGCCGAAGGCGGAGCGGCTCCGTCTGGACCGGCCCTGAGCCCGTGCGCGCCGGGCCGGGCACCTCGGCCCCGAGGGGCCGCCACCGGTGCCCGGCGGGCGGGTCCGGGCCGCGAACTATGCTCGTCCCATGACTGACAGCTCCGGACTCGATCCCGAAGACCGCAAGATCATCACCCTGGCGCGCAGCGCCCGCGCCCGCAACGGCGTACCCGAGGGTGCGGCGGTGCGGGACGAGACCGGACGGACCTACGTCGCGGGCACGGTGGCGCTGGAGTCCCTGCGGCTCAGCGCGCTTCGGACGGCGGTCGCGATGGCCGTGGCCAGCGGCGCCAAGTCCCTGGAGGCGGCGGCGGTGGTCGCCGAGACCGACACGGTCGCCGACGCCGACAGGGCCGCGGTCCGGGACCTCGGCGGCCCGGGGACGCCGGTGCTTCTCGCCGGTCCCGACGGCCTGCTCCGGGCGACCGTGACAGCGGGCTGACGTGTCCCGCACCTGGGGACGCGTCGTCCTGGCGGTCGGCATCGTCGGTGTCGTCGTCAACGGGATCGACGGCGTGGTCTCCGGACCGTTGGCCTGGTCCGACGCGTTCCCGCTGTTCCTCGCCGCGGTGGCGGGCGCCGAGCTGAGCACCGGCCGGCGCCGCCGCGCCCTGCGGGCGGCCGCGGCGGTCGTCCTGCTGACCGTCGGCTTCGCCGCCGGCGTGCCCGCGGCGGCGCACCTGGTCGCGGGCGGCCCGGTCGACCTGCTGAACCTGATGCTGGGCGTCCTCGCCCTGCTCTACGCCGCGGTCGGCGCCGCGGCCCTGCTCGCCCGCCGCCGCGCGAACGGCCCGTCGCCCGCCTGACGACCGCGGCCCACCGGCCCACCGGCTCCACGGCGCTCTCCGGCCCGTCGGCTCCACCCCCGCAGCGGGCGCGAGCCGAAGGGCCACGGTGGGGCGGCTCTGTTCGACGACCGTCACCTCGCCCTCGCCGTCCGGGGCCGTGCTCGCCTGCTCTCTCCCACACTGGCACTGACCTGCGCAAACGCCGATCTTGAGCAGGCGCGGCCTGTGATCTTGACACGATCTGATGGGTCATCAGTCGGTGCATTTCGATTCCATTGACTTCTCTTTCCCCCACCCCGTCAATGACGGCCACCGAGTGAAGGCCGAGTGAAGGGGGAAGCACATGGCATCCCTGCCATCCACACCACGAAGACGCCGCTGGGCGGCGCTGCTGGGGGTGAGCGCGCTCGTGGCCACCGGCGGCGGGTTCCTCGCGCCCTCCGCCGCGGCCCAGGTGAACGCGGCCCAGGCAGTCGACTTCCCGACGCACTGCGTACCACCGCCGATCTCCGGCATCCCGCCCATCGACGGCACGACCAGCGCCGAGATCACCGTCGACAACACCACGCCGAAGGTGGGCGACACGGTCACCGTCACCTACACGGTCACCAAGCCCGCCGCCGGCAACCCCGTCGACCTCGCACTGCCCGCCGACATCATGACCCCCACCGGCAAGGTGACCCTCGGAGGCGCCCAGCCCGGCAGCGTCACGGTCGCCGGGCCCAGGAAGAACCCACCCGTCCCCGGCAAGGCACCGTTCCCGGCGTTCTCCATGACCGGCACGTTCACGGTCACCGCGCCCGGCTCGATCACCCTCTCGCCGGGCGACTACAACATCCACACCAGCTACATCATGGAACTGGACACCCCCTGCACGGTGACGAACCCGCCCGCGCCCGTCTCGCAGACGATCGTCGCCACCGAACAGCCCGGTGCCAACGAACGGTCCGTGCGGCTGGGCACCGCCTCCGGCAAGCCCGGCGACACGGTGACCGTCACCGGCGCCAAGTTCACCCCGCTCGCGGACATCACCGTCGCCGGCCGCGCCGGCGCGGCCGAGACCGCCGACACAACGACCGTGAAGGCCGGCGCGACGGGCACCTTCACCGCGCAGCTCACGGTCGCCGACAAGGCCACCACCGGAGTCGTCGCCTACGAGGGCACCGCCTGGAGCGACGACAAGGGAGCGGGCCCCGCCGCGTACACCGTCGTCGACGACACCCCCGTACCCGCGAACAGCCAGAAGCTCACCACCGCGGTCGCGGCCGGAACCCTGTCCATGACCCAGGCCGGTGACAGCGTCCAGCTGACGTCCGTCGACTTCGGCAAGGGCGGCGCCGCCACCGGCGACCTCCACGCGGCGACCGTCAAGGACTTCCGCGGCGGCCCCGCGGGCTGGTCCCTGACCGGAAAGGTCACCGACTTCACCGGCCCCGGCGGCAGGATCGACGCCGGCCGGCTGAGCTGGACCCCGGCCTGCGCCACCAAGGCCGGCAGCCCCAGTACCTGCGCGGCGGGCTCCGCCGGCGCCGTCGGCACCGCCGGCGCCACCCTGGCGTCCACCCCCAACGGGGCGGTCACCGGCGGCGAGTTCACCGCCGGGGCCAAGGTGTCGCTGGACGTGCCGGCGTTCACCGCCCCCGGCGCCTACTCGGGCGTGCTGACCCTCACCCTCACCTGACACCCACGGCGGGCCGGGCGCGCACCCGGTCGGCCCGCCCCGACCCGGGGGACCCGCACCCGTGCGAAGACTGCCCGCACCCCTCCTGCCGCTGCTCGCACCTCTCCTCGCGCTGGCCGCGCTGCTGTGCGCCGTCCCGGCCGCGCACGCCGCGGACAACGGCGAGTGGTCCGTCGAGCCCACGGCCTCCGGCCTCGGCCGCCGCCCGTACTTCTACCTCTCCGCCGACCCCGGCACGACGCTCACCGACAGCGTCACCGTGACCAACAAGACCGCCGCCCCGCTGACGTTCGTGCTGTACGCGGCGGACGCCTACAACACCGAACGGGACGGGGGCTTCGCCGTCCGCACCCGTCAGGAGAGGCAGCGCGGCGTCGGCGCCTGGGCGAAACCGGACCGCGCCCGGCTGACCGTGCGCGCCCGCTCCGCCGTGACCGTCCCGTACACCCTGAGCGTCCCCGAGGACGCCGAACCGGGCGACCACCCCGGCGCGCTGGTCGCGCTGGACGAACGCGTCGCGGCGGGGCCCGGCGGAGCCGTCGCCGTCGGCATCCAGCGGGCGGTCGGCGCCCGTGTCCACCTCCGCGTGAACGGCCCGTCCGTGCCCGCGCTCTCCGTCGAGGACGTGCGCTACACGACGGACGCGCCCCTCGTGCCGGGCACCGCCGACAGCAGCGCCCTGATCTCGTACACCCTGCACAACCGGGGCAACGTCACGCTCAGCCCCAAGGTGGCCCTCCGCGCCGAGGGACTGTTCGGCCGCACCCTCCTGGCCCGTGACCTGACCGGAGTCCCGGGCGAACTGCTGCCGCGGCAGCGGATCCGGCTCACGGCGAACTGGGCCGGAGCCCCGCAGCTCGACTGGGGCGAGGTGACCCTGACGGCGAGCGCACGCGACGCCCGCGGATCCGGCGCGGCGTCCTTCCTCGCCGTGCCCTGGACGGCCGCCGCGGTCCTGGCCGCGGCCGGGGCCGGGACGCTGGTCTGGCTCCGGAGACGGCGCCGGCGCATGGGCGGGGGCTGACGCGCCCGCCCGGCCCTGCGCAGGGACGTGGGGAGCCGTGACCGGGCGGAAGCCGCCGCCCCGCCCGGTCACGCCCCGGCCCCTTCGCGCGGCGGCCGTCCGTACCACCGGCCGGGCGGTGCGCACCGGGGTCGCCGGGCCCGGCCGGGCCGTCCGCGGCGGAGCCCCGGGCCCCTCGTACGGCGGGCGTCCGTCCCGCCGTTGGCGGGCACGTGGTACGTGACCGCTCCGCGGATCGGGGACAATGGCCCGCATGAGCGTTCACACCCCCCGATCCGAGGCCCCGCACCGCGCCGGCTTCGCCTGCTTCGTCGGCCGTCCCAACGCGGGCAAGTCCACCCTCACGAACGCTCTGGTGGGCCAGAAGGTGGCCATCACCTCCAACCGGCCCCAGACCACCCGCCACACCGTCCGCGGCATCGTCCACCGGCCCGACCTGAACGCCCAGCTCGTGCTCGTGGACACCCCCGGCCTGCACAAGCCGCGCACCCTGCTCGGCGAGCGGCTCAACGACGTCGTGCGCACCACCTGGGCCGAGGTCGACGTGATCGGCTTCTGCCTGCCGGCCGACCAGAAGCTCGGTCCCGGCGACCGCTTCATCGCCAAGGAACTGGCCGGGATCAAGAAGACCCCCAAGGTCGCGATCGTCACCAAGACCGACCTGGTCGACTCCAAGACCCTGGCCGAGCAGCTCGTCGCCGTCGACCGCCTCGGCAGCGAGCTCGGCTTCGAGTGGGCGGAGATCGTCCCGGTGTCGGCCGTCGGCGGCAAGCAGGTCACCCTGCTCGGCGACCTCCTCGTCCCGCTCCTCCCGGAGAGCCCGCCGCTCTACCCGGAGGGCGACCTCACGGACGAGCCCGAGCAGGTCATGGTCGCCGAGCTGATCCGGGAGGCGGCCCTGGAGGGCGTACGGGACGAGCTGCCGCACTCGATCGCCGTCGTGGTCGAGGAGATGCTGCCCCGCGAGGGACGCCCGGCGGACAAGCCGCTGCTCGACATCCACGCCAACGTCTACATCGAGCGCCCCAGCCAGAAGGGCATCATCATCGGCCCGAAGGGCAGCCGCCTCAAGGAGGTCGGCACCAAGTCCCGCAAGCACATCGAGGCGCTGCTCGGCACCCCCGTCTTCCTCGATCTGCACGTGAAGGTCGCGAAGGACTGGCAGCGGGACCCCAAGCAGCTGCGCAGACTGGGCTTCTGACCGGCGTCCGGCCGGAGCGCCGGCGGGCGGCGCGTCACGGGGCCCCGAAGGGCCGCGCCCCGGCCCGCCCCACGGGCACGAGGCCGGGACGTGGCGGCCCCGTCCGTGCCGCCGGCGCCGCTCCGGCCCTCAGGAGCCTTCCTTCAGCACCCGGGTGATCAGCTGACGCTGCGCCTCGGACAGCCGCGGGTCCGCGCAGTACACGGTCGTGCCGTCGACCGTGAGCTGGTACTGGAAGCCGTCCGGCACCCCCACCGGCGGAGTGTCCCGGCCGTCGCCCATCGCCTGCTCGGCCAGGGCGTGCCACTCCCGGGCGTCGGGCCGCCCGGAGGTGTCCACCTCGGCGACCCGCTCGATTCCGGCGAACCCGCCGGTGCGTCGTACGTGGATGCGCATGGCCCTTGTCTAGTACGGATCCCGGTCAGTTGGCAGGCACACCGACCTGGGACCACGCCTTCACCACGGCCTCGCGCTCCTCACCCCTCCCGTAGCGGGCGGTGGCCGCCTCGACCGTCTCCGCGGCGAAGTCGGCGAACGACGCGTCGACCTGGAGCCTTCCCGAGGTCATCGTGTCGTACCAGATCCGGCCGGCCCGCTCCCAGGCCTTGCCGCCCAGCTGGGTGGCGAGCAGGTAGAAGGCGTGGTTGGGGATGCCCGAGTTGATGTGGACACCGCCGTTGTCCCGGCCCGTGCGGACGTAGTCGGCCATCGTCGCCGGCTGGGGGTCCTTGCCGAGCACGTCGTCGTCGTACGCCGTGCCCGGCGCCTTCATCGACCGCAGCGCCACGCCGCTGACCCGAGGCGCGAGGAGCCCGGCACCGATGAGCCAGTCCGCCCGGTCCGCGCTCTGGTCGAGCGTGTACTGCTTCACCAGCGAGCCGAACACGTCCGACACCGACTCGTTCAGCGCGCCGGGCTGGCCGAAGTAGGTGAAGTTCGCCGAGTACTGGGTGAAGCCGTGCGCCAGCTCGTGGGCGATGACGTCGACCGGACCGGTGAAGTCGAGGAAGATCTCGCCGTCACCGTCGCCGAACACCATCTGCTCGCCGTTCCAGAAGGCGTTCCCGTACTCCTCGTCGTAGTGGACCGTCGCGTCCAGCGGCAGCCCGGCGCCGTCGATCGAGTCGTGCCCGTACGCCGTCATCAGCAGGTCGAACGTCGCGCCGAGGCCGGCGTACGCGCGGTTGACCGTGGCGTCCTGGACGGGCTCGTCGCCCTCGGACCGGACCTTCGTACCGGGCAGCCCGGTCGTGTTCCCCGCGTCGTAGAGCGTGCGCTGCGGCCCGGGGACGACCTCATCGGCCGGGGCGGGGGCGCCGGTGACGGTGGTAAGCCGGCGGCCCGTGCGGTGCGCGGCGTCCGCGACCAGGGTGCGGCGGGCCGCGGCGGCGACGGCCGGGTCACCGGCACGCGCGAGCTTGTCGAGCAGGTGCGGCGGCACGATGCCGCAGAAGACAGGCGTGAAGGAGTCCATGTCTGGCAATGTGGCACTGCGCCATTCAGCTGTCACTGGATGCGACGACGATTAGTGAAATGTAGTGATCTGTCACTTTTGCCCGTTACTGATCGGTCGTCCCGCATACTGAAACGGGACCGGCGCCCACGCCGAAGCTCAGCTAGGCTCGTCCGCATCATGCGTTTCGGGCTGCTTCTTCTTAGCTGCCGCGGCGAGGGCCTGTAGTCGTAGGCCGACCCCCTCCCCGCGGAGTCTGGTGCTGCGTTGACAGTCGGCCTCTCCCACCGCCCTCGGGGCGTGGGAGGACCCCCAGCCCGCAGGACCCCGAGGAGCCCGACGCAATGTCACAGTCGCAGTGGAACGGCCGCCCCACGCCGGTCACCAACACCACGCACACCCAGAAGCCCTCCGGTATGCCGGTCCACAAGTACGGCCGGTACGAGGCCGTGGACATCCCGGACCGCACCTGGCCCGAGAAGCGGATCACCAAGGCCCCCCGCTGGCTGTCCACCGACCTGCGGGACGGCAACCAGGCCCTGATCGACCCGATGTCGCCGGCCCGCAAGCGCGAGATGTTCGACCTGCTGGTCCGCCTGGGCTACAAGGAGATCGAGGTCGGCTTCCCCTCCTCGGGCGAGACGGACTTCGCCTTCGTACGCTCGATCATCGAAGAGGGCGCGATCCCGGACGACGTGACGATCTCCGTCCTGACCCAGGCCCGCGAGGACCTGATCGAGCGCACCGTCGAGTCGATCGTCGGCGCCAGGCGCGCCACCGTCCACCTCTACAACGCGACGGCTCCGACGTTCCGCCGCGTCGTCTTCCGCGGCTCCAAGGACGACATCAAGCAGATCGCCGTCGACGGCACCCGGCTGGTGATGGAGTACGCCGAGAAGCTGCTGGGCGACGAGACCGTCTTCGGCTACCAGTACAGCCCGGAGATCTTCACCGACACCGAGCTGGACTTCGCCCTGGAGGTCTGCGAGGCGGTCTGCGACGTCTGGCAGCCGGGCACCGGCCGCGAGATCATCCTGAACCTGCCCGCCACCGTCGAGCGCTCGACGCCCTCCACCCACGCGGACCGCTTCGAGTGGATGTCCCGCAACCTGACCCGGCGCGAGCACGTCTGCCTGTCCGTGCACCCGCACAACGACCGCGGCACCGCCGTCGCCGCCGCCGAGCTGGCGATCATGGCGGGCGCCGACCGCATCGAGGGCTGCCTGTTCGGCCAGGGCGAGCGCACCGGCAACGTCGACCTGGTCACCCTCGGCATGAACCTGTTCTCCCAGGGCGTCGACCCGCAGATCGACTTCTCGCAGATCGACGAGATCCGCCGCACCAGCGAGTACTGCAACCAGATGGAGATCCACCCGCGCCACCCCTACGCGGGCGACCTCGTCTACACCGCCTTCTCCGGCTCCCACCAGGACGCCATCAAGAAGGGCTTCGACGCGATGGAGGCCGACGCGGCCGCCCGCGGCGTGACGACCGACGACATCGAGTGGGCCGTCCCGTACCTGCCCATCGACCCGAAGGACGTGGGCCGCTCCTACGAGGCGGTCATCCGCGTCAACTCGCAGTCCGGCAAGGGCGGCATCGCCTACGTCCTGAAGAACGACCACAAGCTGGACCTGCCGCGCCGGATGCAGATCGAGTTCTCCCGCATCATTCAGGCCAAGACCGACGCCGAGGGCGGCGAGGTCACGCCGAAGGAGATCTGGTCCGTCTTCCAGGACGAGTACCTGCCCAACCCCGTCGACCCGTGGGGCCGCGTCCAGCTGCGTTCCGGCCAGACCACCTCCGACACCGACGGCACCGACACCCTGACGGTGGAGGCCGTCGTGGACGGCGCCGACACGGTGCTGACCGGTAGCGGCAACGGCCCGATCTCCGCGTTCATCGACGCCCTGAACACGATCGGCGTCGACGCGCGCGTCCTGGACTACCAGGAGCACACGATGAGCGAGGGCGCGTCCGCGCAGGCCGCCTCGTACATCGAATGCGCCATCGACGGAAAGGTCCTGTGGGGCATCGGCATCGACGCCAACACCACCCGCGCCTCGCTGAAGGCGGTCGTCTCGGCCGTCAACCGCGCCTCCCGCTGACGCCCGCCGCCACCCGCGGCCACCGAACCCCGCCTCTGCACAGAGGCGGGGTTCGGCCATGTCCGGGCGATGTGACGCCCGGGTACTGACGCCACCTCCGCGATGTGGCTAACATCACGTCAACGCGGCAATGTTGCCGAAGGGTCACGGAGGTGCGACGTGCTGCCAGCCCGCGGACGGAGCGGCCGAAAACCGCACATCCACGGTCATCGTGGTCTTCGTGTCTTCGGGGTGCGCACGTCGTGGAGCACCGTCGGTGACGGCGAGTTCTTCTGCCCCGAATGCGGAGGCGACCGCAATTACCGCCGCCGCACCGGCCGCCGCCGCTTCACCGTCCTCGGCGTCCCCGTCCTCCCGCGCGGCCACGCCGGGCCGGTCGTCGAATGCGCCGCCTGCCACGGCCACTTCGGCACCGAAGCCCTGGACCACCCCACCACCGGCCGCTTCTCCGCGATGCTCCGCGACGCCGTGCACACGGTCGCGCTCGCCCTCCTCGCCGCCGGCGGCACCTCCTCGGGCACGGTCCGGCGGACCGCGGTCGCCACGGTCCGCGCCGCCGGGATCAGCGACTGCACCGAGGACCAGCTGACGGCCATGGTGGAGGCACTCGCCGCCGACACCGGCCGCTTCATCACCGACGCGGGACCCTGCGGCGCGGCCCTCGCCATCGAACTCCACGAGGCGCTCGAACCGCTCACCCCGCACCTGGCCCCGGCAGGGCGGGAATCGATCCTGCTGCAGGGCGCCGGCATCGCCCTCGCCGACGGGCCCTACACCCCGGCCGAGCGGGAAGTACTGACCACGATCGGGAACGCCCTGCAACTGTGCGCCGACGACACGGCACGCCTGCTCGCCGCTGCGCGCACGCCGTCCCCGTAGCCGCCCGGCCATCGCGCCCGCCCGTCAGCGCCCCCGCCCTTCTGCGCCGGGTGTGCGCCTCCGGCGCGGGCGCCGCTCCCGGTGCCCCCGCAAACAGGACGTCCGCGAGCGGGTCCAACGCGTCCTCGTGCCTGCGGATCGGCCTTCTGGCGCCGGGCAGCGGGCCGGCGCGGCAGCGGCCGTACGGAACCGATCGGGTCGCAGCGCCATCCTCAAGAGTGATCGCCGCGGACGGGGATCGCCGGACGTGGGACGGCGGAGGCACCGCGGTCCGGCCGAGAGCGGGCGGTAACACCCGCGCACAAAAGCCGAAGACACCGGGGCAGAGGGGGGAGACTCCGCAGGCGGGCGCGAGCAGGCACCGGCAGGGCAGGCGCAGACAGCGCGGCCCAGGCAGGCGAAGGAGCAGTGGTCGCACACTCGCCGCGGCCGCACGGGCACCGCGGCCGTACGCAGGGGCCGCAGACGAAGGGAAGCACGGCCTTGGAATCGTCACGAGCACACCGGACCCGTCGCACACTGCTGGCCGCCGGCGCGGGGGCCGCGCTGGCCGCGGGCCTGCCGTCGAGCGCGGTGGCGACCTCGGCGCGGCGCGGCGACGAACCACCCGCCGGTGACGGCCCGCGCGGCGCCGCCCGCGGCGGCACGCCCCGGCCGGACGCGATCTCCCGCAGCCTGACCGAGCTCGAGCAGACGCACTCCGCCCGACTCGGCGTCTTCGCCCGCAACATGAGGACGGGCCGGACCGTCTCCCACCGCGCCGGCGAACTCTTCCCCATGTGCTCGGTGTTCAAGACGCTCGCCGTCGCGGCCGTGCTCAGGGACCTCGACCGGGAGGGCGAGTTCCTCGCCGAGCGCATCCGCTACACCGCGAAGGACACCGAGGAGTCGGGCTACTCCGTCATCACCGGCCGCGCGGAGAACCTCGCCAACGGCATGACCGTCTCCGAACTCTGCGACGCCGCCATCCGCCACAGCGACAACGCCGCGGCCAACCTCCTTCTGCGCGAACTCGGCGGCCCCACCGCGGTCACCCGCTTCTGCCGCTCCGTCGGCGACGGCGTCACCCGGCTCGACCGATGGGAGCCCCGGCTGAACTCGGCCGAGCCCTGGCGCACCGAGGACACCACGGACCCGCGCCACATCGCACAGACGTACACCCGCCTCGTCCTCGGCGACGCGCTCTCCCTCCCGGACCGGCAGCGGCTGACCGGCTGGCTGCTCGGCAACACCACCAGCACGGAACGGTTCCGCGCCGGACTCCCCGAGGACTGGGCCCTCGCGGACAAGACCGGCGCCGGCGACTACGGCACCAACAACGACGTCGGTATCGCCTGGACGCCCGACGGCACCCCCGTCGTGCTCGCGGTCCTGACGACCCGCCGGCGTCCCGACGACGCCGGGGACAACCGTCTCGTCGCCCGCACCGCCGAACTGCTCGCCGACGCACTCGGCTGAGTTCCCGGGGACCGCGGTCCGGCCGCGCGCCGATTCCCGAAATCCCCGCACCGATCGGGCGCATCGGAAGCGGCGAGGGCCAGAATGTGACGAACACGTACGGCGTGGGCACGGACCAGGGCGCCGGACAGGACGGGACGGGGAACCGGAACCGGGACGGGGGGACCGTGCTGCGCACTCATGCCACTGCCGTGCTGGCCACGGGATCGGCGCTGCTGTCGGTCCCGCTCGCCCTGGCCCTGCACACGGCGGCCTGCGGCACTCTCCCCCCGGTCCTCGCCCCGCTCCTCCCACTCGCCCCGTTCGTCTGGCCGCTCATGGCCGCCGTGGCGGCAGGCGCCGCGTACGCCGCCGTCCGCCGGGCACGCACCCGGCGACGTCCGGCGGCGCCGCCGCCCACGGCAGCCGCCCTCGCCCCCGTCCCGACGGATCCGGCCGGACTCCCCGCCCCCGCCGACCACTTCACCGGACGTGCCATCGAGACGGACGCGGTCCTGCGTCTGGTCCGCATCGGCCACCGTGCCATCGCCGTGACCGGCGCGCCCGGCACCGGCAAGTCGGCGCTCGCCGTCCGTCTCGCCCACGAGCTGCGGCCCCTGTACCCCGACGGACGGTTGTACGCGGACCTCGGCGGCGGGCGCGGCGAACCGTCGGCGCCCGCCGCCGTACTGGCCGTGCTCCTCGCCGCCCTCGGTGCTCCCGCCGAGGAGCGGTCGGGCACGAGCGACACCCTGGCCGCGCGCTTCCGCGGCCGCACCGCGGGCCGGCGGATCCTGCTGCTCCTCGACGACGCCGCGGACGCCGCGCAGGCGCGCGCCCTGCTGCCGGCCGGCGAGCACTGCCTGACCCTGATCACCAGCCGTGACCCGCTCCGGGAGCTGCCCGAGGCCACGCCGGTCCCGCTCACCCCGCTCACCGAACCCGACGCGCTCGCCCTCCTCGCCGCCGTCGCCGGGCCCGCCCGCCCTGCCGCCGAGGCCGGCCGGGTGGAGGCCGTCCCCCGCCCTGCCGCCGAGGCCGGCCGGGTGGAGGCCGTCCCCGGCCCCGCCGCCGAGGCCGACCACGCGCGGGCCGTCGTCCACGCCTGCGGGCTGCTGCCGCTGGCCGTCCGGGTCGCGGCCGGCGCGACGCGATCCCGGCCCAACGGGCGGATACCGGCCCTCGCGGGCCGTCTCGCCGCCGAACGCGACCGGCTCCACCAGCTGCGCCTCGGCGACCTCGCCGTCCGCGGCGCCTTCGAGGCGGCCTACGCCGCACTCCGCGCCGACGACCGGGCGCTGCTGCGCGGCCTCGGCGCCTGCCCGGCGGCCCGTGTCACCGTGCGGATCGCCGCCGCGGCCGCGGCGCAGGACCCTGCCGGGATCCGAAGCGGCCTCGACCGTCTCGCCGACGCCCAACTCGCCCGTCCCGCGGGCCCCGACGCGTACCGGCTGCACGACCTGGTCCGGCTGCTCGCCGCGGAGCGCTTCGACCACGAGGCGTCCCCCGCCGACCGCCGGGCGGTCCTCGAACGGATCCTGATCGCCTACACCGAGGACGCCTCCGGCCACGGGAGCCGGGCGTGGGGACTCGCGGAACAGCACGCCGTCCCGCACCTCGTCCGCGCCGCGGTACGCGAGGGACTGCACCACCGGGCCCACGGGCTCGCCCTCGCCGCCGACGCGTGGCTGGACGGGCGGCCCGGGCAGTCCCCTCGCATCGCCATGTGGACCGCCGTCCTCGACGCGGCCCGCCGCTCCGGCGAACAGGGCTGGACGGCACACGCCATGCGCGGGCTCGGCTCCGCGTACGCGCACGAAGGACAGCTCGACCGGGCCGTGGACCACCTGGGCATGGCGGCCGCCCTCCAGCGGCACGCCGCCGCCCGCACCGAGCGGACCGCCACCCGCCGGCTGCTGGGCGCCGTCCTGCGCGGAGCCGGCCGCCACGAGGAGGCCCTGCGGGAACTGCGTGCCGCCCTGGAGGGCTGCCGGGAGGCGAACGACACGGTGGGGGAGGCGGAGGTGCTGTGCGGCCTCGGCGTCCTCCACCTGGACCGGGGCCGTCCCGACGAGGCGATCGACTGCCTGGAGCAGGCGCTGCCCGTGCTCGCCCGGCACACCGGTGACACGGCGGGACTCGCCGACGCCCGGCGCCATCTCGGCACGGCCTACGCCCAGGCCGGCGGGTTCGTGCCCGCCGAGCGTCAGCTGCACTCCGCCCTCGCCCTCTACCGCCGCGGCGGTCTCACGGCGGGGGAGGGCTGGACCCTGCGCGAGCTGGGGCGGCTGGAGGAGCAACGCGGCGCGTACGGCGCGGGCGTCGTGCTGCACCGCGCCGCGCTGGCCGCCTTCGAACGCGCCGGCCTCGGCGCGGGGATCGCGGCGGCCGCGGAGGCGGTGGGCGACAACCTCCAGGTGCAGGGCGACCAGTTGGGCGCCGACGAGGAGTACCGCAGGGCCGCGGCCGCCCACCGGCTGCTGGGCGACCACGCCGGGGAGGCGGAGGTCCGCCGCAAACTCGGCTTCTGAGCCCGGTGGTTGTACCCGCGGACCCGCCGGCCGTTGATCCAGCGCTCAACCACCTCCGGGGTTACGGGTGTTGGGTGCACCGGGATTGTGAGAGCGGCGTGTGTGCATGCCATGATTCCCCCGCTGTTACTCGCCGGTAAGTGCGGGTCGCGGCAACCACCCCCCTCACCGTTCCACCGCCGGAGGACACCCCCGTGCGCCATGCCACCAGGAGACTCCTGGTCCCCGCGCTGACCGCCCTCGCGCTCGCCGCGAGCGGATGCTCGACCGGACCCGACAGCTCCGACCGCCCCGAGGCCGGGCCCACCCCCGCCGCAACCGCCGCGGCGGGCGACGCGACCGAGCAACTCGACGTCGAAGCCGCTCCCCAGGGCGAAGCCACCCCGACCGCCGTCGCCCGCCGCACCACCAAGGGCACCACCGACGCGGCCGAGAGCACGCTGAAGGTCGCCGCCTACGACAAACGCACCCGACGCGCCGTCATAGCCGCCCCGCCCCGCGACACGAACCCGCCCGGCTCCGGCAGCCCGACCGCCCGTCCCACCGGCAGCCCGACCGCGGCCGCCCCCGTCAAGACCGGCGACGTCATCGCCAGCGCCCCCGCGCCCGGCGCCCCCGACGGCCTCCTCGCCGAGGTCACCGAGGTCCTCGGCACCACCGACCGGGGCACCGAGGTCCGCACCGCACCCACCACCCTCAGCACCCTCCTCGCCGACGACAAGGCCGAGGGACAGGTCCCCGTCGACCCCTCCACCGTCGACGTCGAACCCCTCGTCGAAGGCGTCAAGGTCTCCTGGGCGCGCACCGGCGGCGCCACCTTCGGCCCCAGCGGCAGCAAGCTGCCCCTCGGCAGCCTGCGCCTCGACGTCGGCGCCGCCCTGGCCACCGCGGACGACGCCCCCGTCTCCGCCGCCGCCTCGCTCTCCGGCTTCGTACAGCTCGCCCCGCAGGTCGAGTTCTCCTACGACGGCAGCGCCAACGGCCAGTCCGGCCGCCCCGCCCCCGGCTCGGCGTTCCTCGGCATGACCGGCGACTGGACCGCCCAGTGGGCCCTCAAGGGCCGCGCCTCTGCGAAGGCCACCCAGCGCATCCCCTTCGCCAAGCTCCACGCCGACCCGGTGATCCAGGTCGGCCCCGTCCCCGTCGTCGTCAACCTCGACCTCACCTGCTACCTCCAGGTCGAGGCCGACGGCCGCATCACCCTCGACGTCCGGCAGGACGTACAGGGCGACTTCCGCGTCGGCGGCACCTACGCCCCCGGCAACGGCTGGACCCCGGTCAGCACCTCCGACGTCAAGAGCACCCCCGTCCGCACCACGGTCACCGCCGCGGGCCAGGCCAAGGCCACACTCGGCGCCGAGGCGTCCGTCGGCCTGTACGGCATGGTCGGCCTCACCGCCGACTTCGCCCCCTACCTGCGCGCCGAGGCCGAGGCCCGCGCCGACGCCGCCACGGACGGCACCGCGTCGCTCACCGGCACCTGGGCACTCCACGGCGGCTTCGACCTGAGCGGGAACCTCCAGCTCCAGCTGGCGATCTTCGGCACGCCGATCCTCCAGCACCGGATCCCGCTGGGCAGCCTCCACCGCGAATGGCCGCTCGCGAACGGCAAGGGCGCTCTGGCGGCCTGACCCGCCCCGCGCCCACGGTCCCGGGCCCGCCCGGCCCGGGACCGTGGGCGCTCCCGGCCCCGACCGCACCCCGGCCCCGACCGCACCCCGGGCCGACCGCACCCCGGGCCGACACGCGCCCGTGGCGCACCCGGGTGCGGCTCACGGCCACCGCCCCCGCGCTCGGCCATTCGCACAGCAGAATCCCGAATCCGGTGACGGGCGCGAAGAACCATTCCGCGCCGCGGCACCCATCCGGGGCTTCCGAATAACCTGTTCGAATGGGCCCGTCCCGGCCCCGGACACGAAATACCCGACGCGCCGGCCCTCCTTGCTCCGCACCCGCGACCCGGTGTTCCCGACTCGGCTCAGGCCGAACAACTCGCAGGCAGTGCTGCCGTGGCCATGACCCCTCACCCCGGTACCTGTGTTGGCCATGGATTAACTCCTTTGTGCAGCCGTGGAGTTGCGGTGCGCGTTTGTCTGCCGATTCCACGTCCGTGTCCTCACACTCGAGATGGGAAAGAGGAAAGGCATCGGGATGCAGGAGGAGAGGAGAGCCGTGGCGGAAATGGACCGTCTCCGCGACGCCGAAGCGGCAGTGGCGGAGCTGCGGGGCGCGCTCGCCCGCGCCGGCGTGACACTGCCCTCGCTGGGCGTCGACCCCCTGTCGTACACCGGGGACGAGCAAGGTGTTCTCGTCGAGCTGGGCCGCTGCAGTGTCGACACCGCGCGGCTGATGGCCGCGGCGCTGCCGGCGGAGGAGACGGGCCGATGACATCACCGCCACCCGTGGGGGCGTACGTCGTCGACTCGGGCACCGGCCGCGTCGGGCGGGTGCTCGGCCTCGGCGGCCCGTACGTCCGCCTCGCGCCGTTCGGCGGCGGGCGCGAATGGGACTGCGCCCTCGGGGAACTGCGCCTCGCCACCGCCGCGGAACGCCTCAGCGCGGCGACCGCCTACGCGAACGCCCGCAGCCGCGGCGAGGTCCCGTAGCCCCGCCGGACCCGGCCGAGCCCCCTGCGCCGAACGTCCGCGGCGGCCCCGCGCGACCCGGGCGCCCGAGCGGGAACCCTGCATCCTATGGACCGGGGGTCTCTTTCCGGCCTGCTGTTGGCATATTCCGCCGATACTCCTCCACGAACCCTTCACCGTGGGTAGCCTCCTCGTCACATGTCGGCCGAGCGGCGGGTCCGTCCGCGCCTGGACCGGCATCCGACAGCACGCACTGATGAGGAGTGAGCGCAGCGATGGCCAATGTGGAGACCTCCCTGAAAGAGTCCATGACGTCGATCGAGGGGGCGCTGGGGGTGGCGCTCGTGGACTACACCAGCGGGATGGCTCTGGGCACCCTGGGAGGCGGCAAGGACCTCGACCTGTCGGTGGCGGCGGCCGGCAACACGGACGTGATCCGCGCCAAGACCCGCACCATGGAACACCTCGGTCTCACCGACGACATCGACGACATCCTGATCACCCTCGGCACCCAGTACCACCTCATCCGGTTGCTCAAGGGCCGCGGGGGCAACGGCCTCTTCCTCTATCTCGTCCTCGACAAGGCCAACGCCAACCTGGCCATGGCCCGCCACCAACTGAAGCGCATCGAGGCGGATCTCGAGCTGTAGCGCCGTGACGATCCCCTCGTCTCCGGCTGCCCACGAATTGAAAATGTCTTCAATTCGCCAGATCCCGATGGGATCAACCCTCTGGGAGGGGGGCACCCGGAGGCGGGAGGATCAGCCCGTAACCGACGAGTCACCGGGAGCGATCACATGCAGGTGCCGCTGTACCAGGCCAAGGCGGAGTTCTTCCGCATGCTCGGGCATCCCGTCCGCATCCGGGTGCTGGAGCTGCTGCAGAACGGTCCGGTGCCGGTGCGCGACCTGCTCACGGCGATCGAGATCGAACCGTCCAACCTCTCCCAGCAACTGGCCGTGCTGCGCCGCTCGGGCATCGTCGTGTCGATACGCGACGGTTCCACCGTCAGCTACGCCCTCGCCGGCGGCGACGTCGCGGAACTGCTCCGCGCGGCCCGCCGCATCCTCACCGAACTCCTCGTCGGACAGAACGAACTCCTCGAGGAACTCCGCCAGGCCGACGTGTGAGACCGGCCCCGGCGACCCCCGGAAACGGTCCCGGGGAGGTCCCCCGGAAACGACCCGGCGGTCCCCGGGAACGGTCCCGGCGATCCCCGGGAACGGTCCCGGGGCGGTCCTGCCGAACCCGCCCCGGTGCCGCCCGGCCGGTACGAGACAATGACCCCATGACCCTGTTCCGCGACGACGGCATCGTGCTGCGCACCCAGAAGCTGGGTGAAGCGGACCGCATCATCACGATCCTCACCCGCGGACACGGGCGGGTCCGCGCCGTCGCCCGCGGAGTACGCCGCACCAAGTCGAAGTTCGGCGCGCGCCTCGAACCGTTCTCGCACGTCGACGTGCAGTTCTTCGCCCGCGGCAGCGACCTCGTCGGCCGCGGCCTGCCGCTGTGCACCCAGAGCGAGACGATCGCTCCGTACGGCAGCGGCATCGTCACCGACTACGCCCGCTACACGTCCGGCACCGCCATGCTGGAGACCGCGGAACGGTTCACCGACCACGAGGGCGAGCCGTCCGTACAGCAGTACCTGCTGCTGGTCGGCGGGCTCCGCACCCTCGCCCGCGGCGAGCACCCGCCGCACCTCGTCCTCGACGCGTTCCTGCTGCGCTCCCTCGCCGTCAACGGCTACGCGCCGTCGTTCTCCGCCTGCGCGAGATGCGGCATGCCAGGCCCCAACCGGTTCTTCTCCGTCGCCGCGGGCGGGGTCATATGCGCCGACTGCCGTGTCCCCGGCAGCGTCGTACCCTCTGCTGAGGCGATCGGCCTGCTCAGCGCGCTGCTGACCGGAGACTGGGACTCGGCGGAGGCGTGCGAGGAACGCCACGTCAGGGAGGGCAGCGGACTCGTGTCCGCCTATCTGCACTGGCACCTGGAGCGCGGCCTGCGCTCGCTGCGGTACGTAGAGAAGCACGTCGAGAAGAAGTGAGTGTGACCCCCATGGCACGACGCGGAATCCTGGGACGTTCCCGCCGCGAGTACAAGGTCCCCGAGCCGCACCCGTCCGGAGCGCGACCGCCGAGGATCCCGGGCGAGCTCGTGCCGAACCACGTCGCCGTCGTCATGGACGGGAACGGGCGCTGGGCCAAGGAACGCGGACTGCCGCGCACCGAGGGCCACAAGGTCGGCGAGGGCGTCGTCCTCGACGTGCTCAAGGGCTGCCTGGAGATGGGCGTCAAGAACCTGTCCCTCTACGCCTTCTCCACCGAGAACTGGAAGCGCTCCCCGGAGGAGGTGCGCTTCCTGATGAACTTCAACCGCGACGTGATCCGCCGCCGCCGCGACGAGATGGACGAGCTCGGCATCCGCATCCGCTGGGTCGGCCGCATGCCCAAGATGTGGAAGTCCGTCGTCCAGGAACTCCAGGTCGCCCAGGAACAGACCAAGACCAACGACGCCATGACGCTGTACTTCTGCGTCAACTACGGCGGGCGCGCCGAGATCGCCGACGCCGCGAAGAAGATCGCCGAGGACGTCGCCGCCGGCCGGCTCGACCCCTCCAAGGTCAACGAGAAGACGTTCCAGAAGTACCTGTACTACCCGGACATGCCGGACGTCGACCTCTTCCTCCGCCCCAGCGGCGAGCAACGCACCTCCAACTACCTCATCTGGCAGAGCAGTTACGCCGAAATGGTCTTCCAGGACGTGCTGTGGCCCGACTTCGACCGCCGCGACCTGTGGCGCGCCTGCCTCGAGTACGCCCAGCGCGACCGCCGCTTCGGCGGAGCCGTCCCGAACGAGGAACTCGCCAGGATCGAGAAGGAACTCGACAAGGCGTAGCCGGCCCGGGCCCGCACCCGCCGGCACCCCACGACGAAAGGGCCCGCACCGGCAGCAATCGGTGCGGGCCCCTCACACACCCCGACACAACCCCTTGGCCACGGGGGGCGGGGTCACTTCTTCGCGCACTCCGCGCACGTACCGAAGATCTCCACCGTGTGCGCCACGTTCACATAGCCGTGCTGCGCCGCGATCGTCTCCGCCCACTGCTCCACCGCCGGGCCCTCGACCTCGACCGCCTTGCCGCACACCCGGCACACCAGATGGTGGTGGTGCTCACCCGACGCACAACGCCGGTACACCGACTCACCGTCGCTCGTGCGCAGCACATCGACCTCGCCGGCGTCGGCGAGCGACTGCAGCGTCCGGTAGACCGTCGTCAGGCCGACCGAATCGCCGCGGTGCTTGAGCATGTCGTGCAGCTCCTGCGCACTGCGGAACTCGTCCACCTCGTCCAGCGCCGCCGCGACCGCGGCCCGCTGACGGGTCGACCGGCCGCGCACGGGGGGTCCAGCCGTCGCCACAGGTACCTCCTTACGTTCCGCCGCTCCTCGACGGCCATTCTGCCAGGCCCGCCACGAGCGCCGGTCAGACCGCGGCGTCACCCGCCGGACGGCGGGTCGCCGGAACGTCCACGTCGCACTCCGTCCCCGCGGCCCCGGCCGCCGCCTCGACCGCCCTCGACCGCCGCCGCGCCAACGGCGTCGCCAGCGCCGTGAACAGCACGAACACCGCGATCGCCAGCAGCACGATCGTCGCGCCCGGCGGCACGTCCTGGTAGTACGTGGTGACCGTACCGGCCAGCGTCACCGCCACCCCGATCGCCACCGCCACCACGAACGTCACCGCGAACGAGCGAGTGACCTGCTGCGCCGCCGCCACCGGCACCACCATCAGCGCGCTCACCAGCAGCAGCCCGACGACCCGCATCGCGACCGTCACCGTCACCGCGGCCGTCACCGCCACCAGCAGATTCAGGGCCCGCACCGGCAGACCCGTGACCCGGGCGAACTCCTCGTCCTGGCTGATCGCGAACAGCTGACGCCGCAGCCCCACCGTCACCAGCAACACGAAGCCCGCCAGCAGACAGATCGCGACGACGTCCTCGTCCGACACCGTGGACAGCGAACCGAACAGATACGACGTGAGATTGGCGTTCGACCCGGTGCCGCTGAGGTTCATCAGCATCACACCACCCGCCATACCGCCGTAGAACAGCATCGCCAGCGCGATGTCACCACGGGTCCGCCCGTAAGCCCGGATCAGCTCCATCGCCACCGACCCGACCACCGCGACCAGCGTCGCCATCCACACCGGATTCGTCGAGAGCAGGAAGCCGAGACCGACACCGGTCAACGCCACATGGCCGATGCCGTCGCCCATCAGCGCCTGTCGGCGCTGCACCAGATGGATGCCCACGGCAGGTGCCGTCACGCCCACCAGCACGGCGGCCAGCAGCGCCCGCTGCATGAAGGGGTCCTGGAGGAATTCCATGATCAGCTCAGCAGTCCCGTGCGGAGCGGCTCGTCGGCCGCATGCGGATGTACATGGTCATGGCCGGGCAGCGCATGCTGGCCTACGGCACGCGGAGGCGGCCCGTCATGGACGACGCAACCGTCCCGCAGCACCACCGCGCGGTCGATCAACGGCTCCAGCGGGCCCAGCTCATGGAGCACCAGCAGCACCGTCGTCCCCGCCGCCACCTGCTCCCGCAGCGTCCCGGCGAGGATCTCCTGACTGGCGAGGTCCACACCCGCCATCGGCTCGTCCATGAT
Source organism: Streptomyces wuyuanensis (assembly GCF_900103455.1). Classification (GTDB taxonomy): domain Bacteria; phylum Actinomycetota; class Actinomycetes; order Streptomycetales; family Streptomycetaceae; genus Streptomyces; species Streptomyces wuyuanensis. The sequence goes on along the minus strand of NZ_FNHI01000013.1, from coordinate 184,273 downwards.
GAGCAGTTCGGGCTCGGCCGCCAGCGCACGGGCGATCAGCACCCGCTGATGCTGCCCGCCCGACAGCGCGCTCACCGAATCCCTCGACCGGTCGGCGAGCCCGACCAGCTCGATCGCCCGCCGCACCGCCGCACGGTCGCCCCGCGACGGCCACCCCAGCCGCGTACGCGACAGCCGCCCCGACGCCACCACCTCGCGGACCGTCGCCGGCACCCCGCTCGTCGCGGTCGTGCGCTGCGGCACATAACCCACCCGCGACCACGCACGGAAACGGCGCAGCTCCGTACCGAACAAGGACACCGAACCGCCCGTGAGCGGCACCTGGCCGATCACCGACCGCACGGCCGTCGACTTCCCCGAGCCGTTCGCCCCGAGCAGCGCGACGACCTCACCGCGCCCCACGGTGAGGTCGACACCACGCAGCACGGGCCGGGAGCCCAACGTGGCCCGGGCCCCGCGGACGGATATGACGGGCTCTGCGACGGACTCCATGGGCTGCGCCTCCGATGCTGCTCCTGCCGAAACGTCTGTCACTTCGCGCCGAGCGCCTTCTGCAGCGCGGCGAGGTTCGACTCCATCACCGACAGGTAGTCGTCACCCCTGGACCGGTCCGTGATGCCCTCCAGCGGGTCCAGCACGTCCGTCCGCAGCCCCGTGTCCTTCGCGAGCGTCCTCGCCGTACGGTCACTGGCCAGCGTCTCGAAGAAGACCGTGGACACCTTCTCCTGCTTCGCCACCGCCTGGAGCTCCTTGATCCGGGCCGGACTCGGCTCCGACTCCGGGTCGATCCCCGCGATGCCGTGCTGGTCCAGGCCGTAGCGCTCGGCGAGGTAGCCGAAGGCGGAGTGGGTGGTGATGAAGGTCTTGGTGGTGCCGTTCTTCAGCCCGGCGGCGAACCGCGCGTCCAGCGACTTCAGCTTGCCGACCAGCGTCTCGGTGTTCTTCCGGTAGTCCGCGGCATGGGCCGGGTCGGCCTTCGCCATCGAGTCCCCGACACCCTTCGCGACCTCGGCGTACTTCACCGGGTCCAGCCAGACGTGCGGATCGGCACCGCCCTCGGCGCCGTGCTCCCCGCCCTCGTGGCCGCCCTCGTGCTCCTCACCCTCGTGGCCGTGGTCGTGCCCGACGTCGGTGCCGTGGCTCTCCATCGTGGTGAGGGTCCCGGCGTCGACGGTGTGCTCGACACCGGACTGCGCGATCGCCTCGTCCACGGCGGGCTGAACGCCCTTGAGGTACAGGATGTAGTCGGCCCCGCGGAGCTCGGACGCCTGCCTGGGCTTCAGCTCCAGGTCATGCGGCTCCACGCCCGGCTTCGTCAGCGTCGTGACCTCGACACGGTCACCGCCGATCTGCTCGGCCAGAAACTGCATCGGGTAGAACGACGCCACCACGTCCAGCTTGCCGCCGCCCTTGTCACCGCCGGCCGCGGACGTACCCGAGCAGGCCGAGAGGCTGACAAGGCCCAGCGCGGTCGCTCCCGCGACAGCGGTGGTCGATATGAGGCGTCGTACGTTCATGACACTCATTTTCAACAAAGATGGAAACGATTGTCAATTGAATCATGGCTTCCGATCACCCGACGCCCACCAACAACGCAGGCCCTCCGCCTATGCCCGCCCGCCCCCACCGCCGCGACCACCCCGCCACCGACGATCACCCCCGTACAGTGCCGCCATGCAGCGCACCGAGATCGACGGCATAGCCGCCTTCTGGGCCGAAGGACCGAAACCCTTCGCCGGCCGCATCACCTTCCACATCGGCACCGCCGACGAGACCCTCCCGCAACGCGGCCTCACCGAACTCGTCCACAGCCTCGTCGCCGACGCCCTCACCTCACCCGACACAGCACCACGCGTCCACTGGGGCTCCGTCGTCGAACTCACCGACACCGCCTTCTGGGCCGAAGGCGAACCCGACCGCGTCGCCGCACTCCTCACCCGCGTGTGCCGCACCCTCGCCGACCCGCCCGCCGACGCCCTGCCCCGCGTCACCCGCCGCCTCCAAGCCACCCTCGACTGCGCCGCCCCCGACCCCGCCGCCGAACACCACCACATCCGCCACGGCTACCGCGGCTACGGCAGAACAGCCTTCGACCGACCCCACCTCGCCCAGCACACCCCCGACGACATCCGCACCTGGGCCACCCGCCACTTCGTCCGCGGCAACGCCGCCCTCTCCCTCACCGGCCCCCCACCGCCCGGCCTCCACCTCCCCCTCCCCGACGGCCCGCGCCACACCCGCCCGCCCCAGCGGCCCACCCCCCACGTCGGCGGCCACTGGTACGAACACGGCCACGAAGCCGGCCACACCCTCTCCGTCTCCTTCGTCATGCCCACCACACACCACCGCCCCGCCCTCACCATCGCCCTCGACCGCATCGCACGCGAACAACACACAGGCGACGGCAGCCTCGGCGACCTCGACCTCCGAGCCGACCTCACCGGAGACGGCCGCACCCTCGCCCTCATCACCGCCACCACCGACGAACACGGCGCCGCCGCAGCCGCCACCACCCTCGACACCACCCTGCGCACCCTCGCCCAGCACGGCCCCACCCCCCAGGAGATCGACACCTACCGCACCACCGGCCTCGAAGACCTCGACAACCCCGCCTGCACCCGCGCCCTCGTCGACTTCACCGCCGACGACCACACCGCCGGACACGACCACCTCGACCTCCCCTCCCTGCGGGCATTCCTCCACACCCTCACCCCCGACACCGTCCGCGCCACCCTCGCCGACTACCCCCGCACCGCCCTGCTCGGCATGCCCCGCCACACCGCCCCCACCCCCGACACCCCCCTCACCCCCCTCCCCCCACTCCCCGCCGGAACCCTCACCACAGCCGACGAATACCGGCCCCGACTCCGCAGCCCCCTGACGCGGCGCACCCGCCTCTACATCGGCGACGAAGGCATCACCCAGTGGTGGCCCGACGGAGCCGTCACCATCCCCTGGTACGGCGTCGCCGGCCTCTCCACGGACGAAACAGGCACCGCAACCCTCTACGGCGAGAACGGAGCGTGCATCACCTATCACCCGGACTGGTACAGGTCCGGCGACGGCATCCACGACCGCATCCGATGGCACGTCCCCCCACGCCTCCACTTCCGCGAACGAGGAGGCGAACCGATTTGATACAGGGGGTACGAGCGCCGGTAATCTGAAGCATTCGCACTTCGTCGTCGTAATGAAGAGAGCACCGTGGCCGCCGACAAGATCGACACGATCGTCAACCTGAGCAAGCGCCGTGGGTTCGTCTACCCCAGCAGCGAGATCTACGGTGGCCAGCGCGCCGCCTGGGACTACGGGCCGCTGGGTACCGAGCTCAAGGAGAACATCAAGCGCCAGTGGTGGCGCTACATGGTCACCTCGCGCGAGGACGTCGTCGGAATCGACTCGTCGGTGATCCTGGCGACCGAGGTCTGGGAGGCCTCCGGCCACGTCGCCACCTTCACCGACCCGCTCACCGAGTGCACCTCCTGCCACAAGCGCTACCGCGCCGACCACCTCGAAGAGGCATACGAGGAGAAGCACGGCCACGCCCCCGCCAACGGCCTGGCCGACATCAACTGCCCCCACTGCGGCACCAAGGGCCAGTTCACCGAGCCCAAGCAGTTCTCCGGCCTCCTCGCCACCCACCTCGGCCCCACCCAGGACTCCGGCTCCATCGCCTACCTGCGCCCCGAAACCGCCCAGGGCATCTTCACCAACTTCGCCCAGGTCCAGCAGACCTCGCGCAAGAAGCCGCCCTTCGGCATCGCCCAGGTCGGCAAGTCCTTCCGCAACGAGATCACCCCCGGCAACTTCATCTTCCGCACCCGCGAATTCGAGCAGATGGAGATGGAGTTCTTCGTCAAGCCCGGCGAGGACGAGAAGTGGCACGAGTACTGGATGGAGCAGCGCTGGAACTGGTACACCGGCCTGGGTCTCCGTGAGGAGAACATGCGCTGGTACGAGCACCCCAAGGAGAAGCTCTCCCACTACTCCAAGCGCACCGCCGACATCGAGTACCGCTTCCAGTTCGGCGGCAGCGAGTGGGGCGAGCTCGAAGGCGTCGCCAACCGCACCGACTACGACCTGGGCGCCCACTCCAAGGCCTCCGGCACCGACCTGACGTACTTCGACCAGGAAGCCGGCGAACGCTGGACGCCGTACGTCATCGAGCCCGCCGCCGGCGTCGGCCGCACCATGCTCGCCTTCCTCCTCGACGGCTACAACGAGGACGAAGCCCCCAACGCCAAGGGCGTCATGGAGAAGCGCACCGTCCTGCGCCTCGACCACCGCCTCGCCCCGGTCAAGGTCGCGGTCCTGCCGCTGTCCCGCAACGCGCAGCTCTCCCCGAAGGCCAAGGGCCTCGCCGCCGACCTCCGGCAGAACTGGAACATCGAGTTCGACGACGCCGGCGCCATCGGCCGCCGCTACCGCCGCCAGGACGAGATCGGCACCCCCTACTGCGTCACCGTCGACTTCGACACCCTCGACGACAACGCCGTCACCGTCCGCGAGCGCGACACCATGAAGCAGGAGCGCGTCTCCCTGGACCAGATCCAGGGCTACCTCGCCACCCGCCTCCTCGGCTGCTGACGCTCACCGTCACGACCGCAACAAGGCCCCCGGTTCCGGGTACGGAACCGGGGGCCTTCGTGCACACTGGGCCCACTCGTCGACCGCCGGCAGCGGAGGCACGCCATGCCGTCCATCACCAGCAGCAAGGTCAGCAGATGGGACCAGCACGGACGCGAACACACCGTCCGCGTCCGGAAAACAGGCGTACAGAAGACACTGACCTGCGACACCTGCGGCTGGCGCAAGGGCGCCCAATTCCTGCCCTGGCTCAAGGCCGAGGAACACCTCGCCGACGCCCACCAGGCCACCGTCGACCCCGGCAACCGCACCCGGAACGACTGACACCCCACCCCCAGGCTCCACCGCTCAGCCCGGCCGGGACGGAACCATCACGCCCGCAGCCCACGCAGCAGCAACTCGCACACCGCACGGAACTCGTCGTCGATCGACGGCCTCCGCCACTCCGGCGCGAACACCGGATCGTGGAAACGCGCCGTCGCGTCGAACACCGCCTGCGCCGCCGACACCGGCGACGCAGCCTCGAACTCCCCGCCGCGCACACCCTCTTCGACGATCCGCGTCAACTGACTGACCAGCACCACCAAATGCTCGTCCACCACACCACTGGCCTCGGTGATCAGCACCGCGTACGTGGCGAACAACTCCGGATCGTCACCCGCCTTGTGACGCTTCGCCTCGAACAGACGCGACAGCCACGCCCGCAGCTTCTCCTCCGCCGAACCGGCAGGCCCCTCCGTGATCTCCGACAGCAACTCCTCGGTACGGCCCAGCCAACGAGCCGTCACCGCCTCACGCAGCGCCGCCTTCGTACGGAAATGCCGGTACACACTGCCGTGACTCACCCCGAGGACGCGCGCCACGTCCACGACCGTCGCCTTGGACGGGCCGAACCGGCGCAGCACCTCCTCGGTCGCCTCGAGGATGCGGTCGGCGGTCAGGGTCTCCGTGCTGGACATGGCACCGACGTTACCCTTCCCCACCGACACGGCCGGGATCGCCGGCAGCAGCGGGCCGGCCGGCCGGCCCGGGACGGCCGCCAGAGGAGCGGCGGCAGACGGAAGCGGGCCGACCGGGGCCGGCCGGCCAGGACCCCGCCGGCCGGCCCCGGCCGCACCCCGCTCCGGCCATGCGCCGCGACACCTCAGTGCTCGCTGTCGAGATGCGCCATCTGCGCCGCCGGGTAACGCTCACCCGCCGCGGCGCCGCGCGGAACGGCACGCTCGATCGCCGCGAGCTCATCCTCGCCGAACGTCACGTCCAGCGCCGCCAGCGCCTCCGCCAGCCGGTCCCTGCGCCGGGCACCCACCAGCGGAACGACGTCCTCGCCGCGCGACAGCACCCACGCGATCGCCAACTGGGCGACCGAGACGCCCTTCTGCTCTGCGATCTTGCGCAGCTGCTCGACGAGCTCGAGGTTGTGGCGCAGGTTGTCGCCCTGGAAGCGAGGGCTCATACCGCGGAAGTCATTGGCGGCCAGCTTCCGGTCACCGCTGAAGTGCCCGGAGATCAGCCCGCGGGACAGCACACCGTACGCCGTGACACCGACGCCCAGCTCCCGCGCCGTCGGCAGGATCGCGTCCTCGATACCGCGGGAGATCAGCGAGTACTCGATCTGCAGATCGGCGATGGGGGCGACCGAAGCCGCGCGGCGCAGCGTCTCCGCACCCACCTCGGAGAGGCCGATGTGCCGGACGTGACCCGCCTCGACCAGCTCGGCGATCGCGCCGACCGTCTCCTCCACCGGCACGTCAGGGTCGACCCGGGCGATCCGGTAGACGTCGATGTGGTCGGTGCCCAGCCGCTGGAGGGAGTACGCCGCGAAGTTCTTCACCGCGGCGGGGCGGCCGTCATAGCCGGACCAGCCGCCGTCCGGGTCGCGCAGCGCCCCGAACTTCACGCTGACCAGCGACTTCTCACGGTCCGCCGCGGGCGCGGCACGCAGTGCCTCGCCGATCAGCATCTCGTTGTGGCCCATGCCGTAGAAGTCGCCCGTGTCGATGAGGGTGACTCCGGCGTCGAGGGCGGCGTGGATGGTCGCGATCGACTCCGACCGGTCGGAGTCGCCGTACAGCGCCGACATGCCCATGGCGCCCAGCCCGATCGCGGAGACACGGGGGCCGGTGGCGCCGAGCGGGCGGGTCGGGACGGGGCGGGACACGGGGGAGTTGGGGGAGGTCATGGAAAGGGCTCCTCGGGGGAGAGAGTGCGCTACCGCTGACAACTATGGCATGACGAATGACAGATTTCAATATCTGTCATTCGTCATCGGATGGCAAGGATGCACGACGCGCCGGAGCAGGCCGGAAAACCAGGTGTTCGCCACGCCCCCGACGGGTACCGTCGCCCGCATGTCCTCCTTCTTCCAGATCTACGAGTGAGAGTGCGGCGGCCACGTCCCGCCCCCACCAGCTGACATCCGGATCACTTCTCACCACGATGGGAGAACCCCGTGGCCAAGGGCCGTAACAACCTCCTCGGCGTCGGAGGGCAGCGCAGAAAGCTGTCCCGCGCCGACCAGCAGGGCAACGGGCCGGCGAGCCAGGCAGACCGCCGGACGGCCGCCGACCAGAAGCAGGAGCTCCTGCGCAAGATGCGCGAGCGCACCCAGGGCGCCGAGGAGGCGCACGGCGAGACGCAGGACGCGGGCCGAACGCAGAGCTGACGCCCTCTCACGTCGAAGGGCCCGGATCACCCCTCTCGGTGATCCGGGCCCTTCGTCTTCGGATGCGGTCGTCCGATCCGGGGCCATGATGGAAGGGGCGTACCTACCGGAGGTGTGTGTCATGGCCGAGCAGGACCGCGGAGTGCCGCCGGAGCGTCTGGAGGACATGCAGCTGCTCAAGGAGCTGGAGGCCATCCATCGCACCCGCCACGAGACCCTGCTGTACGGCTCCGACGACGCTCTGCGGACGCACACCTCCCGGATGTCCGCCCTGGAGGCGGAGTACGTCCGCCGCCATCCCGGGCGGGCCGCGTCGAGGTCGAGGACCCGGGAGGGTGCGCGGGCCCGCACGTGTGAAGAGACCTGAGGTCAGCCGTCCGTGACGTCGGCGGGGATCTCGAACGCCCCGGTGTCGAGCTCGCAGCGGAACGGGCCGGGGATCTCCGGCCTTCCGCCGAACGGGACGGTCCGCCGGGCCAGGTAGCCCTTGGCCGAGGCCCTCAGAACACCGTGGCCGTCATTTCCCGCACGTCCAGCAGGAGGTACACGGGCAGGCCGGTCCTGCCGTACACGGGGACCTTGTCCTGCCAGCCCACGAGGCGTGCCGAGGCCGAGGTCAGCTCGCAGACGAAGGAGAGCGCCTCGCCGTCGACGTACCGGGCGACGGTGTGGATAGCGGGCGCGGCCCGGGTTCAGGCTCTGCTGTCGTCGGCGGTGGGGTGTGTGTCCGCCGATTCGAGGCGTTGTGCCGTGCGGCGGGCGGTTTCCCGGGCCCAGCGGCCGCTGGTGGCGAGGCCGACGGCGAGGACGGTCAGTGCGCAGGCCGTGATGATCCACCATGCGGGGCGGGCGGCCTCGACGAAGCCGGTGGCGTGGCCGGCGGCGCCGGTGCCCGCCGCGAGCACGGAGCCGATGACGGCGACGCCGAGGGTGGCGCCGGTCTGGCGGCTGGTGGAGGCGACGGCCGCGGCGACGCCGGCCTGGGAGCGGGGCATGCCGGAGACGGCGGTGTTGGTGATGGGCGCGTTGACCATGCCGAAGCCGAGGCCGAAGAGGACGTATCCGGTGAAGAGCAGTGGTGTGGACGTCTCGGCTTCGAAGGCGGCGAAGAGCAGTCCGCAGGCTGCCATGGAGGTGCCGGCGACGATGAGTGGCAGCCGTGGTCCGCGGCCGGCGACGAGGCGTCCGGAGAGCGGGGCGCAGAGGAAGGTGAGGGCGGCCATGGGGAGCATGTAGAGGCCGGCCTGGAGGGCGGTGAGTCCGCGGACGTCCTGCAGGTAGAGGGTGTTGAGGAAGAGGAATCCGCTGAGTGCGGCGAAGGAGCTGATCGCGATGACGGTGGCGCCGCTGAAGGGTGCGGAGCGGAAGAAGCACAGGTCGATGAGGGGTTCGGGGCGCCGGGGTTCGTAGAGGACGAGCGCGGTGAGCGCGGCTGCGGCGAGGGCGGCGAAGGGGAGCAGGGTGGCGGGGCCTGTGGTGGGCGCTTCGATGATCGCGTAGGTGAGGCTGCCGAGGAGGGTGATGACGAGGAGTTGTCCGACGGGGTCGGCGCGGCGGGGCTTGGGGGCGCGGGACTCGGGGACGTAGCGCCAGGTGAGGAGGAGGGCGGTGAGGCCGACGGGGACGTTGATCCAGAAGATGGAGCGCCAGCCGACGGTTTCGACGAGGAGTCCGCCGACGACGGGTCCGGCGGCCATGGATATGCCGACGACGGCGCCCCAGGCGCCGATGGCGCGGGCGCGTTCGCGCGGGTCGGTGAAGGTGTTGGTGATGATCGACATGGCGACGGGGTTGAGCATGGAGCCGCCGATGGCCTGGAGCATGCGGAAGGCGACGAGTGACTCGAGGTTGGGGGCGAGGGAGCAGAGGACGGAGCCGAGGGTGAAGAGGACGAGTCCGGTTTTGAAGACCTTGCGGCGGCCGATGCGGTCGGCGGTGGAGCCGGCGAGGATGAGCAGGGAGGCGAGGACGAGGGTGTAGGCGTCGACGGTCCACTGCATTCCGGCGACGCCGGTGTGGAACTCCCTGCGCATGGAGGGGAGGGCCACGTTGAGGACGGTGGTGTCGAGGCTGACGATCAGCAGGCTCATGCAGCAGATGGCCAGGACGAGGAGCCGTCGGCGTTGGCTCGGCCGGGTCTGAGTGGTGCCGGTGATCTCGGACACGGACATTTGTACATAGTACGTCTAACTAATGAACTTGACAGTGCGCGACAATGGTCCAATGACCACGCTCGCTCAGCCCTCGACGCTGTCCATCGGCCCGCACGCCGTGCAGCCCCCGGTGGTGCTCGCGCCCATGGCCGGCATCACGAACGCGCCGTTCCGCACCCTCTGCCGGGAGTTCAGTGGCGGCAAGGGGCTGTTCGTCAGCGAGATGATCACGACCCGGGCGCTGGTCGAGCGCAATGAGAAGACGATGCAGCTGATCCACTTCGACGCGTCGGAGACGCCGCGGTCGATCCAGCTGTACGGGGTGGACCCGGTCACGGTCGGCAAGGCGGTCCGCATGATCGTGGACGAGGACTTGGCCGACCACATCGATCTGAACTTCGGCTGCCCGGTGCCCAAGGTGACGCGCAAGGGCGGCGGCTCGGCGCTGCCGTACAAGCGGAATCTGCTGCGGGCGATCCTGGCCGAGGCCGTCGGCAACGCCGGGCGTCTTCCGGTGACGATGAAGATGCGCAAGGGCATCGACGACGACCACATCACGTATCTGGACGCGGGGCGGATCGCGGTCGACGAGGGCGTCACGGCGATCGCCCTGCACGGGCGTACGGCGGCCCAGCACTACGGCGGCACGGCGGACTGGGACGCGATCGCGCGGCTGAAGGAGCATGTGCCGGAGATCCCGGTGCTCGGGAACGGTGACATCTGGTCGGCGGACGACGCGCTGCGGATGATGCGGGAGACGGGCTGCGACGGGGTGGTCGTGGGGCGTGGCTGTCTGGGCCGGCCGTGGCTGTTCGGTGATCTTGTCCGGGCCTTCGAGGGGTCGGGGGAGTACGCGCGGCCATCGTTGCGTGAGGTGGCGGACGTGATGGTGCGCCATGCGCGGCTGCTGGGGGAGTGGATCGGGGACGAGTCCCGTGGCGTGATCGACTTCCGTAAGCACGTGGCGTGGTACCTGAAGGGGTTCGCGGTCGGTTCGGAGATGCGCAAGCGGCTCGCGGTGACGTCGTCGCTGGACGAGCTGCGCGCTCAGCTGAGCATGCTGGACCTGGATCAGCCGTGGCCGTCGGGTGCGGACGGTCCGCGGGGGCGTACGTCGGGGAACAACCGGGTCGTGCTGCCGGACGGCTGGCTGAGGGACCCGTACGACTGTGCAGGTGTGGGCGAGGATGCGGAGCTGGACACGTCCGGGGGCTGATCGGGCGGCGGGTCGGGAGGCCTGTCCGGATCCGGGTGCGAGCGGGTCCGGATGGTGGGATCCGGTCGTCCTGTGCGGCGTGATTCTCGCCACCCCTGATCAGGGCGGCGCTCAGATGAGCACTCTGGGGGTGCTTGTGACTTCAGAAAGGGTGGCACTCAGTGCCACCCTTTCTGTGTTCAATAGTTGAACTCAGATGCCTTGAAGGGTGCTCACCTGAGCGGCAATTTCCCGCTTTGGGTCAAGTGCTCTTCGAGGGATGAAGATGCCGAGGGCTCTGGCTTTACGCATCGGTAACCTGCGATCTACTGGCGGACGGGTGGTTACGGCCGAATGACGGACAAGTGGACGTACCCAGGCGCCTTCGATCTGGGTATGTTCCTCGCCGTCAGGGCAGCCACCGAGTCCTCGAGGAGTCGAGACCCGTGTCGGAAAACAAAGATCAGAAGTTCGTCTACGACTTCACCGAGGGCAACAAGGACCTCAAGGACCTCCTCGGTGGCAAGGGCGCGAACCTCGCCGAGATGACCAACCTCGGTCTGCCCGTCCCCCCGGGCTTCACCATCACCACCGAGGCCTGCAAGGTCTACCTCGACAGCGGTGAGGAGCCCGCGGCACTGCGTGACGAGGTGAGTGCGCACCTCGACGCGCTGGAGCAGCGCATGGGCAAGAAGCTCGGCCAGACCGACGACCCGCTGCTGGTATCCGTACGCTCCGGCGCCAAGTTCTCGATGCCGGGCATGATGGACACCGTCCTCAACATCGGGCTCTCCGACAAGTCCGTCGAGGGACTGTCCAAGCAGGCCGGCGACGAGCGCTTCGCGTGGGACTCGTACCGCCGTCTCATCCAGATGTTCGGCAAGACGGTCCTCGGCGTCGACGGCGAGCTGTTCGAGGAGGCCCTGGACGAGGCCAAGGAGGCCAAGAAGGTCACGGTCGACACCGACCTCGACGCCTCCGACCTCAAGAAGCTGGTCAAGCAGTTCAAGAAGATCGTCAAGTCCGGGACCGGGCGCGATTTCCCACAGGACCCGCGCGAGCAGATGGACCTGGCCATCAAGGCCGTCTTCGACTCCTGGAACGGCGACCGGGCGAAGCTCTACCGCCGCCAGGAGCGCATCCCCGGCGACCTGGGCACCGCGGTCAACGTGTGCTCCATGGTCTTCGGCAACCTCGGCCCGGACTCCGGCACCGGCGTCGCCTTCACCCGCGACCCCGCCTCCGGGCACCAGGGCGTGTACGGCGACTACCTGCAGAACGCGCAGGGCGAGGACGTCGTCGCGGGTATCCGCAACACCGTGCCGCTCGCGGATCTCGAGTCGATCGACAAGAAGTCGTACGACCAGCTGATGCAGATCATGGAGACGCTCGAGACGCACTACAAGGACCTGTGCGACATCGAGTTCACCATCGAGCGCGGCCGGCTGTGGATGCTGCAGACCCGGGTCGGCAAGCGCACCGCGGGTGCGGCCTTCCGGATCGCCACCCAGCTCGTCGACCAGGGCCTCATCGACGAGGCCGAGGCGCTCCAGCGCGTCACCGGTGCCCAGCTCGCGCAGCTGATGTTCCCGCGCTTCGACGAGGCCGCGCAGGTCGAGAAGCTCGGCCGGGGCATCGCCGCCTCCCCGGGCGCGGCGGTCGGCAAGGCCGTCTTCGACTCCTACACGGCGGTCAAGTGGTCCCGTTCCGGCGAGAAGGTCATCCTGATCCGCCGGGAGACCAACCCGGACGACCTCGACGGCATGATCGCGGCCGAGGGCATCCTGACCTCCCGCGGCGGCAAGACGTCCCACGCGGCCGTCGTGGCCCGCGGCATGGGCAAGACCTGTGTCTGCGGTGCCGAGGAGCTGGAGGTCGACACCAAGCGCCGCCGGATGACGGTGAACGGCACCGTCGTGGAGGAGGGCGACGTCGTCTCCATCGACGGCTCCACGGGCAAGGTGTACCTCGGTGAGGTCCCGGTCGTGCCGTCGCCGGTGGTGGAGTACTTCGAGGGCCGGATGCACGCGGGCGCCGACGACGCCGACGAGCTGGTGCAGGCCGTGCACCGGATCATGGCCTACGCGGACCGGGTACGCCGGCTGCGCGTACGTGCCAACGCCGACAACGCCGAGGACGCGCTGCGCGCCCGCCGCTTCGGTGCGCAGGGCATCGGCCTGTGCCGGACCGAGCACATGTTCCTCGGCGAGCGCCGCGAGATGGTCGAGAAGCTGATCCTCGCCGACACCGACGACGAGCGCGAGGAGGCGCTGAAGGCGCTGCTTCCGCTGCAGAAGAAGGACTTCGTCGAGCTGTTCGAGGCGATGGACGGGCTGCCGGTGACGGTTCGGCTGCTGGACCCGCCGCTGCACGAGTTCCTGCCGGACATCACCGAGCTGTCGGTGCGGGTGGCGCTCGCGGAGGCCCGCAAGGACGCCAACGAGAACGACCTGCGGCTGCTGCAGGCGGTGCACCGCCTGCACGAGCAGAACCCGATGCTGGGCCTGCGTGGCGTCCGTCTCGGCCTGGTCATCCCCGGACTGTTCACCATGCAGGTGCGGGCCATCGCGGAGGCCGCGGCGGAGCGGAAGAACGCCAAGGGCGACCCGCGTGCCGAGATCATGATCCCGCTGGTGGGCACCGTCCAGGAGCTGGAGATCGTCCGCGAGGAGGCCGAGGAGGTCATCGCCGAGGTCCAGGCGAGGACGGGTGTGGAGCTGAAGCTGGCTCTCGGCACGATGATCGAGCTGCCGCGGGCGGCGCTGACCGCCGCTCAGATCGCGGAGGCCGCCGAGTTCTTCTCCTTCGGCACGAACGACCTCACGCAGACGGTGTGGGGCTTCAGCCGGGACGACGTGGAGGCCAGCTTCTTCACGGCCTACCTGGAGAAGGGCATCTTCGGCGTCAGCCCGTTCGAGACGATCGACAAGGACGGTGTCGGCTCGCTGGTGCGCAACGCGGCGGCGGCGGGCCGTGCGACCCGTCCGGACCTGAAGCTCGGCGTCTGCGGCGAGCACGGCGGTGACCCGGAGTCGGTGCACTTCTTCCACGAGGTGGGCCTGGACTACGTCTCCTGCTCGCCGTTCCGGATCCCCGTGGCCCGTCTGGAGGCCGGCCGCGCCGCGGCGCAGTCCTCCGGCAGCGACAGCCGCTGATCCGCCAGGCCGGCCGCGTGTGCGGCCGGCCCCCGGCTCCGGGGCCGTCGGTGGTCCCCGACCCTCACCGACCGGCCGGCGGCCCCGGTGCACCAAGGGCGAGCGGGACGGACACCTTGTGCGGAGGTGTCCGTCCCGCTCGTTTCCTTTTGGCGATTCCTGTTGTCGGCGAGTCCCGTCGTGGCGGGTCCATCGCCGGCAAGTCCTGTTGAATGACGGACCAGTAGCGCGTTTTAACGGAAGCTGGATTTTCGCCATTCGTTGAGCAAAGAACAGGCGGGGCGCGGTCGACGGATCCCCACCCGCCGGCCGCGCCCCATTACCGATGCCGGACACGGAGCCGCAACCTCCGCCGACCGCCGCCAGGCGCGGAAAGCCCCCCACGGTCTTTGCCTCGCCCCTCGGTACTCGAAGGTTTCGTGCCCGACGTCGTACAGCTTTTCGGTTCACCGCCCTGTTACGCGATGCGTTTCAACTGTGGCTGAAACACCGTGGTAACGTCCTGTGATTGCGTGCATACTCAGTGACGGGGGCGATTGCGGATGCAACAGTGGGGGTTCCGTGCTGCGAATCCACTTCACCGGTGAAGACCTCGCCAGGGTGCGGATGGCGGCCAGACCGGACGTTTTGTGGGAAACGATTCTGAGTTTCCACCGTTTACGGGACCGCCGCGGCGCCACCGTCTTCGGTGAATGGCGGTCGGAAACGCGCGCCCGCCTGAACGGTGAAACACGGCTTCTCGCGGCGCTCGTCCCGCAGCGCGGCTATTTCCCGGACTTCCTCACCCCGCCCGAGGCGCTGGAGGGCCTCGAGGAGGGACTGGAGGCGGTGCGCGCCACCCCGGTGCGCCGAATCGGCGCCGAACTGGCGCTGCTCGCCGCGGAGCGGCCGCACTCGGTGCTGACGGGCCGGCTCGCCGGGCTCGCCGAAGGCGCGGACGGGCCGATGGACCGGCTCGTCGGGGCGCTGCGCAGCTACCACCGATCGGCGATCGAGCCGTACTGGCCGCACATCCAGGCGGCGGTGGAGGCCGACCGTGCCGTGCGGGGCCGGGCCCTGCTCGACGGGGGCGCGGACGAGCTGCTGGCCTCGCTGCCGCCGATGCTGCGCTGGCGGGCGCCGGTGCTGGAGGCCGACTATCCGGTGGACCGCGAGGTGCGGCTGGAGGGGCGCGGGCTGCTGCTGCAGCCGTCGTACTTCTGCCGCGGTACGCCCGTGGTGCGCCGGGACCCGGAGCTGCCGCCGGTGCTGGTCTATCCCGTGACGCACACCGGCTCGCCGGTCACGTGGGAGCGGGACGGGCTGTCGCTGGGCCGGCTGGTGGGCCACACCCGCTCGGCGGTGCTGCAGTCCATCGGCAGCGGCTGCACGACGAGCGAGCTGGCCCGCAGGGCGGGGGTGTCGCTCGCCTCCGCCAGCCAGCACGCCTGTGTGCTGCGGGAGGCGGGGCTCGTGGTCACGCTGCGGAACGGGAACGCGGTGCTGCACACGATGACGCCGCTGGGCGCGGCCCTGCTGAGGGGCCGCGCCCAGCGTGATCCGGAGCCGCCGGGGGTGCTTACGCCCGGAACGGCCCCGTCACCTCGTAGGTGATGCCGCCCGAGGAGCTGCCGCTGGTGCCGCGCTGGCTGGAGAAGTACAGCCGCCGCCCGTCCGGTGAGAAGGCCGGTCCGGTGATCTCCGAGCCGGATTGGCCGTTGATCCGCAGGAAGGAGGCGACGACGTCGTCCGGGGTGATGAGGCAGATCTCCATGTTGCCGCCGTCCTCGGCGACGAACAGATCGCCGGAGGACGAGCCGGTGACGTTGTCCACGCCGGTGAGCGGGGCCGAGCCGCCCGTCACCAGCGAGTCGTCGTAGGCGAGTTCGTAGGTGCCGGCGTTGAGGTTGAGCTGCCAGAGGCGGTTGTCGCCCTTGGTGGTGAACCAGACGGTGTCGTTGGCGTAGTGGCAGCCCTCGCCGCCGTTGAAGCGCTTCGCGCCGGACACCTGGCTGCGGGTGGCGGTGGGGGAACCGTCCGGGTCGGGTACGTTCGCCCAGCTGAACGAGCCGGAGGTGGCGGTCCCGGCGACCAGTACCTGGAGCGTGCCGGAGGACAGGTCGCCCCAGGTCGTGGGGATGAAGCGGTAGAGGCAGCCGTTGGTCTCGTCCTCGGTCAGGTAGACGACCCTGCGGACGGGGTCCGCGGCCGCGGCCTCGTGCTTGAACCGGCCCATGGCGTCGCGGCGGACGGCCGCGTTCACACCCCACGGGTCGGTCTCGTAGACGTAGCCGAGGCTGACCTCCTCGCACGACAGCCAGGTGTTCCACGGGGTCTTCCCGCCCGCGCAGTTGGTGCGGGTGCCCGACAGGATCCGGTACGCGCCGGTGATCGCGCCCGTCGAGGAGAACCGGACCGCGCCCGCGCCGCCGGACGGGTTGATCTCCGAGTTGGACACGTAGATCCAGCCGCTGCCGTCGGCGAAACAGGCGCCGCCGTCGGGGGCGTTGTGCCAGGTGTACGAGGTGCCGGCGACCTTCTGCCCGGACCGGGCGATCACTCTGCTGGTGAATCCGGCCGGCAGTTGGATGCCGTTGGCGTCGGCGGGGCCGAGCGCCCCGTACGGCCCGGGGCCGGGCTGCGCCGGGGCCGCGGAGGCGGCGCCCTGCCACAGCGTGCCGCCGAAGGCCGCCGCGGACGTGCCGATGACCGCTCCGCGCAGGAAGCTGCGTCGTTCCACTGTCACTCCAGGGGGTCGTGACTGCCGTGCCCCGCCGGACGGCGGGGCACGGTCGCGCCAACGGACCATAGGAGTGGGGAGTTGACGCAGCGTCAACGAAGCGTGACGTGGAGGCGTCCCGTACGGGACGGGGCGGACGGCCGCCCCCGCCGGGTGCCCGGACGGGCGTCCGCCCGGCGCGGGCATGGTCTTCGAGGTGGAGGGCACGGGCAGCACCACGCTGCCGGAGCACGGTGCGGAGGCCCTCGCGGGCGGCGCGGATCAGCTCTCCAGCTGTTCCTTGAGGTCCGCCAGGCGCTCCTTCCAGAACGCCTTGTACGCCGCGACCGCGTCGGCGTCCGGCAGCTTGGTGTGGCCGAGGCCGATCTGCGTCTTCCCCTCGCCCTTCGCGGTGAGATGGACCGAGATGCGGCTGGCGCCGCCGTCCCAGTCGGCCGTCACGGACTTGCCGGGCCGGTGGGTGCGGAGGGTGAACCCGCCGTCCGGGAGCCAGCGGGCGCGCAGGGTGTCGTCGGCGAACCACGGGGTGACGAGGTGCGCCGGTACGTCGACCGTCTTGCTGCCCGAGGCCTGCCAGTCGCCGCCGGAGCCCTGCCCGACGGCGCGCAGGCCCCGCTCCTGCTCGTAGCCCACGGTGATCGACTGCGCGTACCAGCCGGGGACCCCGTGGGCGTCGACGAGATGGCGGGCGATGGCGGTGTGGCCGTGACCGGTGGCGCCCCAGGCGTCGAGCAGGGCGAACCAGCCGTCCCAGTCCTTGCCGGTGGCCTCGCGCAGCGCCTGGCCCGACAGCTTCTCGGTGATCTTCCTGCCCGAGGTGCTCATGGGCCGACGGTACCGCGCGGCCGCTCCAGGGGCGCTGCGGCGGCGATGGAGCGGTGCTCCGCGGCCGGGCCGGGCGCGGCGGCAGCGCGGGCCGGGTGATCCCTATCGCCGCGGGGAGTCGGAGGCTCGCGTTCCGGGAAATTGCGTCCGCCGCGGGCGATGATTTCGCCGGGCCCTGCCGGTCTACCCCCACGACAAGCGGCGCCGGAGGGCGACGACGAGCAAGACCAGGAGAGAGGCACCCGCCATGTCCCAGATGATCTTCGTGAACCTGCCGGTGAAGGACCTCGACAAGTCGAAGGCGTTCTGGGAGGCGGTCGGCTACACCTTCAATCCCCGGTTCACCGACGAGACCGCCGCCTGCATGGTGATCAGCGACACGATCTTCGCGATGCTGCTGACCGAGGCCCGGTTCAAGGACTTCACCAACAAGGACGTCGCCGACGCCGCCACCAGCACCGAGGTGATCGTCGCGCTGAGCGCGGAGAGCCGCGAGAAGGTCGACGAGCTGACCGACGCCGCCCTCGCGGCCGGTGGCTCGCCGGCGAACGAGACGCAGGACCACGGCTTCATGTACGGCCGGTCCTTCCAGGACCCGGACCACCACATCTGGGAGGTCGTCTGGATGGACGCGAAGGCCGTCGAGGGCGAGTAGGCCCGGCTTTGGGGTCAGCCCCGGAGGTCGTCGTACGTCACGCCGGTGAGCTGCTCGGAGGCCATCCAGAGCCGCTCGCCGGCGACGTCGTTCAGTGTCCACTTCGCGCGCCGGGACGGTGCGGGCGCGCCCCGCCAGCCCATCAGGCGCGGGCCCGTGAACGTGTCGGGGCGCACGCCGGGAGCCGTCGCCGCGTACAGAGTGGGCAACGCCCCGGCCTCCGCGGACTGGGCGAGGAGCCGGTTGCCGAGCTCCGCGAGCCGTTCGGCCGTCCGGCGTCCCTCCAGCCTCGCCCCTGCGGTCTGGAGGTTGGTCGCCGCGTAACCGGGGTGTGCGGCCGCCGCGACGACGTCCGAGCCCGCGGCTCCGAGCCGCCGGGCCAGCTCGTGGGTGAACAGCAGATTGGCGGTCTTGGAGCGGCCGTAGGCCACCCAGCGCCGGTAGCGGCGCTCGCTGTTGAGGTCGCCCATGTCGACGTTGGCCAGCGCGTGCATCCCGCTGGACACGGTCACGACCCGGGCGCCGGGGGTCTTCAGCAGTCTTCCGGCGAGCAGCCCGGTGAGGGCGAAGTGCCCCAGGTGGTTGATCCCGAACTGGGTCTCGAAGCCGTCCGCCGTACTGCCGTACGGCAGGGCCATGACACCCGCGTTGTTGACGAGCAGGTCCAGCGTTCCGGGGCTGTACGACTCCGCGAACCGCCGTACGGACGAGAGATCGGCGAGGTCCAGCGGCGCGAACTCCACGTCCGCGCCGGGCACCTCGCGCCGGACGAGGTTCTCGGCCCCTCTGCCGCGCTCCTCGCTGCGGCACGCGAGCAGCACACGCGCCCCGCGCCGGGCCAGCTCCCGGGCGGTGACGAGCCCGATGCCGCTGTTGGCTCCGGTGACCACGGCGGTGCGTCCGCTCTGGTCGGGGATGTCGTGCGTCGTCCAGCCGGTCGTCGACGGCATGCGGTGCTCCTCCGCTACTCGGTCACCCGGCGGGTCCCGCCGGCGCGACACGCCCGCCCGGTTCCGTGCGCCGGCGCCGGTGCGCCCGTGGGGGACGGGCCGCGCGGTCAGGGTACGGCCGGCGGCGCGGCGGGGTGGGGAGGAGTCAGTAGTAGCCCTTCTCCCCGTCGAGCAGTTCCCGGATGGTGTCCAGATGACCGGCGTGCCGGGCGGTCTCCTCCACCATGTGGATCAGCATCCAGCGCAGGGTCGCGGCGGACGACTTGTAGTCGGGGTGGCGGCCGGTCTCGTCCAGCGAGTGGGCCGCGACGATCTCGTTCGAGATCGCGCACTGCCGCTCGTACTCCTCCAGCAGCCGCGCCGTCGAAACGCCTTCGACCCGCATGTCGGCGTCCTCGGGCGACTCGGCGAACTGCGGGCCGTCGGCGGGCCGGCCGAGGAAGAGGACCTCGAACCAGGCGTTCTCCGTCCAGCGCAGATGGGAGACGATCCCGGCCACCGTCATCAGGGGCGAGGCCGGCAGGACGGACCGGTGGGCGTCCGCCTCCGCGAGGCCCTCGCACTTGTAGCGGACGATGGCGCGCTGCATGTCGAGCCAGCCCACGAGCTGGGTGCGTTCGTCCGCGACGAAGGGGGGACGTATGCGGGGAAGGGTCATGGGCGCCGACCGTAGTGGAGGCCCGCTCCGGGCCGCACGCGGATTACCGCCCGCTGCGCCGGCTTCCCGCCGCGTGACAGGGGTCGGGGACGCGGGCCCTCCCGCGGCGGTGCGCGAGGTGCGCGAGGACGTCCTCCGTCCGACCGGGCCGGCGGCCCCCGTCGCGCCGCCGGCCCGGGCCCCCGTCAGGCCCAGCGCACCGGGTACGCGCGCACCGACACCTCTGCGTCGTCCAGGCAGCGGCCCGTCTCCAGGTCGAACCGCTGCTTCAGCAGCGGGGAGGCGACGAACGCCCGCCCGTCCGCGGATCCCAGCAGCCCCCGGGACAGGACCTGGGCGCCGGTGAACGGGTCGCGGTTGTCGATCGCGTACGCCGTCCCCGCACGGTCGAGGAAGACCGCCGCCTGCCGGCCGTCGGGGAGCAGCGCGGCCATGCCGCGGCCAGGGGTGAGCCGGGTGATCTCGCAGACGGGCAGCCAGGTGCCCGCCAGTTCGATCTGGAGCGTGATCGCGGGTGCGTCCTGGATCGTCATCGGGTGAGCGTTCCTTCCAGGGTGAGGACGGTGAGGTCCGGCTTGATCTGGTCCCGCTCGGCAACGAACTTCACGGACGGGTCCGGTGCGTCGGGCGCGTTCACGAACGACACGAAGCGGCGCAGCCGGTCCGGGTCGTCGAGGGTCTCCGCCCATTCGTCGCGGTATCCGGCCACGTGCCGGGCCATCATCGCCTCGAGTTCGCCGCACAGCCCGAGGGAGTCGTGCACCACGACGTCGCGCAGGTGGTCGAGCCCGCCCTCCAGCCGTTCCAGCCAGACCGAGGTGCGCTCCAGCCGGTCCGCGGTGCGGATGTAGAACATCAGGAACCGGTCGATGAGGCGGACGAGTTCGGCGTCGGACAGGTCCTGGGCGAGCAGGTCCGCGTGGCGCGGGGTGGCGCCGCCGTTGCCCCCGACGTACAGGTTCCAGCCGTTGGCGGTGGCGATCACGCCGAAGTCCTTCGACTGGGCCTCCGCACACTCGCGGGCGCAGCCCGAGACGGCCGACTTC
The DNA here is from genome assembly GCF_900103455.1 of Streptomyces wuyuanensis. Lineage (GTDB taxonomy): Bacteria > Actinomycetota > Actinomycetes > Streptomycetales > Streptomycetaceae > Streptomyces > Streptomyces wuyuanensis. The sequence continues at coordinate 163,665 of NZ_FNHI01000013.1, read as the reverse complement.
AGCTTGTGGGGGGCGCGCAGGCCGCGGTAGCGCAGTTCGAGGTCGATGGCCATGCGGACGCTGTCCTGGACTCCGTAGCGGCACCAGGTCTGGCCCACGCAGGACTTGACCGTGCGCAGCGACTTTCCGTAGGCGTGGCCCGATTCGAAGCCGGCGTCCACCAGGCGGGTCCAGATCGCGGGCAGCTGGTCCACGCGGGCGCCGAACAGGTCGATCCGCTGGCCGCCGGTGATCTTCGTGTAGAGGCCGAAGTCCCGGGCGACCTCGCCGATCACGATGAGCTTGTCGGGGGTGATCTCGCCGCCGGGGATGCGCGGCACGACCGAATAGGAGCCGTTGCGCTGCAGGTTGGCGAGGAAGTGGTCGTTGGTGTCCTGGAGCGCGCCCTGCTCGCCGTCGAGGATGTAGCCGTTGCCGAGGCTGGCGAGGATCGAGCCGACGGCGGGCTTGCAGATCTCGCAGCCGTCACCGCCGCGGGCCTCCTCCCGCCCGTGGGAGTCGAGGAGTTCGGCGTACGAGGTGATGCCGAGGGTGCGGACGATCTCGTACAGCTCGCTGCGCTTGTAGGAGAAGCAGCCGCACAGGCCCTGGTCGGCGGCCTGCGGCAGCAGCTGGCCGATGACCTTGACGCAGCTTCCGCAGCCGGTGCCCGCCTTGGTGCACTTCTTCACCTCGGGCAGGGTGGTGTGGGCGCAGATCTCGCCCTTGGTGACGTTGTGGCAGGAGCAGATCACGGCCTCGTCGGGCAGCGCGGACGGGCCGAGGGCGGCGGGCGCGCCTGCTCCGGCGGGCAGCACCAGCTGCTCGGGCGGCACGGGCGGCACGGAGCCGGTGAGCGGGCGGAGCATGCCGTAGGAGTCGGCGTCGCCGACGAGCACTCCGCCGAGGAGGGCGCCGTCCGCGCCGACGACGAGCTTCCGGTAGACACCGGAGCGGGAGTCGGAGTAGACGACGTCCAGGCAGCCCTCGGCGGTGCCGTGCGCGTCGCCGAACGAGGCCACGTCCACGCCGAGGAGCTTCAGCTTGGTGGAGGTGTCGGCGCCGGTGAAGGTGCTGCCGGAGGTGCGGTCGGCGAGGACGTCCGCGACGGTCTTCGCCATGTCGTAGCCCGGCGCGACGAGCCCGTACACCCGCCCGTCGGAGGCGAGGGCGCACTCGCCGATCGCGTACACGTCCGGGTCGGAGGTGCGGCACCGCTCGTCGACGACGATGCCGCCGCGGTCGCCGACGGCGAGGCCGGTGTCGCGGGCCAGCTGGTCGCGGGGGCGCACGCCGGCGGAGAAGACCACCAGGTCGGTGGCGAGAGTCGAGCCGTCGGAGAGGTTCATGCCGGTGACGGCGGGGCCGTCGGCGACGATCTCCTGGGTGCCGACGCCGGTGTGGACGGTCAGGCCCATACCCTCGATGGTGCGCAGCAGCGCCGCGCCGCCGCCGTCGTCGACCTGCACCGGCATCAGCCGGGGCGCGAACTCGACGACGTGGGTGTCCAGGCCCAGGCCCTTGAGCGCGCCCGCCGCCTCCAGGCCGAGGAGTCCGCCGCCGACGACGACGCCGGTGCGGGAGGTCTTGGCGTACTCCTCTATCGCGAGGAGGTCCTCGATGGTGCGGTAGACGAAGCAGCCCTCGGCGTCGCGGCCGGGGACCGGCGGCACGAACGGGTAGGAGCCGGTGGCCAGGACGAGCGTGTCGTACGTGATCGTCCGCCCGCTGCGCGAGGTGACGGTGCGGGTGGCACGGTCGATGTGCTCCGCCGGGTCGTCCAGGTGGAGCTCGATGCCGTGCCGTGCCATGAAGCCGTCCTCGACCAGCGAGAGGTCGTCGGGTGTCCGGCCGGAGAAGTACGAGGTGAGCTGGACCCGGTCGTACGCGGGGCGCGGTTCCTCGCACAGCACGACGACCCGCGCGCGACCGGTGACGCCGCGCTCCGCGAGGGCCTCCAGGAAGTGCTGGCCGACCATCCCGTGGCCGACGAGCACGATCGTGGGGGTGGTCATCTCAGAGTCCTCCATCGGTGGTGAGCAGGTGGAGCAGGGGTGCGTCGGGGAGCGGGTCGTCGCCCTCCCAGGCCCGGGCGAGCGCGCCGACGGCGGCGAGGTCCCCGAGGAGCACGCCGCCGACGAGCCGGTCGCCGCGGACGACGACCTTCCGGTAGGCGCCGCGGGTGGCGTCGGCGAGCCGCACGACGTCGTCCCCGGGGCGTGGCGAGGGCTCCCCGAACGCCGCGACGTCGAAGGCGCCGGCGGAGCCGAGGGTGAGCCTGGTGAGGGACCGGGTGCCGGTGTAGCGGGGGACCTCCGGCCCCCGGCCCGGCGCGGCCGTCAGGACCGCCGCCAGCACGTCGGCCTGTTCCAGGGCGGGGGTCGCCAGCCCGTACACGGTGCCCGCGTGTTCGGCGCAGTCGCCGATGGCATGGACGTACGGGTCCGAGGTGGTGAGGGTGTCGTCGACGACGACGCCCTGGCGGACGGTGAGGCCCGCGTCCGCGGCGAGGCCGGTTCGGGGGCGGACGCCGCAGGCGAGGACGACGTGGTCGGCGTCGAGGACGAAGCCGTCGGCGAGTTCGACCCCGGTGACGGATCCGCCGCGGTGGCGCAGCCCCCGGGCGTGGCACTCGGTGTGGACCTCGACGCCCAGTCCCTCCAGGTGGCGTCGCACGAGGCCGCCGGCCTCCGGGTCGAGGTGGCGGTCCATCAGGGTGGGGCCCTGGTGGGCGACGACCACGTCCGTACCGCGCTCGGCGAGCGCCCGCGCGGCGGAGACGCCGAGCAGTCCGCCGCCGACGACGACCGCGCGGCTGCCGGGCCGGGCCGCGGCCGCGAGCGCCAGGCAGTCGTCGAGGGTGCGGAAGGGGTGGACGCCGTCCGGCAGCCCGCCGTCGAGACCGCGCAGTGGCGGCAGCACCGGGTTGGACCCCGTCGCCAGCACCAGCCGGTCGTACACCACCGACGAGCCGTCGGCGCAGTGCACGGTCCGCGCCGCGCGGTCGATCCGTACCGCCCGCACCCCGCGCCGCACCTCGGCCGCGTCCCGCGGGACCGGGGGCAGCGCGATCACCTCGGGTCCGTACCGGCCGGCGAGGACATCGGCCAGCAGCACCCTGTTGTAGGGGGCGTGCGGCTCCTCGCCGAGCAGCGTGACGTCGCACGCCGGGGCGAGCTGCCGCGCCAGCCGCGCTCCCGCCATACCGGCGCCGATCACCACGATCCTCGAATCCATGGCAGCAGCGTGCGGTGCCGGTGTTACCCGTCCGCATCCCGGTTGTTTCCCGTGCGGAACACTGCCCTCAGCGCGCGGGAACCCGCCGTGTGAGGGCGCGGCGGGAACGGCGCCGCCGCCGGCGCGGCCCCGGGCGCGGGGCACCGCCGCCCCGCGAACCTCAGACGTAGCTCAAGACCCACGGGATTGATGGACGGCGCATACATCTTCTCCGTAGGGTCGCGGCCATGCCCGACATATCGCTGACCACCCTCGTCTTCCTCTGCGTCGCAGCGGCGGCGGCCGGCTGGATCGACGCCGTGGTCGGCGGCGGGGGGCTGCTGCTCCTGCCGGCGCTGCTGCTCGGCATGCCGCAGGTGCCGGCCGCGCAGATCCTCGGCACCAACAAGGCGGTCGCCATCGTCGGCACCACCGGCGCCGCGGTCACCTATGTCCGCAAGGCCCCCGTGCAGGTGGGGACGGCCGTACGGATCGGGCTCGCCGCGCTCGCCGGCTCGATGGGCGGGGCGTTCTTCGCGGCGGGGATCAGCAGCGAGGTGCTCCGGCCCGTGATCATGGTGGTGCTGCTGGGCGTCGCGGCGTTCGTCCTGCTGCGCCCGTCCTTCGGCACCCGTGCGGACCGGGGGCCGGTCACCCGCGCCCGGATCGCCACCGCGATCGTCCTCGTCGGCGGCGGGATCGGCTTCTACGACGGCCTGTTCGGGCCCGGCACCGGCACCTTCCTGGTGCTCGCCCTGACCGCCGTGCTCCATCTGGACCTGGTGGCGGCCTCCGCCACCGCCAAGATCGTCAATGTCTGCACCAACGCCGGTGCCCTCGCGATGTTCGCCTACCAGGGGACCGTGCTGTGGAAACTGGCCGCGCTGATGGCGGTGTTCAATCTGGCGGGCGGCATGTTCGGGGCGCGGATGGCGCTCCGCAAGGGTGCGGAGTTCGTGCGCGGGGTGCTGCTGGTCGTCGTGTTCTCGCTGGTGGCGAAGCTGGCGTTCGACCAGTGGTCGGGCTGAGCCGGGACTTCGCGGACCCGGGCTGCCGGGCGGGCCGGGGCGGCGCGGCGACGGGAGGCCGGCCGTGAGGGCGCCGAGGGGCACCCGGGCGCACGGCGCGCCTCAGGACCGGGCGGGCCCTCGCACCCCGACCAGGTGGGCGAAGGCCACGACGTTGCCCCGGTAGCCCGTCCTCGCGTCGAAGGGGCCGCCGCAGGTGATCACCCGTAGCTCGGCCCTGCGCGCGGCCCCGTACACCTTCCGGTCGGGGAAGGCGTCGTTCTCGTACACCTCGACCGCGTCGACCGTGAAGACCGCCGTGCGGCCGTCCTCGCGGAGGACCTCGATGCGGTTGCCCTTCTTCAGGGTGCCCAGCTTGTAGAAGACGGCGGGCCCGTCGGCGTTGTCGACGTGGCCGGCGACGATCGCGGTGCCCCGGGCGCCCGGCGCGGTGCCGTCGCGGTACCAGCCGGCGACCCCGCCCTGGTCGGCGGGCGGCACCTCCAGGCTGTTGTCGGGGGCCAGTCCGAGCCGCGTCACGGGGGCGTCCACGGCTATCCGCGGAATGCGCAGCCGCACCGGCGGCGACGGAGGCAACGGAGGTGCTGCGGCGTCCGTGTGCCGGCCCGTGGCGAAGGCCTCGGCGGCCGAGGGGGCGGGCGGGGTGACGGGCCGCGCTCCGTTCTGCACCAGCCACACCCCGGCGCAGACGGCCACGGCCAGCAGCAACCCCTTCGACTTCATGCAATCCTCCGGGACTTCTCGGGCGCCTGGTCCGGGAGGCGCCGGTCCGGGAGGGGAAAACTCCCCGCCCCCGTCAGCCGGACGAAGCGTGACGGGGGCGGGGACGGCGGTACGAGGGACGGTGGAGGCCGAGCGCGAACGCTCTCCGTCAGCCCTGCGCGCCGCTCGCCCGACGGCGCAGGAGCCAGGTCCCGCCGACGGCGGCCGCGGCCAGGACGGCCACCCCCGCCGTGATCTGGGTGATGTCGGGGCCGACGCTGCCGCCGACTCCCGTCTTCACATGGCCACTCGGTTCGTGCCCGTGGGCCCGCACCACGAGATCCCCGGAGGCCTTCTTTCCGTTGTCGCAGAGCACGGCGACTGTGTACGTCCCCGGCTCGGTGTCCTCGGGCACCGTGAACTTGCCGACCGCGGCGCCCTCGCGGGCGCCGGGTGCCAGGTCGAACCCGTCCGCGCCGAGCGACTCGGCGTCGCCCGTGCCGTGACCGCGCTTGCCGCACGCCGTGGTGCTCACGGTCACGGAGGCACCGGCGGTGGTGCTCGAGGGGGACAGCGCCAGCGTCCCGGGGTCCGCCGCGTACACGGCGGGTACGGCCGTCGCACCGATGCAGGCGGCCGCGAGCGCGGGGCCGACCAGCAGGCGGGCGGTGGTGCGCATGACGTCCTCCGGGGCGATGGCCGGTGCCGCCGGACCGTGGTGCCGGCGGCCGTTCCTACACCTCAAGAGGTAAGGCGCAGTCGGCCTCCCACGCCTGCTGATGGGCGATCAGATTCGCTCGAACCGTACGGCGTGTCGTCTTGTTCCGGGCTCGTCGTCGCAGGTCAGAGGGGCGTGATTGCGCCATTGGCCGGGCGGTGCGGGCGGCCGCGCCGAACGAGTGACGCCCCTCGCGCGAAGGCTGCCGGGCGCCGTCAGATCTCGTCCCACGGGACCGTCCCGTACGCCTCGTACAGCCGCCGCATCAGCTCCCCGTCCACGGCGAACTCCGTCGTGCCGATCCGGTGGACGGGCGCGAGGCCCTGCGAGTTCATCAGGACCGCCGCCCGGTACCCGCCGAGGTCCGCGAGCCGCACCTCCCGCCGCACGGACGGTACGAGCCGCTCCAGCAGCGCCATCGTGACCCCGCGCAGCGCAGGGGCGTCCGGCCAGACCAGCGAGGTGCCGTCCCAGAAGGCGACATTGGTGATGTGGCCCTCCGCGATCTCCCCGCCGGGCCCGGTCAGCAGCGCGTCGTCGAAACCGGCCAGGGCGGCGGCCCGCCCGTAGTACGGCTGGCCGACCCCGCCCGCGTGCTTGACGTGCGGGACCGGCCGCAGGAACGGCACGGGCATCATGCTCCGGGGCGCGCCCGGCATGGTCCGCGGCTCCCGCACGGTCACCACCACCGTCGGCGCACCGCCCCCGGCCGCCGCCCCGTACACGTACACCCGCACGCCCGCCTCGCTCCGGCCGGACCCGTCGAGCGCGTGGCGCACCAGCGACCGCACCCGGTACCCGTCGAGGTCCGTGCCGAACAGCTCGCGCGTCCCGTGGTCCAGCCGCTCCAGGTGCAGCGCCAGGCCCCGCGCCCGGCCGTCGCGCACCTGCATCGCGGTGAAGTGGCCGTAGGCCCCCTGGAGCACGGGGATCACGGCCGGGTCCAGCCCGGTCGCCGGCCGGCCGTCGATCTCGATGTGCGCGTGCGATGGGTTCGTCATCAGCCCACCCTAGGCCGCCCCGGGGCGAGGCCCGACGGGGCCCGGTCAGGGGCACCGCCCCGGTGCATCCGGCGCCGCGCACCGATCCTTCGGTGACCACGGGACAGCCCTCGGCCGCTTGACCTCAACAAAGGTTTAGGTACCACGCTGATCGACATGGACCTCACCACGCAGGCCGCCGCCGCGCAGGCGCCGGCCACCGCTCCCACCGCTTCTGCCTCTTCTCCGACACCGTCATCCGGAGGCACCCCGTCCGCCTCCGCCACCGCCGCTCCCGCATCCGCCGTGGGGCGGTCGTCCGCCGGTGGTCCCGCATCCGGAACCGCCGCCGGCGCTCCGCTGAGGCTCGCCCTGGTCGTGGGCAGCAACCGCGAGGGCCGCTTCGCCCCGGTCGTCGCGGACTGGTTCCTCGAGCGGGCCGCCGCCCGCGAGGACTTCACGGTCGACGTCGTCGACCTCGCCGAGGTGGATCTCCCCACCGCCCTCTCGGGCCGCCCCGGCGCGGCCGTGCGCGCCGAACTGTCCAAGGTGTCACCCCGGCTCGCGGCCGCCGACGCCTTCGTCGTCCTCACCCCCGAATACAACCACTCGTTCCCGGCCGCGCTGAAAAGCCTCATCGACTGGCACTACACCGAGTGGCAGGCCAAGCCGGTCGGCTTCCTCTCCTACGGCGGCATCTCCGGCGGGCTGCGCGCCGTGGAGCAGCTGCGCCAGGTCTTCGCCGAGATGCACGCCGTCACCGTCAGGGACACCGTCTCCTTCCAGAACGCCGGGCAGCACTTCGACTCCGAGGGGCGGCACCGGGACCCGGCCGCGCCCGAGGCGGCCGTCAAGACGATGCTCGACCAGCTCGCCTGGTGGGGCACCGCGCTGCGGGACGCCAAGTCGCGGCGGCCGTACGGGGGCTGAGGACGGCCGGGCCCTCCGCGCCGGCCCCGTCCCGCGCCGAGCGGGCGCCGGAGGGCCGCGGTGAGCGCGCCGGGGCCGTGCCCGGCACTGGATCACCGGGCGGGGTCAGTGGTAGACGTACGGCCGTGAGCCCGGCCCTCCGCCGGGGCGCAGGCCGCGCGGACGTGCCGTTCCGCGCCGTACGAGGAGTGTTCGTGACCCGGGCCCTGACCGTTCTGACCACCACCGACAGCGCCGCGAAGGCCGAGGAGCTGGCGCGCGGCGCGGTGGAGGCGAGGCTGGCCGCCTGCGCGCAGATCTCGGCGCCGGTCACCTCCGTGTACCACTGGCGGAACGCCATCGAGACCAGCGAGGAGTGGCAGGTCCTGCTCAAGACCACCGAGGACCGCTACGAGGCGCTGGAGGCGCATCTGCTGGCCCACCACGACTACGACACCCCCGAGATCATCGCGACGCCGGTCGTCCGGGGCAGCGCGGGGTACCTGGCGTGGATCGCCGCGGAGAGCGCGGAGCAGGCGTGACGGGCCGGCTCCGGGAACCCCGCCTGCCGTTCTTCGTCTACGGCACCCTGCGCGCGGGCGAGCACAACCACGACCTCTTCCTGCGCGGGCGCACCGCGGCCGAGGAACCCGCCCGGCTGCGCGGCGCGCTGCTGTACGAGGGTCCTGGCTACCCGTACGCGATCGACGGCGACGGCGTCGTCACCGGCGAGCTCGTCACGGCGGCGCCGGACCAGTACGGCGAGCTGACGGCCGTGCTGGACCACCTGGAGGAGTACTTCGGCCCGGGCGACCCGCGCAATCTCTACGTACGGGTCGAGCGCCGCGTCCACACGGCGTCGGGCACCGTACCGGCGTGGGTGTACGTGGCGGCGGGCCCGGTGGCACGCGAGCTGCGGGCGAAGGGAACCCCGATCCCCGGCGGCGACTGGTCCGCGCGGTACTGACGGCACGGCGCGCGCGGCACCGCAGTGGCCGGACCGGGCCGCACGGGGCGGGGGGCTTCCGCCCGCCCGCGCCGTCCGGGCGGCCTCGTCAGGCCCCGGCCCGCAGGCCCTCAGCCGTCACGCCGCCACCCGCTCCAGGCGCACCGCGCAGACCTTGAACTCCGGCATGCGCGAGGTCGGGTCGAGGGCCGGGTTGGTCAGCGTGTTGGCGCGGCCCGCGCCCGGCCAGTGGAAGGGCATGAACACCGTGTCGGGGCGGATCGCCTCGCTCACCCGGGCCGGAGCGACCGCCCGGCCGCGGCGCGAGACCACCGCGACGGGCTCGCCGTCGGCGACCCCCAACCGTGCCGCGAGCTGCGGATGCAGTTCGACGAACGGGCCCGGGGCCGCCGCGTTCAGTTCGTCGACCCTGCGGGTCTGCGCCCCGGACTGGTACTGGGCCACGACCCGCCCGGTCGTCAGCACGACGGGGTACTCGGCGTCGGTCGGCTCGGCGGCCTCCCGGTGCACCACGGGCACGAACCTCGCCCGCCCGTCCGGCGTCGCGAACCGGTCGAGGAACAGCCGAGGCGTCCCCGGATGCGGGCTCCCGGCGGGCCGGTCGGGCTGCCGGGTGTGCCCGTCCGGGCCCTCGGTGGGCCCGTCCGGTGCCACCGCGGCCCCGCCCGCCGGGACCGTGACTCCGTCCGGTGCGACCGCGCCCGTCTCCGGGCAGGGCCAGAAGACGCCCTGCTCCTCCTCCAGCCGCCGGTAGCTGATGCCCGCGTAGTCCGCAGGACCCCCGGAGGAGGCGCGCCGCAGTTCCCCGAAGACCTCCTCCGGGTCCGTGGGGAAGCCCTTCTCGTGCCCCAGCAGCCCGGCGAGCCCGTGCATGACCTCCAGGTCGCTGCGCACGCCCGGCGGCGGTGTCAGCGCCCGGCGGCGCAGCAGCACCCTGCCCTCCAGGTTCGTCATCGTCCCCGTCTCCTCCGCCCACTGCGTCACCGGCAGGACCACGTCCGCGAGTTCCGCGGTCTCCGACAGCACCACGTCCGCGACGGCGAGGAAGTCCAGGGAGCGGAGCCGTTCCTCCACGTGCGCGGCCCGGGGCGCGGACACCACCGGGTTGGACCCCATCAGCAGCAGCGCCCGTACGTCCCGGCCGAGCGCGTCGAGCAGTTCGTACGCGCTCCGGCCGGGCCCGGGCAGCGAGCCGGGGTCGACGCCCCACACCGCGGCCACGTGCGCACGCGCCGCCGGGTCGTCGAGCCTGCGGTACCCGGGCAGCTGGTCCGCCTTCTGGCCGTGCTCACGGCCGCCCTGGCCGTTGCCCTGGCCGGTGAGACAGCCGTAACCGGCCAGCGGCCGGCCCGCGTTGCCGGTGGCGAGGGCGAGGTTGATCCAGGCGCCGACCGTGTCCGTGCCCTTCGACTGCTGCTCCGGACCGCGGGCGGTGAGGACCATCGCGTTCGGCGCGTCGCAGAACATGGCGACGGCCGAACGCAGTTGGGGCACGCCCACTCCGGTGATCCGTTCGACCAGTTCGGGCCAGTGCGCCATCGCGGCCGCCCTGGCCTCCTCCCACCCCGTCGTGCGTTCCTCGATGAACGCCTCGTCCGTGCGGCCCTGCGCCACCACCAGGTGCAGCAGTCCGAGCGCGAGGGCGAGATCGGTGCCGGGGCGCGGCGCGAGATGCAGATCCGCCTGCTCGGCGGTCTTCGTACGGCGCGGGTCGACGACGATCAGCTTTCCGCCGTTGTCCCTGAGCTCCGTGAGGTAGCGCAGCGCGGGCGGCATGGTCTCGGCGAGGTTCGAGCCGACGAGGACGACGCACCCGGTGCGCGGGATGTCCTCCAGCGGGAACGGCAGCCCCCGGTCGAGCCCGAACGCCCTGTTGTGCGCGGCCGCGGCCGAGGACATGCAGAAGCGGCCGTTGTAGTCGATCTGCGAGGTGCCGAGCACGACCCGCGCGAACTTGCCCAGCGCGTACGCCTTCTCGTTGGTCAGGCCCCCGCCGCCGAACACGCCGACCGCGTCCGCCCCGTGCCGTGCGCGGGTGCGCCGCAGGCCGTCGGCGGTGACGCGGAGGGCCTCCTCCCAGGTGGCCGGTTCGAGCCTGCCTGTGGCGGGGCGTCGGACCAGGGGCCCGGTCAGCCTGACCCGGGAGGAGAGCACCGCGGGTGCCGTACGTCCCTTGCCGCACAGGGCGCCCCGGTTGACCGGGAAGTCGGCCCGCTCCACGACCTCGACCGTCTCCCCGGACCCGCGCAGGTTCATCCCGCACTGCAGGGAGCAGTAGGGGCAGTGGGTCGGGACGAGGGCGGGGGCGGGCGCCGGGGCCGGTGCGTGGGACATGGGCCCAGCGTGCGTCGTCCGTGTTACGGCGGCGGGCCCGCCGCATTACGGCCTCGGTACGCGGCCCTCCCCGGGCCGGGTGCGCGGCGGTGAGCGGCTCAGGGCACGGTGTCCGCCGAGGCCAGGGCCTCGGTGACGCCCGTCTCCTCGGGCCCGAGGAAGTGCGGGTCCGGCCGGAGCGCGACGTCCAGCGCCGCCTTGCCGGCCGCGAACAGCTCGCGCGCGCCGCCGTAGTACCAGACCGAGTCGTGGGGCTCGGCGACGCCGACGCCGTACGACTCGATCCCGGCGGCGTCGCACAGCGCGATCGCGCGCTTGATGTGGAAGCCCTGCGTCACCAGCACGGCCCGGTCGACGCCGAAGATCTTCTTGGCGCGGACGCAGGAGTCCCAGGTGTCGAAGCCCGCGTAGTCGCTGACGATCCGGCCGTCCGGCACACCCTGCCGGACGAGGTACGTCCGCATCGCGTCCGGCTCGTCGTACTCCGCCCGGCTGTTGTCGCCGGTGACCAGGACGACCTTGACCTTGCCGGTGCGGTACAGCTCGGCGGCGGTGTCCAGCCGGTGCGCCAGGTACGGGGTCGGCCGGCCCTTCCACAGCCCGGCGCCGAACACCACCGCGACCTCGCGCTCGGGGGCGCCGGCGACCGAGCCGGTGCGGCTGTCGGCCACGGCGTGCATCCAGGTCGCCGGGGCGAGCGCGAACACCGACGCGAGCATCACCGCCTGCACGGTCCGCCGCCGCCCGCGCCGGGTCCTCGGCACGAGCCCGCGTCGCACGAGCCCGCGCGGCAGAAGCCTGCTCGGCACGAGCCCGCGCAGCCGCAACGCGCGCGGCGGGAACTTCCGCATCGATGACCCCCTGGTTCGTCGGCTCACCTCCTCCGACGTTCGGCGGGGCGCAAAGGTTCGCCGCGTCCGGCCGATGTGAGCGGGGGAACTCGCCGGGTCACCACTTCGAGGGGCGGCGGCCGACTGCAGACGCCGTAGAACGGGGCGGAACAACGCCCTCCGCCCGGAACTCGGTGCCGGTGCGCCGGGAAGTGCGGCATGATCGGGGCATGATCGCCGTCTCCGCCCGGAACAATGCCGAATGGTGCCACGCGATGTGCCGTGCGCACGGGATCCCGGGGGTGTTCGGCGACCGTGCCTGGACCAGCGCGCGGCGTACCCCTCCGCTGTACCCGGACGCCGTCACCCTCGCCCCGGAGGCCACGGCGCCCGAGGTGCTGGGGCCGATCGACCGTACTCTGGCGGGCTGTTCGGTCAAGGACAGCTTCGGGCGGCTGGACCTCTCCGCCGAGGGCTTCGACCTGGCCTTCCGGGCCCGCTGGATCCACCGCCCCGCCATGCTCGCCGCACCGGTCGCGCCCGACGACGTCGTCTGGCGCCCGGTGCGGACGGCTCCGGACCTCGGCCGCTGGGAGGCCGCCTGGTCGGGCGGCGACGAGGCGCTGGCCGGACTCTTCCGCCCGGGTCTCCTGTCCGACCGCGCCGTCACCGTCCTCGCCGGCACGGCCGACGGCGGCAGCCGCACCGTCGCCGGAGCGGTGGTCAGCCGCAGCGAGACCGTCGTCGGCCTCTCGAACGTCTTCGCCGCGGACGGCGACCTCGACCGCGCCTGGTCCGGCTGTCTCGCCACCGTCGCCCGCGTGTGGCCGGGCATGCCCGTCGTCGGCTACGAGCACGGGGAGGACCTGTCGGCGGCCGCCAGGCAGGGCTGTGTCCCCGGCCCCGAGCTGCGGGTGTGGCTGGCGAGCTGAGGCGAGGCCGGAAACCGCCACTTCCCGACGACGCCCCTCCGCTGCTCCTGACATCGCCCCCGGCGGCCCCGTGAGGCCGCGGTAAACACCCGTCATCACCGCGCAACGACGCGGCAACCTGCGCCCGCCAGTATCGGTTCATGACGGAGTCGGCACACCCTCGCGAGTCACTGGCCCCGAACCCGCTGCCCCTCGACAGCACCGCGCAGCTGCTCACCCGCATCGGCGCGCAGCTCGGGGCACAGCTCAGTCACGTCCAGCTCAACGGAGTGCGCAGACCCATGAGTTCTCCCAGCCCCTCGTCCGCCGCCGCGGGCACCCCGTTCCCGGCCCGGGCGGCCGCCGGGCAGCCCGGTGCCGCCTCCGCTCCCGTACTCGTCGCCGTCGCACACGGCAGCCGGGACCCCCGCTCCCTGCGGACCGTCACCCGGCTGCTGGACCGGGTGCGGGAACTGCGCCCCGGCGCCGACGTGCGGCTCGGGCACATCGAACTCGACGAACCGCTGCTCCCGGACACCCTCGCCGGTCTGGGCGACCGCGAGGCGGTGCTCGTGCCGCTGCTGCTCGGCCGGGGCTTCCACGTGAAGCACGACATCCCCGCCGCCGTCGCCGCGGCGCCCCGGGTGCGGGCCCGGATCGCCCCGCCGCTCGGCCCGCACCCCCTGCTCGTCGAGGCGCTCCACGACCGGCTCGTCGAGGCCGGATGGCACGGATCGGAGGACGGCGGCCGGGGCGCCGGGGTGGTCCTCGCCGCCGCCGGATCACGCGACCCCGCGTCTGCCGCCGACGCCCGCCGCACCGCGGTGATGCTCACCGAGCGGCTCGGCGGGGTGCCCGTCCTTCCCGCCTACGCCTCCGCCGTCTCGCCCACCGTCCCCGAGGCGCTGCGCGCCCTGGCCGCCCGCGGCAGGCACCGGGTGGCCGTGGCCTCGTACTTCACCGCGCCCGGCCGGTTCGCCACCGCCTCCCGCAGTGCGGCGCCGTGGATCGCGGCCGCGCCGATCGGTGCCCACCCCGCGCTCGCCCGGCTCGTGCTGCAGCGTTACGACGAGGCCCGGAACGTGTGCGCGGCCGCCGGCCCGCGTTTGCTGGTCAGCGCCTGAGCCGGGTTCCGGGCCGTGCCCGCGAAGTCCCGCACCGCCCTCCGGGCCGACGGCGCCGTGCGGACACAGCCCCGGCGACTGCCGTTACCGTCGGGGGCATGGAAGGCACCACGGGCACCGGCACCGATCACTGCGCACACCCCTGCGATCCCTGCGAGTACGACGACGCGGCCACCGCGCGCTGGGCCCCCGAGCCCGACAAGCGCCCGGGGCGCACGGCCTTCCAGCGCGACCGTGCGCGGGTGCTGCACTCCGCGGCGCTGCGCCGGCTCGCGGGCAAGACCCAGGTGGTCACGCCCGGCTCGCGCAGCGCGGCGTGGGACCCGAGCCCCCGCACCCGCCTGACCCACTCCCTGGAGTGCGCCCAGGTCGGCCGGGAGCTGGGCGCGGCCCTCGGCTGCGACCCGGACCTGGTGGAGGCCGCCTGCCTCGCCCACGACATGGGCCATCCGCCCTTCGGGCACAACGGCGAGCAGGCCCTCAACGACGTCGCGCAGGACTGCGGCGGCTTCGAGGGCAACGCCCAGTCGCTGCGGCTGCTCACCAGGATCGAGCCGAAACGGTTCGTCCTCTCCGGTGCGGTCACCTCGGCCGCACCCGAGTCGGGGGGCGAGCTGATCAGCGTCGGGCTGAACCTCACCCGGGCCGTGCTCGACGCGGCCACCAAGTACCCCTGGTCCCGCGGCGGCCGGCCCGGCGACCCGGGCTCGCCGAAGTTCGGCGTGTACGAGGACGACCTGCCGGTCTTCGCCTGGGTGCGGGAGGGCGCCCCGGTGCACCGCAAGTGTTTCGAGGCCCAGGTCATGGACTGGTCGGACGACGTGGCGTACTCCGTCCACGACTTCGAGGACGGCCTCCACGCGGGCCACATCGACCCGAACGTGCTGCTGTCCGAGGCCGAGCGCGGCGAGATCTGGGCGGTCGCCGTCGGCCGCTACGTCCCCGAGGAGACCGATCCGCAGGCCCTCGCGGACGCTCTCGACCGCCTCGTCGACCAGGAGTGGTGGCCGCACGGCTACGACGGCTCAGCCGTCGCCCAGGCCCGGCTCAAGGACGCCACCAGCCAGCTCATCGGCCGGTTCTGCCTGGCCGCCGAGGGCGCCACCCGGCAGGCGTACGGCACCGGCAGGCTCACCCGGTACGCCGCCGAGCTGGTCGTCCCGGAGGAGGCCCGCCTGGAGTGCGCGGTCCTGAAGGCGGTCGCCGACCGTTACGTCATGCAGCGCGCGGAGCAGGAGGCCCTGCGCGCGGACCAGCGCGTCGTCGTCGCCGAACTGGCCGAGGCCCTCGTCGCCCGGGCGCCCGAGGGCCTGGACCCGCAGTTCCGGGCGATGTTCGACAGCGCCCCCGACGACCGGGCCCGCAAGCGGGTGATCGTCGACCAGATCGCCTCCCTCACCGACGCCTCCGCCCGAGCCCTGCACACCAGGCTGCGCCCGCACGCCCGGTGACCCGGCGCCCCGGTGGCCCCGGAGGCGTCCGGCCCGCCCGCGCGCGCCGCCCGGTGACCGGGCGTTCCGGCCGGGCGGCGGCCCGGGTCCCGCGCGGCCGCCCGCCCCGTACCGCCGGGGCGGGTGCCCGGCCGCCCGGCGATCTCGGGGGCCGGATCCAGCCGTTCCGGTACGCCCACCGGAGCGCCCCCTCTTCCGCCATCACGCTCCGTGCGGGACGCTCGCAGGAAGGCGGCGTAGCGTGCTGTGTCATCCCGGAGGACACCTCCGGGACCTCCGGCCGTGAACAGGGAGGCAACAAGTGGTCGACGCACATCGGACTTTCGTCATCGTGGGCGGGGGACTCGCCGGGGCCAAGGCCGCGGAGACCCTCCGTGACGAGGGCTTCACCGGCCGGGTGATCATCATCGGTGACGAACGCGACCACCCGTACGAGCGGCCGCCTCTCTCCAAGGGGTATCTGACCGGCAAGGAGGAGCGCGACGTCGTCTTCGTCCACGAGCCCGCCTGGTACGCCCAGCACGACATCGAGCTGCATCTCGGCCAGTCCGTCACCGCCGTCGACCGGGAGGGCCGGTCCGTACTGCTCGGCGACGGCACCGCCGTCCACTACGACAAACTGCTGCTCGCCACCGGCGCCGAGCCCCGCCGGCTCGAGGTGCCGGGCACGGATCTGGCCGGCGTCCACCATCTGCGCCGGCTCGCCCACGCCGACCGGCTGCGTCAGGTTCTGGCCAGTCTCGGCCGCGACAACGGCCATCTGGTGATCGCCGGGGCGGGCTGGATCGGCCTGGAGGCCGCGGCCGCCGCCCGCGGCTACGGCGCCGAGGTCACCGTCGTCGAGCCCGAGCCGACCCCGCTGCACCAGGTCATCGGCCCCGAACTGGGGCAGCTCTTCGCCGATCTGCACCGGGACCACGGCGTCCGCTTCCACTTCGGCAGCCGGCTCACAGAGATCGTCGGGCAGGACGGCATGGTGCTCGCCGCCCGTACCGAGGACGGTGACGAGCACCCCGCCCACAGCGTCCTCGCCGCGATCGGCGCCGCCCCGCGCACCGGCCTCGCCGAGGCCGCCGGCCTGGCGCTCGTCGACCGCGCGCACGGCGGCGGCGTCGCCGTGGACGCCTCCCTGCGCACCTCCGACCCGGACATCTACGCCGCCGGCGACATCGCGGCCGTGCACCACCCGCTCCTCGGCATCCGGCTGCGCGTGGAGCACTGGGCCAACGCCCTGAACGGCGGCCCCGCCGCCGCCCGCGCCATGCTCGGCCGCGAGGTCTCCTACGACCGGATCCCGTACTTCTTCTCCGACCAGTACGACCTCGGGATGGAGTACTCGGGCTGGGCCCCGCCCGGCACGTACGACCAGGTCGTGCTGCGCGGGGACGCCGGGAAGCGCGAGTTCGTCGCCTTCTGGCTGAAGGACCGGAAGGTCCTCGCCGGGATGAACGTGAACGTGTGGGACGTCACGGAGGACATCCAGGGCCTGATCCGCTCCGGCAGGGCCGTGGACACGGACGCCCTCGCCGATCCGGGCACTCCGCTCGGAGCTGTCACACCCGCCCCTTAAGATTTACGCGTGGCGGGAAGGATCAATGACGACGACGTGAAGGCGGTGCGGGACACGGTCCCCATCGACTCCGTCGTGTCCGAGTACCTCCAGCTGCGCAATGCGGGCGGCGGCAACCTCAAGGGCCTGTGCCCCTTCCACGACGAGAAGTCCCCCTCCTTCCAGGTCAGTCCGAGCAAGGGCCTCTTCCACTGCTTCGGCTGCCAGGAGGGCGGGGACACCATCACCTTCGTGATGAAGGTCGACCATCTGTCGTTCTCCGAGGCGGTCGAGCGCCTCGCCGCCCAGGCCGGCATCACCCTGCGCTACGAGGAGGGCGGGTACAACCCGGCCCACCAGCGGGGCGAGCGCATCCGGCTGGTGGAGGCCCACCGGATCGCGGCCCAGTACTACACGGAGCAGCTCGACGGCGCGGAGGCCGAGATCGGCCGGAAGTTCCTCGCGGAGCGCGGCTTCGACCAGGCGGCCGCGCAGCACTTCGGCGTGGGCTACAGCCCGGCAGGCTGGGACCACCTCACCCGCTATCTGCGCGGCAAGGGCTTCTCCGACAAGGAGCTGCTGCTCTCCGGCCTCTCCCAGGAGGGCCGCCGCGGCCCCATCGACCGCTTCCGCGGCCGGCTGATGTGGCCGATCCGGGACATCTCCGGCGATGTCGTCGGCTTCGGCGCGCGCAAACTGCGCGACGACGACAACGGCCCGAAGTACCTGAACACCCCGGAGACCGCGATCTACCGGAAGTCCCAGGTGCTCTACGGCATCGACCTCGCGAAGAAGGAGATCGCCAAGTCCAGCCGCGCCGTGGTCGTCGAGGGGTACACGGACGTGATGGCCTGCCATCTCGCGGGTGTCACGACGGCGATCGCGACCTGCGGCACGGCCTTCGGCGGCGACCACATCAAGATCCTCCGCCGGCTGCTGATGGACAACGGCAGCGCCAAGGTGATCTTCACCTTCGACGGCGACGCGGCGGGCCAGAAGGCCGCGCTCCGGGCCTTCGAGGACGACCAGAAGTTCGCCGCGGAGACCTTCATCGCCGTCGCCCCCGACGGCATGGACCCCTGCGATCTGCGGCTCGCCAAGGGCGACGAGGCGGTGCGCGAGCTGGCCGAGCCGCGCAACCAGCTGTTCGAGTTCGCGATCCGGCAGATCGTGAAGAACTACGACCTGGAGACCCCGGTCGGCCGCGCCGCCGCCCTCGACGAGGCGGCGCCGATCGTCGCGCGGATCAAGAACAGCGCCTCCCAGCACGAGGTGGCCGTCCAGCTCGCCGGCCTGCTAGGCATCCTCGACACCCAGTTCGTGGTCCGCCGGGTCTCCCAGCTCGCCCGGTGGGCACGGGAGCGGGGGAGCGGCGGCGGCCAGGGGCCGGCCCCCGCCCGCCAGGCCCAAGCGTACGACACCGCGGGCCCCTCCCCGCGGCCCAGCGGGCCCGCGCTCAATCTGCGCAGCCCCGCCCACCGCACCGAGCGCGAGCTGCTCAAGCTCGCGCTCCAGCACCCGGAGCTGGTCTCGCCGGCCTTCGACGCCTACGGGGCGGACGAGTTCACCGCCCCGCCGTACGCCGCCGTGCGCCAGGCGATCGCCGACGCAGGCGGCGCCGAGTTCGGCGTCCCCGATCCGCCCGGCTACCTCGCGCGCGTCCGGGAGGCCGCGCCCGACGACGCCGTCCGCGCGATGGTCACCGAACTCGCCGTGGAGGCCGTCCACTCCAGGACCGTCGACGAGGGCTACGCGGGCGTCCAGCTCGTCCAGGTCCGGCTGCGCGCCGTGGACCGCCGCATCCGCGAGGTCCAGGGCACCTTCGCCCGCCTCGGCGCCCACGCCGGCCCCGAGCAGGCCGCCGCCGTGCAGAACGAGCTGTGGGTGCTCCAGCAGTACGCCCAGTCGCTGCGCAACCGCGGCGCGGACGCGCTCTGAGGGCCCTCGGCGGCCCGCGGGTTCCCCGGGCGAGCCGGTAACCGCGCGGTCACGGACCGGACGCAAAAAGTCACCGCACGCCCCTCGTGGCAGTGATGTGTCGTACCCCACACTGGGGTGCGGTGCCTGAGTCCCCGGAGCGCGGCCGGTCCACGGCAGGTGGGCCACTCAACCCCGCGGATCCGCTCATCGTGTACGGGACGGACAGCGGCCCGGCCGCCGTCCCCGTCCCGCTGCCGCCTGCCCCCCGACCGGCAGCACCCACCCTGGAGGTCGCCCCCGTGCAGACCCGGACCCTGACCGAAGCCGAACCGGTCGCGGCGGTCCCGCCGCAGAGCCGGGCAGCGCACCACCCCGAGAACGAGACCCCGCCGGTGCCGGAGGGCACGGCGGCGCAGGAAGGCCCCGGTCCGGCGGAACCGGCCGAGCCTCCCGAGTCGTACGAACCTCCCGCGCCGCCTGCGCTCTTCGAGTCACCCGGGCCTCCCGAGCTGCCGGCCCGCAGGGAAGCCGGCGGGGCAGGTCCCTCGTCCGACCTGTTCCGGCAGTACCTGCGGGAGATCGGGCGCATCCCGCTGCTCAGCGCCGTCGAGGAGGTGGAACTCGCCCGCCGGGTCGAGGCGGGTCTCTTCGCGGAGGAGAAGCTCAGGCGCACTCCCGACCTGGACTCCCAGCTCGCCCTCGACCTCGACAAGCTCGTCGTCATGGGCCGGATGGCCAAGCGCCGGCTGATCGAGGCCAATCTGCGCCTCGTCGTGTCCGTCGCCAAGCGGTACGTGGGCCGCGGGCTGACGATGCTCGACCTCGTCCAGGAGGGCAACCTCGGACTGATCCGCGCGGTGGAGAAGTTCGACTACGCGCGCGGCTACAAGTTCTCGACGTACGCGACCTGGTGGATCCGCCAGGCCATGTCCCGCGCCCTCGCCGACCAGGCCCGGACGATCCGCGTGCCCGTCCACGTCGTGGAGCTCATCAACCGGGTCGTACGCGTCCAGCGCCGCATGCTCCAGGAGCGCGGCTACGAGCCCACCGCCGAAGAGGTCGCCGCCCAGCTCGACCTGGCGCCCGAACGGGTCGGCGAAGTGCTGCGTCTCGCCCAGGAACCGGTGTCGCTGCACGCGCCGGTCGGCGAGGAGGACGACGTCGCCCTCGGCGACCTCATCGAGGACGGCGACGCCGCGTCACCCGTGGAGTCCGCCGCCTTCCTGCTGCTCCGCGAACACCTCGAAGCGGTCCTCTCCACGCTCGGCGAACGTGAGCGCAAGGTCGTCCAGCTGCGCTACGGACTGGCCGACGGCCGGCCCCGCACCCTGGAGGAGATAGGCCGGATCTTCGGGGTCACCCGCGAACGCATCCGCCAGATCGAGTCCAAGACGCTCGGCAAGCTTCGCGACCACGCCTACGCCGACCAGCTGCGCGGCTATCTGGACTGAGCCCCGCCGAGCCCCCCGGGCAGGGGGCCGACGGGGCCCGGCGGGCCCCCGGCACGGCGCCGCGCTCAGTCGACCTCGGCGACCGCCTGCGCGAACTGCGCCGCGTACAGCCGCGCGTACGCGCCATCCGCGGTCAGCAGCTCGTCGTGCGTGCCCTGTTCGACGATCGAGCCGTTCTCCATCACCAGGATGACGTCCGCGTCCCGGATCGTGGAGAGCCGGTGCGCGATCACGAACGACGTCCGCCCGTGCGCCAGCCGTGCCATCGCCTTCTGGATCAGCACCTCGGTACGGGTGTCGACCGAGCTCGTCGCCTCGTCCAGCACCAGGATCACCGGGTCCGACAGGAACGCCCGCGCAATGGTGATCAGCTGCTTCTCGCCCGCGCTGACGCCCGAGCCCTCGTCGTCGATGACGGTGTCGTAGCCGTCGGGAAGGGTGCGGATGAAGCGGTCGGCGTGGGCCGCCCGCGCCGCCTCCTCGATCTCCTCCCGGGTGACCTCGCGCGCGGTGCCGTAGGCGATGTTCTCCGCGATCGTGCCGCCGAACAGCCAGGTGTCCTGCAGCACCATCCCGATCCCGGCCCGCAGGTCGTCCCGGGACATGGTGGCCGCGTCGATGCCGTCCAGGGTGATCCGGCCGCCCGTCACCTCGTAGAAGCGCATCAGCAGATTGACGAGTGTGGTCTTGCCGGCCCCCGTCGGACCGACGATCGCGACCGTCTGCCCGGGCTCGACCGCCAGCGACAGATCCTCGATGAGCGGCTTCTGCGGGTCGTAGCGGAAGGACACCTTCTCCAGCGCGACCGCGCCCCGCCGTTCCTCGGGCCGGGGTGCCCCGCGGATCGGGTCGGGAGCCTGCTCCTCGGCGTCCAGCAGCTCGAAGATCCGCTCGGCCGAGGCCACCCCGGACTGCACCAGGTTCGCCATCGACGCCACCTGCGTCAGCGGCATCGAGAACTGGCGCGAGTACTGGATGAACGCCTGGACGTCGCCGATGGACAGCGTGCCCGACGCGACCCGCAGCCCGCCGACCACCGCCACCAGGACGTAGTTGAGGTTGGAGACGAAGAACATCAGCGGCTGCATGACCCCGCTGTTGAACTGCGCCCGGAACCCGGCCTCGTACAGCGCCTCGTTCTGCTCGGCGAAGTCGGCCGCCGACTCCCCCTGGCGCCCGAAGACCTTCACCAGCGCGTGGCCGGTGTACATCTCCTCGATGTGCGCGTTGAGCCGGCCCGTGGACTGCCACTGCCGGACGAACTGCGGCTGCGACCGCTTGCCGACCTTCGCGGCCACCACCACCGAGAGCGGCACGGTCACCAGCGCGACCAGGGCCAGCAGCGGTGAGATCCAGAACATCATCACCAGCACGCCGACGATCGTCAGCAGGGAGTTGATGAGCTGGCCCATCGACTGCTGCATGGTCTGCGAGATGTTGTCGATGTCGTTGGTCGCCCGGCTCAGCACCTCACCGCGCTTGGCCTTGTCGAAGTACGACAGCGGCAGCCGCGCCAGCTTCGCCTGCACGTCCTCGCGCATCCGGTACACGGTCCGGTTGATGACCCGGATCGACGCCCGCGTCGACACCAGCATCAGCAGCCCCGCCGCCGCGAACACGGCGAGCGCCACCAGCAGCACCCCGCCGACGGCCGTGAAGTCGATGCCCCTGCCGGGCGTGAAGTCCACCCCGGACAGCATGTCCGCCAGACCGCCGTCGCCGCGCTCGCGCAGCGCCTCGACCGCCTGGTCCCGCGACAGCCCGGCCGGCATCTCCCGGCCCACGACACCCGCGAAGACGAGGTCGGTCGCCTTGCCGAGGATCCACGGGCCGACCACCGACAGCCCCACGCTCAGCACACCGGCCGTGATCATCACCCACAGGGCCCGCCTCTCCGGCAGCAACTGCCGCAGCAGGCGCTGTCCCGAGCCCTTGAAGTCCATGGACCGCTCACCGGACTGGCCCATCATCATGCGTCCGCCAGGACCGGCCATCAGGCAGCCTCCGCCTCGGTAAGCTGGGAGAGGACGATCTCCCGGTACGTCTCGTTCCCCGCCATCAGCTCGTGATGGCGGCCCGTGCCGACGACCCGGCCCTCGTCGAGGACCACGATGCGGTCGGCGTCGCGGATGGTCGACACCCGCTGGGCGACGATCACCACCGTCGACTCGGCCGTCTCCAGCGCCAGCGCGCCGCGCAGCGCCGCGTCGGTCGCGTAGTCCAGCGCGGAGAAGGAGTCGTCGAACAGATAGATCTCCGGCCGCTGCACCAGCGTCCGCGCGATCGCGAGGCGCTGCCGCTGACCGCCCGACACGTTCGTGCCGCCCTGGGCGACGGGCGCGTCGAGCCCGCCGTCGAGTTCGCGCACGAAACCGGCGGCCTGCGCGACCTCCAGCGCCTGCCACAGCTCCTCGTCGGTCGCGTCGGGATTCCCGTAGCGTAGGTTCGTCGCCACCGTCCCCGAGAAGAGGTACGGCTTCTGCGGTACGAGCCCGACGGTCCGCGCCATCAGCACCGGGTCCAGTTCCCGCACGTCCACCCCGTCGACGAGGACCTCGCCGCCGGTGACGTCGAACAGCCGCGGGACCAGACCCAGCAGCGTCGACTTCCCGCTGCCCGTCGAGCCGATGATCGCGGTCGTCTCACCGGGCCGGGCCACCAGATCCACCCCGCGCAGCACCGGCTCCTCGGCTCCGGGGTAGCGGAAGTCGGCGGCGCGGAGCTCCAGATGCCCGTGGCGCGTCGTCTCGCGCACGGGCGCGAGCGGCGGCACGACGCTCGACTCGGTGGCCAGCACCTCCTCGATGCGCTCCGCGCAGACCTCGGCGCGCGGCACCATCATGAACATGAAGGTGGCCATCATGACGGCCATGACGATCTGCATCAGATAGGCGAGGAACGCGGTGAGCGCGCCGATCTGCATCCCGCCGCTGTCGATGCGGTGGGCGCCGAACCAGACGACGGCGATGCTCGACACGTTCACGACGGTCATCACGATGGGGAACATCAGCGCCATCAGACGGCCCGTCGCCATCGACACGTCCGTCAGCTCGGTGTTCGACCCGCGGAAACGCTCCTCCTCGTAGTAGTCCTTCACGAACGCCCTGATGACGCGGTTGCCGGTGATCTGCTCCCGCAGCACCCGGTTCACGGTGTCGAGCCGCTCCTGCATGGTCCGGAACAGCGGCCGCATCCTCCTGACGATCAGCGACACGGAGACGCCGAGGACCGGGACGACCGCGAGCAGCACAGCCGACAGCGGAACGTCCAGGGAGAGGGCCAGCACGATGCCGCCGACGCACATGATCGGCGCGGACACCATCAGCGTGAACGCCATCAGCACCAGCATCTGGACCTGCTGGACGTCGTTGGTCGTACGGGTGATGAGGGACGGGGCGCCGAAGTGCCCCACCTCGCGCGCCGAGAACGACTGGACCCGGTCGAACACAGCGGCCCGTACGTCCCTTCCGAGCGCGGCCGCGGTCCGTGCGCCGTAGTACACGGCCCCGATGCTGCACACCACCTGGACGACGCTGACGGCGATCATCAACGCGCCGAACGTCAGGATGTATCCGGTGTCTCCCCGTACGACACCGTTGTCAATGATGTCCGCGTTCAGTGTGGGCAGATAGAGGGTGGCGCTGGTCTGGAGCAGTTGCAGCGTCACCAGCAGGGTGATCGCCTGTCGGTGGGGACGCAGGAACGTCCGGAGGAGTCGTATGAGCACGCGCGGCTGTCTCTCGGTTCGGCGGCATTCGTGGAGTCGCCCCATACTCCGACACCGGGCCGCCGGGTGCCCAAGGGTTTTGGCCAAGGCCCGGTCAAGAACCCGCGCGTGGACCGCGGCCCCGCCGGCCCTGCGTCCGGGCCGCGCTCCGCGGACCCGCGACCGATGCGAACGCCGGGGCGCGGGCGGGCCCTCGCCCCGCCGGGACGGCGTGCGGTGGGGGCGCCGGGCCCGGCGAAGCGGACGTTCGGTACCGGGCCGGCAACCGCCCGGGCCTGAACGGCCGTTCGGGGCGGAGTGACCGGGACCGGAGCCTGCGCGGCCGGGGCCCGTGCTCCGGTGGGTCGTCGTCCGGCCCGATGCGGGCCAGCGGTCAGGGGTTGAACGCCCCCGGGTGGATCTGCTCGCGCGTCGCGGCGTACTGCTGGCGCACCGCCTGGCCGACGGCGAGTTCCTCGCCGGCCTCGAAGACCTGCGCGGCCGCCCCCTGCCAGGACGGCGGGGTGTGCGGGGCGAGCGTCCCCTGCGCCGTGCCGAGCGCCCATGCCGCCTGCCGGGCCGCACCCAGCGCCGCGTAGTCGGCGGGCTGCGGCACGACGACCTGTGCGGCGAAGATCGCGGGGGCGGCCGCCTGGATCGCGGGCAGCTCCGCGGCCTGCCCCAGCAGGAACACCCGGCGCACCACCACGCCCCGCCCCCGCAGCACGTCCAGCGCGTCGGCCAGCGAGCACAGCATGCCCTCGAACGCGGCACGCGCCAGGTGCTCGGGCTTCATCGACTCGCGCCGCAGTCCCGTCAGGGTGCCGGCGGTGTGCGGCAGGTGCGGGGTGCGCTCGCCCTCCAGATAGGGGAGCAGCACCAGGCCGGAGGCGCCCGGGGTGGACTTCATCGCCAGCGCGGACAGTTCCGACAGATCCTCGACGCCGAGCATCTCGGCGGTGCCGCGCAGTGCGCGTACGGCATTGAGCGTGTGCACCACCGGCAGATGCATCCCGGTCGCGTCGGCGAACGACGTGATCATCCCGGAGGGGTCCGCGAGCGCCTCGTGGTGGATCGCCATCACGGAACCGGTGGCCCCGAGGGACACCACCGCGTCGCCGCTGCCGAGCCCGAGCCCGAACGCGGCCGCCATGGTCTCTCCGGTGCCGGCCGAGATCAGCAGGCCCTCCGGGGTCGTCCCGGCGGCATCGGACGGGCCCAGCACCTCGGGCAGCGCCGCCTGGTGGCCGAGCGCCAGCTCGACGAGATCGGGGCGGTACGAGCCGGTGCCCGCGGACCAGTAGCCGGTCGCCGACGCCGCCCCGCGGTCCGTCGTCCTGCGCACCGGGCGGCCGAGCAGCTGCCACACCAGCCAGTCGTGGGGCTGGAGCACCAGCGCGGTGCGCCGGGCCGCCTCCGGCTCGGTCCGCGCCAGCCAGCGCAGCTTCGACACGGGCAGCCCGGACTGGGGTACGCAGCCGACGGCCTCGGCCCACGCCTGCCGCCCGCCGAACGCCTCGACCAGATCGGCCGCCGCGGCCTGGGCCCGTTTGTCGTTTCCGACCATCGCGGGCCGCACCGGCGCGCCGGACGAGTCCAGCGGTATCAGCCCGTGCTGCTGGGCGGACACGCCGATGGCCTGCACGCCCTCGAGCAGTCCGCCGGCCGCGGCCTCGCCCAGCGACAGCAGCCACGCCTGCGGATCGACATCGGTGGCCTTGGCCTCGACGGGATGCGGCGCGTATCCCTGGCGCAGTACGGCGCCCGTGTCCGCGTCGCAGACGACGATGCGAGTGAATGCGGACGAACTGTCCAGCCCGGCGACTATCCCCATGCCCAGATTCTGCCGCACTCGCGCCACTCCCACGGCCGTGGGCCGCTGAACGGGGCGGGGGCGAGCTCCGCCGGCATCCCGGTCCCCGCCCCCGCGCGGTCCCGTGACGGCGGGCGGCCCCGGCACATGGGTGAGCCCCGCACGGACCGTGCGGGGCTCACCCATGTGCCGGGGCCGAGGCCGGGACCGGCGCGGGGGTCACGTGTTGCTGGTGCCCCAGTCGTCCTCGCCGCCCTGGCTCCGTTGCCGGAGCGATCGCACCCGTTCGGCCACCGCGTCGGGCATCCGGTCGCCGACCTTGTCGCTCACCACGTGCAGCGCCTTGCCCGCCACCTCGCGGCTCGTCTGCGCGGCGGAGTCCGCCGCGTTCCGCACGGCGGGGTTCTGCGCGAACTCCCTTGCCGCCTTCTTCATCTGCTCGTAGCGCTCCTGCCCGGCCCGCGCGCCGAGCACGTATCCCACACCGATTCCGGCCATGAACGTGAGCCGGTAGCGCATGGCTGCCACCCTTCGCAGGCGTCGTCGCCGACGCCGGTTCGATACGGACCGTGAGGCTGTGGTGCTCGCCTACCCGCATGGCCCCGAGATCACCCTGCGATCACCCGCGGGCGCCTGCCCGGAGCTCACCGCGTGGTCACCGGGGGAACCGATTGGCGGAGCACCCCCCTGCTTGCGCTAATGTATGTGTCGCAGCGAGCGAGCGCCGCCTGGGAACGCCCGGGGTAGGTACGTTCGGTGCACACGCGACAATCCCCTGTAGCTCAATTGGCAGAGCAGCCGGCTGTTAACCGGCAGGTTACTGGTTCGAGTCCAGTCGGGGGAGCGCGGTCCCCTGTAGCTCAATTGGCAGAGCATTCGGCTGTTAACCGGAGGGTTGCTGGTTCGAGTCCAGCCGGGGGAGCAGAAGAGGAAGAGGACCCTTCGGGGTCCTTTTTCATGTTGTCGTCCTGGCGTGGAACCGGGCGGACGGCAGCGCAGTCTTCATGATCGTGGCGTTGCCGACCATCCGAAGCAGGAGATCGTATGAGCGGCTATGCTGCGGCAGACGGCGCGCACAAATGTGCGCGACGCGCCGTTGGGGGCGGTAGCTCAGCCGGCTAGAGCAGCGGACTCATAATCCGTCGGCCGTGGGTTCGAGTCCCACCCGCCCCACCGAGCGCCGCAGGTAGCAGAAACGATCTGACCTGCGCAAACGCAGTAGTGAGACCCCTCGCCAATCATGTGAGGGGGCCATTGCTTTCCTTGGAACAAGATCCAGTGGACACGCAGTGGACGCGATGTGTCCGAAATAAGCCTGATGACCGATGAGTCTAATCTGCCCTGTAAAGTGATCAAGGTGGATGCCGTCGCGTGCGGTAAGAATCAGGGCTTGGGGTCTTGGGTGGGCTCGCTGGTCCACCCGGCCTCGCGTTTGGAGTGCTACGGAAACCGGCAATCGGCCCTGGCTCTGTTCACGAGAACGCCGTAGGTGCCGTCCGATTCCCGGTGCACGGCCCGTATCCGGGCGGCGAGCTGGGCGTCGGCGGGCCTGGCCGGCGGTCCGGTCCGCGGCCGTTCGGCGCCGGTAGGAGAAGCTGGAGCGGGCGATGCCGAGGATGCTGCACGGTCGCTTCACGCCGTAGCGGCGCTGGGGGTCGGCGACGAACTGGAAGCGGTTCACCAGCGCGTCTCCCCGGCGAAATGCTTGGCGGCCTTCCGCAGGATCTCGCGTTCCTCCGCCAACTCGCGGACCTTCTTGCGCAGAGCGGAGTTCTCCGCCTCCAGCGGCGTGGGCGGCCCGGCAGGCGCCTCCGCCCGCGTCCGCGGGGCCGGCTCGCGCCGGCCGCCCGGACCAGTTCCGCAGCGTCTCCGGGTTGACCCCCAGATCAGCGGCGACCGACCTGATCGTCGCCTCTGGCCGCGACTCGTACAAAGCGACCGCGTCCGCCTTGAACTCCGGCGGATAGTGCTTCATGACCACAAGCTGTCCGTTCTCAGATCCTCAAGATCCACGTCTCAAGTGTTCAAGATCCGGGGTCAAGGCCCTTCGTCGACGGCGCCACGGACGATGCCGCTGGCCATAGCCGTCCGCGACTGGCCGCCCTACGAGCCCCGGGGCGTCGTGGGCCGTGGTCACCGCGGGCGCCACCCTGACCCTCGGGCTTAACAACTCCGTACGCAAGGCGGAACTGAACGCCGCCACGCTGGTCAAACAACTCGTGGACGGACGCGGAGGCGGCCTGGCACACTCACCTCTTCTGACCTGGTGCTCCATACCGGGTCCGCATCACCCAGGGGTGGGACTTTGACAGGGCTCAGATACTCCACGGCAATCGCCGCCACGATCGCGGCCACGCTGCTGCTCACCGCCTGCGCAGGCGCCGGCGGGACAACAACGCCGGGAGCCTCCGCGACGGCATCGCCGCCGCCTGCTGGGAAGGCGTCGCCAGTCGCTGAGAAGACCATGGAGCAGGTACTGAGCGACCTCCGCTACGCCGCAAAGAACGTCGGAGAAAACCACTTCCGCGTCGTGGAGGACAAACGCGCTGCCGCCGCGAAGGTTCCCCCCTGCATGGCATCCGGCGCGATCCTGACACCCAAGATCCCCGGCCGCGCTGAACTCACCCTCATCACCAACCGCCTGCAGACACGGGGGTGGAAGATCGACAGCACCCTGGAGGTGGAACTCACCGCGCTTTCGTCGGGCAAGTGGGACATCATGCTCGGCGCCGGACCGGTACCGACGGAAATCGCCGCCCAGGCAGGTGACAACAAGGGCGGCATCGGAATCTCGGTCACAGGTGTGTGCAAGAAACTCTCATAAACCCATCGCTCTCGCCGTGCCCGGCCCGGGAAGGGTACGTGCGACCGCGGAGGGGCCCGTGTGAGCGAGGTCGAGGGTGAAGGTGATGCCTTTAGCGGTCGACGTGGCCGCGTCGGCCTCCACGAAACCGGGGTCAGCCCAGTCATCGGGCTGGAACACCCCCGTATCGTCGGGGAGGACGCGTGTCACCAGGCCCGAAATGCAACCGTTCCCGGCAGCAGTGCTGCCGGGAACGGTCAGGTGGCCGGGTGGTTAGTTGTAGGGCTTGAAGAAGCGTGTGGACGCGTAGACCCACTGGCTATCGGTGTAGGTCCAGCTGGCGAGGGCGCCGTTGAACTTGTTGTCCGTGGCTCGGGCGGTCCAGGTCCACATCTTCACGGAACCGTCGGGCTGGTGGTGCATGGCTCCGATGTCGTCTCGTCCGTCGCCGTTGTAGTCACCGATGACGAGCTGGCTTCGAGTGATGTCCCAGCTGCCTGGGCTCGCAGCGAGGGAGACGAAGGCGGAACCGAACTTGTCCTGACCCTCTACGGACTCGGCAAGAATCGTGGAGACCTTGTCGCTGCCGTCAGCGTAGTCATACCAGATGATGGCATCGTCGCGTCCGTCGCCGCTGAAATCGCCGGCGTGCGGGGTGATGCGGTTCCAGTCGATGGCGCTGCTGTACCACCAGTCAGTAGGTGCAGAGAAACCTCCGCTGACGGTGGAGAGGTGCGTGTAGTTCTTCACGGAGTTGTCGCTCTGGCCGTAGAAGACGCTGAGATCGTCGCGTCCGTCGCCGTTGAAGTCGCCAGTGACGAACTTGCAGCGATTCCGAGGATAGGCCCCAGCTGGTCCGGCCCATGCCTCGAAGGGTGCGTTGAAGCCGCCGGTGACGCCGGCGGTATAGGTCCAGATCTTGGTGGTGCCGTCGGGGTATGCGTACCAGACGGCGATGTCATCGCGTCCGTCGCCGTTAAAGTCGCCTGCCTGCGGGGTCATGTAGCTGGTGTGCATGAATCCCTTGGGTACGGACCAGGACGAGAAGGGGGTGCTGAAGCCCCCGTCGGGCTTACCGAGCGCGGTCCACAGCTTGATGCTGGTGTCGCTGTACCCGTAGAGGGCTGCCATGTCACCGCGACCATCGCCGTTGAAGTCACCGGTGACGAACTTCATCGACTTGGCCTCCCACGCGCCGACCGGCGCGGCGAAGGACTTGTAAGGCAGATGGAACGAGCCGTCGGAGTTCGCCATCACCGTGTACGTGGCGTCTGTTCCGGCGGTGAAGTCGTACCACAGGCCCATATCGCTGCGGCCGTCGCCGTTGTAGTCGTGCCGCGTGACGGTGCCGCTGGACCACACTGCCTGACCCTTGCCGTTGTAGACGACGAGGTTGCCGCGGTCCTGGAGCAGGACGTATCCCTCGACTGTGAGCCCGGGCTCGACATCGGGGCGGGTGGGGTCCGCTTTGACGTCGGTGCTCCACAGCTGGGTGCTGTCATCGGCGGAGTAGACGGCCAGGTTGCCGTTGGCGAGCACGCGTGCCGTGGCGTCACTGTTGCCAGCGGTGCCGCTGGACCACAGGGTCTTGCCTGCGTTGGAGGTGATGACGAGGTTGCCGTCGGCCTGCATGGTGAGTTTGGCTGAGTTGGAGGCCAGGGACTGGCCACTGCTGAGGGTGGTGCCGGCGGGGATCTGTCGGCCGCCGTTGGCTCCGTCGATGGGGAAGTAGGCACCGATGCCGGTGTAGTCGGCGCCGGTCTTGCGGCCGGGCCAGCCTATGAGGGTGTTGTCCTTCTTGCGGGCCCACAGGTCGGGGATGCCGTCGCCGTCGTTGACGCCGTCGCCGTTGCCGTCGCCGTCGAGGTCGCCGGAGGAACCAATGGTGGGGTAGAGGCTTTGAGGCATGGTGCCGGTGGCGATCTTCACCCTGCTGGCGGCGTTGCCCCAGGTTGCGGCGTCGAGTACCCCGGTGGGGTCGGCCTTGCCGTAGGAGCGGTAGAGGTCACCGGAGGCGTTGTCCCTCAGGATCAGGTCGGGCAGTTGGTCGCCGTTGAGGTCGCCGGGAACGATCACGGTGAACGTGTCCCAGTCGCTTTCGCCGACGAGGATCGGGTGGGGGCGGACCTTGTCGAGCTGCGTGCCTCGATTGCCGTAGTAGACCCAGAGGTTCTTGCCCTGCTTGACCAGGACATCGGCGAACGTGTCGCCGTTGATGTCGCCGCCCGTGGTGATCTGTTCGGCGTTGTGCCAGTGGTCGTCGCCGGTCCAGCCTTCTTCTCCCTTGCAGCGTCCACTGGGCCTGGGCACCGGACAGCTGACCGTCAGCTGAAGGTAACTGTCACGGTTGATGATCCCTTTGCCGTTGTTGGGGTAGACCCGCAGCTTGTTCTTGCTGTCGTTCTCGTTGTACTCGAGCGAGATGAGGTCGTTGTAGCCTTCCTGGCCCCAGTCCCCGCTGAAGGTGACCTGCTGGCCCGGAAAGGTGCCGCCCCCGTTCGTGGCCGCGGAGAAATCCCTGCCACCGCGGCCGGCGTAGGTGAGGAGGGTGCCGTTGGTGTCGGTGTTCCAAATGTCTTTGAAACCGTCACCGTTGAGGTCGCCGGGCTTGTCCCTCTCCTGGGCTCGGGTGGCGTAGTACAGGTACGTCGCGGTGTCCGAGCGGTTCCCGGCCGCATCGACGCTGTATGCGTAGACCATGTGCGGCCCGTAGGAAGGCGGTGTGACCGGAGCAGAAGCCACACTCGCGGGTGTCTCGTGTACGTCGGGATCTGTGTCGGTCCACCAGTAGTACGCGGTCACATCCTGGACGCCGTTGGCGGCGAAGAGGAAGTTCCCCTCGGAACGAGCCGGACCAGTCGGATTCGGCCATCCCTGCTCACCGTTGGGGAACTTGTTCCCCTCAGAGCTGATGACTGGAGGCTTGCTGGGACGGCTGCGGTCCAGAGTGAACTTGCACGCTGCGCTCCAGGCGGAGTAGAGGCCGTCGGGGTCCTTGGCGCGTACCTTCCACGTGTAGTCTCCGCTCGGCGTGCTGGCGGAGGGCAGCACGACCGTGGCCACCCGGCCCTTGAGGGCGGGCACGCTCGTGTCTACTACAGGCGTAGTCGTGCCGGTCTTGAATGCCTGGAACTGGGCGGTCAGATTGCCGCCGTCCGGATCGTCGATCTTCGCGTAGAGACTGACGGCGACGTTGCCGATGCTGCCGCCCGCGGTGCAGCTGGTGCGAGGATTGGTGCCCAGTCCACTCGGTGTCCTGGGGGGGTGGTTGTACTTGATCTCCAGCGTGGCGGTCTTCGGGTCGAATCTCTTCCAGCCGAAGGTGTCTCCTTCGTTCTGGGCGTAAAGGCCCAAGGTGACGCTCGCGTCGCCCGCAGCGGCCGCAGTACGCACTGCTGGGGTAGCGTCAAACTCCAGATTGCCCGCCGCGCAATCACTGCTCCAGCCCTTGGAGTCGTCCACTACGTCCAGCCGCGGCTGGATCTTGCCGGGCTGGTTGTTCCAGGTCGTCTTCTTGGAGATGTCGCCGACCTGCCACAGTTCCACGGGGCGGTCTTGGCATGACCAGGACCAGGTGTTGCGGACCCGGAACGTGGCGCTCTTGATCTGAGCGCCGGTGACGTCGCTCGTGTCGAGCTGGAAGAAGGACCGGGAGACCCGGTCCGAGCCGCCGGTCTCGGCTTCGTAGCCGACGCGCACGTCTTCTTTGGTGTCCCAATAGGAGGTGTTGGGGTAGGCCTTGTAAACGCGGGTCCAGTGCTGCCACTCGCCCCAGGCCCAGCTCGGGTCGATGTACACCGGATAGGTGGTTTCCGCCCCGGTGAGCAGCTCGTGGTCCGGGGTGATCGTCAGTGTATCCCCATCGATCGACGTGGCCATCTGCGCATCCTCGGCGCCCGCGCCGGGTTCGAACACGTCCCCCGGCTCTGAGGTTTCCGCTGCGAGGGTGCGTGCTGCAGGAGCGTCAGGGGCGGCGATGGTGCTGGAATCCCACATGAGCGGCGCGGGGCTGGTGAATACGGTCTGCCCGGCCGGGTCGGTGGCCACGAGGGTGCCAGTGTCGGTGTCCTTGGACACGTTGAGGCCCACGGTGTTCATGGCGAACTGCAGCTCGACGAGCTCGGGGTTCTGCGCAGCTGCCGCGGTCTTGACGACGAGCAGCTGTGAGAAGCCCTCGACCTCGGCCTTTAGTTGCAGGTCGACCCCTGCAAGGACCTCCGGATAGGTCGCCACGTTGCCGTTGAGTGTGGGCTTGGGCAGAGGCTTCGGCCAGGTCAGCGAGAGCGTGCGCCCGTCCTTGACCCCGGAGAGCATGGGGCCGCTGCCGCCACCGGAGAACTTCACCGAGACCGAGGTCGCCTTTGGGATGACCGAGCCGTCGGTCGCGAAGGTGAGGGTCGGATCGGCGGGAATCCAGGCTCCGTCCCGCCGTACCCGGACGGCGGTGCCGTGTCGCTTGACCGAGAACGATCCGTCGGGGAGAGCCCACGTATCACTGGCCTCGGTTCGGGCCGAGACCAACTCCACCGGCTGGCCCGAGGCTTGAGCGTCCTGGAGTGCCTTGTCCTCTTCGCTCATCGATCCGTCGGCGACGGGGTCCGATGAAGCGGCGGCGAGGGCGCCGAGGGCGGGATGTGCGGCGTACGAGGGCTGGGCGGCCACTACCGGCGCGAGGACGGAGGTGGCCACGGCGCTGCACAGCAGGCGGCTTCTCCATCTACCTGGAGAGGTTCCGCCCCTCTGAGTTATGGACACGATCGAACTCCCCCTTTTCACTGCCCGGATTGGCGCAGACTCTATAGGGATTCCCTGCTCAAACCTTCCGAGGGTGCTGAAGAAGCAGGCGAACCGACCGTGATGGAAGTGTGAATACGGGGTAATTGCGGACAGGCCAGCAGGGCGCTGCGCGCGACGCGAGTGGCGTCTGACCTGGTCATCCGTTTGATCACGGAAGCCTCACAAGTGCTTCATAGGGGCCAAACGGGCGAGCGTGTCTCCGTTGCATTCATTGGGCATTCGGGTATCGCATCATTCCCAAGATCGGCTGCGTGTTGTTATCGTGCGGCAAACTTTCTGAGCTGCGCGAGGGGTGGGGGCGTGAGCCGTTTCGGCACGCGTGGATGGGTGGGGGCTTTGGCTCTCGCGGTGGTTGCCGGGCTGCTGCCTGCTGGTGCAGCAGGAACGGCAACAGCAGCGGATGGCCAAGGGGTGAAGCTTCCCAGGCTCAAGCAGCCGCCAACCGTAGCTGTGAAGCAGATGGCCCCCGGCGGTACGAAGTGGCGCGGCGATCGAGCCAAGTGGAAAGCCCCAAAGGTCACCTGGCCTGCCCCTGGCACCGCCACCGTCGACGTGAGAGCGAGCGGCGCCGCCTCGGCTCCGAAGCGCGCCGGTGCACTACCGGTCGCTCTCCGTGCCACCGCCTCCAAGACACGCGTCGCCGCCCACAGTCCGGGCAAGGTCAAGGTCACCGTCGCCAGCAGGGACGTGGCTCGTAAGGCCGGTGTAGACGGCATCCTGCTTTCCCTCAGCCCAACCGATGCGGCCTCCGCCAGAGGCGAGGCTCAGGTCCAGGTGGACTACAAGTCCTTCCGCGGAGCCTACGGCGGTGACTGGGCCGCTCGTCTGCGTCTGGTCCAGATGCCTGCCTGTGTACTGACCACGCCGGCTAAACCTGTATGCCGGATTGGAAAGCCGCTGGCAACGAGGAACGATACGAAGACGGGCACGCTTTCGGCGGCCGTTACTCTGCCTGGCTCTGGGAGCAAGGCTGCCCGGACGGCGCCAGCGCCTATGGGGGCAGCAGTTCTGGCGGCCACGGCGGACGACTCCGGTCCGACGGGCAACTACAAGGCGACCTCGCTGCAGCCATCCGGCTCGTGGAGCCATGGTGGCTCAACCGGCGCATTCAGCTGGTCGTACCCGATCGGCGTCCCGTCGGTACCCGGTGGTCTGCAGCCGAAGATCTCGCTGGGCTACAACTCACAGTCCGTTGACGGCCGCACTGCCGCATCCAACAACCAGCCCAGCTGGGTCGGCGATGGGTGGGACTGGGAGCCCGGCTACATCGAGCGCCGCTACAAGCCGTGCAACGACGACAAGACCGGTGGAACCAACACCACGAAGGTCGGTGACCTGTGCTGGTACAACAACAACGCCATCCTGTCACTCGGCGGGAAGAACACCGAGCTCGTCTACGACAGCACCAAGGGGTGGCACCCGGCCTCCGACTCCGGTGAGAAGGTCGAGAAGCTCACCGGGGCCTCTAACCCGGACAAGGGCACTGCAGGCGTTGACGGTGTCGGCGAACACTGGAAGATCACGACGACCGACGGCACCCAGTACTTCTTCGGGCTGAACAAGCTGCCCGGTTGGAGCGACAATGGCACGGCCGCCGATGATCCGGTGACCAACTCCACGTGGACGGTCCCGGTGTTCGGCAATCAGTCGGGCGAGCCCTGCTACAACTCCTCGTTCGCTGCGGCCTGGTGCCAGCAGGCGTGGCGTTGGCAGCTGGACTACGTCGTCGATCCGCGCGGTAACGCTGAGGCGTACTACTGGAAGACCGAGGCCAACAACTACGGCCGCAACGTCTCCGAGACGACAGGTGCCTCCACCCTCACCCCGTACATCCGCGGCGGCTACCTGGACCACATCGACTACGGCCTGCGCTCGAACAGCGTCTACTCGGCCAAGGCCATGGCCCAGGTCTGGTTCGGGGTGAGCGAGCGATGCCTCACCACATGCGGCACCTTCGACGCGACCAACGCCAAGAACTGGCCGGACGTACCGTTCGACCAGTACTGCAAGGACGGGTCCACCGAGTGCAAGGACCAGTACTCGCCCACCTTCTGGTCACGTAAGCGCCTGACTGGCATCACTACCAAGGTGCTCACCGGCGGGGTCCACAAGGACGTCGATGCATGGGTCCTCAAGCAGGGCTTCCCGCCCTCTGGCGACGGGGTCTCCACACCGATGTGGCTGGAGTCCATCACCCGCACCGGCAAGGCCGGCGGTACGGCCGGGCTGCCTGCAGTGACCTTTACCGGTGTGCAGAAGCCCAACCGAGTCGATTCACTCGGCGACGGCCTGGCTCCCTTCGTCCGCCTGCGTATGTCCCAGATCACCACGGAGACCGGCGGCAGCATCGGAATCGACTATCTCGATCCTGAATGCACAGCCCCTAGCTTGCCGCCCACCGACGCCTCGAACAGCACACGCTGCTATCCGGTGAAATGGGCCTACGAAGGTGAGACAGCCAAGCAGGACTGGTTCAACTCCTACGTCGTGCAACGGGTCATTGAAGGGGACAACCTTGCGGCGACGCCGGACACGGTGATCGAGTACGCCTACGTCGGCGGCGCCGAGTGGAGCAAGAGCACGGACGAGTTCACCAAGCCCGAAGACCGCACGTACTCCGTCGCCCGCGGCTACTACCAGGTACAGACCCGCAAGGGAGCCGGCACAGAACCCAAGACGTTCTCCGAAGCTCGCTACTTCCGCGGCATCGACGGCGCGGCTGTGGAGAACTCCGCCAACGTCGCGGTCACTGACCGGGAGCAGTTCGCCGGCTGGCTCCGCGAGAGCGCGACCTACAACGGGAACGGCGGCGCACTCGTCAGCGCCACCTCATACACCCCATGGCGTTCGGCCAAAACCGCAGCCCGCAGCCGCACCGCCGCCGAGCTGCCGGACCTGGAGGCCTACTACACCGGTACCGCGGCGGAGGAGACCCGAACCACCGTCACCGGCGGCGGCACCCGCACGACCAAAGTCACCCGTGGCTTCGACAGCTACGGCATGGTCAGCGAGGTCTCCGAGCATGGCGACATCACCAAGTCCGGCGACGAGAAGTGCACCACCACTCAGTACGCCCGCAACACGAATGCTGCCGTCTGGATCCTCAATACTGTTTCGCGCACCGAGACAGTTGCGGCCGCATGTGGTACCACGGTCAGTCGTCCGGGCGACATCATCGATGACATCCGCGCCTACTACGACGGCGGAGCACTCGGGGCAGCGCCGACCAAGGCCCTTGTCACCAAGACCGACCGCATCAATGGCAGCGGCAACGGCTATGACGTCACCACTTCCGTCCCCCGCACCTGTGGTCTGACCCAGGACCAGTACTGCTTTGACCAGTACGGCCGCTCCCTGGCCACGGCTGACGCATACGGCAAGGTCACCTCGACCGCCTTCACCCCCGCCTCGGGCGAGGTAGCCACCACGGCAGTCGTGATCAACCCACTGGGCCACAAAACCACGACAGTCGTGGACCCCTTGCGAGGACAGCCGGTCAAGGTCACCGACGCCAACAGCAAGGTCACCTCGACCGCCTACGATGCACTGGGCCGTGTCACCAAGGTCTGGACCCCCACCCGCTCGGCCGTCACTTACCCCAGCGCACCGAACTACAGCTTCGACTACTTGGTACGTAAAGACGGCCCGGTCGTCGTCACCACCAGGGTGCTCGATCACAACTCCGAGTACCAGACCAGCTATGCCTTCTACGACGGACTCCTACGCCCCCGCCAGACCCAGGCGAAAGCCCCGGACAACGCTGGCCGGCTGCTGACGGAGGTCTTCTACAACACCCGTGGCGAGGCATGGCTCGACTCCGGGACGTACTTCGCCACCGGCGCCCCGGAAGCAGTGCTCGTCACGGGTCAGGAGACTCAGTATCCGGCCTCGACCGAGACGATCTTCGACGGCGTCGGGCGGCCTACAGCGGTGATCACCAAGCGGTTCGGCGACGAGACCAAGCGCACCACCTCAAGCTACGCAGGTGACGTCACCACCATCACACCGCCCGAGGGTGGGACCACGACGACCACCGTCGTGGATGCGCTGGGCCGTACAACACAGGTCCGGCAGCACACGGGCGCTGAGCCACCCACGCAATCCATCAGCTACACCTACAACAAGCACGGACGCCTGGAAACCGTCACAGACCCGTCGGGCGCGAAGTGGACCTACACGTACGATGTCCGTGGCCGTCAGACCCGAACAGATGACCCTGACAAGGGCGCCACGGTCACGACGTACGACCACGGCGACAGAGTCACGGACGCGCAGAGCGTTGCCCGTGGCATCACTCTGCACACCGACTACGACCCCCTCGGCCGCCCTACCGCCCTGAAGAAGGGCACCACCACGCTTTCGGCCTGGACCTATGACACCGTCGCCAAGGGACAGCTCACCGCAGCCACGCGCTACATCGACGGCAACGCATACATCAATGAGATAACCGAATACGGCGACCTCTACCAACCCGCTGCCACCAAGTTCATCGTCCCGGCCAGTGAGGGCCCACTGGCAGGCACGTACGAGTGGTTCAACTTCTTCACCGACAACACCGGTCAGCTGACGGAGACCGAACACCCCGAAATGGGCGGCCTTCCCGCCGAGTCGGTCACCAGCGCATACAACACAGCAGGACTACTCGATTCGGTCTACGCTGGCAGCGATCCCATTATCTCCAGCAGCACCTATGACCACTACGGTCGCAACGTCCGTGCGGAGTACGGTGAGTTCGGCCGGCACCTGTTCGTCACGAATGAATTCGACGACCACACCAGCAACCTGACCCGCACCTATACGGATCGCGAGGTCGCCCCGCAGCGCGTCGAGGACACCCGCTACACCTACGACCCGGCAGGCAACATCACCCAGATCGCTACCGCCTACGGTCAGGACGCCACCCGCACCACCGACACCCAGTGCTTCACCCTCGACGCTCTACGCCGCATCACCGAAGCCTGGACGAACACCGGCGAGGAGTGCGCTGAAACTCCCTCTGCCGCGGTAGTGGGAGGTCAGGATGCCTACTGGACCACGTACACCTACGATGCCATCGGCAACCGCAAGGCCGAAACGCAACACAAGACCGCATCCGGCCCCACCGCCGACACCATCCGCACCTACGCGGACCCCGAGGCGGGCAAGCACAACCTGCCCAAGGTCACTCAGACCGGCACCGACCCCCACGACGAGACCTACACATACGACGGCGCCGGCAACACCACCATGCGCAAGATCGGCACCAATGCCGCGCAGACCTTGGACTGGGACGACGAAGGACACCTCAAGTCCGTCACACAGGGCACCAATGTCTCCAGCTACCTGTACGACGTAGAAGGCCAGCGGCTAATCCGTAAGGATTCCACGGGCACAACCCTGTATCTGCCGGGTGGCAACGAACTCCACATGGACAAGGTCGGTCTGGTCACCGGAACGCGCTACTACGGCTCCATCGCCATGCGCACCGGCGGCAAGCTCACCTTCACCCTCACCGACCACCACAACACCACAACCACCCAGATCACAGCAGACGCCACCCAGGCCATCACCCGTCGCAAGACCACCATCTTCGGCGCCCCTCGTGGCACTCAGCCCACCGCATGGACCGGCGACAAGACCTTCGTCGGCGGCACCAAGGACAAAGACACCGGCCTCACGCACCTCGGCGCCCGCGAATACGACCCAATGATCGGCCGCTTCATCAGCGTCGACCCGATCATGGTCCTCACCGAATCGCAGCAGATCCACCCCTACACCTACTCAGCCAACAACCCCGTCATCTTCTCCGACCCCAGCGGCCTCGCACTTGCCTGCGGACGAGGCGGAGACGAATGCCCCGACGACGGCGACCCGATGCCCGAGGGCCCGAACGACGACGGCAACGGCCTCAATCATGGCGACACGCCGGGCAGCGACGGACCAGCACCCGGTTCGAATGGCTCTGGCGGCCTCGGGGAGGAGATCGGCTACGACTTCAACGAGGACGGATACATCTCCTTCTGGCCCGGCGTCGATGTCCCCGCGAGCTGGGATAAGGCGCGGGTCTACATCCAAGCCTTCTACGACAAGATCGACCTGCTGTGCCATTACGGGCCCGAGGTATGCGGTGATCCTGAATACCCGCTCTTCTCCCATGTCACCAACAGTGCAAAGGGGGGCGGCTGTCTAGCAGCAGTCGGGAAGGATTGCGGCGGCGACCTGGCTCACCTGGGTTGGTCAGCGATGGTCCAGGCGTCCGGGGCATTCATGGCCGGTACGGTGGCGAGTGAAGGGCCCGCGGGCGGCCCAGTTGGTTGGCGCTGGGGCAAACAGGGCAACTGCACCAAGTGCTTCCTCGCCGGCACCGACGTCCTCATGGCCAACGGCACCACAAAGGACATCGAAAAAATTGAGGTCGGCGACGAAGTCCTCGCAGCCAACCCCCTGACAGGTGAGGCTGGCAAACGCGAGGTCACAGACCTCATAGTCACCGAGGACGACAAGCATTTCAATGAGTTGACCATTAGCACCCCAGATGGCTCGAAGAAGCTCACCGCTACACACGAGCACCCCTTCTGGTCGCCATCCGAGAAGCAGTGGATCGAAGCCAGCAAGCTCAAGCCCGGCATGACACTGCGCACCGACCGCGGTGCTACCGTCACCATCGAAGGCAACCGCCCTTACACGAAGCACGCCCGTACGTACAACCTGACTGTGGACGGCCTCCACACGTACTATGTGCTGGCGGGCGAGATACCGGTACTTGTTCACAATGCGAAATGCGGGCCCGGAACGCTGCCCGGAACAAGGTTCGACGTGCCGACTGAGCCGGGTGTCTACACCATTCACCTGAATGACGGGACGAAGTACGTAGGAAGCTCCACCACAAGCATCAGGGAGCGGGTTAATAAGTCGATGCGGTCCAAGCACGCGGTACGCAAGGCCGGGTATACGGCGGACGATGTGGTCAACGTCACTTACTTCACTCTGCCGCACGGTACGGACGGGGTAGCTATTCGCCGCATGGAGCAAACGATGATGGAAGGGGTAAAGGAGAGAGGCTGGACTCTCTTGAACCGGAGAGATCCAGAGATTCAAGTCCCATTCGGTGGATACCTGCCGTAAGTCTCGACTGGAGTTTGTGATGGGAACCTGGGGATCAGGCCCGCTCGACAGCGACACCGCTGAGGACTTCCTCGATCAGATGGAAGAACAGTCCGTATCGCAGCGGCTGACGGTCGTGGAGAACACGTTCCGTTCCGCCATCGAGGCGAGCGGTAGCTCTAATTCCTCCGTACTGCCTGAGGAAGTGATGGCTGCTGCCGCTGTGGTTGCGGCCAATATTCCGGCCGGGCGTGACTTGGCTTGGAATGAGGAATGCCCCAGCATCACAGAATGGCTGGCGAAGCCGATTACGCCCGCCCTCGCCTTGTCTGCGATTCAGGCGCTGGAAGTGACATTGCCTGCAGACGGTTGGTTCTGGAGGAGCTGGGTCGACGCTGGCGAGAGGGAAGAGGCTCAGGCTGCAATCGACAGTTTGAGATCTGTGCTGCGCCCCGTCAGCGAAGGTGAATCTGCGTAGTCCGCTGGCCGATATCGACCCGAGAGTCGACTGCATGCGAGGAGCCCCACCGAAGCGGGATTCGGTGGGGCTCCTCAGCAGTTTGACGGCAACGCTGACGCTGAAGTTGAAAGGCTGAGGTGACAGGGTTATGGGGGCTGCAGCCCGAGGCCGGCCTCGGCAATGAAGCCGTCGAGGACGCACGGGTCTCGTTGAAGGTGCTGTAACCGGCTCTTCACGAGCGGTGCGAGGTCTTTCGTGGTCCCGGCCTTGATCCTGGTGTCGATCTGCTCGCCGAAGGCGAAGGAGCGGGCGCGGTCGTTGATCTTGGGCCTGTCGACGTGGGCGCGGGTGGCCGCGATCCGGGTGGCGTCGGTCAGGAGTTCGGGTGTGGCCCAGACGGGTGGTGGGTGTAGCTGCCTGCGGGGCCGTCGAGGCGGATCGTGGCGCGAAAGTGGATCAGGCCGTGCTGCTGGTATGCGGCGACCTTGGCGTACGACACGCGGACGGACCTGAGCAGCAGACGCTGCGGGACACCGGGCACGGCGGCGACGGTCCGGCGTAGGTGGAGCACGAAGCAGGCCGACAGAGCCGGGGCGTGGGTGTTCCACAGCACGGCACCCGTGTAGTCGTACAGCTCAGGGGCGAGAGGCGTGCCGAGGAGCGGCTCGCCCTTGGGGGGATGCGTCCGCAGCAGCAGCAGCAGCGGGCGGAGCCGGTGACGCGTCGCACGTGAACCCGCCCGTACGAGGGCGCCGGGAAGGTGGCGAACACACGGGGGTGGGACGCGACCTGTTCCGGGATGTTCTTGCCGCCGCGCAGGCCGGCGGCGATGAGCTGGTAGGTGTGGCGGTAGAGCTCGGCGCAGGAAGGGCAGCGGCTGGTGCGGCGGGTTGCCGTAGCGGGCCAGCAGATGCCCGGCGGGCAGCTCCTTGGACTTCAGTTCGCGCAGAGCGGCCGTCGGTAGAAACGCCGTATGGCTCCACCCGGGCGAAGGGTGCGGGGCCCTTTCCGTCTGTAAGGGACTCCGCTGCGTGAGAGTTCGAGACGTCGACTCCCCCACGCTTAACCTGCATCGATCCAGCAGACATCCCCAAGCGCCTCCTTCGGGAAGGCCCTCGGGAGACGCCAGTGGACACGCGGTGGACGGAAGGACCCGTAAGGATCAGGAAGGCCGGCACACGGCCAGAACGGTTGCAGGTCGCTGACCTGCGGATATAGGAAGATCGAGGCAAGATCGAGGCGCGATCGGAAGATCCGAAAAGGACTCATAATCCGTCGGCCGTGGGTTCGAGTCCCACCCGCCCCACCGAGCGCCGCAGGTAGCAGAAACGATCTGACCTGCGCAAACGCAGTAGTGAGACCCCTCGCCAATCGCGTGAGGGGACCATTGCTGGGGCACCATCGAGAGGGCCGGGAAGGGCACCTCGACCAGGACGTACGGGCGGGGCTCGGGCTCGCGCTGGAGGCAGGAGCCACCGGGAACCGGCCCGACGCCGAAGGAACGGAGTTCGGGCGGTACTCGGCCGAGCAGGGCGCGCGTCATGCACGACGCCGTCAACTACCTGGACTGCGGGGCCGCCGACGGCAAGAGCGGCGAGGACAAGGACCCCCCGCGCATCGCCAAGGCTGACGAACTGCTCGCGACCGACGAGTAGCGACGCGCAAGCCCCTCGCCAACGCCCTGGCCGAC
Organism: Streptomyces wuyuanensis; assembly: GCF_900103455.1. Taxonomy (GTDB): domain Bacteria; phylum Actinomycetota; class Actinomycetes; order Streptomycetales; family Streptomycetaceae; genus Streptomyces; species Streptomyces wuyuanensis. Next base: position 121,244 of record NZ_FNHI01000013.1, on the reverse strand, counting down.
TACTCGCCCGACATGGTGGACATACATCGACGGCGACGCGCCTGGCGGCAGGGCAGGCGCGAAGGATGCCTGCGCCCAGGGCGACGACGACTCCCAGATCCAGAACAGCAGGAGCAGCCTGCTGCGCATCGTGCGAGGCGTCTCCTAGGCGGACGGCACCGACAATTTCGAGCGGATGTACCAGGCGCAACAGGGTTACATGTCGCAGGAGCTGATGGACCGGGACTTCGCCAGCGACACCGCGGTGACGAACCAGGCGCGCATGGTCGGAGAGGTGACGGGCGCGCTCAACGCCGTCGGCGGCGACGTCAAGATGGACGTCCACGACGAGAAGATCAGCGACGCCACAGACAAGCGGTTCCACGGCTACCACCTCGGCGGCGGCGCGATCACCGGAATCCCGGTCATCGGTGACGCGGAGCCGGCGATCATCGCGACCGGCGCTCTTGTCGTGATCGCCGCTTTCGCCTCCCTGCACTGCTGGTGGAACACGAATGTGTTGGGCGCGGAGGCCCTCGGGCGGCGGCGCTCGCGCCAAGATTCACTGTGTCGGCGAGCAGGCGCCACCCTCAAGGGCTGGCGCCTGCTGCGGAAAGTCTGCCGCGGAGCAACCGCGTCACCGCGATCGCCGAGGCCGTCCTCGTCCTTTACCACGCCTCAATGTGAGGTTGGAAAGGGATCACTGTCTGAGGTCGATCGTGCGTACCGGCTGTCCCGTGGTCCGGGCGATGGTTTCGAAGTCGCGGTCGTAGTGGAGCAGGGTGAGGCCCGCTTCTTCGGCGGCGGCTGCGACCAGGAGGTCGACCGGGCCCGCGCTGCGGTGTTCGCCCTTCGCGGTGAGCTGTTCCTGGACCACGCGGGAGCGGCGATAGATGCCGTCCGGCATCGGACACCACACGTAGTGGGCGTCGAGTGCCGCCTTCAGTCGTGCGCGGTCCGCGGAAGAGCGGGCGGAATAGAGGACCTCAAGTTCCGTGATGTCGCAGATCGCGACGAGGCCGGCAGCGATCCTGTCGTCCCACTCGGCCGTGTTCCGGGCGAGAAGGACGCGGGCGAGGGCGGAGGTGTCGATGAGGTAGTCGGCGGCGGTCACGGCCGGTACTGGCTCTTGTCCAGAAGGATGTCGAGGTCCAGGGCTCCGTCGGCCACCAGTTGCCGGGCGTCTTCGAGTGCGCGCAGGCGCCGGTAGCGAGCGGTGACCTCGCGCAGGGCGGTGTTGATCGTGTCGCGCTTGGTGGTGGTGCCGAGTTCCCTGGCGGCGGCTTCCAGTGCCTCGTCGTCGAGGTCGATGACAGTTCGGCTCACGGCGACTCCCCTTGTATACGACGGCGTATATCAGTATACCTGATCCATTGTATAAGAAGTCGGCGGCCTCCAGCCTGGTCCTGATCCGCGGGCTCCATGGCCGGGAGGTGAGTCCAGGTCCGCAAGTCCCGCGGCACAGGCCAAAACTGGACAAGAAGGTGCTCCTATCGCCAGGAGACAACATGTCCAACGCAACAGTGACCCTTCCGGCCACAGAAAGTGACCCTCGGGCCACGAGGGCGAGCCCTGCTTCGCCGGCTACCGCGGGAGCGCGAGACGCGGCCCCACCCGCTCATCGGGGCCGGCCCTGCTGCTCGGGCGCAAGGTGGACGATCAGGGCATCTCCTGGTGGCGCAGGACCCGGCTCGCCGACCGCGCGCCGGGGACCGGTGCGCAGGCACCCGTACGTCCACGAGGGCGAGCCGGCCCACGCCCACGGGGCGCAGAGAGCCGGGGGGCAGGGCGGCATCGATCGTTTCGCGCTGCCGTGCGGGCCGATCACCGCGGCCCTGCAGGTGTGGGCGCCACCGACACGGACACCGGAGCCGGCCGCGATCTGCGCCAGGGCGTCGTGCCGACGCGTGGAAGGAACTCCGTGCACACCCACCCGCCATGCTCACGACCCGCTTGACGCGCGGGCAGGCAATGTCCGGAGGGAGGTACCGGGCCTCAGTCGCTCTCCGTCGCCCGGAACCGGCGGCGGCCGGCCGTCACGAGCTCGGCCGTCGTCCCCGCCGCGAAGACGAGAGCGGTGACCGCGTAACCGACTCGGAGCCAGAGAGGCCGGTCCGGGTCCGAGAACGTCAGGAACGTGAACCAAGTCACCCCGAGGAGCCCTCCGAGCCGCTGCAGAGCACGCGATGGCCGGCGCTCCTCGGCACGAACTTCCGTCATGAATTCCTTCGCCTCCTGCGGGATTTGGGCCCTGCGTCGCATCTCGCCGGGACAGCGCCGTCCAGGGGACAGAGGGGGCATGAGCCCCGCAGGGCTGTGTCGGCACAGCTCGGCCAGACGGCGTCCGAGTCGAGAACCATACACGTGAGCGATCAAGGTCAGGCTGGTGACGAAGCGCACAGCGATCAAACTTGATCAAGGTGGAGGTGGCTGAATAACCTTCTGCAGGCGTCGCCCGACCAGCGACGCTGTGCAAGCAGCAACGGGGAGTTGTGCGCGCTGACCACGTGCACTCAAGCACAGCCGAACACACGGCTGCCCCCTGCCTTCGTGACAGGGAAGAACGTGCAGTTGATCCATCAGAACACCTGCGTCGCCTCAGCGACCGCTTCCGACTCATTCGTCATGCCCGGGCATGGGCGGCGGACTCGTCACTCATCCGCTGCCGTCGGCGTGGGGCGCTCGTGGCTACGGCGTGCGCGCTCCGTCGTGCGTATGGGCGCGCACCTCTCATAGAGCCATCTCGTAGAACCATCTGCCCGGCGGTCCGGATGAGTGCCGGTGGGCGCGTCGTCACCTGTGTCCGCCGTGGTGTGGCGGCCGGGTCCGCCGCTCTGGCGAGTCGCGTAAGCGGTGCGACTTTCGCTCTGCTGTCCACCTGAACCTCGGATTTCGCATTCGCGTAGGTTCCTTCGTGCATCGCCGGGCAACGCGTCAGATTTTTCCTCCCCTCGTTGGGGTCTGGCGCCGATCCTTTGCAGACCTTTCTGTGGATTCGGTCATTTCGGCATGCCTGAATACCTGTTGTCTGCGTGACGTGGTTCTCGGGTTCAGGCCTGGAAAAATCTCATCCGATCCGTATTGTTCCATTCGCCGCCCGGAAGCGTGAGGGCGGAACTTTTACTGCGTCCTTTGGGCTGCAGTTTCGATCCATAGGGAAAAAGAATGAAGCGAATCAAGTCCTTTGTCGCTGCCGGTGTCGTCGCAGCCGTCGCCACGGTGGCCGTGGCCACGAGCGCCTCGGCGACGAACTCCGCAACTCCGGCGGAGGAGACCACTGCCGCTGCTTTCCGGGCGGCTGCGCAGGGTCCTGACCAGAAGGTCGTGAAGGCCGAGCCCAGGGCCGCGTGGAAGGAGATCGCGAAGAAGGCCGCGGGTTCCTTCCTCGGCAGTGCTGCCTACGAGGTCGCGACGTCCAGGGCGAAGAAGCAGTACGGCAAGGCCCCGAAGGGCTACTTCATGCGGGGTGGAGCGCCGGTGACGAACGACGTCGAGATCGACCTCGACCGCGCGTTCGACTAATTGCGCAGCGCCGGTGCGGGGGTGCTTCTGCTCCCGCACCGGCGGCACTTCGAGGCCTGAGGACGAACGGAAGTGGATCGAATGAGTGGACCCCGGCCCTTGGTGGCCTGGCGCAGGTCGCGTCGGATACCCGTTGTGCTTGCCGGTGCGGGGATCTCGGCGGTATTGGCATTCCATTTCATCATGACCGCGCTGTACAACACTCCGTTCAATCCCGTCAAAAGAGATCTTGATGAAGTGATCGTCGGCTACATGTCCCCCTTCTTCAGTCAGGACTGGCATCTCTTTGCCCCGGACCCGGTCGACACGGATTCGGGGATCCTCGTGCGTTCCAAGGTCCGGTCGGAGGGAGGCCTCCGCGTCACTGAATGGGCCGATGTCACGACGCCGCACATCACCAAGATCCATGGTGAGCGTATGTGGCCGGCCAGGGTCGACCGCCTGCCCACCGGAGTGAAGGCGCAACTCGAGTCGTGGCCCGACCCCGTGCTGCAGAAGATCCGTGACCAGAAGGACGACGAGCAGTCGGACGGTGCCAAGAGGGAGAAGGGGGCGGAGGATCCGCCCCTCAGCTCGGCCGAGAAGAGCGCGTACGAAAACGCCACGCGATTCGCCCGGGCCCTCGCGACCTCCGAGGCGAAGAAGCGGTGGGGGAACGCGGTGGAGGAGATCCAGATACGCGTCGTCTCCAACGAGTACCCGCGCTTCTCGCAGCGGCATGTCAGGGAGGCCAAGGGGAAAGTCACCTACTACGACCTGGCTTGGATGAAGCCTGTGAAGGTCACGAAGTGATCATGAATCAGTTGAGAGCGGACATGTTTTCAGCCGTGCTGCGGGTGCGGACGGCCTTCTATTCGAGGCTGGATGAGTATTCCAGGACGCGTCGTGCGCTCGTCGGGGCGGCTCTCACGCGCATCACGCTCGGATCGGTCGGGCTCTACTTCTATGTGCGGGACTACCTCGACCGCGGATACCTCTGGGGCCCGGAAGGCGTCTGGCCGTGGCAGAACTTCGTCGACCCCGACCAGGGCGGCACGTTCTCGCTGTACTCCCTCGGCAGGTCCGACATCTGGTTCGAACTGCTCTTCCACGCCGGCATGCTGGCGGCCCTGCTGTTCACCCTCGGCTGGCACACCCGTGTCATGACGGTTGTCCACTATGTATTCCTCTGGTCGCTGTACCAGAGGAACCCCATGCTGATGGACGGTGGTGACAACGTCACCTCCATCGTCCTCGTATTCATGATCTTCGTGGACTCGGGTGCACGCCTCTCCCTGGACGCGCGGAAACGTGCCGAGCGGAAGTTGCCCGACGCGGACACCGAAGCGGTACGGCACCGGATCGGATCGCTCCTCCACCACGCCGGACTTCTCGCCGTCACCCTGCAGGTCTGCACCGTCTACCTGGTTTCGGGCATGTACAAGGTCCAAGGCCGGCACTGGCAGGACGGAACGGCCCTCTACTACATTCTGCGAGTCAATGAGTTCGGCTGGCCCGGAGTGAACAATCTCCTGTACGAGAACGCCTTCCTGGTGGTCCTCATGACCTATGGAACGGTGTTCTTCCAACTGGCGTTCACGTTCCTCCTGCTCAATCGCGCACTACGGCCATTCGCCGTTGCCGGAGGTGTGCTGCTGCACCTGGGAATCGCCATTCACATGGCCGGCCTCATCACCTTCTCGTTGACCATGATCGGGCTCGAACTCCTCATCATGGGCGACGATCACTACCGTCGCGTCCGCGCATTCCTCCACCGGTTCCGGAAGGCGCTCTCGGTCACGACCTGAGCCGACATCAAGAGAGGCGAGCATGCTTGGCCCACAGTGGGTCCGCGTCAAGAGGTGTCCGGTGCAGGAGCGCAGAGCCCAGTGCCTCCTCCTGAGTCTCTGTCTGGTGGCGATGGCGGCCACTGCCTGGCTCGTCTGTCTTCCCCAGCCGCCCCGGCTGGGGAAGGCCACCACGGGGGACCCGGCGCTGGCCGCGCGTGTGCGCGCGGCCGTAAGCGACGCGGATGGATTCCGCGGCCTCTCGGTCGCGGTCGTCGACCGTGGACGTACGGCCTTCGCCGGGCTGGGCGACTCCGGCAACCGCGAGCATCCGGCAGTCGGGGAGAGCACGGTCTTCGAGGTGGGTTCCATCGGCAAGCCCATGACGGGCATGCTGTTGTCCTCGCTGGCGGACAAGCGCCGGTTGGACATCGGCAAACCGTTGGGCGACCTGCTTCCACGCACGTATTTCTCCGATCCCGCGCTCGCCTCGGTGACGCTGACGGACCTGCTCACCCATCGCTCCGGACTCGGCCCCATGCCTGCCGGCCTCGACACCACTCGCAGAGATCTGGAGTTGCGCCTCCTCGGCCGCGATCCGTACCACGGACTCACCGAGCAGGACGTCTTCTCCGCCGCAGCGAACGCCCCGCTCGGTGCGCCGGGAAATTACGTGTACTCCAACCTCGGAGTTGCTTTGGCGGGACAGACCGCCGCGCGCGTGGTCGGAGCGCCCTACGAAGAGCTCCTCCAAGAGGAGGTCATCGGTCCTCTGGGAATGAAGAACACGGGTGTCGTCCAGCGAGCCGAAGACATTCCCAGGCGCAGCGCCAGTGGCATGAAGGGGTCAGGCCCCGCCATGGATCACTGGACGGCGTCGGGATTCACGCCCGCGGGCGACGTCTGGTCGACGAGCAGCGACCTCGCTCTCCTTCTCCGTGCCATCAGCACGGGAGCCGCGCCGGGAGCAGTGAACTCCACCCGTCCGCTGCACGCCCTCGGGCCGACCGACCACGTCGGTCTGGGCTGGAACATCAGCCGGGCCGAGGGACGCGACGTCCTCTGGCACAACGGTGAGACAGGCGGCTTCACTTCATTCGTCGCACTGGATCGCACCACTGACCGGGGGGTGGTGGTCCTGTCCAACACCGACAAGCCGGTGGACTCGATCGGAAGGCGTCTTCTGGGGATCGACGAAGGCGCGGGAGACCGCTCGTACGAAACCTCCTGGGGAGGACCGCTGACGGTGCTCTTCAGCCTGGGTGCCGGCCTGCCCGCTCTGTGGACGGCGGCGCGGCGACGGCAACCCGAACGGCACTGCCGGACCCGCATGGCCGTCGACGTGCTCTGCGGGATCTGCATGCTCGCCGTGACATGGCGCCTCGGAGCGTGGCTGGCGGTGCCACCGGGGACATGGGGAGTCGGGCTCGTTCTGCTGACTGCCGGAACGTGGCTGTTCTTGCTCCGCCTACGCGACACCGAGGACGCGGCCGGTGTCACAGAGGGGCCGCAGAGACCTGCTCGGCCCGTTCCCTTCGTAGCCGGTCGCGCCGCTGTCCTCGCAGCCGCCGTCGTGACGTTGATCTGACCGGACAACCCGTGTCGGCGTACGCCCCACGTCGTGGCCATGAGCGCGAGTGCGCGGCCACCCCGGAAGGGCGGGCCCGGGAAGAGCACGTCGCCGCGACCGGGCCCGCCCGGCCGGTCATCTCCCCGTGAGTACGGCACCGCCGGCCACACCCCGGCGCACGCTCGCCGGCAGGGGTACGCGCTCCGGCAGCGCGTCCGTCACCGGCACCTCCGAGGTGCTCGGCGACGGGCTGCCCGTGGGCGAGGCGCCCGTACTGCCGCCGGGGCTCGGTGAGGTGGGAGCCGTCGGCGAAGGCGACGGGACCGGGCGGCCGGTCGAGGGGCGAGCGCTCGGTCCGTCGGTCACGGGCGGCGGAGCGCTGTCGGGGACAGGGGCCGGAGTACGGGCGGCCGGGGGGCGTGCGGACGGGGGCGTGACCCGAGGGCGCCCGGGCGCACCGCCGTTGCGTTCCCGGGCGGCTCCTCTGGCGGGATGGGTGGCCGGGCGTTCCGGTGCGGCCGAGGCCGTCGGCCCCGCGGTGCCGTGCTCCCGGGGACCGTCCGAGGACGGCAGCTCCGGGCTCGGCGCAGCCTGTGGGAGGCCGGCGGAGCCGTCGGCCAGCAGGGAGGACGTGCCCAGGCCGCCCAGCACCGCGAAGGCGGCCGCGGCGAGAGTCCGGCCGCCGTACGTCCTCCACCGCCGCGGACGGGGGTGGCGGACCGGGGCCGCGACGGCCGCCGCCGCTACAGCCGGCGCCGTCGCCAAAGGACCCGGCGGAGTGGCCGTATCGGCCGGGGCCGGGGCAACGTCGGAGGCCCCGCCGGTGGCCGTTTCCCCCTCGGGCCGGATCTCCGGCACGTCCGTGGCGGCCACCGGAATCCCACCCGTGGCGGCCACCGGGATCCCACCCGTGGGCGCCATCGGGATCTCACCCGTGGGTGCCATCGCCGAGTCGTACGCACCGCACTCGGGGCACGTCACGGCGCCGTTGAGGGTGCGGCGGCAGGGTACGCAGTAGTCCATGGGCCGGCCGCTCAGTACGTGAGCCGCGGGCGGGGACCGTGGTCCGCCGAAGGCTCGGTGCGGTGGGCCGCGGACGCCGGGCGGAGCCGGGTACGGCGCGGAAGGAAGCTGGGCATGTGCGGACCTCGCTCACTCACCGGTCTGGGTGGGTCACCGGTTACCGGGGTCAACGAGGGGCCGTGAGCGGGTGTTCAATCTGCGGCGAAAACGTGGCATGGGTAACTTCCCGCCCGATGCGGGCCGTTGACGACCCCGAGCGCCGTGCGGACCTCGCGGCGGGCGGGGCGGCCGGTCGCCCGGACGGCCCCCGGGGGCCGCACGGTCGGTTCACCCGCCGAGCGCCGTGGCCTCCGGCGGGCGAGGCTGCACCCTGGAGGTGCGTCATGGAGCAGACGACGGCGGACGTGTGTGTGGTCGGTGCCGGATTCGCGGGTCTGGCGGCCGCGCGGAACCTGGCGCACGCGGGCCGGGAGGTGATCGTGCTCGAGGCCCGGGACCGGGTCGGCGGGCGGGTGTGGAACCGTGAGATGCCCGACGGCACGGTGGTCTCCGCGGGCGGCACCTGGCTCGGGGACGGCCAGGCGAGGATGTTCCGGCTCGCGCGGGAGTACGGGCTCCGGGCGTATCCGCAGTACGACGACGGCGATCACGTCCTGAGGCTCGACGGCGCCGAGCACCGCTACCGGGGGACCATCCCCAAGGCCGGTCCGGCGACGCTCGCGTCCCTGGGGCTGGCCTTCACCCGGTTGAACGCGATGGCTCGGCGGCTCCCCGCCGACGCCCCCTGGCTGGCGCGGAACGCGCGGACGCTCGACGCCCGCACGCTCGGGCAGTGGCTCGCCGATCCGCTCAACGTGCCCTCGGGGACCGCGCACACCGTGCTGAAGGCGACGATGAGCCTGCTGTTCTGTACCGACCCCGCCGAGGTCTCCCTGCTGGGCGCCCTCGTACTGGCCCGGGGCGGCGGCGGGTTCGACTACTACACCGACAGCGGCAGGACGGAGACCCATCTCCTCGACGGCGGGACCCCGGAGCTGGCCCGGCGTATGGCCGAGGGGCTGGGCGACGCAGTGCGCCTGGCCAATCCCGTCCGGCGGATCGTCCAGAACGGGAACGACGCCGAGGTGAGCACGGACGCGCTGACCGTGCGGGCGCGCCGGGTGATCGTCGCCGTCCCGCCGGTGCTGACCGGACGCATCCTGTTCGAGCCGGCGCTGCCGTCCGCCGCCGGCCATCTGCGGCAGCGGATGGCGCCCGGGTCGATCATCCGCGTCCACACCGCGTACCCCGAGCCGTTCTGGCGCGGTCAGCGGCTGTCCGGGCAGACGCTCGCCCCCCTCTCGGCCGTGCCGGGCACCATCGACCAGACCCCGCCCGGAGGCCGCCCCGGCGTGCTGAGCAGCTACGCCTTCGGCCCCGGGGCCGTCCGCCTCGGCCGGCTGGACCCCAAGGAGCGCCGGGACGTCTGGCTGCAGGCGCTCGCGGAGCGGTTCGGCCCGGAGGCCCTGCACCCTCTCGGATACCTGGAGACCGACTGGTCCGCCGAGGCCTGGTCCGGCGGTGGGATGATCGGCCACTTCCCGCCCGGGGCCCTGACGGCGTACGGCCGGGCGCTCCGCGAGCCGGTCGGCCGGATCCACTGGGCCGGCACGGAGACCGCGACGCAGATGCACGGGCTGATGGAGGGCGCGGTGCGGTCCGGCGAGCGTGCCGCCCGGGAGGTCCTGGCCCTGAACTGACGGCCCCCGCGGCCGGGGGCCGATCGCACCGGCTACGGCCGCGCCGCGGCGCCCACGCCCCGACACCGCTCGCCGGGACGCTCGGGGCGTCCGGTCCCGGCAGGTGGGGGAAGATGGGTGGGAACGGCCGGGTGAGTGCTGATGTGCCTGGAATCCAGGGATTCAGGGAGGCCTCATGCCGCGCACCGACGACGCGTCACCGATCGGTTCCGGGGAACACGTATCCGCCCCGCCCGATGACGTACGGACGCTCAAGCACGTCATCGAGCGGGAGATCGACGCCCTGCGCGCGGATGTGGGCGACTCCACCCCGGCCCGGGCGAGCCCGGGCGCCGTGACCGCGGACGACACCCCGGCCGCCGTGCCGCGGGCCGCCGGCTCCGCGGAGCCCGGCCGCGGGCAGGACCGGGACACCCACGGGCGACGTGACGTCGCGGACCGGGGCACCCGGGGGCGACGTGGCGCCGCGGGCACGGCGGACGACGATCCATGGGCCTGTCTCGCCGCCGCGCTGCCGGCAGTCCCGCTGGCCACCGCGCTCCTCGCTCCGGTGTGGGACGACGGCAGGGGGGAGGAAGGAGCGGCCGTCGTCGACTTCGTCATCACGGCCGGCAACCGCGTCCGGTCCGCCGAATGGCTCGAACCCCTGGGCCTGCTCGTGGGGCAGCGGCTGCTCGCGGTACGGCCGGGGGCGGCGTCCGCCGGCCTGATCGAGGCCCTGGCGCGCGTCATCAGGACCGGCCGGCCCCTGCACGGCTGGGCCCTGGACTACACCGAGCGGCGCGAAGGGCGGCTCAGGAGGGTCCAGCTGCTGTGCGACGCCGCCGCCTGCGGGGACCGGATCCTGGCGACCTGGCGACCCGCGCTCACCGAGGCGGACCTGCTCACCGGCGACGCGCAGAAGCTGGTCTCCATGGGGTGGGGCAACTGGGACCTGCTGTCCGGTGCGACCAGCTGGTCGGACGGGCTCCACCGCATCTTCCGCACGGCACCCGGACGGACGTGGTCGCTGACGCAGCTGTGCGACGCGCTGCTCCCCGAGGACGTCCCGCGTTTCGCGCAGTGCGTCAGGGCCCTCCTCGCCGGGGCCGACACTCCCTGGACCCGTATCCGGTTCGTCGTCGGGGACGAGGTCCGCACGCTGGACGTGCTCGGCCGGCCGCTCGCCGGCACCGACGGCCGGCCGTGGGCGATCCACCTCGTGGCGAGGGACCTGACGCCCCAGATGCGCAGCCTCCAGCGTCTGGAGGAGACCCGCAAGGAGACCGAGGTGCTGCGCCAGCAGGCCGCCGCCGAACGGAGGGTGGCCTCCCAGCTGCGCGAGGCCCTGCTGCCGACCCACTCCGCGGAGCTCGCCGAGGCGGGCATCGCCGTCGCCGCGGCGTATCTCCCGTCCGAGCGGGAGGCCGCGGTCGGCGGTGACTGGTACAAGTGCCGGCTGCTGCCCGACGGCCGGGTGCTCCTCGCCATCGGGGACGCCAGCGGTCACGGCCTGGACGCCGTCGCGCGGATGGCCCAGCAGCGCCACGCGCTGGCCGGGCTGGCCCAGACCGGGGCGGACCCGGGTGCCATGGCCACGTGGCTGAACCAGCTGATGTGCGGCGACCCCACCGCGCTCACCGCCACCGCGGTCGTCGGGTACGTCGAGCACCACGTCCTGCGCTGGGCGTGCGCCGGCCATCCGCCGCCCGTGCTGCGCCGGGCCGGCGGGGCCTCGCTCCTCCCGGGCGACCACGCCGGCCCGCTGCTCGGGCTGATCCCCGGGTACGCGTACGAGACCGCGACCGTGCCGCTGGAGCCGGGCGACCTCCTGCTCCTCTACACCGACGGCCTGATCGAACGGCGCGACGAGGACATCGAGGACTCGCTCGGCGGCCTCGTCCGCAGCCTCGCGGGCGTAGGGCCGCTGTCACCGGAGGAGACGGTCGACGACCTGATTTCCTCCCATGCCGCCTCCGGCCTGGAGGACGACGCGTGCCTGCTGGCCCTGCGGATCGACTGAACCGCGGGACCCGCGGGCGGGCCGGACGACTCAGTGGTGCCTGGTGTGCCTGCGCACCTGGTCGGCCGCCTTCTCCGCCACCTCCTGCGCCTTGCCGCGCAGCATGTCGCTCCGGCCCGAGCGCTGCATGGACTTGTCGCCCATGGTCTTCCCGAGGGTTTCCTTCAGCTTGCCCTTGATCTGCCGCGCCTTGGCGTTGTGCTTGCTCATCAGGATCGGTGTCCTCTCGGGATCCGTGGTGCGTCCACGCACCGGTTAACCCTGCGCCTGTTCACCCTGCGCCTACCCGGGTTGCCCCGCAACCTGCACACCTTGACACCTCCGCGCCGCGCACCCGCGCACCCGCGCGCCTGCCCCGGCCCCGGCTGTGATGAAGTGGGCCCCGAACGCCCGCGCGGCAGCACGTGCGGGCAGGAGCGAGTACGGGAGGCGCCGTATGGCACGTCCGGTCACCATCGTCACGGGCGGCAGCCGGGGCATCGGCGCGGCGACCTGCGTCCGGCTGGCCGCCGACGGGCACGACCTGGCCCTCGGGTACGTCAGCAACGGCGCGGCCGCCGAGGAGGTCGCGCGGGCGGTGCGCGCCGCCGGCGCACGCTGCGTCACCGTGCGGGTGGACACCTCCGACGAGGCGGCGGTGGAGCGGCTGTTCGACACCGCGGCGGCGGCACTCGGCTCCGTGACCGGACTGGTGAACAACGCCGGTGTCACCGGTCCGCTCGGCCGGCTCGCGGACGCCCGCACCGAGGACCTGCGCCGGGTCATCGACGTGAACCTGCTGGGCTATCTCCTGTGCTGCAGGCGCGCGGCCCGCGACATGGCCGCCCGCGGTTCCGGAGCGATCGTCAACATCTCCTCGGCGGCCGCAACTCTGGGCGCTCCCGGCGAGTACGTCCACTACGCGGCGACGAAGGCGGCGACCGACGCCCTGACCGTCGGTCTGGCCAAGGAACTCGGCCCCCAGGGCATTCGTGTGAACGCGGTCGCCCCGGGCACCGTGAAGACCGACATGCACGCCGCCATGGGCGATCCCGACCGGCCCGCCAAGGTGGCCGCCGTGACCCCGCTGGGACGGCCCGGGGAGCCGACCGAGATCGCCGGCGCGGTCTCCTGGCTGCTCTCGGACGACGCCTCCTTCACGACGGGCACGGTCCTGCGGGTCTCCGGCGGGCGCTGAGCGTCCACGGGCGGTGAAGGCGCCCGGGCGCCCTGCGCGTGCCGCCGGGCGCCCGGCCGGCCCGCTCCGTACAGCCGAGCTCCGTACAGCGGACGACGGGCCGAGGGGCCGAGGGCGGGCCCCGCCTCGTGGAGGGCTTGTGCGGTCCGCGCACGGTGTAAGGGGCTCCGTCGCCGGCGCCCATATACTTCCGCCATGCCGCCCATAGCCGCCCGCCGTGCGACGGTCCGCGCATGACCGCCACCGGCACCCCCGCCCGCAGGCCCCGCATACTCGCCGACCTCACACCGCTGCGCGCCTCCGCCGACTACCGGCGGCTCTGGTTCGGCAACACGGTCTCCTGGATCGGCCAGGGCATGACCACCCTGGCGATCTCGCTCCAGGTCTACGACATCACGCACTCGACGTTCTCCGTCGGGCTCGTCGGTCTCTTCTCCCTCGTCCCGCTGATCGCCTTCGGCCTGTACGGGGGCGCCGTCGCCGACACCGTGGACAGGCGCGCGCTCGGGCTCTACAGCGCGGCGGGTTCCGCCGGACTGTCGGCCGCGCTCGCCGCGGCGGCGTTCGCGGGCTTCCACCACGTCTGGTTCCTGTACGGCGTCGTCGCGCTCCAGGCCGTGTGCGCCGCGCTCAACGCGCCCGCCCGCAGCGCGATGATCCCGAGGCTGCTGCCTCCCGAACAGCTGCCGGCCGCCAACGCCCTCTCGTCCATGACGATGACGTCCGGCATGCTGCTCGGCCCGATGCTGGGCGGACTGATCGTCGGCTACGGCGGCTACCAGTCCGCCTACTTCGTCGATTTCGTCGCCTTCGGCGCCGCGCTGTACGCGATGTGGCGGCTGCCGTCGATGCTGCCCGACCGCGACGGAGCGAAGGGCGGGCGCGCGTCCGTGCTCGACGGGCTGCGCTTCCTCGCCACCCGGCCGAACATCCGGATGACGTTCTTCTCCGACTTCTGCGCCATGATCCTCGCCCATCCGCGCGCGCTCTTCCCGGCCGTGGCCGGGCTCTGGTACGGCGGGGACGCCCGTACGACGGGTCTGCTCGTCGCGGCGCCCGCCGTCGGCGCGCTGCTCGGCGGGGTGTTCTCCGGCTGGCAGGGGCGCATCCGGCGGCACGGGGTGGCGATCCTGCTCGCCGTGGCCGCGTGGGGCACCGCGATCGCCGTGTTCGGTCTCACCAGGAACCTCTGGCTCGGACTGCTCTTCCTCGCGCTGGCCGGCTGCGCGGACACGGTCTCCATGGTCTTCCGCAACACCATGCTGCAGGCGGCCGCGCCGGATGAGATGCGCGGCCGCCTGCAGGGGGTGTTCATCGTCGTCGTGGCGGGCGGCCCCCGCCTCGGCGACTTCCTCGCCGGCTCGGTCGCCGACCTCACCTCGCCCGCCGTCGCCGTCACCGGCGGCGGGCTCGCCTGCGTCCTGGCGATCGGTCTGCTCACGCTGCGCGGCAGGGGCTTCGTGCGCTACGACGCCCGTCGGCCGACGCCGTGACGACCGTGGAGCCGTTCCCCCGGTGACGCTCGCGCCTTGACGCCGTCACGCCCTCACGCCGTCAGCAACGCTGTCACGCCTTGACGCCCTCACGCCGTCGGGTACGCGTCACGTCCTTGACGCCTTGACGCCTTGACGCCTTGACGCCTTGACGCCTTGACGCCCTGACGTCGCGGCGTCCGGAGGCCCGTGCCGAGGGCGGCCCTCGGCACGGGCCTCCGATCCCCGGACCCCCGAGGTGCCGGGCCCGTCACCGGACCTTCCGGTCCCCGGGGCGCCGGGCCCAGACCGCGTCCCCGAACCCGGCCTGGGGCCCGGGGATCCCCGGGGCCGCCCCGTTCGGCCGGGTCAGAAGTTGCGGAGCCTCAGCAGAGGCTCCTTGATGCCGTCGAGGTCCTCCGACGGCCAGATCCAGTCCATGCCGCCCGCGTTCACCAGCGCCGACTTCACATCGGCGGGGGAGGCGCCCGGGTGGGTCGCCCGGTGGAGGGCCGCGCCGCCCGCGACGTGCGGCGCGGCCATGGAGGTGCCGGACAGGGTGGAGTAGCCGCCGTTCCTGAAGGTGGAGCGGATGCACACGCCGGGGGCGATCAGGTCCACGTCGCGGCCGTAGTTGGAGAAGTCCGCCAGGGTGTCGTCCCGGTCGGTGCGGCACGTCGCGCTGCCGAGGCCGCCCGACTTGCCGTCGAAGTCGGCCAGTGCGCTGACCGTGATCACCTCGTCGTAGGCGGCGGGGACGAAGCCGGCCGCGTCGTTGTGGTCGTTGCCGGCGGCGACCGCGTAGGTGACGCCCCTGGCCACCGAGTTGCAGATCGCCTGGTGCATGGCGTCGTTGTTGGACTTGCCGCAGTTGCCGTCGTCCTTGCCCGAGCCGCCCAGGCTCATGTTGGCGACCTCGATCTCGTCGGCGTGCTCGGTGACGTAGTCGATGCCGCAGATGACGTTCGAGGTGCTGCCCGAGCCGAACGGGCTGAGCACCTGCACCGGCCAGATCCGTACGCCCGGTGCCACGCCGACCACGCCCGTGTCGTTGTCGAGGGCGCCGATCGTGCCGGCCACATGCGTGCCGTGACCGTGCATGTCCATGGGCGGCAGCATCGGGAGCCAGCAGTTCTTGCCCCCGGCCTTGTACACGTTGAGATCGGGGTGGCCCGCGTCGACACCGGTGTCGATGACCGCCACGTCGGCGTCGACCCTGGTGTCCTTGCCGTCGATCGCGGCAGTCGGGCTGAGGTCGGCCTCCGCCCGGTCCACACCGGTCGGCACCGACTGGGCGGCGATCCGCACCGGACGGTCGGGCTCCACGGACCGGACTCCGGGCTCGTCCGCGAGCGCGGCCGCCGTGGCCGCCGACATCGACGCCGCGTAGCCGTGCAGGGCGTGCCGGTAGACGTGCGACACCCTGGCGCCCATGGACGACGCCCGCACGACGGCGGCGTTCACGGCCGCGTCGGCGCTCCCCGCCTCGGAGGCGTCCTTGAGCGTCACGATGTACCGGCCGGTGGTCTGACCGTGGGTCTGGCCGGGCTGTGCGGTCGTGCCGGCGACCGCGGTGGCGGAGGGAGCGGCCGCGAGTGCCAGGACGACTAGTGCAGCGCCGAAGATCTTGGGCATCCCAGACCTTTCTTGAGTAAGTCGACGGAAGCCGACCGGCTTTCGCCGGGTCTGTTCCGGAACGTCAATGTCCTTGGCGCTTACAGCTAGCAGCTCGCGGGAGGTGCGGCGGTCCGACATCCGGGCGGTCACCGGATTGCTGACTACTCGTCATCCATATAGCTGCGTCATATGCCCTGAAGAATTCGCGGATCCCGGCCCCCGGCGGGCCGCGCGCGGTGGCCCGGCCGTCCGGGCGGTCCCACCCGGCGGCCCGACGCCCCGCCCCCGGCGGGCGTCCCGGTCGCACCGCACCCATGGCAAGTAGCCGCCATGGCAGATAACCGCCAACGCTCCGCCGCCCCAACCGACTTCCCAGCCCCCAGACTCGTCGCCAACGCCCGTCACCCCCCGTCACCGGGCGTACGAGGAGAGACATCCATGACCAGAGCGCCCGCGAGAAGGAGAGCCCGGCTGCTCGCCGCCGGCCTGTCCCTCGCCCTGCTCCCGGCCGGACAGGCCCTCGCCGCCGGGTCACCGCAGCACGGCACCGGGACCCGCGCCCCGTCCCAGGCCCCCGCCCGGCACACCGTCACGCTGATCACCGGGGACACGGTCACCGTCACCGAACTCGGCGGCGGACGCAAGGCCGTCGCCGTGGACCGCCGGGAGGGCGCCACCGGCGCCGTGCGCAGCGAGATCGTGGACGGCCGGGTCACCGTCGTACCCGACGAGGCCCGCCCCTACCTGGACGCAGGCGTCCTCGACGAGCGCCTCTTCGACGTCACCGGACTCGTCGCGCAGGGCGTCGACGGCGATCTCCCGCTGATCGTCACCTACGCCGGGGGCGCCCGTGCCGCCGCCCCGCGCGGCGGTGACGTCACCCGGGATCTGCCCAGCGTCGGCGGTGTCGCGATGACCGCCGAACCGGGCGTCCTCTGGAGCGCCGTCACCGGCTCCGGCTCCGGTGTGCGACGCACGTTCTCCGGAGGCATCGAGAAGATCTGGCTGGACGGCCGGGTGCGCGCCGACATGGCCGAGTCCAACGCCCAGATCGGCACTCCCGACGCCTGGCAGGCCGGGCTCACCGGAAAGGGCGTCAGGGTCGCCGTACTGGACACCGGGGTCGACGCGGGACACCCCGACCTCCGGGACAGGATCTCGGCGAGCAGGTCGTTCGTCGAGGGCCAGGAGGTCGCCGACAAGGACGGCCACGGCACCCACGTCACCTCCACCGTCGGCGGCAGCGGTGCCGCGTCCGACGGACGCGAGAAGGGCGTCGCGCCCGGTGCCGAACTCGCCGTCGGCAAGGTCCTTTCCGACGAGGGCTTCGGCAGCGAGTCGCAGATCATCGCCGGCATGGAGTGGGCCGCCAAGGACATCGACGCCAAGATCGTGTCGATGAGCCTCGGCTCCCGGGAGGCGAGTGACGGCACCGACCCGATGGCCGAGGCGGTCGACACCCTCTCCGCCGAGACCGGCGCCCTGTTCGTCATCGCGGCCGGCAACTCCGGCGCCCCCGGCACCATCGGTTCGCCCGGTGCGGCGGACTCGGCGCTCACCGTCGGCGCCGTCGACTCCGGGGACCGGGCCGCCTGGTTCACCAGCCAGGGGCCGCGGTACCGGGACAACGCGCTCAAGCCCGATCTCTCCGCGCCCGGCGTCGGCATCCTCGCCGCCCGCTCCCAACTGGCCCCAGGCAGCGGCCTCTACACCTCCATGGACGGCACGTCCATGGCCACGCCGCATGTCGCGGGCGTCGCGGCGCTGCTCGCCGAGCAGCACCCCGACTGGACCGGGGCGCAGCTCAAGGACGCGCTGATGTCGTCCTCGAAGCCGCTCGACGAGTCGCCGTACGCCCTCGGCGCCGGCCGGGTGGACGTACCGGCCGCGACGCGCGCCCGGATCACCGCCACCGGCTCCGCCGACCTCGGCTTCCTCGCCTGGCCGTACGACGGCAACGAGCCGGTCACCAGGACCCTCACCTACGCCAACTCCGGTGACACGCCCGTCACTCTGGACCTGGCCGTCGAAGGAGCTCCGGCCGGGGTCGCCACCCTCGCCGACTCCACCCTCACCGTTCCGGCCCACGGCACCGCGCGGACCACCGTCACCGGCGACGGGGCCAAGGCCGCAGTGGGCACCAACGGCGGCCGGATCACCGCCACCGCGGCCGACGGCACGGTCGCCGCCCGTACCGCCTTCGGCCTGGTCAAGGAGGAGGAGCGGTACACCCTCACGGTCCGGGTCAAGGACCGTGACGGGGCCCCGGCCGCGACCCGACTCGTGGTGCAGCGGCTCGCCGAGGGCGAGGACCCGTTCCCGGCCGACGTCGGCGCCTCCGGCACGCTCGAACTGCGTCTGAAGCCCGGCACGTACACCGCCTCGACCTTCCTCGACGTACGCGGCAGCAAGGGCGCCGACTCGCTCGGCCTCGGCTTCCTCGGCGAACCCGAGATCACCCTCGACCGCGATCGCGAGATCACCCTCGACGGCCGCCGGCTGCGCGAGATCCGCGCCGAGGTCGACAGGCGCACCGAGACCCGTCAGCTCCTCATGGAGTTCGACCGCGACGCGAACGGCGTCTCCTACGGCGGGGCCGTGCAGGTGCCGTTGACGTACGACTCGGTCTTCGCCGCGCCCACCCGCAGGCCCGCCACCGGCACCTTCGAGTACCGGACCGTCTGGCGGCTCGGCAAGCCGCTGCTGGAGGCGGAGGCCGGCGGCAAGCGCCTCGCCGACGCGACCGTGCAGCCCGGCAGCACCGTCCTCGACGGCGGCCTCGGGCTCCCGGTCGTGGACGCGGGCGCCGGTGACACGGCCGCCTACCGGGGCAAGGACGTGCGCGGCAAGGCCGTCGTCGTACGGCACACGGACGCGGTCGGGCCCGTGGAGCTCGCCCAGAACGCCGAGGACGCCGGCGCCAAGGCCCTGTTCGTCACCGACGACGTGCCCGGCCGGCTGATGGCCTGGTTCGGCACCGCCGACTACGAGACCCGTCCGCTGCACGTGGCCACCGTGGGCTCCGCTGACGGGGCGCGGCTGCGCTCCGCCGCCGCCCGCCACCAGCGGCTGGAGCTGACCGGCACCCGGTACACGCCGTATGTGTACGACCTCTCGCAGGGGCACCCGGGCGCCGTCCCGGAGGACCTCGTCTTCCGGCCCGGCAAGCGGGATCTCGCCGTTCTGGACAGCCGCTTCCACGGCACCCGCCCCGCGGACGGCGGCGAGTTCCGCTACTCGATCACCGACACGTTCCCGATCGGGTTCGGCTTCCCGGAGCGGATCGCCTTCCCGGCCGAGCGCACCGACTACGTCAGCACCGGCCCCGGCCAGCGCTGGCACGAGTCCGTCACCAACGGCCCCGACGCGATCGAGCAGCGCAGCGGCACGCCCGTGTACCGGGGCGGCACGCGCACGACGCTGAACTGGTTCCGGCCGGTGTGGCACCCGTGGCTCGGCACCGGTCTCGGCTGGGGCCAGCAGCGCACCGGCAACGACCTGAGGTTCAACACGCCGGGCTGGGGCGACTCGGGCCCCGACCACACCGGCTTCGGCAACGTCTGGGGCGACGACTCGATGACCCAGTTCACCGAGGTGTACGTGGACGGGGAGCGGGTCGACCGCCGGATGAGCTCCGGCGCGTACGCCTGGGACGTCAAACCGACCGAGCAGGAGTTCCGGGTCGTCACCGACACCACGCTGGACCCGGAGCGGTGGCGGCTGTCCACCCGCGGGCACTCCGAGTGGACCTTCCGCTCCGAGGAGACCCCGGCCGACCGCGAAACCCTCCTGCCGATGCTGAACCTCGGCTTCGACGTGGACACCGACCTGACCGGGAACGTCCGCGCCGGGCGCAAGCTCGACGTTGGGGTCTTCTCCGAGTACGTCAAGGGCGCCACCGGCACGGGCCGGATCACCGGGGCGACGCTGGAGGTGTCGTACGACGACGGGGCGACCTGGCACAAGGTTCGGCTCGACCACGAGCGTGGGGCTCGCGCGGCGTGGGAGACGTCGCTCACCGTGCCGAAGGGCGCCGGCTTCGTCTCGCTGCGGGCCTCCGCGTCGGACGACCGGGGCGGCTCGGTGAAGCAGGAGATCATCCGGGCGGTCGGCGTGGAATGACGCGCCGGCGGCACCGGTAGGGCAGGCCCGGTACGGCGAAGCGGCGCCGTACCGGGCCGTTCCACGCCCGGCCCGAGGGCCGTGGTTCTGCAGTGCGGCCCGGGTTCAGCAGGGCGGCGGGTCACCCGCCGGGCTGCGGCCCGGGTTCAGCAGGGCGGCGGGTCACCCGCCGGGCGCTTGGCGCGGCGGCGGGTGTCGACCGACCACATGTGGGTGCAGCCGGGGCACTGCAGGTGGACCACCGCGCCCTG
This sequence comes from Streptomyces wuyuanensis, assembly GCF_900103455.1. Lineage (GTDB taxonomy): Bacteria > Actinomycetota > Actinomycetes > Streptomycetales > Streptomycetaceae > Streptomyces > Streptomyces wuyuanensis. The sequence continues at coordinate 101,004 of NZ_FNHI01000013.1, read as the reverse complement.
GTTGGAGATCAGATAGCGCCAGTGCTCCCCGCAGTTGCGCCGGTCGGCGCAGGTGGCGCAGTCCCGTGCGTCGTCGCAGGCGGGGCAGGGCAGCCAGGCGCGGCGGGCGATGTCGGCCTGCGGATCAATGGGAAGGCGCACGGCCTGGGCCCCCTTCCGGAAGGACCCCGGCGGCGACGAGCATGTCGTACGTCCGCTGCTGCTCGGCGTCGAGACCCGAGTAGAGCAGCGCGTACGCCGCCTCCTCGCCCTCCAGCGCGGCCACGGGGTCCCAGTCGGGTCCCAGCGCGGCCACCACCTCGGCCCGGCGGCGGGCCTCCTCGAAGGTCAGGTCGATCTCGAACGGTATGAGGTCGGGCGAACGGTCCTGGTCCATGGGCGACACTTCCGGTGGTGCTGCGGTGCGGTGGCCCTCTCGGGCGGAGTGCCACGTCTACCAGAGGCGACCGCGCGAGGGAAGGGTTGCCTAAGTTGCTGTGACGCACCTCATGGGCCCCCACACGGACAACTCGGCCCCGCACGCCGGGTCGCGCGGATCCAGCGAACCGCAGGGATCCCCCGGGCCGCGCGGATTCCGCGAACCGCACGGTTCACCCGGGTCGCGCGGATCCCTCGAACCGCACGGTTCACCCGGGTACGGCCGGATCGCCGGGTCACTCTGCGCGGGCCACGATCCCCCGCACCACCCCGAGCTCGACGAGGTCCCGCGGCCGCAGCCGGAGCTGGTCGGCGGTCGCCGGTGTCTCGGAGGGGTCCCGCTTGAGGATCGCCGCGGCGAGTTCGGGCGCGATGACCGAGAAGTAGCTGTCGGGCGTGACCCAGGTGTTTCCGGGAGCGGCCAGCGCCAGCGCCCCGCCGGAACCTCCCTCGCCGATCACGAGCGTCGTCACCGGGACGCGCACCGACGCCACCGCCGCGAAGACGTCGGCGATGGCCGCGCCCGCCCCGCCCCGCTCGGCCTCGGCGTCGTTCGCGGCACCGGGCGTGTCCACGAGGGTGAGCACCGGTATCCCCAGCCGGTCGGCGAGCCGGACCAGCCGGGCCGCCGTGCGGTAGCCGGCGGGCCGGGTCGCGGTCCCGGCCTGGGCGGCGTACGCCACCACCCGGCCCTCCCGCAGGCCGAAGCCGCAGATCATCCCGGGGTCCGTACCGCCGCACCGGTCGCCGTGCACGTCCGCCCGCTCGTCGAACCACGCGTCGAGATACGCCTGCGCACGGGGCCGGTGCCGCGCCCGCGCCCGCCGCACGGCCTCCCAGCCGGTGGCCGCGGCGCCGTACGCGCCGTCGAGCGCCAGGGGCGGCGGGACCGGCGCGCCGCCCGGCACCGGCTCCCTGGTGCCGCCCGTCAGCAGCCGCAGCCACAGCGACAGCGCCGGACGCAGCCGCTCCGGGGCGACGACCGCGTCGATCTGCCCCGCGGCCAGCTGCCCCTCGGCCGTGTACGCCGACGGGTCCGCATCCGGCGGCCTGACCCGGGACCCGGCGAAACCGACCTGCGCTCCCGGCAGCGCGAGGATCACGTCCGCGCCCGCCCCGAGCGTGGCCCAGCCGCCGCCGGTGGTGGGGTCGCGGACCACCGCGAGCTGCGGCAGCCCGGCCGCGCGGGTCAGGGCCGAGGCACGCGCCACCCGCTGGAGCTGGCCGAGGGCGACCATGCCCTCCTGCATCCTGCTGCCGCCCGTCGCGATCAGCGACACCAGCGGCAGCCGCTCGGCGCGGGCGTGCGCGTACGCCTCCTCCAGCAGGTCCCCGGTCCGCCGGCCCAGCGACCCGCCGAGGAACCGGAACTCGAACGACACCAGCACGGCGGGCCGGCCACCGATGTGCGCCGTCCCCCAGACGACGGACTCCCTCTCACCCGTCCGCGTCTCGGCGCGCGCCCTCGACCGCGCGTATCCGTCCCACCCGAGCGGTCCGTCCCCGGAGCGGTCCTCGGCCGTTGTCTGCGGGTGCTCCTCGAAGACGTCGGCGGCCAGGGCCGCCGCCTCACGTGCCGTCAGGGCGTCAGCCATGGAGGGCCCGCTTCATGATCTTGCCCATGTCGTTGCGGGGGAGCGCGTCGAGGAAGCGGACCGTGCGCGGGCGCTTGTGCGGGGCGAGCTGGGCCGCGACATGGTCCGCGAGCTCGTCCCCGGACGGCGGACCGGCCGGATCGGCGGGCACCACCCACGCCACCACCCGCTCGCCCAGGTCGTCGTCCGGTTCGCCGGTCACCGCGGCCTCCCGTACCTGCGGGTGCTCCAGCAGCGCGTTCTCGATCTCACCGGCGCCGATCTTGTAGCCGCCGCTCTTGATCAGGTCCGTCGCCTTTCGGCCCACGATCCGCACCTGCCCGTCGGGGGCCCGGACCGCCATGTCGCCCGTGCGGAACCAGTCGCCGTCGAAGGCCGCCGCGGTCGCGTCCGGCCGGTTCAGATAGCCGGTGAACAGGTTCGGCCCCCGCACCTGGATCTCGCCGACGGTCTCACCGTCCAGGTCCGTGATCTCCGTCCCGTCCTCCTCCACCAGCCGCAACTCCACACCCGGCAGCGGGAGGCCCACCGATCCGGGGCACGGTTCGCCGGCCACCCGGACGCTCGTGTTCATCAGCGTCTCGGTCATTCCGTACCGCTCGACCACCCGCCGGCCCGTCGCCGCGAAGAGCCGCTCGTGGTCGTGGACGGGCAGCGCCGCCGAGCCCGACACCAGCAGACGTGCGCCGGCGAGGGACCGCGTCAGCTCCCGGTCGCCGCCCACCGCCTCCGCCAGCCGGTGGTACATCGTCGGCACCCCGAACAGCATCGTCCCGCCGGCCCCGAGCTCCCGCCCGACGCCCTCGGCCGAGAACCTCCCGAGGTGCCGCACCGAGCCGCCCCGCCGCAGCGGCCCCAGGACGCCGAGGATCAGCCCGTGCACGTGGAACAGCGGCAGGGCGTGGACGAGGACGTCGTCGCCCGTCCACGCCCAGGCGTCGGCCAGCGCGTCCAGGGTGGCCGCGATCGCCCGGCGCGGCAGCACCGCGCCCTTCGGGGGGCCGGTGGTCCCCGAGGTGTAGACGATCAGCGCCGGGGCCTCGGGACCCGGCTCGGCCGGCAGGCCACCGCCACCACCCACCGGTTCGTCCCCGGCCCCCGCCACGCGGACGTCGATCCGCTCCAACCCGGCCAGCGCGGGCGGCAGTTCGTCGTCCGGGCCGGCCAGCACCAGCCGCGGCGCGCTGTCACCGGCGATGTGGGCCAGCTCCCGCTCTCCCGTACGCGGGTTGAGCGGTACGGCGGGCACCCCCGCGAGCAGGGCGGCCACCACGCCGACGGCGGTCTCCAGCGTGGGCGTGGCCCAGACCGCGACCCTGCCGGCCCCGGCGATCCGCTCCGCCGTCGCCCCGGCGGCGGACGCCAGCGCGCCGTACGTCAGCTCCCGGTCGCCGAAGCACAGCGCGGGCCGGTGCCGTACGTCGCCGGACGTGCCGTCCGCGACGGCCGCCAGAGCCGGGAAGAGAGCACTCACGGGTCCGTCCTCCTCAAGTCGCTTCCGCACGGGGCAGGTCGTGGGCGCCCGCGGCCCCACCATTCTCCCCGCGAACACCTACCCGTGCGTAACGAACGCCCGGGCCCGGAGCGGGACGGGACGGTGCGCCGGCGGCAGGTCGGAGAGGGGCGGTCAGAGGGGCGTCTCCCACACCACCGTCGTGCCGCTCCTGGCCGAACCCTCGCCTCCGGGCGAACCCTCGCTCCCGGCGGCACCGCGCGGGGCGACACGGTCGGGCGCGGTGCCGTCCGGTGCGACACGGTGTGGCGCGGTGTCGTCCGGGGGCGCGTGGGCAGGCGCGGCGCCGGTCCGTTCCACGGGCGGCGGTTCGGTGCCGCGCCGATTCCCGTCGTCCGTTGCGCCGACGTCTGCGCCGACGTCCCGCGGCGCGTTGTCGCTGACGGTGAGGCGCAGGGCGCGGCGGCCGTCGGGGAGGGTCCCGGTGGCGTCGACCTCGACGTCGACCGCGGTGAGGCCCGGCCGCCGACGCGCCGCGGTGAGCGCGGCACGCAGTGCTGCGAGGAGCGCGTCTTGGTGCTCCTCGTCCACGAGGGCGTCCACCGGCCCGGCGAAGTGCACGGAGGGCCGGAAGCCGAGCCGGCCCGCGGCGCCGCCGGTCTCCCGCAGCACCCGGCCGCGGAAGGACGCCGACGCGTCCGCCGGGGGCTGCTGGAGAGCGAAGATCGCGGTCCGGACCTCCTGGATGGTGGAGTCCAGTTCGTCGATGGCCCGCCCGAGCAGCTCGTTCTCCGCCGACTGGTCCGCCGCCCGCCGCCGCGTCGACTCCAGCATCATCTCCGTGGCGAACAGCCGCTGGACGACGAGGTCGTGCAGATCCCGGGCGATCCGGTCGCGGTCCTCGTACACGGCGAGCTGCTCCCGGTTGTGCCGGGTGTCCGCGAGGACCAGAGCCATGGCTGCCTGGGAGGCGAACTGCGAGGCCAGCAGCCGCTCGACCGCCGTGTACGGGCGCCCGCCGCGCCGCCGCGGCAGGGCGAGCGTGCCGATCAGGCGCCCGCAGCTCTGCAGCGGCAGCATCATCGACGGACCGAACCGGTGCCGTACGGGCGTCGTCATCCGCGGGTCCGTCGCGGAGTCCTCGATGAAGACCGGCTCCCCGCCGAGGAGTTGGACGAGTACGTCCGAGCCGGGCTCGATGGTGGTGCCGATCAGGTCCCCGGGATCGTCGAGCGTCGAGGCCGCGACGATCTCCATGCCGCCTCCCGGGGTGGGCATGAGGACGACACCGGCGTCGGCGTCGGCGAGCACCCGGGCCCGCTCGGCGACCGTCATCAGCGCGTCAGCGGCGGCCTCGCCCGTGAGCAGGGCGTTGGTCACGGCCGCGGCGCCCTCGATCCAGCGCTCCCGCTGACGGGCCGTCTCGTACAGCCGGGCGTTGCCGATGGCGATACCGGCCTGCGCGCCGAGGACCCTCAGCAGCGCCAGGTCGTCCTCGGTGAAGGGGCCCTCGCGCTTCTCGGCGAGGTAGAGGTTGCCGAACACCTCGGTGTGCACGCGGATCGGTACGCCGAGGAAGGACTCCATCGCCGGATGTTTCTCCGGCACCCCGGCCGAGCGCGGGTCGCTGCCCAGGTCGTCCACGCGCAGGGGCCGCGGGTCCTCGATGAGAGCGCCGATGAGGCCGGTGTGGCCGCCGGGGAGCCGTCCGATCCGCTCCCGCTCGGCATCGCTCAGTCCGGAGGTGTACAGCTCGGTGATCGTGTCGCGTTCCGGGTCGACGACGCCGAGCGCCGCGTAGCGCGCGCCGGTCAGCTCGGTCGCCGAGTCCACGAGGTGCTGCAGCGTCGCGCGCAGTTCGAGGTCGGTGCCGACGCCGAGCACCGCCTCCAGCAGCGCCGGCAGCCGCTCGTACACCGGGCCGGGCGGCTCCGAGGCCCCGGGGGAGGGGCCGTCCGGCGCGGTGCCCGCCGGCTCGGAGTTGTCCGGTGCGGGGCCGTCCGGCGCGGTGCCGTCCCGCCCGGAGCCGTCCGGTGCGGGACCCTCCGACGACGTACCGGCAGGCGGCATCACCGGGCCCGGGTCCGGGGCGGGCTCAGGCGGTGAGCGGGGAGAGGACCATCGAGGAGATGTTGCCCTCCAGCATCTCCCCGAGTCCCAGCACCGCACACACGTCGGGCCGTTCGGCGATGAGGACCGGCATACCGGTCGCGTCCCGCAGCATCTGGTCGAGTCCGGGCAGCAGCGCGCTGCCGCCGACCATCATGATCCCGCGGTCGGCGAGATCGGCGACGAGGTCGGGCGGGCAGTCGCGCAGGATCTTGCCGATGCCGTCCAGCACCGCGGTGAGCGGTGTGTGGATCGCGTCCCGGACCGCGGCGGTGTCGACCCGTACGGACCGCGCCAGCCCGGTCGCCACGTCCCGGCCGTGGATCTCGGTGGTGGAGGGTCCCTGGAGGGTGAGGCCGTTCTCGCTGAGCGCGATCTGGAGGGGGCGCACCGACTGGCTCGGCAGCATCAGCTCGTGCTGGTGGCGCAGGTGCTGGATGACGGCGTGGTCCACGGCCTCGCCGCCGACCGGGATGCGGGCCGCGGTGACGATGGAACCGAGGGACAGGACGGCGACCTGGGTGGTGGCCGCGCCGCACATCATGATCATCGTGGCGGTCGGCTGCTCCACCGGGAGTCCGCAGCCGACGGCCGCGGCGATCAGCGTGTCGACCAGTTCGACCCGCCGCGCCCCGAGTCCGACCAGCGTCTCCACGGTGGCGCGCTGGGCGAGGGGATCTGCCTCGTGGGGGGTGCACGCGGCGGCGCGCAGCCGCGGCTTGCGGCGCAGCTGCCGGCGGAGCTTCTCGCCGAGCAGATGGCGGAGCATGCGCTGGGCCATGTCGATGTCGACGACGGTGCCGCCGGAGACCGGGCGCATCACCCGGATGTAGTCGGGGGTGCGGCCGGTCATCTGCTCGGCGAACTCGCCGACGGCGATGAGAGCGCCGTTGCGGATGTTGACGGCGGCGACGCTCGGCTGGTCGACGACGAGCCCGACGCCCTTCACGTAGACCCGGGTCCGCGCGGCGCCCAGGTCGACGGCGACGTGGCAGCGGCGCAACTGCTCAAGACTTACGGTCATGGCAGGTCCTCCCGAGACGGTTCCCTCCTCGCATCCTGCGATCGCCGGGCGCGTGACGCGCGCTGGGCTGAGCCGGTCGGGGGTGCGGTCCACGAGGGGACGCGTGCCGGGGCGTGACGTCACATCAGGAGGCGTAGGCGACGCGTTGCAGCAGGCCCCAGGTGAATTCCGCCACGCACGAGCGCCCGTCGGGCACCTCGAACGCGAGCCGCCAGCGGGTGGGCGCCGTGCCCTCCATCGGCCGTACCGGGGCGAAGGCCGCGGCGACCTCGTCGACCGTGCAGCACCAGGGGCGCAGGTCGTCCGCCGTCCGCAGCTCGGGCCCGGGGGCACCCGGCGCCCGTACGAGCCATTCGTTCCAGACGGCCCCGCCCGGCCCGGCCAGCACCTCGAACCGCAGGTCGGGCCACAGGGGGACGCGCCACCGCAGCGCGTCGCACTCCAGGTCGCCGATCCTGCGGCGGTCCGTGGACTCCGGTTCGCCGAGCACGGAGCGGTACCGGGCGAGGGACCCGCGGGCGCGCGGGGAGCGCACGATCGCCTGCCACCGGCGGTTCGCCTCCCGCATCTCACCGGCCGACGCCCCCAGCTCACGGCGGGCCTCCTCGACGAGTTCCGGCTGATGGTCGGCCATCCGGCGGAGCAGGACGAGCTGGAACGCGCGCGGTCCGAAGGGGTTCATGCCCTCATCGTGCCCGTATGGACCGGTCCGTGAGGACGGCCTGACCAGCCGACGTGCCGAGGAACTTCGGATTCCACACAGGATCCTCACAGTCCCGCCTACCTCAGGTGTCGCATCGCTGCATACGCTCCGGGAGCCATGGATTACTGCCACCAGTGCCGCCGACACCTCAACGGGGCCTTGGCGTGCGCCGGGTGCGGTACTCCCGCCGAGGAACTGCGCCACTTCCGGCCCGCCTCCGCCGCGGCCGAGAGCGACGTCGTCGTCGAACTGGGCGGCGCGTACGGCGACGAGGACCGGTCGCCGGCCGGCCGCCGCCGGGCCGGTGCTCAGGGCCGTCGCGCCCGCAAGGCTGCCGGCACCCGCAGGGCGCGCCGCAAGCGCGGGCGGAAGGTGCTCATGGGGACGCTCGGGCTGGCGCTCGCCGCGGGCGCGCTGAGCCTGGCGGAACTGGCCCGGGAGTCCTCCGGCGGCGGTGACGACACCTCCGTCGAGGTGCGTGAGCAGGAGTCCCTGGAGGTCGACGACATACCCGAGCCGACCGGCAGCGCGGAGCCGCCGCCGGGGCCGAGTGCGGTGAGCGAGCCGCCCACGACGACGTCCGCCACGGCCAGGCCGACCGGAGCGGTCGGGCGCGGCAGCCCCAGACCCACGGTGGAGGCGTCCGAGCCCCAGGAGGGTCCGACGGAATCGGCGCCGGCCGAGTCCGATCCGCGTGACGACGACGCCCCGTCCCCGACGGGCGACCCGTCGCAGGAGCCCTCGCAGTCGCCTTCGTCCCCGCCGCCGCCTCCGCCCCCCGCGGAGCCGTCGCCCTCACCGACGCCGACGAGGGACTGCTGGCTGATCTTCTGGTGCTCGTAGCGCCCTGAGCCCGTCCGGTACCGCGCCGCGCAGGGTGCCTACGCGCCGGCCTCGGCGCCCAGCATCCGCTGCAGCAGGTCCCGCAGCGTCCTGCGCTCCTCCGCCGACAGCTCCGCGAGCGGCTCGCGCGCGAAATGCAGGGCGTCGCGGAGCTCGCGGGCCGTCTGACGGCCCTCGTCCGTGGCCGCGGCTATCTTCACCCGGCGGTCGGCCGGGTCCGGCCGGCGTTCCACCAGGCCGCGCGCCTCCAGCCGGTCGATGATCCCCGTGACGTTCGACGGCTCGCACTTCAGCTTCAGGGCGATCCGGCGCATGGCCGTGGGCTCCATGGACAGCAGCCCGAGCACCCTGGCCTGCGCGCCGGTGAGGTGGTAGCGCGCCGCGACCTCCTCGTACTCGTCGTGGTACCGCGCCACGACGGTGCCGATGAGATCGACGACCTCGAGGGTCAGCGGGTCCGTGCGCGTGGTGGCCATGCCGTCAGCATACCCAGATACTTGACAACGTGAAATATTCAGTCGCATGGTTGTTTCAGAACATGAAGCATTTCTAGGAGGCCCGCACCATGCCCGCACTTCCCGCGACCAGCCGCGAATGGCACCTCGTCTCCCGCCCGCACGGCTGGCCCCAGCCTGAGGACGTCGCCCTGCGTGAGGCCCCGGTGACCGAACCGGGCGAGGGGCGCATCCTCGTCCGCAACCTCCACTTCTCCGTGGACCCGTACATGCGCGGGCGCATGAACGACGTGAAGTCGTACGTACCGCCGTTCCAGCTGGACCAGCCCATGGAGGGCGGCGCGGTCGGCGAGATCGTCGCTTCGAACGCGGAGGGCTTCGCGGTCGGCGACCACGTCCTGCACGGCCTCGGCTGGCGCGAGTACGCGGACGTGGAGGCCCGGCACGCCGTCAAGGTCGACGCCTCCGTCGCCCCGCTCTCCGCCTACCTCGGCGTGCTCGGCATGCCGGGCCTCACCGCCTACGCCGGGCTGTTCGAGGTCGCGTCGTTCAAGGAGGGCGACGCGGTCTTCGTCTCGGGCGCGGCCGGTGCGGTCGGCAGCCAGGTCGGCCAGATGGCGAAGCTGAAGGGCGCCTCGCGCGTCATCGGCTCGGCCGGCTCCGACGAGAAGGTCAAGCTCCTCGTCGAGGAGTACGGCTTCGACGCCGCCTTCAACTACAAGAAGGGCCCCGTCGCCGAGCAGTTGAAGGAGGCCGCTCCCGACGGCATCGACGTCTACTTCGACAACGTCGGCGGCGAGCACCTGGAGGCCGCGATCTCCTCGTTCAACGTGCACGGCCGCGCCACCATCTGCGGGATGATCGCCCAGTACAACGCGACCGAGCCCACCCCCGCGCCGCGCAACCTCGCCCTGGTCATCGGCAAGCGCCTGCGGCTGCAGGGAATGCTCGTCAACGACCACCGCGCGCTCCAGGGCCAGTTCGTCCAGGAGGTCGCGGGCTGGCTGGCCTCGGGCGAGCTGAAGTACGACGAGACGGTCGTCGAGGGCATCGAGAACGGCTTCGACGCGTTCCTCGGCCTGCTGCGCGGCGAGAACACCGGAAAGATGATCGTCTCGCTGACCCGCTGAGGGCTGTCCCGTAGTCACCGGTGGATCAGCTCGCGGCGTCGGATGCGGTGCATCGCAAGGCGGAGGGTCGCCCTCATACCGGGCGTACTCGGGCGATCCGACAACGCAGCGAGGTGCCGTGGCTGTCGACGCGCGCCGGCTGGGGATCGCGGACAGCCCTTAGACTCGGCTCAGCCGTCGCGGTCGTGGGCGCGAGCCGCGGCGAACGACAGAAGGAACCCAGACCCATGTCGATCCAGCAGTCCGACGTCCTGTACACCGCGGTCGCCACGGCGGAGAACGGCCGTGACGGCCGCGTCGCCACCGACGACGGCAAGCTCGACGTCGTCGTCAACCCGCCGAAGGAGATGGGCGGTTCCGGCGCGGGCACGAACCCGGAGCAGCTCTTCGCCGCCGGCTTCAGCGCCTGCTTCCAGGGTGCGCTCGGCGTCGTCGCCCGCCAGGAGAAGGCCGACGTCTCCGGCTCGACGGTCACCGCCGAGGTCGGCATCGGCAGGAACGACGACGGCTTCGGCATCATCGTGAAGATCTCCGCGGTCATCCCGAACGTGGACGCCGCCACCGCCCGTGAGCTGGTCGAGAAGGCCCACCAGGTGTGCCCGTACTCCAAGGCCACCCGCGGCAACATCACGGTCGAACTCGCGGTCTGACACGGGTGTGCCGGGCCGCCCGGCGCACCCGCCCGACGCACGGGACGAGGGCCGCACCCCCCGGGGGGTGCGGCCCTCGTCGCGCGCCCGGCCCGCCCTGCCCGCCCGGCCCCCTCGTCGCGGGCACGCCCGACTCACGGGCACACCGGACCGGTCGGTATCGCCGCCGGTCCGGCCACGCCCGTTCAGCGCAGCAGCAGTGCCCGGCCGACCTGCGCGAACACACCCTTCGGATGGTCGCGGAACAGCGGCTCGGTGCCGAACAGCACCACCGGGCCGCCGTACGCCGACGTGCCGCCGACCACCGACGCCCTGCCCGCCGCGTCCCGCGGGCCGCCCGTACCGTCCGCACCCGCCGGCCAGTGTCCCGACACCAGCGGGTTCCCGGAGGCGTAGTACTGCTCGGCGCGCACACCCCGGCCGAGGTCGGTGAACCACATCGGGGAGTAGACGAACGTGTGCGGCGGGGCGCCCGCGGTGATCCGGCCGGAATTGACCACCCGTACGACACCGTTGGCGTCCCCGTTGCCCTCCACCGCACGGACCGGCAGCAGACCGGCGGAGGCGTTGAAGGCGGCCCCCGCCGCGCCGGACGCGACCACGGCCGTACCGCGCCGGGTGAGGAAGCCGTCGAGGGCGGCCCGCGCCGCCGGGGTCAGCCTGGCGAGGTCCAGGCCCGAGGACACGAACAGCGCGTCCGCCGACGACCAGTCGAAGCCCGCGTTGAGCACGTCGGCCGACACAGGCACCACGTCGAAGCCCATCTCGCGAAGCGCGAACAGCTCCCCGGCGCTCACCGCTGCGGCCACCCTCGTCCGCCTCAGCGGTACCGGGCTCCGCTCCCCGGTCGCCCGGAACTCCACTCCGTACCGGGCGGCCGCCGCCCTCGCCTCCGCCCGCGCCGAGCCCGGCACCAGCGCCGAACCGTCGGCGGCCCGGCGCACCGGGACGCCCCGGGCCAGGAGGGAGTTGACCGCCGCCAGCTCCCTCGGGTCGTCGAGCCGCAGCCGGAGGTCGCCGCGGCGCGCGACGGAGCCCGCCGGCGCGGCGGACCGCACGGGCCGGCCGTCCACCCCGACGGCGCCCCCGGTCACCTCGTCCACGGTCGCGCCCCACAGCAGCCCGAGGCTCCAGCCCGAGATGTCGTACATCGTGGAGACGTCCGCGCTGATGTCCCGGCCGTCGGCGAGGATCACGTTCGCCAGGCCCCGCTTGGGCTGGTGCATGTCGACCAGGTACGTGCCGGCCGGGTAGCCGCGGCCCGCCGCCCGGAAGGGCGAGCGCGCCCGCTCCACGCGCACGTCGTTGGCGACCAGATGGTCCACGAGCCGCGCCGCCGCCGTCGCGCTGCGCTGACGGGCACCCGCCGGGATGACGTACGCCCGCGGGAACGTCGTCGTGTAGACGTCCTCCGGGCCGATCCCGGGCACGCCCGGCACGGTCGCCTCCGACACCGGCCGCTGGGCCTCACCCGCCGCGCCGCGCCGGAACGTCTCGATCTGGTCGGCGATCACGGACGCCCGGTGGGTGTGCGTCCAGTCGAGGGCGGCGCGCATCGCCGCACCCGCGATGTCCGTGTTGATCGCGGCCCTGCGGCGCAGCTCGGCCACGGGCAGGGTGTCGTACGACCGGTTGTTGACGGTCATCGGGAACTCGATGGTGTGCGAGGCCACCGCGCCGTGGAACGGCATGTACTGCGGGGTGAAGATCGGCGGCCAGTCGTCCCAGCCCTCCTCCTGGTCGCGGAAGGGGATGGCGGCCGGCTCGACGCCGTCCTTCTCCGGGGTGTAGCCGAGGCCGTTGACGGCCTTCTCCATGCCCAGCGCGTTCGCGTAGGCGTTCTTCAGGAAGAGGTCGTACTCGTAGTTCTCGCCGTGCGGCGGGGTGGTCGGCTCGATCAGCGTGCCGTTGACGTACCCGTGGAGGTCGAGCATCACCGCGGGCTGCTTGTCGACGGTGATCCGGCGCATCGCGCGGGTCTCCGGCTGGGAGGCGGTGATGAAGTCCCGGTTGAGGTCGAAGCCGTTGGCGTTGGAGCGGGTGCCCGCGATCCGGCCGTCCGGATTCGCGGTGAGGTTGACGTAGATCCGGTTCCTCGCGAGCAGGGACGCGGTCCGCGCGTCCTTCGCCCGCGCCAGCTCCTCGATGAGCCTCAGTGCGGCGTCGGTGCCCTCCCACTCGTTGCCGTGGATGTTGTTGTTGAGGAAGACCGGGGTCTTGTAGGCGGCCTTGACGTGCCGGTCCCGCGCCGCGACGGCGGGGCGGTTCTCGATGAGCTCGCGCATCCGCTCCTGGTCACGGGCCTCCTTGGCGGTCTCCGGAGCGGTGACGGTCACCAGGTACAGATCGTGCCCGCCGGCCGAGCGCCCGGCGATCTCGACGCTGACCCGGTCGCCCAGCCCCTGCAGGGCGTTCAGCCGGGGCGCCAGCGAGTGGTACGGGGCCAGCCCCAGCTTGACCGACTTGTCGGCGGGGTTCACCGGCGGGGGAGCGAGTGCCGTCCGCCGCGGATAGCCGCCGTCCTTGCGCAGCCCCGGCTCCGCGACCTCGAGGGCCCGCAGCGCGCCCGCCCCGACCGGGGCGGCGTCCCGCCCGGTGTCCCGGCCCGCTCCTTCGCGTACGTGGTGGGGGACGTCGGGCCCCGGGACGGCCGCCGCCGGGCCGGGGGCGAGGAGCAGCGCACCCGCCACGGCGACGGCGGCGGCGCCCGCGGTGGCGGCCAGGACGGATCTGGACATGCCCATGCGTACGGACCTCCGGTGGGTCGGAAGCGTTCGGTACGCAGGGTCTACCTGTTCAACTGGGGCACGACAAGAGGGGCTTGAGTGGCGAACGGGGGACGGTCCGCCGTGCCGGCCGGGGAGCCGCGGGACGGCGGCGCTGCCGGCGCGGCCCGCCGCGGAGCCCCGGTCCACAGGCGGGCGGACTTCGTCCACAGGCCCACGACCGGGGGTTCCGGTCCCCGTATAGGGTGTTGCGCATGCGTGATCTGGGTGCGGGCTTCGGCTACTTGGTGAAGGGGCAGCAGTGGGTGGGCCGGCACGGCCGGTGGTTCGGCATCGGGCTGCTGCCCGGGCTGATCACCCTCGTGCTGTACGCCGGAGCCCTCGTCGGGCTCGCCTACGGCGCCGACGACCTCGTGAGCTGGGCCACCCCGTTCGCGGCGGACTGGTCGTCGCCGTGGCAGGGGCTGTTCCGCGGCTTCCTCACGGCACTGGTCTGGGTCTTCGGCCTCTTCCTCGCCGTGATCACGTTCACCGCCGTGACGCTCCTGGTGGGCCAGCCGTTCTACGAGTCGCTCTCCGAGGCCGTCGACCGCTCCGAGGGCGGTGAGGTCCCGCGCTCCGGGCTGCCGCTCTGGCGCGAGCTGTGGATCTCCGCACGGGACAGCCTGCGGATCGTGATCCGCGTCGCGGTGTACGGCGTGCTGCTCTTCGCCCTCGGGTTCGTGCCCGTCGTCGGCCAGACCGTCGTCCCCGTGCTCGGCTTCTGCGTCACCGGCTTCTTCCTCGCCGAGGAGCTCACCGCCGTGGCCCTCCAGCGGCGACGGGTCGAGCTCAGGGAGCGCCTCGTGCTGCTCCGCGGCCGGCGCATGCTCACCCTCGGCTTCGGCGTTCCGCTGGCGCTGGCCTTCCTCGTCCCGTTCGTCGCGGTGCTGCTGATGCCGGGCGCGGTCGCGGGCGCCACGCTGCTGGTGCGCGACCTGACGGAGGACAGGGGCGAGGCGGAGCCCGGCGACGGGACTCCGGACCGCCACCCGTACCCGGCGCCGGAAGCGCACGCCCACCCTCAGCCGGGGCAGGCCCCGTACGCGAGCCGCAACCAGGGCCAGACCTCCGCGCCGTACGGCTTCGGCAAGGACGAGGCCCGCTCCTGAGGGCTGGCCCGTAGGACCGGCGGGCGGAGTGCCACCGCCCGCCGGTGGGTTTCAGCGGTGGGCCTCAGCGGTGGGCCGCCGACACCGCCACGATGGCCCGCACCTGGGCGATGATGTCCAGCCGGTTCCGTACGAACCCGGGGTCGGTCACGGTGCCCGTCGCCGGGTCGGTGTTGCCCGCGCCGAACTCGAGCACCGGTGTGTGCACATGGCCACCGGGCAGGGTGTCGTGCAGGCCGAGACGGTCGCGCAGCAGCGTGGCCCGGTAGGCGATCTCGTTGGACAGGTAGTTCCCGCCGCCTCCCGCACGGGCCGTGGAGCCGGAGGTCGGGCCGTCGGGGCGGACCACCGGTTCGGTGCCGCCCGCGGGTATCTCGGTGACGGACGTGTTGTCGTACACCGGGAAGCGTCCGGTTTCCGCGGCCACGACGGCCGCGTACGGCAGGGTCGTCGAGGTCCACTGCGGCTGTGCCGCGGGCCCGGCCACCGGCACGGTCTCCGTGCGCGAGACGTTCTCGTTGTCCGGGAAGCCGCCGCGCCAGGCGCCGTTGGTGCGCTCGATGTCGAAGCGCCCGACCCGGCCCTGGCTCACGGTCGTGAAGAGATCCGCCTCGGGCAGCCGTTGGCGCAGGGTCCGCTCGACGGTGCCGGCGGCGAAGTCCGCCCAGCGCACCGGGAAGACCGCGGTCTCGATCCGGGCCAGGCCGCCGTCCGGGGTGCGCAGCCAGGTGCCGTCGAGGGCGAGCGCCGTCGCCCCGCTCGGGTTGCTGATCCTGATGTCGCGGTCCAGGGTGAACGGGTCGAAGCCGGTCAGCACGATCCGCTTGAAGCCCTTGCCGACGGTCCTCCCTGCTCCCGGGAAGTCCATGGTGTCCTGGCCGCGGGAGGTCCGCTCCAGCTCACCGAGCAGCCGCTCGCGCGCCTCGGCGGACAGGGCGAACCGCGGCTCCCAGGCGCGCAGTTCTCGGGTCATGCCCAGCCGCGCCCAGTACAGCGGGCGGTCGTCGTCGCGGCTGAGGTCCCCGCGTGCGGGACCCCTGCCCTGCGCCCGGTCGACGGCCCGCCGCCACAGCGCCGAGCCGTGCCGGTCCACGACCCGGCCGGCCTCGGCGTACGAGTCCGCCGACCGCAGCGCCGCGGCGAACCCGCCCGCCACGGAGTCGAACCCACTGCGCCGCAGGATCTCCCGCGGCACGGCCCGGTCCAGCCGCTGCTCCTCCACGGCCGCCGCGGCCGGAGCCCCCGCCCCCGCCGGTGGTTCGCCCGCGCTCGCCGGGACCGTGCCGGCCATCGTGCCCGCCACCGCCGTCACGACCAGCACCCCGAGTGTCCGCCGCACACCGCATCCCTCCGCCGAAACCGCTCTGCCCGAAGTCGCCAGTATGGGAAAGAAGTTGGGGGCGTGACCAGAGGGGGAGCCGGTGCCTGCCGGGCGGGGGTGGCGGTCCGAGCGGGGCCGGACACGGCAGCGGAGCCCGCAAACGCGATACACGTCACGTGGAGGCCGGCGGTTCGGCGCGCCTGCACGACTCATGACGGGGAATCAGCATCCTGGAGGTTCGCCCCGGTTCCACGAGGTCCGGCGCGCCCTACGGGGAGCGCCACGCGACCGGTGATTCCCCGGGGCTCCCGATCACCCCGGGGCGGTCCCTGACAGCCGCCCCGGGGCCCGCCCGGTCCGCGGCCTACGCCGGCGGCCGCGCCGCGGTGATGTTCCGGTACGCGATCTCCGCCAGCCGGCTCTGGCCGTTCCTGCTCGGATGGAACCAGTCCCAGGGGCTCAGCTGCTCGCCGGTGAAGCGGTAGTCGAAGACGGCGTCACCGTCGTACCGGCAGCGCAGGTCCTTCGCGCAGACGTCCCGCAGCGCCCGGTTGTAGGCGACGACACGGTCGTGCACGAGCGCCCTGCGCTCCTGGGCCGCGGGGCCCAGGTCGTCCGCGTCCTCCAGCATCGAGGCGCAGATGCCGAGCTTCCAGATCTGCTTGCCGAGCGGATTGCCGCGCCCGGTCGACCAGAGCCGCTTCAGGTCCGGCACGCTCGACACGTACACGTGCGCCTTCGGCGCGGTGCGGCGCAGCGAGCGCATCGCGGCCGTGAACGACTCGGTGAACTCCGCGACCGGTGTCATCCGCGCGGGGGTGTCCCGGCAGGCGTCGTTGGCCCCCACCATCACCGTCACCAACTCGGGCCTGCGGTCCGCCGCCGCGGTCATCTGCGCGGGCAGATCGGCCATCCGCGCCCCGGACCGCGCGTGGTTCCAGGCGCGCTGCGTCGCGGCCGTCGTCCCCAGCAGCCTCAGCGCGAGACTGCGCACGGCCGTGTCGGTGCCGGTCGCCCAGGACACCTCGGGGCAGTCCGCGAACAGCGAGCAGGCGTCGAAGCCGCGGGTGATGGAGTCGCCGACCGCGGCCAGTGAGCCGGGAGCACGGTCCCAAACCCGCGTGGGGGACGGTTTCGGCCGCTCCGCGGACTCGCGCCGGGGCTCCGGGGGTGCGTCGCATCCGACCGGACCGGCCGTGATCGCCACGGCCGCCGCGACGGCAGCGGCGACGGCGCGGCGCCGGATTTCACGCATCTGCCCTCCCCCGAGGCGTCCTGGCGGGTGAATGCTTGGTGCGTACGGGGCCCGGGAGGGGCTGTACGACACACCTGGGCCCCCGTCGCACGGTAGCTTTGCCCACGTCGAACCAGAGGCACCTGGCTCGCCGGCTCCAGTAAATTACATCACGTCATATGCTGTCCGCTTTTTGGTGTTTGGCGGGATTCGTACTTGATGTTGTTTACTGAGGCCGCTGGGAAGGTGATCCTCGTCCCACACTGGAGGTCCCGGTGACGACACGCGGCGTTCTCTATGTCCACTCCGCACCACGCGCGCTGTGCCCGCACGTCGAATGGGCGGTCGCGGGCGTCCTCGGCGTACGGGTCCAGCTCGACTGGATCCGCCAGCCCGCGTCCCCCGGCACCTGGAGATCCGAGTTCTCCTGGCAGGGTGAGAGCGGCACGGCCTCCAAGCTGGCGTCCGCGCTGCGCGGCTGGCAGCTGCTCCGCTTCGAGGTGACCGCGGAGCCCTGCACCACCGCGGAGGGCGAGCGCTACAGCGCCACGCCCGACCTCGGCATCTTCCACGCCGTCACCGGCATCCACGGCGACATCCTCATCCCCGAGGACCGCCTCCGCGCGGCCCTCGCGCGTTCGGCCCAGGGCGAGACGGAGCTCGAGGCGGAGATCTCCAAGCTGCTCGGCAAGCCCTGGGACGACGAGCTCGAGCCGTTCCGGTACGCGGGCGAGGGCGCCCCGGTCCGCTGGCTCCACCAGGTGGTCTGACCCACCGGTTCCACCCGGGCGGCCGAGGGGCCGGTCCCGTGTCCTGCTCCGCGCCCGTCCGCTCTCGGGGCCTCGCCTCTCGGCGCGGCTGTCCCGCCGCTACGGCCGCGGGCTCAGCGCTTCCCGGCCGCCCGCTCCTGGCGGTCCAGCTCGGTGAGCAGCCGGCGCAGCAGTGACCGTGCCGCGGCGACCTCGGCGTCCGGCACGTCCGCGAACAGCTCGCGATGCCGCTCCGTCGCCCTCTCCGTGACCTTCCCCAGTGCCTTCCGGCCGCCGGCGGTGAGGGTGAGTACGGGGAGCCCCGGTGGTCGGGGTTGTCGGCGTAGGCGGCGTGGCCCTGTTCCACGAGGTCGTTGGCGACCCGCTGCACGTTCTGCCGGGTCACCCCCAGGCGTCGTGCCGCCTGGGGCACGGTCAGGGACGGCGCTGACCCGGCGTCCGGGGAGCGGTCCGCCGAGCGCTGCCTGGCCATGACCGCGGAACTGCACGAGCACGCCGCCCACGAGGACACGTACATACATCCCCTGCTGCGGGAGCGGGCCCCGGCCGCGGCCGACGCCCTGGACGCCGAGCATCTGAGGCTCGACGCGGCCCTCGCGGCCCTCGACGAACGAGCACGCGCCTTCCCGGGAACGGCCCCGCAGCCCGCCCCGAGGTCCAGCACGGGTTCTACCTGGCCCTGAACGAGCTCATCAGCGCCTACCTGGCCCATCTGCACGCCGAGGAGACCGTCGCCGTGCCCGCGCTGTGGCGGCACTGCGGAGACGACGAACTCGGGGCCGTCTTCGGGGCGTTCCGCGCTTCCCGAACCCCGGAGGAGGGGCTCACCGACCTCCAGCGGATGCTCCCCGCCCTGCCGCCCGCGGTCCGCGCGGCCGTCGCGCGCGCGAGCGTCGAGTCCGTGCCCGGCGAGGAGGCGGGCCGCAGCCTCGACGCCCTCTCCACCACGCTCACCCCGGGACAGCGCGCCCGTCTCTGCACGGACCTCGGCGTCGCGTAGGCGTGGGCGCTGCGCTGACGGACGGCCCCAGGCGGCCCCGTACCGGGGGAAGGGCCGAGCCGACCGGGGACCGTCCCGCGGCAACGACCGGGCCCCGCCTCCCGCGAAGGGAGACGGGGCCCGGTCCTCGTCGTCGTGCGTCGGACGTGCGTCAGACGGTTCGGAAGGCAAGCACCACGTTGTGGCCGCCGAAGCCGAACGAGTTGTTGATCGCGGCGATCGTGCCCTCGGGCAGCGCACGCGGCTCACCGCGGACGATGTCCGCCTCGATCTCGTCGTCCATGTCGTCGACGTTCACGGTCGGCGGGGCCTGGCGGTGGTGCAGCGCCAGGACCGTCGCGACGGTCTCGATACCGCCGGCGCCGCCCAGCAGATGGCCCGTCATCGACTTCGTCGCGGAGATCGCGACATGGTCGAGGTCGTCGCCCAGCACCTTGCGCAGCGCCTTGATCTCGGCGATGTCGCCCTGCGGCGTGGAGGTGGCGTGCGCGTTGAGGTGGACCACCTCGGACGGCTTCAGACCCGTGTTGTCCAGCAGGTTCTGCACCGCCGTGGCGACACCGCGGCCGGTCGGCTCGGGCTGCGCGATGTGGTGGCTGTCCGCGGACAGGCCCTGACCCAGCGCCTCGCAGTAGACACGTGCGCCGCGCGCGGCCGCGTGCTCGGCGGACTCCAGGATGACGACACCCGCGCCCTCGCCCAGCACGAAGCCGTCACGGGCCTTGTCGTACGGCCGGGAGGCCCGCTCGGGCTCGTCGTTGTTCTTGGACATCGCCATCATGTTGGCGAACGCCGCGATCGGCAGGGGGTGGATCGCGGCCTCGGTGCCGCCGGCGACCACGACGTCCGCGCGGCCGTTGCGGATCATCTCGATGGCGTAGCCGATCGCCTCGGCTCCCGACGCGCAGGCGGAGACCGGGGTGTGCACGCCGGCCTGGGCGTTCACCTCCAGACCGACGTTGGCGGAGGGGCCGTTGGGCATCAGCATCGGCACGGTGTGCGGGGAGACGCGGCGTACGCCCTTCTCCTTCAGCACGTCGTACTGGTCGAGCAGGGTGGTGACACCGCCGATACCGGAGGCGATGACCGCGCCGAGGCGGTCGGGAAGGATGTTCCCGTCCTCGCCGGCCGGGGCGGTGAAGCCCGCGTCGGCCCACGCCTCACGTGCCGCGATCAGCGCGAACTGGGCCGAGCGGTCCAGCTTGCGCGCCTGCGGCCGGGGCAGGACCTCGCCCGGGTCGACCGCCGCGGGGGCGGCGATGCGGACGGGCAGTTCCTCGAAGCGCTCTCCCTCGAGGGGCTTGACGCCGGAACGTCCCGCCATCAGACCTTCCCAGGTCGATGCGGAGTCGCCACCCAGCGGTGTGGTTGCGCCGATACCGGTGACGACCACAGTGCGATTGGTCGAGCTCACAGGAATTCTTTCTCCACGGTCTATGAGGGTTCGTGAATCAGCGGCGCCACCGCTGGGTGGCGTACCTGATCGGCCTGGATCAGGCCTGGTGCTTCAGGATGTACTCGGCTGCGTCGCCGACGGTCTTGAGGTTCTTGACGTCCTCGTCCGGGATCTTGACGTCGAAGCGCTCCTCGGCGGCGACGACGACCTCGACCATGGACAGCGAGTCGACGTCCAGGTCGTCGGTGAAGGACTTGTCCAGCTGGACGTCCTCCGCCGGGATACCGGCGATCTCGTTGACGATCTCGGCGAGACCTTCGACGATCTCTTCCTGAGTGGCGGCCATGTGGCGCTCCTTCGGTGTGTAGCAGAGGGTTGAACGGGCTTGCCCGGAGGACCGGATATCCGGAAGATCCGGATGCTTGCCTAGGGGAGGGTAACGACCGTCGCGGCGTAGACGAGACCCGCCCCGAAGCCGATGACGAGCGCGGTGTCGCCGCTCTTCGCCTGCCCGGTCGCCAGAAGCCGCTCCATCGCGAGCGGAATCGAGGCGGCCGAGGTGTTGCCGGTGGTCTCCACGTCACGGGCGACCGTGACGTGCTCCGGCAGTTTCAGAGTCTTCACCATCGAGTCGATGATCCGCATGTTCGCCTGGTGCGGGATGAAGACGTCCAGTTCGTCCGCGGTGATCCCGGCCGCGTCCAGCGCCTGCTGGGCGACCTTCGCCATCTCGAACACGGCCCAGCGGAACACCGCCTGGCCCTCCTGGGTGATGGCGGGGAACCGCTCGACGGCGCCGTCGCGGTAGTCCGACCACGGCACGGTCTGCTTGATGGTCTCCGACTTGTCGCCCTCGGAACCCCACACGGTGGGACCGATCCGGGGCTCCTGCGCGGGACCGACGACGACGGCGCCCGCGCCGTCGCCGAAGAGGAATGCCGTGGCGCGGTCCTCCAGGTCGGTCAGGTCGCTGAGCCGTTCGACGCCGATGACCAGCACGTACTCGGCCGAGCCCTCGACGACCATGCCCTTGGCGAGGGTCAGGCCGTAGCCGAAGCCCGCGCAGCCCGCGGAGATGTCGAACGCGGCGGGCTTGACCGCGCCGATCTTGTCGGCGATCTCCGTGGCGACGGCCGGGGTCTGCTTGAAGTGCGACACGGTCGAGACGATCACGCCGCCGACCTGCTCCGGGGTGAGCCCGGCGTCGGCGATGGCCTTGCCCGCCGCCTCGACCGACATCGCCGTCACGGTCTCCTCGTCGTTCGCCCAGTGACGGGTGGAGATGCCCGAGCGGGAGCGGATCCACTCGTCGGAGGAGTCGATCGTCTCGAGGATCACCTCGTTGGGCACGACCCGGGTCGGACGGTAGCCGCCGACACCCATGATGCGTGCGTACGGGGCGCCCTTGCTGGGCTTGATCTTCGACATGCTGTCTCGGCTCCTTGTCAGGCGCCCGCCGCGTCAGCGGCAGGTGAACCGGTCTCGGCGAGCAGCGTGCGGGCCGCGTCGAGGTCGTCGGGGGTCTTCAGCGCGAGCGTCTTGACGCCCGGCAGCGCGCGCTTGGCGAGACCGGTGAGGGTGCCGCCCGGGCACACCTCGACGAGGGCGGTCACGCCCAGTTCCTTGAAGGTCTCCATGCACAGGTCCCAGCGGACCGGGTTGGCGACCTGGCCGACCAGCCGGGACACGACCTCGTCACCGCCGGCGACGGTGCGCCCGTCCTTGTTGGAGACGTACGGCACCTTGGGGTCGGCCGGGGCGAGCGCCTTCGCGGCCTCCTCCAGCCGTGCGACCGCGGGGGCCATGTGGTGCGTGTGGAACGCTCCGGCGACCTTGAGCGCGACGACCTTCCGGACGCCCTCGGGCTTGTCCGCCTCCAGCGCGGCGAGCTGCTCCTTGGTGCCGGCGGCGACGATCTGCCCGGCGCCGTTGACGTTCGCGGCGGTCAGCCCGAGCTTCTCCAGGTGCGCGGTGCTCACCTCGGGGTCGCCCCCGAGCAGGGCCGACATGCCGGTCTCCGTGACGGCGGCGGCCTCGGCCATCGCCAGACCGCGGGTCCGTACGAGCCGGAGCGCGGCGGTCGGGTCGAGGACGCCCGCGAACGCCGCGGCCGTGAACTCACCGACGCTGTGACCGGCGACGGCGTCCGGCACGACCTCACCGAGCGCGGCGGCGGACAGCAGGCCGGCCGCGACGAGCAGCGGCTGGGCCACGGCCGTGTCGCGGATCTCGTCCGCGTCGGCCTTCGTGCCGTAGTGGGCGAGGTCGAGCCCGATGGCGTCGGACCAGGCCGCGATGCGGTCGGAGGCGCCGGGGAGTTCGAGCCAGGGAGTCAGGAAGCCGGGCGTCTGAGCGCCTTGGCCGGGAGCGACGAGTACGAGCACCCTCACACTCTCTCTTGTGGATGGTCCCGGCCGCCCGTGGGGACAGGGACCAAGAACCGTCAGGGGAATTGTTGGTGTCCGACAAAATCCTAGAGTTGCTGATCTCCGTCTACCAGACGCCCGAGGATGAGCGCGATCCGCAGAGTGAACGCGGAACGGACATCGGACGGTGACCAGCCGGTGACATCAGTCACACGTCGCAGCCGGTAGCGGACGGTGTTGGGATGCACGAACAGCATCCGTGCCGCCCCCTCCAGACTGCTTGCCTGCTCCAGATACACACTCAGCGTCTCCAGGAGGGCCGAGCCCGCCTCCTCGAGCGGTCTGTAGATCTCCTCCACCAGTTGTTCTCGCGCGGACGGATCGCCCGCGATCGCGCGCTCCGGAAGGAGATCATCCGCCAGTACCGGCCGCGGCGCGTCCTGCCACGCGGAGCACGCCTTCAGTCCGGCCGCCGCGGCCTGTGCCGACCTCGTCGCCGCCAGCAGATCCGGCACGACGGGGCCCGCCACCACCGGGCCGGCCGCGTACGGGCCGATCAGGGCCTTCGCCACGTGCAGCGGGTTGTCGCTGCCGCCCGCGATCACGACGAGCCGGTCGCCGAGCACGCCCGTCAGCACCTGGAGCTTGGCGTGCCGGGCCGCACGCCGGATCGCCTCCACCGTCAGCTCGCTGTCCCCGTCGGGCGCTGTGCCGAGCACGACGCACACGTGCTCCGGGGCGTTCCAGCCGAGCGCCGCGGCCCGGCTGACGGCCCCTTCGTCGGCCTCGCCCGACAGCACGGCGTTGACCACGAGCGACTCCAGCCGGGCGTCCCATGCGCCGCGGGCCTCGGCGGCCTGCGCGTACACCTGGGCGGTCGCGAAGGCGATCTCCCGCGCGTAGACCAGCAGCGCCTCGCGCAGCACGGACTCGTCGCCCGGCGCGGCGACCTCCTCGATCGCGGACTCCATGACCTCGATGGTCGTCCGCACCATCTCCACGGTCTGGCGCAGGGTGATCGCACGGGTCAGCTCGCGCGGGGCGGTGCCGAAGACGTCCGTCGAGATCGCCTGCGGCGTCTCGGGGTGCCGGAACCATTCGGTGAACGCGGCGATACCGGCCTGGGCGACCAGGCCGATCCACGACCGGTTCTCCGGGGGCATCGCCCGGTACCACGGCAGCGTCTCGTCCATGCGGGCGATCGCGTTCGCGGCGAGGCGCCCGGACGACTGCTCCAGGCGCTTCAGGGTCGCGGAGTGCGGATGGGCGGCGTTCGGGGGCAGAGCCGGTTCGGGATGGGGCACGGGGACAAGAGTGCCTTATCCGGACGCCGCGGCGGAGACGCGGGTCCGGGACAGGGCCCCGGACCCCGGTGGGCCACCGCCGGCGCCCCGGTTCCGCCCGGCATAAGGAACGGGCGGACCGCGGGGAGGCCGCCCGGCCGGTCCGGCGTCTACGGTGGAGGCGTGATGTCCATACGGCGCGCCGGTGAGCGCTACCGCGGTGGGGACGCGTCCGCCGGCATCGAGTCCCTGCACTCCTTCTCGTTCGGTCGCTTCTACGATCCGGACAACCTCCGCTTCGGCGCGGTCATCGCCTGCAACGAGGAGCGGCTCGCCCCCGGCGCCGGGTTCGACGAGCACCCGCACAGCCACACCGAGATCGTGACGTGGGTGGTGGACGGCGAGCTGACCCACCGGGACTCCGCGGGCCACGCCACCGTCGTACGGCCGGGCGACGTCCAGCGGCTCAGCTCCGCCGGCGGGGTGCGGCACGTCGAACGGAACGACGCCGGCACACCGCTCACGTTCGTGCAGATGTGGCTCGCGCCGAAGGAGCCGGGCGGCGAACCGTCCTACGAGATCGTCCGCGGCATCGCCGACTCGACGCCCTACGCGCTTCCGGAGGCCGGGGCGATGCTGCACGTGCGCCGCCTCGCCGGCGACGAGCGGACCGCCGTGCCGGACGCCCCCTTCGTGTACGTCCACGTCGTCCGGGGCGTCGTCAGGATCGACGGCGAGGCGCTGGGCCCCGGCGACGCCGCCCGGATCACGGATGCCGACGGCCTCGAACTCACCGCGGCCGCGCCCGCGGAGGTGCTGATGTGGGAGCTGTCCGGCTGACCGGGCCCCGCTCCCCGGTGCCCGGCCGGCGGCGCCGGACCCGACCCGCCGCGCCCGGCAGCCGCCATGTCGCGTGCGTGGAGGCGGCGTCCGGACGGGCGGGGCTCGGCATGGACGTGCGGCGGGTCGTCAGGACGCCCTGGGAGAGGACCGGTTGGGCGGGGCCTTGGTCGTCGAAGGGCTGCCGGCCGGCCGTGTGAACCGCCCTGGTGTTCAGTGCGCCCGGCCGCGCAGTTCGGCGAGCACCGCGTCGGTGAACGGCGGCCATGCCTCGACCGCCCAGGGCCCGAAGGCGCGGTCGCTCAGCGCCACGCACGCGGCGCCGGCGTCCGGGTCGATCCACAGGAACGTGCCGGACTGGCCGAAGTGGCCGAAGGTGCGG
The DNA here is from genome assembly GCF_900103455.1 of Streptomyces wuyuanensis. Taxonomy (GTDB): domain Bacteria; phylum Actinomycetota; class Actinomycetes; order Streptomycetales; family Streptomycetaceae; genus Streptomyces; species Streptomyces wuyuanensis. The sequence goes on along the minus strand of NZ_FNHI01000013.1, from coordinate 76,156 downwards.
GGCGAGGACGCGGAGCCGGTCCAGTGCGGGGACTTGCCGTCGCGGATCTCGAAGCCGAGTCCCCAGTCGTTCGGCTTCTGGTGGCCGTAGCCGGGCAGCACGCCGGACAGGCCGGGGTGCACCACCGACATCGCCTCCAGGACCGTCCTGGGGTCGAGCAGCCGCGGGGCCTGCACCTCGGCGGCGAAACGCGCGAGGTCGTCGACCGTCGAGACGCCGTCCTTCGCGGGCGAGCCGTCGAGCGTCGTCGAGGTCATGCCCAGCGGCTCCAGCACCGCCTGACGCAGATACTCGGCGAACGGGATGTCCGTGGCCTTCGCGATGTGGTCGCCGAGCACCTCGAAGCCGGCGTTCGAGTACAGCCGGCGGTTCCCGGGCGGGGCCGTCACCCGGTGCTCGTCGAACGCGAGGCCGCTGGTGTGCGCCAGCAGATGCCGCACGGTGGCGCCGTCGGGCCCCGCGGGCTCGTCCAGCTCAACCGCGCCCTCCTCGTAGGCGACGAGCGCGGCGTAGGCCGCGAGCGGCTTGGTGACCGAGGCCAGCGGGAAGCGGTGCCCCGTGGGGCCGTGGGCACCGGCGACGGTGCCGTCCGCGCGCACGACTGCGGCGGCCGCGGTGGGGACGGGCCAGTTCTCGATCAACGCCAGGCTCTGCATGGCTACGAGCCTAGAGGGTCAGCCGCATCGCGGGATCCGGGGTCCGTACGAAGCCGAGGGAGGCGTACAGGGGCTCGCCCTCGGCGCTCGCCCGCAGGTCGACCCGGCGGACTCCGCGCGCCCGGAACCAGCCGAGCAGCCCCCCCCACGCACGCGCGCGAGTGGCCCCGGCGGCGCCGGTCGGGATCGGTGGCGACACTGAAGACGTGGCCGGTCCTCCCCGTGGGATCGGCAGGGCTCCCGACGCGGTGCTCGATCGTGCCGACGGCGCAGGCGGCGAGTCCTCCGGGGCGCTCGACCACGAAGGCGGCCATGTCCCCCTCGGGATCGGCGAGACGCCTGCGGAAGGTCTCGACGGCGGCGGCCTGCCAGCCCGTCTCCGAGGTCTCGTGCCGCGCCGTCGACGCGAGCATGACGGCACGGAGGCGGACCAGCTCTCCGGCGTCGTCGGGGAGTGCGGGTCGTGCGAGGCTCATGGACGGAGGAGGCTACCGCTCCGGCGGCCGCCCCCGGCGCGGAACCGGCGGGATTTCGCTTGCTTCGAGTGCACTCGAACCTTCTAGCGTGGAGGTCATGACGGTGCTGGAGACCACATCCGCGACGACCGACATCTGCGCATCGGCGCCCCCCGCCCATCCCCGCCCCGACGGGCAGGACCACTACACCATCAGCGAGGTCGCCGACTGGACCGGCCTGAGCGCGCACACGCTGCGCTGGTACGAGCGGATCGGCCTGATGCCGCACATCGACCGCTCGCACACCGGACAGCGGCGCTTCAGGAACCGCGACCTGGACTGGCTGACCTTCGTCGGCAAGCTCCGGCGGACCGGGATGCCGGTCGCCGACATGGTCCGCTACGCCGAGCTGGCGCGCGCGGGCGAGGACACGTACGAGCAGCGGCAGGAGCTGCTGGAGTCGACGCGGCGCGACGTCCGCGCCCGGATCGCCGAACTCCAGGACACCCTCGCCGTGCTCGACTACAAGATCAACTTCTATGCGGGCGCCCAGCGGGCGCCGGAGAGGCCCTGAGCCCCATGACGGACGGCACGATCGAGAAGGTACGGCTCGGCACGGCGGGTCCCGAGGTCGGGGTGCAGGGGCTCGGCTGCATGGGCATGAGCGAGTTCTACGGAGACACCGACGAGGCGGCGGCCCGCGACACCCTGGACGCGGCGCTGGAGGCCGGCGTCACGCTCTTCGACACCGCCGACATATACGGCGGCGGCGCCAACGAGGAGTTCCTCAGGCCGTTCGTGACGGCGCACCGGGACCAGATCACCCTCGCCACGAAGTTCTCCATCGTCCGCCGCGCGGACGACCCGGCCTTCCGGGGCATCAGCAACGACCCCGCGTACATCCGCGAGGCGGTGGAGGCCAGTCTGCGCCGGCTCGGCGTCGACGTGATCGACCTCTACTACATGCACCGCCGCGACCCCGGCGTACCGCTCGCCGAGTCCGTCGGCGCGATGGCGGAACTCGTGCGGGCGGGCAAGGTCCGCCATCTCGGACTCAGCGAGGTGACCGGTGCGCGAGGCGCACGCCGTCCACCCCATCGCCGCGCTGCAGTCCGAGTGGTCGCTCTTCAGTCGCTCCGTCGAGCGGAGCGCGGTGGGCGCGGCCGCGGAGCTGGGCGTGGCGCTGGTGCCGTACTCGCCCCTCGGCCGGGGCTTCCTCACCGGCGCGTTCGCGAACGCGGCGGAGCTCTCCGAGGGCGACTTCCGGCGCCGGCAGCCGCGGTTCACCGGCGATGCGGCCGCGGCGAACGCGCAACTGCTGGAGCCCGTCCGCAAGATCGCCGCCGCGCACGGCGCCACACCGGCGCAGATCGCCCTCGCCTGGGTCCAGCAGCGGGCCGGCGTCCACGGCCTCCCGGTCGTCCCCATCCCGGGCACCCGCAAGCGGGGCCGCCTGGAGGAGAACGTCGCGGCCACCCGGATCACGCTCACGCCCGGCGACCTGGCGCTGCTGGAGCCGATCGCGGGGCGCGTGGTGGGGGACCGGTACCCGGACATGTCCTCGACATCGGAGGCCCGCGAGTAGCGCGCTCGCGCCGGGCCGATCCCGGTCCCGGCCGTCTGCTCGGCCGCGGCGCGCAGGCGGAGCGGCCTCCTACGTCAAGCCCAGCACGAACGCCGTGAAGCCCAGCGCGAGAACGCCCGCCGCCGCGCGCCGGGCCGCGCCCACGCCGCGCCACGGAGGCTCGAAGCCCCGTGCGTACCGGCCGATCAGCACCAGCAGCAGGGCGAACACGGGCAGCCAGGCCGCCCGCGCGGCCACCCAGCCCAGCGTGTCGGGCGCCGTCGTCAGCCCCGGGACGGCCCCCGCGTACGACGCGGGTACCGCCGCGGCGAGCATCGCTGTCTGGTGCCAGCAGAGGATCGTCATCGCGGAGAGGTTGACGACGACGACCGGCGCCCACAGCGCGGGCCGTGCCAGCAGCCGGCCGATGCGTTCGCGGAGCAGGATCGCCGCGCCGCTCTGCGCCGAGGCGAGCGCGAGGACCAGCAGCGACGGCGGATGTGAGTTGGTGCGGGACTCACCGGGGACCCCGACCATCGACGCCGGGTAGTGGAAGACGCCGATCAGCACGGCGAACAGCGCGGCCCCGCCCGCCGCCAGCAGCAGCGCACCGCGCCGGCCGATGCGCTTCTCGCCCCAGGAGACGCCGAGTTGGTAGGCGAAGAGCCAGCCAGGGAGGATGTTCAGCACGCTCAGCCAGGACGGTACGGCGCCGGCGTACGGCCCGTACCGCAGGAGGTCGACGGCGGCGACGGACAGCAGCAGCGGTACCGCGGACCAACCGCCGAGGCGCCGGGCGGCACGTACGCAGAGCGGTGTGAGCGCGGTGACGACGACGTAGACGCCCACGAACCACAGCGGCTGGACCACGAGCGTCGCCCCGGTCCGCAGGGTGTCGTCCGGCACGCCCGCGGCCGACAGCACCGCGATCAGCGCCGCCCACACGGCCGTCACACCCAGCACGGGGCGTCCGAGCCGGGCCACCCGTCCCTTCAGCCAGTCGGTGGCACCGCCGGGCCGGCGGTGGTAGGAGAGGGCCGACGCACAGCCGCCCACCAGGAAGAAGATGCCCAGCATCTGCAGGACCCAGCTGACGGGCGCGAAGGCGCCGAACGCGGACAGCGGGCTCGCGTTGTGGATCGCGCCGTCCGCGTCCACGGTGAAACCGCCGAGCATCCAGTGCCCGGCCGGCACGGCCAGCAGCGCGAGGGCGCGCAGACCGTCGATCGCGCGGTCGCGGTGGGCCGGGGTCGACGCCTCGATCCTCGCGACGAGCGGGGCGAGTGTCCTCATCGGGCCTCTCCCCGCGCGATCGAGGCGAAGGCGCGCAGCGACGAGGTGCCGCGCGCGAAGTAGCCGGTGTGGCCCTCGGTGTCGTCCGCGGGCACCCGACGGGCGCCGAACTCGGGTGCGGTGGGGTCGGTTCCGTGGCCGAGTCCGGCGAGCCGGACGTGGGGCACCTTGGAGATCCAGTCGGACGGGGCTTTGGCGGCCCAGACGCGGGCGTCGGTGCGCAGGTCGGCGACGCTGTCCGCGCGCATCCCGGGGGAGCCGAAGGCGACGATGTCCGTGGCGCCGGCCCGCTGCGCGGCGAGACCGCAGACGACGGAGCCGTAACTGTGGCAGAACAGGGCCGGGCGGGCGGCGCCGGTCGCCGCGATGCCGCGGGTGAACCGCGCCAGCCGCTCGGCCCCGGCCTCGGCGAGGTCCCCGGTGGCGGCGTCGACGCCCACGCCGACGGGCGTGGTGTAGCCGGCCCAGGCGACCACGGCGACGCTCCCGGTGGCCTTCCCGGCGCGGTCGTACCCGGCGGGGCCGTGGCCGGCGGCGCTTCCGGGGACGTCCCACGCCCGGTCGTTCGCCGCCTCGTACAGCGACCGCGCCATCTCACGCGTGCGGTCGAAGGTCCCGGCGTCGATGTCCGAGCCCGGGACGACGACGGCGACGCGGCCGGCCCGGGTGAGGTCCCCGAAGACCTCGGCGACCTGGCCGCGGCCGCGCGGGTCGTACGCGAGGATCTGCCGGCCGTCCGCAGCGCCGCCCGGCGCCAGGGCGTTGGCCCGGTACCGCAGGGCCGGCGGTGCGCCGTCGAGATTGCCGACCACGAACGGGTGCCGCACGAGCAGCCGTTGCCGCTGAGCAGCCGTCAGGCCGGCGAAGAACTCCGATACGTCACCCGGGGCCGCGGTGCCGGGGTCGGGCAGGGCGCGGCCCAGCGAGCGGTCCGCCCGCCATTCCTCCGAACCGGGCGGCGGCCCCGTGACGGGTGTCTGGGAGGTGCCCGAGGCCCACCCCGCCGTGCCGGTGACGACGACCGCCGCGACCGCCACCGCGGCCAGGGTCCTTCTGAACCGTCGCATGATCCCCTCTTCCTCGTCCGTCCTGTCGACGGCGAGGAAGGTAGGAACGGGACGGGTGAGGGGGCGTCACACCCGGGAGCCAACTCCGGGGTGATACCGGGGTATTCGGGGGTGGTACCGGAGTAGGGGGCGGGCCGGGCGCGCGCCCGCGATCATCACCGCCCGACCGCCCGCGATCACCACCGCCCGACCGCCCGCGGCTACCGGTCGCCCGGGGTCACCAGGCCCGACTCGTACGCGAAGACCACCGCTTGGGCGCGGTCGCGCAGCCCGAGCTTCGACAGCACCCGGCCGATGTGGGTCTTGACCGTCTGCTCGGCGAGAACCAGCCGGCCGGCGATCTCCTGGTTGGACAGGCCGCGGGCGATCAGCTCCAGGACCTCCGTCTCGCGCGGCGTGAGCCCGTTGAGCCGCAGGGCGGCGCCGTTCTTCCGGAGGGCCGGCCGCTGGGCCGCGAAGTCGGCGATGAGCCGCCGGGTCACCGACGGCGCCAGCAGTGCCTCGCCCGCGGCGACCACCCGGACCGCGGAGATCAGGTCGGCCGGCGGGGCGTCCTTCAGCAGGAACCCGGACGCGCCCGCGCGCAGCGCCTCGTACACGTAGTCGTCCACGTCGAAGGTGGTCAGCATCAGCACCTTCGGCACCTGCACCACGCCCGGCGGCGGGGACAGGATCTCGCGTGCCGCGGCGAGTCCGTCCAGCTCCGGCATCCGCACGTCCATCAGGACCACGTCGGGGAGCGCGGCGCGGGCGGCCTCGATGCCCCGGCGGCCGTCGGGGGCCTCGCCGACGACGTCGATGTCCGCCTGCGCGGCCAGCAGCGCGGCGAACCCCGCGCGCACCATGGCCTGGTCGTCGACGATGATCACGCGGATGGTCAACTGGGGTCCTTCACCTCGTCCGGGTCCGCCACGGTCGTCAGCGGCATGCGTGCGGCGATCCGGAAGCCGCCGTCCGGCAGCGGCCCGGCGTCCAGGGTGCCGCCGGTCAACCGTACGCGTTCGCGCATCCCGACCAGCCCGTGTCCGGTCCCGGACGCCTCCAGCGGTGAAACGGGTTCCGCCGCGGGGCCGTTGACCACGAGCACCGTCAGATGGGCGTCGTCCGAGCCGACCGAGACCCGCGTCGCCGCTCCCGGTGCGTGCCGCACCACGTTCGCCAGTGCCTCCTGCACGATGCGGTACGCCGAGAGGTCCACCGCCTGCGGTACGTCGCCCGGGTCCGCTGCGAGCGACAGTTCGGCCGGCACCCCGGCCCGAACCGTCGCCTCCACCATCTGCTGGAGCCGGTCGAGGCCGGGCTGCGGCGCGCGCTCGCCCTCGGAGCCCTCGCTGCGCAGCACCGCGAGGAGCCGCCGCATCTCGGTCAGGGACTCCCGTGCTCCGGCCGCGATCGTCGCGAACTCCTCCCGGGCGGCGGGGGACAGCCCGTCGATCCGGTACGGCGCCGAGTCGGCCTGCACGGTGATCACGGACATGTGGTGGGCGACCACGTCGTGCAACTCGCGGGCGATGCGGGCGCGCTCCTCCAGCAGGGTGCGCCGGGCCCGTTCGGCTTCGCTGATGGTCTCCTGCTCGGCGAGTCGCCGCTGCACCTCGCCCCGGGTGCGCAGGGTGTCGGCGACCAGCAGCACGATCCCGCTCAGCACGAACAGCAGTACGTGGATGCCGTCACTGAGCCGCTGCGAGACCAGCTCGAAGAGGAAACCGGCCGCGCCCGTCAGCAGCCAGACGGCCACCAGGGTGCGCCGTCGCTCGCGCAGCCCCAGGCACAGCATCAGCAGCAGGTAGCCGACGACCGCCATCGGCGTCCAGGGCCAGCTCCTGCCCTCCGTGCCGTCCGCGCCCAGCAGGGCCACCGCGCCGAGCACATCGGCGGCGAAGACGATCCACCACGCCTTCAGCGGCCGGGTCACGGCCAGCAGCAGCGGGGCGGTCTGGGCCGTGGCCAGGGCTCCGGCGAGGGCGCCGCCGAGGCGGTAGTCCTGGGTGAGGACGTTGATCGTGACGGGCAGGAGCGCACTCACGGCGGCCAGCCCCAGCGCGTACGGCAGCCACCGCCGGGTGCGCGAGGACGTCCTCGGCAGCGGGGGGCCAGACGGCGGTGCCGGTGTGGTGAGCGCCGCGGCGAGCGACCGCAGGGCCTCCCGAGCGGCGGAACGGGCCTGTCGCGCGGGCTTCGAGCGGGCGGCGTCCCGCAGCAGGCTCCCGGCCCGGGACGCCCGTGCCGGTTCCGGGCGGCCGTTCCCGGCGGAGGAGGGCGTGGTGGTCATGGCGGCTCCAGCGTAGGCACCCCGGAGAGGCGGCCGCGTCATACCGGAGGGCCGGACGGGATGTCATACCCCGGTATGACCTCCCGTGCCGCGGTCCGGTCGGGGCGTGCGGTGGTCACGGCGTGCCGGTGGTGCCGGCGCGGTCCGGGTGTGACGTCGGGCGGTACCGGTGGTTTCCGCGGCCCGGTGCGGTTCGCCGGGTACGGGTTCCTACAGCTCCGCGAGCAGCTCGGCCTTCTTGGCGCGGAACTCCTCGTCCGTGACGAGCCCCGAGCTGTGCAGTTCGCCGAGGTGCCGTATCCGTTCCGCGACGCCCGCCGGGTCGTGCGGGTGCGCGGGTGCCGCCGGCTGCACGGGCGCGGCCTCGCGGACCGCCTCGAGGACAGCGGCCGCGAACGGCAGCGATTCGTGCACCGGTCCGTAACCGAGGCCGAAGACGACCGCGGCGGGGTCCTGGTCGGCCTGCGAGGGCCGCTCCCCGGTACCGCCCGGGGCGCCCCGGAGCAGCAGCCGCAGATGGCCGTCGAACACCTCCGGGGAGCGCCACTCGACCCCGGTCAGCTCGGATACGGCGTAGCTCTGGTCGCCGGCCTTCCACTTCGCCGACGAGGCACCCGTCCACGACCAGCGGAAGGACACCCTGTCCCCGTCGAACACCGCCTTGCCGTCGTACGCCTTGAACTGCCGCGGCGCGCCGACGGACGAGACCAGGTACCGGGCCGCGGGGCCGGCACCGGGGCCGGGCAGCACGGCGCGCAGCTCGTCGGCGTAGTACTCGGCCAGCGTCTCGCGATCCGCCGGCAGCACCAGCCGGTACGGGTCCGCGCCCTCCTTCAGCTGGCCCGCCGCCGCGTCCATCAGCGGATCGGCACCTGGTCTCGGCACCGCGTGCAGCACGACGGTGCCGCGTTTGCCCGGGGAGAGGGTCACCGACTCGAGCGCTTCGAGGGGGACGTGCCGTTCGTCCAGCACCTGGAACAGCTTCGGCGTACCGCGGTTCCCCCGAGTGAAGCGGATGAGCACGGAGTCCGGTTCGAACTCCCAGGTGGCATGAATTCCGGCCAGCACATCACCCATGCGCCTCATCGTATGCGGCGGGCGCCCGCGCGTCGCCCCCGTGAACAAGGCGGTCATATGCCCCTCGCCACAGTGCTCTACGCGCGTCAGATCACTTCCGCACCGTAAATTCCACTGCGGCACGCGGAGTTGCCGTCTTCGCAGCTGACCGTCCGGTACGAACCGACGCCTATCTCGGCGAAGTTGCTGAGGCTCTCCGTGCCCGGCTCGAAATAGCCGGTGTGGCCGACCGCTCCCGCCGCCGACAGCACCCGTGCCCCGAAGTCCGGCGTCACCGGGTCGGCGCCGTGGCCGAGCCCGCCGACCTCCAGGTACGGCACGTCCTCGATCCAGTCGTCGCTGTCCCGCATCGCCCACACCCGGGCGTCCGTGCCCAGCTGGGCCGCGGTCTCGGCGCGCATGCCGGGGCTGCCCGCGACCGCCATGTCACGGACCCGTCCGGGCAGTTCGCGCGCGGCGACCCCGCATACCACCGAGCCGTAGCTGTGGCAGAACAGCGACACCTCGGCCCGGCCGGGCAGCGCCCCCGTCAGGGCCACCAGGCGGTTCGCGCCGTTCGCGGCGAGCCGGCCGGTGGAGGCGTCGAGTCCGACGCCCGCGGGCGAGGTGTAGTCGGCCCAGGCGATGACGGCCGTGCGCACGGAGGGGGCGGCGGCGCGCTCCGCCGTGTAGAGGGACTGCGCCATGCCCACCGGGGCGGAGTACTTGCGCTTGCTCCGCTCGAACGTCAGGAGGTTGGTGTCGACTCCGGGGACGATCACGGAGACCCGCCGCGCCCGGTCGAGATCGCCGAAGACCTCGGCGACACGGCCCTTCCCGCTCGGGTCGAAGGCGAGGATCTGGCGGCCGGGGCGCAGCAGCGACTCGTACCGGTGCATGCGCCGGCTCGCCTCGTGGCGCCCCTCGGCGGAGAGCCTGCCGTCGCGCATCCGCCGCTTCTCCTCCTGGCGCGCCTGGTCCAGTGCGATCCGGTTGGCGCGGTAGCGCAGCGTCACCGGCGCACCGTTGAGATTGCCCACGACGAGCGGATGGCGATCCGCCAGCGAGGCCGCCTTCCTGGCTCCGAGGGAGGAGAAGAATCCGGCCAGGACGCCGGGGGACGACTCCGGGTCCGGGAGCGCGCGGTGCCCGACACGGGCCTGCTCCCACGCGGCGAGCGCGGTCACCCGGGCGTCGACGGGACCGCGTTGGTGCCGTACAGCGGTCCAGCCGGTGGTCGCGAGCAGCACGAACACCACGGCGAGAGCGAGGAGGGCGCGCCAGACGTTCAGTGTGGGGGAGGAGTCGAAAGCAGTCACTGGGGGAACAGCCTAGGGCGAGCCCGGGGGCCCTCACGGCGACCGTGAGGGAGATCACGCGTCTGGGGGCGCGCGACGGCGTGCGGCTACTCCGTGTGTGCGCCGGCCTCACGTTCCGGCGTGTCCGCGGCGTCCGGGCGCGTCCGGTCCGTCCGGCCCCGGGCGGGACGCGCGGCGGGGCTGCGCCAGTCCGTGGCGAGGGCGGGCTCCAGGTGGTCGAGGTAGTCCTCGGTCAGCTCCCGGATGGCCTCGACGCTCGCGTCCTCGCCCTGCCCCCAGAGCCGTCCGGTGACCCGCATCACGGCGGCGAAGGCGGCGACGGCGACGCGCGGCCGGGGGTCCGTGTCGACGTCTAGGCCCTCGCGGTCGGCGATCAGCCGGGCGACCTGCTCGTCCAGCTCGGCGGAGCGGCGCAGGTGGACGGCGATCAGGGACGGCGTCGACTCGATCATCTGGTAGGCCCGCATGTGGAGTTCGACCGGAACGACCTGCCCGATGGCCTCTCCTATGGTGTCCCAGGCCGACCGCACCGCGTGGCGCATCGCCTCGAACGGCCCTTCCTCCGGCGGTCGTCGGCGCAGCGCGTCGACGAAGTGGGACTCGACCATGTCCTGGACGGCGAAGACGACCTCCTCCTTGTTGGCGAAGTAGCGGAAGAAGGTGCGCTGGGAGACCTCCACGGCGTCGGCGATCTCGTCGACCGTCGTGTGCTCGTACCCCTGCGTCGTGAAGAGCTCCAGCGCCGCGCGCAGCAGGGCGTCGCGGGTGCGCTGCTTCTTCAGCTCACGCAGTCCGGTTCCCGTCACCTATGGGCCCGCTCTCCGTCGTCCTTGTGTTGCTTTTCCCAGCTCAGCGTACTTGTGAGCCACGTGACAGTTACCGGCGGATGAAATGTTTTGTCAACTGTCAGTGGCTGACATAATGTCTCCGGCATGACTAGTCAGACCACCGTCGACAAGGTGCCCGTGGACCGCGGTCCCGCCCCGGCACCGGCCAAGGGGCTCCGCGGCCACCCCTGGCTGACGCTCTTCGCCGTGGCCATCGGCGTGATGATGGTGGCCCTGGACGGCACGATCGTCGCGATCGCCAACCCGGCCATCCAGCGCGATCTCGGCGCGACCCTGGCCGACGTCCAGTGGATCACCAACGGATATCTGCTGGCGCTCGCCGTCGCGCTGATCACCGCCGGCAAGCTCGGTGACCGCTTCGGCCACCGGCAGACCTTCCTGATCGGTGTCGCGGGCTTCGCCGCGGCCTCCGCCGCGATCGGGCTCTCCGACTCCATCGCCCTCGTCGTCGGCTTCCGCGTGCTCCAGGGACTCTTCGGCGCACTGCTGATGCCCGCCGCGCTCGGCCTGCTGCGGGCCACCTTCCCCGCCGAGAAGCTCAACATGGCCATCGGCATCTGGGGCATGGTCATCGGCGCCTCCACCGCCGGCGGTCCGATCCTCGGCGGTGTGCTCGTCGAGCACGTCAGCTGGCAGTCCGTCTTCTTCATCAACGTGCCCGTAGGCGTCGTCGCGCTGGCCCTCGGCCTCGTGATCCTCAGGGACCACCGTGCCGAGAACGCCCCGCGGTCCTTCGACATCCCCGGCATCGTGCTGCTGTCCGGCGCGATGTTCGCCCTCATCTGGCCGCTCATCAAGGCCGGTGAGTGGGGGTGGGGCTCGGCGAGCACGCTGGGCTGGCTGGCCGGTGCCCTGGTCCTCTTCGTGGTGTTCGCGGTGTGGGAGACCCGGGTGGCGGAGCCGCTCATCCCCCTGCGGCTGTTCCGCTCCGTCCCGGTCTCCGCGGGCACGGTGCTGATGGTGCTCATGGCCTTCGCCTTCATGGGCGGACTGTTCTTCGTCACCTTCTACCTGGCGAACGTGCACGGCATGAGCGCGGTGGACAGCGGTCTGCACCTGCTGCCGCTCACCGCGATGATGATCGTCTCCTCGCCGCTCGCCGGTGCGCTCATCACCAAGTTCGGCCCGCGCGTACCGCTGGTCGGCGGCATGGTGTGCACCGCGGTCGCGATGTTCGGCATGACCACTCTTTCGGCGGACACCGAAACCCTGCCCATGTCCGTGTGGCTGGCGCTCCTCGGTCTCGGCCTGGCCCCGGTCATGGTCGGCGCCACCGAGGTCATCGTCGGCAACGCCCCGCTGGAGCTCTCCGGTGTCGCGGGCGGTCTGCAGCAGGCCGCCATGCAGGTCGGCGGCAGCCTCGGCACGGCCGTGCTGGGCGCGGTGATGTCGGCCAGGGTCAGCTCGGACCTCGCGGAGAACTGGGCGGACGCCGAGCTGCCGCCGCTGCCGCCGGAGCAGCTCGGCCTGGCCGAGCAGGCCGTCGAGGTCGGTATGGCCCCGCTGGCGCCCGGCACCCCGCAGCCGGTCGCCGCGCAGATCACCCAGGTCACCCACGACACCTTCATCTCGGGCATGGGCATGGCCTTCACCGTCGCCGGCATCGTCGCCGTGGTGGCGGCCGCGGTGGCCCTCTTCACCAAGCGCGGCGAGAACGCGGAGGCGGGTGCGGGCGCGGCCCACATCTGACCCCGGGCCGCGAGCCCCCGCGAGGCGCCGACCCCTCGTGCGCGACAGCCCCGCCGTGGGGCCCCTCCCGAGCCGAAGGGCACGGGGGAGGTCCCGGCGGGGCTGTCCCCTATCAGGGTGAACCGGTCCGGCGGGTCTTCCGGACCGCCCTCGCCACCGGTCAGGGTGCGGTCAGGTGATCCACGGCGTGGATCAGCACGGACGGCCCGACGGGCGCGGACCGGTCAGGACGCCGTACGGGTCACCTGCCGACACACCGACACGGGGGTAGATCCACATGCGTACGACCGTCCTCACCACAGCGGCCCTGGCCGCCCTGTGCCTGCTCGCACCCGCCGCCGCTGCCTCCGTGCCCCGGCCCGCTGCTCCGGCCGTCCCGGCACCGGCGGCGCCGAGCGGGCAGGCCGCGCCGCCCCGGCTCGGCAGCTGTGCCCCCGGCGAGCTCTGCCTCTGGGCGAAACCGGGCTTCACGGGGGCACGCCAGGTCCACGAGCTGTCCGGCATCGACATCGAGTCCTGCGTTCCGCTCCCGGCGGGCGCCGGCGCCCAGGCCCTCGCCAACCGCACCGGCCGCCCCGTCACCGCCTACCAGTCGGCGGAGTGCGCGGAGACCGGTGAGTTCGAGACGTACCCGGGCGGCGGGACCTGGGTGCCGCAGACCCCGTACCGGGTACGGGCGTTCAAGGTGTGGGAGAACTAGGGGGCGGTACGGCGGGCTCGTCGGCCGCGGCCGACGGCCCCGCCGACAGCCGCGCCACCTCCGCCCGCAGCTCCCTGACCTCCTGGGTCAGGGCCTCCAGGAGGGCCGTGCGGCGGCGCTCCTCGGCGTCGTCGCGCTCGAAGCGGGAGATGAACCAGGCCGCGATGTTGGCGGTGACGACACCGAGGAGCGCGATTCCGGACAGCATCAGCCCGACCGCGAGCACCCGTCCCAGGCCCGTCGTCGGCGCGTGGTCGCCGTAGCCGACGGTCGTCATCGTGGTGAACGACCACCACACGGCGTCACCCAGCGTCCGGATGTTCCCCTCCGGCGCGTCCCGCTCGACGGCCAGCACCGCGAGCGAGCCGAACATCATCAGCCCGACCACCGCACCCGCCACATACGTGGTGAGCGTGATCTGCGGGGCCATCCGGGCCCGCCGGCCGACCAGGAGGAGCGTGGAGACCACCCGCAGCAGCCGCAGCGGCTGCACCAGCGGCAGCAGCACCGCGAGCAGGTCCAGCGGATGCCTCCGCACGAAGAGCCACTTGTACGGGGCCAGCGACAGCCGCACCAGGTAGTCGGCGGCGAAAGCGCCCCAGACGGTCCACTCCACGATCCGGCAGCCCTGGTGGGCCCACCCGGGGGCGTCCGGCAGCACGATCGGCACCGCGTACGCGAGGCCGAACACCACGGCGAGCACCAGCAGCGGCCCCTGCGTGCGGGCCTCCCAGCGCATCTGCGCCGTACGTTCCTTCATGCCCGGGATCGTAGGCGGGTGCGGAGGGAGCCCTCCCCCCGCACCCGCCCACGCGTGTCCGTCCGGGCACGGGGACGCCCGCGCGGGTCCGTCCCCGGCACACCTACGCGTCGCCGCCGGCGGCACCCGGGTCGGCCGCCGCCACGTCCAGCAGCTGGTAGCGGTCCACGGCCTGCTTCAGCACCGAGCGGTCGACCTTGCCCTCCTGGGCCAGCTCGGTGAGGACCGCCAGCACGATCGACTGGGCGTCGATGTGGAAGTACCGGCGGGCCGCACCCCGGGTGTCCGCGAAGCCGAATCCGTCCGCCCCCAGCGAGGTGTAGCGGCCGGGCACCCAGCGGGCGATCTGGTCCGGTACGGAACGCATCCAGTCGGACACGGCCACGAACGGGCCCTCGGCGCCGCCGAGCTTCCGCGTCACGTACGGGACGCGCTGCTCCTCCTCGGGGTGGAGCAGGTTGTACTCCTCCGTCGCCACGGCCTCGCGGCGCAGCTCGTTCCAGGAGGTCGCCGACCAGACCCCGGCCCTGACGTTCCACTCCTCGGCGAGGATCCGCTGCGCCTCCAGGGCCCACGGCACGGCCACACCGGACGCCATGATCTGCGCCGGGATCTGGCCCGCCTCGCCCTCCTTGAAGCGGTGGATGCCCTTGAGGATGCCCTCCACGTCGACGTTCTCGGGCTCGGCCGGGTGCTGGATGGGCTCGTTGTAGACGGTCAGGTAGTAGAAGACGTCCTCGCCGTGCGGGTGCTCGGCGTCGCCGCCGTACATCCGGCGCAGACCGTCCTTGACGATGTGCGCGATCTCGAAGCCGAACGCCGGGTCGTACGCGACACAGGCCGGGTTCGTGGAGGCCAGTAGCTGGGAGTGGCCGTCCGCGTGCTGCAGACCTTCACCGGTCAGGGTCGTGCGCCCGGCGGTCGCGCCGAGTACGAACCCGCGCGAGAGCTGGTCGGCCATCTGCCAGAACTGGTCACCGGTCCGCTGGAAACCGAACATCGAGTAGAAGACGTAGACCGGGATCAGCGGTTCGCCGTGGGTGGCGTAGGCCGAGCCGGCCGCGATCAGCGAGGCGGTGCAGCCCGCCTCCGAGATGCCGTCGTGCAGCATCTGCCCGGTCGGCGACTCCTTGTACGCGAGGAGCAGCTCACGGTCCACGGCCTCGTACTGCTGGCCGAGCGGGTTGTAGATCTTCGCGCTCGGGAAGAACGAGTCCATGCCGAACGTGCGGTACTCGTCCGGCGCGATCAGCACGAACCGCTTGCCGATCTCCTTGTCCCGCATGAGGTCCTTCAGCAGTCGTACGAACGCCATGGTGGTGGCGATCGACTGCTGGCCGGAGCCCTTCTTCACGGCCGCGTACGTCTTGTCGTCCGGCAGGGCCAGCGGCTGCGACCGCACGACGCGGGTCGGGACGTACCCGCCCAGGCCCTTGCGGCGGTCGTGCATGTACTGGATCTCCTCCGAGTCGCGGCCCGGGTGGTAGTACGGCGGCAGGCCGGACTCCAGCTGTGCGTCGCTGATCGGGAGGTGCAGCCGGTCGCGGAAGCCCTTGAGGTCGTCGACCGTCAGCTTCTTCATCTGGTGGGTCGCGTTGCGGCCCTCGAAGTTCGGGCCAAGCGTCCAGCCCTTGACCGTCTGGGCCAGGATCACGGTCGGCTGGCCCTTGTGGGCGCGGGCCGCGGAGTAGGCCGCGAAGATCTTCCGGTGGTCGTGGCCGCCGCGGCCGAGGTGGAGGATCTGGTCGTCGGTCATGTTCTCGACCATGGCGCGCAGCCGCTGGTCGTCGCCGAAGAAGTGCCGGCGGATGTAGTCACCGGTCTCCGTCGCGTACGTCTGGAACTGGCCGTCCGGCGTCGTGTTCAGCTTGTTGACCAGGAGGCCGTCGCGGTCCCGGGCGAGCAGCGGGTCCCAGGTGCGGTCCCAGATCAGCTTGATCACGTTCCAGCCGGCGCCGCGGAAGATCGACTCCAGTTCCTGGATGATCTTGCCGTTGCCGCGCACCGGGCCGTCGAGCCGCTGCAGATTGCAGTTGACCACGAACGTCAGGTTGTCCAGGCCCTCACGGGCGGCGATCGACAGCTGGCCGAGCGACTCCGGCTCGTCCATCTCGCCGTCGCCGAGGAAGGCCCACACGTGCGAGCGGGAGGTGTCGGCGATGCCGCGCGCCTCCATGTAGCGGTTCATCCGCGCCTGGTAGATCGCGCCGATCGGGCCGAGGCCCATCGAGACGGTCGGGAACTCCCAGAAGTCCGGCATCAGCCGCGGGTGCGGATAGGACGACAGGCCGTTCGGGAACTTCGACTTCTCCTGGCGGAAGGCGTCGAGCTGGGTCTCGTTCAGTCGGTCCAGCAGGAACGCGCGGGCGTAGACGCCGGGCGAGGCGTGGCCCTGGAAGAAGATCTGGTCGCCGCCGTCGCCCTCGTCCTTGCCGCGGAAGAAGTGGTTGAAGCCCACGTCGTAGAGGGAGGCGGAGGACGCGAAGGTGGCGATGTGGCCGCCGACGCCGATCCCGGGGCGCTGGGCGCGGGACACCATCACCGCGGCGTTCCAGCGGGTGGCGTTCAGGATCCTGCGCTCGATCTCCTCGTTGCCGGGGAAGAACGGCTCGTCCTTGGTCGCGATGGTGTTCACGTAGTCCGTGCTGCGCATCTCGGGCACGGCCACGCGCTTCTCGCGGGCCCGCTCGATCAGTCGCAGCATGAGGTAGCGGGCCCGCTCGCGGCCGCGCTCGTCGACGGCGGCGTCGAGCGAGTCGAGCCACTCCTGGGTCTCCTCCGGATCGAAGTCCGGGACCTGGCTCGGAAGGCCGCCAATGATGATCGGGTTGCGATCTGATCCGGAAGCCACGCTGTTCCTTCGCTGGTCGGTTGGTATGTCGTTACGCGCTCCCCATCGTGTACCCCCGGGGAGCAAAACGTCATCTCTACCGAACGGTAACCAACCGGCCCCGATTGGCGAACCGTGGGCGCGGAAGCGTACAAAGGGTGCGAAGGGGTGAGCGCGACTCACCAGGGCGGACGGAAGCCCGTCCCCGGAGTTGGGGCGACACGGCCGTAAACGTCACCGTTTCGGCGGTCTCGGCGGCCGGGTACTTGCGCGATCCGTCCCGCCCGTGTGGACTACGGCCAATGCCTCGCGTACGCGCGCGGCTGAAGCATTTTCCGAAACAAGATCAGGAGGCAAGCCGTGAGCGCGACCGCGGACCACGCGGAGGAGCGGACCAACCCGGCGGCGAGGCTGGGGTTCGAGCCCGGACAGGTGGTCCAGGAGATCGGCTACGACGACGACGTCGAGCACGAGCTCCGTGAGGGCATCGAAGCCGCAATCGGCCAGGAACTCGTCGACGAGGACTACGACGACGTCGCGGACGTCGTCCTGCTGTGGTTCCGCGACGAGGACGGCGACCTTACGGACGCGCTCGTGGACGCCATCGGTCTGGTCGACGACGGCGGAGTGGTCTGGCTGCTGACGCCGAAGACCGGCCGTGACGGTTACGTCGAGCCCAGTGACATCAACGAGGCCGCCCAGACGGCGGGCCTCTCGCAGACCAAGAGCATCAACGCGGGCAAGGACTGGACCGGCAGCAGGCTGGTCACGCCCAAGGCCAAGCGCTGATCCACAGCTGACCCGGGGCCCCTGCCGGCTGATCGCCGGCGGGGGCCCTGTGCGTGCGTCCCTGTGCGTAGGCTGGGCGGCATCACAGCGGCCCGGAGCCGCGGCGGCGGCCCACGGCCGCGTCGGCCGCTCCGGTGCCGGAGCGGCCAACGAAGGGATGCGGCAGTCATGGCGATCGAGGTCGGCACCAAGGCCCCGGACTTCGAGCTGAAGGACAACCACGGGCGGACCGTGAAGCTGGCCGATTTCCGCGGCGAGAAGAACGTGGTGCTGCTCTTCTACCCCTTCGCCTTCACCGGGGTGTGCACGGGCGAGCTCTGCGCGCTCCGCGACGAGCTGCCGAGGTTCGTCAACGACGACACCCAGCTGCTCGCCGTCTCCAACGACTCCATCCACACCCTGCGCGTCTTCGCCGAGCAGGAGAGCCTCGAGTACCCGCTGCTGTCGGACTTCTGGCCGCACGGCGAGACCTCGCGGGCGTACGGAGTGTTCGACGAGGACAAGGGCTGCGCGGTGCGCGGCACCTTCATCATCGACAAGGAGGGCGTGGTGCGCTGGACCGTCGTCAACGGCCTGCCCGACGCACGCGACCTGAACGACTACGTCAAGGCACTGGACACCCTGTGACGGCGATCGACACCCTGTGATCCTTCGGGCCAACTATCTGTTTCGCCCGGGAACCGGTCACTAGGATCCAGTCGTTGATCCGAATGCCAACGCACGACGGGGGCGCTGCCCCTGAAACCACATGGGAGGACTCGTGGGAGTCAGCCTCAGCAAGGGCGGCAACGTCTCGCTGACCAAGGCCGCCCCCAACCTGACCGCGGTCACCGTCGGTCTGGGCTGGGACGTCCGTACCACCACCGGCACCGACTTCGACCTCGACGCCAGCGCGCTGCTGGCGAACGCCGAGGGCAAGGTTGCGGCCGACGGCAACTTCGTGTTCTTCAACAACCTGAAGAGCCCCGACGGCTCGGTGGAGCACACCGGTGACAACCTCACCGGTGAGGGCGAGGGCGACGACGAGCAGATCAAGGTCAACCTGGCCGGGGTCCCCGCCGACGTCCAGAAGATCGTTTTCCCGGTGTCGATCTACGACGCCGAGACCCGTCAGCAGTCCTTCGGCCAGGTCCGCAACGCGTTCATCCGCGTGGTGAACCAGGCCAACGGCGAGGAGCTCGCCCGGTACGACCTGAGCGAGGATGCCTCGACCGAGACCGCCATGGTCTTCGGTGAGCTGTACCGCAACGGCGCGGAGTGGAAGTTCCGTGCCATCGGCCAGGGCTACGCCTCCGGCCTGCGCGGCATCGCGCAGGACTTCGGCGTCAACGTCTGAGCCGACATCACCTGAAGTGTCCGGCGCCGCACACACCCGTGCGGCGCCGGACGCGCCTGCAGTTCCGTACGTTCAGGGGAGGACACCGACATGGGCGTCACGCTCGCCAAGGGAGGCAATGTCTCCCTCTCCAAGGCCGCACCCAACCTCACCCAGGTCCTCATCGGGCTCGGCTGGGACGCACGCTCCACCACCGGAGCGCCGTTCGACCTCGACGCCAGCGCACTGCTCTGCCAGTCGGGCCGGGTGCTGGGGGACGACTTCTTCATCTTCTACAACAACCTGACCAGCCCGGAGGGTTCGGTCACGCACACCGGCGACAACCTCACGGGTGAGGGTGACGGGGACGACGAATCCCTGATCGTCGACCTCACCAAGGTGCCGCCGCACTGCGACAAGATCATCTTCCCGGTCTCGATCCACGAGGCGGACAATCGCGGCCAGACGTTCGGCCAGGTCGGCAACGCCTTCATCCGCGTGGTCAACCAGGCCGACGGGCAGGAGCTCGCCCGGTACGACCTGAGCGAGGACGCCTCCACCGAAACGGCGATGATCTTCGGCGAGCTGTACCGGTACGGGGGCGAATGGAAGTTCCGGGCGGTGGGTCAGGGGTACGCGTCGGGGCTCCGGGGCATCGCTCTAGACTTCGGGGTCAACGTTTCCTAAAGCACTGCTCCGGCTTGGTTAAAAGCGGGGGCCGGAGGTCCTGGGCCCCTGTCGGGGACCGGGGCCCGCCCCCGGGGATAATGCAGCGGAAGCCGCGTGCGGCGCGGGGGGAATCCCGCTCTCGGCGGGGGAGCTCCGTACACAACGATTGGGTAGCCAGTGGTACTGAAAACCTTCGGCTGGTCGTTCGCAGTCACTGCGCTCGGCCTGGTCGCTGCGGTGTTCTACGGGGGATGGACGGCTTTCGGGCTCGTCGCGATCCTGTCCATTCTGGAGGTCTCGCTCTCCTTCGACAACGCGGTGGTCAACGCCGGCGTGCTGAAGAAGATGAGCGAGTTCTGGCAGAAGATCTTCCTCACCATCGGCATCCTGATCGCCGTCTTCGGCATGCGGCTGGTGTTCCCCGTCGTGATCGTCTCGGTCACGGCGCAACTCGGCCCCATCGAGGCGGTCGACCTCGCCCTGAACGACCACGCCCGCTACGAGGAACTGGTCACCGACGCCCACCCCGCCATCGCGGCCTTCGGCGGCATGTTCCTGCTCATGATCTTCCTCGACTTCATCTTCGAGGACCGGGAGATCAAGTGGCTCGCCTGGCTGGAGCGGCCCCTGGCCAAGCTGGGCAAGATCGACATGCTGGCGGCCTGTGTCGCGCTGATCATCCTGCTGATCACCGCGACGACCTTCGCCGTCCACGCCCACCAGTACGGCGGAGTGCACGTCGACAAGTCGTCCACGGTGCTGCTCGCCGGTGTCGCCGGCCTCGTCACGTACATGGTCGTGGGCGGTCTCTCCGGCTTCTTCGAGGAAAAGCTCGAAGAGGAGGAGGAGCGCGAGCACGAGGCCGAGGAGGAGGCCAAGCGGGCCGGCAAGCCCGTCTCGGCCGCCAAGCTCGTCGGCAAGGCCGCGTTCTTCATGTTCATGTACCTCGAGGTGCTCGACGCCTCCTTCTCCTTCGACGGCGTCATCGGCGCCTTCGCGGTCAGCAACGACCCGGTGGTCATCGCGCTCGGCCTCGGCATCGGCGCCATGTACGTCCGGTCCCTCACCGTCTACCTGGTCCGCCAGGGCACCCTCGACGACTACGTCTACCTGGAGCACGGCGCCCACTACGCGATCGGCGCGCTGGCCGTGATCCTGCTGATCACCATCCAGTACGAGGTCCCCGAGGTCGTCACCGGCCTGATCGGCGTGGCCCTGATCGCCTGGTCCTTCTGGTCCTCCGTGCGGCGCAACCAGCGCCTGAAGGCGCACGAGGAGAAGGAAGAGGCACTCGCGGCAAAGGAAGTGTGACACCGCGGGCTTTGAGGAACGCTCTCAGCGGGGCGGCCGGGAGGCATATGGTCTCCGGGCCGCCCCGCGCGGCTGCCGGGCCCCCGGGTCACGGGGCCGCGCGGTGTATCCGGACCGGCCCCGGGAGAGGGCCGGCGCAGTCAGGGGTGGGACATGGCGTTCTGGGATGGTTTGTGGCGCGGCAGGGCAGCGCAGTTCGACTCGGGCAGCGCCTCGACCAACTCCATCCAGCTGACCAAGCGGCGACCGCAGGTCTCGCTCTCCAAGCAGAGCGCCGCCACGGGCAACCTCCGGGTCAACCTCTCCTGGCGGATGCGGACCTCCGACATCGAGGGCCGGTCCCGGCAGAGCGGGCGGCTGCTGCGCAATCCGTCGAAGCTCTTCCGGCCCGAGGTGGTGCAGGCGCACACCCAGGGCGTCGTCAACGTGGACCTCGACCTCGGCTGCCTGTACGAGATGACGGACGGCAGCAAGGGTGTGGTGCAGCCGCTCGGCAGCTTCTTCGGCAGCCTGAACGAGCCGCCGTACGTCCGCCTCAGCGGTGACGACCGGTTCGGCGCGCCGTCCGGGGAGACGCTGTTCGTCAACCTGGACCACCGGGACTCGATCAGGCGCCTGCTGTTCTTCGTCTACATCTACGACCGGACGCCCGCCTTCGACCGCACGCACGCCAAGGTGACGCTCTACCCCAGCAACGGGCCGCGCGTGGAGATCGAACTGGACGAGCGCGCCCCGCAGGCCCGCTCGTGTGCCGTGTTCATGGTCGAGAACGTCAAGGGCGAGCTGATCGTGCGCCGCGAGGTGAAGTTCGTCTACGGCTTCCAGGCCGAGCTGGACCGGCTGTACGGCTGGGGCCTGCAATGGGGCCGCGGCTACAAGACCAAGGCCTGAGCCGCTGCCGCAGGCCCCTTCCGCCCCACGCTTCAGTGCCGGATGAACTGGGGCCCCATCGGAGGCAGCCGGAAGTCGGGGTCCGGCGCGGGACCGGCCGCGGCTGCCGGCTGGGGGTAGCCGTAGGCGGGCTGCGTCACCGGAGAGGCCGGCTGCGGGTAGCCGTAGGCGGGCTGCGTCGTGGGGGAGGCCGGCTGGGGGTAGCCGTAGGCGGGCTGCGCCGCAGGGGACGCGGGCTGGGGGTAGCCGTACGACGGCTCGGCCTGCGGCTGTGGCTGCGCCTCGGGCTGTGCCTGCGGCGCGGGCCCGGCGGTCGCGGCCGACGGCTCACTGTCGTCCACCGAGATGCCGAAGGCCGTGGCCAGACCGATCAGCCCGGTCGGATAGCCCTGCCCCACCGCGCGGAACTTCCAGCCCTCGCCGCGCCGGTACAGCTCGCCGCAGATGACCGCGGTCTCCTCGCCCGTCTCGGCCCGGACGTCGAACACGGCCAGCGGCTCTCCGTCGGGCACCGCGGCGTCGTACAGCATGATCCGCAGGTCCGGGACCCCGGAGAACGTGCCCCCGTCGGACGACGCCGCGAGCACCACCTGGTCCACGGAGGCGTCGAGCGAGCCGACGTCCGCCTGGACCGTGTCGGTCAGCCCCTCGGCGGTGCGCTTCTTGGGCAGCAGCCGCACGAACCCGGAGGGGTGCCTGGGCTGGTTGTAGAAGACGAAGTCCTCGTCGGCGCGCACACGGCCGTCGGTGCCCAGCAGCAGGGCGGAGGCGTCCACGTCCGGGACGCCGGCGCCGGGTGTCCAGCGCAGCACTGCCCGGATCGAGGTCGCTCCCAGCGGAACGTTGGAGCCCTTCGGCATCGCGTGCGTCATGCCCGTCATCCTGCCCTCCCGCGCCCCGTACGGACAACGCGGGGTTGGCTCCCGGGTGCCCGTACGCGGTCGGGCGGCCCGCTCGTACCCGCGCGGCACCGCCCCGCTGCCGTCCCGCGCCGGTTCCCCCGGGCCCGTGGCGCCTCGTACGGCCGTACGGACATCGAGGACCCTGCCGGGCATGTCGCCCGCCGGCAGGGGGCAGTCTGAGTCGGGGACCGAAGT
Source organism: Streptomyces wuyuanensis (assembly GCF_900103455.1). GTDB lineage: Bacteria > Actinomycetota > Actinomycetes > Streptomycetales > Streptomycetaceae > Streptomyces > Streptomyces wuyuanensis. The sequence goes on along the minus strand of NZ_FNHI01000013.1, from coordinate 53,575 downwards.
GCACGAGTTACCTGGATTTCATATGGCCGGGGAACTCGCGACACTTGTCCCTACGTACTATTACCGGCCACCCAAACCACAGGGCCGCACAGGCAGTACGGGGGACTCACATGCGTCATTTCGGGCATATCCCGGCCACTGCCCGGAAGGAGCTGTTCCATCAGGAGCCGGCCGAGTTCGACGCCGGCTCTCCCGCAGGCATGCTCTCCGTGGCGCTCGGCGCCACGCTCTACAGCCCGGCGACCCGGCCCGCCCTCGCGGACGACGTGCTGAAGCAGGCCGCGCGCGGAGTGGTCTCCATGGTCCTCTGCCTGGAGGATTCCATCGACGACGCCGATGTCTCCGCCGCCGAGGACAACCTCGTCCGCCAGTTCGCCGACCTTGACGTGCGCGGGGCCGAGCCGCCGCTGCTGTTCGTGCGGGTGCGCGAGCCCGGCCAGATCGAGGACCTGGTCCGGCGTCTCGGCCCCTCGAGCCGATTGCTGTCCGGTTTTGTACTTCCCAAATTCACCGAGGAGCGCGGCGGCCCCTTCCTGGAGGCCGTCTCCGCCGCCGAATCCGTGATCGGCCGCACGCTCTACGTGATGCCGGTGCTCGAATCGCCCGAGCTCCTCCACCTGGAGACCCGGTACGAGACCCTGACCGGTATCGCCCGCTCCGTCGGCCGCCACCGGGACCGGATCCTCGCCCTCCGCCTCGGTGTCACCGACTTCTGCTCCGCCTACGGGCTGCGCCGCCCGCCCGACATGACCGCGTACGACGTCCAGATCGTCGCCAACGTCATCGCGGACGTCGTCAACGTCCTGGGCCGCTCCGACGGCACCGGCTTCACCATCACCGGCCCGGTCTGGGAGTACTTCCGCCTCCAGGAGCGCATGTTCAAGCCGCAGCTGCGCCGCAGCCCCTTCATGGAGGTGCGGGCCGAGGAACTGCGCACGGCACTGATCGAGCACGACCTCGACGGACTGCTCCGGGAGATCGAGCTGGACCGGGCCAACGGGCTCCTCGGCAAGACCTGCATCCACCCCTCCCACGTGCTGCCAGTCCACGCTCTGTCGGTGGTCAGTCACGAGGAGTTCAGCGACGCGCAGGACGTCCTTCGCCCGGAGCGGGGAGGCGGCGGAGTGATGCGTTCGGCCTACACGAACAAAATGAACGAGGTGAAGCCGCACCGCGCCTGGGCGGAGCGCACTCTCCGGCGCGCCGAGGCCTTCGGCGTCGCCCGGGAGGACGTCGGCTTCGTGGAGCTGCTGACCGCGGGTCTGGCAGGCTGATGAAGGAGGAAGACGAAGCAGTGGAGTGGTCGGGCAGCTGGGTCTCCCAGCGACTGGGCGTGGAGCTCGTCGGCGACGACGGGCTGAAGGAGCTGCTCGGCCTGGCTCTGCGGCGCAATCCGAAACGCGCGCACCTGCTGGTGTCGCACGTGCTCGGCAAGCACGTGCCGCAGAAGCCCTCCGTCGTGTACGGCCACGGGTACGAGCTCGGCCTGCGCGTCCGGGGGCTGCTGGGGCGCGAGGAGGCCGGGCGTGCCGTCGTCCTCGGATACGCGGAGACGGCGACGGGCCTCGGCCACTCGGTCGCCGACGGACTGGCCCTCGCGCCGTACCTGCACTCCACGCGCCGCCCCGTGGACGGCGTGGGCAGGGCCGGCGGTTTCGAGGAGTCCCACTCCCACGCCACCTCGCACCTGCTGCTGCCCGAGGACCCGAAGCTGCTGGCAGGCGAGGGGCCGCTGGTCCTCGTCGACGACGAGTTCTCCACCGGCAACACCGTCCTGAACACCATCCGAGACCTCCACGCCCGCCATCCGCGCGGCCGGTACGTGATCGTCGCCCTCGTCGACATGCGCTCGGCGGAGGACCTGGGCCGGCTGGACGACTTCGCCCAGGAGATAGACGCCCGCATCGACCTGGTGGCGCACGCGGGCGGCACGGTCCGCCTCCCGGAGGGCGTCCTCGCGAAGGGCCAGGCCCTGGTCGCGGCCCATGAGGCCGCAGCCGCCGCTCCCGCACCCGGCGGCCCGGGCGCCGCTCGTGTCGTGCGCGTGGACCTGGACTGGCCCGCACACGTCCCCGACGGCGGCCGGCACGGCTTCACGCCCGCCCACCGTGCCGAGCTGGAGGCGGCCCTGCCCGCGATGGCGCAGCGCCTCGCCGAGGCCCTGGGCGGCCTCGGCCCGGCGGAGCCCGGGGGAGCCCGGCCGCGTACGGCCGGGGCCGCCGCGCCGCCGGAGACGGACCGCTCCCCGCGGGTCCTCGTACTCGGCTTCGAGGAGCTGATGTACGCGCCGCTGCGGCTCGCGCTCGAACTGGAGCGGAGCGGCGCCGCGCTCGAGGTGCGCTACTCGACGACCACACGCTCGCCCGTGCTCGCCGTCGACGACCCCGGCTACGCGATACGGACCCGGCTGGTGTTCCCCGCCCACGACGAACCGGCCGACGGCCCGGGCGAGCGGTACGCCTACAACGTCGCCGACGGAGGCTTCGACGCGGTCGTCGCCGTCGTCGACTCGGCCGCCGACACGGCCGCCCTGCACGCCCCGGACGGACTGCTCGCCCAGCTCGCCGCGCACATACCGCACGTCGTGCTCGCCGTCGTCCCCAGTCACCTCCCCGCTCCCGAGAGGGAACCCATGCTGCCCGAGCCGCTCCGCGGACCCGAGTTCTCCTCCTACGCGCCCGACGAGGTCGGCTGGCTGCTCCAGGACCTCTCGGACGTCGAACTCGAGGCGCCCACCGAGGAGCGCGAAGAGGCGATACAGAGCGGTGGCGCGCACTACGCCGAATCGCTGCCCGTCGAGTACCAGCCAAGCGACGCCTACCAGGAGCTGTTCCACGCGGCCCTGGAAACCTCCGCCGCCCGGATCGCCCGCGCCGTCGGCGCCGTCACCGACACCGTCCTCGCCGAACTCCCCCAGCGCCGTCCCGGGACGCCTCCGCACGAGCGCCGCCCCGTCCTCGTCTCGCTGGCCCGCGCCGGTACACCGGTCGGGGTGCTGATGCGCCGCTGGGCCCGCCACCGCCACGGCCTGGACCTGCCGCACTACGCGGTCTCGATCGTCCGCGGCCGCGGCATCGACGCCAACGCACTGCGCTGGCTCGCCGCCCACCACGACCCGGCCGACGTGGTGTTCGTCGACGGCTGGACCGGAAAGGGCGCCATCACCCGTGAACTGGCCGCCGCGCTCGGCGAGTTCGACGGCTTCGTCCCGGAGATCGCGGTGCTCGCAGACCCCGGTGGCTGCGTTCGGACGTACGGCACCCGCGAGGACTTCCTCATCCCCTCCGCCTGCCTCAACTCCACGGTGTCCGGGTTGATCTCGCGCACGGTCCTGCGCACCGACCTGGTCGGGCCGCACGACTTCCACGGCGCGAAGTACTACCGCGAGCTGGCCGCGGCCGATGTGTCCGGCCACTTCCTCGACACCGTCGAGGCACGTTTCGACGAGGTGACCGACGCCGTCGACGCCGACGTCAAGGAACTGCTGTCCGCGGACCGCGCCCCCACCTGGGCGGGCTGGGCGGCGGTGGAGCGGATCAGCGAGGAGTACGGCATCCACGACGTCAACCTCGTCAAGCCCGGCGTCGGCGAGACCACCCGGGTACTGCTGCGCCGCGTCCCCTGGAAGATCCTCGCCAAGCGCGGCGCGGGCGCCGACCTGGACCACGTACGCATGCTCGCCGAACAGCGCGGCGTGCCCGTCGAAGAGGCCGACGACCTGCCCTACAGCTGCGTCGGCCTGATCCACCCCCGCTTCACCCGCGGTGCGACCGGAGCCGACGGAAAGGCGGTGGCGGCCCAGTGACCTCCCTGATCACCAGCGACCTCGACCGGACGCTCATCTACTCGGCGGCCGCGCTGCAGCTGACCGTCCCCGACGCCTTGGCGCCCCGGCTGCTGTGCGTCGAGGTGTACGAGCGCAAGCCGCTGTCGTACATGACGGAGGCCGCCGCCGTACTGCTCACCGAACTCGCGGACCACGCCGTGTTCGTACCGACCACCACCCGCACCCGCGAGCAGTACGGCCGGATCCGGCTCCCCGGCCCCGCTCCCCGCTACGCGATCTGCGCGAACGGCGGCCATCTGCTGGTCGACGGCGAGTCCGACCGCGACTGGCAGCGCGCGGTCGGCGCCAGGCTCGCGGACGAGTGCGCCTCGCTCGCCGAGGTCCGCGCCCATCTGCTCGCGGCGGCGGACCCGGCGTGGCTGCTCAAGGAGCGGGTCGCCGAGGACCTCTTCGCCTATCTCGTCGTGGAGCGCTCGCTGCTACCGGACGGCTGGACCGCGGAGCTGTCGGCCTGGGCGGAGACGAAGGGCTGGACGGTCTCACTGCAGGGCCGCAAGATCTACGCCGTGCCGAAGCCGCTCACCAAGAGCGCGGCGGTCCGCGAACTCGCGCGCCGCACCGGGGCCGAACGCGTCCTCGCGGCGGGCGACTCCCTCCTCGACGCCGATCTCCTGCTGGCCGCGGACCACGCCTGGCGCCCGGGCCACGGTGAACTCGCCGACACCGGCTGGGCGCCGCGCCATGTGACGGCGCTCGCAGAGCGGGGGGTCGGGGCGGGTGAGGAGATCCTGCGCCGTTTCACCGCGACGGTCACGCGCGCGGTCGGGGACGCTGACGCCGAACCGGTAGAGGTACGGGCGGAGTTCCGGGCGGAAGCGCCCGCGGCCGGCGCCGCCGCGGGCACGACGGGCGTCGCCGCGCCCGCCGCCGACGGGACGGCCCGGCCGACGGTGCCGGCACCCGGTGCGGCGGAGACGCCGGCCGCACTGTAGACGGGCCGGCGGCGGCGCCCCGGTACGCGGCCGCGGGCACGGACCGGCGACCGGGCCGGTTCGGAGGCACGGGCCGGGTCACAGGGGTACGGGCGCGGACCGGCGACCGGGCCGGGTCACAGGGGTACGGGCGCGGACCGGCACCCGCCGGGGCGGCGCGCGTGGCCTTCCGCCGGCCCGGACGTACGCCCGGGGAGGGTCAGGCGCGGCGCGCGCCCTTCCCCGGCCGCAGCAGCCGTACCGCCACGAACAGCACCGCCGCGCCCAGCGCGGCGACCAGCACCACCTTCGAATAGGCGTCGACGTACCCCGACACCTGCGTCCAGTTGTCGCCGAGCGCGTACCCGGCGAGGACGAACGCCGTGTTCCACAGCGCGCTGCCGAGCGTCGTCAGCGTCAGGAACACGGGCAGCGGCATGCGTTCGATGCCCGCCGGTACCGAGATCAGACTGCGGAAGACCGGGATCATCCGGCCGAAGAACACGGCCTTCGTGCCGTGGCGGGCGAACCACGCCTCGGTCCGTTCGATGTCCGTCACCTTCACCAGGGGCAGCCGGGCCGCGATCGCCACCGTACGGTCCCGGCCGAGCATCGCCCCGACCCCGTACAGCGCGAGCGCGCCCACGACGGAGCCGAGCGTCGTCCACAGCAGCGCGGCGAACAGGTCCATCCGTCCGGTCGCCGAGGCGAACCCCGCCAGCGGCAGGATCACCTCGCTGGGTATCGGCGGGAAGAGGTTCTCCAAGGCCACGGCGATGCCCGCACCGGGCGCGCCCAGAGTGTCCATGAGGCTGTTGATCCAGCCCGGTGCGCCGCCGTCGGGCATCGGGTCCGCGGCGGCGCGCACGATCATCGGGTCCATGGCCGCCACGCTAGGAGAGCGGACCTGAAGGGACCCTGAAGGCGACCGCACATCGTCCTGTGGAGATCCGGCGGGCAGAACTGCGGTTTTCCGCAGTGCGCGGGGGAGTGACGGCCCGTTAGCGTGACCGGTCACGAGGCCGGGCCGACCGGACGCAGCGCCCCGCGGGGCCGCGATGAGCGAGGACGGAGGACGGGACCGGCCAGACGCAGGGGCGGGGAAGGGCGGGGAGCCGTGGGAAGCGAGGGGCCGGGGGACCGTGGGGCGATGAGGGACGAGCGGCCGGGGGACCGGGGAGAAGCAGGTGACCAGGGGGCCGGGGACCGGGGAGAAGCGGGTGACCAGGGGCCCGGCGGGATGAAGGACATCGCCGTACGGGGGGCGTGGTACGCGGTCGGACTCGCTCTCGGCGCCGCCACCGCCGTCGCCGAACTGCTCTTCTTCGTCCTCGCCGGCCTGGCCCTCCTCCCGGTGCTCGCCTGGCCGCGCGGGCGGCGGGCGGCACTGCGCCGGGCAGGCGCGGCGGGCGGTCGCCTGACGGCGATGGAGCGCCGGCGGCTCGCCCGGTTCCTCGCCGTGCCGGTCCCGCCCGCGCACGGGAACGGACAGGGGACGCGTTACCTGGCCGCACGCTGCCCCCTCGGCCTGCTCGGCGGCGTGGTGCTCGGCTGCGCCGCCATCGGACTGGCCTACGGCAGCTTCGTCTTCTGGGGCTGGCTGGTCACCGACATCAAGTACCTCGGACTGGTGGCCGTGACCAGCCTGGCCGGGTTCCTGCTCCTCTTCCTCGCCGCTCAGGGGATCTTCGGCGTGGCGCTCCTCGAGGGCCAACTGGCGCGGCACTTCCTCGGACCGAGCCCGCAGGACCGGCTGGAGCGGCGGATCGCGCAGCTCGCGACCACCAGGGCCGGTGTCCTCTCCGCCGTCGACGACGAACGCCGCCGCATCGAACGCGATCTGCACGACGGCGTCCAGCAGCGGCTCGTCGCCCTCGGCATGCTGCTGGGCCGCGCACGCCGCAGCCGCGACCCGGAGCGCGCCGGTGAACTGCTGCGCCAGGCACACGAGGAGAGCCGCCGTGCGGTGGCCGAACTCCGGGACGTGGCCTGGCGGATCCATCCGGCGGTCCTCGACGAGGCCGGTCTCAGGGCGGCCCTGGAAACCGTTGCGGAACGCACCCCGCTGCCCCTCACCCTGGAGTACGCGGTGAACGGAGCGGGTCTCGCGAGAACGGTCGAGACCGTCGCCTACTACGTCGTCTCCGAGACGGTCACCAATGTCGTGAAGCACTCCGGCGCCACCCGCATCGGCGTCAGCCTCAGCCGCGACGGCGCGGCCGGCCCGCTGCGACTGCGGGTCGAGGACGACGGCCGCGGCGGCGCCGACCCGTCGGGCGGCGGACTCACGGGGCTGGCGAGCCGGGTCGCCGCCCTCGACGGCCGGCTCGCGGTCCACAGCCCTCCCGGTGGTCCCACCGTCGTCACCGCGGAGCTGCCGTGCGCCTGATACTCGCCGAGGACTCGACCCTGCTCAGGGAAGGGCTCGTGAGGCTGCTCGCCGAGGAAGGCCACGAGGTGCTCGCGGCCTTCGGAGACGCCGAGCGGCTGCCGGCAGCCGTCGCCGCCGAGCGGCCGGACGTCGTGATCGCCGACGTCCGTATGCCGCCCACCCACACCGACGAGGGCCTGCGGGCCGCGCTGGAGATCAGGCGCACCTGCCCGGACGTGGGGGTGCTGGTGCTGTCGCAGTACGTGGAGAAGCGCTGCGCCACCGAGCTGCTGACCGGCGACCACACGGCGGGCGTCGGCTATCTGCTCAAGGACCGGGTCGCCCAGGTCGACGAGTTCCTCGACGCGCTGGAACGGGTGGGGGACGGGCAGGCCGCCTTCGACCCCGAGGTCGTCCGCCGCCTCCTCGTGCGCAGCACGCACACGGACCCGCTGGCCCGGCTGACCGGGCGTGAGGGCCAGGTGCTCGCCGAGATGGCGCAGGGGCACACCAACGCGGCGATCGCGGCGCGCCTGCACGTGTCGCTGAGCGCGGTCGAGAAGCACATCAACGCGATCTTCGACAAGCTGGGGCTGACCGGGGAGTCGGCGACGGGGTACAGCCGGCGGGTGCTGGCGGTGCTGCGCTACCTGGACACCTGAGCCCGCGCGCGGCGTGCGTCAGCCGCAGCAGCCTCCGCCGCAGCAGCCACCGCCACCGCCGGAGGAGGGCGCGGGGGCCGGCCCCGTGCTCGTACCCCCGACCGCGACCGCCGACAGCAGTTTCACGGTGTCGTCGTGCCCCGCGGGGCACGACGCGGGAGCGGAGGACTCGGCCATGGGCCGGCTCAGCTCGAAGGTGTTGTCGCAGGTGCGGCAGCGGTACTCGTAACGGGGCATGGGGACAGACTAAGGGCTGGCCCGGTCGGTCAGCCCTGACGGCCGGCCTCGGGCAGCCCGCGCGCACGCGTCCGCTCCGCACGCGCCTGCTCCTCCGTGGCCGCCTCGTCGGGGTGGCGGGCCTTCCAGTACGGGTTGTCGTGGGGGAGCGTGCTGCTCACCCGCCCGTACATCCCGAACCACATCAGCATGACGCCCACGACGAAGCTGAAGAGGACGTTCTGGATACGGAAGTTGAGGAAGTTGGCGCCGGTGTCCAGCAGGCCGAGGTTCACGAAGCCGCTGACGATGAAGAGGACGCCGAGCACCATGTTGAGGGTGGAGGCGAAGTTCCCGCCGATGACCATGCCGACGAACAGCAGCAGCCCGACGCAGATGGACAGCACGCTCAGCGCGCCGTTGACGTTGAGACCGCCCACGGTCTCGTTTCCCGTGTCGAAGAAGCCGATGTTGTGCGTCAGCCCGAGGATCCCGAAGGCCAGCAGGATCAGGCCCATGAGCCCGGCGCCGTAGCGGTAGACCTGGTTCAGCTTGTGGTCGACGGGCAGATGCTCGTCCAGGGCGACGTGCATGCCGCTGGGGTTCTGCGTGGCCTGCGACGTGTGCGGGGATGCCATTGCGGCCTCCTTTGGCCGTGCGTACCTCAATACAGGATCCGCCCGCTCCGGCACACGGACAAACGGGACGCCGGACCGGCGGGGCGGTCCCCGGCGCCGCGGGGGTGGGGCGGGGTTGGGCGGCGCTTGGCGGGGTCCGGTGCGGGCGTCGGGTGTGGTGCGGGCAACGGGGCCGATCGGCGAGACGCGCGGAACGGTGGCCGCGGGCCGGAGCGCGCACCCGACGGTGTCGGGCGAGCGGCGTTTTGCGGCCGTCAGGCCCTGGCCCGTTCCGTCGCGCCGGGCCGGACGGTGGCCGCTGCGGACCGCTGAGGACCGCACCCGAGGACGGGGCGGACCCCGGCTCGGTCAGGCCGTCGCGCCGCGCTCGCTGCGGATCTGCTCCACGACACGGGCCACGGCCTGCCGTACCGCTTCCAGCTCGGTCAGGAAGTGCCAGTAGTCAGGGTGGCGCCCCTCGAGTCCGGCGATCGCGCGATCGAGCCGGGCGACGGAGTCGTCCAGCGGACGGGCATGATGCGGATCGGGGGTGTTGCGGCCCGCCATGGCGAGGCGCTGGGCGTCGCGGATGGCGAACCGGGTGCGCTGGATCTCCTGCTCCGGATCCTCGGCGACGGCGTCGAGACGCCGCAGCCGGTCCCCGGCGGCCGAGACGGCCTCGTCCGTGCTGTTCAGCAGGGCCCGGACCGTGCCGAGCAGGGCGGTGGCATCGGGCCAGCGCTGCTCGTCGCGTGCCTTGGCGGCCTCCTTGAGCTTCTCCTCGGCTCGGCGCACGTTCTCGTTCGCCTCGGCGGGCACGGGCTGCAGGTCCTGCCAGCAGGCGGCGGTGAAACGGCGGCGCAGCTCGCTGAGGACGGGCTCGACACCCTCCGCGCGCGTGGTGAGGGCCTGGGCGCGGGTACGCAGCGACACCAGACGCTTGTCGATCTCGGCGGCCCGCTCGGGAAGCCGCTCTGCCTCGGCCCGTATCGCCTCGGCCTCCCTCACCACCCGGTCGGCGCGCTGAAGGGTCTCGGGCACACCGTGCCGGCCGGCGCCCTCGTTGAGCCTGGTCAGCTCGGGGGCCAGGGCGGCGAGCCGGGCGGCCAGGTCGTCCGCGCGCATACCGGAGGCGCGCACGGCGTCGAGCCCGTTGCTCGCGGCGAGCAGCGCCTGCCGGGCCCGCTCCACCGCGGGAGCGAGCCGGGCCAGCTGGGTCTCCGCCGTCTCGAGGAGCGGCCCCAGGCTCCGGGCGAACCGGTCCAGCTCACCCTTGACCCGGACCAGCTCGTCCTTCGCGCCGGTCAGCTCCGTACGCGCGCGCACCGCCACCGACGGGTCCAGGTCGTCCCGGTCGAGGTCGTGGGCGTCGACGGCGGTGATGTACGCGTGGCTGACCTCGTCGATCCGCCGTCCCAGCGCGGCGAACTCCTCGACCGCGCGTCGGGCACCCGGGGAACTGTCGACGGCCGTGATCGTCTCGATGGAGATCCGCAGGTCACGCTGGGCGGTGTCCAGCTCGTAGAACGCCGCCGCCGCCGCGTCCTTGGCGGCTTGGGCGTCGGCCCGCTGGCTCTCACCGCGGCCGCCGAACCACCGCCGCGTCCCGCCTCCGGCGAACGCGGCGGGCAACGCGGCGACCACCAACGGCAACGGCAGCAGCAACAGGGCGACCGCATCCCGCACGACACCCGCTCTCGCCTTCGCTCCTTCGCGCGGCCGTGCGTGTGTCGCCGTCACATCCCTCTCCCGTGCCGTGTCCGCCCTGCCGGTTCATTCTCCCACTGGGTAAGGACGAACACACGGGCCTGTCAGTTCGCGCTTCGCGCGACGATCCTGCGGAGACCCGTGCGAACGGCACGGTCGGCGAGCGGTGCACGGGCGCGGGGCGCACGCCTGCCGAGGCGTGCGGCGACGGCGGGGCCGGCGGCGACGACCGCGCGAATGGTCACGGGAAGGCGCGCTGCGACGGGGCGGCGCGACTGCGAGCCGAGCGGCGGGCCCGGCGACGCCCCGACGCCTGGCCCGCGCGGCTGAACGGCGCCGTCACCCTGCCCGGCGGCCCAAGCCGGCGCGGCCGTCCATGGCGGCGCTCGGCCCCGCCCGGCCGAACCTCGGGCCCCTCACCACGGAGGATCCCCATGTGATCTGGTTTGCGGCACCCGCCCCGGGTCCATGTAGGCTGTTGCCTCATTCTCGGGTGCGTAGCTCAGGGGTAGAGCGCTGCTCTTACAAAGCAGATGTCGGCGGTTCGAAACCGTCCGCGCCCACGGTGCTAAGTAGCAGGTGAGAGCCTGTTTCGGCCCCTCGTTCAAGATCGAACGGGGGGCCGTTCTCGCGCCCGGGGCCACATCGGGGCCACATCCCCACGGCGGCGGTCACAGGCGCTCACTCGATTGAGGGATGGACTATTGCCGTGTGAGCCGTAAAGTGGCGCTCGTGAGAGGGGCAGGTGTGTCTCCCCGCGCACGCCTGACGCGTGCCTCTCATGTCCCGTGGCCACCATCGGGGAGGATGGAGTCACAGGAGGAAGGCCCCCGCCGGAGTTATCGGTGGGGGCCTTCTGCGTGTCAACGTAGACCGCCCCACGCGCCGAAGCACGCGGGGCGGGACGCCTTGGCCGACTCTTGCCAGTCTGGCGTCTGACGGCCGGCGGCGGACGCGTGGACGCCTGCCCGGCCGCTGGGGTGCCGCTGCTGACTTACTGTCCAGTACGGCAGTCGGTGGTCATACCCACTCGCAAGATCGCTAAATTTACCTGGGCGGGTAAAGACTCAAGTTCGTGATCATCAGAAGTTGGTCGGATGCCGTCCGACCAGCCCGACTGGGTCCACGCCCGGCGCCGGGCCATCGGCGCTCACATCCGTATCGCACGTGAAAACGCCCAATTCAGCCAGATTCGTCTCGGTGAGCTCTGTGGTGTCGACCACAAGACGATCCACCGCGTCGAGTACGGCATGAGCGACCCGAGCCTCAGCCTGCTGCTCCGCATCGCCCACCACGTCGACGTGCCCCTCAGCGACCTTGTGCGGTGAGCCCTACACCGGCGGCGTCCCCGGAGGAGACGGAGCCGGACCACCCGGCGGCAACGGCGGCCCCGGGTTCGGCGGCGTCTGCGGACCACCCGGGCCGCGGTGCCTGGCCTGCAACTCGCCGCGGCGAACCGCGCGCTCCGTCAGCCCGTAGACCCCGAACGGAGGGAACAAGTCGGCGCGGGCCGGGGCGTTCGCGTCGGCGCACGTCCCGCATCGCTCCAGCGACCCCGTCCGAGTCGACGCGGACCGCCGCCAGCATGCCTGGCACGTCGCCCCGGTCGGCGCTTGCAACAGCGTGATCGTCACGTGTACCTCGATTCCAGTCAGGCCCGCCCGCCGCCGATCCGCCGTCGGTGGCGGCAGGCGGGGGTATCAGTGGCCGCGTGGCCGGTCCGGGCAGACGACGTGGAAGTGCACGACCGTCCCGGATGCCGATGCGGCGTGGATGTCGCGGGTCTCGTACGGCTCGCCGCGGCGGATGCCCTGCTGGCACTTCGCGCAGATCACGACCGGCCCCCCTTCGGGCAGGTCCGGCAGCGGCGCGGGTACCAGCGGGTCCGCATGCCGGCACGGCGGAAATAGTGCTCGCCCTCCACATCGACCGCCGTGGCCGGCGTCAGCACGACCGCGCAGTGGACGCAGTCCATGCCGCGCTGCTGCCTCGCGCTGAGTGTGCCGATAGGGGGGAGCGCCAGTCTGGTTGGCGCGTGGGGTTCGCTCGTCACGTGTGCCTCCGACCCGAACTCGGTGGACGAGTCCTCATCGTCGGAGTGATGTGCAGTCGATCTCATACAACCTTTGCGCGGGTGGACGTATATTTCGCGCATGGGTGGTCGGGCACCGTGGACGGACGTCAGGCTGCGTGCCGCATGGGCGCGCGGTGACTGGGCTGCTGTCCTCCGCGAATACCGTCGCGCCACTGGTCTCACTCAGCAGGCGCTCGAACCGCTCGTAGGCATGGCACAGCCCTACATTTCGGCTATCGAGTCCGGCCGCCGCAAGGTGAAGACCGCAGCGGTACGGGCCCGGATCACTGAAGGGCTGAACGTGCCGCAAGAACTCATCGACGCCGGGCAGAGCGACAGCTACGGGCGGTGGGAACCGTCGCCAGAGCTGCGCGAGCGGATCGCCCACGGGCACCGCACAGGGCGCACCGACCTCCGCACAGCCGACTGGATCGGGGAGGTCCTCGCGACGCAGCGGCGTGCCGAAGACGAGGTAGGCGGGGCGGACCTGTGGCCCGTCGTCCGCTCCCAGCTGGACGCCGTAACCCGACTCATCCCCGGAACGTCCGGCGAGGCCGCCGACCGGCTCATGCTCCTCGCAGCGGAGCACGCGCACTGGCTGTCGTGGGTCGCATGGCAAAACCAGCACCGCGGAGCTGCCCTCGGCTGGCTCGACGTCGCCCACGGGTGGGCAGTCGACGGCAATCACACCGACATGGCGTCATGGGTGCAGCGCGTGCGCGCGTTCTACTCCCGGCAAAGCGGGGACCCGGTGCGGGCGCTCCGCACGGCCGAGGCCGCCCGGCACGTAACCGGGGCGTCCCCGGCAGCCGTGGCGGTGGCCGCGCATGAGGCCGCCATCGCGGCCGCCGCCGTGGGCGAACGGGACCGGGCGCGGCGCCTGTCCGATGTGGCGTTCATCGACGCGTCGCGGGTGCCGGATGAGGCCGACCGGCCGGGCTGGCTGTACTGGCTTACCCCGACGCGTGCGCAGCTCCAGGCCGCGAGTGTGGCGTACGCGTGCCGGGACTGGCGAGCAGCTGCTGAGGGGATCCGCGCCGCCCTCCCCGAGCTGGAGGGGTACCCGCGGGACCGGGCCCATTTTCAGCAGCGGTTGGACGACGCGGAGCGGCGGATCTAGACCAGCCGCACGGCGCCGACGACCGGTTCGGCACCTTCAGGGAGCTCCGCCTGCCTGATGATCGCGGCCTCCATCTCCGGGTGCGACGGCCCGTACCCCTCCTCGCCCGGGACGGCGTCGGGGAACTCGAACCGGCCGGTGCGCTGCTCCAGGTCCGCGGGCTCGTAGTCGTCGGGCCCGACCCCGGCGGGCAGGATCCGGTACGTGATCTCAAAGGTCCGCATGGGCGGATCGTAGACCTCGCCTCGGACATGTGGATGCCCCGGGGTTCGGGCCCGGGGCATGCCCGCAGAGTACCGGGCGTCCGGGCATGACGAAAGCGCCCCCTGCCCGGCCCGAAGGCCGAACAGGGGGCAGTGTTCACAGGTACTGGCGTCGGGACGGGTCCAGACCGAGGGAGAGTAGCCCGCGCCGCTCGGAAGGCTCGGGCTGCGGGGCGCCGTCACGGCGGCACACCAGTGCGTCAGGGTCGTACGCGGGCGCCTGCCACGAGTAGCCAGCCGGACAGTCCGCCCCGTCGGCTCCGTCCTCGCCGGGCTCACCCGGAGGGCCCTGCGGCCCGGGCGGGCCCTGCTCGCCCTGCGGCCCTACGGGGCCCGCCGGTCCGTCGGCCCCGTCCGTTCCGTTCTCGCCCGCCGGGCCCGTCTGCCCGACGCCCACAGGGCCCGTAGCGCCGATCGGACCGGACGGGCCGGTCTTCCCCACGGCGCCGGGAGAGCCAGGTGGGCCGGTGGGCCCCGGGTCGCCCTGCGGGCCCTCTGGACCGGGCGGGCCCTCGATGCTGCGGCCGGGCTCACCTCGGCTCCCAGGCGGCCCGGCGACGGGCTTCGCCCCGAGCTGCTCCACTTGAGCGGCGAGGAGATCCCGCGCGGTGTTCGCTTCGCGAAGGTCGTGCGACAGACCTTGCATGGTGATGACCACCCATGCGAAGGCAGCCAGCGCCAGCGCAGCAGCGACGGCGAATGCCAGATCCGTACGGCGGTGCGATGGTGCGGTGCTCTTGTGCCTCACGATCCCGCCCCCCGGGCGTTCATATAGACGGTGAGGAGCAGCAGCAGCACGGGCGCGACGAGGGCGGTGAACAGGAGACGACGGTCAGAGGCGCGACGATCGGCGAGCTTCTGCTCCTCCTCCCGCTTCTGTCGTTCCTCCGACTCTCGGGCGTCCTCGATCGCCTTGATGCGATCGTCTCGATGAGCGGCGGCCGCGTCGCGGGCCTGCTGCTCCAGCTGGTAGCGCTCCATCGAGACCTTGCTGTCGAGCCGAACCCCCAGCTCCCGGAAGTCCTCCTTCAGGTCCTGGTGTACGTGCTCCAGGCGGCGGACCACCTCACCGAGGGTCGGCTCGTCTCCCATGCTGCGCGGCTCCGTTCAGATCAGACGCGCGTCAGCGGCGACCCGTTGGCGGTCTCCGTGATGCCCGGGCCGGGGGTACCGGCGCCGGACGTGGCCACGGCGGTCAGCAGGGCGAGGGCGGCGGCGAGCCCGCCGACCGAGGTTGCCTGGCCCCAGTCGACGTCCACGATGCCGAGCCCGTCGGCGCTGACGACACCGAGGGTGCCCTGAGCGAAGGTGCGGATCATCCGCTCCCCGGTGGCCTTCCAGAATGCGCGCGTGAACATGTGATCTCCGATCAGGCGGTGACGGTGAAGCCGCGGCGACTGCCCAGCTTCTTCAGGGATGTGGCTCCGGGGACGCCGTCGGCGTCCTTGCCGGAGTAGCCGCACCGGCGCTGCCACGAGGCGTACGCGGTGCGGGTGGCGGTGCCGAAGTGGCCGTCGGCGAGCGACGGTGCGAGGAGCCCCTCACGCACGAGGGCCTGCTCTACGGTCTTCGTGCCGTAGTAGCTGATCGGCGTGCCGCGCCGCGGCGGGTCGGCCTTCGCCGCGGCGACCAGCTTGGACAGGTCCACCACCGGCTTCGCCGGAGGCTTCGGTGCGGCGGGCTTCGTCGGCGTCTTCGGCGGCTCGGGCTCCGGGTCGTCCGCGAGCCGGTCCGCGATCCGGTCCCGCATCGAATCCATCGTGAAGCCGCGCGGGTCCACCTTGCCCGGCTGCCACTCCAGGTGCCCGATCACGCTCCGGGGGCCCCACCGGTGCCACCGGCAGATCGCGGCGGCCGCGCGCTCGATGGCCTCCATCTGCACCGCCGGCCACGGGTCCTTGCCGTCGCCGAGGTTCTCGCACTCGAAGCCGTAGAAGTGCGGGTTGCCGTCGGTGTTCGCCTCGTCGTCGCGGGGCCGGGCCGGGGTCTCTTCCTGCACGGCGCGCAGGACGTCGTCATCACCCGACCCGGCATGGTTCGCGCGGCCGTAGCCCACGAGGTAGACCGTGCCGTCCTTCGCGATGACGCCGTGACACAGCGGCCCGGGCAGACCGCTGTAGCCGGTACGGCAGATGTCCACGGTCCGTTGCGTGCCGGACGTCACGGTGTGGTGGATCATCACCCCGTGCACCGGCCCCCACGGACCCTTCGAGTTGCGGTTGTGGGTGCGCCAGTTGCCGACCTCCACCACGGTCAGGCCCTCGTCGCGCAGGATCTGTGCCAGCGTCACCGCCGGCATCGGGTTGGCCATCACACACGCTCCGGCCAAGCCCAGGTGCCAGCCTCGGTGCCCTCGGCTCGCGAGGTGGCCCAGAAGGCGTCGTTGCCGTCGAGGAACACCTGAAGGTTCACGGTGATGGTGGACTCTTCCCAGACTCGGACGACCACGGCGGGGTAGATGTCCCCCTCCTCGGCGTGGTTGCCCACGTGGCCGATGAAGCCGCGTTGTTCGGAAGCGCCGCCACCCTCGTGGAAGTCGCGGCGTCGGCGGTTGATGGCCTCGGCGTCCTGCTGGCTCAGGGAGTAGTGGACGATGCGGCCGATGGATGGCTTCACAGTGCCTCCAGACATGAGAAAGGCCCCGGCCGGGTCGGCACGGGGCGAGTAGTGGATACGGTCAGACGATTTCCATGACCGTGACGATGATCTTCGTGTCGGACTGAAGGAACGAGCCCGCCCCCGAACCGGACGCCGTGCACCCGCCTTGCAACTTCAGCGTGTGGGTGCCCGCCGCGGGCAGGGTGCCGGTCCAGTGCTGCGCGATCGTGTCCCGGTCCTGCGTGTCCATGGCGTGCACCGCCAGACCACCGGAGTCCGGGGTGCCGTCCACGACCAGCCGGCCCACCATGAGGTTCGTGCCGGACACCGTCGTCACGCTCGCGTCGAAGATCGCCTCCGCCTTGAAGCGCGCGCCTGCGGTGGTCGTCTCGAACGTGACGGTGGCACCGACGATGTCCGCGTAGACGGCCGTCGACACGGCCAGCGGCGACGTCGCCGCCCCCTCGTAAAGACGGGGTTGGATGCGGTCCACCATGCCCGCGGTAAGGGTCTGCCCGGCGAGCGCCATACGGCCCTCCTCTCATAGCGCCATGCGCATCGGGGTGGCGAGGGACAAGTCCGTCCCCGCCGCGTGGGCCTTCGTGATGCCGTTGACGGCCCGGGCCACGGTGAACAGCTGCGGCGTGACGATCTCGAACTGATCGAACCTGAGCTCCATGTTCACGGTCGTCAGCCCCGCGAACGCGGACCCCATGAGGCCGACGCCGCCCGCCTCAATGGGGCTCGACACCACCGTTTCCGTGTGGTGCCAGACCGCGGGCTCCGCCTGCCCCACCGGCCACACCCGGATACGGATGGTGTGCCCGGTCAGCCGGACACGGACCTCGTACTCCTGCCCGGCCGTGTACGTGTACGGCAGGGACTGGCTGACGCCGATCTGTGTGGAGCCGCGGGTAACCGAGCAGAACATCGTCCCGGACACGCCGAAATGGACCCTCGCGCGGTAAAAGTTGCTGCTGTCGACGTAGCGGAGCAGGACCGCGGGGAGCGCCGACTCGCCGGTGGCAACCGCAGACGTGGACACCCGGACGCGGATCTCGGCGTCCCCGACCGGCGTGGTGATGATGCGCTGAAAGCGGAAGTTGCTGACGTTCGCGGCGAGGGTGATGACGCCCCGGGATCCGTTCACGGACCGGTCGGAGGCGACTGTGCCCGTCTCCGTCCACGCGTGCCCGGAGGACGACGTGCCCCAGCTGTTTGCCACCGTCCGGCCGAAGCTGTCGGCGCGGTTGGCGATGGCCGTTACGGTGGCCCGCTCGCCGCCGAACGTCACGTCAAACGGGAACTCGCCCGGATAGCCCACCGAATCGACCCACCGCGGCCCGAGGAACGGATCCGCATACACCTCCAGCGCCGTACCGGACTCCGACACCGACGCCGCGAGGACCGACCCGTCCGTGTCCAGCCGGCCCAACACCGGGTCCTCGAGGACGCCGACGGTCCACGGGCCGGCCGGGGTGCACAGGAACGTGATGGTCCACGTCCTGAGCCCGAGCGTCTCCGTGGTGCCCTGGACGATCAACTCGATAGGCCCGGGCGGCAGCCACGGCGGCGGGTTGGTGATCACGAGTTTGTCGCCGATGTCGAGCGCCAGCACCGCCGGGATCAGGTGCGGGGCCTTGTGCAGGAACACCGTGACGGCCCGATAGCGGGCCTCGTCCCACGTGCCCAGATGGAGGTCCCACCCGGCGATCTGGAGCGCTTGTGCGTCCAGCGCCAGCGAACGGGTCTGCGCGTCGTCGTAGACGCCGACACCGGCCGGCGGCGGCTGCACGGACAGCGGCCCGTCCGCGAGGACCACGCGCGCCGAGCTCCCTCCTTCGCGGGTGCGGGTGATGTCGTTGCGGAGGTCCTGGTCGTCCTCTACCGGCTCCAGCGGCGGCGCGACCTCCCCCGCCGCATAGTCCAGGGTGAGCGCCGGATCCTGGTTGTAGAGACTGGTGCGGTCCCGGTAGGCCATGCCGATCCGGTCCCGCGTCTCGTACAGGATCCCGCCGTCGGTCTCCGCGGCCTGGTACAGCAGATCCAGCAACTCCAGTGGCCGTTGTGGGCCCATGGCCTCACTCGGGCGTGACGGGTCGCCGTCGACCCACGTCAGGTCGATCGTGCCCGACTCCTCATCGGACAGCCGATAAAGCCGGTCGAGGGCGGTCTCCCCGCTGAACCCGTCGTCTGCGTGCTGGTAGATCCCGCTGCCTGGCGTGGTGCCGCTGCCGGCCAGGGCGATAGCGGCAAGGTGCCCGATCGCCATGTCCGTCGTGGCCGCGCCCCAGTCCCCGGCCACGCCGACCGCCGCGCCCTGCGCGCCGGTGATGAGCGTTGCCGCGGTCCACGTGCCGCCGCCGGTGGTGACGTCCCGCCACGTTGCACACACGTTGGTCTGCCCGCCGCCGGCATCGCTGGTGAAGATCTGGAGCCGGTTCCACACCCCGGCGAAATCAGCGATCGCGACAGGGTTCGTGTGCGTGAAAAAGGCGATCACGTCGCCAGTGGAGTCGAGTGTCTCAATGCGGACACCGGCGGTTGAGGCGTAGACGACGGCCGTGCGCATCGTGGATCCGGCGACGGTGACGCGCAGGATCTCGGTCTGTGCTGCGGGCATCGTCGGCAGGCGGTAGACGAGCTCCACCTGCCACCCGGCCGCCGTGGAGCGGGGGATGGTGCCGCGGAGCTTGGCCGAGTTCTTCAGCTTCGGCAGCGCCGAGGACCCGGTGAGGGAGTCGTCCGCGGCGAAGTCGAACCCGGACACGGAGAGCGGCTGAACGCCCGCCACGGCGCTGTACGCCTGCGTGGCGTCGCGACCCTCCTCCATCGGCCAGTACGCGAGTAGGCCCGTCGCGGTGGGGATCCGACGCCGCAGCGTGGACGCCAACGGTTTCTGTCCCTGCCCGAGTCGGCGCTGAATCCCGGACGCCTCCACCGGCGTCCACACGTCCTTACCGCCCACGGACCACTTCGGCTCCCACGTGGGGACCTCGCCCACCATGCGGTACTCGCGGTCGGACACCTGAGCGGCGCCGGCCACGGTCCACGTGCGGCCCGCGGAGTCCGCGAACGCGGTCGCGCCCTCCGCGAGGGCCCGAAAATCGGGGCTCGCGACGACGGTGCCGCCGATCCCGGAACGCACCTCCGCGCGGTGCACACGCCCGCGCACCGGCAGGCGGGGCGGGACGTTCGCGGGCTGGCTGGGGCCGATCTCCAGCGCCGTCGTGGACGCGAAAATCGGGGTGGTGCCCGCGGCAGTTCCCTGCGAGATCTGCGTCCACGGGCCGGCCATCGTCGGCGCCCAATACAGCGTCGCCGTCTTCCCCCCGGCTCCGTTGTCGATGTCCAGGGTGGCCCGGAACGCGGCACGGCGCAGTCCCCCGGGGATGGCGCCTTGGATGAACACGGCGCTCGCGTCCGTGCCGGCCGTGGTCCAGTTGAAGACGAGCGAGCTGTTGAAGAACCGCAGGATCCACGACCGCTGCCCGTCCGTGCTGGACCATTTCCCGATGAGGGTCTGGGAGCTGTTCGGGGCGTACCAATCCGCCGTGGCCTCGATCCGGACGTCCAGGTCCCCGGCCACGTCCAGAGACGCATGGTCCGGGGTCGTGGCGATGTCCGCGGCCTCGCCGGTGAGTTGGAGGTACGCCTCCGGGCCCTGCACCGAGACGCGCATCTCGGTGTTGCGGCCGAACTGCCCGAACCACGGCCCGCGCGGGTTCCGGGGCGAGTATTTCCCGTCGGTGTTCTTGAACGACGCCGACGCCTGCGACACGTCGCACCGGCTGTTGCCGTCGCGGCGTCCGCGGGTGATGGTGATTGGGTCGCGGGTGAGAGCGTCCGCGGTCACGTTCTCCAACGTGCCGCCGATCTGGAGCTCCACCCGCGTCCCGAGCGGGCTGTCAGGGATCGCCACGCGCCTACCCCCTTCGGCCGGTCACGGCCAGCTGTACGTTCCCGCCACGCTTGCCGACCGCGTGCGCGAGCTCACCGAGGATGAAATCCGCCCGCGCGCTGCCGTCGCCGCGGATGACGATGACCTGATGACCTCCGGCCCGCCCGCCGCCGCCTGCCATGCCGGCACCGACGGCGGCCCCGCCCGCCATTGCCCCGAGGTGGGGCGGGGTGACGAGGTTGGCCATCGTCCGGTCCAGGACGCCCGCGTTCTTCTCGGCGCCCATGGCGATGCCCGCGGGGATCCAGCGGCCCACTTCCTTCGCCATGAGCTTCGACGGTGACGCGATGCCGAGCGCGGACGCGATCGGTCCCGGGATCATCGACTTGGCGAACCCGATCAGACTGTCTTTCAGCCAACGGCCCATGGACTTGATGCCGTTCCACAGGCCGCGGATGACATCTTTCCCCTTGTCGACCAGCAGGCTGCCGAGGTTCCCGAGCCCGGACACGATCTTCCCGGGCAGGCTGCGGATGTAGGCGAGCAGGCCCATGGTGCGGCTGATGACGCCCGCCTTGATGCGGTCCCAGTGCTGAATGAAGAACCGCACCAGGGGGATGTTCGCGATGAAGTTCACGATCATCTGCCCGACGCCCTTGATCTTCGACCAGACCCAGTCCCACGCCTGCCCGGTCCACTGCTTGATCCGGTCCCAGTTGGCGACGATCAGGGCCGTGAGGCCGACCACCGCAGCGATGATCCAGCCGATAGGGCCCATCGCGATCAGCCACTGAGCGGCCATCGTCGCGGCCCACACGACCGCCCGGGCGGCCATCAGCGCGAACTGCGCCACCGCCGTCACGCTGGCACGGAGGACTGCCGCAATCCATGTGCCGATCGACACCAGAGCCGACCCGACCCACGCCGCCGCCGTCGTCGCGGCCGACGCGACCGCAGCCGCCCCGATCCGGATGTAGGCCATGAGGCCCACGGCCATCATGCGCATCCACCCGGCCACCGCCGTCCACGCCGACGACGCCATGACCCGGTTGGCCACCGAGACCACCGCGGCGCCCGCGGCGTACAACTTCATGCCGATAGCGACGCTCGCAATCACCGTCGCCAGCACGGTCAGCACCGGAGTCGGGGTGTTGTTGATGACCTGAGCGAGCGCCTTCGCGATCATCGCGGTGGTGCCGATCAGCGGCGCCAGCGCCACGAGGAGATCCACCGCGGCGGAGCCGAGCAGCCCGAGGGTGGCCCCGCCCTCCTTCGCGAGCGCCACGAACTGAGCGAAACCCTCGCTGCCCTTCAGCGAGCCGGCCCAGTCCGCGAACGCCGCCGACATGGACACGAGCCCGCCGGTGACGGCCGCCGACTGCGGCAGGAAGGCTTGCATCAGGGAGCCGAAGCCCTTGCCGAAGTTGCCGATCGCGGTCAGGAAGTTGCGCAGCGCCGGGCCGGCCGCCGCCGCCATGTCCGCGGCCCACTCCCGGAATCCGGCGCTCTTCACCCCTACGGCGATCTTGTCGAGCATGTCGGAGAACGCGCTGGCTGCGGCCTTCACGAACGGGGTGAGCTGCGGCAGCAGATCCCGCAGGATCCCGATGCCCTTGGTGAGGACCGGCATCGTCGTGGACGACAGCGAGTCAGACCACGCCTTGTAATCGCCCTTCAGCCCGGCGAACGCCTTCGCCGTCTGCTGCGTCGCGGGCGGCAACCCTTCCATGGCGACCTTCGCCGCCGCGTCGGCCTCCGTCGCGGCCCGCTGCGCCGACTCCACGTCCTTCAGCGCACGCTCGTACTCCTCGCCGCCCTTCGCCGCGAGCTTCGCCGCCAACTGCTTCTTGAGCAGCACTTTCTCGTGCGCCTCGTCCGCTTTCTCCGCGGCCTGCGACGCCTCCGTGACGCTCTCCAACTGCGGCTGCACGGCGGCCTTGAACGCACCGAACGCGATCCCCGCGGAGACCGCCCCCGCAGCGAGGCCCCCGAGCGCCGTGAGCATCGCCGCCGCGGCCGGGACACCCGCCCCGAGCGCGGCGCCGAACTGGCCCGCGGCCTTCCCCGCGGTGAGGAGCGCACTTCCCGCCGTCCGGGCGGCCGCGGCGAACCGCGCGCCGATCGTGCGGGCCATGGCGTCCGACCTGGACACCACGTTGCCGTGCATGTCGCGGAGGGTGCCGTCAGCCATGCGCGTGAACCCAGCGAGGCGCAACTGCGCGTTCTGGAGCCCGGAGCGGAACCCGGAGTCGTCCGCGCGGATCGTGGCGAACAGGTCACCGATGTTGAGCGCCATCTACCGTCGACCCCCCTTCCGTGGTTGCTTCGGTTCAGGGGGAGCGAAGTGCCGGGAGATCCGGCACTCCGTGGAGAGGAGTCCGAGGATGCGGATACGCAGCCACCGCCACGACCGCTCACGGAGCAGGCCCGGCGTGGATAGGTCGATGCCGTACACCTCGTGGAGGTCCGCCTCGATGAGCGCCCACTCATCGAGGAGCAGCCCCCATGTCAGGTCTGTGCGGCCGTTCGGGCGCGGCTTGTAGCCGGCTGGGTACTCGTACCACTCTGCGAGCCCCGTGACCGGGTCGATTTCGCCGCACGGGATGAGGCGCGGCGCTCCTCCCGGTTCGGGGCCGCCTGAGAAGGGACGCCGTCCGAGTTCCAGAACGCCTCGGCGGTGTCC
The DNA here is from genome assembly GCF_900103455.1 of Streptomyces wuyuanensis. Classification (GTDB taxonomy): domain Bacteria; phylum Actinomycetota; class Actinomycetes; order Streptomycetales; family Streptomycetaceae; genus Streptomyces; species Streptomyces wuyuanensis. The sequence goes on along the minus strand of NZ_FNHI01000013.1, from coordinate 30,605 downwards.
ATGCCCTGTGTGATCCACAGGACGGCGGTCATCGCCATGTGCCGGAAGCGGGGCCACTCCAGGTGCGTCATGGCGTCGTCGTAGGCGGTGCCCAGAGCGGTCCGGTACAGGTCCAGCTCCCGGGCGTCGTCCAGGACCTCGGTGTCCGGGGTGGCGCCCTCCGCGGCCATGCGGATCCCGGCCTCCATGACGGACTGCACGAGGAGCCCGTCCTCGGCGGAGGGGGCCGGAATGTGGAAGGTGCGAACCTCGCCGTCCGTGCACCGGACGGGCAGATCGAGGGAGTCTCCGAGGAACTCGTCCAGGACCTTGAAACCGCCGGCCATCAGGGCGTCACCGGGTTCGTGATCGGGGTGAGCGGGCCCGTGCCGGTGAGCGTCACCTGTACCTGGTCCAGGTCGGTGTACTCCCCGCCCTGCGGCTCCCACGCCACGAGGACCTCACCGGTGTACGCCTCCGGCAGTCCGTTGCGGTCGTAGAAGCGGATCCCGACACGGGAGTCCTCCCCGTAGGCGAGGAACGCGGTGCGCAACTTCTCGTGCACCGGGCTGTACGTGGTCGAGTCCGGCGACGCCTTGCGGTTGAACGTCGCTTCGACCTCCCACTCCTGCGCGGTCTTGACGTTCGTCTTCCACCCGTCGGTGTCGTACGTGGTGTCGTCCTCGTGGTTCGGGTCGGCGGTCCACTGGAACTCGGTGATCGCCGGGCACAGTTGCCAGTCCGGGGAGCCGGACGTGCCCATGTTGACGTCCATCCGCCAGCGGCGGGCCAGAGCGGTCTCGGTCGGCGTCGACATGACGCGGTCCTCCTAGTCGTTCAGGTACGGCGCCGGCCTGACGGTCCGGGCGTAGTAGTTGGCGGTCAGTTCCTCGCGGCCGGTCGCGTCCTGCCCGAGTAGGGCCTGTGACTGCCGCCAGAGCAGCGCCACGCGGACCGCGCCGAAGGTGAGGGCCTGCCGGTTGTGGAGCTCGGCGAACACGGCGTCGGCGAGGTCGAGCAGGGCCATCGGGTCGGCGGCCCGCATGCGGAACTGGACGCCCGTCACGGCGTCGGTCAGGTCGGTGTCGGTCACCGGGTACGGGTTGAGCCAGATCACCCGGTCCGGGGTGTCCGGCATGGCGCCGAACCCGAGCGCGGTCTCGTCGGCCGCGTACACGCCGCCGGGCCGGTACGCCCCGAGTCCCGCGTCCGCGAGGAGCCCGGCGAGCCCTTCCAGGAGGGCGCGCGTGTGAGCCACGGTCACCCCCTCCGGGTCAGCCGCGGAGCCAGTCCCGCAGCGATACGTGCATGAGGCGGAGCATCACGGCCCGCTCGCTGTTGACGGCGCTCTCCAGGTACTTCGCCTGACGGCCCGGGAGGTGCTTCCACGTCAGCTCTTCGTGCTGACGGACCGCATACGGGGTGTCGTAGGAGATCGACCCGTTGAGGCCGTCCACGTCGACACGGCCCGAGCGTTCGAGGGTGCCCTCATCGAGCGGCACCCGCTGATTCGACACCGTCAGGCAGTGCTCCAACGCCCGCTGGAGCCCGCGCGACGCCATGCGCCGGCCCCGGTCGGTCCACAGCCGCTGCCCCGTCCACGACATGCGCGTGTAGAGGGTCACTGGAGCTGCACCTCCAGGTGCGACGGGACGGGGAGGCCCCCGCCGTCCTGCGGCACCGACGCAATCACCGTGGTTGTCCGGCCGCCGGGCAGGGTCACCCGGGACCGGGGCGGCGCCACCGTGTCCAGCGGCGCATACAGCGTGCTGGACGATGTGACCTCCTCGCCGGCCGGGTTCCGCACCAGCCGCGTCGACTGCCGCAGCAGCCCCCGCACCACCACCGGGGGCCCGTACACGGTGCCCGTCGGGCCGGTGCCGAGGAGCGGCTCCATGGTGACCGTGTGCTGCCACAGGAACCCCAGCCTCACGACCACACCACCTCGTCCAGGGCGAGAGCGTCGAGAATCTCGACAGCCTCCGTGGTCAGTTCGGTGTCGTCGGCCGTGGCCACCGGCGCCGACTGCCGCGAGAGGGAGATCCCGCCCGCGCTGATGGACGTCCACGGGCCGGCCGCCGGGTCCTCTCCGTCCTCGGCAGCCGCGTCCCGTCTCGCCCAGACCTCCACCTGTGCCGACACGGCGTCCCGGAACGCGTCCCGGACGTCCGTGTCGGACGGGAACCCGGCCGGGTCGGTGTCGTAGATCGCCGCCGCCATTCGGCGGTCCACGAGCCGCGAGGCTCGGGCGAGGAGCCGGCCGGCGTTCGCCGGGGCGAGCTGCCCGGTGAACGTCTCGTACTCCGCTGCTGTGGCGTAGACCCTGGGCACCGGGCCACCCCCTTACGCGCTCGCGCCGATGATGACGATGTCGTACGTCACCGACGATCCGGCGCCGGAGTTGGCCACGCGCAGCACGTCGCCGGAGCCCGCCGTGACGGCGTACCCGACGTCAGCAGCACCGGCCCCGACGCACACGAACCCGCCCGGCCGGACGATGAGTGTGCCCGTCGCGCCGAGGAGCGCCGTCCACGGGTTCGCCGCGGCCGCGCCGATGACGACGTTGTTGACGTTCCCCGCGGCGGCCGTGACGACCAGGCCCTTCACGCGGGCGAAGGTGATCGCAGCCCCGAAGCTGTCCAGCAGGACACCTGCAAGGTCGAGATCCTCCGTTGCCGACGCCGCGAGCGTGCGCCGGTCATGGAACACCTTGTCGGCCTTCCCGACGCCCGTACCGGACGCCAGGCTCACCGCGTGCCGGACCGTGAGCGGTACCGCGCCCGTCGCCAGGTCCGCGGCGCTGGTGAGCTCCGCGGACGCGGCGACGGACAGCGAACTGGTCAGGGCCATCAGCCCTCACCGCCCCCGCTGTACCGGTCGGCGAGCTGGTCGCGGGTGGCCTTCTCCGCGTCCTCGCGGAGCAGGCCCTGCGCGACCGCGTACTCCACCCACGTCGCCTTCGACGCGGACCGTGCGGGCGGCTCCTGGTTGACCTCGGTCGCCGGTACGACGCCGTCCCCGTCGGGGGCCTCCACGACCGGCGGGGCGCCGATCCCGGGGGCGACGACGAGCGGCCCGTGGGGGTTCGCGATACCCGCGTTCGACGGCGGGACGTCACCCGGCCGCGGATCGACCGCGGCGTCCCGGAGGGGAGCGGTGTCGCCGACGTCCTGCACGAACCGCGGATCGGGCACCGCGGTCACGCGGGCCGCGGGCGGGTTGTCGGTCAGGGCCTCGCCGTTGACCTTGTACCCGGCTCCCTGGCAATAGCCGATGATCGCCGGGTTGTCGGTCTCCGCGACGCCGTCCTGAAAGTGGATGCCGCCCGGGCCGGTGCCGGTGAACTGCGGGTCGGGGCTTTCGATGCGTGCCATGGTCAGTGCCCCTCTCAGGCGCTCTTGACGTTACGGAAGACGCCCGCGGCCTTGGTGGCCTTGAGCACGACGGCCAGGGGCCCCATTTCGACCTCGCCGGTCTTCACTGCACCCGCGCGGGCGAAGTCGGGAAGCCACGTCTGCACGAGGTCACCGACGATGGAGGCGCCGTGGAAGCCGTCCATGCCGAAGCGGACCGCGTACAGGTCACCGAGGTTGGTGATGTTGCCGCCCGCGCCGCCACCGTCGGCGTCCCGGGTAACGAGACCGATGACGTCCGTGTTGGAGCCGGCCTTCGTCTTCAGGTCCACGAGGTCGATCCCGTTGTAACGGGTGATCGGCCGTCCGAACGCGTCCTCGCTCTTCTCGTACTGCTCGGTCCACATCGCGAGCCGCTTGAACAGCGCGAGGGTCTTCCGGTTGCCGTAGATGACATCCGGAGTCTCGTCCAGGGACGCGAGCCACGAGTCAATGTGCGTCATGGCGGCCATGGCGGTCGCCTTGTCGTTGACGGTGGTCCAGTCGACGTAACCCGCGCTGACACCGTTGGCCAGCGGGAGGTACTCCGTGGAGGTGCCGGTGAGGATCTTCGACAGGCCGTCGAAGCCGTTGGCGTCGACCGCCGTGTCTCCATTGATCACGGCGTCGGCGAACTTGGCGCGCGCGGCCTTGATCTTCTGGGACATGTTCAGCGCGACCACACCGGACGCGGCCGGGCCGAGCTTGGCCACGACACGGTCCACCTGGAAGCTTCCACCGAGCGGCTTGAGGTCCACGGTGTAGCGCTGCGTGGTGACCTCGGTCGGGGTGTACTCGGAGTTGATCGCACGGAAGTCGGCGGACACCTGCGTGATGAGGCGCCGGTATCCGTACGTCAGGGTGTCGCCGCCGGTCGGCGAGACGACGTCATCGAACGTCATCCGGTTGAGGATGTCGGAGCTCTTCTGGAACTCATCGATCACGTTCACATCGACGTCGTCCGTCGCGTTGAGCTTCGCCTCCGCGAGAGTGACGGGCATGTGTTGCTCCTAGGGTCAGCCGCCCAGACGGGCGGCAATGGCGTCGTTCAGAGAGGTGGGGCGGCGTTCGGTGCCGGGCCCGCCGGCAAAGTCGCCCCCGCCCCGCCGCGGCGCCCGGCCGGCACGGAGCTGTGGGTTTCCGTCGAGGGCGGCCCTGATGGCCTGCTCCACGGCGGCATTGAACTCCTCGGGGGTCTTCCCCGCGGGGTCGATGTTGTCGATCTGGTCGCAGAAACTGCGGGAGTCGAGGAGTGCGTCCGCGTCGGCACCGAGCCGGTTCGCGGTCTTGTAGACGTGCAGTTCGAGGGTCGCGGACGCGGCCCGCTCCTCCGCGGCGGTCAGCTTCCCGTGCGACTCGGTGAGCTGCTGCGTCAGCTGCTCCGCGGTCGGGGGCTTGTCGCCCTCCAGGCCGAGGGCCTTGCTGATGGTGCCGAGGAGCTCGTTGCGTGCCTCGGTGGCGGCGTTGGCCTTCGCGACGGTGCGGGCCTTGCCTGCATCCTCGCGGGCCTCCCGGATCACCTTGGCGACCGGCTCGGGCAGGGAGTCGACCTTGCCGTCCCACTGGTACCCGGCCCACGGGTCCGTCCCGGATCCGCCCTGTCCGGACTGCGATCCGGACGGTCCGGACCCCTGTCCGCCCTGCCCGGAGCCCGTACCGCCGGTACCGTCACCGGCGCCTCCGCTGCCGGATCCGGAGCCGCCTCCGTCCCCGCCGTCGGCGTAGCAGACGAAAGGGTCGGTGTACGGGTGCGCCCAGCCGGCGCCGTCCAGGCGCGCGCGGGCGAGGGTGTTTCGGTGCATGGTCGCCCTCCAGGGGCATGAGAAAGGCCCGCTCCAGGCGGGCCGTGGTGGGCATGCAAAAGGGCCCGCACAAGGCGGGCCCGGGGTGGCGAGGTGGTTACTCGCCCGGTAGCGGCCTGTTCTTCGCGTAGCCGCGCAGCCACGCGGACCGGCGGAGATCACCGGACGGGTACGGGCAGGCGTTCGGCCGGTCGCCGCGGCGTCCAGCCTCGGCTCCCTCGTTGAGCGCCTTCACGACCTGCTCGCGCGGTCCCATAGCGGCCCCCTGGTCAGAGTCGGTTCTGCTGGTGATTGCGGCTCTGGCGGGCCGTCTCTCCGGCCGCAGTGCGCTGCCCGGTCACCTGCTCCTGATACTCGGCGAGCGTAGTGCGCGGGTTGTCCTGCCACCACCGCTTGAGCTCTTCCGATGCGCGGGCGTAGGCGACGTGTGACGGGCCCGTGAAGAGTGACATGGGGTCGATGCCCTCGCGGTCCGCGTCACGGGACAGGAGCACGCCGCGGAGCTCGTCCTCGGCGGCCATGAACTGCACGTAGACGTGTTCCCGGTACATCTCCTGCACCTGCGCGCGTGAGTACGCGCCCCGGGCCGACTCCTGCTCCTGTTCCCGGTCGGCGATCCATCGTTCCGTTGACGACATGCCCTCGCGCGGGTCCGGCGCGTCGTCGGCGAGGTGCGCCCACCCGTCCGGGTCGGATCCCAACAGGCGGTCGATCGCGGCCCGGTCGGCGAGCTGCCCGTCCACGGTGCCCGCGCCCGCGGCGGCCGGTACGGGTGCGGGCGGGTGCCGGCGGTCCATCTCCGCGGCGATCCGCTCCGCCTCGTCCGGGCGGGCGTAGGCCAGGGACCATCCGAGGGTGTTCTCGTCCATCCCCGTCAGGTCCTCGGCGAGGTCCCCGCCGGGGAAGACCTCCCCGACCTTCTGCCGCCGGTCTGCCTCCTCGGCGATCGCGGCGAGCTCCGGCCCTGTGGCCGTGCCGGCTCGCTGGCCCAGCTCGGCGTCGGACAGGCCGATCAGGTCGGGTCGGGCCCCGGGCAGGCGGGCGGCGGTGTCGCGGCGGTCCATCTCGCCCGCGACGCGTTGCGCCTCTCCGGCGCTCAGCTCGGACAGGGCGCGCCCTAGTTCGGTGTCGGAGAACCCGGTCAGGTCCCGGGACAGGCGCCCGCCGGGCCGCACTCGGCCCATAAGTTCCCGCTGCTCCTCGGCGTCGTCCCGGCCCTGCTTAGCGATCCGCTGGAACGCTGCCTTCCCCAGCTTGCGGCGCCCGATCCATGCGGCGAGGGCCTGCGGATCCCGCGCGCCCTGCCGGGCCAGTTTGGCAACGAACGCCCGTCCCATGGCTGTCTCCCCTCAGCGTGCGGCGTCGATTTGCTCCCGTGCGGGCTTGCGGCGCAGGTGTTCGTGCGCGTCGATGTGCCGCCGCATCTCCGCTTGCCAGGCTCGGACCTTCGCGTTCGCCGCCTGCCGGGCCTTGTCGTCCACGGTCGCCGCGGCGCGGCGCTTCCACCGCCTGATATGCCGCTCGATCTCGCGTTGCCGCTGCGTGTCCTCGTAGCTCGTCCCCGGCGTGGGGTGGTGCGGCGGCCTGGTCGTCACCCCGGGCAGGTAGGCGCCCAACGAGTGCCGGCAGTTGGGGTGAAACAGGCCCGCCGCCCTGGCCTCCGTGAGGCTGCCGGCGACGTGCACGGGGATGATCCGTGGTCGGCGCCGTAGCAGTCGGCCGACGTTCTCGGTGGCGTGCTCGGCCTGGATCGTGTGCGGTCCGGACTGTCCGGACAGGGTGAGTGTTTCGCCCTCCCATGGTCGGCACAGGGGGCACTCGAGCGGGGCGTCCGAGACGATGACGAGCCCGACGCCGATCTCTCCGAGGGCGTCGATGTGGCCCTCGATCGCGGCGCGGGCCGTCACGCTGCGCACGGCCATCTCCGCGTACGACGCCATGTCCCACGATCGGCCCGCTTTGTCGACAAACCCGGTAATGCCGCGGGTGGCGAACTGGTCAAGGGCTCGTTGCGCTGCCTGCCGTCGGGTGTTCGCCCCGAGGAGCACCCCGCCAGACGCGTTCGCGACGATGCGCCGGTAAGCGTCCACCACCGCGCGGGTGATGCGCACGAACACGGGCCGGGTGTCCTCCGCCATGGACGCGGCGAGCCGGTCCACGGCGGGCGCGTTCGGCAGGGTGTCGCGGGCGACCAGCTCGCGGCCGATGTCGAGGGCCCCGAGCTCTGCGACGGCTGCTTGCCGACCGCGGTTGTAGGCGGTGATCAGGGCCTCGCGGACCTTGCCGTCCGAGTCCCGCTGGAGCGCTTCCGCGATGGTCTCGATGGCTTCCCGGAGGTTGCCGACCGCGGCGAGCTTGAGCTCCGCCCACCGCGGCGACTCGATATCGGCCTCCAGCGCCGCGGCGAGGCGTTCGAGGAGCGCCCGCTCCGTGTCCTCGTAGAGGCGCCGCACTTCGGTCGCGAGGTCTTCCGCCATCGCGGGGGACACGGGCATCGGTCACGCCCCCTTCGGCTGCTCCCCGCCTGACTGGCGGCCGAAGCCGGGCGCGCCGGGCCCCTCAGCTCCCGTCATGGACGGGTCGTTGACGGCCTGCCCGGTCTCCTTCAGGATCCGGTCGGTCTCCTCGCGGACGGCGGTGTCGTCCCAATCGGGGCGCAGGATTCGGACCTTCGTCTCTGTCGACACGGCCTGAGCCTGCGCGAGCAGCGACAGGGTCTCCGCGACGCTCTTCGGGTCCTCGGACACCGAGTCGCCGAACTCGATCTTCGGCCGCTCCGGGGTCACGTTGGAGAACCCCAACCGGGCGTCCATCATGAGCAGCACTTCGAGCATGTCGGCGAGCACCGGGCCCCAGTAACGGGACTTCTTATCCCGCGTGATCATGCTCTTACGTTCGCGGGCGACCACCTCGGTCGCCGTCACCGCCGTCTCACCATCCATCCCGAACGACTGCGCGGAGTACCCGGCGAGCTTCACAGCCTGCCGGACGATGGCCTCCGCGGTCCGCTGGTGCTCATCCACCCGGATCAGGAACTGATTCTCGGTGATGCCCTCACCGGACGTCGGCGAGGCGTTGATGGCCGACCACACCTCGCGGTCCAGGTCGAAGGAGGCGCCCTGCCCGGGCCCGTCGTTCGTCAGGTACCCGGACGGGACGATCAGGCGGGCGCGGGCGAGACGGATGTCCCGCATCCACGACGTCCACACCTCGTCCAGCGCATGGAACAGGTGGTCAACACCCTGGAAGTCGGAGCGGCCGAGGGGGGAGCGCCGGTCCCGACGGTCCGGGCCCATGTTCTTGACGTAGCCCGCGGTCAGCCGGTCGATGCCGGTGGTGATGGTCTGCCCGTCGCCGCCCGCGTCGAGGGAGTCGACCAGGTCGGCCGTCGCCGGGTCCTCGGTGAGTGGCACCGCCCGGCCAAGGTTGGTCTTCGTGCCCTCGTACAGGGCGTGGAGGATGCGGCCCGGCTCGTGCCGCTCCAGGTGCCGGCGCACGTGGACGCCGTCCGCGGATACCTCCCGCCAGAACGTGACCGCCGTCAGGAACCCGCTGGTCCACTCCGGGACGGCCGTGTCGGCGTGGTGGGTGGTCAGCAACGTGCGCTTGGCGAGGTCCTGATGCCAGGTCACCCGCAGGTACGCGCCGCGGAGCGCGGCCGCCACTTCGCCGGCCTCCAGCAGGGTGTTCGCGAGCCCGCCCGCTTCGGCGAGCTCATCGAGTCGGGCCTGCGTCTCCGTCCCGTCCACGGTCAGCGTCGGCGGCTCGGAGAACAGCAGATCAGCGGACGTCGTGGCGATGTCCCCGGGGAGGGGGATGTGAAGCGAGTAGTCCGGGGTGTCGAGCCGGCGGGGCCGCTCCCAGAACCTGAGCCGCCGGCCGGTCTCGGTGGCGCGTTCCGCGCTGGGCTGGTGGGCCCGGCGGATCCGGTCGCGGTCGCCGGAGTACCACGCGTCGTCGGTGGCCATGGAGGCGAGCGCCGTGGCCATCTCCGGCGGCGGCCAGGGGGTGTCATTCTCAGGCAGCGGCACCGGACACCTCCTCGTATTTGATCAGGTGGCGCCACTCGTGCGCCGTGGAGTGAAGTGCGTAGCGCAAGGCGTCCGCGGAGTGGTCATCCACCTTCAACGGCTTGTCCTCGCCCCGCTCGGCGGCCTTCTCGTCCCACGCGTATCCGGGGAGCTCCCCCAGGAGGCCCTCACAGGAGCGGTGGATGCGGAGCAGCCCGGACCCGAGGGCGACGCCCACGCTGCGGATGCCGTCGAGCACGTCGTTGATCGCGGGGGAGATCCCGGGCACGCGCTCGGTCCAAAGCTGGTTCATGAACGACGCGGCCGACGGGTCCACGAAAATCCACTCGGGGCGTACGCCGCGCGCCGCGCCGTGCTCCCCGGGCCGGCGCACGTTCGCGAGCCACTGCCGCACGTTGCGGCTGTACTCCGCATCGGTCAGTTGTCGGTGCGCGGCCGTGGAGTCGTGCCGGTACTCGGATACGGCGTACAGGTGGTCGTCCTCGCCGTGCCCGATGAGCACCGCGCTGAAAGGGTTGACCGTGCCGTAGTCGACGCCCACGGCGGTCCAGCGCCGCATGTAGGGCATGAGGTCCACGACGTTGCGGGCCTCATCGAACATGTCGTAGACGGCCCCGCTCGCGAGGCACCACTCGCCGAGGATGAACCGCCGGTACCAGAGGCCGATGTACTGGGCTTTCAGCCGGCGGACGAATCCCGGGTCCAAGCTGGGGTTGTCGTCCAGGGTGAAGTGCCAGTTCGTCAGCCCGACCTCCGCGGCGCGGAGGATGAACTCCTTCCGCAGCCAGTGAAACGGCCCGTCGGGGTTGGTCGTCGCGAGGAGCCTGGACTGCGAGCCGACGCGGAGCCGGGACAACAGCATCATCCAGAACGCGTGCGGCACGAGGGTCGCCTCGTCCACGTAGGCGAGGGCGATCGTGGAGCCGCGGATCCGGCCTTCCGCGCGCGCGTCGCTCGCGCCGATTAGGTGCACGGTGCGCCCGAGGATGGTGGCGGTTGTCGCCCCGGTGGTGTGGTGGACGTGCGCGGCGAGCGGCCCGAACAAGTGCCGGGACTGCAACGGGTCGATGATGTTCCGCTCGATGGTCTGCAACGTCCGGCCGATGACGACGATCAGTCCGTGGTCGGGGGCGAGCGTGAGCCGGATGAGGAACGCGATCAGGGACGCGATGGTCTTGCCGGACGACACGGCCCCGGACCATAGGGCGATCGGCGCGTCCTGCGCCTCAACGATGCTCGCTACCTGCCGGGGCGACAGGGGGAGGGGCACGTCACGGAGCATCACCGTCCCCCTCGTCGTCGGCGGGTGGCGCCTGCTCGCCGGCCTGCTGCTGCCGGTAGACGGCGGCAAGTCCGGTCATGAGCTGGCCGACCAGGGACTGTGCAGCCTCGTTGCCGCCGTCGTCCTGCGGCGGCACGAGCTTCAGGGAGCGGTCGATCGCCATGCCCGCGGTGGCCATGAGGTTCTTCTTCGCGTCGGCCGGCGGCTCGGGCACGTTCTCGTACTCGTAGGTGTTGTCTTTGCCGCCGAAGTTGTAGATCACCGAGGGCTGCCACAGCTGCTCGGTGAGCCGCTCCGCGTCGGACTGGAGCGCTTCGGCGAGGATCGCGCGGCGCTCGGCGAGGTCGGCGACCCGTGCCCGGGTGGCCTCCTCGGTCGCGGTGCGGTCGAAGGTCAGGCCCATCTCGGCGGCGAGGACGCTGATCGTGCGCGGGGAGCGCGCCAGCCGGCGGGCGATCTCGTTCCGGCCGTGGCCTTCGGCGTGGAGGCGGCGCACGTCGGCGCGGGTTTCGTCGGTGACTGGGTTGGTGTGCTGGTTGCCGCCCACGGGTCACCTCCGGGCATGCGAAGGGCCCGACCGCCACGGGGGTGAGCGGTCGGGCCCGGTTTGTGGGTTGGTCAGCCGCGGCGCCGGAAGAGGCAGACGAGCGCCGTACGGTCGCCCGACAACGCCTTGCCCTCGGCTGCGGCCATGTTCGCGAGGTCCCAGCCTTGCGCCTCGATGGCCTCGATCTGCTCGCCGACGCCGGTCATGAGCCCCGTGGAGCGGCTGGTCACGTTCGCCTCGATGATCTTAAAGGTCAGGACCCGTCGGCCCTGCGCGTACGCCTCGCGTGCGGCGTTCGTCGCCGCGTCAGCCTTGGCGTTGTTGATCCACCCCATGGAACCCCCCTGGCCCGATGCTCGTGTGGGGGACCAGAGTTGCACGAGGGTGGTCGGCGCGTAAGCGGAATGCGAAAGGCCCACCGCGCGGGTGGGCCTGTCCTGTATCCGGGCACGCCGGATCTGCCGCCCATGATGGGGCACGATCGCGGGGGATGCAACTACGGGCGTAGTGAAGCCCCGCCGGGTGGAGGCGGCGGGGCTGTTGAGTGACGACAGGCCAGGCGTCGGCTTGGCGGCTCGCAGCTCACCACACCGATACGCACGAGTGCGCATGGGCCCGCTCCTGGCCTGCCGTCGGATTCGCTACCGTACGCCCGCATCCGGCGCGGCGGAAGCCCTCGTTCAGCGCTTCTTCGGGGCACCCGGGACGGGCTTCTGCCCGGTCGGGTAGTGCCCGCCCCTGCTCGCGCTGTACGTCGTCTCGTGCTTCGGGTCGGGCCGGGTCTGCGGGGCGGCGGGCATCGTCTTCTTCAGTGCCATGATGGCGTCCTCGTCTCGTGATCGGGATGGGACCGGGGCGGTCGCTCGCCTGGCAGCTGGTCGGCCGCCCCGGGGTTCAGCGGGCGCGCACCTCGTGCCGGCGGCGCGCCTCGTTCGGGTCGATGATCCGGGCCCCGGCCTGCCCGATGGGCTCTACACGCAACCCCTCTCGGGGCCCCTGCCCGGACTCGTTGTTGGTGTTGGCGTTGGCGCCTGACCTGCACAAACAACGCTCGGAAGGGGCTCCCGAATCGGAGAGGGGAAGCGGCGGGATGTCCTTGTGGTGCACGCCCGGGCCGTTCCCCGCGGGCGTACGGACGCCCGCCCGCACGCGCACCCCGGCCGCCTTCAACAGCCCGCGTACGGCCTTCGTGTCCGGTAGGTCGGCCGCCTTCTGGAGCTGTGTGAGGAGCACCGACTCGCCGTCGGTGGCGGCCTCGTGGAGCGTGGCGAGGATGTCGACAGGCTCCGGCTGCTCCCCCTCGGCAGCCGGCTCCCGTCGGCGGGCGTTCCATGCGCGGGCGCGCTGCACGCCGACGGTGCCCGCGCAGCCGATGAGGACGTATGCCGACTCCGGGGCGATCCGCACGAGGGCGAACAGCGGGACGCCGACGAGGACGACGGCGACGCAGCCACCGGCAAGGCGGCTCCCCTGCTCCTCCCCCGCGGGCTGCTCCGCGGCCTGGTCGGCGCTCACGCCAGTGCTCCGTACAGTGCCTGCCCTGCCCAGTTCGTGGCCTGAGCGAGCGGCACGGCGGCCATGCCAGCGATGCCCGCAGACGTACCGAGGCAGAGCCCGCACCAGGCGCCCATCTTGATGTCCCGGCCGTACCGGCTCCGCTTCACGGCGGTGACAACGGCCACGGTGAGCAGCAGCACGAGCGCGGTGCCGGTCTGAGTGAGCGGCAGGTACTGAGCGCCCCTGGCTACCTGCCCGGTCTGACCTCCCACGCCTGCTACGAGGGCGACGTCTCCGAGCCAGTTGGACGCCCACAGGGCGGTGTCTGCTGCCCATCCGATGAGGCCGCCGATACCGAGGATGGCCAGGACGCCGTACGCCCATGCGGCGAGGAACGGCAGCAGGCCGCTGAGGTGGGGCAGGGGGTTGCCGCGCAGGGACTTCGCGCCGGGCCACCAGACGATGACGAAGCGCACGAGGATGGCGAGGCCGACGGTGACCCCTCCGAGGGTGACGACGATCACGGGTGGCTCCAGATGGCTGCGATGTAGGCGATGGCGGCGGTGAGGACGGCGACGGTGCGCACTGCGGGGAGCACGTAGGCGGAGCGCTGGAGGGGCGGGGCGAGGGCGACAAGCGCAGCCCCGGCGAGGAGCGCGAGCATCCCGAGCCCGATCACGGCGAGGGCGGCCATCAGCCGGCCATCCGGGCGAGGCGGATGTACCGGTCCACGGTGTCCGGGCGGGCGTTGGCGTCGGCCCGCTTGCGGACGTAGGCGAGGACCTTGTCCGGGGCGGTGATCCCGGAGTCCACGGCGGTCCGGACTGCGTCCTTCACGGTCATGGGCGGGCCCGCGGGCGCGTCGGCTTGCTGGTCCGGATCGTCCGTGTCCTGTCCGGACTGGTCCGGATCGACGTCCGGACCGGGTCCGAGGGCAGCCCGCTCTGCGGCGATCAGTGCCTCGCTGCGCATCAGGTCCCGACGCACGGGGATCATCGCCCGCTGTCCGTCGAGCGCGGCGCGGCGCTTCGCTACCCACTGCTGCGTGCGTGCGTCGAGCGGGTGGGCGTGCACGGACATGGCGATCGTCCATGCCCCCTTGGCGAGCGCGGACACGAGCGCGCCCACGATGCCGACGACCCACGCGCTGGTGACGTAGCCGTGCGCGCCGACGGCGCCCATAGCGACCACGAGTGCCCAGTGGCCGGCGGTTCGGGCCTTCGCGGCTCGGGGCGGGTCGTAGCGGTGGAGCCACTCGACAGCCATGCACATGATCCATGCGGTGTCGAAGGCGACGGCGGCGCCGTACGCGGCGGCGGCGACGGTGATGCGCGCGAGAAGCTCGCCGATGCTGGCCGTTGACCAGACCACGGAGACCGTGACGAGGACGACCGCGCCGATGGTGACGCCCGTGCGTACGAGTTGATCCCAGTCCCGGGGCGGCTGGGGCAAGTCGACCTCGTACGGCACGTCGATGTACTCGGTGATGCCGTCGACCGTGTGCGGTTCGCGCCGATAGCGGGTGACGGGGCGGGTCTTCACGTGCTCCTCCGGAAGCGGGAGAGGGTGGCCGGGCCCCGTGGGCGTGAGTGGCTGGGGCCCGGCCGGCTGGTGGTGTCAGCGGCCCTGTGCGAGGCGGGCGCGGACGTCGGCGGCGGCCTCGTAGTCGGCGGCGCAGTTCTGCGGCGTCGCCGGCTCGGAGAGGATCCGGTTCGGTTGCGGCTGTGTGACCTCGGTGCGCTGCTCGGGTGCGTCGTGCTCGGGCGCCATCACAGGGCCTTCGCTGCGTCGCGGAGGCGGAGGGCGTATTCGCCTGCCGTCTCGCCGCCGTGGAACCGGGCCCGCGGGCACACAGCCCGGGCGCGCTCGTTGGCCTCGTCGCCGACGACCTTCGGCAGCCCGGCGAGGACGACGCGGGTTGCTTCGCGGCCGGCGGCGTTGAGCTGCTGCTCGGTGATGGCGAGGTGCGGCCACTCGTGTTCGAGGATCCGGGCGGTCTCGGTGAGGAGACGGGCGGCGCGGGTGGGCTCGGTGAGGATGCGCCGCAGTAATGCGTCAAGGTCGGGGCGGTCGGTACGCTCCATGGCGGGCCTGCCTTTTCGATCGCTTCGGGGTGGGCCTGGCCCCGGCCATGTGGAGCTGCGAACTCCGGCCGGGGCCTTCGTTGTTGCCGGTTTGACCGTAGCGAGAAGTGTGGACATTGTCCACACCTCGCGAGAGGATGTGCCCATGCCCGAGACCCCGGAGAGTGAGGAGCCGCGGGAGACCATGACCATTCCGAAGCTCGCGGAGCGGGTGGGGCGCAGCCGCACGCTCATCCACCGGTTGGCCACGAACCCTGACGAAGGCTGGCCGGCACCCACGTTCCGCCCGGGGAGTAGCCGACCGGAGTATTCGGTGGCTTGGTTCGACGCCTACTGGGCGAAGCGGCAAGCGGGCATCCGGCAGGGTAAGCGCACGGACCTGGAGCCACCCGCCGACGAGGCGTAGCTGCGCACAGCAGAGCCCCCGGACCGGGATGGTCTGGGGGCTCTGTCGTGCCGACGGTCAGTGCGGTTGCGACGGTGCCACGACGAACGCGTACGCCTCGGCGAGGTTCTTCAGCGCTTCGGCCGCGTTGCCGGGGTTGAGCTTCGGCGCTGCGTTGGCGGCCGCCGCGATCTGCCGCAGTAGGGCCTCACGGGCTGCCTCCTGCGGGTGCTGCTCGGACTGCTCGGGCTGGCTCATGGCCCCTCCAGGATCGGGATGATGGTCACGTTGTCGCACTGTCTCAGGTGTTCGTGTCCCTGGCCTATGCCGCGACCACCGCTGTCCAGGACGCGATGATCCCGCGCTCCGTCCACAGAGCCCCGCACGCCTTGCACCGCGCCACCGGGGACGCCCCGGCCCCGCCGTAGACCTCAATGGTCCCGCCGCACTGGCACGGGTGGGTACTCGTCAGCTCCCGTCGCTGGTCGGCGAGGTCGAGGGCGGTCTCCATGCGGCGCAGCGCCCCGGCGGCGACGGCGGCCACGTGCTGGTGCTGCTGCTCCGTGAGCGCTGTCCCGGGCCACGAGATCCCGTGGACGCGGGCGCACAGCCACAGTGCGGCGTACGGGCCGGTGCGCCGGCCGGTGAACCGCCAGCGCTGCGGGAGTGCAGCGTCGGCGGCGGCGAGCTTGTCGCGGCGGGCGCGGTCGGCGGGGGTCCAGCCGGGGCCGGCGGGCTGGATCTGTGTGCGCTGGTTGGCGGCGGCGATCTGGTCGGCGGTGTCCACGAGGGCGGCTTCGACGGCGCGGAGGGTGTCGAGGATGGCGAGGTTGATGGGTACGGGGCGTTGGCCGATCTGTGCGGGGTCACGCTCGAGCGCGCGGAGGGCTCGAGCTTCCTCGAGGTCGTACTCCTCGAGCTGCGCGAGGTAGCCACGGAGGCCGATGCCGAACCCGGCGGGCGTGCTCGGGGGGGCGAGGGCGTCGCGGAGGTCGGTCCAGAGGGTGGCGATGGTGCGGAGGTGCTGGGTGGTGGTGGTCATCGTGTGCTCCGTGGGGCGTTGGGGCGGTACGGTGATCGCACCTGGGGGCGCGCCGGTCTGGGGAGACGTGAGGCGCGCCCCTCGCGCGTGCTCAGCGCTTCTTGCGGAGAGTGAGCGCCCGCAGCCGCTTGTACTTCTGCTCGGTGGTGTGGCCGTCCCAGCCGGGCCCACCCGGGCGGGAGCGCGGGACGTGCTCGAACAGGTCCATGTCCGACGGGGCAACGTGCCAACTCATCTGGCCCGTGGGCGTCTGGACGATGACGACAGCCCAGTCCGGTGCGCTCCGGTCGGTGTAGCCGATGTGGCTGGGGTAGATGCTGGCGAGGTGGGCGACGAGTTGTGCGCGCTCGCGGTACGCCCCGTCGCGCTCCTGCTCTGCTCGGAGCATCGCGTCCCGGACGTCGGCGACGTCCTCGACGACGCCCCGGGTCGGGCCGGTCACGCCGCCTACGGCTGCGGCGTGCATGTCGGCGATGGTCTTGCAGGCTCCGAGGTAGTTGTTCTTGTATTCCTCGGCTTCGTCTTCGGCCGGGGTCTTGGGGACGACGCGCAGGAGTTCGGCGATGACGGCGCTCGCGGTGAGCCCGGCGAGGGCCTCGTCGTCCACGGGCTGGCCGGTGGCGCGTGCGGTGGTGAGGGTGTCGAGGATGGCTACCTGGACTCGGGTGCCGAGTTCGATGGCGGGGCTGGTGTCGACGGTGACGGTGAGGTTGGCGGTGGCCATGGTCATTTCTCCTTGGGCTCTTCGAGGGCGGTGAGGATGCGTTCCGCGGCGTACGGTTCGCTCCCGCTCCAGGGGCATCCTTTGGCGAGGTCAGCGGCGACGGCGCGCACGCGCTCGATGGCGGCCTCTGCCCGCTCAGCGCGCGCCTGCCAGTCGATGACCTCGGGCACACCGGCGGGGGGCGGCAGGTCGGAGCGGAGCGGGTACTCGCGGCCTTCCCCGGCGAGGGTGCAGTAGCGGATGACGCGGGCGCCGGGCGCCAGGTCTGCGACGTGAAGGCCACCAGCGAGGGGGACCTCGTTGGGGTTGATGTCGTTGTCGGTGAGCCAGTTGGCGATCTGCTCGCGTTGGGCGGCTTGCAGGTTGGCGTAGTCGATCGGTCCGAGGTCAGGCACGGCGCTGCTCCTTGTCGATTCGGGCTCGGGCGATGGCTGCGGCGTCCTGCGCGGCGGTGCCTACGCGGGCGCTGTGTGGTCTGGCGCGGTACTCGGCGGCTCGGGCGGCGTCGCGTCGGTCGCGCCACGCGAGGGTGAGCGCGCAGCCGGCTGCCCCGAAGATGACGATCAAGCCGAGGCAGGCGAGCCACATCAGGGCGGTGAGTGCGGTGGTCATCGGTGTCTCCATGGCTGGTCGGCCCAGTGGGCGAGGGGGATGCCGGTGGTGATGGTGACGAGGGCGACGTAGGCGAGGGCGAGGAGGAACGTCACGGGGCGCTCCCGGTGTCGAGGGCGAGTTGCCCGGAGGCTTCGATCGCGGCCCGTCGGGTCGCGGCGGCGGTCTGGCGGTGGTGGTCGCGGTCGTAGTGGAGGTGGCAGCCCTGGCACATGGCGCGGAGGTTCTCGGGGTCGCAGTTCTCGGGGGTGTGGTCGAGGTGGGCGACGGTGAGGACGACGGTGGACCCGGTGCCGTACGCGGGGCGGCCGTTGAGGTTGGGGCAGCGACCGGGGTGGGTGCCGCGGCCGCATTCGCCGTGGCATTCGCAGCGGCCGGCGGCGCGGTCGGTGCGGATGCGGAGGCTGATTTCGGCCCAGTCGGGCGGGTAGCGGTGGCGGTTCTCAGGCCGGATCGGCATGGGCTGCTCCTTGGGTGTGGGATGGTCGGTGGTGCGGCCCGCCCGACTGAGCCTCGGGCGGGCCGTCCGTCCGTCATGGGGCGGTGCTCGGCGGCTTCCCAACGCCCGGGCACGGCTCCCCAGTCGAGAAGCCGGCCAGCGTCATCCCGTGGTGACGACGCATGGTGCCGTCGGCCTTGAGCGCGTAGCTCAGGCCGCAGCTGGGGCACTCTCCGCGGGCGACGGGGCGGCGGTTGGGCTGCTCGGGCATCGGGGTCTCCTTGTGCGCGGGGTGGGCGGTCAGGCGGCGAGCTGGTGCGCTGCGGGCGGCACGTACGACGACCGGTCGGCGGGGGTGCCGTCGTGGCACTCCAGGCACGTGCCGAGGGTGCGCAGCGGCAGGCAGTGGTGATAGCGGCGGCGGCACTTCGGGCACGTCTGCCGGGCGGCCATCGCCTTGTCGAGGCTGGCCTCCTTGGCGAGGGTCATCGGGATCTTCGGGGCGGCGAGGTCGATCCGGTACAGCCACGCCCGGCGCAGGCCGCGCCGGCACTCGATCTCCGCGACCGGGTCATGACCACCCGGCCGGAGCCCCATGTCGCGGAGTTGCCGGCGTGTGGCGAGGCCGGCGGGGGCCTGCCGCCACGGGTAGACGGGGATGGTGGCGGCGGTGTCGGCGTACGGGTCGACGTCGACAACGTCGGGCATGGCTGCTCCTTGTGCGCGAGGGCCGCTGGAACCGGATAACCGCGGTCATGCGGCGTCTGCGTCTGTGTCGGTGGCTGGCGGGTCAGGGAGGGCGCGGAGGGGGCGCGGGTCGTGGTCGGAGTGCCAGTTGTCGAGGGCTTCGAGGAGGGTGCGGCGGTGTTCGAGTTGTTCCAGGGCTGTCCAGTGGCGCTCTGTGGGCCGTTCTGGGCGCCGTGCGGGTTGTGCGCCACCGAAGGTGCCAGTGGGGATCTGTTCGGCCATGAGGCGCTCGTATGGGGTCATGACGCGGTCCTCTCGGGCTTCGGGGTGCAGTGGGCGTGGGTGGTGCGGTTGCCGCGGGGGACCATGCGTTCGTGGCAGCGGGCGCAGCGGATGAAGTCGCGCGGCTGCTCGGCGTGGTGGTCTTGTTCTTGGGTGAAGTCGATCTTTTGGGGTTCCGCGGCCCCGACTACCTGAGGTTTGAAAACGACCCCGGCCCCGTCATGGGAAGGCTCATGGGTAGTACCTGGGTTGTTCGGGGCGCGGTCCCCCGAACCGTTCGGGGCGCGGTCCCCCGAACCCATACGGGGCGCGGTCCCCCGAACTTCTTCCGGCTCCGGGGCCTCAAGTTCGGGGCGCGGTCCCCCGAACTGGTTCGGGTCGCGGTCCCCCGAACTTTCGGAGTCCTTCCGCCACGGTGCGGGCGCCCTCCCCGGGGTGCGGCGGGACCCCTTCAGCGATGCCTCGGCCGCACCCCAGTCGGGATCCGGGACGACCATCAGGACGTACAGGGTGGGCTTCCCGCGGCGCTGCTCGCCCTTGACGGCGATCACTCCGGCCGCGATGCCGGCGTTCACGTACCGGCGGGCGTCCTTCTCGTCCGCGCCCGCGGCACGGGCGATGTCCTGGATACGGATGGGCTTGTCAGGGAAGCGGAGTTCCCCGTTGGCGTTGGCCATGGCGCGAAGGGCGTAGAGCAGGGTGAGGAACCCGCGGCGCAGGGCCGTGGGCATCTCTCGCGACCAGCGCCAGGCGAGGGCGTTGCCGTACGCGTGCGGCACGCTGCCGCTGGCGCGGGTGGCCTGCTCGTCAGTGCTCAACTGGGTGTCTCCGTCGCGTGTGGTGGTGCGGGTCTTCGCCCGGGGCGGGGTCTGGTGGCCGGCCGCCCCGGGCGGTGGTGCGGAGAGGGTCAGGCGGCCGGCGCCAGCGGGAAGGCGTGCATGCTGCGGCCGTCGGGCAGGGTGATCTCCCACGGGCCGGCGAACAGGCCGTAGGCGGCCCAGTCGCAGCCGCGGCCGCTGTACTTCCCGGCGCCCTTGGCGAGGGCCCCGAGGGTCCGGCCGATGCACTCCTGGCCGACGAGGTCGGAGGCGATGACGGCCTCACCGGCGCGGTTCTTCCGCGGGTGGTCGGCGAGGGCGTTGGAGAAGTCCTCACCGGTGGCGATGTCGCCGCAGGTCGGGCAGATGAACGCCCACTTCAGCGGGTCGTCACCGAAGCGCTCGCGGGCCTCGGCGAGCAGTTCGGCTTGCGTGAGCTTGCGGTGGTCGTTGCGGCTCATGAGCGGTGTCCGTTCGGTGTGATGAGGCGGGCGAAGAGGGCGCGGTCGAGGCGGTCGGCGAGCTGCTGCCGGCGGCGCGCGGCTGCCTCGGTGGCGGGCGGGGTGCCGCGCAGTGCCTCGATGAGGTCGGCGGCGGCGGTCAGGTCGCGCAGTTCGAGTGCGACCGCGGGCCGGGCCATCACCGGGCCGTTCTGCGGGTCACGCCGAAGCGGGGGCGCAGCCGGACTCCGGCCTCCAGGAGCAGCGTTCGGGTGTTGCCGTACGAGCGGTCGATCACCTGCGCAACGCCCTTGATCGTGGAGCCCTGCTCGTACAGGTCGGCGGCGCGGCGGGCGACCGTGGTGCGGGCTTCGCCCTTCAGGTGCGGGGCGTACGCGCCGTGGTGGACGTAACCCGGGTCGCCCGGCTTGGGCTTGCACGTCGGGCACAGGTCGCCCGACGAGGTGCAGGACCAGCCCTCGCGGCGCAGGTGGACGCGGGCGGCCTCGAACCGTTCGGCCTTGCTCATGCGGTCCGAGACCACGATGTCCCGCTCCACGGTGGTGCCGCAGCCGTCGCAGTACACGCCGATCAGGGACGGGTACGGGGCGTCGGGGCCGGTGTCGTCGGAGCGGAGCATCGCGAGGACGGCGTCCGGGTCGGCGGTGTGGGTCTGGTCAGGCATGGAGGTGTCCGTTCTGGTGGTAGGCGTCGGCCGCTTCGGCGGCCTGCTGTGCGAGGGCCTGCTCCGCGCAGACCTTGTGCGCGGGCGACCACTTCGAGTCGCGGAGGTTCGTCGGCTGGCCGCAGTACCGGCAGGGCTTCTCCTCGCGGGACCAATGGGACGAGTCGCGCCAGTCGAGGAGCCCGCCCGGGGGCGGCGCGGCGGGTGCCGGGCGGCGGCGGCCGGTCACGACCGCTCCGCCCGGTCCGCGAGGTGCCCGGGCTCAACACACCCCGGGTAGTTGCAGGTACGGCGCACGTAGCCGACCGGGTCACGGCCGGTTCGGATCCGGAACGCCACCCGCAGCGCGCTGACCGTGGCCTTCTTCGCGAGGGTGATCTGCGGCATGCGGCCGGCCCACGGGCCCGTCCAGCGGCGGTGGCCACCGTCCACAGGCTGTGCGTACAGCCGGAACGTGTCCTCGGCGGGCCGGTGCGGGCGCGGTCGCGGTACGACCGGGATGCCGTACTCCTTCCGCACCGACGACGTCACCGAGTCGCTACCGACCCCGAGTTCGGCGCGGACCTCCGCGTACGTGGCCCCGGCCCGGAGCATCTTGGCGATGGCCGCGCGGTCCGTCATGCCGCCGCCCCCTTCTCCAGGGCGATGCGCTCCCGGGCCCCGAGGCCGCCGCGGATGCCGAACCGGCGCTCGTGGCTGGTGCCGTGCTCCTCGCGCATGGCGTCAGTGAGGCACTCGCGGCGGACCGGGCAGCGGTAGCAGACCTCCTTGGCGTCCTGCCCGCTGCGCCCCTTCTGCGGGAAGAACAGGTCAGTGCCGACCTGCGCGCACAGGGCGTCGTCCTGCCACATGGCGGCCTGCCCGGGCATCACCGGTGCCGGCGGCTGGTCGAGGAGCCGGCGGGCGTGGTCGAGGCTGGTCACGATCCGGCCCTCCGCGCCTCGCGCGCCCGACGGATCGCCCTGCGCTGCCCGGCGGTCGTCCCGCCCCACACGCCTGTCTCTCCGTACGTGATGGCGTGCTCCAGGCACTCCGTACGGACCGGGCACGAGGTACAGATGCGCTTGGCGTGGTTGCTGGACTCGCCGGTGGTGGGGTGGAACAGGGCGGGGTCGTGCTTCCGGCAGGCGGCATGCTCGCGCCACGGGGTGGCGGTGCTGGCCCCGGCCGCGGCCGGGCGGGTGGTCAGCCCGGCCGCGGGGGTCTGGGTGGAGGCGGTCACGACGACGCACCGCCCTTGGTGCGCTCCGTGTAGTGCCGCATGCCGAGGGCGTCGAGGGTCTCCTCGTCGCCGTGCTCGTTCTCGACCTTGACGTGCAGCATGCGGGCGTTGCGCAGCTCGTAACTGATCTGCTCCAGCCGGCCGGGCGACGTTCGCGGGTCCACGATCTCGTCCCGGTAGTCGGCCGCCGACCGGACGGCGGGCTCGTCGCCGCGCTCGATGTTCGTAGCGTCCGGGTCGGTGTCGTTGGTCGGCACCAGGCCACCGAGGAACAGCAGCGACCGCAGCGAGGTGGACAGGGCCTTCGCGGTTCCCTTGTCGGCGTTGTCCATCGACTCGCCCGCGGACTGGACCTCGATGCTGTCGCCGGTCGGGCCGATGATCCGATACGTCACAGTGACGGTGCACTCGCGGGACGGCTTCCCGCCGGACGTCTTCACATCCCGGTACGCGGTCTCGACATGCACCGGCAGGACGAGGACGCCGTGGAGCCGGCACGCGGGGCCGAACGCGTTCAGCGCGGAGTCGACGCCTCGGAACTGGTAGCTACCGCGTTCGCCGGGCCTGCCGTACCAATCGCCCTTGTCGATGCCGCGGACTTCGCCCATGACGCGGGACCAGGCGACCCAGACGGGGACCTTCTCCGGCCCGTCCGGGCCCGGCTCGGGGATGCCAGGGTCCGGCAGCGGCGCGGGCGTGTAGGTCGGGGCGGGACCAGCCTCGGGCTCGGGCGTGCTGCCGTTCGCGTGCTGCTCCGCGCGCTCGGTCAGGCTCGTCATGCTGCGTACTCCTCACGCACGTACTTCGGGATGGAGATGCGGTCGTGCGGCTTGTCCTCCACGCACGCGCGGTATGCCTCGGGGAACTCCTCAGCGAGGCGCGCCAGATCAGGCGTCTTCTTGTGGGACTGCTCGATGGAGAAGAAAGGGCGGTCCTGGATGTGGGCGGCCTGAGCCCCACCGAGGGCGGCGAGCAATTTCGCCTTGGCGGCGGCCTTCTGGCGCTTGCCGTCGCGCTCCAGCGCGACGCCCTCGAGGTACTCCGTCATGGCGTCGCGGGCGTCCATGTCGCGGTCCAGGACGGCGACGCCTTCCCGGTCCGGGTGCAGCCGGTCGTACAGGCTGATCAGGGCCTCCGGCGGCTCCAGGCCGGTCGGTGCCGGGGCGCGGCCGGGGACGATGTGGTCGTGCCACAGGCGGCCGGCTTCGGCGTTCAGGTAGGCGACGAGCTTCACGTGTTCGTCTCGGCGAACCGTGTACTGCCGGTAGTCCTGGCCGCCGATCA
This sequence comes from Streptomyces wuyuanensis, assembly GCF_900103455.1. GTDB lineage: Bacteria > Actinomycetota > Actinomycetes > Streptomycetales > Streptomycetaceae > Streptomyces > Streptomyces wuyuanensis. The sequence continues at coordinate 7,371 of NZ_FNHI01000013.1, read as the reverse complement.
GGCACACCACGTGGACGTGATCCAGGCCGGTGACGAGGATCTGCCACAGCACCTGCGCGAGGACGTCGTCCGGCGGGCCCTGCCGCCACAGGTTCGCGACGAACGCGTTTCGGGTCTTCACTTCCAGGGCGCACAGGGACCGTACGGACCGGTCGAGCGGGCACTCCGTGCACAGCCGGTCAAGGGTGCACATCTGCCACGCCTCGGCCTCGTTGGCGATGAGCCCGACCGGCTCCACGACGGTGCGGTTCCGGCGGGCCCAGTCACGCGCCAGCGGGTCCTCGAAGAGCACGCCGAAGTGGGCGGCCTCGGACCAGTCGTCGTCATGGGGGAGCCGGCCGCGCTTGTCGTGGAAGACGTGGAGCGGGGTTTTGAACCCGGACAGGTTCATCACGGCGGGCAGGTCGGAGGAGCCGATACCGCGGCGGCGGGCGTTCAGCCACACGTCGCGCTCGGCGGTGTGGTGGAGCATGAGCCGGCCGGTGGGCGTGACCCTGCGGCCGGCGGCCGGGGCCGAAGCCCCGGCCTGCGCGGTCGTCGTCATCGGGCACCACCGCCCACGTACCGGGCGCGAACGAGGGTGCCCTCGTCAACGTTCCGGATCTCCGCCTCGAAGGCCCCCGCCGGCTTGTAGCCCGCGACCTCCCGGCCGCCGGTGCGGATGCAGCGGGCGATGCCCACGGCCGTGTACCGGGTGCGGTAGGTGTGGACGTCGCTCCACTGGCCGGGGTTGGCCCGGAGGTTGGCGGCGATCTGCTGGTGGTTGGCCATCGGCCGTCGTGCGCGTCGGGCCATCACGCTGCCGCCTTTCCGGTGTTCGGGGTGTACGCGCGGCGGCCGGTCGTCTGGTCGTGCCAGATGGTCAGTTCGCCTCGCGAGGCAAGGGCCTTCAGGTCCTTGCGGGCGGTGTTGCGGCCGGACGTCGGCCACGGCGAGTGACGCAGCACGGATTCGGCGCGGAGGGTCGTCCAGAGACCAGCTCGGGTGCGGATCTCGGCGAGGAGCCAGCCTCGGCGGGTGATCAGCTCAGGCACGGCCGGTACCGCCCTTCGTGTGGATTCGGTTGCTGGGCCGCTTGCCGCAGCGACGACAGCGGGTGTGAGAGCGGTCGGACCAAGACGGCACGACGGACACGGCGTCAGCCGGGTGCGGGTTCTCGCTCTCGTGGTCGCAGCCGGGGCATGAGTCCTGCATCAGGACGTAGCCGTGGGCGCAGAGGACGCGCTCCTTCACGACACCCTCCGGCCCTGCTGCTGCGGCAGCCGCTTGGGCGCGGCGATCTCCCGCAGTCGGCGGGACAGCTCCAACAGCCGCTCCCGGCCGTAGATCGGCACCCGGTACGAGCAGCGCTCCGCGAGGTCCGACACCAGCTCCTCGTACGGGAGCCGGCCCTCCGGCAGTCGCGTCTCCGGGGTCAGCTCGGCGACCTCGTGCAGCCGGTCCCACAGGGTGGTGTCCGTCGGGTCGAGGAGCGCGGTGAGGACGTCCTGCACGATCAGTTCGCGCAGCCCGTCCAGCTCCAGGCGGGCGCCGCCGGGAATGGCACGGAGGTGGAACGGGGTCGGCCCGTCGATACGGTCAGCGGACATCGGTGCCTCCGAGGAGCAGTTCAAGGAGCCAGAAGGCGAGCCAGGCGAAGGAGAAGGCGAAGAGGAGCCAGATCACGGCCGGACCCCCGTCTCCGGCAGGTCGTGCGGGATCGCGTAGTCGTGGTGCAGCGGGCTGGTGTAGGTGTCCTCCCGCTGCCGGGCGATCAGGTCGCGCAGCTTCGCGACCGACTCGGCACGGCGGGGGCTCGGCGCGGCCTTCTCCGTCAGCTCGGACGGGATCGGGTCGCCCACCGGCACCGGCAAGGCGCCCACCTCGGCGACGATCGTGGCCAGCGGGTCAACGCACTGGACACCGTGCTCCGCCAGCTCCAGGAGCGTCGCGAGCACGTAGTCCGGGCACTCCCGGACGTTCGCCAGGGCGTACAGGCCGCGGCCATCGCGTGTCAGGGCGCGGCGCGTCCACGTACAGCCGTCGAGCGTGGTGACGGTGAGCGGGTCGTGGGTCTGCGGGGTGCTCATGACGACACCGCCGAACGCGTCGTGAGCGGGCCGAACCACGCCTGTACCGCGCGCAGCGTCCACGGGTGCGACCGGCCCTCGCCCTGGTCGTCCGGGTTCTGCGGCGCCGGGCACGCGAGGACCGGCTCGCCGTCGGGCGTGGTCTCGTCGGTGGGGTGCCACTCGTCGCCGTCGCGGTCGACGTACACGACGGGCGCCGGCTCGATGCCGACGACGCGGATCGTGCGCCGGTCCCCCGAGGGGATGTTGGTCGGTAGAGTGATGCTCACGGTGAGCCTCATTTCTCTGGTGATGGGGTGAACCGAGGGGCGCTCGGACCTGGCCGTCCGGGCGGCCCCGACGTTTTGGTCAGGCAGTCGCGGCGACCAGCTGCGGGGCGCCGGCGTCCTCGCCGTCGTCGCTGGCCGCCGGGTCGTTCTCCGCCATCCAGCGCTGGACCTCCGCGAGGTCGAACCTCTTCTGACGGCCGGCGAACGGCTCCACGGGCATCCCGGCCCGGATCCACTCGCGGACCTGCCAGTCCGAGACGCCGTAGAACGTCTCCAACTGCGGCTGGGAGAGGAGGGGGTGGAGGCCGGCCGGCAGGGGGACGAAGCGGTCACTCTTCTTCGGCATCAGCCCTTGACCTTTCTACTGTCGAAGTCGAATGTGGGGGCATGCTGAACAGGCGGTGGATCCGGGCGTCAAGCGCCGCGTTGATGAGCCACGCCGTGTGCAGTTCGCATCGGTCTCGCGCGGTGCGTCCCTTGCCGGTGATGCGGCCGATGGCGGCCGGGCTGACTCCGCGTCCCGCCGGATCGACCTTGCGGGTCTTCTCGGAGAGTTGGTCGAGGGTCAGTCCTTGTCGCCGCATTTCGTCGCGGAGTGGCTGGCCGTCGCTCTTGCGGAGCAGCTTTGGCATGGGTACCTCGTGCGGGGTGAGGCGGTTGAGCTTCTCGGTCTGAGTCGCTTGCGACATTTCTACAGTCGCAGTCGAAGGCTTGTCAACGAGAAGTGCCGAGAACTCCGGAGGGGTTGCCCAAAGAGCGGCGATCTTCGAACGGCTGTTCTATAGTGTCGGCATATGCCAATGCGACGGCGCGTGGCGGGGAGGCTACGCGCTGCATGAGTTCTCGCCACGCTTCTACTTTTACTTGCGAAAAGTAGAGGGCGAAGGGCACCCTTACGCATGTGGAGACCGCCGACACCCCCACCGACGAGACCTTCGCGCAGCTACTCCAGCGCCTGAAGGACACATACCCGGGCCTCACCGACAGCGAGATCGCCCGGCGAGTCGGCGTCCACGTTTCCACCGTCAACACCTGGGTCCACGGCAAGCGCACCCCACGCCCCGACGCGCTACGCGCCATCGCCCGCGAGTTCCCGAAGTTCACCGAAGCCGAGCTCTTCGCAGCCGTCGGCCGGCGAGCACCCGGGCCCCTCTCCCCGGACCAGGAGGAGCGACTCCTCCAGCTCTTCCGCGAGCTCACCGCGGAACAGCAGTCCATCACCGAGACGCAGATGCGGGCGCTCGCGGAGTACAACCGTTCCGACGGCTCGTGAGTCTAAGACTGGTTTCTGTCACTCCCTGCACATAACGGATCATCAGCTTCCGCAACAACAGTCGCATATTCCACTACATGGCTGTACGGTCGAATCAGTGGCCGTTGCCCTCCCCCTTCGGCGCACGCAAACCCTGTCTGCCTGCGTCTTTGGGGGTACACATGTGTGTCCTCGTCCGCTTTTCCACCCACGAGCCACATCCTGTGTGGGATGCCCGGTCCCTCATCCTGACTGTGCCAGACGGCCTCATCCCGTCACTCACCGCCATCGCCGTGCGGGCGGTTCTTGAGCAACTCGGCATCGCTCAGCCGCAGTTCGGTGCACGCTGCTGGTGCGGGGAGTCCGTAGACCTCACTCCCCGCGTTCCCGAGCAGCGGAGGAGTGGACAGGTGATCCGCAATGGCGCGTAGAGCGTCACAAAACCCGCGGCAGAAACGCAGCAAGCTGTGCGGCTGTGCGTTGTGCCTGGCGGAGTTCCCGCCGGGCCAGTACAAGGAGCGGAAGCCCGTGCGGGACTGCACGGGCCCGTGGCAGGCCCGGTATCGGGATCCCTCGGGCAAGCAGTGTGGCCCGACGTTCCCGAGCCTGAAGGAGGCGCAGGCGCATCTCGATAAGGTGCGCACGCAGGTCCGGGAGGGCACCTATCAGGATCCGAAGCGGGGCTCCATCACGGTTGACGACTGGTACGCGGTCTGGTGGCCCACGGTCAAGACCAAGTCGATCACGACGCGGAACCGGAAGCTGTCGGCGTGGAAGGTCCACGTGCAGCCGAAGTGGGGCCGGCGCAAGCTCAACAGCATCACGTGGATCCAGGTACAGGACTGGATCACGAACGAGGTGAAGGGGCACGCCACCCAGAAGAAGGTGTTGGAGCTGCTGCGGCACATGATGGTCGCCGCGCTCCGAGACCGCCGCATCAGCGTGAACCCGACCCTGGACATCGAGGTGTCCGCGGCACCGGCCAAGCACCCCGACGACATGATCCCGCCGACGCACGCACAGTGCGACGCGATCCGGGAGCAGCTGACCGACTACTACCGTCCCCTTGTAGTGTTCGCGGAGGAGACGGGCATGCGGTGGGGCGAGTACACAGCCCTACGGGCGTGCAATGTGGACCTCGGCAGCGCCACGGTGAAGGTGAAGGAAGTTCTCATCGATGACCGGGGCCGGATCCGACGCAAGATGGCGCCGAAGAGCCGAGCTGGTTTCCGTACGGTCCCACTCACCCCGGCCGCCGTCGCGGCGGTTCAGACGATGCTCGACAAGTGGGCCCCGGCGGAGACGGAATCGCCCGTCGGCGACGGCGAGGACCTGCATGAGGAGGAGCTCGTCTTCCGCGGCCCGCTCGGTGGCGCGCTGACGCGGCCGAACTTCCGCCGGCACTGGATCCCTGCCATCAAGGATGCGGGCCTGGCCAGGCTGGTCGTCAACCCGGAGACGGGCCGCAAGGAGTGGTGGCCGCGGGTGCACGATCTGCGGCACACCTTCGCCACGCGGCTGAAGGACGCCGGGGTGCCGGAGAAGGATGTCCAGGTCATCATGGGCCACGAGCGGGGCGGCCGGGTGACGTGGCTGTACCAGCACGCGGGCCCCGAGCTGGTTGAGGAGGTCCGGGCGGCGCTGACCACCGGCCGGCATCTGCGGGCGGTCTCATGAGGCCGCGAGGCCGCGCGGGGCCGCAACGGGGCCACAATCCCCCCTCGAATGGCCTCGGAAGTTCTCGGAAGTCCTCGTTTTCGCAGGTAGGGAAGCTGTGGGGGAGTTCTCGGAAGTTCTCGGAGGGTCTGACCTTCGGTTTACGGGTTCTTACAAAGCAGATGTCGGCGGTTCGAAACCGTCCGCGCCCACCAGTGCAAAGGCCCCCAACCGATCATGGTTGGGGGCCTTTGACGGTAGTGATTGACGGCAGCCGCTCCCTCACTCGGGCCGGCGCCGCCGCAGCAGCCGGTCCATGCGCCCCATCGCCTCCCGCCGGTGATCGTCGGAGACATGGGTGTAGATGTTCATCGTGACGGCGATCTGCGAGTGCCCGAGGATCTCCATCACGACGCGGGCCGGCACACCTGCGGCAAAGAGGAGCGTGGCGCACCCGTGCCGGGCGTCGTGCAGGCGAATGCGGGGGAGCCCTGCGTCCTCCGCGATGCGCTGAAACGAACGGCTGAGGTTCATCGGCTCGATCGTGCGCCCGGTGCGAGTCGTGAACACGTAGTCGCTGTCATGCCACGTCTGCCCCGCCGCGAGTCGCTGACCGGCTTGCCGCAGACGCTGCCACCGCAGCGGTGCCACCGCACATGAGGGGGAGAGGGACGACACGGGTGCGACGGTTCTTCGTCGAGTCCTCGTACAACTCCTTCTGTACGCGCTGGATCTGGTTCCGCACGGTGAGCGTGCGGCGCTCCAGATCGATGTCCGACCAGCGAAGCCCAAGGACCTCCCCTCGGCGCAAGCCGAGAGCCACGGCCAGAACGAACGCTGCGTACAGCGGATCCTTCCTCGCGGCCTCCAGAAGGGTCGTCGTCTGCGCCAGGTCCCACGGCTTCAGCTCTCGCGGCTGCACCCGAGGGGCCGGAACGAGCTTGACCACGTTCTGGCTGATCAGTTCCTCGCGGCATGCGGCCGTGAGCGCACTACGCAGAACGCGGTGCGACTCCTTCGCCGTGGCGGTCGACGCCTGAGCCGCCACGGCCGCGAGCATGCGGCGCACATCCGCTGCTCCCAAGGTCTCCAGCCGTTTGGTCCCGATGTGCGGGATCAGGTAGCGGCGGACGTGCGTCTCGTACTTGGCGTATGTCGTCTTCTTACGGTCGCTCCTGACGAACTCCTCCAGCCAGTAGGGCAGCCACTCGGAGAGCTTGGCGGAGCGGGTGGAGGTGGGGACGTCCTGGCGGTCCCGCAGCACCAGCTCCTGCCGCTTGGTCTCGCACTCCTCCCAGGTGGCTCCGTAGACCGTCTTACGCTTTCGGGTGCCGTCAGGCTGGGGTACGTAGACGCGGGCTTCGTAGCGGCCGTCCTTGCGGCGCCAGAGGGTCTGCTGCAGGTTCGGGTGACAGGTTGACCTGCCCCACCTCTCAGGTTCCAGTTCTGCTGGCCCCCCCGGACTGCGTTTCAACATCTGCGGCTCGTGTGCTCCTGCGGAGGATGATCGCACGATGGGCAGTCGACACCGTCAGGAGCGCGAACCAGGTTCCCCCCACGCATGGCCCGAGGAGATCCCACCAGTCCAGGACTGGCTCCGCAAGGATCCTCGCGACCCACCAGACGTCGTAGGACACGATGCCGACGAGTGCCACAGCTACGAGAGCCGTCGTCCACCAACGCTCAGGCCAACCCTTGCTCACGTTTCCCCCAGCCAGAACCGCCGATGCCGACACGCCCAGTGTGCCGTGCCCGCTGCATGCCCGATCCAGCGGGGGTTGCGTCCTGGGAAGTGGTGTACGGGTTCGACCTGATCCGGGGGTTTGCTCCGGCATCGGGATGGCGCCCGCATAGACGAACGGCCACCGGCTGATCTTCGAAGTGTCGAAGCCTCGAAGGAGATCAGCACGATGACCGCACCAGACAGTCTGCCCCTGCACGCCCTCGCCGAGGACAACCTCGCCTCGGCGAGTCCCGATCTGCTGCGCGCGATGGTGAAGACGTTCGCCGATGCGCTCATGTCGGCGGAGGCCGACGCCCTCTGCAACGCGGAGTACGGGCAGGTCAGCGAGGAACGCGTCAACCATCGCAACGGCTATCGCCCGCGCGAGTGGGACACCCGCGC
>NZ_FNHI01000014.1 GCF_900103455.1 Streptomyces wuyuanensis | reverse complement strand
GACGTCGGCGTGGCCGTCGCTGTTCACGTCACCGGTGGTGACGATCGCGTTCATGCTGCCGAAGGCGCCGACCAGGACGGGGGCAGCGAACGGCTTGGAGGCGACGCCGGTGCCCTTGTAGAGGTAGGTCTTGCCGTCGCTCTTGCGGGCGAAGACGTCGGCCTTGCCGTCGTTGGTGAAGTCTCCGTGGCCGCGGACCATGGTGAACGCGCCCCAGCCGGTGCCGATCGTGATCGGCGCGTTGAAGCCGCCGTTGCCCCTGCCGGGGTAGACGCGCAGGGTGCCGGTGGAGTCGACCGCGAGCAGGTCGGGCAGCTCGTCGCCGGTGACGTCACCGGGGGCGACGATGTGCTTGTGCTTGCTCCAGCCCTTGGCCACGAGCTTGAACGCCCAGTCGCCCTGGGTGCCGCCGGGGCCGGGGACGTAGTGGTCCCAGTACACGTCGCCGTTGCCGACCCGGTAGATCAGGTCCTGGTAGTCGTCCCGGTCCAGGTCGGTCTGGACGAGCAGGTTGACGGCGCCGAAGTTGCCCAGGTTGTAGGTGCGGGCGAGGCTCGTCACCTTGGAGTGCCAGCTGAACAGCGAGTTGTCAGAGGCCCGACGGGCCAGCAGGTCCGCCGTGTGGTCGTAGTTCCAGTTGGCGTCGTCCACCCGGGCCTGGACCGGGGCGGAGTACGTGGAGAACTTCGTGTACAGCCCGTACTTGCCCGCCGTCGAGCAGTTCTCCCCGGAGACGATGCCGGCGAGCCTGCCGCCGACGACCAGCGGGCCGCCGGAGTCGCCGCTGCACGTGGTCTCGCTGGTGCCGTCGTCACCCGTCGGCGCGGCCCCGGCGCAGAGCATGTGGCCCTTGACGAAGCCGCCGCCCGGGTACGCGGCGGCGCACGCGGTGTCGGAGACGACGTCCGCGTCCGCCACCTTCAGCACCGCGGACACTCCGCCCGGCCCGGACGTGGTCTTGCCCCAGCCGTACACCTTGCCGTCGAGCCCCGCCTGGTAGAGCGCGGAGTCGGTGGGCTGGGCGAGCGGCAGCGGCTTGACGGTGGACGGCACCGGAGCGGTGAGCGTCAGCACCGCCACGTCGTTGTCCATCGTGGAGACGCTGAACTGCGGGTGGTGCCACTGCCGGTAGGCGCCGAGCAGCGTCCCGCCGTGCCAGTCCCAGGTGCCGTCGGTGTTCCGGGTCGGCGTGCGGTCGGTGCCGACGACGACGGTGCCGCCCTTGTACCACTTGGCGCCCTTGACGCACTGCGCCGCCGTCGCGACCTTCGACGGGGCGATGACCACGCCGCCGCACAGGAAGCCGGTGCCGGTGGTCTCGTCGTAGTAGTGGAGCTGGGCCATCCACGGTGCGGCCGCGAAGGTGGTCGTGGAACCACCGATGATGCGGGCGCTCGGCACGCCGCGCTTGCCGTCGCCGCGGACGGAGGCGCCCGCCGCCTTCGTCGCCAGGCCGACGCGCTTCAGGAGTTCCTTCTGCGACGGCTGTACGGGCTTCTGCGCGTCCGCACCGATCCGCGGCGCCTCACTCGCCTCCGCGGAACCGGACTCGGTGACCGCGATCCCCGCCCCTGCCAGCGCGACGACGATGGCCACGGCTGGAAGCGCCAGTGCCGTACGGCGCTTGTGCCTGCCACCACGCGTGCGAATCTGCACTCGTCAACCTCTCGGGTCGAACCGGCGGAACGCGACCGCCCGCCGGAATCATGACTCTTGACGGTGAGGGCCACGCTCATGGGCAGCACGACGCGCGAAGCCCCCCGACCCGGCCTGCGCTGCGCGGTGGAACCCCCCACCTTGATGGCGCAGATGATACGAGCGTCAACTATTGGTTGACCAGTGAGATTACTGAACGGGGGTTCAGCCGAGCCGGCGGTACCGGCGCTCGGGCCGCCCCGTGCCGCCGTACCGGAGAGTCACCTCCGCGCGACCCGTCTCCGCGAAGTACTCCAGATAGCGGCGGACGCTGACGCGGGAGAGCGAGCCCGCCTCCGCGCACTCGGAGGCGGACATGCCCTCCGGGTGCTCGCGCAGGATGCGGTCGACCAGGTCCGCCGTGTGGGCGGCGAGCCCCTTCGGGAGCTCACGGGACCCGGGCGGACGGGTCCCGAAGATCTGGTCCACGTCCTCCTGGCGCGCCTCGTCCAGTGACTCCAGACGGCTTCTGAGCGAGGCCACGTGCCGCAGCTGCTCCTGGAGCGCGGCCGGACTGAAGGGCTTGATCAGATAGTGCAGTGCGCCGGCCCGCAGTGCCGAGCGGACCGTGCCGGCGTCCCGGGCCGCCGTGATGAACAGGACGTCGACCGGCGGCCTCTTCGCGTCCAGCTCCTCCGCCGCGCGGAGTTCGCGCAGCACACCGATCCCGTCCATGTCCGGCAGATAGATGTCCAGCAGCACCAGATCGGGGCGGAGCCGCTCCACCGCACGCAGCGCCTCGGCGCCGCTGTGCGCCACTCCCGCGACGGTGAAGCCGGGCGTCGCGGACACATAACGGGTGTGCAGCTTGGCGACCATGAAGTCGTCGTCCACCACCAGGACGTTCACCGGGAGCCACCCCGCAGGGCGTCGCCCACCGCGCCGGAGGCGCACGCGCGGGACGAACAGCCGCCGGACGAGTCCGCGCGGGGCGCCGGCGCCCCCGCCCGGGTGCCCGGCACCGTGCACCGGCCGGGATTCCCGCCCCCGCCCCGCCGCAGCCGGAGCCGGAGCCGGGGCCGCGGCCCACGGCGGAGCGGCATCTGGAGACCGTGCGATCCGGGAAAGCGCTGCGTCACGCCGACACGCTAGGCCGCGACCACAAGGACCACAACGTCCGTTGATTCCGGAAGAGAGACAGCTTCTTAACGCACAGGCAACATGTGGGCCACTTCACACGTCCCCTGCTCAGACCGAAAGGCGGCTCACGTGCGAACGCGCACTCCCCTCGCCCTCCTCGGGGCGGCGCTGCTGGTGCTCGTCGGGCCACCGCTGCTCACCCCCGGCAGCGGCGCCGACACCGGTACCCGGATCCCCGGCCTGCGCCTCATGGTCCCCAACTCGCCGGGCGGCGGCTACGACATCACGGCCCGGACGGCGGCGAAGAACGCCGAGGACGCCGAGCTCACCCACAACATCGAGGTGTTCAACCTGCCCGGCGCCGGCGGCACCGTGGGACTGACCCGGCTCGTCGGCGAGCACGGCAACGGCAGGCTCGCCATGTCGATGGGACTCGGCGTCGTCGGCGCGGTCCACACGAACAAGTCGCCGAGGACCCTCGCCGACACCACCCCGATCGCCCGCCTCACCGAGGAGCAGGACATCGTGGTGGTCGCGAAGGACTCCCCGTACAAGACCATCCGGCAGCTCGTCGCGGCCTGGAAGAAGGACCCCGCCAAAGTGCCCGTGGGCGGCGGCTCCTCACCCGGCGGCCCCGACCATCTCGCCCCCATGCTGATGGCGCGCGCCGCGGGCATCGCGCCCAGGTCCGTCAACTACGTCCCCTTCGACGGCGGCGGCGAACTGCTCGCCTCCATCCTCGGCAACAAGATCGCCTTCGGTGTCTCGGGCGTCGGCGAGTACCTCGACCAGATCAGGTCGGGGGAGCTGAGGCTGCTGGCCGTGACCGGCCCGAAGCGGGTGCCGGGCCTCGACGCACCCACCCTGCGCGAGTCCGGGCTCGACACCGACTTCACCAACTGGCGCGGCATCGTCGCCCCGCCCGGGCTCTCCGCCGCCGAGCGCGACAAGCTCATCGGCCTCGTCACCAAGCTGCACGGCTCGAAGCAGTGGCAGGAGTCGATGCGGAAGAACGGCTGGGACGACGCCTTCCTGCCCGGTGAGAAGTTCGGCGACTTCCTGCAGGCGCAGGACCGCCGTGTCGACTCCGTACTGAAGGAGCTGGGGCTGTGAGCACGCGGACCACCCCGGCGGACCCCGGGGCCCCGGCGGCACCCGGGAGCCGCACCTGGCTGCGGGACCACTCCGAACTCGGCGTGAGCCTGCTGCTCCTCGTCATCGGCGTCCTCGTCCTGGCCGACGCTCTGACGATGCCCCTCGACCTCGCCCAGCGCGGTCCCGTGGGCCCCAGGACCGTGCCGCTCGCCGTCGGCACCGGCCTGCTGGTGATCGCCGCACTCCTCGCCGTGGACGTGCTGCGCGGCGGCCGCGGCGAGGCCGGGACCGGCGAGGACATCGACCTCGCCGAGCCCGGCGACTGGCGCACCGTGCTGCTGCTCGCCGGTGTCTTCCTCGGCAACGCCGTCCTCATCGAACCGCTCGGCTTCCCCGTCTCCGGAGCACTCCTCTTCTGGGGCTCGGCGTACGCGCTGGGCAGCAGGCACCCGCGGCGCGACCCGCTGATCGCGGCCGTCCTCTCACTCGTCACCTTCTACCTCTTCAACAACCTGCTCGGGGTGCCGCTGCCCGGTGGCCCGCTGATGGGGGTGCTCTAGCCGATGGACTCGCTCAACTCCCTCCTCGACGGCTTCGGGACGGCACTGACCCCGGTCAACCTCCTCTGGGCGGCGCTCGGCGTGCTGCTCGGCACGGCCATCGGCGTGCTGCCCGGCATCGGCCCGGCCATGGCGGTGGCGCTGCTGCTGCCCGTCACCTACGGGCTCGAACCGACCGGCGCGTTCATCATGTTCGCGGGCATCTACTACGGCGCCATGTTCGGCGGATCGACCACGTCCATCCTGCTGAACACCCCTGGCGAGAGTGCGGCCGTGGTCGCCGCGATCGAGGGCAATCCCATGGCCAAGGCGGGCCGGGGCGCACAGGCGCTCGCGGCCGCCGCCGTCGGCCACTTCGCGGGCGGCATGATCGGCACGATCCTGCTCGTCGCCCTCGCCCCGACCGTCGCCGCACTCGCCGTCGACATCGGAGCACCCGACTACTTCGCCATCATGGTGCTGGCCTTCATCGCCGTCACCTCCGTCCTCGGCTCCTCCCGCATCCGCGGACTGGCCTCGCTGCTCGTCGGACTCACCCTGGGCCTCGTCGGCCTCGACCAGCTCACCGGGCAGCAGCGGCTCACCTTCGGCTCGCTCCAGCTCGCGGACGGCATCGACGTCGTCATCGTCGCCGTCGGGCTCTTCGCGATCGGCGAGGCGCTGTGGGTGGCCGCCCATCTGCGGCGCACCACAGGCGAGGCGATACCCGTCGGACGCCCGTGGCTCGCCGGGGCCGACGTCCGCAGGACCTGGAAGTCCTGGCTGCGCGGCCCGGTCATCGGCTTCCCGTTCGGCGCCGTCCCCGCGGGTGGCGCGGAGATTCCCACGTTCCTGTCGTACGTCACCGAGAAGCGGCTCTCCCGGCACAAGGAGGAGTTCGGCAAGGGCGCCATCGAAGGCGTGGCGGGACCGGAGTCCGCGGCGTCCGCGTCGGCGGCCGGCACGCTCGTGTCGATGCTGACCCTCGGTCTGCCGACGACGGCGGTCGCGGCCGTGATGCTCGCGGCCTTCCAGCAGTACGGCATCCAGCCCGGACCTCTGCTCTTCGAACGGGAACCCGACCTGGTCTGGGGCCTGATCGCGTCGCTGTTCGTCGGAATGGTCCTGCTGCTCGCCCTCAACCTGCCGCTCGCGCCCCTGTGGGCGAAGCTGCTGCGCATCCCGCGGCCGTACCTGTACGCGGGGATCCTCTTCTTCGCCGCCGTCGGCGCCTACGCGGTCGGCGGGGAGGCGCTGGACCTGGTGATCCTGCTGCTGATCGGCCTGATCGGCTTCGGGATGCGACGCTACGGACTGCCCGTGCTGCCCGCGATCATCGGCGTCATCCTCGGCCCGGCCGCCGAGCAGCAGTTGCGGCGCGCGCTCCAGATCAGCGACGGCAGCGTGACCGGTCTGGTCGGCACCCCCTTCTCGGTGGCGGTCTACATCGTGATCGCGGTGCTGCTGGCCTGGCCCTTGCTGAAGAGGCTCGTCGGGCGCCGTCGTAACGTGACGGCATGACCGACGCTTCCCACCCCCCGCGCCCCCGGGGCGCGGGGGGCACCCCACGCCCGGCCGGTCCCGCGGACGTCCCGCGGGTCAAGGCGGTGACCGACGCGGCCTACCACCACTACGTCGAACGGATCGGTCTCGTGCCGGCGCCGATGCAGGCCGACCACGCGGCGAACGTGGCGGCCGGCCGGGTCCGCGTCACCGGCGACCCCGTCGACGGGGTCCTGGTGCTGGTCCCCGCGCCCGACCACCTCTGGCTGGACTCCATCGCCGTCCACCCCGACGCGCAGGGCACCGGCCTCGGCCGCCGGCTGCTCGCCTGGGTCGAGGAGCACGCCCGCGAGCTCGGCCTGCCCGGGGTACGGCTGCTGACGAACGCCAGGATGTGGGAGAACCGGCGGATGTACGAGCGGTACGGCTACGAGGCCGTCGAGCACCGGATGGGGGCCCGTACGACCGCATCCACTACCGCAAGGTCCTTCGCTGACGGACCCGTTGTCAGTGGCGGCTGCGACGATCGGGCACATGACGACGATCGACTGGGACGCCGCCGCGGACACCTTCGACGACGAGCCCGACCACGGGCTGCGCGATCCCGCGGTCCGCCGCGCCTGGACGGAGCGCATGCGGCACTGGCTGCCGCCGGAGCCCTCCGACGTGCTCGACCTCGGCTGCGGCACGGGCAGCCTCGCCCTGCTCGCCGCCGGGCAGGGCCACCGGGTGACCGCCGTCGACATCTCGCCGCGGATGGCGGAGGCCGCGCGCCGCAAACTCGCGGGCACGCGGGCCGAGGTGCTGACGGGCCCCGCGGAGCGGCCCCCGGTGGGGGACCGGCGCTTCGACGCCGTGCTGGTGCGCCATGTGCTGTGGGCACTGCGGGACCCCGAGGCGGCCCTCGCCCACTGGACCTCCCTCCTGCGCCCGGGCGGGCGGCTGGTGCTGGTCGAAGGGGTGTGGGACGGCAGCGGACTGCCGGCCGCCCGGTTGATCGCCGCCCTAGGACCGCTCACCCGGAGGATCGAGCACGAACGGCTGTCCGACGTGACCGGGCTCTGGGGCCGGACCGTGCACGGCGAGCGGTACGCCCTGGTGGCCCGGACCGCCCCGGCCGGGCACGGCGAGGACGCCCGTGCCGAGCCGGGCGGGGACGCGGGTGCGGCTCCCGCCCGCTGGGACGAGAAGGCCCGCGCGGGCAAGCACCGGCACAGCGAAGTCGTCGACGTCCACCTCGTCCTGCGCCGCGGCGACGAGGTCCTGCTGGCCCGCCGGGCCGGCACGGGCTACGGGGACGGGCTGTGGAACGGCCCCTCGGGCCACGTCGAGGAAGGCGAGGACGTGCGCGCGGCCATGGTGCGCGAGGCGCGCGAGGAGATCGGCATCGAGCTCGCGCCGGAGGATCTGCGCGTCGCGCTGGTGATGCAGCACCGCGGACCGGGCGATCCGCCGCGCACGGGCTGGTTCTTCGAGGCCGACCACGGAGCGGGCGGCGAGCCGTACAACCGGGAGCCGCACAAGTGCTCGGAGCTGGCCTGGCACCCCCTCGCCGCGCTCCCGGACGACATGGTCGCGTACTGCAGGGCCGGGTTCGAGGCGTACCGGAGGGGTGACCGCTTCCTCCTCCACTGGCACGAGGACGACGACCCGGTCGCCCACGACCCCGGCCTGCCGGACCGCGCCGTGCCGCTGCCGGCGACCCGCGTCAGTCCAGCAGCGCTGTGAACCGGCCCTGGCGGGCGAGGAGTTCCAGGGCGTCCAGGGCGCGTTCGGCCTCCTCGGCAGCCCCGGGGTCCCGCTCGGCGAGGCCGCTCGCGGCGAACTCGTCCTCGTCCAGCCGCACGATCAGCGCCCCGTCGGCCGACACCCAGAGATCCAGGTCCAGATCCTCCACCACCAACTCGTCCCCCGAGACCAGGGCGGGCCGGGTGATGTCCGTGTACCAGCCCTTCAGCGCCCCGTCGCCCGCCCGGACCTCCTTGACGGCGTACCAGCGGTCGCGCCAGTAGTGCTCGGTGAAGACGTCACCCGGCTCGAAGCGGACGAACCCGAAGTCCTTCACTCCCTCACCCGCCCACGGCGCGCGGACGGTGATCCGGGTCCCGTCGTCGGCGACGACCTCCGCCGGGTAACGGATCTTCGTACGCCCGGCCTTGACGAGGGTGACATCGACCCAGGACTCACCCCAGCGTGCGGACATAACGCACCTCCGTCGCACAGATCTCGTAGCCGAACCACTCGTTGACGGCCAGCATCGGGCCGTTGCCCGCGTCGTTGCCGGTGAACGCCTCGGTGAACCCGGCCGCCCGCGCCCGGTGCAGCGAGTCGTTCTTCGCCAGCTTGGCCAGCCCGCGGCCGCGGAAGTCGCGCGCGGTGCCGGTCATCGCGGTCCCGTAGCGGGTCGAGCCATCCGTACGGGCCGCGCTGAACGCCACCGGGCGCCCGTCCAGGACGGCGACCGACGTCAGCTCCGGGCTGAACAGCGGATGTCCCCAGGTCTCGTCGAGCCAGTGGCCGTAGTCGGTGAACTCCGCCGTCACATCGCCCGGTTCGTCCGCCGTCGTGGCGGCGTCCAGCTCGAAGAGCGGCCGCGGATCGCCGGCGAAGTCGGACGCAGGGACGATCCGCACCCCGTCCGGCGGGGTCCGCAGCGGTGGCAGCGACCCGGCCGCCAGATCGAGGCGGAGGAAGTGCGCCGTGCGCCCGGCCCGGTAGCCGAGCCGCTCGGCGAAGGCGCGGTGTCCCGGTTCGTCCAGCACCCACGTGTAGACCGCGTTGGCACCGGCGCCGGCCAGGTGTTCCTCCGCGGCGCGCACGAGGGCCGAACCGGCGCCCCGGCCACGGCGCTCGGGATGCACATAGACGTTCGCGTAGCCGACCCCCGGCTCGGGACTGTCGTACGCGAGCCCCGCCTGCGCCGTGCCGACGATCTCGCCGTCCTCCTCGGCGACCAGCGGGCGGTACCGGGCGAGCGGATGCGCATGCTCCGTCTCGAACCCCAGCGCCTCGGGGGTGACCAGCATGAACGGCAGGGCGGCGCGCCGGACCAGGGCGACCGCTTCGGCGTCTCGGGGCGCGCGGAAAGGGCGGACGATCACAGTCATGATGCGGCACGCTACGCGCGCGCCCCCGTGCACGCCTCTCATTTTCCCGAGGCTCCCAAGCGGCGTACCCGAGGCCGGGAAGTGGGGGACAATCACGTGGTGACCTTGAAAATCGTCATCGACACGGACGCCGCCCCCGCGCCCTACGAGCAGCTCCGCTCCCAGATCTCCGCCCAGGCACGCTCGGGCGTACTGCCCGTCGGCTACAAACTCCCCACCGTGCGGGGCCTCGCGGAGGAACTCGGGCTCGCGGCGAACACCGTCGCCAAGGCGTACCGCGCCCTCGAGGGCGACGGCGTGATCGAAACCCGCGGCCGGAACGGCACGTTCGTCGCGGCGGCCGGGGACGCGGCGGAACGCCAGGCCGCGACGGCAGCCCAGGCCTACGCCGAACAGGTCCACCGCCTCGGCCTGTCCCGTGCCGACGCGCTGTCGGCAGTGCAGGACGCGCTGCGCGCCACATACGGCAAGTGAACCCGGCCGGCCCGGGGTCCGGCCCGCGCCGGAGGGAGACACGGCCCGACGTCCCGCCGAGCGGTCCGGGCCGCCTGTCCGGGGCCGAGCCGGGATCAGAGGTACAACCCCGCGTCCGCCCCGTCGTGCTGGGACGGCACGGACGCCGGAACCGTCCCGCGCCGCAGGGCGTAGAGCTCGGCCAGCGTCGCGCCCTCGCGGCCGACGCCCTCGTCGGCGCCCAGCCAGGACACCGCCTCCTTGCGGGTGAGCGGGCCGACCTCGATCCGGGCGAGACAGCGGCCCGGCCGGACGACCGCCGGGTGCAGCCGCTCCAGGTCCTCGTTCGTGGTGACGCCCACGAGGACGTTCCGGCCCTGGCCGAGCAGCCCGTCCGTCAGGTTCAGCAGCCGGGACAGCGCCTGGCCCGCGGCGTGGCGGGCCTCGCCGCGGATCAGCTCGTCGCAGTCCTCCAGGAGCAGCAGCCTCCAGCGCCCCTTGGCCGTGCCCTCGTCCTCGCCGATCGCGATGTCCATCAGATAGCCGACGTCGTTGAAGAGCCGCTCCGGATCGAGGACGCAGTCCACCTGGCACCAGTCGCGCCACGAGCGGGCGAGCGTCCGCAGCGCGGAGGTCTTCCCCGTGCCCGGCGGGCCGTGCAGCAGGAGCAGCCGGCCCGCGATGTCGTCCGGCGTCACCTTCATCAGCCGGTCCATCGCCTGAGCCACCGGAGTCGTGTAGTTGGGCCGGACCTCCTCCCATGTGCCGGCGCTGATCTGGCGGGTCGTGCGGTGCGGGCCACGGCGCGGGGAGACGTACCAGAAGCCCATGGTGACGTTCTCCGGCTGGGGCTCGGGCTCGTCCTGCACGCCGTCCGTCGCCTGCTTGTGGACGCTCTCGGCGAGTTCGGAGCTGACCGCGGTGACCGTGATGTCCG
Organism: Streptomyces wuyuanensis; assembly: GCF_900103455.1. Lineage (GTDB taxonomy): Bacteria > Actinomycetota > Actinomycetes > Streptomycetales > Streptomycetaceae > Streptomyces > Streptomyces wuyuanensis. The sequence goes on along the minus strand of NZ_FNHI01000014.1, from coordinate 219,105 downwards.
CCCCGCGGTTCCACCGGGAGATCAGCAGGGTCCAGCCGTCGCCCTCCGCGAGGGTCGCGCTCCGGTCGTCGTCGCGTGCCGCGCGCAGCACGCGGGCGCCCGGCGGCAGCAGCGTGGCGCCGGGCTTGACCCTGTCGATCGTCGAACTGTGCGAATACGGCTGCTCGCCCGTCGCGAAGCGGCCGAGGAACAGCGCGTCGACGACATCCGACGGCGAGTCGCTGTCGTCGACGTTGAGCCGGATCGGCAGAGCGTGCTCAGGGGTGGCGGTCATGGCGCCATGATCCGGCACGTCGGCCCTCGGTGCACGGCCTTTTGGGGCGTGCCGCCGCTCTCGCCGCCCGCACTCGTGTACGGGTCCCGGGGCACTCATGTACGCAGCAACCGGATCGCCCTCCTCGTACGGCGCACGACGGCGTACCCCTTGGTGAGGGCACGGTCCCGGGCGAAGTTGCGGGCCACGCCCCGGCCCTCGACGAGCCGCACGAACTCGTCGGCACCCGTGGAACGGCGTACCGTCACCCGCTCCAGGGCGTACGGCCCCTGGCGCCGGCGGGCCAGGGCGTTCCCCACGGCCAGCGACTGCGCGAAGCCGGCCGCGCGCACCGCCTGCCGGACCCGGCGGCTGGAGTAGCCGAACGGGTAGGCGAACGAGACCGGCGCGGCTCCGAGTTCCTCGGCGATGACCTCCCCGCAGCGCAGCACCTCGAACCGGAGCCGGATGTCGTCCAGCTGGTCGAGTTGCGGATGGGTGTGCGAATGACCGCCGATCTCCGTGCCGGCCGCGGCCAGTTCCCGCACCTGGCCCCAGTCCAGCATGGTGTCGGGCGCGGCGCTCTCCTCCTGCGCACCGCGGAGCCAGCCTGTCGACACGAACAACGTCGAGGCGAAGCCCAGCTTGTCGAGGACGGGAAGGGCGTGCCGGTGCACGCCCTCGTAGCCGTCGTCGAAGGTGATCAGCACCGGCCGCGGCGGCAGCGGTTCCCCGTGCCGCCAGGCCCGGCCGAGGCCGGCGGTCGTGACCGGCGTGAAGCCGCGTTCGCCGAGCAGCTCCATCTGCTCGGCGAACGCCTCCGGCGCCACGGAGAGCCCGTGGGTCGCCGGAGCCGGCCGGTGCGCTATCGCGTGGTACATGAGGATCGGTACGGCGTCGTTCATGGAGTGCCGGCCTCCGGGCGCGGGGCGTACGTGGTGATCGGCCCGTGCGAGAACGCCACCCCGGACCGGGCCCGGGCCCGCGCCACCGCGTACCCGGCCGCTGCCGCTGCGACACCGACGACGATGGCGCCGGCCCGCCGGGCGCCGCCGGGTCGGCCCAGCAGAGCGTCCCGCAGTCCGCGCACGACGCCTGCCGGGAGCACACGGGTGGTGTACCGCCGTTCGGTCTCGAGGCCCTTGCCGCTGCCCACGCTGTGCGAGACCAGGGCCTTGGAGAGCCCTTCGGCGTAGGTGCGGGTGCGGAAGTAGCGGAACCGCTCCCGTACCGCGGGGACCTTGTGGTGGATGACGGCACGGTCGTCCATCAGGAGGACCGCGTCCGGGAGGGCCCGGCCGAGGCGGATGCAGAGCTCGGTCTCCTCGCAGCCCAGGGGCCGTTTGTCGCCGTCCCGCCCGATGCCGGTGGCGAACCCGCCCACGGCGTCGAAGGCGGTGCGGCGGAAGGAGGCGTTGCCCCCGAGGACGTTGCGGACCGGGACGCGGCCGGGCGCCAGCCCCCGGTAGGTGCAGCCGACGACCCAGTCGAACTCCTCGGGGAACCACGCCGGCCTGCGCCCCGAGGCCCAGACCGGCAGAGTCCTGCCGCCCACGGCCGTCACCCGTGGGTCGTCGTACCCCTCGGCGAAGTGTCGCAGCCAGTCCTGCTCGGCCACGGCGTCGTCGTCGAGGAAGGCCACGAACTCCCCGCGGGCCACGGAGATGCCGGTGTTGCGGCCGGCGGACAGGCCGCGGGGGCCCGCGTTGGCGAGCACCCGCACCTCCCCGCCCGGTCCCGCGGCCTCCGGGCCGGCCGTGAACTCCTCGGTGAGGCGCTCCAGCAGCCGGGGGTTGTGGTCGACCACGACCAGCGTCTCCAGCGCCGGGAGCGACTGCCGGCGCACCGACTCCACGGCGGCGAGGATGTCCGTCCAGCGGTCCTCGGTGTATACGCAGATCACCACGGAGAACGTCCGCCCGTTCAAGAGACCTCTCCCCGCGGGGAGTTGAGGCCGAGGGCGGGCCCGCGGCGCGCGGCGCGGCGGACACCCTTCTCCCGCAGGATCACCTTGAGCACCCGCAGTCCGTCGCGGACGGCCCTGAGGTTGCTCATACCGTGGATGCGCAGGTGCTCGTGGCTGGGGACCTCTTGGACCCGCAGCCCGGCCTTGACGACCCGGATGTTCATCAGGGTCTCGATCTCGAAGCCGGTGCAGTCCAGGGCGATGCTGTCGAGGCAGTGGCGCCAGAAGGCGTTGTAGCCGTAGCAGAGGTCCGTGTAGCGGGCGCCGAACTTGGCGTTCACGATGCCGCACAGGACCCGGTTGCCGAGCTTGCGGATCGGGGTCATGTCGTCGGTGCCGCCGCCGTTGGCGAAGCGGGATCCCTTGGCGAAGTCGGCGCCGCCGACCAGGGCGGAGACATAGCTGACGATCTCCTGGCCGTCGGCCGATCCGTCCGCGTCGACCATGACGATGATGTCGCCGGTGCAGGCGGCGAAACCGCTGATGAGCGCGTCTCCCTTGCCCTTGCCGGCCTGCTTGACGACCTTGACGCCGGGCCACAGTCCGCGGGCGACGTCGACCGTGTCGTCCGTGGAGTTGCCGTCGACGAGCACGACTTCGTGGATCCACTCGGGCAGGGTCCCGAAGACGTGCGGGAGGTTCTTCGCCTCGTTCATCGCCGGGATCACGACGCTGACCGGCGGCGCGATGGCGAGGTGCGAGGAGATCGGACGGTACTGGGCCGGTATCCGGCCGAGCGTGGCCGTGGCGGTGGCCGTCGCCATGACCGGCGCGGGCGCGCCGGCCGTGGCCATCGGATCGTGAGGACCCGGGACCGCCGGGCGCAGGAACGAGCTCATGAGTCGGTTTCCCTCTCGTCCGGTGGACCGCCCGCCCCCGGGCGGTCCGGATGAGTGTCCGGTTCGAAAGGGGGGTTGTTCTCACCCCGGCCAGGACGGCATGGATCTCCGTACAGGCTGGGCGAGCTGGCATAGCTGGCCGCGCGGTACGCGACTCGGCACAAGTGCGACCGAGCACGGCACCCCCCTACCGCGCCCCGCCACGGACCGTCGCGACGTCAGACCCCTCCCCAGGAGTCGCCTTTGATGGTCCGTTGCGGGTGGATGTACGACGGTATTGATGATTGGGACTGTATGACAAGACCTGGCCGTAGGGCGCACTTTTCTACTTCTTTTGCCGGGGCGTGCTGAAATGCACAAACCTGTTATGCAATGCGATACCTGAGGGGCGGAAAGCAAGCGCTGTGACGGCTGTGATGAGCGCTTTCCGGACAGGGGGGTGCGGAGCCCGGACCGGCCGTGCGGTGGGAGGGCGTGAGGGGCGCGTACGGGGTCGATCCGAGTGCGGTGAGTGCCGCGAGCGCCGCCGAGGGTCGCCGACCGGAAGCACGGCGGTGCGGGGGCGTCCGGAGCGGACCCGGAGTGCGGGAGGAAGGCCCTAGATCATTTACCCCCGGCGTGTTTGTCCGCCGATGCGGCGGATTGCCGGAATGCTGGGCTCCGTCCTTCCCGTCATCCCCGACGGTCCGTCAAGAACCACTGCGTAACACCCCTGTTGCCCGGTCGCATTGTTTTTGGCATGAACACTTCCGGTGAACTAGGGGACATGCTACGACAGTTGAGCAGAGATCCTGCTAATGGGAGGTTCCATGAAACTGTCCCGAATCGCGGCAATCTCATCCTCACTCCTCCTCGGCGCAGCCCTCGCCCTCACGGGCGCGGGCCAGGCCCAGGCCGCGCAATCCGCGGCCGCGGTCGACTACGTGGCCCTCGGCGACTCGTACTCCTCCGGCGTCGGCGCCGGCGCCTACCTGGGCGACAGCGGCTCGTGCAAGCGCACCAACCGCGCCTATCCCGCCCTCTGGGCGGCCGCCAATTCACCCTCGTCGTTCGCCTTCACCGCCTGCTCGGGCGCTCGTACGGGTGATGTTCTGGCGAACCAGCTCGCTCCCCTCAACTCCGGGACCGATCTCGTGTCCATCACGATCGGCGGCAACGACGCCGGCTTCGCCGATGTGATGACGACCTGCGTCCTGCAGTCCGAAAGCACCTGCGTGGCCCGCGTCCAGGAGGCCAAGCGCTTCGTGGACACGACCCTCCCGGCCCGGCTCGACTCGGTGTACTCGACCATCAGGTCCAAGTCGCCGTCGGCGCGGGTCGTCGTCCTCGGCTATCCCCGCTTCTACAAGCTCAACGGCAGCTGCATCGCCGGCCTGACCGAGAACGAGCGCACCGCGATCAACAGCGGAGCCGACCACCTCAACGCGGCCATCGCCAAGCGCGTCGCCGACCACGGCTTCACCTTTGCGGACGTCGTGCCGTCCTTCACCGGGCACGAGATCTGCTCGGGCGCCTCATGGCTGCACAGCGTCAACTGGCTGAACATCGGGGAGTCCTACCACCCGACGGCCTCCGGACAGTCCGGGGGCTACCTGCCGCCGTTCCGGTCGGCGGCCTGACCGGACCCACCCGAGTAGGTGGGCCCACCCGGCGAGGACGGAGTGCCCGTCGGGGACTCCTCCTCGCACGTCACCGAGAACGCCACCCACTCCGAGCGCGCCGCGACCGGACTCCTGATCTCCAGCCGGATCCGGTCGTGGTGCACCGCGCCCTCGGTGTGGACCCGCTCCACATGACCGATCTCCCGCGACTTCCCCTCGCCCGAGGGGAAGTCGAGCGTCTTCCAGTCGCCGTCGGTGCCCCGGCCGCTCCGGGTCACCCAGCGATACCCCACGGAGACGGGGACGCTCCCGACGGTGACCGTCGCCCGGAACGCCGGAGCCTCCGCCTCGGGCGGGGGACACGTCCCGCGGTACTCCGTACGGATCGCGTGGACCCGCGCGTGGACGCTCTGCCGCGGCCGCTCCGTGGGCGAGGGGCCGCCGCCGGTCGCCGCCGTCCCGCCGTCACCCGTCGCGGTGGGGTCCTCGCCGGAGGGGGTCGCCCGACCGGACTCCGAACCGCCCCCGGCCGCCGTACCGCCGCTCCCGGAACCGCCGCTCGCGCCGCTGCCCCTCGTCCCCCCGGTCCCGCCGCCCCCGTTTCCGTACCCGTCGTTCAGCAGGGCGTAGGTGAGACCGCCCAGCGACAGGAGCAGGGCGGCGATTCCGGCGGTCAGCACGACGACCGCGCGCCGCGGTCGATCCGGGGCCGGGCCGGCGCCGTCCCGGGCCGCGATCGCCGTCGTCGCCGTCGTACCCGCGCCCGGGCCGAGGACCCCGGCCCGCGCGACGGGCGCGGCGGATGCGACGGCCGGCGCGGACGGTCCGGAGCCCGCCGGGGAACCGGTGCGGGGCGTGCCTCCCGCACCGATGATCCTGAGCTGCCGTTCCGCCTCCTCCGAGGGCGTCCGCTCCGCCGGGTCCTTCCGCAGCAGACCGGCGATCACCGGCTCCAGCGCACCGGCTCGGCGCGGGGCGGGCAGTTCCTCGTCCACGACGGCGCGGAGCGTGCTGAGCGGCGTGTCCTGACGGAACGGCGACCGCCCCTCGACCGCCGCGTACAGCAGGACCCCGAGCGACCACAGGTCCGACCCGGGACCCGGGGTGCGCCCCAGTGCCCGCTCCGGGGCGAGGAACTCGGGCGAGCCGACGAGCTCACCGGTCAGGGTCAGCCCGGACGTGCCTTCGACCGAGGCGATCCCGAAGTCCGTGAGGACGACGCGGCCGTCGTTGGCGAGCAGGACGTTGCCCGGCTTCACGTCCCGGTGCAGTACGCCGGCCCCGTGGGCGGCGCGCAGGGCCGCGAGCACCTCCGCCCCGATGTGCGCGGCGCGCTGCGGCGCCATGGGGCCCTCCGCGGCGAGCGCCTCCGACAGCGAGAGCCCGCGGACGAGCTCCATCACGATCCACGGACGTCCGTCCTGGGACGCCACGTCGTACACCGTGACCACGTTGCGGTGCGAGATCCGGGCGGCGGCCCAGCCCTCGCGCTCCAGCCGGGCGTAGAGCCGCCGCACCTCGGTGGTGCCGAGGCCGGACGGTGCGCGGACCTCCTTGACCGCGACCTCCCGCCCCAGCAGTTCGTCGCGGGCGCGCCAGACGACGCCCATGCCGCCCTCGCCCAGCCGGGCCAGGAGGCGGTAGCGCCCCGCCACCCGCGGCTCGTCGTCCCGTCCGTCGCCCGGCACTTCGCTCATGACGAGCCCCCCGTTCGCAGCAGAGCGACCATCACGGTGGAAACCACTCCAAGCTAGCTCAACTCAGGGCTCCTGCGGCCCCCCTGAGCACCAATCCGCATCCCAGGGCGACGACGGTGAGCGCGGTGCCGATCGGTGCCGACCGCCGTACGAAACCGGCCAGCCGCCCGGCCGCCCGCCGCCGTGCGAGCCGAGCCGCCACCTTGCTCCCGAGCCGCACGACGGCGAACCCGGCCGCGGTGAGCGTGAGGGCCAGCCCGGCCCCGTACGCGATGACGAGGAGCAGTCCGAACCAGGCGTGGCCGAGCGCCGCGGCGCCGACCAGCACGACCACGGCGGAAGGGCTCGGGACGAGGCCGCCGGCGAGACCGAGCAGGATGCTGCGCCGCAGGGGCCGCCGGCGGTCGCCCCCGTGGTCGTGGTGGGGCCCGTGGCCGGCGGCGGGGTGCTCGTGGCCGTGCCGGTGCTCATGGTGGTGCCCGTGCCCGCCGCCTTCTCCGCTTCCTTGCCCGTCCCCGTGCCCGTGCCCGTGCCCGTGCTCCTGTGCGCCGTCCCGGGCCCGCTCGTGGCCGTGTGCGTGGTCATCGCCGGACGAGTGCGTGTGCGTGTACGTACGGAACCGCCCGCCGCCGAGCCAGTGGACGTGCGTGTGCCCGCGTCCGTGCGCCCGGTCCTGCCACGCGCGCCGCGCCAGCAGCGCCCCCGCCACCGCGACCAGGATCCCGCTCGCCACGCCCAGCCAGCCGACGACGGACGGGGCGACGGCCGACCCCGCCACGATCAGGGCGCCCAGCGCGAGGACGCCGAGCGTGTGGGTGACCGTCACCGAGGCGCCCAGCGTCAGCACCTCCCGCAGCGAGTTCCGGCCGCCCGCCGCGGCCGCCGCGGCCATCAGGGTCTTCCCGTGGCCCGGGGCGAGCGCGTGCAGGGCCCCGAGCCCGAGGGCGATGAGCAGGGCGAGCGCGCCGAACGGCACCGTGAGGTCGCGCCGTTCGACCAGCCCCGCCAGCGCCTGGGTCCAGCGGTCGACCCCGCGCGGCAGCACGGACGGGGGCGCCGCCGCCTCCGCGGCGCCGAGCGCCGGTCCGCCGGGTACGGCCGTGAGCCGTGCCGCCGTGCGGGCCGGCGGGGACTCCAGGAGCCTCTGGGGGTAGGCGGAGAGCCTGCGCGACACGGACTCCCGGGGTACGTCGGAGGAGGACAGCGTCGTGGAGTCGCCGCGCGCCGTGATCTCCCGCCAGCCGGCTCCCTCACCGGGCGCGGCCGTGAACGCCAGGTCCGCCCGCCCGCCCGGCAGCGGCGCGCGCATCGCGCATTCGACGCGAAGGGTGGGCAGCCCCGCCTGGCCGGGCCGGACCGTGGCGCGCGCGGACCCGGTTCCGAGCGGCACCGCCCGGCCGTCCACGAGCAGCCGGGCCTCGCGCGCCGCGGCGGCGCAACGGTCCTCCGCCCATGCCGACAGCGCGGAGGGCGCCATCTCCCGGGGCCGGATCCGTGCGGTGGGGATCTCCGCCAGGTCCTCGACGTGGTCGACGCGCAACTCGCCTTCGGCGACGACGAGTCCGTCGTAGCGGTTCACGGAGAAGTTGCCCAGCGGGTGGGCCACGGCGGGCGCCCCCGCCCCGACGATCAGGGCGGCCACGCCCGCGACCACCGCCAGCGCGGCCCTGACCGCGTGCCCTTTGCCGCCCGCCCGTGGGCCGTTCCGCCCTCCCCGGGTCCCCGGGGCGCGCATGCGCGTCGAGTCGAGGGCCTCCCGTTCGCGCGCCGCCCGTTCACGCCGAGAACCGGGGGTCGTGGGCCGTGCTCCGGTCGCCCGTACGTCCTCGGGCCGTCCGTACGCCGCCCGTTCACGCGGCGTCGGACGCTCCGCACGTCCGTGCCGCGGGCGGCCGGGGCTCTCGGGCCTGGTCCGGGACGCCCGGCCGGCCGGCCCCGGTACCGCGCACGAGCCGGGGACGGCCGGCTCCGGCCGGGCGGGGGCCGCGTCCTCCATCTTACCCCGAACGGCCCTTCCGGGCCCGGGGGTTCGGACGTGTGCCAGGCAACCCCGTGCTCCGGCGGCCAGCGCCAGGGCAGCGGGCAGCGCCGCGAGGGCGCTCGGATACGGATCGGTCATGATGCCTCCAGACCGTCGAGCGCGCGGCGCGCCTCGCGCGCGCCGACGGGGGAGAAGGCGGGATTGATCGCCAGGGCACGGGTCAGCGAGGCACGCGCGGCGGCCCGTTCGCCCGTGGCGCGTTCGATCATGCCGCGGTGGTAGAGGAAGGCCGCGTCCCGGTAGCCGGTCGCGGTCGCCGCCCGGGCATGGGGCAGCGCCTCCGCGGAGCGCCCCGCGCGGTGCAGCGCCCAGGCGAGGGCGTCCTCGGTGTGCACGGTGCGACGGCGCTGCCATTCGGCGCGGGCCGCCCGCAGCGCTTCGGCGCGGTCGCCGTGGTCGGCGGCCGCGAGGGCCGTGTCCAGATCCGGGTTCACCCCGCCCGCGCGGGCGAGCTCCGCCCAGGTGCCGAGCACCTCGTACTGGCGGCGGGCGGGCCCGGGCCGGCCGCTCGCCTCGTACAGCTCTCCGAGCGCCACCAGCCGCCCCGGCAGCGGGGACCGGTCGACGATCTCCTCGAACTCCTCTACGGCTGCTCTGAGTTCACCCTTTCCGGCGAGAGCCCGCGCCCGGCATTCGCGGGCCTCCGGATTCTCCGGCTCGGCCTTCAGGGCCCGGCCGCACTGCCGCAGCGCCTCGTCGTACCCGCCCTGGGACCAGGCGAGCCGGCCGAGCGCCGTCGCCGTGTAGGCGACGTCTGCCCGGGTGACCGCCGAGCCGAGTGCCAGCTCCAGCACGCGCCGCGCCTCCTTCGTGTCCCCCCGGAGTTCCCGTACGTAGGCGAGCCGTGTGAACACCGGAATGCCCGGCCTGCGGGCGTCCGCCTGCCGCGCGGCCTCCAGCGCCGCCGGATAGCGGCCGAGTTCGACGAGTGCGTCGATCCGCACGGCCAGGCCGCGCTCGCCGTACGGATTGACGGCGAGCGCCCGGTCGGCGTCCCGGAGTGCCGCGGGGAAGTCGTGCCGGGCCGCGGCCAGGGCGGCCCGGCCGGCGAGGGCGTCGGCGTTGCCGTCGGGCCGCAACTCCAGGGAGCGGGCGAGCGCGTCTTCGGCCTGGGGGTACCGCGAAGGATCTCCGCTCACCCGGGCCTCCTCGACGTACGCCGCACCGAGCGCCGCCCAGGCGCCCGCGTCCTTGGGTTGCGCCTTCAGCCGGTCCTGGAGGATGCGCACCCCCTGCCCGGGAGCCGCCCCGGAGAGCACCGCCCCCGCGGCGGCCGGAGCCGCGGGCACGTCGTCCGGGCCGCCCAGCACCGCACCCGCGGCGGTCAGGACGAACGCCAGTCCAACGACACCGGCCCCGAGGCGCCACCCGGACCTCCTGACCCGCGTCATGACCACCTGCCGCGCCGCCGCATCCGCCACCACGCGAGGCCGAATCCGACGAGCACGACGCCCGCGCCCGCGGCGCCCGCCGAGACGGCCAGCACCGTGCGGTCGTCCGCGGCGCTCCCCGACGTCAGCTCCGCGCCGCCGTCGAGCCCGCTGCGGGTGCCCCCGGTCTCGGCCAGCGGCCCGTTGGAGCCCGAGGCCGGCAGCGCCACGTACGGGAAGGACTTCTCGAACTCCACGTCGTTCTTGTCCACGGCGTCGCCGAGGTCGTTCTTCTTCCCGACGAGTTCGCCCTCGACGACCTGCAGGGCGATGTCCAGGACGTCGTCGGTCAGCCGGCGCCCGTTCGGGAAGCCCGCGTTGTCGCCGTCCAGCACGCCCAGCCGCTTCGGCGCGCCCGTGGGCGGTACGGCCGTGTTCAGACGCAGCGCCTCGGCCGGCCGCACGTTCGGCGGCTGGTTGAGGTCCTTCACCCCGGTGAGGAACACGGACACCAGGTCGTCGCGCGGCTCCTCCGGGGCCTCGATCTTGTAGATGCCCTCGATGAGCTTCGGCAGTTCCGGCTTGGTGACGGACTCGAGGAAGTCCGCGTCGTTCCAGGGCGACGAGGCGTTGAACCTGTCCTTGTCCTTGAGCGGGATGACGACCTCGTTCACCAGCGGCATGCCCAGCCGGGAGACCTGGGTCCAGTCGCCGCTCGCGCTCTTGCGGTGCGTGGTCGTCCAGATCCCGACCACGGGCTGCCCCTCCGACTGCCGGATGTGCTCGGAGGGGACCTGCAGGGCGATGCTGTTGACGTTGTAGCCCTTCAGGGTGTCGCGGCCGACCTCGGACAGGTCCCCTCCGTAGAGCAGATCGAAGACCCGGAGGTCGAGGAAGAACGGGTCGTCGGCCTGGCCGGCGAACACGGTGGTGCCGTCCTTCAGTTCGCGTACGGCCTCCTTCCGGAGCTTCGCGTAGTCCGGCATGGACGCTTTGCCCACGTTCGAGGGGGCGACCGGAACATCGTTCGCGATCTTCGTGGTGGAGATCACATGCTGGTCGCGCAGCCGCACCATCTCCAGGTCGTAGGTCTGGGTGATGTTGAGGTCCGGGTCGTCGAGGCTGGTCACGGGGCCCGTGTTGAACAGGAACGTGTCACCGTTCCTGACCTGGTCGTGGAAGGTCCAGCGGTAGAGCAGGTCACCCTGGGCGTCGCCGTCGGAGTCGATGTGGACGTCGTAGCGGGCGTCGTTCGCGAAGCGGTAGAAGTTCGGCCCGCCCGCCGGCTCCTCGAACGGCAGCCAGTTCGCCACGATCGTCGTGGTGTCCGGCCGGTCGGGGCTGACGAACGCGTACACGTCCGTCGTGTCGTACTGAGGCTGCCCGGAGATCAGCGGCGCCTCCCGGTGGCTGGACGCGTTGGCGGCGCCCGGCGCGAGCGTGGAGCTCACTCCGGCGGCCGCGAGCCCCCCTGCCGCCAGCGCACCACAGACGACCGCCGCGAGATTCCTGCGCCCCCGTGCGCTCCTGATGAGATGAGAGAACATGTCGGTCCCGTCCTGTCGTGGACTTCGTCGGCTGCGTGGACCGTCGTGAACGAGACGGTCCACGCTGCCTGGTGACAGGTGTTCGGGGCCGTGCGGCCGAAGGTTTGGTCGACTGCGCGGTCTGTCCAACTCGCCCTGGAATCAGGCGGCTTCACCGCGTAGTCGTCAACCCCCGTACGTGTGTGCTGAATCGCTCAGGCGGGATACACGAGTGTGAGGTCGGGGCGATAGGGTTAATCTGCCCGGGCCGGGTGCCCTCGTACGGGTGGGGAGTGACATGGAACAGATAACGATGCGCAGCAGGGCGCGGGTCCCTGCGATCAGCTGCGGGACGAGCGCGACAAGCTCGCGTCTCGACCGCCATCTCGCGGTACTCGGCGGACCTGCCGTGCCACCGCGCGAGGCGGCCGAGGCGACGTCCCTGATGCTCGAGCTGACGACGCGTGACGTCGCGCACAGCCGTGGCAGCAAGAGCGCGCGCGTCTCGCTCTTCGCACCGCTCCGGCGGCTGCGCCGCTCGCTGTTCGGCAGCCGAGGCCAGTGACCGGCGGGGTGGCCGGCCGGCGGGCCGGGCACGCGTGACCGTTCACGCGCACCCGTCCCCCTCGCTCCCGTCCGGTCACCGCAGGTCCGACCACCCCGCCGAGCCTCGACTCCAGCCGCGTGAGCGCGGTCCCCGGGCCACTCCGGGGTCCGCCTGCGTACACCACGGACTCCGGTCCGCCCCGCACCGGCCCAGGGGCACCGGCCGTGCAGTCGCCCCGTCCCGGAGCGGCGAACCCGGCATGAACCCTCCGGGTCACCCGAGGCGGCAGCCCTCGTGATCCGACGTCACGATCCCCTCCCGGTGCAGCTCGGCGATGTCCTCGTCCGTCAGTCCCGCCTCGCGCAGCAGGGCGTCCGTGTGCTCACCGAGCGCCGGAATCGCGCCCATGCCGGGCTCCGGCCCGTCCGGGAAGGTGATCGGCGGCAGCATCGCCCGCAGGGGGCCGGCGGGCGTCGCGATGTCCCGCCAGCGGTCCCGGGCCTCCAGCTGCGGATGGGCCGCCAGGTCCGCCACGGTGTTGAGCCGGGCGCAGGCGATGCCCGCCTCCTCCAGCGCCGCCACGGCGTCCTCGGAGCCCAGCCGGGCCAGCGCCCGGGCGACCACCGCGTCCGTCCTGCCGCGGTTCGCCGTCCGCGCCCTGTTGGTCGCGAAGTCCGGGTCCGTGGCCAGCTCGGGCCGCCCCAGCACCCGTTCGGCCAGCCGCTGCCACTCGCGGTCGTTCTGCACCGAGAGCAGCACCTGCCCCCCGTCGGCCGTCGGGTACGCGTCGTAGGGCGCGATGACCGCGTGCGCCAGACCGGTGCGCTGCGGGGCGCCACCGCCGTGCATCCCGTGGTGCAGGGGGTGCCCCATCCACTCCGCCAGCGACTCCAGCATCGAGATCTCCACCGGGCCCCCGCGCCCGGTCGTGCCACGCCGCAGCAGCGCGGCCAGCACCCCCGAGAACGCGTACATGGCCGCGGCGACGTCCGCCGCCGGGATGCCCGCCTTCACGGGCTGTTCCGCCGTGCCCGTCACGGACACCAGCCCGGCCTCGCACTGGACGAGCATGTCGTAGGCGCGCTTGTGCGCGTACGGGCCGAACGCCCCGTAGCCGGAGATGTCCACCGCGACCAGCCGCGGGTGCGCGGCACAGAGCGTGGCGGCGTCCAGCCCGAGCCGGGCGGCCGCGCCCTGGGCGAGGTTCTGCACGAATACGTCGGCCCTGGCGATCAGCCGGCGGACCGCTTCCAGGCCCCGGGGGTCCTTGAGGTCCACGGCGAGGGACTCCTTGCCGCGGTTGCACCAGACGAAATGCGAGGCGAGCCCGCCGGCCTCCGTGTCGTAGCCACGGGCGAAGTCACCGCCGTCGGGCCGCTCCACCTTGATCACACGAGCGCCCAGGTCGGCGAGCTGGCGGGTGGCGAACGGAGCCGACACGGCCTGTTCGACGGCGACGACGGTGATGCCTTCCAGGGGCAGCGGCTGGCTCATGGAAGCCGTTAATACCGTGTACGTACCACCTTTGTCACCCCGGTACGGGGGTGCCGGGCCGCCGCGCCACCCGTACCGGCGGTCGGGTGGGACGCTCCGGCGGCCGGGGCCCACCGGGTGGTCGGCGGGCCCGTGCTTCCGGACGGTGTCCGGGCCCTCCTACAGCAGCGCGAACTGCCCGCCCGGCCCCTCCTCGCGGTGGTCGAGCACGGAAGCGGGCGCGCGGGCGGCTCTCGGCGCCGGGGGTATGCGCAGGTCGTGCCAGCCCGTACGGTCGATCTCGGCGCCCAGCTCTCCGCGTGCGCCCTCCAGTTGCCCGAGCAGCGCGAGCACCGTGATCAGCTCCAGCAGCTCCGAGGTCCACTCCTGCGGCCAGGCGGACGGCCGGAGGGCCTCCAGGCTTCCCGCCGCGGGCTCCGCGGTCCGCCGCGCGAACCAGTCCTCGAGCACCCGGACACCGCCCACCCGGAAGTCCCATGCCTCGGCCGGCACCGGTGCGATCCGTCCCCCGTCGAGGAGGAGTGCCTCCTCCTCCGTGTCGTAGACCATCGTCACGGGCCGGTCCGGGACGGCGGCCCGGACGTACGGCCGCCGGCCGCCGGGAAGCCGCGGCCGCTCACCACCGCGCGCACCCCTGAGCTGGATGCCGATGAGCCGCCTGCCCAGTTCCACCCCGCGGGTCCACACCCCGGCGTCGGCCGTGAACGGCACCTCGCAGCCCCGGGCCGTGGACCGTCCCGCGGCGGCCACCCACGCGAGCACGTCTCCGGGCTCCGCCGTGTCCGGGAAGCGCTCCCGCAGCGCGGCCCTCAGGCCGGGCGCCAGATTGGGCTCACGTCCGCCGGGCCGCCGGTACAGGGGGCGCACGCGGCCGGCCTTCCCAGGGGAGCGTCCGTCCGGGAGGATGCCGGAGACCAGCACGGCGGGGCCGTCCTCGCCCGCCACGCGGGCCTGCTCCACGGCGAAGAGCTGCCGGCCGTCCGCGACCCGCCACAGCTCCGGCCGCGCCACGTCGATCAGCCGGTGGTCGGGAAGGATCCACTGCTCGTCGAACGGCCCGTGCACGATGCGCACCGGGTCGGGGCAGGGCCCGCGTTCCCCGGCGAACCGGCCGGTCCCGGCCGCCTGTCCGGGCAGCGCCGCGACCGTACTGCCCAGATCGCGGGTCCGGGTCTCCTCGAACAGTGCGGCCCTCTCCTCGCCCGCCGCCGCGACCAGCGCGTCCCACCGGGCCCGCAGCGTCCGGGCGTCGGGTGCGACCACCCAGCCGCGGCCGAGCCGCAGCGGCCCGGTCGACCACGGCATGATCGCGTCCAGCGGCACGGCGGTGCCGCCGGGGCCGCCCCCCGCGCCGCTCATTCCGCCTCGACGGTCACGGAGAACGAGAACCGGTCGCCCCGGTACCGGATCCGTGCCACGTCCACCACTCGCCCCTCCTCGTCGTACGTCACTCCCGTGTAGTGGAGGATCGGCGACAGCAGGGGCACCTGAAGCAGCTCCGCCGTCTCCGGGTCGGCGAGCCGGGCCTCCACCGTGTCCGTGATGCGGCTGATCCGTACCCCGACGGCGTCCCGCAACACCTTGGTCATCGGCCAGCGCTCCAGGTCCGCCACGTCCAGCCTGGCCGCGACGTCGGCCCGGACCGCGTTCTCCGCCCAGTTCGTGGGCTCTCCGCTGTCGCCGTCGCACCGGAGCCGCCGGTAGGTGACGACCTCGTCGGCGTCCGGGAAGAACTCGGCGAGCCCACCCGGCACCGGCTCGGCGGCGTGCCCGAGGACGGTCGTCCGTTCGCCGGACTGCTGGGCCACGATCGCGTCGATCGAGCCCAGCAGCCGCCGGGGCGCACTGCGCCGGACCCCCGGCTCGATGAAGGTGCCGCGGCGCCGGTGCCGGCTGATGAGACCTTCCGACTCCAGTTCCTTGAGCGCCTGCCGCATGGTCAGCACGCTCACGCCGTAGTGCTCGGCCAGCTGCTCCTCCGTCGGCAGGCGCAGCGGGTCGTGCGGTCTGCGGCCGAGTATGGAGGCACGCAGCGACTGCGAGACCTGGTACCACAGGGGCAGCTTGCGGTTCAGGACGAGCGAGTCGGGGGCGAAGGCGGTCACGGCAACTCCGTATCAGATCCGGCCTCAGGACCGGAAGTGGCGCTCCAGACCCTGCCACACGTCGTCGTAGCCGCCCTGCAGGTGGTCCGCGTTCGCGGCCTGGGCGGTGACGGTGACCGGCCAGCGGGTCTCGAACATGAACGCAAGGCCGTCGTCGATCCGCTGCGGCCTGAGCTCGGCGGCGCTCGCCTTGTCGAAGGTCTCCCGGTCGGGTCCGTGCGCGGACATCATGTTGTGCAGCGAGCCGCCGCCGGGGACGAAGCCTCCCTTTCCGGCGGTCTTCGCGTCGTAGGCGCCCTCGATCAGGCCCATGTACTCGCTCATCACGTTGCGGTGGAAGTACGGCGGCCGGAAGGTGTCCTCACCGACGAGCCAGCGCGGTGCGAACACCACGAAGTCGACGCCCGCGAGGCCCGGGGTGTCGCTGGGGGAGGTGAGCACGGTGAAGATCGAAGGGTCGGGGTGGTCGTAGGAGATGGTTCCCATGACGTTGAACGTCCGCAGGTCGTAGACGTACGGCACATGACTGCCGTGCCAGGCGACGACGTCGAGGGGCGAGTGGTCGTAGGTGGCGGTCCACAGATTGCCGCAGAACTTGTTGACGACCTCGACATCGCCCTCGACGTCCTCGTACGCCGCGACCGGAACCCGGAAGTCGCGGGGGTTGGCCAGCCCGTTGGCGCCGATCGGGCCCAGCTCGGGCAGGGTGAAGGGCTGTCCGTAGTTCTCGCAGACGTAGCCGCGGACGGTGTCGTCGAGCAGCTCCACCCGGAAGCGCACGCCGCGGGGGACCAGCGCGACCTCGCCGGGTTCCACGGACAGCAGGCCCAGTTCGGTGCGCAGCAGCAGCCCGCCCCGCTCGGGCACGATCAGCAGCTCGCCGTCCGCGTCGCCGAACACCCGCCGCTCCATGGAGGCGTTGGCGTGGTAGAGGTGCACGGCCATGCCCGTGCGCTGGGCGGCGTCGCCGTTCCCGCCGAGGGTCCACAGGCCGGCCAGCCAGTCCGTGCCGGGCGCGGGCTCCGGCAGCGGGTCCCAGCGGAGCCGGTTCGGGTCCGGCACGGTCTCGGTGAACGGCGCGGTGCGCAGGGCGCCGTTGTCGGCGCGGACGAACGGGGGGTGGGCGGCCGACGGCCGGATGCGGTACAGCCACGAGCGCCGGTTGTGCGCGCGTGGCTCGGTGAACGCGCTGCCGCTCAGCTGCTCGGCGTACAGCCCGAGGGGCGCGCGCTGCGGCGAGTTCCGCCCGAGCGGCAGGGCCCCCGGGACGGCCTCCGAGGCGTGTTGGTTGCCGAACCCCGACAGGTACTCCAGCCCTTCGGCCGACTTCCTCGCCTGCTCGATGCCGCTCATCCGCACTCCCGATGCGTCCGGTCCAAGGAATCCTATGGTCGACAGTAGGATTCCCGGCCGCCCCCAGTCAACGGCACTGCTCGGCGAGGTGGCGCGTCCCGGGGGCGGACCGGGCGGCGCCGTCCGTCGGACACGGCCCGGCCGGGCCGGAGTCGCGGAGTGAGGGCGGATGCGGTGCTTCCGGGGCGGGCGCGTGCGAACGGCCCTCCCCAACGTGCGTACCGGTCGGTATGCTCGCCGGTGCCCGTGCGTCATCGCCGCCGCCGCCCCGGGGAGGGCCCCCATGCCAGGAACCGACGCCACCCGTACCGCCCTGCGGATCTGCCCGCTGTGCGAGGCCACCTGCGGACTGACCCTGACCGTCGAACGGGACGGTGCGGGGGAGCGGGTCGGCGCGGTCCGCGGGGACCGCGCCGACGTCTTCAGCGAGGGATTCATCTGCCCCAAGGGCGCCTCCTTCGGCGAACTGGACTCCGACCCCGACCGGCTGCGGACCCCGCTGGTGCGCGACGAGCACGGCGAACTGCGCGAGTCCGGCTGGGGCGAGGCGTTCGACGTCATCGCCGCCCGGATCCGCCCGCTGATCGAGGAACACGGACCGAACGCGGTCGGCGTCGTCCTCGGCAACCCGAACGTCCACACCATGGCCGGCGGGCTCTATCCGCCCGTGCTGCTGTCCACGCTGCGCACCCGCAACCTCTTCACGGCCAGCACCCTCGACCAGATGCCCAAGCACGTCTCCAGCGGGCTGCTCTTCGGCAACGCGGTCGCGATCCCCGTACCGGACCTGGACCGCACCGACCACCTCCTGCTCCTCGGCGCCAACCCCCTGGACTCCAACGGCAGCCTGTGCACCGCACCCGACTTCCCCGGCAGGCTCAAGGCGCTGCGGCGCCGCGGCGGCCGGCTCACCGTGGTGGACCCGCGCCGCACCCGCACCGCCCGGCTCGCCGACCGGCACGTGGCCATCCGCCCCGGTACGGACGCGCTGCTGCTCGCCGCCCTCGTCCAGGTGCTGTTCGAGGAAGGGCTCACCGACTCCGGCGCGCTCTCCGAACGGGTCGAGGGCGTCGACGAACTGCGCGCGGCGGTAAGGGACTTCACCCCCGAGGCCGTCGCCCCGGCCTGCGACATGGACGCGGACGTCATCCGGACGATCGCGCGCGAACTCGCCGCGGCCCCGACCGCCGCCGTGTACGGGCGCATCGGCAGCTGCACCGTCGAGCACGGCACCCTCGCCAGCTGGCTCGTCGACGTCCTCAACGTCCTCACCGGCAATCTGGACCGGCCCGGCGGGGTGCTCTTCCCGCTCGCCGCGCACGACCGCGCACCCCGGCCCGCGACCGAACCCGCCCCGCCAGGCAAGGGCTTCGCCCTCGGCCGCTGGGCCAGCAGGGTCTCCGGTCACCCCGAGGCGAAGGGCGAACTGCCCATCGCGGCCCTCGCCGAGGAGATCGAGACTCCCGGCGAAGGGCGGATCCGGGCCGTGATCACCATCGCCGCCAACCCGGTGCTGTCCGCGCCGGACGGTGAGCGGCTGGACCGGGCGCTGGGCGGACTCGACCTCATGGTCAGCGTCGACCCCTATCTGAACGAGACCTCGCGCCACGCCGATGTCGTCCTGCCCCCGCCGCCCCCGTCGCGCAGCGGGCACTACGACTTCTCGTTCAACGCCCTCGCCGTCCGCAACCAGGTCCGCTACACCCCTCCCGCCATCCCGCTCGAAGAGGGCACGCCGGACGAGTGCGAGATCCACGCCCGGCTGATCCTGGCCGTGGGCGGCATGCACGGCGCCGAGCCCTCCACGATCGACGACATGGTCATATCGGGCTCCCTCGCCAGGGCCGTCGCCGACCCCCGCTCGCCGGTGCACGGCCAGGACCCCGAGCGGCTCGCCGGCCGGCTGAGCGGCGCGAGCGGTCCGGAGCGGCGCCTCGACATGATGCTGCGCCTCGGCCCGTACGACCTGACCCTCGACGATCTCCTCGCTCAGCCGCACGGCATCGACCTCGGTCCGCTGCGGCCGAGGCTGGCGCAGGTGCTCAGGACGCGCAGCGGGCGCGTCGAGTTGCTGCCCGGTCCGATCGCCGAGGACCTCCCGCGGCTGCGGCAGGCGCTCGGGAGGCGGGACGGCCGGCTGGTGCTCGTCGGCCGCCGCCATCTGCGGTCCAACAACAGCTGGATGCACAACGTCCCGGCGCTCAACGGCGGTTCGAACCGCTGCACCCTCCAGGTCCATCCGGACGACGCCGCCCGGCTGGGGCTCGACGACGGAGCCCCCGCCCGGATCAAGGCGGCAGGGGGAGAGCTGGAGGTCCCGGTCGAGATCACGGACGACGTGCGCAAGGGTGTGGTGAGCCTTCCGCACGGCTGGGGGCACGACCGTCCGGGCACCCGGATGTCGGTCGCGGCGGCCCGTCCGGGGGTCAACGTCAACCAGCTGCTCGACGGCTCGCTCATCGACCCGCTCTCCGGTACCGCCGTGCTCAACGGCTTCCCCGTGGAGGTGGCTCCGGCCCGCTGAGCCCCGTCCGGCTCGCCGCGACTCTGCCCCACCCTCCCGGCCCTCCTCGCTCCCCGCAGCCCGCGGCCTCAGAGCCGGTGGACCCGTCCACCCGCTCTGAGCTGGGGTTTTGCGCTTATTGCTCATACGTCAACATCTTGTTAACGCGAAACGACGGCACCTAACGTCGTCCGGGCCGCCGGCTCCGGCGGGAGTCCAAGGACGAACGTGAGGTGCTGCCCCCCATGCTGACCATCCTCGGCTTCGCCATGATCGCGACCTTCCTGGTCCTGATCATGATGAAGAAGATGTCGCCGATCGCGGCACTCGTCCTCATCCCCGCGCTCTTCTGCGTCCTGGTCGGGCAGGGGGCCAAGCTCGGGGACTACGTGCTGGAGGGCGTCGGCAACCTCGCGCCCACCGCGGCGATGCTGATGTTCGCCATCGTCTACTTCGGCGTGATGATCGACGTCGGCCTCTTCGACCCGATCGTGCGGGGCATCCTGCGCTTCTGCAGGGCCGACCCGCTGCGCGTCGTGGTCGGTACGGCGCTGCTCGCCGCGATCGTCTCGCTCGACGGCGACGGCTCCACCACCTTCATGATCACCGTGTCGGCGATGTACCCCCTCTACAAGCGCCTCGGAATGAGCCTGGTGGTGATGACGGGTGTCGCCGCGACCGCGAACGGCGTGATGAACACCCTGCCGTGGGGCGGCCCGACCGCCCGTGCCGCGACCGCGCTGGAACTCGACGCCGCAGACATCTTCGTGCCGATGATCCCCGCGCTGGGCGTCGGGCTGCTCTTCGTCTTCGCCCTCGCCTACGTCCTCGGCCGCCGCGAGCGCAGGCGCATCGGCCATCTGACGCTGGACGAGGCCCTGGAGCCGCGGACCGGCACCGTCCTGGTGAAGACCGGCGGCGGCACCGAGGCCGCCGGGGCCCAGGCGGGCACGGGTCCGGGTACGGCGGGCACGGGTCCGGGTACGGGCGGGGCGGACCGCAGCGCACCGGCAGTGGGCGGCGGCGCGGACACGTCCGGCGGCGACGACGGATTCCGCGGACTCGACCCCGAGCGCGACACCCTGCGCCCGAGGCTCTACTGGTTCAACGCCTCGCTCACCGTCGCGCTCCTGGCCTCGATGATCGCGGCGGTGCTGCCGATCCCGGTGCTGTTCCTGCTGGGCGCGGCCCTCGCCCTCACCGTCAACTTCCCGCACATGGCCGACCAGAAGGCGCGCGTCGCGGCCCACGCCGACAACGTCCTGAACGTCGCCGGCATGGTGTTCGCCGCCGCCGTCTTCACCGGGGTGCTCACCGGCACCGGCATGGTCGAGCACATGGCCGACTGGCTCGTCGGCGCCGTCCCCGAGGCGATGGGCCCGCACATGGCGCTCGTCACCGGTCTGCTGAGCCTTCCCCTCACCTACTTCATGTCGAACGACGGCTTCTACTTCGGCGTCCTCCCCGTGCTCGCCGAGGCCGGCGCGGCGCACGGCGTCTCCCCGCTGGAGATCGCCCGAGCCTCCCTCGCCGGCCAGGCCCTGCACATGTCCAGTCCGCTCGTCCCCGCCGTGTACGTCCTCGTGGGCATGGCCAAGGTCGAGTTCGGCGACCACACCCGGTTCACGGTCAAGTGGGCCGCGCTCACCTCGCTCGTCGTCCTCGGCGCCGGAATCCTCTTCGGCATCGTCTGATGCGCCGCGGCTGGCTCCTGCGGCTCGTCATCGCCTTCAGCTTCGCGCAGGGGGCGGTGTCGATGGCGCGCCCCGCCGTCTCCTACCGGGCGCTCGCCCTCGGCGCCGACGAGCGCGCGATCGGCGTCATCGCCGGGGTGTACGCGCTGCTCCCGCTGTTCGCCGCCGTACCGCTGGGCCGCAGGACGGACCGCGGGCGCTGCGCCCCCCTGCTGCCCGCGGGCGTCGTCCTCATGTCCGGCGGCTGCGCACTGAGCGGGGTGGCCGGCTCGCTGCCCGCGATGGCCGCCTGGAGCGGGGTCATGGGCCTCGGCCATCTGAGCTTCGTCATCGGAGCGCAGTCGATCGTGGCCCGCCGCTCGGCGCCCGACGAACAGGACCGCAACTTCGGCCACTTCACCATCGGGGCCTCGCTGGGCCAGCTCGCCGGACCGCTCGCCGCCGGTGCAGTGGTCGGCGCCGCCACGGCCCGCACCAGCGGACTCGCCCTGCTCGGCTCGGCGGGCGTGGCCGCGGTCGCGCTCGCGTCGCTGTGGCGGATCGAGGGCCCGGTGCCGCGCGGCCGCCGCAGCAGCCGCTCCGCGGCACCCGTCCACCGCATCCTGCGCACCCGAGGCGTGCCGGGCGGCATCTTCATCAGTCTGGCCGTGCTGTCGGCGACGGACGTCCTCACCGCGTACCTCCCCGTCATCGGCGAACACCGGGGGATCGCACCGTCGGTCGTCGGACTGCTGCTCAGCCTGCGGGCGGCCGCCACGATCGCCTGCCGGCTGGTGATGACACCGATGATCCGGCTCATGGGCCGCACGCCCCTGCTCGCCGTGACCTGTCTGCTGGCGGGTCTGCTGTGCGCGGGCGTGGCCCTGCCCGTCCCCGTGTGGGCGCTCGCCCTGATGCTGGCGGGGCTCGGCTTCTGCCTCGGTGCCGGCCAGCCGCTCTCCATGACGACCGTGGTCCGGGCGGCCCCCGCCGAGGCCCGGTCGACCGCGCTGGCGCTCCGGCTCACCGGCAACCGCCTCGGCCAGGTCGCCGCCCCGGCGTCGGCCGGTCTCGTCGCGGGCGTGGCGGGCACCGCCGCGCCGTTCGTGATGCTCGGGCTGCTCCTCGCCGTGGCGGCCGGGCTGGGACTTCGTTCGGGCCGGCACTGCGCTGAACACCCGGAGGACCCGCCGCGTACTAGTGGGCACCCGGGAATTCGAGCGTCTGTGCCTCAACGACAGGAGCGGCAATGACTGATGGTGACGGGCCGATCATGAAGGGGCTTCCGGACGGCGGGGCCGAACTGGCCGTGGTGCTCCGGCTGCGGTGGGACGACGTGGCCGCGCTCGGCCGCGAGGCGAGCCGGCTCGCGGAGCAGCGCGGTGCGCCGGTCAGTCTGGACGAGGCAGCCAGTCACCGGCTGCGGACCTGGTCCTCGGTGGCCAAGTCCCCCGAGGAGAAGGCTCAGCCGGTGCAGCCGGCGGCGGTCAACGCGGGCCAGCAGGTCGACCGCAGCCGCGCTCAGGTCGCGTCCATCTCCCCGCCGGCCGTGCGCTCGCCGCAGCCGACCCCGACGGCGCTCGGGCAGACCCCGGCCTGAGCGCCCCGCGGTGTGCGGGACCCCCCACCCTCGCACCCGCGGGCCGGACGCCGGAACGCCGCACGGAACCGGGATTCCGTCGCGTCCGGCGTCCGGCATCCGGCGTTCGGTGACGTATTCCGGCGTCCTCCGGGTCGCAGGTGGAGACGCTCGCCGGTGCCATCAGGGCTCTCGCCGAAGGCCTCGAGCCGATTCCGTCGCAGGACTGCGTACACGGCGCCCACGAGCACCGGTCGCGGGCCGGGCAGGCGGCGGGGGAGAATCACACCACCTCGCCCCCGGCCGCCCTGGCGCCAAAAAACTAACACCGCTAGTTTGGGCTGCGGTCACCTCTTGCCACGCCCGAAGGAGTAGCGGAATGAAGGCCCACGACGGGATGTACATCGGCGGCACGTGGCGCCCCGCCGCCGGCGCCGACACCATCGCGGTGGTCAACCCCGCGGACGAGCAGGTCATCGCCCACGTCCCGGCCGGCTCGCCGGAGGACGTCGACGCGGCGGTGCGAGCCGCCCGCGACGCGTTCCCCGGCTGGGCCGCCACCGCACCGGCGGACCGTGCCGCGCGCATCGCCGCACTCCGGGACGTGCTCGCCGCCCGCGCGGACGAGATCGCCGCCACCGTCACCGCCGAACTCGGCGCCCCGCCCAAGCTCGCCGAGACCGTGCACGCCGGCCTGCCGATCCTCGTCGCCGGTTCGTACGCCGAGCTGGCCGCCTCGTACGCCTTCGAGGAGAAGGTCGGCAACTCCACCGTGCTGCACGAGCCGGTCGGCGTCGTCGGCGCGATCACCCCGTGGAACTACCCGCTGCACCAGATCGTCGCCAAGGCCGCCCCCGCCCTCGCCGCCGGCTGCACCGTGGTGCTCAAGCCGGCCGAGGACACCCCGCTCACCGCCCAGCTCTTCGCCGAGGCCGTCCACGAAGCGGGGCTGCCGGCCGGGGTGTTCAACCTCGTCACCGGCCTCGGCCCGGTCGCCGGGCAGGCCCTCGCCGAGCACCCCGGCGTGGACCTGGTCTCCTTCACCGGCTCCACCGCCGTCGGCCGCCGTATCGGCGCGGCCGCGGGCGGGGCGGTCAAGCGCGTCGCCCTGGAACTCGGCGGCAAGTCGGCCAACGTGATCCTCCCCGGGGCCGATCTCGGCCGCGCCGTGAACGTCGGCATCGCGAACGTCATGTCCAACTCGGGCCAGACGTGCAGCGCCTGGACCCGGATGCTGGTGCACAAGGACCGGTACGAGGAGGCTGTGGCCCTCGCCGCGGAGGCCGTCGCCAAGTACGTCCCCGGCGACCGCATCGGTCCGCTCGTCAGCGCCCGGCAGCGGGAACGCGTGCTCGGCTACATCGAGCGGGGCGTCGCCGAGGGCGCCCGGCTCGTCGCCGGAGGCCCCGTAGCCCCGCGCGGCACCGGCTACTACGTCTCGCCGACCGTCTTCGCCGATGTGACACCGGAGATGACCATCGCGCAGGAGGAGATCTTCGGGCCGGTCGTCTCGCTCATGGAGTACGAGGACGAGGACGACGCCCTGCGGATCGCCAACGGCACGGTCTACGGGCTCGCCGGCGCCGTGTGGGGCGACCGGGACGAGGCCGTCGCCTTCGCCCGCCGTATGGACACCGGCCAGGTCGACATCAACGGCGGCCGCTTCAACCCGCTGGCCCCCTTCGGCGGGTACAAGCAGTCGGGTGTGGGCCGTGAACTCGGCACGCACGGCCTCGCCGAGTACCTGCACACCAAGTCCCTGCAGTTCTGAACCGGGAGACAACCACCGTGGTCCGCGCCGCAGTCCTGCCCGCCGTCGGCTCCGCCCTGGAGATCACCGGCATCGAACTCCCCGAGCCGGGTCCCGGCCGGGTGAGGGTCCGCCTCGCCGCAGCCGGGGTCTGCCACTCCGATCTGTCCCTGTCCAACGGCACGATGCAGGTGCCGGTCCCCGCCGTCCTCGGGCACGAGGGCGCGGGCACGGTGGTGTCCGTGGGTGAGGGCGTCAGCCATGTCGCCCCCGGCGACGCGGTGGTGCTCAACTGGGCGCCGTCCTGCGGGAGCTGCCACCACTGCTCCATCGGCGAGGTGTGGCTCTGTGCCGGTGCGCTCAAGGGCGCCGGCGCCGTCCACGCCGTCGCCGAGGACGGCACCGAACTGCACCCGGGGCTCAACGTCGCCGCCTTCGCGGAGGAGACCGTGGTCGCGGCCGGCTGCGTGCTGCCGCTCCCGGACGGGGTGCCCCTCACCGACGCCGCCCTGCTCGGGTGCGCGGTGCTCACCGGATACGGCGCGATCCACCACTCGGCGCGGGTCCGGGAGGGGGAGTCCGTCGTCGTCCTCGGTGTCGGCGGAGTCGGGCTCGCCACCATTCAGGCGGCCCGGATCGCCGGCGCCTCGAAGATCGTCGCCGTGGACGTGTCGCCCGCGAAGGAGGAGCTCGCCCTCGCCGCCGGGGCCACCGACTTCGTCGTCGCCTCCGAAGGGACCGCCCGTGAGGTCCGCGGGCTGACCGGCGGCCAGGGCGCGGACGTGGCCGTGGAGTGCGTGGGCCGCGCCGTGACGATCCGCACCGCGTGGGACTCGACCCGGCGCGGCGGGCGGACGACCGTGGTCGGCATCGGCGGCAAGGACCAGCAGGTCACCTTCCACGCCCTGGAGCTGTTCCACTGGGGCCGCACGCTCTCGGGCTGCGTCTACGGCAACTCCGACCCGGCCCGGGACATCCCGGTGCTGGCGGAGCACATCCGGGCGGGCCGGCTGGACCTGAGCACCCTGATCACCGAGCGGATCGGCCTCGACGGCATCCCGGCCGCCTTCGACAACATGCTTGCGGGCAAGGGCGGGAGGGCGCTCGTCGTCTTCCCGTAGACGCAACGCCCGGGATCGCCGTCAGCCCGCGCGGACGGCGATCCCCGGGTACTCGAGCGGGAGCCCCGACTCGTCGCAGACGATCCGGGAGGAGAAGCCGAAAGCGGGCGCCGTGTAGTCGTAACAGGTGTGCGTGCCCCGGTCGGTGGTGCGGGTGTAGCTCTGCTCCAGCCGTTCCACGGTGAGGTCGAGGGCGCGCACCCAGGCGGCGGGCGCGGACGCCCGGGTGCCCTGGGGCAGTGCCATCCTGCGCACCGGCAGGGCGTTGGTCATGGCCGACGCCTCCAGGTCGACGTCGAAGCAGCCGTCGAGGTACGGAGCGCGCCTGCCGTCGACCGCCCAGTGGCCCGAGCCGTCCGACTCCAGCAGCACCGTGCGGCTGCCCGAGGGCGAGCGGCCGCGGACCCGTGCCGTCCGCGTGCGCCAGTCCGGGTCCAGTTCGATGTCGTACTCGACGGCGAAGGCGTCGCCGTCCTCCGCCACGGCCGCGTACCCGTCGATGCGCCTGCCGTCGTCCGTGAGCCGGAAGAACGCCACTTCGAAGCCCTGCCTGGAGTCCTGGTGGAGCCAGGCCGCGGTGGCGGGCGGATGCGTGAATTCCACGGGCCCACCCTGGCACGCCCTGCTCGCTACTGACGGGTAATGATCGAGCAAAAAGTCCTGTCGCGCGACCCGTTGACCTCCATACCATCCGGTCGGTACGGTCCCCGCACCCTTCGTCCCCCGCACCCATCGGAGCGTGCACGCATGGACACGGCACCCCCTTCCCCGCTCGCCGGCAATCCGGGGCCGACGGCTCCCACCGACCGGCACCGCCGACGAGTGGCCGGCGCCGCCGCCCTCGCGTCGGCGGTCGAGTGGTACGACTACTTCGTCTTTGGCATCGCCGCCGCGCTCGTCCTCGGCGACCTCTACTTCCCCGCGGGCAGCGCCTCGGCCGGAGTCCTCGCCGCCTTCGCGACCTTCGCCGTGGGCTTCCTCGCGCGCCCCGTCGGCGGGATCATCGCCGGACAGCTCGGCGACAAGCGCGGCCGCAAGCCGATGCTCGTGCTCGCCCTCACCCTCATGGGCCTCGCCACGACCGGCATCGGCCTGCTGCCGACGTACGAGACCATCGGCATCGCCGCACCGCTGCTCCTCGTGCTGCTCCGCGTGCTGCAGGGCGTGGCCGTCGGCGCCCAGTGGGGCGGCGCGATGCTGATGGCCACCGAGTACGCGCCGGAGGGCAAGCGCGGGCTCTACGGCAGCCTCGTCCAACTCGGCGTCCCCATCGGCGTGGTGACCGCCAACACCGTGTTCCTCGCCGCGGGCGCCCTCACCGACGACGCCGCCTTCGCGTCCTGGGGCTGGCGGGTGCCGTTCCTCGTCGGCTTCCTCGTGCTCGGCCTCGCCTGGTACATCCACGTCCGGGTCGAGGAGACCCCCGAGTTCCGCGAGGCCGAACAGGCCCTGGCCGAGCAGGAGAAGAGCGAGCCGCGCTCGCCGCTGCGGACCATCCTGCGCCGGCACCTCGGCACCGTCTTCCTCGCCGGCGGGTCCTTCGCCGTCAACACCGCGACGTTCTACATCATCATCACCGGCGTACTGGACTACTCGACCCGCGAACTCGGCATGGAGCGCGAGGCGGTGCTCACCGTCTCCCTGTGCGTCAGCCTCACCCAGCTCGCGCTGATCCCGGCCTCCGCGGCCCTCTCCGACCGCGTGGGACGGCTGCGCATCTACGCGGCGGGCGCGATCGGACTGCTGGTGTGGGCGTTCCCGCTGTTCCTGCTGATCGACACCGCGTCACTGCTGTGGCTGGCCGTCGGCACCTTCGTCACCAGTTGCTTCCTCAGCATCATGTACGGGCCGCAGGCCGCCCTCTTCGCCGAGCTCTTCACCCCCGAGATGCGCTACACCGGTGCCTCGCTCGGCTACCAGATCGCGGCCGTGTTCGGCGGCGGCCTGGCGCCGTTCATCATGGTGCTGCTGCTGGAGGCGTCGGGCACGTCGATGGCCGTCTCCGCCTACATCACCGTCCTCGCAGTCGTCGCACTCGGCTCGATCAGGGTTCTCGCGAAGCGGGCGGCTTCCCGGGAGTGACACCCCGGCCCCCGGCCGCCGCCGCGGCCTCCCCGTCGCCGGCCCGGTCCCTCCGGGCCGGCGTACGGGACCCCGACCTCGAGACCGCCGCGCCCGCCAGGCAGATCGCGCCGCCGAGCAGCGTCAGCAGCCCCGGCACCTCGTCCGGGAACAGCCACGACATGAACACCACCAGCGCGGGCACCGCGTAGGTCGTCGCCCCCATCCGCCCCGCCGTCGTACGGGCCGGCGCGTACGCCCAGGCCGTGAAGGCGAGCGCGGGCAGCCGCCCGTTGGTGCGTCGCTCCGGGTGCCGGACGGCGGGCCGGGTACCGCTGCGGGTGCCGCCGGAGCTACGAGCCGTCCGCCGGCGGGGTCTTCGCCCGCTTGGCCCGCGTGCCCTCCTCGTACTGCGCGGCGAGCCCGTCCAGCAGGGCCCGCAGTCCGGTCTCGAACGCGCCCTCGTCGATCTTCTCCTGGCGTTCGGCGAGGAGATGGGCCTGGCCGAGGTGGGGGTAGTCGGAGGGGTCGTAGGCGGTCTCGTCGTCGACGAAGCCGCCGGCGAACGAGCCGAGGGCCGAGCCGGTGATGAAGTAGCGCATCAGGGCGCCGATGTGGGTGGCCTGGGCGGCCGGCCAGCCCGCGCGGACCATCGCGCCGAAGACGGCGTCGGCGACCTTGAGGCCGGCGGGGCGGCGGCCCGGGCCGCGGGCCAGGACCGGGACGACGTTGGGGTGTGCGGTGAGAGCCGCCCGGTAGGAGACCGCCCAGTCGTGCAGCGCGGTGCGCCAGTCACGGGGGTCGGACTCGTCGAACATCGACAGATCGACCTTGGCGCTGACGGCGTCGGCCACGGCGTCGAGGATCTCGTCCTTGTTGCGGAAGTGGTTGTAGAGCGAGGGGCCGCTGACGCCGAGTTCCGCGGCGAGGCGCCGGGTGGAGACCGCGTCCAGGCCATCCGCGTCCACCAGCGCGCTCGCCGTCCCGACGATGCGTTCTCTGCTGAGGAGGGGCTTGCGCGGTCGGGCCATGCGGCACATAGTAGGCCCTGCCGAACAGAAACTAGCAGTGTTAGTTAAAAGTGGGGTGGCCCGTGGTGAACCTGGAGCTGAGCGAGGAGCAGCGGGCGGTGCGCCGGCTCGCGCGCGACTTCGTCGAGCGTGAGGTCGCCCCGCACGCCGCCGAGTGGGACCGGGCCGAGGACGTCGACCGGGCGATCGTGAAGAAGCTCGGCTCGGTCGGGTTCCTCGGGCTGACCATCGACGAGGAGTACGGGGGCTCGGGCGGCGACCACCTCGCGTACTGCCTGGTCGCGGAGGAGCTCGGCCGCGGGGACTCCTCGGTCCGCGGGATCGTCTCGGTCTCCCTGGGCCTCGTCGCCAAGACGATCGCGGGCTGGGGGAGCCGGGAGCAGAAGCGCAGGTGGCTGCCGCTGCTCACCGCGGGCGAGGCCCTCGGCTGCTTCGGCCTCACCGAACCCGGAACCGGCTCCGACGCGGGCAGCCTCACGACCCGCGCCGTGCGGGACGGAGACGACTACGTGATCAACGGCTCGAAGATGTTCATCACCAACGGCACGTGGGCCGACGTCGTCCTGCTCTTCGCCCGCACCGGCGAGGCGCCGGGCCACCGCGGCATCTCCGCGTTCCTCGTCCCCGCCGAGACCTCCGGGCTGACCCGGCGCACCATCCACGGGAAGCTCGGCCTGCGCGGCCAGGCCACCGCCGAGCTGGTCCTGCAGGACGTCCGGGTGCCCGCCGGCGCGATGCTCGGCCCGGCGGGCAAGGGCTTCTCGGTGGCCATGTCCGCGCTCGCCAAGGGCCGTATGTCGGTGGCCGCGGGCTGTGTCGGCATAGCGCAGGCGGCCCTCGACGCCGCCGTCGGCCACGCGGCCGCGCGTGAGCAGTTCGGCAAGCCGATCGCCTCGTACCAGCTGGTGCAGGAGCTCATCAGCGACATCGCCGTGGACGTGGACGCGGCGCGCCTGCTGACGTGGCGGGTCGCCGATCTCGTCGACCGGGGCGAGGACTTCGCGACCGCGGCGTCCAAGGCGAAGCTCTTCGCCTCCGAGGCGGCCGTGCGCGCCGCGAACAACGCCCTCCAGGTCTTCGGCGGGTACGGCTACATCGACGAGTACCCGGTCGGGAAGCTGCTCCGGGACGCACGGGTGATGACGCTGTACGAGGGCACCAGCCAGATCCAGAAGCTGATCATCGGGCGGGACCTCACCGGGGTGTCGGCGTTCTGAGCGGCATGACCTGCGGTGCCGTGTACCGGTGGGCAGCGGGAGGTGTGGTGCCGCGGCCGGGCGGGTCGGGGCGCTGAGGCGCGGCGGACCGGTGGGCAGCGGGAGGTGTGGTGCCGCGGCCGGGCGGGTCGGGGCGCTGAGGCGCCCTGGACCGCGGACCGCCGGCTACCGGCCGGCCCGCCCCTGGTGCCGTGCGGCTTCCGGGCCGGTTTCCGGCCCCTCCCGGACCGTTTCGCCACGGAAGCCGCGCCGATGCACTAAGCGCTTGCTCAGGTTCGGGGTATGGTGTTCGTCCCGCACTCACAGGGACTGCGGGCAGAAGGGGAGAGCCATGACTGCGGCGCAGGACACGACGGCCGAGGACGTGCCGTGGGGCGAGGTCGCGCCCGAGGCCGCGCGCAAGCTCCTCGTCGCCGCCGTCGAGGCCTTCGCCGAGCGGGGCTACCACGCGACGACGACCCGGGACATCGCCGGCCGGGCGGGCATGAGCCCGGCCGCCCTGTACATCCACTACAAGACCAAGGAAGAGCTGCTCCACCGGATCAGCCGGATCGGGCACGACAAGGCGCTCGAGGTGCTGTCGGCCGCGTCCGAGCGCGGTGGCAGTCCGGGTGAGCGGCTGGCCGAGGCGGTGCGCTCGTTCGTCCGCTGGCACGCGGGCCGGCACGACACCGCCCGCGTGGTGCAGTACGAGATCGACGCCCTGTCCGAGGAGCACCGCGCCGAGATCGTGGAGCTGCGCCGGCGCAGCGACGCGGTGGTGCGCGGGATCCTGCGCGACGGCGTGGAGTCGGGCGAGTTCGACGTCCCCGACGTGCCCGGCACCACGCTCGCGGTGCTGTCGCTCTGCATCGACGTGGCCCGCTGGTTCAACGTCCGGGGGCGCAGGTCGCCGGAGGAGGTCGGTGAGCTGTACGCCGATCTGGTCCTGCGCATGGTGTCCGCACGGAACTGACCGCGCCCGCACGGAACTGCCCGCGCCTGAGGTGCGGAAGCGGCGGGCCCTCCGCGGTGCGTCCGTCCGGAGGGCCCGGCCCGTGGATCAGAAGAAGTAGCGCGACACCGACTCGGCGACGCACACCGGCTTGTCGCCGCCCTCGCGCTCCACCGTGACCACGGCCGTCACCTGCACACCGCCGCCCGCCTCCTCGACGCTCTTCAGGGACGCGCTCGCCCGCACCCGCGAGCCCACCGGGACCGGGGCGGGGAAACGGACCTTGTTGGTCCCGTAGTTGATGCCCATCCTCATGCCCTCGACCCGCATGATCTGGGGTACGAGCGCCGGCAGCAGCGAGAGTGTCAGATAGCCGTGCGCGATGGTCGTCCCGAACGGTCCCCCGGCCGCGCGTTCGGGGTCCACGTGGATCCACTGGTGGTCGCCGGTGGCCTCGGCGAAGAGGTCGATCCGCTTCTGGTCGACCTCCAGCCAGTCGCTGTGCCCCAGCTGCTCGCCGACCCCGGCGGCCAGCTCCTTGGCGGACGTGAAGATCCTCGGCTCGGCCATGTCCCTGTCCCTGCCTCTCTCACCCGGTCCTGCACACGTCTAAGCGACTGCTTAGCATGGTCGGGTCGGCGGCTTCTGTCAACGGATGGCCGCGACGCGCTCCCGTAGGCTGCGGGGGTGCCGCAGACTCCCTCGAACGCCCCCGAACTCACCGTCGGCCAGCTGGCCGCACGCAGCGGCGCCGCCGTGTCCGCCCTGCGTTTCTACGAGGCCAAAGGGCTCATCAGCAGCAGCCGGACCGCCGGCAACCAGCGCCGGTACGGCCGTGACGCGCTGCGCCGGGTCGCCTTCGTCCGCGCCGCGCAAAGGGTCGGCATCCCGCTCGCCGTGGTCCGCGACGCCTTGGCCGACCTGCCGCAGGGCCGCACCCCCAACCGGGAGGACTGGGCGCGCCTGTCCGAGGGCTGGCGCGCCGAACTCGACGAGCGCATCAAGCAGCTCGTACGGCTGCGCGACCATCTCACCGACTGCATCGGCTGCGGCTGCCTCTCGCTGGAGACCTGTGTGCTGTCCAACCCGGGCGACGCGTTCGGCGAGCGGATGGCGGGCTCCAGGCTGCTGCCGGAGCGCAGACGGGCGCCGGGCGCCGGGGACTGACGGCACGTGGGGAACCGTGGTCCCAAGCCCCCGGGGAGCCACACGGTCCACGGGGCCTCAGCCGGCCTCGGAGGTCCCCTCCCGCGGTACCCATGTGAAGCTCAGGGCGATGGCCAGCACGAGCGCCGCGGTGACCAGCAGGACCACGGCGGCGCTGAGCCGGCCGTCGTGCAGCAGCCACGCACCGAACAGACCGCCGGCGAACATCGCCGCCACCGATGCGGCCCGCCGGACCTGGTTGCCCGCGCCGGGCGCGATGCGGGCGTCCACCGCGAGCGGGGAGCCGCCGATCAGCGCCGTGAACGCCCGGGTCGTCACCGTCGTCGGCAGGCCCCGTACCCCCGCCCGGAGCGTCGAGACGTTCCTGACGCCCATCGCCAGCGCCACCAGCCCGGCCACCATGTAGTGCCGCCCGGTGAGCGATTCGCCGTGCCGCTCGATCCCCCACGCCACCGCGGCGGCCGCGGTCAGCACCAGGCCCTCGGCGACGAGCGCCTCCCGGAACCACCGGCGGCCCCGGACCTGGGACCGCGACTCGAAGCGCGCGGAGAGCACGGCTCCCACGGTGAACCCCACCAGCGAGGCCAGGCAGGGTGCGATGGACAGTCCGGCCACTCCCGCGAGCGCGAACGACAGCAGCAGCATGGTGCCGGTCTGGACGGCCGTGAACACCGGCCCCAGCGCGAGGAAGCTGATCGCCTCCACCATTCCCGTCGTCAGCGTGAGCGCCACCATCGCCCACGTCAGGAACGCACCGTGTTTCGCCTGCACCCGCCGAGTCTCCGTCCGCCCCGCCCCGGCCGGGTCCCATTGCGCCGACCGTGGGCACGGGGCGAGGAATCGCGGTCGCCGGCCTCCCGCGACGGACGGCAGGTCCACGTGGTCCGGCCGGACGCGGGCGTACGACCCCGGGGTCTCCGGTGGGATGCCGGCGTACGGCCCCGGCGTGGCCGGAAGTATGCCGGCGCATGGCGGTCCGCACCCCCGTGACGGGCCACCATGCGCAGGACGCTCACTCGTACTCGGTGCCGCCCTTGCGGGTGAGATAGGCCGGGCTGACGGACTTGACGATCGCCCTGCCGGCCACCACCGGGCTCCAGCGCTCGGTCACGGGCCGGACGACGACACCCTCGCGCAGATGGAGCTCCTGGCCCGAGACGGTCTCCCGCCCGCTCGCCAGCCCGAGCACCTTCTCCAGTGCGAACGGTCCTTCGTACAGACGCGGTACCAGGGGGAGCTCCCCTTCGAGCAGCCGCGCCGCGTCCAGCCAGTGGACCCGGCCGTCGATCTCGGCCGACACGTCGAACGCGGCGAAACCGAGTCCGGAGGACCGGGCGTTCGCGCCGTACGAAAGGTCCTGCACCCCGGCTCCGTACACCTCGCCGAAGATGCCGACCCGTGTCGCCCCCAGTTCGGTGGCGAGCCGCGCCGCCGCCTCCGGCACGCCGTGGCCGCGCACCGCGCGCCAGTAGAGATTGCGCGGGTCCTCCTTCAGGGCGAGGCCCTTCGCGCCGAACCCCTTGGACGACACCAGGACCTTCCCCGCCGGTTCCCCGGGAAGCGCGTCGGCGTTCCCGGCGACATAGGTCACCAGGCAGGCCGTCCCGTGGAGCTTCTCGGTGACGACGACGGGCTCGCCGGGCGCGAAGACGTCCGGATGGCGCTGCAGGTTCTCGATGTCGACCCAGGGCAGGAGTTCGGGTGCCGCCTCCACGTCACCGCTCATCGTGGGCGGGATCGGCGGCGACCACTTCGTGATGCCGAGCAGCTCCGCGAAGTCGGTGCCCTCGGCGGCCGCGCGCTCCAGGTCCGTGTCCTCGAGGGCCTTCGGCCGACACACGATGCCCTGGGACAGCTCGCCGCGCAGCCGTACCGCCTTGACCCGGTCGGACGCCCTGCCGGCCAGTCGTCCGGTCAGCCCCAGCTCGTCCACGAGCGCGGCGGGGAGCACCGCCTGCTCCGGGATGTAGACCGCGAAATCGCCGCTGCTGTAGGCGCCCTTGGCGACGACGGCCCGGTACAGACCCACCTGGGCGAGTTCCAGGGCGTCGGCGTTCGGATGCTCGTGGATCGTCAGCGGCTCGGCGGTGACGCGCAGCGTCGACATGGTCGGGCTCCTCGTTCGGGTGTCACATCGGGCCCAACTCTCGCCGCAGGCAAATCCGATGGGCGAACGAATTCCCGTGTGCTAGTACTCCTGGTACTCCAGCCGTGGATCGTCATGTGCCCCGGTCCTGGGGCTGTCTGCCGCCGGCGGAAACTCAGGTGGCCTCAGCGCCGGTCTGGGTAGAGTCGGGCAATGCCCGAGCTGAAGCGGCTGCATGCCGGCCACGCCCCGGCGGTGCTGGCCTTCGAGCTGGCGAACCGCACCTACTTCGCCGCCTCGATCCCCGACCGCGGCGACGACTTCTTCGACCGCTTCACCGACGGTTACAAGGCCTTGCTGGCCGAGCAGGAGGCCGGCAGCTGCGCCTTCCACGTGCTCGTGGCCGAGGACGGGTCGGTGCTCGGCAGGTTCAACCTGTACGACTTGGAGGACGGCGCCGCCAGACTCGGCTACCGGGTCGCGGAGCAGGTCGCCGGCCGCGGCGTGGCGACAGCGACCGTCCGGGAGCTGTGCCGGATCGCGATCGCGAGGCACGGTCTGCGCACACTGCGGGCCGCCACCTCCCACGAGAACGCCGCGTCCCGGAAAGTCTTGACCAAGGCCGGGTTCGTCCCGGTCGGCCCCGCCACCCCGGCCGATCTCGGCGGCAAGTCGGGCACCTGGTACCAGCACGACCTCCGGCCATAGACCTTGATCCTGCCCGTGGGCCGGCTGCGGGAAGGCCGCGGCGACCGCTGATCATCGGTGCGTGCCGACCAACGATCCTGCGGTGGCCGCGGGTCACGGCGTGGACCCTGCCCGCCGGCAGGAAGTGTTCGAGGTCCAGGGAGCCGGTCCCCGCCACGCCCGCGGAGAACCGGTCAGGCACGCCGGCCGGCGTGTGCCAGCCGCGTGGCAGCCGTGACCAGTTGGGCGTTCGACTTCGCCGGCCTCCCGTCCGGGAGGCGGAGCACGTCCCCCAGCCCGGTGCGGACGTCCGGCCCCGTCCGTGCCGCCAGCCGCAGCACCGGCCAGGCCCCGCCGTCCATGCCGTGCGGCAGCACCGGAACGCCGTGCGCCGCACCCAGGCCGTCGAGCAACGAGCGCGCGGTGTCCCCGGCCGTCGCGACGCCGGGGTCGACGACCCGGGCGAGCACGCGCCGTACCGCCGGGGCCGACCGGGAAACGGTGAAGCGCCGGGCCGCGTCCGTGCCCGAACGGATCACCGCCTGCACCGCCACACCGCGCTCCAGCAGGGCGGCGGCGACCTCCTCGGCGCCGTCCTCGTGCCAGTCGACCGACACGAGATCGGGCAGCACCGTCCAGGAGCGGACCCGGTCGACGCGCCGCTCCGGGTCCGGCTCCGCCCAGGCGTCCGCCGGCACCCCGACCGGCACGCCCGCCGCCGTGCGCACGGCCTCGACCGCCGGTCCCACCACGCGGGGTGACAGCGAGCCGCTCCCGCACGGCGTCCTCGGGCGGAAGTGCACTTCCGAGGCGCCCGCGGAAACCGCGGCGAACGCCGACCGGGCGAGCCCCTCCGGTGACATGGGTACGGCGGCGGAGTCACCCGCGCGGCGGCGCCCGTTGAGGCAGACCTGGATCACACCTCCGATGGTGCCAGGCCCCGCGGCCTACGCCACCGACGCCAGCTCCCTGCCGCGTGCCCGCTTGGCGGCCCTCAGCGCCTCGTGCGTCAGGACGGGCCGCGGCACCACGATCCCGCAGCCCGAGCACACCGGGCCGGACCAGGGCTCCCGATCCAGGTCCTGCCGCCAGACGATGCGGCGTTCCGCGCACACCGGGCAGACGGCCGAGGGTGCCGCCTCCAGCGCGGTGATCAGCCGGCGCAGCACATCGGCCAGCGGATCGGCCGGATGCACCCCGGGGTCGTCGCACCGGGCGATGCCGTTGCCGCCCCAGGTGCGCCGGTGCCAGTCGTCGAAGGACCCCGGCCGACGCAGTCCGTCGTGCTTCTCGCGCCTGCGCCGCTCCGCGAAGTCCCGTTCGTACGCGAGCCACACGGCCCGCGCTTCCTCCAGTTCGCCGAGCGCGGCCACCAGCCGCGCCGGATCGGGATTCCTGTCCTCGGGCGCGATCCCGTGCCTGGAACACAGGTGGTCCCAGGTCGCCCGGTGCCCGTACGGGGCGAACCTCTCCAGGCACTTGCGCAGTGAATGGCGCCTCAGCGCCAGATCGCACCGCGGGTCGCGCACCTGTCTCGCAAGACTCCGGAATCCGGCCATCGCACTGCCACCTCCGTCGCTCGAACACCGTCGCTGGTACTTCCGCGTCAAGGAATGGACGTACGAGTACCCCGTCCGGCTCCCTCGAACATCCGTACAGCGAGATATGTGTGGCGATTCGGAAAGAGCGGCGTATCGGCGCAGCAAACCGGCCGCGGTGATCCGGTGGAGGTGGATGACGACGTCGTAGCCCCCGGCGAGCCGCTGCGGGGCGTCGGATCCCTGCCACGGCCAGGCGGTTCCGATGGGCTGCGTCGGGCGGCGCTCCTCGACCGGCCGCCGCGCGGCGCCGCGGAGGGAGCGCAGGTCCAGATAGTGGTCGTACGGGGCCACCCGGTCCAGGGTGTGCTCGTACGTGCCCGCGGGTCTGAGGCCGAGCGTGAACGTACGCACAGGTCCGCCCGGTTCACGGGGATCGTGCGCGTTGAACGAACCCCGTCCCGAAGGTCGTCCCGACGTTCACGCAGTCCCTGCCCAGGGCGACCCTCATGAAGGCGCCCTGAAGTCGCGGGTACCGGTGGGGTTTGGCCGATTCACAGCCCACGTGGCCGCTGTGGGCCGAGAGCAGCATCCGGTGGCCGGTGTGCCGCTGCCACCAGGCGATGTTCTCGGCCACGGCCCGGTCGCGGTGGGGCATCGCCGCGGCCGTCTGCTCCGGGTCGTACGCGAACAGCGTGCCCCTCTGGGCGATGACGCGGGCGTGCCGGAGCACGAGGGCGTGCGCCTCGCGGTCGGGGCCGGGTGGCCCGCCATCCCGGCTCGACCCCGGACGGTGGACGGGGGGTGGGGAGAACTCCCGTCGTCGGCACGACCCCCCGTCGCCGGCACAACCCCGCGGTCACCGGCAGAACCCCCGTCACCGGTACAGCAGATACTCCCGCCGCAACGCGCGGAACGCGGCGAGGTCCTGCTGCCACGCCCCGACGACCTCGTCCGTTCCGGCGCCCGCGTCGATCATCGTGCGCACCCGGGTGGACCCGGTGAGTTTGTCGATCCAGTTGTCGGGCCGCCAGGCGAAGCCGCTCCAGCTGCGCTTCGCCGTGACCAGCAGTCCGATGCCGGTACGGACCGGGTCGAACACCTCGCGGTCGTGCACGTGGAGCTGGACCCCGCCCACCGTCTTTCCCTGGAACTTGGAGAAGGTCGGCGCGAAGTACGCCTCGCGGAAGCGCACTCCGGGCAGGCCGAGCGCGTTCGCCGCCTCGGCCCAGGCGCGGTCGATCCCCTCCGCGCCGAGCAGTTCGAACGGACGGGTCGTGCCGCGGCCCTCCGAGAGGTTGGTGCCCTCGAAGAGGCAGGTGCCGGAGTAGACGAGCGCGGTCTCCGGCGTCGGCATGTTGGGGCTCGGCGGCACCCAGGGCAGCTCCGTCGCGTCGTGGAAGTCCTCCCGCCGCCAGCCCGACATCCGCACCACGTCCAGCTTCGCCGGCGTGGTCAGGAACTCGCCGTTGAACAGCCGGGCCAGTTCGGCGACGGTCATGCCGTGTGCCTGGGCGATCGGCTCGCGGCCGACGAAGGTCGCGAACGCCTTGTCCAGGACCGGCCCGAGGGCGGCGCGGCCGGTGACCGGATTGGGCCGGTCCAGCACGACGAAGCGCTTCCCCGCCAGCACCGCCGCCACCATGCAGTCGTAGAGCGTCCAGATGTACGTGTAGAAGCGGGCCCCGGCGTCCTGGATGTCGAAGACGACCGAGTCCACGCCGGACGCGGTGAAGATGTCGGCGAGCGGCTGCCCGCTCTTCAGGTACGTGTCGTAGACCGGGAGCCCGGTCGCGGGGTCGTCGTAGCGGCCCTCGGAGCCGCCCGCCTGGGCGGTGCCGCGGAATCCGTGCTCCGGTCCGAATACGGCGACCAGGTCCACCCGCTCGTCCGCGTGCATCACGTCGACCAGATGACGGGCGTCGCGGGTGATGCCGGTGGGGTTGGTGACGACGCCGATCCGCTCGCCGGACAGCAGCCGGTAGCCGTCGGCGGCGAGCCGCTCGAAGCCGGTGCGGACCCGGCTCCGCCCGGCGTGCGCCACCGCGTGCGGGGCCGTGGAAGCGGTCGCGGCCAGGGCGCCGGCGGCACCTCCCGCGGCCAGCAGACCCCGTCTGGACAGGCTCATCGCACTACCTCCGTGATCGCTACAACTGTCATGGCCACGCACGCTAGCGCGGGGCCGGGCCGCGGGGAACGCTCCCGGCGCGATGTTCGCCACGACCCTCTTCCCCGTGCACATACCGACTGGTTAGTCTGCCGTCCTGAGCGAGCCGCGACGGAGAGGCAGGTCCGATGAGTACGGTGCAGGGCGCGAACGTGGTGGTCACCGGCGCGGGCGGCGGCATCGGCGCCGCACTCGCCCGCCGCTTCACGGCGGAGGGCGCACGCGTCGCCGTCAACGACATCGACCCCGGCAGGACGAAGGCCGTCGCGGACGAGATCGGCGCACTCGCCGTCCCCGGTGACGCCTCCGCGATCATCGAGGAGGCCAGGGAGGCGCTCGGCGGCACCGTCGACATCTACTGCGCCAACGCCGGACTCGCCTCGCCCGGCGACGCCTTCGCGGACGAGGACGTCTGGGCCTCCGCCTGGGACGTGAACGTGATGGCGCACGTCCGCGCCGTGCGCACCCTGCTCCCCGACTGGCTGGAGCGAGGCAGCGGCCGATTCGTCTCCACCGTGTCCGCCGCCGGACTCCTCACGATGATCGGCGCCGCCCCGTACAGCGTCACCAAGCACGGCGCGGTCGCCTTCGCCGAGTGGCTGTCCCTGACGTACCGTCACCGCGGCCTGAAGGTGCACGCCGTGTGCCCGCAGGGCGTCCGCACGGACATGCTGACCGCGGCGGGATCGGCGGGCGAACTCGTCCTCGCCCCCAGCGCCATCGAACCCGAGGACGTCGCCGACGCCCTGTTCGAGGGCATCGAGGCGGACCGCTTCCTCATCCTGCCGCACCCCGAGGTCGCCGGGTACTACCAGGGCCGCGCGGGCGACCCCGACCGATGGCTGGCCACCATGAACCACATCCAGCGGAAATGGGAGGACACGGCCCGGTGAGCGCCTCCCCGTACGCGGCCCGGCCATGGCTCTCCCAGCTGACCGACGCCCAGCGGGCACCCGTGAACCCGCCCGCGAGCGTCGTGCACGCCTTCCGCGCCGCCGCCCGCCGCGCCCCGGACCGCACCGCCCTCGCCTACTTCGACGGACGCCTCAGCTACCGCGAGACCGACGTGCTCTCCGATTCCGTCGCCGGCCGGCTCGCCGCCCGCGGGGTGGCCCCAGGCGACCGGGTCGCCCTGATGCTCCAGAACACCCCCCACTTCGTCCTCGCCCTGCTCGGCGCGTGGAAGGCCGGGGCGACCGTCGTCCCGCTGAATCCCATGTACAAGTCGGCCGAGGTCACCCACGCCCTCGAGGACTCGGGCGCGACGGTGCTGATCTGCTCCGACCGCGCCTGGGAGACCCATCTGCGCGACGCCGCCGCGGCCACCCCCGTACGGTTCGCCGTCACCACCTGCGAGCTGGACCTCCAGACCCGCAACGACAACAGGGTCCTCGGCTTCGAGCGGCTGCCGGCACCGCGCGACACCGACGACCTCCTCACCGTCGCCCGCGCCGGGCTCGCCGCGCCCGGCGGGCGGGACCCGGCCGCCACAGACGTGGCCCTGATCAGCTACACCTCCGGCACCAGCGGCAGGCCCAAGGGCGCCATGAACCTCCACGGCGGCATCACCTTCAACGCCGAACGCCAGCGGACCGGCCATCCCCTCCCCGAAGGCGCCTGCTACTTCGCCCTCGCGCCGCTCTTCCACATCACGGGCATGGTGTGCGAACTGGCGGCCTGTGCGGCCAACGCCGGCACCCTCGCGCTCGCGTACCGCTTCGAGGCGGGCGTCGTCCTCGACGCCTTCCTCGAGCACCGGCCCGCCTACACCGTCGGCCCCTCCACCGCCTTCATGGCCCTGGCCGCCCACCCCGGCGCCGGACCCGACCACTTCGCGTCGTTCGCCGTCGTCTCCTCCGGCGGCGCGCCCCTGCCGCCCGCTCTGGTGGAGAAGTTCCGCGCCGGCTTCGGCCCCTACATACGCAACGGCTACGGGCTCACCGAGTGCACGGCGCCCTGCGCCTCGGTGCCCCCCGAGAGGGAGGCGCCGGTCGACCCGGCCTCCGGCACCCTCTCCGTCGGCCTCCCCGGGCCCGACACCGTCGTGCGGATCCTCGACGACGACGGTGAGGAGGTCCCGTTCGGCGAGCGCGGCGAGATCGCCGTCCGCGGACCGCAGGTCGTACCCGGCTACTGGCGGCAGCCGGAGGCCACCGCCGCCGGTTTCCCGGACGGCGAGCTGCGCACCGGGGACATCGGCTTCATGGACGCCGACGGCTGGCTCTACGTGGTCGACCGCAAGAAGGACATGATCAACGCCTCCGGCTTCAAAGTCTGGCCGCGCGAGGTCGAGGACGTCCTCCACACCCACCCCGCCGTCCGGGAGGCGGCGGTCGTCGGTGTGCCGCACGCCTATCGCGGCGAGACGGTCAAGGCGTACGTCAGCCTCCGCCCCGGAACCGCCGTGGGCCCCGACGAACTCGCCGGATACTGCGCCGACCGCCTCGCCGCGTACAAGTACCCGAGGCAGGTGGAGATCCTGGACGAGCTCCCGAAGACCACTAGTGGGAAGATCCTCAGGCGGGAACTGCGTTCCCGCACCTGAGACACCGCCGCGCCCCGGCCACGCGGGCGCGCGGCAGACGACGACCGGAAAGGCGGGTGGCGGCAATGGCCAGGACGACGGACGGGAACGGCACCCCCGTCCCCCAGAGGCTGCTGGCCGCCGCCACCCGGCTCTTCGCCGAGCAGGGTTACGACCGTACGTCCGTCCAGGAGATCGTCGAGGCGGCGGGCGTCACCAAGGGCGCCCTCTACCACTACTTCGGTTCCAAGGAGGACCTCCTCCAGGAGGTCTACTCCCGGGTGCTAAGACTCCAGCAGGAACGCCTCGACGCCTTCGCTGAGGCGGACGCCCCCGTCGACGAGCGGCTGCGCTCGGCCGCCGCCGACGTCGTCGTCACCACCATCGAGAACCTCGACGACGCCTCGATCTTCTTCCGCTCGATGCACCATCTCAGCCCGGAGAAGAACAAGCAGGTCCGCTCCGAGCGCCGGCGCTACCACGAGCGGTTCCGTGCGCTCATCGAAGAGGGGCAGCAGAGCGGGGTGTTCTCCGACGCGACCCCGGCCGACCTCGTGGTGGACTACCACTTCGGCTCCGTGCACCACCTGTCCACCTGGTACCGCCCGGACGGCCCGCTCAGCCCGCAGCAGGTCGCCGACCACCTCGCCGACCTGCTGCTCAGGGCACTGCGTCCGTGACGCCCACGGGTCCGTGATCCGACCTGCGTCCCCTGCGTCCGCCCCGCACGAGATCTGCGGGCCCGGAGCGGCGCCGGGAACGGGAGGGCCGCTCGGGGCGCCGGAGGGCCGGAGCCCTCCGGCGGTCACGGCACCAGGTGCCCCGGCCTACAGGTACTTCTTCAGCTCGCGCCGGGCCAGCGACCGCTGGTGCACCTCGTCCGGGCCGTCCGCCAGCTTCAGCGTCCGTGCCGCCGCCCACAGCTCGGCCAGCGGGAAGTCCTGGCTCACTCCGCCCGCGCCGTGCACCTGGACCGCCTTGTCCAGGATGTCCACGACGGCACGCGGTGTGGCGATCTTGATCGCCTGGATCTCCGTGTGGGCACCGCGGTTGCCGACCGTGTCCATCAGCCACGCGGTCTTCAGCACCAGCAGCCGCAACTGCTCGACCGTCACCCGCGCGTCGGCGATCCAGTTCTGGACGACGCCCTGCTGGGCGATCGCCTTGCCGAAGGCCGTACGGGACACGGCCCGCCGGCACATCAGCTCGATCGCCCGCTCGGCCATGCCGATCAGCCGCATGCAGTGGTGGATGCGGCCCGGGCCGAGACGCGCCTGGGCGATCGCGAAACCGCCGCCCTCCTCGCCGACCAGATTCGACACCGGCACCCGGACGTCGTCGAACACGACCTCGGCGTGGCCGCCGTGGGAGTGGTCCTCGAAGCCGTACACCCGCATCGCCCGGCGCACCTCCACACCCGGGGTGTCGCGCGGGACGAGGATCATCGACTGCTGGCGCCGGATGTCCGCGCCCTCCGGGTCGGTCTTGCCCATCACGATGAAGATCCGGCAGTCGGGGTTCATCGCCCCGGAGATGTACCACTTGCGCCCGTTGACGACGTACTCGTCGCCCCGGCGCTCGATCCGCGTCTCGATGTTCGTCGCGTCCGACGACGCCACCTCGGGCTCGGTCATCGCGAATGCCGAGCGGATGTCGGCGGCCAGCAGCGGCTCCAGCCACTGCTTCTTCTGCTCGTCGGTGCCGAACTGGGCCAGCACCTCCATGTTGCCGGTGTCCGGCGCGGCGCAGTTCAGTGCGATCGGGGCCAAGTGGGGGCTGCGGCCGGTGATTTCGGCCAGCGGCGCGTACTGGAGGTTCGTCAGCCCGGCGCCGTGCTCGGAGTCGGGCAGGAAGAGGTTCCACAGGCCCTGCCGGCGGGCCTCCGCCTTGAGCTCGTCCATGATCGCCGGGGTGTCCCACGGCGAGGCGAGTTTGGCCCGCTGCTCCTGCTCGACCGGCTCGGCCGGGTACACGTACTCGTCCATGAAGGCGAGCAGCCGGGCCCGGAGCTCCTCGGTGCGGGCGTCGAATGCGAAGTCCATGGGTGATCAGCCTTCCTGCAGGGTGGTGAGGCCGTGCTCGATGAACAGGGGGACGAGTTCGCCGATCCGGTCGAAGCCGGCGCCGACCGTCCGGCCGAGGGTGTAGCGGTAGTGGATGCCCTCCAGGATCACGGCGAGCTTGAACCAGGCGAACGCCGTGTACCAGGAGACCGCGGAGGTGTCCCGGCCGGACCGCGCCGCGTAGCGTTCGACCAGCTCGGCGGCGTCCGGGTGGCCGGCGGCCCCGGCCGTGGTGCTGATGGGGGAGTCCGGCAGCTCCAGCTTCCGGCTGTACATCACCAGCAGGCCGAGATCGGTGAGCGGGTCGCCGAGGGTGGACATCTCCCAGTCGAGCACGGCCTTGATCCGGTCGTCCTCGCCCACCAGCACGTT
This sequence comes from Streptomyces wuyuanensis, assembly GCF_900103455.1. Classification (GTDB taxonomy): domain Bacteria; phylum Actinomycetota; class Actinomycetes; order Streptomycetales; family Streptomycetaceae; genus Streptomyces; species Streptomyces wuyuanensis. The sequence goes on along the minus strand of NZ_FNHI01000014.1, from coordinate 175,840 downwards.
GTCGAGCCGGTAGTCGCCGTGGACGACGGCGGGTGCGGGGGAGTGCGGCAGGGCGCGGCCGAGGGACGCGTGGAGCTCGTCGATGCCCGCGAGGTCGCGGCCCCGGGAGGCGGCGAGCTGCTTGCCCCAGCGGCGCAGCTGCCGGTCGAGGAAGCCCTCCGGGCGGCCGAAGTCGCCCAGCCCCACGGCCTCCGGGTCCACGGCGTGCAGGTCGACGAGCGTGTCGACGAGACCGAGGACGGCCTCGCGGGTGCGCTCGGGACCGAGCGGCGCGAGCTGTTCCGCGGTGCGGTACGGAGTGCCTTCGACGAACTCCATGACGTAGAAGGGTGCGCCGAGCACGTCCTCGTCCTCGCAGAGCAGCAGCGGCTCGGGTACGGGGACGGCCGTCGGGTGCAGGGCGCTGATGACCCGGTGCTCGCGCTTCATGTCGTGGGCGGTGGCGAGCACATGGCCGAGCGGCGGCCGGCGGACGATCCACCGGCCGGTGCCGTCGGTGACGTAGTAGGTGAGGTTCGAACGGCCGCCCTGGATCAGCCGGGCCTCGAGCGGTCCGCTCACCAGGCCCGGCCGCTCGCGGTCGAGATGGCCCCGCAGCTTGTCGGGGTCGAGGCCCGGGGGGTGGACTGAGCTCATCGGGGTACCTCCGGTGGGGCGGCAGTTCGGTTGCGCTCATGATGACCGACCAGTCGGTATGTCGTCCAGGGTGGAGCGGCCGGAGGGCGTGAACTCGATCCCCGACCCTGGCCTTCCGGTCGCATCCATGAATGGAGTTCATGTATGGACACCGCGCTGCTCATCGACACGATCCGGCTTACCCCGGTCCTCATGGCCGACCCGCCGCTCCTCAACACCCAGGGCGTCCACCAGCCCTACACGCCGAGGCTCGTTGTCGAGGTGGTCACCCGGTCCGGAGCGAGCGGTGTGGGAGAGACGTACGGGGACGGGAAGTACCTGGAGCTCGCCCGGCCGCTCGCCGAGGCGCTCCCGGGGCGTTCGGTCAGCGACGTGAACGGACTCTTCGCCCTCGCCGACCAGGTGTGCGGCGACTCACGGGCTGCCGACGAACGGGTCGACGCGGGCGGACTGCGCGGGGTCCAGACCGCGGCGAAACTCCGGCTCTCGGTCGTCTCCGCCTTCGAGGTCGCGTGTCTGGACGCGCTCGGCAAGGCGCTCGGACTGCCCGTCCACGCCCTCCTGGGCGGCAAGGTCCGCGACTCCGTCGAGTACAGCGCGTACCTCTTCCACCGCTGGGCCGCCCACCCCGAGGGCGGGGAGAGCGACGACTGGGGCGCCGCGCTCGACCCGGCGGGCGTGGTGGCCCAGGCGCGCCGCTTCGAGCGCGAGCACGGCTTCGGCTCCTTCAAGCTCAAGGGCGGGGTCTTCGAACCGGACCGGGAGATCGCGGCGGTCCTGGCGCTCGCCGAAGCCTTCCCCGGCCGTCCGCTGCGGCTCGATCCGAACGGCGCCTGGTCCGTGGAGACGGCCCTGTACGCGGCGGACCGGCTCGAGGGGGTCCTGGAGTACCTGGAGGACCCGGTGAGCGGCACCGGGCGGATGGCCGAGGTCGCGGCGGGCAGCGGCATCCCGCTGGCGACCAATATGTGCGTGACGACGTTCTCCGAGGTGCCGGAGGCGTTCGCGCGGGACGCGGTGCGGATCGTGCTCTCCGACCACCACTACTGGGGCGGTCTGTACCGGACCCGGGAACTGGCGGCGGTCTGCCGGACGTACGGTGTCGGACTGTCCATGCACTCCAACACGCACCTGGGCGTCAGTCTCGCCGCGATGACCCACGTGGCCGCCACCGTTCCCGGTCTGAAGTACGCCTGCGACAGCCACTACCCCTGGCAGGCCGAGGACGTCATCACGGTGCGCCACACCTTCAGGAACGGCCGGCTGGCCGTCTCCGACGCCCCCGGCCTCGGGGTCGAACTCGACCGCGACCGGCTGGCCGTGCTGCACCGGCGCTGGCTGGAGGACGACGGCTCGATGCGCGACCGCGACGACGCGGCGGCCATGCGCAGGGCGGAACCGGGCTGGCGGACCCCGGCGGTGCCGCGGTGGTGACCGGCGCGGTGGTGACCGGAGCGTGTGACGGGTGGCCGTGACGCGTGGGGCGTGGCGCTGCACCGACCGCCGTCACGCGTGACATGCCACCGGTGTTCCGCCGTTCATCACCGCCATGTCCGCGAACACCGCCGCGATGTCGAGGGGGGAGCCCTCGGGGAGGCCGTCCAGTTCGGCGTAGGCGCGATGGAGGTTGGCCACCAGCCGCTCGCTCTCCCGAAGTGCCGCGAACTCGCCGAGGTCCGCGCCCCGCGCCGCCTCCAGCGGGCTCAGGCCCCTGCCCCGGCCGGCCTCCGCGAGTTCGGCCACGTACAGCAGATAGCGCTCGGTCGCGTCGTACGCCGACGGATCGGTCACCGCCCCGTGGCCGGGCACGACGGTCCCGGCGCCGAGCGAGCGGAGCAGTCCGAGCGCGCGGAGCGAGCCGCTCAGCGAGCCCATCGGGATGAACGGCGTGCCGCCCTGGAAGACCAGGTCGCCGGTGAACACCACGCCGTGCTCCGGGAGATGGACGATCGTGTCATCCAGGGTGTGGGCGACGCCCGGGTGGATCAGCCGTACCTCCGTGCCTCCGGCCCGCAGTGTCAGCCGCTCGCTGTAGGTGGTGTCCGGCGGGGTGATCGTGATGTCGCCGAACTCCGTCCCCGGCCAGACGAGATGCAGCTGGTGCCCCGCCGCGACCGCCTCCGTGCGGCAGGACTCGTGGCCCACGACGGTGGCCCCGGGGGTGAACACCGCGTTGCCGTAGGTGTGGTCGCCGTGGTGGTGCGTGTTCACCAGTGTGCGCGGCAGGGGTGCCCCGGCCGACTGCAGCGTCTCGCGCAGCAGCCGGGCCCGGCGCTCGGTGGCGGCGGTGTCGACGAGGAGCGTGGACTCCCCGTCGCTGACGAATCCGGCGTTGTTCAGGCACCAGCCCCCGTCCGGTTGCACATACGCGTACACGGTGGGGGCGAGTCGAACGGTGTAGGGGGCGGTGGCGGTCAGCTCGACTCCCGGGTCCGTGGCCAACTGGTGCGGCAAGCCTGCCAGTGGGGGCACCCGGGGCGGAAGGCGGCGCCACCGGCCCCGGTGGGCGTCGCCGGCGGCGACCGGTCATCGGGAGCCGCCGGGCCGCCGGGCCGGGGCCCGGCGGGGCCGGGCTGCGTCAGTGGTCGTCCCAGTGCCCGTCGTGGGCCGCGTGGCGGTGTCCGTCGTGGACGTAGTCGACATGGTCGCCGTGCCGGACCGACACGTGTCCGCAGCCCTGGCCGTGCTGGTGGGCGTGGTCGGCGTGGGTGTGGTGCCCACCCGGTTCGCACTCGTCCCAGTGCCCCTGGTGCGACCTGTGCATATGGCCGTCGTGCGCGTAGTCGATGTGGTCGCCGTGCACGATCTCGGTGTGGCCGCAACCCGGGCCGTGGGTGTGCTCGTGGGTGGGGTGTTCCTGGTGGAGAACGGTCATGCTGCTCACCTTCGGAGTCGTTCGGGGAAGCGATGGTCCGGTGACCATCGGGCCGGAACCACGCTAGTCCGGAATGTCGGTTTGTTGCGTTTTCTCCTGTCGTGCCGCGAGTTTCTCCAGCCGGCGCGAGGCGCGGCGCTCCGGCTTGCGGAAGGCTCGGGCGGGCCGGAGTGTCGGACGTATGAAGGCGATCAGCTACCGCCGCTACGGCGGTCCCGAGGTCCTGGAGTACGGCGAGCTCCCGATGCCCAAGGCCGGCCCGGACTCCGTCCTGGTCGAGGTGCGCGCGGCGGCCGTCAACCCGGTCGACTGGAAGTGCCGGGAAGGCCTTCTGGACCCGGTCCTCGACGCCGTCTTCCCGGTCGTGCCGGGCTGGGACGTCTCCGGCGTCGTCGTCAGGCCGGGAGTGTCGGTCCCCGAGTTCTCGGAGGGCGAGGAGGTCATCGGGTACGTCCGCGAGGACTTCCTGTCCCGGGGCACCTTCGCCGAGTACGTGGCGGCGCCGGTCCGCACGCTCGCCCGCAAGCCGCGCAATCTGAGCTTCGAGGAAGCGGCCGGGCTGCCGCTGGCCGGCCTCACCGCCTACCAGGTGATCACGCAGGGGCTGGGCGGCGTGAGTCACGTCGACACGCTCCTGGTCCACGCGGCGGCCGGCGGCGTGGGCTCGATGGCGGTGCAGCTGGCGCGGCACTTCGGCGCCCGGGTGATCGGCACCGGCAGCGCGTCCTCCCACGAGTACCTGCGCGACCTGGGCGCCGAGCCGGTGACGTACGGCGACGGACTGGCCGAGCGCGTACGGGCGCTGGCCCCGGAGGGCGTGAGCGCGGTCTTCGACAGCGTGGGAGGCGAGGCCCTGGCGGTCTCCGCCCGGGTGCTCGCCGAGGGTGGCAGGATCGCCTCCATCGTCGATCACGGGGTGACCGAGCTGGGCGGGCGCTATGTGTTCGTGCGGCCGAACACGGCCGACCTCTACCGGCTGAGCGAACTGGCCGAGGAGGAGGTCGTCTCCGTCCATCTGGCGCGGGTCTTCTCGCTGGAGCGGACGGCCGAGGCGCACCGGCTCAGCCAGGAGGGCCACACCCACGGCAAGATCGTCGTCTCCGTCTCGGACGCCCCCTGACCGGCCGGGGACCCCGTCCCGCGCCCGCCGTCGTCCACCCGCGGCGGTTCACCACACGATCGCGACGGCGAACACGGCGAGCGCGAGCGTGCAGGCGGTCGCCGCCACCGCCTGGCCGAAGGGCATGGCGCCCGGCGGCCGCCGCACGGCCATCGTCCTGATGCGCCGGTGCGCCACCGCGAGGAAGCCGAGCCACACCACGGCGCTCAGTGCGAAGGCGACGACGTCACCCGCCGTCACCGAGCCGTGGCGCACCACCTGCCGGACCGCCAGCACCGCCGCCACGGTGAAGGCCAGCGTCGTACGGCGCCAGGCCAGCCGGGTCCGCTCCGGCTGAAGCCCCGGATCGCGCGTGAGCGCGCTCATCCGCGCCCCGAGGCCACGACCACCACCATCGTGACCGAGACGGCACCCACCACCAGCGCCAGCAGGGAGGGGAAGCGCGACAGCGGCAGGTCCTCGCCGCGCCGCATCGCCAGCTCGCAGCGCACCCAGTGGTGGACCCCCCGGAACGCGCACAGCACGCCCGTCCCGATCAGGGCGAGCGACAGCCCCACCCGGATCCCCCACCGCAGATCGGGCAGGAACTGGTCGACGGCGAATCCCCCCGCGATGAGCGCGAGTGCCGTCCGGATCCAGGCGAGGAACGTCCGCTCGTTGGCGAGGGAGAACCGGTAGTCGGGGGTCTCGCCCTCCTGCTGGATCCGCCGGGGCGCGAACCACAGCCGCAGGCTCCGCACGAAGTCACTCACGCGCCGCACCCTACCCGCGCGGCCAGTCGGCCGCCCCGGCCGGCGAGGCCGCGTCGCGCCCGCGGGCCCCTGAGCGCTCCCGCTCGGCGCTCCTCATCGCTCCCGATCCCGCTCCCGGCGCAGTCGCTCGTAGGCCGCGAGCCCGTCGGGGACCCACTCCCACTCGGTGAGCCGCGCCTCCAGCTCGGACTCGGACAGGAACCGGTGCCAGGCGACCTCCTCGGCCTGCGGTCGCACCGGCAGCTCGCAGCGCACCTCGTAGACCGCCGACCACCAGGTGTGCCAGACCGGCTCCGGTCCGCCCGCGTGCGCCGGGGCGGGAGCCTCGTAGAGGAACTTGAAGAGCGGCACCGGCCGTGGCAGCCCGAAGACCCCGAGCTCCTCCTCGGCCTCGCGCAGCGCCGCGTCGTCGTACGACTCGCCCGCGCCGACGACACCGCCGACGAACATGTCGTACAGGGAAGGGAAGACGAGCTTCGTCGGGGTGCGCCGGTGCACGAACACCCGCCCGCCGGCGTCCCGGGCGAGGACGAACACAGCGCGGTGGCGCAGGCCCCGCGCGTATGCCTCGCCGCGCGGTGCGCGGCCCACGACCTCGTCGTTCTCGTCGACGATGTCCAGGATCTCCTCGGCCGGACGCGAAGGGGTGCTCATGGCGCCATCCAACCACCCGGACCCGCCGGGGGAGCCGGCACGGGGCATCCGCCGAAGCGGCCGGGGCCGGCCCGGGAAGCGGGGGCCGAGGAGGAGCGAGGATCGGCCGCTTTCCCGCGGTGGGAACTGTTGACGAGTTACTGCCGCGTACAGAAGATCGGAGCCACCGCACAGGGTCGCGCCGCCGGGCGCCCGCTCCGAGAGGACACCAACCATGGCGTACGACGCCGATGTCATCGTGATCGGGGCAGGGCTGGCAGGGCTCGTGGCCACCGCCGAGCTCGTCGATGCCGGGCGGAAGGTCATCCTGCTCGACCAGGAGCCGGAGCAGTCGATCGGCGGGCAGGCCCACTGGTCGTTCGGCGGGCTGTTCCTCGTCGACTCGCCCGAGCAGCGCCGGATGCGCATCAGGGACAGCCACGACCTGGCGCTCCAGGACTGGCTCGGCACGGCCGGGTTCGACCGCGGCGAGGACCACTGGCCGCGCCGCTGGGCGGAGGCGTACGTCGACTTCGCCGCCGGGGAGAAGCGGCCCTGGCTGCACGCCCGGGGCGTGCGGTTCTTCCCGGTCGTCGGCTGGGCCGAGCGCGGTGGTTACGACGCAGGCGGACACGGCAACTCGGTGCCCCGGTTCCACATCACGTGGGGAACCGGGCCCGGCATCGTCGAGCCCTTCGAGCGCCGGGTGCGGGAGGGCGTCGCCCGCGGGCTGGTCGAACTCCGCTTCCGCCACCGGGTGACCGGGCTGGGCCGCACCTCGGGCACGCTCGACACGGTCACCGGCGAGATCCTGGAGCCGTCCGCGGCGGAACGGGGCGAGGCGAGCAGCCGCGTGGCCACCGGCTCCTTCGAACTCCGCGCCCAGGCCGTCGTCGTCACCTCCGGCGGCATCGGCGGCAACCACGACCTCGTACGCGCCCAGTGGCCCGAGCGGCTCGGCACCCCGCCCGAGAAGCTGCTCTCCGGCGTCCCCGCCCACGTCGACGGGCTGATGCTCGGCATCGCCGAGTCGGCCGGCGCCAGCAACATCAACCGCGACCGCATGTGGCACTACACCGAGGGCATCGAGAACTGGAACCCCATCTGGGCCCGGCACGGCATCCGCATCCTGCCGGGGCCGTCCTCGCTCTGGCTGGACGCGCGCGGACGGCGGCTGCCGGTACCGCTGTTCCCCGGCTTCGACACGCTCGGGACGCTGGAGCACATCACGCGGTCCGGCCACGACCACACCTGGTTCGTACTCAACCAGCGCATCATCGGCAAGGAGTTCGCGCTCTCGGGCTCCGAGCAGAACCCCGACCTCACGGGCCGCTCCGTCCGCGGCGTCATCGGCCGGGCACGCGCCGAAGTGCCCGGCCCGGTCAAGGCCTTCATGGACAGCGGGGCGGACTTCGTCGTCGAGCGGGACCTCACGGCGCTGGTGCGCGGAATGAACGCACTCACCAAGGAATCCCTCATCGACGAGGCCGGGCTGCGCCGCGAGATCGTCGCCCGCGACCGCGAGATGGCCAACCCCTTCACCAAGGACCTCCAGGTCACCGCCATCCGGGGCGCCCGCAAGTACCTCGGCGACAAGCTGATCCGCACCGCGTCCCCGCACCGCATCCTCGACCCCGCGGCCGGCCCGCTCATCGCCGTACGGCTCAACATCCTCACCCGGAAGTCGCTCGGCGGCCTGGAGACCGACCTCTCGTCCCGGGTCCTCACCGGCAGCGGAGAACCGCTGCCGGGGCTGTACGCGGCGGGTGAGGCGGCCGGGTTCGGCGGCGGCGGGGTCCACGGCTACCGCTCCCTCGAGGGCACCTTCCTCGGCGGCTGCATCTTCTCGGGGCGCGCTGCGGGCCGGGCGGCGGCGAAGGCGGTGTCCTGACCGGCCGGTGCGGGCGTGGCGCGGGTGGGACATGACGGATGGTCAGCATGCCTTCCGGAAAGGAAGTCGGGGGAATCGCCGCAGGCCGGCGGCCCTGGCCGGCCCGCCCGCGCGCCGGTCGGGCCGACCGGCCCGAATGGCGCGGATGGGCAGCACGGGCGTTGCGGGGGGACCGGCCTTGACGGGGAGCCTTCCCTACCGCTTTGCTGAGCGCGATCATTCGCTCACAGCCTGATGTGAAAGTAGCAACGCGGATGCCCCCACCTCCGCCTCCGCTCGGCCGCCGCCGTCGCGCCGGGCGATCCGGTCAGTCCTTCGACCCCGCGCTCGACGACAGCGAACTCCTGGCTGCGCGCGGCCAGTTGACCCAGGGAAGGTGGAGCGCCGCACGCTCGCTGCTCACGGCGACCGGTGACGACTGGGACCGCCGGGGCCACCGGCTCGTCGTCCTCGGCGAGCCGCCGTCGAGCGCCGCCTGGGCGCGCGACTGGCTGCTCACGGAGCCCGACAGCGCCGACGCCGCCGCGCTGCTCGCCTGCGCCGAGGTCAGGGCCGCCCTGCGCGGCAAGGAGCGTCCGGAGTCCGCCAGGGCCGCCTGCCTGGTGGCCGCGGGGCTCGCGCCCCACGATCCGACCCCGTGGCTCGCCCAGTTGCTCCTGGCCCGCACTCTGGGCACCGAGGAGGAGGTCGTCCGCCTCTTCGACGAGGTACGGGTCCGTCACCCCGAGCACCACCATGCCCACCACCTGATGGCCGCCCGGCTCGCCGAACGCCACGCCGCCGCCGGCCAGGACCCGCTCCACGAGGTGTACGACTTCGCGTCATGGGCGGCCGAACAGGCCCCGGCCGACTCGCCGCTCGCCGTCCTGCCCGTCGTCGCGCACGCCGAGCGGTACCGGGTGCTCGCCGCGGCCGGCAGCGAACCCGCCGACCCGGCCGCCTCCGGCCACTGGACCGGCCGGCGGGCCCGCCAGGTGATGAAGGCCGCCTTCGACTGGTGGCTGGAGTGGGAGGGCGAGGACCACCCGCGCAACCGCCTCGACCTCAACTTCCTCGCCCACGCCAAGTACTGCGAGGGCCGTTCCGCCGAGGCCGCCGCCCTGTTCCACCGCATCGGGCCGCACGCCACCCCAGACCCCTGGTCCTACCCGGACCGGGACCCGCACCACGCCTTCCAGGCCGCGCGCGACGCCGCGCTCGGCTCCGCCTGAACCACCCATCCCCGAAGGGACCGCCCCGCCATGCCGCCGGCCAGTTCGAGCACCAGCACGAGCGCCACCAGCACGAGCGATATCAACACCTACAAAGGCCAGGAACGGGCGCTGCGCGCCGACCGGCTCGGGACCGCGGGCCTGCTCCTCTCGGTCCTCGCCGCCAGCGCACCGCTGATGGTCGTGGCCGGGGTCATGCCCACCGTCTACGGCGTGATGGGCATCGTCGGACAGCCCCTGCTGTACGTCGTCCTCGGTGTCGTCCTGATGCTGTTCAGCGTCGGCTACGCCGAGATGAGCCGCCACGTCCACAACGCCGGTGCCTTCTACGCCTACATAGCCCGCGGTCTCGGCCCCACCTCGGGCGCCGGGGCCGCGCTCGTCGCCCTCGTCGCGTACAGCGCGATGCAGGTCGGCATCTACGGCATCCTCGGCTTCGAGGTCTCGGGGCTGCTCGCCGCCCACCTCGACCTGACCGTCGCCTGGTGGGTCCCCGCGCTCGCCGCCGCCGCCGCCGTCGCCGTGCTGGGCTGGCTGAAGATCGACCTCAACGCCAAGGTGCTCGGTGTCCTCCTCGTGGTCGAGTGCGCCCTCGTCGTCGTCTTCGACGTCGCCGCCGTCACCGACCCCGGCCCCGAGGGCCTCTCCCTGAGCGCCTTCGACCCCGGCACCCTCACCGGCGCGGGCCTCGGCACCGCCCTGTGCTTCTGCATCGCCGCGTTCGTCGGCTTCGAGCAGTCCCCGGTGTACGCGGAGGAGACCAGCCGCCCCCAGGTCGTCGTCTCGCGCGTGATGTTCCTCGCCGTGGGCTACGCCGCGCTGTTCCTCGCCCTCAGCGCTTGGGCGCTCACCGTCGCCACCGGTCCCGGCGCGGTCACCCGCGAGGCGGCCGAGCAGGGCCCGGGGCTGCTGTTCTCGCTCACCGGCAGCCGGCTCGGCGCCACCTTCACCGACGTGCTGCACGTCCTTTTCGTGACCGGCATGTTCGCGGCGCTGCTCAGTTTCCACAACGTCGTCGCCCGGTACGCGTTCGCCATGGGCCGGGAGGGCCTGCTGCCCGCCGGCTTCGGCCGGACGAACCGTACGAGCGGCGCCCCCGCCACCGGCTCGGTGCTCCAGTCCGTCGTCTCCGTCGCGGTGATCGTGACCTTCGCCGCCACCGACGCCATGCCCGCAGGTGATCCGACCACGCCGGTGCTGCGCCTGTTCACCTGGATGGGCAACATCGGGGCCCTCGGGGTCATCCTGCTGATGGCGGCGGCCTCCTTCGCGGTGATCGCCTTCTTCGTACGCCGCGGCGCGGCCGGCCCGCAGGCCTGGCGGCTCGTCTGCTCCGGCCTCGCGGGACTCGCGCTGCTCGCGATCGCCGTCTACACGGTGAAGGACTTCGACGTCCTGATCGGCGCCGGTCCCGGCTCCTCGCTGAGCTGGATCCTGCCCGGCATCATCGGCGCCTCCCTGGCCGGCGGGCTGGTCTACGGCCTGGTCCTGAAGTCCGTACGGCCCGAAGTGCACGCCCGGATCGGGCTCGGCAACGAGGCCTTCCGGCTGGAGCAGGCCGCGGGGACGGAACCCGCGCCCGCCGCCCAGGTGTGACGGAATTCTGACGGACATCCGCGGCCCCTGGATCCTGGGGGCCGCGGGTGCTCGAATCGAAGGGTGAACGAAACCACCCAGCCCCCGGGTCCGGCGCCGTCCGACCCGCCGCCGCCGGATCCGGGCACGCCCTCCGGCCCGGGCGCCTCGGGGGACCCGGCCCGGCCGCCGTCATCGGACCCCGACTCGGAGGGCACGCCCGTAGGGCGGCGCACGGTTCTCGCGGTGCTCGGCCTCGGCGCCGCCGGTGTCGCCGCCGCGCCCTGGCTCCAGCGCGGTCTCGAAGCCTTCCTCGGGTCGGTCGCCGACAAGGACCCGACCAAGCTCACCGGACTGCTGCCCAACGGCGGCGGCTTCCGCTACTACTCGGTCGCCGCGTCCGTGCCCCGGAGGACCCCCGCCGACTACCGGCTCACCGTGGACGGACTGGTCGAGCGGCCCACCGAGTTCACCCTCGGCGCCCTGCGCAGGCTGCCGCAGACCCGCCTCGTGCGCGACGTCCAGTGCGTGACGGGCTGGCGCGTCCCCGACACCCCGTTCGAGGGCGTCCGGCTGGCGGACCTGCTGGACGCCGTGGGCGTACGGCCGGAGGCCCGCGCGGTCCGCTTCACCTGCTTCGACGGCGTGTACAGCGAGAGCCTGACGCTCGACCAGGCCCGCCGTTCCGACGTCCTGGTCTGTCTGCGGATGCGGGACGAACCGCTCTCCCACGCGCACGGCGGCCCGGTGCGGCTGTACGTGGCGCCCATGTACTTCTACAAGTCCGCGAAATGGCTCTCCGGGATCTCCCTGACCCGTGACGTGCGCCCCGGGTACTGGGAGGAGCGAGGCTATGACATCGACGCCTGGGTCGGCCGGTCGAACGGCCGCGACGACGCCCCCACCGTCTGAACCCCCGCACCGTGTACGGAGGTTCAGCCCGGCCGAACGCCTGGTGCACCGCGCCACCGCGGCACTGATGCTGCTGTGCGTCGCGACGGCCGCGTGCCTGTACGTGCCGGGCCTCGCCGAACTCGTGGGCCGCCGCGGGCTCGTGGTGACCCTGCACGAGTGGTCGGGGCTGCTCCTCCCGGTGCCGTTCCTGCTGGGCCTGGCCTCCCGCGCGTTCCGGAGGGACCTGCGGCGGCTGAACCGCTTCGGGCCGCACGACCGCACCTGGCTGCGGTCCGCGCTCCGCCGCCGGCACGGCCCCGGCCGGCGCCCGGCAGGGAAGTTCAACGCCGGCCAGAAGCTGTACGCCGCGTGGATCGCGGGCGCGGTGCTGGTGATGCTCGGCACGGGGCTGCTGATGTGGTTCACGCATCTCGCCCCGCTGGTCTGGCGCAACGGCGCGACGTTCGTGCACGACTGGCTGGCGCTCACCATCGGCGTCGTACTGGCCGGCCACATCGCGAAGGCGCTCGCCGACCCGGAGGCACGCCGCGGCATGCGCACCGGGTCGGTCGAGCGCCCTTGGGCCCGCCGGGAGCACCCGCTGTGGGACCCCGACCGGGACTGACCGTCGCTACAGCACGAGGGACAGCAGCAGCACGAAGACGATGCCGACCACCGAGATGATGGTCTCCATCACCGACCAGGTCTTCACCGTCTGGCCGACGTTCATCCCGAAGTACTCCTTCACCAGCCAGAATCCGGCGTCGTTGACATGGCTGAAGAAGAGCGAGCCGGCGCCGATGGCGAGCACGAGCAGAGCCGCCTCCGCGGTGCCCATGTCCGCGGCGAGCGGGGCGACGAGACCGGCCGCGGAGATCGTCGCCACGGTCGCGGAGCCCGTCGCCAGACGGATCGCCACCGCGATCAGCCAGGCCAGCAGCAGCGTCGGGATGGCCCAGTTCTTCGAGAAGTCCAGGATCATCTGGCCGACGCCGATGTCGATCAGCGTCGTCTTGAAACCACCGCCCGCGCCGACGATGAGCAGCACGCCGGCGATCGGGGCGAGCGACTTCTCGACGGTGGTGCCGATCCGCTCCTTGGAGAAACCGGCGGCGCGGCCCAGCGTGAACATGCCGACGATCACGGCGGTGAGCAGGGCGATCAGCGGGGAGCCGATGACGGCGGTGACCCGCTGGAGGGGGTTCTCGGGGTCGTCGACGACGATCTCCACCAGCGCGTGGGTCATCATCAGGACGACCGGCAGCAGCACGGTGGAGACCGTGGCCCCGAAGCTCGGACGCTTCTCCAGGTCCTCGGTCGCCCGCTGCGGGATCATGCCCTCGGGCGCCTCGATGTCCACCCAGCGGGCCGCGTACTTGGAGAACAGCGGACCGGCGATGACGACGGTGGGTATCGCGACGACGAGGCCGAGGGCCAGGGTGACGCCCAGGTTGGCGCCGATCGCGTCGATCGCCACGAGCGGGCCGGGGTGGGGCGGGATGAGGCCGTGCATCACGGAGAGCCCGGCGAGGGCCGGGATGCCGATCCGCATCAGCGAGTAGTTGCCGCGCTTGGCGACCATCAGCACGACGGGGATCAGCAGGACGATGCCGACCTCGAAGAAGAGGGGCAGGCCGATGATCGAGGCGATCAGGACCATCGCCCACGGCATCGCCCGGCCGCCGGCCTTCGCGAGGATCGTGTCGACGATCTCGTCGGCGCCGCCGGAGTCGGCGAGCAGTTTGCCGAGGATCGCGCCCAGCGCGATCAGTACGCCGACACCGGCGACGGTGGTGCCCAGTCCGGTGGTGAACGACACGATCGTCTTGCCCAGCGGGGCACCGGCGAGGGCGCCGAGCGCCAGTGAGCCGATCGTCAGCGCCAGAAAGGCGTGCAGTTTGAACCGGGTGATGAGCACGACGATGACGGCGATGCCGGCGAGTACGGCTATGCCGAGCTGTGCGTCGCCCGCCGAGGTGATCGGTTCGGCGGCGTCCGCTGCCAGCATCTCGACGCTGAGACGGGTCACGGTGATTCCTCAGTCCTCGAGCCGGCGCAGCGCGGCGACGGCCCGCTCGGTGATTTCCTGGGGGGAGCCGGAGACGTCGACGGCGACGCCGGCCTCGTCGTCCTGCAGCGGCTGCAGGGTGGCGAACTGCGAGTCGAGCAGCGCGGTGGGCATGAAGTGTCCCTTGCGCTCGGTCATCCGGCGCTCGATCAGCGCACGGTCGCCGGTCAGGTGGAGGAACTCGACGTCCGGTGCGGCGGCCCGCAGCCGGTCGCGGTAGATCCGCTTGAGCGCGGAGCAGCTGACGACTCCGCCGAGACCGGCCCTGCCGTGTGCCCAGCGGCCGATGGCGTCCAGCCAGGGCGCGCGGTCGGCGTCGTCCAGCGGGATGCCGGCGGACATCTTGGCGATGTTGTCCGCGGGATGGAAGTCGTCGCCCTCGGCGTAGGGAACGCCCAGTGCCTCGGCGATCAGGGGACCGATGGTGGTCTTGCCGGTCCCTGCCACGCCCATCACCACAACCACGTGGGGGGTGCTCATAGGTGCCTCGCTGTCCTCGTCGACATCGGCCCGGACGTCGGTCGGACGCCGGGCCGTGCGCTACTGAAACCTATTAGGTACGACTTATTCAAGAGCCTGAGACATAAACGTCATACTTTTTCTTCACGAGTGGTGCCCCGTACCCTTGGCCCATGACCACAGAGGGCCACGGGCTGCACACACGCGTTCTGGACAGCCTCGGCCTGGCGATCACCGCGGGCGAGTACCCGCCCGCGAGCGTGTTGCGCACCGACGAGGTGGCCCAGCGCTTCGACGTCTCGCGCACCGTGGTCCGTGAAGTGGTCCGGGTGTTGGAGTCGATGCACCTCGTCGAGTCCCGGCGCCGCGTCGGGGTCACCGTCCGGCCGGCCGACGAGTGGAACGTCTACGACCCGCGCGTCATCCGCTGGCGGCTCGCCGGCGCCGACCGGCCCCGCCAGCTGCGCTCCCTGACCGTGCTCCGCTCCGCGATCGAGCCGGTCGCCGCCGGGCTCGCCGCCCGCAACGCCACGGCCGACCAGTGCGCAGCGCTCACCGAGTGCGCCCTCGGCATGGTCGCCACCTCCCGCGGCCGTCAACTGGAGGGCTACCTCAAGCACGACATCGCCTTCCACCGCATCGTGCTCAGCGCCTCCGGCAACGAGATGTTCGCCCGCCTCGGCGACGTCGTGGCCGAGGTGCTCACGGGACGCACCCACCACCAGGTGATGTTCGAGGACCCGGACCCGGCCGCCGTCACCCTCCACGTCCAGGTCGCCGAAGCCGTTCGCGAAGGCGACGCGGAGCGTGCCGAGCGACTGACCCGGGAGATCACCGTCGGGGCCCTCCAGGAGCTGGACGTCCTCGCCCCCTGAGGGAGCCACCACTCGCTGGTGCGCCGCATGACCTTGCTTCACCTTGTCGAAACCTCTGAAATACCTCAGATATGTGTCTGAGTGAGGTTCGCCACTGCCAAAATCCCAGGGTTGCCCTGACCATGTGGTGTCGGGCCGTCTGCGCCCGCCCTGCCTCGCCGCGGTGACCCACCTCCGCACCGCAGGAAGGCCGCCGGAGCGATTCCGGTACCGCACACCCCCTCACGAAGGCGAACACCTACATGAGTGACCGCACCATGACTGCGGCCGATACGCCTGTCGCCGGAACCCCGGCCACCGGCACCCCCCACGTGGACGCCGGAGACGCCGGGTACCGCAAGGACCTCAAGTCGCGGCACATCAACATGATCGCCATCGGCGGCGCCATCGGTACGGGCCTCTTCCTCGGAGCGGGCGGCCGGATGGCCAGCGCCGGCCCGTCGCTCTTCATCGCGTACGCCCTCTGCGGCATCTTCGCGTTCTTCGTCGTCCGCGCGCTCGGCGAACTGGTCCTCTACCGGCCCTCCTCCGGCGCCTTCGTCTCCTACGCCCGTGAGTTCATGGGCGAGAAGGGCGCCTTCACCGCGGGCTGGCTGTACTTCCTGAACTGGTCGACCACCGCCATCGCGGACATCACCGCGGCCGCGGTCTTCGCCCACTACTGGTCGGCGTTCAGCGACGTCCCGCAGTGGGTGCTCGCGCTGATCGCCCTCGCCGTGGTCCTCACCGCCAACCTGATCTCGGTGAAGTACTTCGGCGAGATGGAGTTCTGGTTCGCGATCATCAAGGTCGGCGCGCTGGTGCTCTTCATGCTGATCGGCATCTTCCTCGTCGTCACGCAGCACGAGGTCGGCGGCCACACGCCGGGCCTGTCCACCATCACGGACAACGGCGGCATCTTCCCGAGCGGCGTCATGCCGATGCTGCTGCTCATCCAGGGCGTTGTTTTCGCCTACGCCTCCGTCGAGCTGTGCGGCGTCGCCGCCGGTGAGACCGAGAACCCCGAGAAGATCATGCCGAAGGCGATCAACTCGATCATGTGGCGCGTCGCCCTGTTCTACGTCGGCTCCGTGGTGCTGCTCTCCCTGCTGCTGCCGTACACGGCCTTCACCGGCGACCAGAGCCCCTTCGTCACCGTCTTCAACAAGCTCGGCATCCCCGGCGCCGCGAGCATCATGAACCTCGTGGTGCTCACCGCCGCGCTCTCCAGCCTGAACTCCGGCCTCTACTCCACCGGCCGGATCCTGCGCTCGATGTCGATCTCGGGCTCCGCGCCGAAGTTCACCGGCGTGATGAACAAGGGCGGCGTCCCCTACGGCGGCATCCTGCTCACCGCGGGCTTCGGCATCGTCGGCGTCTTCCTGAACTACGTGATGCCGGGTGACGCCTTCGAGCTGGTGCTGAACTTCGCCTCGATCGGCATCATCGGCACCTGGGGCATGATCATGGTCTGCTCGCTGCTGTTCGTGAACCGCGCCAGGGAAGGCCGCCTCACCCGGCCGGCATACCGGCTGCCCTGGGCCCCGTGGACGCAGATCGTCACGCTGGTCTTCCTCGCCTCCGTCCTCGTCCTGATGTGGATGGACGGCGGGATCAGCCGCACCACCGTCAACTGCCTGCCGCTGATCGCACTCGCCCTCGTCGGGGGCTGGTTCACGGTCCGCAACCGGGTCCGGCGGATCGCCGCCGAGCGCCAGGGCGTCTGACACCTCCGGCCGCCGCATCGCACCACCCGGACGAGGCCCCCGCCGCAACCGGCGGGGGCCTCGCCGTGCCCGGAGCCCTGGCTTCGGGCGCTTCGGGCCCGCGGACGCGTTTTCGGCGCCCGGCTCGCACGGACCAACCCCCGCGCACGTCATAGTGGGTGACGACGTCACTGCGCGACGAAGGGCAGGTCCAGCAATGCCGCAGCAGGTGCAAGGTGTGGTCGCACCCGGGAAGAACGAACCGGTGCGGGTCGAGACGATCGTCGTCCCCGACCCGGGACCCGGGGAAGCCGTGGTGAAGGTACAGGCCTGCGGGGTCTGCCACACCGATCTGCACTACAAGCAGGGCGGGATCAACGACGACTTCCCGTTCCTCCTCGGGCACGAGGCGGCCGGAGTCGTCGAGTCGGTCGGCGACGGCGTGACCGAGGTCGAACCGGGCGACTACGTGATCCTCAACTGGCGTGCCGTGTGCGGCCACTGCCGCGCCTGCCGGCGCGGACGCCCCTGGTACTGCTTCGACACCCACAACGCCCGGCAGAAGATGACCCTCACGGACGGCACCGAACTGTCGCCCGCCCTGGGCATCGGCGCGTTCGCCGAGAAGACCCTCGTCGCGGCCGGCCAGTGCACCAAGGTCGACCCGGAGATCTCCCCGGCCGCCGCGGGGTTGCTCGGTTGCGGTGTGATGGCTGGCATCGGCGCCGCCGTCAACACCGGCCAGGTGGGCCGCGGGGACTCCGTGGCCGTCATCGGCTGCGGCGGTGTCGGTGACGGGGCCGTCGTCGGCGCGCGGCTGGCCGGAGCCACCACGATCATCGCCGTGGACGTCGACGACCGGAAGCTCGAGACCGCGAGGACGATGGGCGCCACCCACACCGTCAACTCCCGCACCGGCGACCCCGTGGAGGCCATCCGCGGGCTCACGGACGGCTTCGGCGCCGACGTCGTGATCGACGCCGTCGGCCGGCCCGAGACGTACCGGCAGGCGTTCTACGCCCGCGACCTCGCCGGCACCGTCGTGCTCGTCGGCGTCCCCACCCCCGACATGAAGCTGGACCTGCCGCTCCTCGACGTCTTCGGCCGGGGCGGCGCGCTCAAGTCCTCCTGGTACGGGGACTGCCTGCCCTCCCGCGACTTCCCCACGCTCGTCGATCTGCATCTCCAGGGCCGGATCGACCTCGACGCGTTCGTCACGGAGACCATCGGACTCGGCGACGTGGAGAAGGCCTTCGCCCGCATGCACGCCGGCGACGTGCTGCGCTCGGTGGTGGTCCTGTGACCGCCCGCGTCGACCACCTGGTCACCTCCGGCACCTTCTCCCTCGACGGCGGCACGTGGGAGGTCGACAACAACGTCTGGATCGTCGGTGACGACGAGGAGGCGATCGTCGTCGACGCGGCCCACGACGCCGACGCGATCCTCGCCGCCCTCGGCGGTCGCGCACTGCGCGCCATCGTCTGCACCCACGCGCACAACGACCACATCGACGCCGCTCCGGCGCTCGCCGAGGCCACCGGCGCGCCCGTCCTGCTGCACCCGGACGACCTTCCCCTGTGGAAGCAGACCCACCCCGGCCGGGCCCCCGACGGGGAACTCGCCGACGGGCAGACCCTGACCGTCGCCGGGACCCGGCTGACCGTCCTGCACACCCCGGGCCACGCCCCCGGCGCGGTCTGCCTCCACGCGCCCGAACTGGTCACCGTCCTCACCGGCGACACCCTCTTCCAGGGCGGGCCGGGAGCGACCGGCCGGTCGTTCTCCGACTTCCCGACGATCGTCGACTCGATCCGGGAACGGCTGCTCACGCTCCCCCCGGAGACACTGGTCCGGCCCGGTCACGGCGAGACGACCACGATCGGCGTCGAGGCGCCGCACCTTCAGGAGTGGATCGACCGCGGCCACTGAGCGAGCCGCCTGCGGCTGGTGAACCGGCACGGCTCCCCGGTGACGGGGTCGGTGAACTCCAGTGCCCGTGCGAGCAGTTGCAGCGGACGGGAGAGGTCCTCCGGCCCCTCGGGGAGCACGGCGGGATAGAGCGGGTCGTTCAGGATCGGCAGCCCCAGGCCGTTCATGTGCACCCGGAGCTGATGGGTGCGGCCGGTGGCCGGCAGCAGCCGGTACCGGCCGAGCCCGCCGCGCCGCTCCAGCAGCTCGATCCGGCTCTCGCTGTTCGGCTCGCCCGGAACCTCCCGGGCCGCGGGCACCCCGCGCTCCTTCTCGATGCGGCTGCGCACGGTCACGGGCAGGGAGAACTCCGGGTCGTACGGAGCCACCGCCTCGTACTCCTTGCGCACCCGGCGGTTGCGGAACAGCGACTGGTAGGCGCCCCGGTCCTGCGGCCGTACGACGAACAGCACGAGCCCCGCGGTGAGCCTGTCCAGCCGGTGTGCCGGCTGGAGCCCCGGCAGTCCCAGATCGCGCCGCAGCCGTGCCAGCGCGGTCTCCGTGATGTGGCTGCCGCGCGGCGTGGTCGCCAGGAAGTGCGGTTTGTCCGCGACCACCAGCCGCTCGTCGCGGTGGACGATCCCGATCCCGAACGGCACGGGCGCCTCGGGTGCGAAGTCGCGGTGGAACCACACGTACCGCCCGGCGGCGTACGGCTCGTCCGGGGCGACGGGGCCGTCCGTGCCGACGAACCGTCCGTCCCGCAGCATGGCGTCCACCCGCTCGGCGCCCACCGCCCCCGCGAACCGGTGGACGAGATGGTCCCGCACGGTGGGCCAGGCCCCGGCCGGGTCCTCGGGCAGCCGCAGCCGCACCGGGTCGATCCCGTCCCGCTGGGGCAGCGGAGCCACCGGCGCCGCCCGTCGTCTGCGTCCCACAGCTTCCGCACCTCGTCCCCGTACCGACCGGGGCGCCTTCCCGGCACAAACAAAAAACCCCAGCTCAGCTGGGGTTCCCTGGTGGTGTCCGAGGGGGGACTTGAACCCCCACGCCCGATAAAGGGCACTAGCACCTCAAGCTAGCGCGTCTGCCATTCCGCCACCCGGACAAGGTGTCTGTCTCCCGGCCCTGGGCCGTTCCGACGTGGAAAACCATAGCAAACATTCGGGGGTGCTCGATCACGCCCCCGGCCCGGGCGCCCGGCCCTCGCAGGCCCGCCGTCCGTGGCGGGCGTGTGTCGGCGGGCAGCCGCCCTTGGGGTGCGGCTCCGGGCGGGGGAGGATGTGGGGGACCACCAGCGACAGCGGGAGGAAACAGCGTGAGCGAGACGGACACCGCCCGGAAGGTCTCCGGCGAGGACGAGGTCGTCGACCTCTGTCGCGATCTGATCCGGATCGACACCAGCAACTACGGCGATCACTCGGGGCCGGGCGAGCGGGCGGCCGCCGAGTACGTGGCGGAGAAGCTCGCCGAGGTCGGCCTGGAGCCCAGGATCATCGAGTCGCACCAGGGCAGGGCCTCCACCGTGGCCCGGATCGAGGGGGAGGACCCCTCCCGCCCGGCACTCCTCATCCACGGCCACACCGACGTCGTCCCGGCCAACGCCGACGACTGGACCCACCACCCCTTCTCCGGCGAGATCGCCGACGGCTGCGTCTGGGGCCGGGGCGCGGTGGACATGAAGGACATGGACGCGATGACCCTCGCCGTCGTACGGGACCGGCTGCGCAGCGGCCGCAGGCCTCCGCGCGACGTGGTGCTGGCGTTCCTCGCGGACGAGGAGGCGGGCGGCACGTACGGCGCCCGGTACCTCGTCGACAAGCACCCCGACCTCTTCGAGGGCGTCACCGAGGCCATCGGCGAGGTCGGCGGCTTCTCCTTCACCGTCAACGAGAACCTGCGGCTCTACCTCGTCGAGACGGCCCAGAAGGGCATGCACTGGATGCGGCTCACGGTCGAGGGCACCGCCGGGCACGGGTCCATGACGAACCACGACAACGCCATCACCGAGCTCTGCGAGGCCGTCGGCCGGCTCGGCCGCCACACCTGGCCGGTGCGGGTGACCAAGACCGTGCGGTCCTTCCTGGACGAGCTCTCGGACGCGCTGGGCACCCCGCTCGACCCCGAGGACATGGAGGCGACCCTCGCCAAGCTCGGCGGCATCGCCAAGATGGTCGGGGCCACGCTCCGCAACTCCGCCGCGCCCACCATGCTCGGCGCCGGCTACAAGGTGAACGTCATCCCCGGACAGGCGACCGCGCACGTGGACGGGCGCTTCCTGCCCGGCTACGAGGAGGAGTTCCTCGCCGACCTCGACCGGCTCCTCGGCCCCCGGGTCCGCCGCGAGGACGTCCACGCCGACAAGGCGCTGGAGACGAGCTTCGACGGCGACCTCGTGGACGCGATGCAGTCCGCGCTCCGCGCCGAGGACCCGATCGCCCGGGCCGTGCCGTACATGCTCTCCGGCGGGACCGACGCCAAGTCCTTCGACGACCTCGGGATCCGCTGCTTCGGTTTCGCGCCGCTGAAGCTGCCGCCGGAGCTGGACTTCGCGGGGATGTTCCACGGCGTGGACGAGCGCGTTCCGGTGGACGGCCTGAAGTTCGGCGTACGGGTGCTGGACCGCTTCCTCGACGCGAGCTGAGCCGCCGCCACCCAGGTCAGGGCCCCGCCGTGGTGCGGGGCCCTGGTGCGTCCGTCGGGGGGCGGAAGGCGGGCTTACCATGCAGAAACGAAACGCCAACATTCGTCCGCGCGTGCGTATTTGACTGAAAAGAGTGAATGGGCTCATACGCTAGTAGCCCCATTAGCCCCTCCTCGTTACAGGTGTGCGGTCCGCAGTTGGGATCGCATTGCCAACTAGGAGGAATAATGATCAAGAAGGTCGTCGCTGCTGCGGCTGCCACGGGTGGCCTGGTTCTCGCGGGTGCGGGCATGGCCGTCGCCGACTCGGGTGCCCAGGGTGCCGCCGTGAACTCCCCCGGCGTGCTTTCGGGCAACGTCGTGCAGGTGCCCGTCCACGTGCCGGTGAACGTCTGCGGCAACACGATCTCCGTGATCGGTCTGCTGAACCCGGCCTTCGGCAACGTCTGCGTCAACGACTGACGTTGCGTCTTGCCCCTGTGAGGGATTGACCCGGCGGCCCCGGAGTGCACGCCGTGCACTCCGGGGCCCGTCCGCATTCACCCCGCTCCCGGGCACGGCGCCCGGGGCAGTCCGGAAGTCAGAAGGCAGGAACCAGCTATGCGACAGGTCACGCGAAAGGGCCTGATCACCGTGGCGGCCGCGGGCGGCGTGCTCGTCCTCGGCGGCGGCTACGCACACGCGCACGGCGGGGCGGGGGCCCACGGCGGCGCCTCCGACTCCCCGGGCGTGCTCTCCGGGAACACGGTCCAGGTGCCGGTCCACGTCCCGGTCAACGTCTGCGGCAACACCGTCAACGTCATCGGCGCACTGAACCCGGCGTTCGGCAACGACTGCGCCAACACCTCGGAGGAGGGCGACGACGGCGCCCACGCCGAGGGCAGCACCTCCGACTCTCCCGGCGTCGGCTCCGGGAACACGGTCCAGGTGCCCGTCCACGTGCCCGTGAACGCCTGCGGCAACAGCGTGACGATCGGCGGCCTCGGCAACGGCGCCCTCGGCAACGAGTGCGGCAACGGGGACGACGGCGACAACCCCGGGGAGCCGGGAGAGCCCGGGGAGCCGGGAGAGCCCGGTGAACCGGGTGAGCCGAATGAGCCCGGCGAGCCCGGTGAACCCGGAGAGCCGGGGGAGCCCGGGGAGCCCGTCCAGCCCGGCGAGCCGGGTTCGCCGGTCGAGCCCACCACCCCGAACACGCCGGGTACCAACACGGTCACGCCGCCCAGGGCCACCGAGGAGCTCGCCCGGACCGGCGCCGGCTCGCTCGGCCTCGGCGCCTCCGCGGCCGCCGGCCTGCTGCTCGGCGGAGCCGTCCTCTACCGCAAGGCCCGTGCCTCCGCGTGAGGACGCGATGACACAACGGAGCGGGCCCGCAACCGCGGGCCCGCTCCGTCCTTCGTGCAGCAGGCGCTCACCAAGTGGCGCGCACCTGACGGATGATGCGACGGCGGAGCCGCACGCGGCGGCTGCCGTCACGGAGGAGAGTCAGTCTGTCCAACTCCCAGTGTCCGTATTCGGCATGGTCGGTCAGCAGACGGGTGGCCTCCTTGCGGGAGACCCCACGAGGCACGTACACGTCGACAAATTCGTATTCCGGCATCGCATCTATTGTGCGGGCACGGGCCGAGTACGGATAGCGTCTGCACTATGTCTGATGCTTCCGCTCCTGCGCAGCCCACGGCTGCCGAGGTCCGCGCCGCCGCCGAGGCGGTCAAAGCCGCGCTGGACCGCCACCTCGAAGCGGTCGAACGCCGCACGGGAGAGGACGACCCGGCGGTCTACGCGGCCTTCAACGCCCTTGCCGCCGCGGCCGAGGCGTACGACGAGCGGCTCTACGACCGCTATGACGAAGTCACGCCCTTCGAGATCCCGGGCGCGGACGACTCCATGCCGCCGTACACAGGGCCGGACGAACCGAACGCGCTGAGTGTCCTCATCCGCCGCGACTACGCCGTCGTGGAGCCCCAGCGTCTGCTCGCCCAGGCCCAGCGGGTCGCGGACCTCGACCGGGACGAGACCGCGGACGACACGTCCGCGGCGGTGGTGGGAGCGAGCGTGCACGCCGCGCTCGGGGTACTGTTCGGCGAGTTCGAGCCGGACGAGATCGCATCGCGGCACAAGGAGTTCGGCCTGGAGGAGGGCGACTCCACCCTCTGGGTCTCCGCCGCCGACGATCTGCCCGAGCCGGGCGAATGGCTCAGCACCCCCTTCGACCAGGCGGACCCGGAGCGCGTCGTCTGCCGCTTCGACGTCAGCTCCGTCTTCGACGACGAGGACCTGGACGAGGACCTGGACGATCCCAGCCCCGCGTGACGGAGACCGTCCGGAACGCAGCGCGAGGCCCCGCACGGAGATCACCGATCTCTGCCCGGGGCCTCGCCGCAGCGTGC
This sequence comes from Streptomyces wuyuanensis, assembly GCF_900103455.1. GTDB lineage: Bacteria > Actinomycetota > Actinomycetes > Streptomycetales > Streptomycetaceae > Streptomyces > Streptomyces wuyuanensis. The sequence goes on along the minus strand of NZ_FNHI01000014.1, from coordinate 152,225 downwards.
GGGTCGGACGGCGGACCGGGCCGTGGCGCCACCCGCCCCGGTCCGCGACCGGCCCGCCGCCCGCACCCCGGGCAGGGTCGGCCGCCTCGGCCCAGGACCGCGATCGTCTGACCCACGCGCGCGCCCCGGGGCCCGGGCCTCGGCGCTTCCGGCGGGCCAGCCCACCTCGCCCGAGGCGCGGGCGCCGACGCGGTCGGTGGCCCCGGCCGGCGGCCGCCCGCGCACAGACGTGAGCGCTCCCGCCCGGCACCGCATCGCATCGCATCGGGCGCCGACTCCGCTCAGGCCGGGGCGGCCTCCGCTTCGCCCGGCGCGAGCAGGCCCTCGAGAAGGGAGCGCAGCCGGGTCGTACGGTCTTCGGACGCGATCTCGGCCACCGCGCGGGGCAGGGCCTGCTCCACGCCGTGGACCACGGACAGATGGCGCTCACCGCGGCTGAAAGCGGTGTAGACCCAGGGACGGCTCAGGCCCTGTGCGGCGTCCCCCGGCAGCACCACGACGACCGCGGGCCAGCGCATTCCGGCCGCCTGGTGCGCCGTGAGCGCCCAGCCGTGCCGCAGCGTCGACTCCACCCGGTCCTTCGGCACGAGCACGGCTGTGCCCTCGCAGTCGACGCGCAGCCCCTCCGCCTCGGCCGAGACCACCGTGCCGGTCAGGGTCCGCCCGGGAGCCGGGGCGTAGGCGACGCGGTCGGCCGGGTCGAAGCCGCCGAACCGGCCGGGACCGGGATTCAACCGCTCCTTGAGTGCGGCGTTGAGCGCCCTCGTGCCCGCGGAACCACCGTGGCCCACGGTGATGACCTGGGTGTCTGCCGACGGAACCCCGATCGCCCTCGGGACGGAGTCCGCGACGAGCTGGACCGTGCGGTGCACGGCCTCGCCCGCGTCCCGCACCGGCACGATCACGACCTCCTTGCCGGGGGCCTCGACCCGGGTGAGTTCGCCGATGCCGATTCCGGAGACCAGCTCGCCCAGTGGCCCGAGGTCGGGCGTACGGGAGGCGACGACCGGACACACCCGGGCGGCCAGCACATCGGCGAACACCCGTCCCGCGCCCGCCGACCACAGCACCCCGGGGTCCCCGCCGAGCACCAGCCGGCAGCCGTCCGGCAGGGACTCCACGAGCATGGCCGCGGTCTCGACGTCGAGCTGCGGCGCGTCGAGGACCGCGAGCAGATCCACGGCCAGTGTGCCGTCCTCGTCCCGGCCGGGCCCCTCCGTGCCGGAGAGCAACCCCTGCACCGTGACCGTGCCGGCGCCCAGTCTCCGCCGGCCGTTCTCGTGGTGCACGGCCAGGGCCGTCCGCAGTCCGAGGGCGCGAGCGGCTTCGACCAGGGCGGCCGGCTCGGCGCGAGCCGCCTCGCCGCCCGTGTGTGCGACCAGGCCGTGTCCGGCGGCGGCGCGGATCAGCTCGGCGGCAGACGGCGATCCCGCGGCTCCGGCGGCGTCCTCCCAGGACGCCGGCTGCGCGGTCTTGACCAGCCGGGCCAGACCGTCCGCGAGGCTCTCCTCCGCGAGGGCGTACCGGTCCAGGCCCAGCAGGACCGGGACCGGCTCCCGCGGCCCGGAGGCGTCTCGCGGCTCCGGAACCCCGTGCTCGTCGGGTCCTTCGGGTCCTTCGGGTCCTTCGGCCTCCTCCGGCTCCCCGGCCGCGTCCACGCCGTCCTGGAAGACCAGTACGGCCCCCTCGGCGATCGCGTGCTGCAACGCCTCGTCGGGGTCCGGTACGGAACGGCCGGCGAGCGCCGTGCGCACCGCCGCGGACTCCATCGCCGTGTGCCCCCGGAGGGCGGCGCGCTCCAGCAGCCAGGTGACCAGTGCCGTGGCCCGCCGGCCGTCGTCGGGGCGGCACTCCTCGCCGAGCAGCGCCCGGGCGAACCCGTCCGCCTGCTCCGGCTGCACCCCGGGCACCGCCAGCAGCCGCCAGGGGTCCGCACGGAGTGCGTCGGCGGCCTGCTCACCGAGCACCCCGGCGACCCGAGCCGCCAGCCCCTCGGGTGCACCGCCCGACACGAGGACTTCCAGAACGGCCGTCACCGTGCCCGGATCGACCTGCCGCCGGGCGGGCTCGGGCGTCGGCACCCGCGGGCGCCCGGGCCCGGCCACGGACGTCGGGGCCGGGGTCCTCGGCGCTGCGGCGGTCTCGAAGAAGGCGTCCGACGGCCTGTCGCCGCTCTCCAGGGCCCGCACGGCCGCCAGAAGATCGGCCGCGGTGCCGCTCAGCTTCCCGCCGGCCGCGATCGGCCCTGCCTTCTCGGCCTTGCGCTTCTCGATCCTCGACCGCAGTTCCCGCTGGGCCGCCAGCTCCGCCTGGGCCTCGGACACCCCACCGCCGCCGGTGGCCTCGGCGGCCGCCCCGCCGAGTGAGGGCTCCCCGCCGGAGGAGTCGCCCCCGGCTCCGCCGTCCGCCGACGGCCCGGCCTCCCCGTCCGCCGCCTCACCGGGCACCCGGTCCGGAGCGGTCCCGGCGCCGTGCTCTCCCGCGGCGACGGACGTGCCGGGGCCGGAGTCCTCGGACGCGGGATCCTCGGCGGGGGTGCCGGGGCTCGCCCCGGGAAGCGCAGTCACAGCGTGCTCCAGTCCTGGTCGGGATAGCGGTGCACGGGCGCCGACACGTCGTCCAGCGCCCGGCAGATCTCGTCAGGAAGACTAAGACCCTCCACTGACAACGCCTGCGTGAGCTGCTGCGCATTGCGGGCACCGACGATCGGCGCGACCACACCGGGCCGGTCGCGCACCCAGGCGAGCGCCACTTCGAGCGGAGTCGTCGCCAGCCCGTCCGCCGCCGTGACGACCGCGTCCACGATGCGCGTCGCCGACTCGTCGAGATACGGCTCCACGAACGCGGCGAGCTGCTCCGACGCCCCGCGCGAATCGGCCGGCGTCGCGTGCCGGTACTTCCCCGTGAGCACACCGCGGCCCAGCGGGGAGGACGGCAGCAGCCCCACGCCTAGGTCCAGTGCCGCGGGCAGCACCTCCCGCTCGACGCCGCGCTGCAGCAGCGAGTACTCCATCTGCGTACCGGCGAGACGGGTCCGTATGCCCGGCGCCGCCAGCTGCCACGTGGCGGCCTTCGCCAGCTGCCAGCCGCAGAAGTCCGACACCCCCGCGTAGCGTGCGCGGCCGCTGCTCACCGCGATGTCGAGCGCCTGGAGGGTCTCCTCGAGCGGCGTGTGCGGATCGAAGCCGTGCACCTGCCACAGGTCGACGTGGTCGGTGCCCAGCCGCTCCAGCGACGCGTCCAGGGCAGCGAGCAGATGGCCGCGCGAGCCGTCGAACCGCCGCATCGGGTCGAGCACGCTGCCGGCCTTCGTGGCGATGACCAGGTCGCGCCGGGGGACCAGCCGCTCCACCAACTGGCCGAGCAGGTACTCCGCCTCGCCGCCGCCGTACACGTCCGCCGTGTCGACCAGCGTGCCGCCCGCCTCCCAGAAGGCCTTCAACTGGTCGGCAGCGTCGTGCTCGCCGGTGTCCCGGCCCCACGTGAGGGTGCCGAGCCCGATCCGGGACACGCGCAGGCCGGTACGGCCGAGATGCCTCTGCTCCATGGGCGCGAGATTACTGGCCACGGCCCCACCCGGAGCGACCCTGTGGACAACTCGCCCGCCAGGCCGTCACCGGCCACCCCTGACGCGAGGCCCCTCCCCGCGCTAGAGTCCCGCGACAAGGACGTTACTCGCCGGTAAATCGGCACATCCGAAGCAGTTCGGCACATCCGAAGCAGTACGGAGCGGTAAGGGGAGCGGTATGCGGCTGGGCATCAACCTCGGCTACTGGGGTGCGGGCATGGACGGCGACAACCTCGTCGTCGCCCAGGAGGCGGACCGCCTCGGCTATGACGTCTGCTGGGCCGCCGAGGCCTACGGCTCCGACGCGCCGACCGTCCTCTCGTGGGTCGCCGCGCAGACCGAGAGCATCGACGTCGGCTCCGCCATCCTGCAGATCCCCGCCCGCCAGCCGGCGATGACGGCGATGACCGCTGCCACCCTGGACTCGCTCTCCGGCGGCCGCTTCCGCCTCGGCCTCGGCGTCTCGGGACCGCAGGTGTCGGAGGGCTGGTACGGCGTCAAGTTCGACAAGCCCCTCGCCCGCACCCGCGAGTACGTCGAGATCGTCCGCAAGGCCATGACCCGCGAGCGACTGACGTACGAGGGCGAGCACTGGACCCTTCCGCTCCCCGGCGGTCCCGGCAAGCCCATCAAGCTGACCGTCCACCCCGAGCGCGAGCGCATCCCGCTGTACATCGCCGCCATCGGCCCCAAGAACCTGGAGCAGACCGGCGAGATCGCCGACGGCGCGCTGCTGATCTTCCCGTCCGCCGACCACCTCGAGGACACCGCGATCAGGTACATCCGCGCGGGCCGCGAGAAGGCCGGGAAGACGATGGACGGCTTCGACGTCTGCCCCACCGTGCCGCTCGCGGTCGGCGACGACGTCCGCGCGCTCGCCGACACGTTCCGCCCGTACACCGCGCTGTACGTCGGCGGCATGGGCAGCCGCAAGCAGAACTTCTACAACCAGCTGGCCCAGCGCATGGGGTACGAGAAGGAAGCCGCGGAGATCCAGGACAAGTACCTCTCCGGCGACAAGGCCGGGGCCGCCGCGGCGGTGCCGCACGAGCTGATCGACTCCACCACGCTGCTCGGCACCGTCGACCGGATCGCCGACCGCATGCGGGCCTACGCGGCCGCCGGCGTGACCACCCTGACCCTCGCCCCCGCCGGCTTCACCCTCGACGAGCGGCTGACCGCTCTGCGGGCCGGCACCGAGGCCCTGGAGCGGGCCGGACTCGCGTAACCCGCGTCTCCCGGCCGGCCCGGGCCCGGGGCGGCTCGGCGCCTTGCACCGGTACGAGTGGGGGCCGCCGTCGGTCCGGAGCGCCGCCACCGTCCGCCCGGCGTCGCTGCGGACCGACGGACCGACGGACCGACCCCGTCCACCCGGCCGCGGGCATGCCTGCGGCCGTGGTGGGGGCTCGGGGTCATCCCCGCCACGGCCGTCGTGAGGTCTAACGCCTTACCCCGTCCTCGGTCACGCCCCGTCCCCGGCGTATCCACGACGAGCGGGCGCGGGCACCGCCACCCGCGGCGCACCCGCTCGCAGCACGCCTCCCGGGCGAGGGGCCGTGAGCCCTCCCGGCCGTCCGGAAAGCCCTGACACTCCTTCTTTCGGCGGAGTCGTCCCGCTCACCTGTTGCCTGTCCGCCCGGTCCGCATTTGACTCGTTCTTTGCGGATGCCCGTCGCCCACGGGTGCCTCACGGAGGTGGCAGTGATGCTCTCGGCCCGAAACCTTTTCCAGGAAATCCTCGAGAACGACGATTCCTACCAGCTCTTCTGCTCGATCGCGGCCAGCGGTGAGGCCCAGGGCGGCTGGGAGAACGGCCGTATCGCCGCGCTCGTCCCCGAGACCATGCGCGGGCTCGCGCCGAAGATCACCCGGCACGGCGCGGACGAGGACAAGCACGGCCGGATCTTCAACGCCCTGCTGAAGAAGCGCGGACTGGACCCGGTCGACGTCCCGCCCGAGACCGACTACACGATGCTCCTGGAGAAGCAGGGGATCGGGCTGGCCCACGACAAGCTGCGCCGCGACGAACGGCTCACCGAGCGGGACATCGTGGTCTACCTCTCGCACAGCCGGGTCACCGAGCAGCGCGCCGCGGACCAGATGGACATGCTGGTGAAGTTCTTCGGGGACCACCCCGAGGTCGGCAAGGCCGTCAAGCAGATCTGCAGCGACGAGGACAACCACCTCGCCTACTGCCACGAGGAACTGCTTCGCCTCGCCCGCGCCGGGCACGGCCGCGCCATCCAGGGCACCCTCCGGGAGTGCGCCCTCACCGAGATCGCCGTCTACCGCGACGTCAGCCTCGCCGTCATGGCCCACATGGGGCGGATCCTGAAGTGGCCCAGGGGCAAGTCGGCGGTGCTCGCGGGCGGCATCCACGCCATGTACGCGTTCGAACGCGCCGGTGGCTGGCGGCGCATGGTCACGCTCAGGATGCCCGAGCGGCGCGACGCTCTCGGCGGCCCCGCGACCACGGCCCCCGTCGTCTGACGGGCCCGGCGCGATCCGCCGGCCACCACCTCCCGGACGGAACGCCTAGAGCCAGCCGCGGCGCTTGAACAGCCGGTGCAGCCCGTACACCACCAGGGCCATCAGCACGATCGCCGCCGGATAGCCCCACTGCCAGCGCAGTTCGGGCATGTGTTCGAAGTTCATCCCGTAGATGCCGGCGACCAGCGTCGGTACCGCCGCCATGGCCGCCCAGGCCGAGATCTTGCGCATGTCGTCGTTCTGCCGCACGCCCGTCTGGGCGAGATGCGCGGAGAGCACGTCGGACAGCAGCCGGTCCAGTCCGTCCACCTGCTCGTTGGCCCGGGTCAGATGGTCGTTGACGTCACGGAAGAACGGCTGGGAGTGCTCGTCCACGAACGGCACCGTCGCGCCGGCGAGCTTGGCCAGCGGTGCGGCCAGCGGCCCGGTGGCCCGCCGGAACTCGAGCACCTGCCGCTTGAACCCGTAGATCTTGGCCGCCGTGTGCCGCGTGTCCCCGGCGGGTTCGAAGACGGCGGCCTCCAGCTCCTCCAGGTCCACCTGGAGCTCGGCCGCCACCTCGATGTAGCGGTCCACGATGGTGTCGCTGACGGCGTACAGGACGGTCGTCGGGCCGTGCCGCAGGACGTCCGGGTCGGCCTCCAGCCGCCGCCGCACGGCCCCCAGCGGCGCGGCCTCCCCGTGCCGCACCGTCACGACGAAGCAGTCGCCGACGAACACCATCACCTCGCCCGCGCTGACCGTGTCCGACTCCGCCTCGTACACGACCGGCTTGAGGACGACGAACAGCGAGTCGTCGTAGACCTCCAGCTTCGGCCGCTGGTGTGCCTTGAGGGCGTCCTCGACCGCCAGCGGGTGCAGCCCGAACTCGCTGCTGACCCGGTCGAACTCCTCCTCGTTCGGCTCGTGCAGCCCGATCCACAGGAAGGTGTTGCGGGACGCACGGGCCAGAGCGAGCGCGTCGGAGAGGTCCTCGGGGCCCTCCGTCCGGCTTCCGTCACGGTAGATGGCGCAGTCCACGATCACGGCGCGCATTCTTCCCCTCCCACGCCCCACGCGCACCTCGGCGGAGTGAACACCCCTGTTCACGCCGTTCGGTTCGCGCCGGGCGAACCACCGGAGGGAGGTGGGACGAGCGGCGGGACGAGCGCCGGAGGAAGCATCGGACGAACGCGCGGCGGAACTCGCGAGGAGCGCCGGAGGCGCCGCAACCGTCGTCGTGCGCCCGCTGGGGATCACGGGACACGCTTTAGGCTGGCCGGCATGGCCACGTTGATCCTCGTACGCCACGGACGGTCCACCGCCAACACCGCGGGGGTGCTCGCCGGCTGGACGCCGGGCGTCGCCCTCGACGAGCGCGGCACCGCGCAGGCGGCCGCCCTGCCCGCCCGGCTAGACGGGCTGCCCCTCGCCGCCGCCGTCACCAGCCCGCTGCAGCGCTGCCGGGAAACCCTGCAGCCGCTCCTCGACACACGGCCGGACCTCCCGCTGCACAGCGACGAGCGGATCGGCGAGTGCCACTACGGCGAGTGGTCCGGCCGCAAGCTGAAGGAACTCTCCGGCGAGCCGTTGATGGAGGTCGTCCAGCGGCACCCCTCCTCGGCCGCCTTCCCCGGCGGCGAGTCGATGCGGGCCATGCAGAGCCGGGCCGTCGACGCCGTACGCGACTGGAACGCCCGGATCGAGCGGGAGCACGGCGAGGACGCCGTGTACCTGATGTGCTCCCACGGCGACATCATCAAGTCGGTGGTGGCGGACGCCCTCGGCATGCACCTCGACCTCTTCCAGCGGATCCACGTCGAACCGTGCTCCGTGACGGCGATCCGCTACACCCGCCTGCGGCCGTTCCTGCTGCGGCTCGGCGACACGGGTGACCTGGACTCCCTGCGGCCGCGCGAGAACGTGAACGAGCCCCGCGAAGGCGGGACCGACGGGACGGCGGTGGTCGGCGGCGGCGCGGGCGCACCGTGATCGCCGGGCGCAGTAGGGTGGACGGGCCGAAACCGGAAGCCCACTTCCAACACCGAGAATCCTCTGAATTCCAAGGGAGCAGGACGTGACCCGTCAGGTGTTCCTGTACGACCCGCCGGAGCGCTTCGTGGCCGGTACGGTCGGGCTGCCTGGACGTCGTACGTTCTTCCTCCAGGCTTCCGCAGGGGGGCGGGTGACCAGCGTCGCCCTGGAGAAGACCCAGGTGGCCGCGCTCGCCGAGCGGATCGACGAGCTGCTCGACGAGGTGGTGCGCCGCACCGGGGGCAACGCGCCCGTCCCGGCCGTCGCCCCCACGGACATCGCCGACACCGCACCGCTCGACGCACCCGTCGAGGAGGAGTTCCGGGTCGGCACGATGGCGCTGGCCTGGGACGGCGAGGAACAGCGCATGATCGTCGAGGCCCAGGCGCTGGTGGAGCTGGAGGCGGACTCCGAGGAGGACCTCGCGGAGGCCGAGGAACGGCTGCTGCAGGACGAGGAGAACGGTCCGCCGATGCTGCGCGTGCGGCTGACCGGCGCGCAGGCGAGGGCCTTCGCCAAGCGCGCCCTGGACGTCGTGAACGCGGGACGGCCGCCGTGCCCGCTGTGCAGCCTGCCGCTCGACCCGGAGGGACACGTATGCCCGCGCCAGAACGGATACCGCCGCGGAGCGTGACCACCCACGACGGGACCCTGGAGCTGCTCACCCGGGGCGAGATCACCGTGCGCGGCCGCATCCGCGAGGCGTCCAACGCGGCGCTGTACTGCTCCGTCGCCCTCGACGGCCGGGAGGCGCACTGCGTCTACAAGCCCGTGGCCGGCGAGCGCCCGCTGTGGGACTTCCCCGACGGCACCCTGGCCCAGCGCGAGGTGGCCGCGTACGAGCTGTCCGAGGCGACCGGATGGGGCCTGGTGCCGCCCACCGTGCTCCGGGAAGGGCCGTACGGCGAGGGCATGTGCCAGTTGTGGATCGAGGCCGATCCGGCCCAGTCCCTGCTCGCTCTCGTCGACGGTGACGAGGCGGAGGACGGCTGGAAGGCGGTCGGCCTCGCGGAGGTGGGTGAGGGACGCACGGCGCTCCTCGTGCACGCGGACGACCCGCGGCTGCGCCGGCTGGCCGTACTCGACGCGGTGATCAACAACGGCGACCGCAAGGGCGGGCACCTGCTGCCCGCTCAGGACGGACGCCTGTACGCGATCGACCACGGCGTCACGTTCAACGTGGAGGACCGGCTGCGGACCCTGCTGTGGGGCTGGGCGGGGGAGCCGCTGACGGAGGAGTCCCGCACGGTCCTGGAAGCCCTGGACGCCTCGCTCGACGAGGGGGCCCCGCTGGCCGGCCGGCTGTCCGCGCTGATCACCCGGGACGAGGTGGCCGCCGTGCGGGGCCGGGTCCGTGCCCTGCGCACGAGCGCCCGCCACCCGGAGCCGGCGGGCAACTGGCCCGCGATTCCCTGGCCGCCCGTGTAGCCCCGCCCGTGTAGGCCGCGCACGCGTCGGCCGGGGCTCGCGGCCCCTCGGTCCGGCGGGGCGAGCCTCGACGCACGTCGGGCCGCGGGGCCGCGCGGGTACCGCCACCAGACGCGTTCCGGCCGAGTGCCGACCGCGCACGTCGAGTCGGCGGGCCGGCTGCCGGCCGGGGCCCCGCCCGGCCGTACGTGCCCCCTATCCCGAGGGCCGAGGCACGCGCAAGAGCGCCTAACCGGCCAAGAGGGGGCGTCCGGTTCGTATCCGGAACATGCATCCGGTTACGCTCATGACATGCATGCCTGGCCCGCTTCCGAGGTCCCCGCCCTGCCCGGCAAGGGCCGCGACCTCCGGATCCACGACACCGCGACCGGCGGCCCCGTCACCCTCGACCCCGGTCCCGTCGCCCGTATCTACGTCTGCGGCATCACCCCGTACGACGCGACCCACATCGGTCACGCGGCGACCTACAACGCGTTCGACCTCGTCCAGCGCGTGTGGCTCGACACCAAGCGGCAGGTTCACTACGTCCAGAACGTCACCGACGTGGACGATCCGCTTCTTGAGCGCGCCGAGCGCGACGGCCAGGACTGGACCGCGCTCGCGGAGCGGGAGACCGCGCTGTTCCGCGAGGACATGACCGCGCTGCGGATGCTGCCCCCGCGCCACTACATCGGCGCCGTCGAGGCCATACCGGGAATCGTCCCGCTCGTCGAGCGGCTCCGGGACGCGGGTGCCGCGTACGAGCTCGACGGCGACGTCTACTTCTCGGTCGAGTCCGACCCCCACTTCGGCGAGGTGTCTCACTACGACGCCGAGGCGATGCGCGCGCTGTCCGCCGAGCGCGGCGGCGACCCCGACCGCCCAGGCAAGAAGAACGCGCTCGACCCCATGCTCTGGATGGCCGCCAGGGAGGGCGAGCCGAGCTGGGACGGCGGCAGCCTCGGGCGCGGCCGGCCCGGGTGGCACATCGAGTGCGTGGCCATCGCCCTGGACCACCTCGGCATGGGCTTCGACGTGCAGGGCGGGGGATCCGACCTCGCCTTCCCGCACCACGAGATGGGCGCCTCGCACGCCCAGGTGCTCACCGGCGAGCACCCGTTCGCCAAGGCCTTCGTGCACACCGGCATGGTCGCCCTGCACGGCGAGAAGATGTCCAAGTCCAAGGGCAACCTCGTCTTCGTCTCCGCGCTGCGCCGTGACGGCGTGGACCCGGCCGCCATCCGGCTGGCCCTGCTGGCGCACCACTACCGTGCCGACTGGGAGTGGACCGACGAGGTCCTCCGGGAGGCCGTGGACCGCCTGGGGCGTTGGCGTGCGGCCGTCTCCCGGCCTGACGGGCCGTCCGCCGACTCGCTCGTCGAGGAGATCCGCGCGGCACTCGCCGACGACCTGGACGCTCCCGCGGCGCTCGCCGCCGTGGACCGCTGGACCGAGATCCAGCGCACCGAGGGCGGCACGGACGAGGGCGCGCCCGGTCTGGTGTCGCGCACCGTGGACGCCCTGCTGGGCGTCGCCCTGTAGTGGCGCCCTGTAGTTCCGCCGACCTGTAGTTCCGACAGACCCCCGGGGCACCCCGGGGGGCCCGGCCGCCTCCGGACTCCCGCACGGGTCCAGGGGCGGCCGTTGTTTTGTCCATGGCGGAATGCTCGTTTCTGCGCTAAACACTCGCCATGCAATCACCAATGCGCACGAGAGCGACGGTGGCCGGCCTTCTGCTCGGTCTCCTCACGGTGTTCGCAGGGCCGGGTGCCGCCCAGGCCGAACCGTCCCCGAGCACGGTGGGGGACGTCACCGCCTTCGCCGCCGACGGGCCCGTCTACCGGCTGACGGCAGGGCGGACCGAGGCCCGCGTCAGCTTCGTCTCGACGGAGACCTTCCGGATCGAACTCGCCCCGGACGGCGGTTTCACCGACCCGGCCGGCACCGACATCGCCCTCCCGCAGGGCAGGCCGCCCGCCACCCGCTGGAAGGACCGCGGCGACCGCTTCGAGCTGAGCACGTCCAAGGTGACGCTGCGCGCCTACAAGTCGCCGCTGCGGTTCGCCCTCCACCGTGCCGACGGCACCCGGCTGTGGGCCGAGACCCAGGGCCTGAGCTGGACCGGGGACCGTACGACGCAGACCCTCGCGCGGGGCGCCGACGAGCAGTTCTACGGCGCGGGGATGCAGAACGGCCGCGGCAACACCTCACACCGCGGCAAGACCGTCGAGGTCGGCGTCGACTACAACTGGAACGACGGCGGCCACCCCAACTCCGTCCCGTTCTACCTCTCCTCGGCCGGTTACGGCGTCTACCGCAACACCTACGCGCCCAACACCTACGTCTTCGGCGACCCGGTGACCACCACCGCCCGGGAACAGCGCTTCGACGCCTACTACTTCGCCGGACCGGGCATGAAGGACGTGATCGGCCAGTACACGAAGCTCACCGGCCGGCCCTTCCTGCCGCCGGTGTACGGCCTGGAGATCGGCGACGCCGACTGCTACCTGCACAACGCGAACCGGGGCGAGCGGCACACGCTGGACGCGCTGAAGGTCGCCGACGGCTACGTGGAGCACGACATGCCCAACGGCTGGATGCTCGTCAACGACGGCTACGGCTGCGGCTACGAGAACCTCGCCGAGACCGCCCAGGGCCTCCGGCAGCGCAACATGGAGCTCGGCCTGTGGACCGAGGACGGCCTCGGCACGCTCGCCGAGCAGGTCAGGGCCGGCCAGCGGGTCGCCAAGCTCGATGTCGCCTGGGTAGGCCCGGGCTACAAGTTCGCCCTGGACGGCTGCAAGGACGCCTACGCCGGGATCGAGGCGAACAGCGACGCCCGCGGCTTCACCTGGGCCCCGGAGAGCTGGTCCGGAGCGCAGCGCTGCGGCGTCCAGTGGTCCGGCGACCAGGCCGGCAGCTGGGAGTACATCCGGTGGCAGATCCCCACGTACGCGGGCGCGTCCATGTCCGGACTCGCCTACACGACGGGGGACGTCGACGGCATCTTCGGGGGCAGCGCCAAGACGTACACCCGGGATCTGCAGTGGAAGATGTTCCTCCCGGTGACCATGACCATGGACGGCTGGGCCGCGAGCGACAAGCAGCCCTTCCGGTACGGCGAGCCGTACACGTCCGTCAACCGCCGCTATCTGAAGCTCCACGAGGCCCTGCTGCCGTACGTGTACTCGTACGCGCACGAGGCGACGAGGACCGGCGTCGGACTCGCCCGGCCGCTCGTCCTCGAGTACCCGGACGACCCGAAGGCCGCGACGGAGGCCGTGAAGTACCAGTTCCTGAGCGGTCGTGACTTCCTGGTGGCGCCCGTGTACCGGGACAGCGCCGAGCGGGACGGGATCCATCTGCCGAGGGGCACCTGGATCGACTTCTGGAGCGGACGGACCTACGAGGGGCCGGTCACGGTGGACGACTACAGCGCCCCGCTGGACACGCTCCCGCTGTTCGTCCGGGCCGGCGCCACCGTGCCGATGTGGCCGGGCGGCATCCGCTCGTACGCCGACCGCGGCCCGGGCTCCCCGCTCGCCTGGGACATCTACCCGCAGGGCTCGTCGGCGTTCACGCTCTACGAGGACGACGGGGTGACGCGCCGGCACCGCGCAGGCGCGTACGCCACCCAGCGCGCAGAGGTCGAGGCACCGAGGCGCGGCGGGGGCGACGTGACGGTACGGATCGGCGCGAGCCGCGGATCGTACGACGGCAAGTCCCGTGCACGGCCGTACGACTTCACCGTGCACACGGGGGACGCACCGAGTTCGGTCCGGCTGGACGGCCGCGCCCTGCCGCGGCTGAGCGGGGCGGCCGCCTTCGCCCGGGCCCCGCAGGGCTGGTGGTACGACCGGGACGACCGGGGAGGGGTGGTCCGGGTGAAGACCGCGGCGCTGCCCACGGACCGCGCGTTCGCACTTGAGCTGGAGGACACGGCCGCGGTCGGCGGGGCCGTCCCCGGCGCCGCGGCCGTCGCAACCGCGCCGGCCGGGCAGGAACTGGGCGCCGGCACAACGGGGAAGGTCGCGGTCGACGTGACCGCGGGCAGCCGTGACGCGACGGGCGTCTCCGTGTCCGTGGACGTCCCGGCGGGATGGCGGGCGGCGCCGGTGACGGTGGACCGCATCCCCGCCGGCACGACACGGCGGGCCGAGGTCGCGGTGACTCCCGCGAAGGACGCGAAGCCCGGCGAGGCGACGCTCACCGCGGCGGTACGGTACGGCGCGGCGGGCCAACTCCGCACCGCCGTACAGCGGTTCGCGGTCACCGTGATGCCCGAGCCGCCCTCGGGGGACGTGTGGGCGAGCGACCTGGTGTGGCTGACGTCCACCAACGGCTGGGGGCCGCCCGAACGCGACCGCAGCAACGGGGAGTCCGGGGCGGACGACGGCCGCACGCTCACCCTCGCCGGCACGGCGTACGACAAGGGCATCGGGGCGCACGCCGACTCCGACATCGAGGTCTACCTCGGCGGGCGCTGCACCACGTTCACCGCGGACACCGGCATCGACGACGAGATCGGCGGCTACGGCGAAGTGGCCTTCTCCGTCGAGGCGGACGGCAAGGTCCTGTGGACCTCGCCCGAGGTCACGGGGGCCTCGGCGACGGTGCCCGCGGAGGTCGACGTCACCGGTGCCCGGCACGTCCGGCTGAAGGTCACCGACACCGACGGCTCCAAGTCCGGTGACCACGGGGACTGGGCGGCGGCGCGCTTCCGCTGCGGCTGACGTGCCCGCTGTCCCGCGCGGGTCGGTGTGCCCGGCGGCTCGGCAGGACCGGGGTGGGAGAACGCGAGCGGGTGGTGCCGGTTCCGGCACCACCCGCTCGGCACGCGTCGGGCGCTCCCGGAAGAGTCAGTCCTCGGGGGAGTCCGGGGAGTCGGAAGGGTCCGCGGACTCGGCGGAGCCGGACGATTCGGCGGACTCCGGTGCGCCGGAGTCGTCGTCCTCGGACCCGCCCGCCCCGGACTCCGCCCGCGGCGGCTTCGGCGGCTTCGTCCGGCCCCCTGCGTTGTCCCGCAGGTACGAGCCGTCGCCGCCCTCCGCGGCGTGACCGCCCGGCCCCTGGCCGGGGCCGCCGTCACGCCGGCGCAGATAGCGCTCGAACTCCCGGGCGATGGCCTCGCCGGACGCCTCGGGGAGCTCGGCGGTGTCCCGGGCCTCCTCCAGCGTCTGCACGTACTCCGCCACTTCGCTGTCCTCGGAGGCGAGTTGGTCCACACCGAGCTGCCAGGCCCGTGCGTCCTCGGCCAGTTCGCCCAGCGGGATGCGGAGGTCGATGAGGTCCTCGAGCCGGTTCAGCAGGGCCAGTGTCGCCTTGGGGTTCGGCGGCTGGGAGACGTAGTGCGGCACGGCGGCCCACAGCGACACGGCCGGGACCCCGGCGTGCGTGCAGGCCTCCTGGAGGATGCCGACGATTCCGGTCGGGCCCTCGTAGCGGGTCTCCTCCAGATCCATCGTCCCGGCCAGGTCCGGGTCCGAGGTGACTCCGCTCACCGGAACGGGACGGGTGTGCGGGGTGTCGCCGAGCAGCGCGCCCAGGATCACCACCATCTCGACGCCCAGCTCATGGGCGAAGCCCAGCAGCTCGTTGCAGAACGAGCGCCAGCGCATCGAGGGCTCGATCCCGCGGACCAGCACCAGGTCGCGGGGCTTCTCCCCGCCGACCCGCACCACGGAGAGCCTCGTCGTGGGCCAGGTGATCTTCCGTACCCCGCCGTCCAGCCACACCGTGGGGCGGTTGACCTGGAAGTCGTAGTAGTCCTCGGCGTCGAGCGCCGCGAACACCTCGCCCTTCCACTCGCGGTCCAGGTGCGCGACCGCGGTGGACGCGGCGTCGCCCGCGTCGTTCCAGCCCTCGAACGCGGCCACCATGACCGGGTCGATCAGCTCGGGAACCCCCTCGAGCTCGATCACCCAGGACTCCTTCCGACGTTCTCTTTCGTACGCCCCAACCTTACGGCTTCACGGGCGCCCGCCCGCAGTCCCCGTGCACGGCAGGGTGAACTTCCGTGAGGCACCGGCACGGACCGGGGCAATACCGGATCCGGCCGAGGAATCAGCCGGGCCGGCGCCGGAGATCCCGGGGGTGACGCCGCCCGTCTCGAGCCCGGCGACTCGATGCATCGGACCACCGTCGGGGGCGTCACCGGCGAGCCGGGCGCCGACAGGATCGTCCTCGGCCGGCCGCAGCAGGCCGGTGCGGTCGGCTTCGGGAAGATCGACGCGGCACCGGGCACCGGGGTCGACGAGAACCGGCCCCTCCAGCCGCTCGCCGCCGTGTACGGCGCACCCGTCCGCCCCCGCGCCGGCGGGGTGGGGGCGGGCGGACCGGCGAGGTACCAGGGCGTGTTCGGCCGTGCCGCCGTCCCCGGCGGTGGGAGGACCGGGTCATCGAGTACGTCGACCACCTCCGCGAGCGTTCCGCCGCCCCGGCCGTCGTCCGGGACACCACGTGGCACCACGACTACCCCGTTTCACGTCCCGTATGCGGCTCGCACGGCCCGCCGCGCACCGCCGTGCGGGCGGGTGCCCCGGCGGGTGCGGGGATCCGCCCCGAGGTGGGCAACCCGCGGCTGCGGCAAGGCACTTCCCTCGAGTCGTCCGATGTGCCCGAGCGTGCGACGGGGGGCGGCTCCTCGAGGAGCCGCCCCCCGTCGCACGGACCGTGCCCGCTACGGTCCCGTCTCAGCCCCGCTTGTGCAGCAGGTCGTCGACCTTCCCGCGGATCTCGTCCGTGGCGAGACCGCGGATCGTCAGCGTGGTGCGGCGGCGCAGCACGTCGTCCGTCGTCTCGGCCCACTCGTGGTCGCGCGCCCACACGACCTGGGCCCAGATCTCGGGGGCGTCCGGGTGGATCCGCTGTGCCAGGTCGGGGTTCTCGTTCGCGAGCCGGGCGATGTCGAACGCCAGCGAGCCGTAGTGCGTGGCGAGGTGGCGGGCGGTGTCCGCCGCCATCCGGGGCCCGGGCGCCGGGGCGTCCACCAGGAGCCGGTGCGCGACGGCACGCGGGTTGGCGATGCCGGGAAGCGGGAGCTTCTTCGGCAGGTGCGAGATCGGCTCCATGTCGTCGGCGAGCGGCCGGCCCGGCAGCTCGGCCAGCTTGCTGAGCACCGTGCGGCCGATGTGGCGGAACGTCGTCCACTTGCCGCCGGCCACCGACAGCATGCCGCCGCGGCCCTCGGTCACCACGGTCTCCCGCTTGGCCTTGGAAGTGTCGCCGGGGCCGCCCGGCAGCACCCGGAGGCCCGCGAAGGAGTAGGTGATCAGGTCGCGTGACAGCTGCTGGTCGCGGATGGAGAAGGCGGCCTCGTCCAGGATCTGGGCGATGTCCTTCTCGTTGACCGCGACGTCCGCCGGGTCGCCCTCGTACTCCTCGTCGGTCGTGCCGAGCAGCAGCATGTCCTCCCAGGGGAGGGCGAAGGTGATGCGGTACTTGTCGATCGGGGTCGCCAGCGCGGCCTTCCAGGGCGCGGTGCGCTTGAGCACCAGGTGTGCGCCCTTGGACAGGCGGATCGAGGGCGCCGCGTTCGGGTCCTCCATCCTCCGCAGGTGGTCGACCCACGGGCCGGTCGCGTTGAGCACCAGACGGGCGGTGACTCCGAACTCGGTGCCGTCCGTGCGGTCCCTGAGCTCCGCGCCGGTGACCCGGCCCTCGGTGAAGCGGAGTCCGGTCACCTCGGCGTGGTTGAGGACGACGGCCCCCGACTCGACGGCCGCGCGGACCGCCATCAGCGCCATGCGGGAGTCGTTCATCTGGTCGTCGCCGTACACGGCCACGGCCTTCAGGTTCTCCGTGCGCAGCTCGGGCACGTCGCGCTGGGCCTTGGCGGGCGATATCACGTGTCCGACGCCGTCGCCGAACGCGGAGAGAGCCGAGTACGCGAAGACTCCCGCGCCGAGCTTGGCGGCGCCGTGCGGTCCGCCCTTGTAGACCGGCAGGTAGAAGGTCAGCGGGTTGGAGAGGTGGGGAGCCACCTCCCGGGACAGTGCACGGCGCTCGAAGTGGTTCTCCGCCACCAGCTTCACGGCGCCGGTCTGCAGATAGCGCAGACCGCCGTGGAGCAGCTTGGAGGAGGCGGAGGAGGTGGCGCCGGCGAAGTCGCCGGCCTCCACCAGGGCCACCCGCAGCCCGGCCTGCGCGGCGTGCCAGGCCGTGGAGATGCCCAGGATGCCGCCGCCTATCACCAGGAGGTCGTAGGTCGCCTTCGCAAGCTGCTCCCTCGTCTCGGCGCGGCTCGGGAGGGAACCGGAGGCCGGGTGCGTCCCCAGCGAGGGGACGCTCTGCAGGGTGGTCATTCTCGATTGCTCCTCGTCAGCTCTCGTCGTGCTCGAGCCAGCCCATGGTCCGCTCGACGGCCTTGAGCCAGTACTTGTACTCGTGATCACGCTTGGCAGGGTCCATGTGGGGGGTCCACTCGGCGGCCCGGCGCCAGTTGGCGCGGAGCGCGTCGGTGTCGGGCCAGAAGCCGACGGCCAGACCGGCGGCGTAGGCGGCGCCGAGGCAGGTGGTCTCGGCCACCATCGGGCGCACCACGGGCACGTCCAGGAAGTCCGAGAGGGTCTGCATCAGCAGGTTGTTGGAGGTCATTCCGCCGTCGACCTTCAGGGAGGTCAGCTCGACACCGGAGTCCTTGGTCATGGCGTCCGTGATCTCGCGCGTCTGCCAGGCCGTGGCCTCGAGCACGGCGCGCGCGATGTGCGCCTTGGTGACGTACCGGGTGAGGCCGGCGATCACACCGCGGGCGTCCGAGCGCCAGTACGGGGCGAACAGACCGGAGAACGCCGGGACGACGTAGGCCCCGCCGTTGTCCTCGACGGACGCGGCGAGCGTCTCGATCTCGGGCGCGGTGTTGATGAGGCCCATCTGGTCGCGCATCCACTGCACGAGGGCGCCGGTGACGGCGATGGAGCCCTCGAGCGAGTACACGGGCGCCTCGTCGCCGATCTTGTACCCGACGGTGGTGACCAGGCCCGAGTAGGAGTTGATGATCTTGCTGCCGGTGTTCATCAGCAGGAACGTCCCGGTGCCGTAGGTGGACTTCGCCTCACCCTCGGAGAAGCACGTCTGGCCGAAGAGCGCGGCCTGCTGGTCGCCGAGCGCCGAGGCGACCGGGACGCCCGCCAGGACGCCCTCCTTGACCTCCCCGTACACCTCGGCGGAGGAGCGGATCTCCGGGAGGACCTCCATCGGCACCTCCATGGACTGGGCGATCTTCTCGTCCCACTCCATGGTGTGGAGGTTCATCAGCATGGTGCGCGAGGCGTTGGTGACGTCGGTGACGTGCTTGCCGCCGTTGACGCCGCCGGTCAGGTTCCAGATGACCCAGGAGTCCATGGTCCCGAAGAGGATGTCGCCCCGCTCGGCCCGCTCGCGCAGGCCGTCGATGTTGTCGAGCATCCAGCGGACCTTCGGGCCGGAGAAGTAGCTCGCCAGCGGCAGACCGGTCTCACGGCGGAAGCGGTCCTGGCCGACGTTGCGCCCCAGTTCCCGGCAGAGCGCGTCGGTGCGGGTGTCCTGCCAGACGATGGCGTTGTGGACGGGTTCGCCGGTGTTCTTGTCCCAGAGAAGCGTGGTCTCGCGCTGGTTGGTGATGCCGATGGCCTTGACGTCGGCGGCGGTGATGCCGCCCTTCTCGATGGCCCCGGCGACGACTTCCTGGACGTTGTTCCAGATCTCGTTCGCGTTGTGCTCGACCCAGCCCGGCTTCGGGAAGATCTGCTCGTGCTCCTTCTGGTCGACGGAGACGATCCGTCCGTCCTTGTCGAAGACGATGCAGCGGGACGAGGTGGTGCCCTGGTCGATGGCCGCGATGAACGGGCCGGCGTGTGCGTCGGTCACGGTGTGCTCCTGAAGGTTCTAGGGGAGGGCGTACGACTCAGGCGAACGCGATGTTGTAGATACCCGCGGCGATGGCCGCGCCGATCAGCGGTCCCACGACGGGCACCCAGGCGTATCCCCAGTCGGAGCCGCCCTTGTTCCGCATCGGGAGCAGGGCGTGCACGATGCGCGGGCCGAGGTCACGGGCCGGGTTGATGGCGTAACCCGTCGGACCGCCGAGGGAGAAGCCGATGCTGACGACCACGAGGGCGACGATCAGACCGCCGAGGACGCCGAGGCCCTTTCCGCTGTCGTTCAGGCCCATGGTGAGTACGGCCAGAACCAGCACGAGCGTGCCGATGATCTCGGTGGTCAGGTTCTGCCAAACGTTCCGGATCTCCGGGCCGGTCGAGAAGATGCCGAGCACGGGGCCGGCGTTCGGGGCGGACCGCTCGTCGACCAGTCCCTCATCGAGGGGCGGCGGGACGACCTCGGGGTCCGCCAGGTGAGCCTTGAACTGGCCGTAGTAGGTGAGCCAGGCCAGGAACGCACCGACCATGGCGCCGATGAGCTCGCCCGCCATCTGCACGGGAACGTTGCTCCAGTCGCCGCTGGTGATCGCGATACCCAGCGTGACCGCCGGGTTCAGGTGCGCACCGGACAGGGGGCCCGCGATGTAGACGGCGGTCATGACCGCGAAGCCCCACCCGAAGGCGATGGCGACCCAGCCGGCGCCCTGTGCCTTGGAGCGCTTCAGTACGACGGCGGCGACCACGCCGGCGCCGAGCAGGATGAGAACGGCGGTACCAATGATCTCGCCGATGAAGATGTCGGAGCTGGACACCCGCGACTCCTTTGTCCTTCGTCCAGGGGAAGGCGAACCAACGGGTCCCTCCGTGGTTCGCGCCCTCGGGGTGAGAGCGATACCGGCCCTTGGCGTTGCCACACTCTAGCGCGTATTGCCGGTAGGTGTTCGACAATGCCGACCGATGCACGGCAGTTTTGTCCTCTGGTTAACACGGCGTCAAGGGTTGTGTGGCCGAAAACCGTTTCGTTATCGATGGTGCGCCCGGACGGGCGAAATCGCCCGCTGTGAGGGATCTCGGCCGGTCGGGAACGGGGCGCAGCTCCGGCTGAGCGGGCGGACGGGGGTGGAGGGGACATCGCGCCGGCCGCCATCCGGACAGCCTGCCGGACGGCGGCCGCGTCGGCGCCCGCGGGCGCGGACGGGTGCGGACGGGCGCGGCGCGGCGGGGACGGGGGGTGCCTGGCTGCCGGACGGCGGAAGGCGGCGGCGGGGCTCGTGGAGGTGTCGCCTGCCGAACGGCGGCGGCCGGCCGCCGTGGCGACGGGGCGCTCGGCCGTGCGCCATTCGAGCCGGCGGGTCAGAAGCGGCCGGCGCCCAGATCCCGGGAGACCGCGCGGGCGCAGTCCCGCACCGCGGCGATCAACTCGGCCCGCAGCTCCTTGCCGTCGTCGCACACCCGTTCCACCGCGCCGGTGATGGCGATCGCGCCGACGGGCATCCGCCGCCGGTCGTGGATGGGCGCGGCCACCGCCGCGACACCCTCCCAGGTCTCCTCCACGTCGGCGGCCCAGCCTCGCGCCCGGGTCAGGTCGAGCTCGGCCTCGAAGGCCCGCAGGGCGGTCACGGTGCGGGGCGTGAACGCCTCCCGGTCGATCTCCAGGACCTCGCTGTGCGCGACGGGGTCGTACGCGGACAGCACCTTGCCGAGTGCCGTGGAGTGCAGCGGCTGCATCGCGCCCACCTCCAGCACCTGCCGGCTGTCGTCCGGGCGGAAGACGTGGTGGACGATCAGCACGCCCTGCTGGTGCAGCACGCCCAGGTGGACGCTCTCCCCGCTGGAGCGGGCCAGGTCGTCCGTCCAGACCAGCGCCCGGGCCCTCAGCTCGTGGACGTCCAGGTAGCTGTTGCCGAGCCGCAGCAGCTCCGCACCGAGCTGGTAGCGCCCCGACGTCGGGTCCTGCTCGACGAACCCCTCCGCCTGGAGGGTGCGCAGGATGCCGTGGGCGGTGCCTTTGGCCAGCTCGAGGGAGGAGGCGATGTCCGACAGGCCCAGACGGCGCTCGCCACCCGCGAGCAGGCGCAGCATCGCCGCGGCCCGTTCCAGTGACTGGATGTTCTTCGCCATCATCCCGGCCCTTCTACCCAACGTCGTTCGACAATGCTGAACACTATCGGCCGATGCCGAATCCGTGTTACTGCCGGAACAGTGTGGCAACACCATGCTCACCGGTCATCACCAGGGACACACGGAGTCCAACTCCTGGACCGCTCCGCCGCGCCGGGCCCGGCACGGCTAGGCTGGCCGGGTGCGCCTTCCAAGAGAAGCCGCAAAGCCGACAGCCGTCGCACTCCAGGGAGCACCTTCATGGCCTCGTTGCCGACCCCTTCCGCCGACAGCCCGACTTCCGCAGGCAGCGGTACGCCCCACGACAGCCGGACCCGAGCCGACGCCCTGCGCCGTGCGCTGGCGACCCGCGTGGTCGTCGCCGACGGTGCGATGGGGACGATGCTCCAGGCGCAGGACCCCAGTCTGGACGACTTCCAGGATCTTGAGGGTTGCAACGAGATTCTGAACGTGACCCGCCCGGACATCGTCCGTTCGGTCCACTCCGCCTACTTCGAGGTGGGCGTGGACTGTGTCGAGACGAACACGTTCGGAGCGAACTTCGCCGCTCTCGCCGAGTACGACATTCCCGAGCGGGTGTTCGAGCTGTCCGAGGCGGGTGCGCGGATCGCCCGTGAGGTGGCGGACGAGTTCACCGCGTCCACCGGGCAGCAGCGCTGGGTGCTGGGGTCGATGGGCCCGGGGACGAAGCTGCCGACACTGGGCCACGCCCCGTACACCACCCTGCGCGATGCCTACCAGCAGAACGCGGAGGGCATGATCGCGGGCGGCGCGGACGCGCTGCTCGTGGAGACGACGCAGGACCTGCTGCAGACGAAGGCGGCGATCCTGGGTGCCCGGCGGGCCATGGACGTGGCCGGTCTCACCGTGCCGCTGATCTGCTCGGTGACGGTCGAGACCACGGGCACGATGCTGCTGGGCTCGGAGATCGGCGCGGCGCTGACGGCCCTGGAGCCGCTCGGCATCGACATGATCGGCCTGAACTGCGCCACCGGCCCGGCCGAGATGAGCGAGCACCTGCGCTACCTCGCCCGCCACTCGCGCATCCCGCTCTCCTGCATGCCGAACGCGGGCCTGCCGGTCCTGGGCAAGGACGGCGCGCACTACCCGCTCACCGCGCCGGAGCTGGCGGACGCGCAGGAGACGTTCGTCCGCGAGTACGGGCTCTCCCTCGTCGGCGGCTGCTGCGGGACGACTCCGGAACACCTGCGGCAGGTCGTGGAGCGGGTGCGCGATCTGGCGCCGGCCGTGCGGGACCCCCGCCCCGAGCCTGGCGCCGCGTCGCTCTACCAGACCGTGCCGTTCCGCCAGGACACCTCGTACCTGGCGATCGGGGAGCGGACGAACGCGAACGGGTCCAAGAAGTTCCGCGAGGCCATGCTGGACGGCCGCTGGGACGACTGCGTGGAGATGGCCCGCGACCAGATCCGCGAGGGCGCGCACATGCTGGACCTGTGCGTGGACTACGTCGGCCGGGACGGTGTGGCGGACATGGAGGAGCTGGCCGGGCGGTTCGCGACGGCTTCGACCCTGCCGATCGTGCTGGACTCCACCGAGGTGGGGGTGATCCGTGCAGGTCTGGAGAAGCTCGGCGGCCGCGCGGTGATCAACTCGGTGAACTACGAGGACGGTGACGGGCCCGAGTCGCGGTTCGCGCAGGTGACCCGGCTGGCCCGGGAACACGGTGCCGCACTGATCGCCCTGACGATCGACGAGGAGGGCCAGGCCCGCACGGCGGAGAAGAAGGTGGAGATCGCCGAGCGCCTGATCACGGATCTCACCGGCAACTGGGGCATCCGTGAGTCGGACATCCTCATCGACACCCTCACCTTCACCATCTGCACGGGGCAGGAGGAGTCCCGGGGGGACGGCATCGCCACCATCGAGGCGATCCGCGAGCTGAAGCGCCGCCATCCGGAGGTGCAGACCACGCTCGGTCTGTCGAACATCTCCTTCGGCCTGAACCCGGCCGCGCGGATCCTGCTGAACTCGGTCTTCCTCGACGAGTGCGTGAAGGCGGGCCTTGACTCGGCGATCGTGCACGCGTCGAAGATCCTCCCCATCGCCAGGTTCGACGAGGAGCAGGTCAACACCGCGCTGGACCTGATCCACGACCGGCGTTCCGAGGGCTACGACCCGCTGCAGAAGCTGATGGCCCTGTTCGAGGGGGCGACGGCGAAGTCGCTGAAGGCGGGCAAGGCCGAGGAACTGGCCGCACTGCCGCTGGAGGAGCGCCTCAAGCGCCGCATCATCGACGGCGAGCGCAACGGGCTGGAGGCGGACCTGGACGAGGCGCTGAGTGAACGCCCGGCGCTGGACATCGTCAACGAGACCCTGCTGGACGGCATGAAGGTCGTCGGTGAGCTGTTCGGGTCCGGGCAGATGCAGCTGCCGTTCGTGCTGCAGTCGGCCGAGGTGATGAAGACGGCGGTGGCCTATCTGGAACCGCACATGGAGAAGTCGGACGCGGAGGGCAAGGGCACCATCGTGCTGGCCACCGTCCGCGGCGACGTCCACGACATCGGCAAGAACCTGGTGGACATCATCCTGTCCAACAACGGCTACAACGTGGTCAACCTCGGGATCAAGCAGCCCGTCTCGGCGATCCTGGAAGCCGCCGAGGAGCACCGGGCCGATGTGATCGGCATGTCCGGGCTGCTGGTGAAGTCCACGGTGATCATGAAGGAGAACCTGGAGGAGCTCAACCAGCGCAAGCTGGCGGCCGACTACCCCGTCATCCTCGGCGGCGCCGCCCTCACCCGCGCCTACGTCGAACAGGACCTCCACGAGATCTACGAGGGCGAAGTCCGCTACGCCCGCGACGCCTTCGAGGGCCTCCGCCTGATGGACGCCCTCATCGCGGTCAAGCGCGGCGTCCCCGGTGCCGCGCTCCCCGAGCTGAAGCAGCGCCGGGTGCGGAGCACCGCCGCCGTGGTCGTCGAGGAGCGGCCGGAGGAGCAGGGTGCCGTACGCTCCGACGTCGCCACCGACAACCGGGTGCCGGAGCCCCCGTTCTGGGGCACGCGCGTGGTCAAGGGCATCCAGCTCAAGGAGTACGCCTCCTGGCTGGACGAGGGCGCGCTCTTCAAGGGCCAGTGGGGCCTCAAGCAGGCCCGTACCGGCGACGGACCGTCCTACGAGGAGCTGGCGGAGACCGAGGGGCGTCCCCGGCTGCGGGGCTGGCTCGACCAGCTGCACACGCAGAACCTGCTGGAGGCGGCCGTGGTCTACGGCTACTTCCCCTGCGTCTCCAAGGGCGACGACCTGATCCTGCTGGGCGAGGACGGTTCGGAGCGCACCCGCTTCACGTTCCCCCGCCAGCGCCGCGGCCGCCGGCTGTGCCTCGCGGACTTCTTCCGCCCGGAGGAGTCCGGAGAGACCGATGTCGTCGGCCTCCAGGTCGTCACCGTCGGGTCCAGGATCGGCGAGGCCACCGCCGAACTCTTCGCGTCCGACTCCTACCGCGACTACCTCGAACTCCACGGCCTGTCCGTCCAGCTCGCCGAGGCCCTGGCCGAGTACTGGCACGCCCGCGTGCGCGCCGAACTGGGCTTCGCCGGCGAGGACCCGGCGGAGATCGAGGACATGTTCGCCCTGAAGTACCGCGGTGCCCGGTTCTCCCTCGGCTACGGCGCCTGCCCCGACCTCGAGGACCGCGCCAAGATCGCCGAACTGCTGGAGCCCGAGCGGATCGGCGTCGAGCTCTCGGAGGAGTTCCAGCTCCACCCCGAGCAGTCCACCGACGCCATCGTCATCCATCACCCGGAGGCGAAGTACTTCAACGCGCGGTGACGGATCGCGCGCTTCGGTCGCGCGAGTCGTACACTGGTCGGTCCCATACAGGCCGGTCGCCCGATTTGGCGGCCGGCCTGCGCGTCCCCGATGGAGGTGTCCGGATGACCAGCACGGTCCCCGCGTCCCTGGCCCGCACGGCAGGCGGCTCTGCCCTGCAGGCCGTCTTCCTCGACATGGACGGCACCCTCGTGGACACCGAGGGCTTCTGGTGGGACGCCGAGCGTGAGGTCTTCGCCGACCTCGGCCACGAGCTGGACGAGGCCTGGCGTGACGTGGTGGTCGGCGGCCCCATGACGCGGAGCGCGGGTTACCTCATCGAGGCGACCGGTGCCGACATCACCCTCGCCGAGCTGACCGTGCTCCTCAACGAGCGCTTCGAGACCCGTATCGCCCGCGGTGTGCCGCTGATGCCCGGGGCCGAGCGCCTGCTGACCGAGCTCGCCGCGCACAGCGTGCCCACGGCCCTGGTCTCGGCCTCCCACCGCCGCATCATCGACCGCGTGCTCGCCTCCTTGGGCCGCGACCGCTTCGCGCTGAGCGTGGCGGGGGACGAGGTGCCCCGCACCAAGCCCCACCCCGACCCGTATCTGCACGCGGCCCGCGGGCTGGGCGCCGACCCCACCCGCTGCGCCGTCATCGAGGACACGGCCACGGGCGTGGCCTCCGCCGAGGCGGCGGGCTGCCGGGTCGTGGCGGTTCCCTCCGTGGCACCGATCGCGCCCGCCGACGGGCGGATCGTGGTGGGTTCGCTCGAGGAAGTGGACCTGTCTTTTCTGCGCACATTGATTACGCGGATGAACTGAATCATTCACCGAGCGTGCAGAGGAATATCCACGGGAACCAAGGGCAGCGAACCGTGTATTTTCCGTGACCATCCATCCTGCGTGACGTTCATCACGCAGGATGCTGCATAAATAGCGCGACCATGGCAGGCCTGGTCCGATCTGCGGCGATTCGGGTATGCCCATGTGTCCGGATTGATGGGTCGGTGTACGAATCATTCCGGCGCGTGAATATCGACTCTTCGCCATGCCTGCTCATCGGGACGTAGTCCCCAACTCGGGCCCGGTCCAGCATTCCTGGCGCAGCCACTAATCTCATCGCGAGAGCTTCGCCGCACCACCGACGTGTCATGGGGACCACCCTCGTCACCGTGTCCGCAGGACCGATCGCCCCCGCATCCCGGCCCGATCGCACCGCCCCGAACGGGCGGCCGCGGCGGAGTGTCCCGCAACCGCTGTATCCCAGTGAGGGATCGAGGGAGAAAGTCCAGGATGAACCGCAAGACACTGGTGCTGCCGGCCCTGGTGGGCCTGCTCGCCCCCGTACTCGCCGCCTGTGGCACGACGCCCGGGGCGCCGGACGGAGGCAACGCCATTGTCGTCGGGACCACGGACCGGTTCATCGCGGACAGCGGCACCCCCGCACCCTTCGACCCCGCCTTCGCCTACGACACCGGCGCCTGGAACGTCCTGCGGCAGACCGTGCAGACGTTGATGCACGTGCCGCGCGGCGGCGGCCGGCCGGTCCCCGAGGCGGCGTCCAGCTGCGCCTTCACAGACAGCAGGAGCGAGAGCTACCGCTGCACCCTCCGGGACGGACTCACCTTCGCCGGGGGCAAGCCCGTCACCGCGGACGACGTCAAGTTCTCCATCGAGCGCGTGCTGGACATCAAGTCCGACAACGGCACGGCCGCGCTGCTCTCCACCATCGACACCGTCGAGGTCAGGAGCGAGAAGGAGATCGTCTTCCAGCTGACCGCGCCGGACGCGACGTTCCCGTACAAGCTCTCCACGCCGGTGGCCGGCATCCTCAGCCGGGACGCCTACGACGGGAAGAAGCTGCGCGAGGGCTTCCAGGTCGACGGCTCGGGCCCGTACACGATGGCGGCCGAGACCGACGGCGACAGGCTCGTCCGAGCCGTGTTCACCAGGAACCCTCGCTACAAGGGCGACCTGAAGGTCCGCAACGACCAGGTCGAACTCCGCTCCTTCGCCGACGCCCCGGCCATGGGGGAGGCCCTGGAGTCCGGCGAGATCGACATGATGGCCCGCGCCATGTCCCCGGACCAGATCAAGGATCTGCAGGAGAACCCGAAGGACGGCGTCGAGCTGAGCGAGGTCCCCGGACTGGAGATCCGCTACCTCGGCTTCAACACCGAGGACCCGTCCGTCGAGGACCGGGCGGTCCGCCAGGCCATGGCCTCCGTCGTCGACCGCGGCAAGATCGCGGCAAATGTCTACGGCGCCACCGCCGAGCCGCTCTACTCGCTGATCCCCACGAGCATCACCGGCCACACCAACTCGTTCTTCGACCGGTACGGCGAGCCCGACCGCCGCAAGGCGGCCCGCATCCTGGCCGAGGCCGGCGTCACCACCCCGGTGAAGCTGACCCTCCACTACACCACCGACCACTACGGCTCCGGCACGGCCGAGGAGTTCGCGGCGCTGCGCGGCCAGCTCAACGCCACCGGCCTCTTCGACGTGAAGGTCGAGGGCACCGAGTGGTCCGAGTACCGACCCGCTCAGAAGCGCGGCGACTACGCCGTCTACGGCCTGGGCTGGTTCCCCGACTTCCCGGATCCGGACAACTACATCGCTCCGTTCCTGGACGAGGACAACTTCCTCAACACCCCCTACGTGAGCACCGCCGCGCGCAATCAGCTCATCCCGGAGTCCCGCCGCAAGGCCGACCGCAGTGCCGCCGCCCTCCCGTTCGCCAAGCTCCAGGACATCGTCGCCACCGATGTTCCGGTGCTGCCGCTGTGGCAGGGCAAGCAGTACGTCGCCGCCCGGTCGGACATCAACGGAGTCGAATGGACGCTCAACGCCTCCTCCGACCTCCAGTTGTGGGAACTCGAGCGCGGCACCGCCTGACCCTTCATGACCCGGTCGCGAAGGGCGCGGCCGGAAACGAGAGCAAGAGGCAAGGTTCTGTGAAGGCACGATTCAAGCGCACGACGGCGCCGCTGGCCGCGGGGCTGTCCGCCGTACTGCTGGCGGGCTGCGGCTCGGAGCAGGGCGAAGGATCCGACGGCGAGGGCGTCCGCGTCGCCGTCGGCATCTCCGACGAGGTCCTCGCCACGGACCCCGCCGACGGTTACGACCCCGGCTCCTGGCTGCTGTTCAACAACGTCTTCCAGTCCCTGATGAGCTTCCCCAAGGGCGGCTCCACCCCGCAGCCGGAGGCCGCCGAGAAGTGCGGCTTCGAGAGCGGCAGCACGGTCTACCGCTGCACGCTGCGCGAGGGCCTCAAGTTCAGCAACGGCAACGACCTGACCTCGAAGGACGTGAAGTTCTCCTTCGAACGCGCGCTGAAGATCGCCAGCGACTCCGGTCCCGGCCCGCTGCTCTCGACCATCGACAGCATCGAGACGCCCGACGAGCGCACGGTCGTCTTCAAGCTGAAGGTGCCGGACGCCACCTTCCCGAGCAAGATCGCCTCCGGTGCGGGCTCCATCGTGGACCACCGCGAGTACGAGGCCGGCTCGCTGCGCACGGACGGCAAGGCGGTCGGCTCCGGCCCGTACAAGCTCGACTCCTTCAGCGAGAAGGAGGCCGTCTTCTCGGTCAACCCCGAGTACAAGGGCAACGCCGAGGTGCGGAACACCGGTGTCACCCTGACGTTCTTCCGCGGCGACCAGAAGGGCCTCGGCACGGCCCTCAAGGAGGGCGACGTCGACGTCGCCTACCGAGGCCTCACCGCCCAGGACATCGACGGGCTCCAGGCCTCCGTGGAGGCCGGCAAGCAGGGCATCGCGGTCGTCGAGGGCAACAGCGCCGAGGTCCAGCACCTGGTCTTCAACATGAACGACCCGATCACCGGCAAGCTCGCCGTGCGCCAGGCCTTCGCCTACCTCGTCGACCGGGACGCCCTGGTCCGCGACGTCTACAAGGGCACCGCCGAGCCGCTGCACTCGATCGTCCCGGCCGGCATCGCCGGTCACAACACCGCCTTCTTCGACCGCTACGGCGGCCACCCCCAGCCCGACAAGGCCCGCAAGGTCCTGCGCGAGGCGGGCATCGACGAGAAGGTGAAGCTCACCCTCTGGTCCACGCCCAGCCGTTACGGCCCGGCCACCGACCTGGAGATGGCCGCCATCGCGCAGCAGCTCAACAAGAGCGGTCTGTTCGACGCGGACGTCAAGTCGGTCGAGTTCGACCAGTACGAGAAGGGCATCCAGGCGGGCAAGTACGGCGTCTACGTCAAGGGCTGGGTCCCCGACTACCCGGACGCCGACAACTTCACCCAGCCGTTCTTCGGCGACGGCAACGTCCTCGGCAACGGCTACGAGAACAAGCAGATCACCGGCAAGATCATCCCGGAGACCGCGGCCGTGGCGGACCGCTCCTCCACCGGCGACAAGTTCGCCAAGCTCCAGGACATCGTCGCCGACGAGCTGCCGATCCTCCCGCTGTGGCAGGGCAAGCAGTACGCCGTCTACAACGGCAACATCACGGGCCTGGAGTGGACGCTCGACGCCTCCACGGTCTTCCGTTTCTGGGAGATCAAGAAGGGCTGACGCCCGTCGGCCGGGCCGGGCCGCACAGCCCCGGCCCGGCCAGCACGGAGAGGACCCCGGAGACCAGCGGCCTCCGGGGTCCTCTCCGTCTGCTCGGCAGCTGCCGGCGCGCCTCCGGTGTGCTGCGCCGTGGTCACAGCCGCTCACGGCGGACCACCGGGCCACGAGCCCCGCCGGCCTCTCCGCGGCCGGCCCGTACCGCCATGGTGCTCCGCGGCCGGCGCAGCCGTCCGCCCGCCGCTACTGCGCTCCCGGTCGCACCAGTCCGCTCTCGTAGGCGTAGACCGCCGCCTGCACCCGGTCGCGCAGGCCGAGCTTCGTCAGGACATGGCCCACGTGCGTCTTCACCGTCGTCTCGCTGACGAACAGGTCCGCCGCGATCTCCGCGTTCGACAGTCCGCGGGCCACCAGCTTGAGGACCTCGACCTCGCGCTCGGTCAGGGTGTGGAGCGTGTTCGGCGCAGGCTCCTCGCCGGACGGCAGATGGCCCGCGTACTTGTCCAGCAACCGGCGCGTGATGCTCGGCGCGAGCATCGCCTCGCCCGCCGCGACCACCCGGATCGCCTGCACCAGCTCGTTCGCCGGGGCGTCCTTCAGCAGGAAGCCGCTCGCGCCGGCCCGCAGCGCCTCCACGACGTACTCGTCGAGGTCGAACGTGGTCAGCACCAGCACCTTGGCCGGTCCGTCCCGCTCCGGGCCGGTGATCTGGCGGGTCGCCTCGACACCGTCCATCCGCGGCATCCGGATGTCCATCAGCACCACATCGGGCTGCAGCGCCCGCACCTGGTCCAGGGCCTGAAGGCCGTCCCCGGCCTCACCGACCACGGCGATGTCCTGCTCGGCCTCCAGGATCATCCGGAAGCCCGTGCGCAGCAGCGGTTGGTCGTCGACGAGTAGGACGCGGATAGCCACGGAATCTCCTCAGGAATACGGGACCGGCCCCATTCTGCCCTGCCCGCCGGCGACGGACGCGGCCGGGCGACCCCGCCCCCAGGGGCACCCGGCGCCCCGTGCGTCACCCCGCGGGGACCACGGGCAGTGGATACACCGGCGGCGTCCCGCCGAATTCCGGGCACACCGCCTGGTGGTCGCACCAGCCGCAGAGCTTCGTCGGCCGCGGGCGCCAGTCGCCCGACTCCGTGGCGCGCATGATCGCGTCCCACAGAGCCAGCAGCCTGCGCTCCACCCGCTCCAGGTCCGCCGCCACCGGGTCGTAGGTGAGCACCTCCCCGCTGCCCAGGTACACCAGCTGGAGCCGCCGCGGCACCACGCCCTTCAGCCGCCAGATCACGAGGGCGTAGAACTTCATCTGGAACAGGGCGCCCTCGCTGTACTCGGGGCGGGGAGCCTTGCCCGTCTTGTAGTCGACGATGCGGACCTCGCCGGTCGGAGCCACGTCCACCCGGTCGATCACCCCGCGCAGCCGCAGCCCCGACTCCAGCTCCGTCTCCACGAACAGCTCGCGCTCGGCCGGCTCCAGCCGCGTCGGGTCCTCCAGCGAGAACCACCGCTCGACCAGCGCCTCCGCCTCGGACATCCATCGCGCCAGCCGCTCGCCGCCCTCGTCCTGCGCGAACAGCTCGCCCAGCTCCGGCCGCGACTCCAGCAGCCGCTCCCACTGACCGGGAACGAGCGACTTGGCACGCGGCGGAGTGCGCTCGGCGGCCGGTGCGTCGAAGAGGCGCTCCAGCACGGCGTGCACCAGCGTGCCGCGGGTGGCCGCCTCGCTCGGCTTCTCCGGCAGCCTGTCGATCACCCGGAAGCGGTACAGCAGCGGGCACTGCATGAAATCGCTGGCACGCGAGGGCGACAGCGACATCGGCGGCCGGCCCGCCGGAGCGGAGGAAGGATCCTCCGGCGGGGCCGGATGCCCGTCCGCGGAGCCGGGTGCATCGACCGGAACGGGCTGGGGCGGGACCCCGGCGGCCGTCGGCGGCACCCCCGCGGCGGGCGGGTGCGCCTCAGCGGCAGGCGCCGGCACCTCCACGGTGCGTGGCGGGCCTTCCGGGACGGGCGGCTGACTCGTACTCATGACTCAGACCCTACGGCCCGCCACCGACAGCGAGCGGCATACCATCGACGTCAGACCCTCTCGCACTGCATGATCGAGCGAGCGACGCCTCGCGACGAAGGGAACCCGTGAAGAAGGACGAGGAGAGCGGCGAGCGTACGCGCGCGCAGTCCGGCACGGGGAAGGCGGACCCCGGCGGAGGCAAGCGGGACCGCTCCGCGGAGCCCGGCGGCGGCATCCTCATGGGCCGCCCGTTCGGTGTGCCCGTGTACGTCGCCCCCAGCTGGTTCCTGGTCGCGGCCCTCATCACCTGGGTGTTCGGCGGACAACTGGACAGGGTCCTGCCCGAACTCGGCGGCGCCCGCTATCTCGTCTCGCTGTTCTTCGCGGTCGCCTTCTACGCGTCCGTGCTGGTCCACGAACTGGCCCACACCGTCGTCGCGCTGCGTTACAAGCTGCCCGTGCGGCGGATCCAGCTCCAGTTCTTCGGCGGCGTCTCGGAGATCGAGAAGGAGTCGGAGACCCCCGGACGGGAGTTCGTCCTCGCCTTCGTCGGCCCGCTGCTCTCGCTCGTCCTCGCCGGCGTCTTCTACGCCGGCATGCAGGCCGTCGAGCCCGGCACCGTCCCCGGCGTGCTGCTGGCCGGTCTGATGATCTCCAATCTCATCGTGGCGGCCTTCAACCTGCTCCCCGGACTCCCGCTCGACGGCGGCCGGATGCTGCGCGCGGTCGTCTGGAAGATCACCGGCAAGCCGATGAGCGGCACCATCGCCGCCGCCTGGGTGGGCCGTGCCCTCGCCGTCGCCGTACTGGTCGGCCTGCCGCTGCTCACCCACACCGGCGTCCTCGGCAACCCCACCGAGGACATCGGCGGCATGGAGACCGTCACGGACGCCCTGCTCGCCGCCATCCTCGCCGCGATCATCTGGACCGGCGCCGGCAACAGCCTGCGCATGGCCCGCCTGCGGGAGCACCTGCCGGAACTGCGTGCCCGGGCCCTCACCCGGCGGGCCGTCCCCGTCGGCTCGGACACCCCGCTCTCCGAGGCGCTGCGGCGTGCCAACGAGGCCGGTGCCCGCGCGCTCGTCGTGGTCGACGGGCACGGCGAGCCGACGGCCCTCGTCCGGGAGACGGCGATCGTCGGTGTCCCCGAGCACCGCCGTCCCTGGGTTGCCGTCGGCGGCCTGGCACAGGACCTCACCGACGGCATGAAGGTCCCCGCCGAACTCGCCGGTGAGGCGCTCCTGGACCGGCTGCGCGCGAATCCGGCCACCGAGTACCTGGTGGTCGAGGAGACCGGCGAGATCTACGGAGTGCTCTCCACGGCGGACGTCGAGCGGGCCTTCGTCGCCGCGATGGCCCGCCCCGGCTCCTGAACCGCGTGGCACTGGCGGGTTCCGGCACCCCATACACTGGTCACATGTCCGAACCGACCGGTGCCGCCCGCCGTCGCGGGCCCTTCAAGGTCGGGGACCAGGTCCAGCTCACCGATCCCAAGGGACGCCACTACACGTTCACGCTCGAGGCCGGGAAGAACTTCCACACCCACAAGGGTTCCTTCCCGCACGACGAGCTGATCGGCGCCCCCGAGGGCAGTGTTGTCCGTACCACGGGAAACGTCGCCTACCTCGCGCTGCGCCCCCTGCTCCCCGACTACGTCCTGTCCATGCCCCGCGGCGCTGCCGTGGTCTACCCCAAGGACGCGGGGCAGATCCTGGCCTTCGCCGACATCTTCTCCGGGGCCCGCGTCGTGGAGGCGGGTGTCGGCTCCGGATCGCTGAGCGCCTTCCTGCTGCGTGCGATCGGCGACGAGGGCATGCTGCACTCGTACGAGCGCCGTGAGGACTTCGCGGAGATCGCCAAGGGCAACGTCGAGCGCTACTTCGGCGGACCGCACCCGGCCTGGACGCTCACCGTCGGGGACCTCCAGGACAACCTGTCGGACGCCGACGTCGACCGCGTCATCCTGGACATGCTCGCGCCCTGGGAGTGCCTGGACGCCGTCTCCAAGGCGCTGGTCCCCGGCGGCATCCTGTGCTGCTACGTGGCGACCACCACGCAGCTCGCGCGGACCGTCGAGTCCATCCGCGAGATCGGCTGCTACGCCGAGCCGCAGCCGTGGGAGTCCATGATCCGCAACTGGCACGTCGAGGGCCTGGCCGTGCGTCCGGACCATCGGATGATCGGCCACACCGGATTCCTCGTCACCGCCCGCCGGCTGGCGGACGGTGTGGAGCCTCCGATGCGCCGCCGCAGGCCCGCCAAGGGCGCCTACGGCGAGGACTACGAGGGCCCGAACAAGGGCTGAGTACCCGTCAGCAATCCGCCCCGCACCCGGCCCGGGTGCGGGGCGGACGCGCTTTTCACAACGCGCGGGCCCCGCCGTCGGGTTCCGGCCACCGCCGGGGAACTCCACCGAGGGCTCGTTGCGTTGGGTCGCGCCGAGCGGTTTGCGGCGGTTTTTCGCCACAGCGGTTTCGTACCCCGCTGTTCCCGCGCCCTGTGACGTGTGGCACGATGCGGGCACCCCCACCGGAACCGCTGTTCACAGGAGACGCCTCGGTGCAGACCTCCGCCGTCCCGGACCTCGCGCACACCCACGCCCGCCCCGCGCACTGGCTGGCCACCGCGACGGCGATGTCCGCGGTCGTCGCCCTGGCGGGGCTGCTGCAGCCGGACCACGCCGGAGCGGGGGAGTCCGGCGGCCGGGAGGCCGCCACCGCCGCGGCCGCCGCCCCCGCACCGGCCCCCGACGCGACCGGCGTCGAGCTGCCCCTGGAGTGCGGCGGAGCGCCCACCGTGGTGGTGAAGCAGGCCACGGGAGACCTGGACGGCGACGGCGGCCCGGAAACGGTCGTGGCGGCGCGTTGTGAGGCAGGCTCCGGCACCCCGCCCAGCGGGATCTACGTGCTGGCCAGGTCCCGGGCTGGCGAGCCGCGCGTCGTGGCCACCCTCCTGGAGCCCGCGCGACGGCAGAGCGCCGGCGAGCTCGCCGTCCGTGACGGAGTCGTCACGGCCGTGCTCCTCGGCTATTCGTCCCCGGACGTTCCGCGCTGCTGCCCGGACGAGCGGGAGGCGGTCAAGTGGCAGTGGAGCGGGGGGAAGTTCGTCGAGTCCCGTGGGGACGGGGACGACACCGGCAGTGTGTGAGAGGTCACGCTCGGTCCGCGACGGGGCGGGCTACTCGGCGTCGGGTCCGTACACCTCGACCCGGTCGGAGACGCGACGTACGTGGATGCAGTCGCCCGGGCACTCCTTGGCCGAGTCGATGACGTCGGTCAGCAGTGGCAGCGGTACGGGCGTTGTGGCGCCCGGGTCCTGCAACAGCTCGTCGTCGGCGCTCTTCACATAGGCCAGACCGTCGATGTCCAGCTCGAAGACCTCGGGGGCGTACTGGGCGCAGATGCCGTCGCCGGTGCACAGCTCCTGGTCGATCCAGACTTCGAGAGCCTCGTTCATGTCGCCTGCCGTTCCTGCGCGGTGTGCATCAAGCCGTGTTGTATCAATACGGGCCAGCCCTGACGGGTGTTGACCGTTCCGACCATACAACCGCCCGCTTTCCGATGTTGATGGGTGGGTATTCCCCTGGCGTGAGGGGCAGCGCAAGGGTGAAGATCGGACACACCCCTTCCGTCTTTGTGATCTAGGGGTTTCAATCACCACCCACCCAGGTAGGGTCAGGAAGCGTCCAGCTCCCCTTGGAGGAGGTGAGGACCGTGGCAGCCCACGACGACGACAACAACCGCGGCTTCCGGCCGGGGCGGGGGTCTGAAGACCCCGCCGGCCAGGTCGCCTATCTCGAGCAGGAAATCGCCGTCCTGCGCCGCAAGCTCGCCGACTCTCCGCGTCATACGAGGATTCTCGAGGAGCGGATCGTCGAGCTGCAGACGAACCTGGCCGGCGTGTCCGCGCAGAACGAACGACTGGCGAACACGCTCCGTGAGGCCCGAGACCAGATCGTGGCCCTCAAGGAGGAGGTCGACCGGCTCGCGCAGCCGCCGGCCGGCTTCGGTGTCTTCCTGCAGGCCAACGAGGACGGCACCGCCGACATCTTCACCGGGGGCCGCAAGCTCCGGGTGAACGTCAGCCCCGGCGTCGAGCCCGAAGAGCTCCGGCGCGGCCAGGAGGTCATGCTCAACGAGGCGCTCAACGTGGTCGAGGCCATGGAGTTCGAGCGCACCGGGGACATCGTCACCCTCAAGGAGATCCTCGAGGACGGCGAGCGGGCCCTGGTGATCGGCCACACCGACGAGGAGCGGGTGGTACGGCTCGCCGAGCCGCTGCTGGACGTCACCATCCGCCCCGGCGACGCCCTGCTGCTCGAGCCCAGGTCCGGGTACGTGTACGAGGTCGTGCCCAAGAGCGAGGTCGAGGAGCTGGTCCTCGAAGAGGTCCCGGACGTCGACTACGACAAGATCGGCGGCCTCGGCGGTCAGATCGAGATGATCCGGGACGCGGTCGAGCTCCCGTACCTGCACCCCGACCTCTTCAAGGAGCACGAACTGCGGCCGCCGAAGGGCATCCTGCTCTACGGTCCGCCCGGATGCGGCAAGACGCTGATCGCGAAGGCCGTCGCCAACTCCCTTGCGAAGAAGGTCGCCGAGGTGACCGGCCAGCCCGCGGGGAAGAGCTACTTCCTCAACATCAAGGGCCCCGAGCTCCTCAACAAGTACGTCGGCGAGACCGAGCGGCACATCCGCCTGGTCTTCCAGCGTGCGCGTGAGAAGGCGAGCGAGGGCACACCCGTGATCGTCTTCTTCGACGAGATGGAGTCCCTCTTCCGCACCCGCGGCTCCGGTGTCAGCTCGGACGTCGAGAACACGATCGTTCCCCAGCTGCTCGCCGAGATCGACGGTGTGGAGGGCCTGGAGAACGTGATCGTGATCGGCGCCTCCAACCGGGAGGACATGATCGACCCCGCGATCCTGCGGCCGGGCCGGCTCGACGTCAAGATCAAGATCGAGCGTCCGGACGCGGAGGCCGCGAAGGACATCTTCGCGAAGTACCTCACGCCTTCGCTGCCGCTGCACTCGGACGACCTCTCCGAGCACACCGGCTCGAAGGAGGCGGCCGTCCAGGGCATGATCCAGTCGGTCGTGGAGCAGATGTACGCCGAATCCGAGGAGAACCGCTTCCTCGAGGTCACGTACGCCAACGGCGACAAGGAAGTCCTGTACTTCAAGGACTTCAATTCCGGCGCCATGATCCAGAACATTGTGGACCGGGCGAAGAAGATGGCCATCAAGGCCTTCCTCGACCACAACCAGAAGGGTCTCCGCGTCGCGCACCTGCTCCAGGCCTGCGTCGACGAATTCAAGGAGAACGAGGACCTGCCGAACACCACGAACCCGGACGACTGGGCCCGGATCTCCGGAAAGAAGGGCGAGCGGATCGTCTTCATCCGCACCCTCGTCACCGGAAAGCAGGGCGCGGACACCGGACGCTCCATCGACACGGTGGCGAACACCGGTCAGTACCTGTAGATCGCAGCCCGGCTGCGGATGTCCTGGGGCTCCCCTTGGAAATCGGGGGAGGGCATCCGCAGCCGGCTGCTTTCCGAGGGGTTCCGGACGGGTAATCGCACCACACAGAGCAATGACCGAAATGATCTCCCCACCAGCGCAGAGGCGTTCTAGGCTCGTCCGTACCGCCGCGTCGCGCCGTGCGGGGACGGGCACCGCACACGCAACGGAGAACGAGCGGTACTTGAGCGCCGCTCCCGGACGGGAGCGCCGCCGGGCAAGGAGGGCCGCATGACCGTACGGCGAGTAATGGGCATCGAGACGGAGTACGGGATCTCCGTCCCCGGCCACCCGAACGCCAATGCCATGCTCACCTCGTCCCAGATCGTCAACGCCTACGCGGCGGCGATGCACCGGGCGCGCCGCGCCCGCTGGGACTTCGAGGAGGAGAATCCCCTGCGGGACGCCCGGGGCTTCGACCTGGCCCGCGAGGCCGCCGACTCCAGCCAGCTCACCGACGAGGACATCGGCCTGGCCAACGTGATCCTCACCAACGGCGCCCGGCTGTACGTGGACCACGCCCACCCCGAGTACAGCGCCCCCGAGGTGACCAACCCGCGCGACGCCGTGCTCTGGGACAAGGCGGGCGAGCGGATCATGGCGGAGGCCGCCGAGCGGGCCGCCCAGCTGCCCGGCGCCCAGCCCATCCACCTGTACAAGAACAACACCGACAACAAGGGCGCGTCCTACGGCACGCACGAGAACTACCTGATGAAGCGGGAGACCCCCTTCTCGGACATCGTGCGGCACCTGACGCCGTTCTTCGTCTCCCGGCAGGTCGTGACCGGTGCCGGCCGCGTCGGAATCGGACAGGACGGCCACGAGCACGGCTTCCAGATCAGCCAGAGGGCCGACTACTTCGAGGTGGAGGTGGGCCTGGAGACCACCCTGAAGCGGCCCATCATCAACACCCGGGACGAGCCGCACGCCGACGCGGAGAAGTACCGCCGGCTCCATGTGATCATCGGCGACGCGAACCTGTCGGAGATCTCGACCTACCTCAAGCTCGGTACGACCGCGCTGGTGCTGTCGATGATCGAGGACGGCTTCATCAACGTCGACCTGGCCGTCGACCAGCCCGTGCGCACCCTGCACCAGGTCTCCCACGACCCGACCCTGCGCCGGCTGGTCACTCTGCGCAGCGGCCGGACGCTCACCGCCGTCCAGTTGCAGATGGAGTACTTCGAGCTGGCCCGCAAGTACGTCGAGGACCGCTTCGGCGTCGACGCGGACGAGCAGACCAAGGACGTCCTGGTGCGCTGGGAGGACACCCTCAACCGGCTCGAGAACGATCCGATGAGCCTGTCCGGCGAGCTCGACTGGATCGCCAAGCGGGAGATCCTGGAGGGCTACCGCAGGCGCGACAACCTGGGCTGGGACGCCGCCCGGCTCCACCTCGTGGACCTGCAGTACGCGGACGTGCGCCCCGAGAAGGGGCTGTACAACCGCCTGGTGGCCCGCGGCAAGATGAAGCGGCTCCTGGACGAGTCCGACGTCGAGCGGGCCGAGAGCAAGCCTCCCGAGGACACCAGGGCGTATTTCCGCGGCCGCTGCCTGGAGCAGTACGCGGACGACGTCGCGGCCGCCTCCTGGGACTCGGTGATCTTCGATCTCCCGGGCCGGGACTCCCTGCAGCGCGTTCCGACGCTGGAACCGTTGCGTGGTACACGTAACCATGTCAAGGAGCTCCTTGACCGGTGCAGGACGGCGGAGGACCTGGTCCGCGTCCTCTCCGGGGGCTGAAACGACCCGCGTCCGGGAATCATGAAGGTGGGCCCCGGACGTTGAGGAAAGTGCGGGGCCGATGTCGGACCCTCCTTGTAGGGTCTGATCTTGAGTCCGAACCAAGCGGGCAAACCGAGCGGGGTGAGGGATATGGCGACCAAGGACACCGGCGGCGGGCAGCAGCGGGCCACGCGTTCCACCGAGGAGGTCGAGGAGCAGGCGCAGGATGCGCAGGCATCCGAGGACCTCAAGGAGCGCCAGGAGAAGCTGTCCGACGACGTCGACTCCGTGCTCGACGAGATCGACGACGTCCTCGAGGAGAACGCCGAGGACTTCGTGCGGAGTTTCGTGCAGAAGGGCGGCGAGTAGCGCCCCGGCTCCCGTTCGGAGAGCCCCGTCGTCCGTCCCGGCAGCGGTCCGCGCAAGGTGGCCGCCGCCGGGACGGATGACCGGCGACGGCACGGGTAAGGTCCGTGCAGTGCATGCAAGATCGGCCCGCGGCTCGTCAGGAGGCGGGCCGCCGCCCATCCGGAAGGAAACGCGT
The DNA here is from genome assembly GCF_900103455.1 of Streptomyces wuyuanensis. Lineage (GTDB taxonomy): Bacteria > Actinomycetota > Actinomycetes > Streptomycetales > Streptomycetaceae > Streptomyces > Streptomyces wuyuanensis. The sequence continues at coordinate 112,650 of NZ_FNHI01000014.1, read as the reverse complement.
GGAAGCCAACCCTCGTAGCACCGGGCGTCTGCCGGCACCCTTCCTGACGCCCGGCTCCTCGTCGTTCATGGATTTCCTCGGCGAGCACTCCCCTGAGCTGCTCCCGGGCAAGCGCGTCCTGCCTCCCGTGCAGGGCGCGATCGAGGCACCCCACGGCACGACGATCGTCGCCGCGTCCTTCCCCGGCGGCGTGGTGCTCGCCGGTGACCGGCGCGCCACCATGGGCAACATGATCGCCCAGCGCGACATCGAGAAGGTCTTCCCGGCCGACGAGTACTCCGCCGTCGGCATCGCCGGCACCGCCGGTCTGGCGGTCGAGATGGTCAAGCTGTTCCAGCTCGAGCTGGAGCACTTCGAGAAGGTGGAGGGCGCCCAGCTCTCCCTCGAGGGCAAGGCGAACCGCCTGTCCACGATGATCCGGAGCAACCTCGGCATGGCCATGCAGGGCCTCGCCGTGGTCCCGCTCTTCGCCGGCTGGGACGTCGACCGCGAGAAGGGCCGGATCTTCTCGTACGACGTCACCGGCGGCCGCTCCGAGGAGCACGGGTACGCCGCGACCGGCTCCGGGTCGATCTTCGCCCGCGGGTCGATGAAGAAGCTCTACCGCGAGGACCTGACCGAGGAGCAGGCGCTCACCCTGGTCATCCAGGCCCTGTACGACGCTGCCGACGACGACTCGGCCACGGGCGGGCCCGACGTGGGGCGCCGCATCTACCCGATCGTCACCGTCATCACCGACGAGGGCTTCCGCAAGCTGACCGAGGCCGAGAGCTCCGAGATCGCCCACGCGGTCCTGGAGCGCCGGAGGGAGCAGCCGGACGGCCCGAGGGCCTCGCTGCTCTGATGTTCCCCAGGACACCGCTGGGCGGTGACTCCTCGCCACTGACAGAAAGGGACGGATAGCCGGTGTCGACGCCGTTCTATGTCTCACCACAGCAGGCGATGGCCGACCGGGCGGAATACGCCCGCAAGGGCATCGCGCGCGGCCGCAGCCTGGTCGTGATGCAGTACGCCGACGGCATCGTGTTCGTCGGTGAGAACCCGTCCCGTGCGCTGCACAAGTTCAGCGAGATCTACGACCGGATCGGCTTCGCCGCGGCCGGCAAGTACAACGAGTACGAGAACCTGCGCATCGGCGGCGTCCGCTACGCCGATCTGCGCGGCTACACCTACGACCGCGACGACGTGACCGCACGCGGCCTCGCGAACGTCTACGCGCAGACGCTGGGCACGATCTTCTCCAGCGCCGGCGAGAAGCCGTACGAGGTCGAGCTGGTCGTGGCGGAGGTGGGCACGTCCCCCGACGGAGACCAGATCTACCGTCTGCCGCACGACGGGTCGATCGTGGACGAGCACGGCTCGGTCGCGGTCGGCGGCAATGCCGAGCAGATCAGCTCCTTCCTCGACCAGCGGCACCGTGACGGGATGTCGCTCGCCGAGGCGCTGAAGCTCGCGGTTCAGGCCCTGTCCCGCGACACCAACGGCGGCGAGCGGGAGATCCCCGCGGAGCGCCTGGAGGTCGCGGTCCTGGACCGCACCCGTCCCCAGCAGCGCAAGTTCAAGCGGATCGTGGGCCGCCAGCTGTCACGGCTGCTGGAGGCCGACGACGCCGCGTCCGCTCCGACGGAGTCCCCCTCGGACGAGGAGACCCCCGAGGACGAGGCGTAGCACGCACCTTCCGTCCGTCCTCCGTGCCCCGCCCGCGAACCCGCGAGCGGGGCGCGGTCGTGTCCGGGCAGGGACGTCGGCACGGGCGCGGGCCGGGCGACGTAAGGCGCCCGATAAGGGCACCGCTCCCGGAACCGCCCTCAGGCCGCCGGTGCGGGGCCCGTGGAGCCACGGGGGATCAGGGTGACGGGGAGGGCGCCGGAGGCCGGTGTGCGGGACGAGAGGACGTCGAGCAGCGCGGTCATGCCGGACCGGCCGATCCGCTCGGCAGGGAGGCGGACCGTGGTGAGTTCCGGCTCCACCGCGGTCGCCAGGGCCAGATCGTCGAAACCGGTCACCGAGACGTCCTCCGGCACCCGCAGCCCCAGACGGCGGACCGCCTTGCAGGCGCCGGCGGCGAGGATGTCGTCGTCGCAGACCAGAGCGGTGGGCCGCGGCCCCGAGTCGGTGAGGGCCCGGCTGGCGGCCGCCAGGGCGCCCGCCACGTCGAGCGGCGACGGCACCGTCCGCAGCTCCGCCCCCGGCACCGCCCGGAGTGCCGTCCCCAGCGCCCGGGCCCGCACCTCGAACGTCCAGGACGGCACGGCCGAGGCGAGATGGACGAAGCGCCGGTGGCCGAGGCCGAGGAGATGGTCCGTCACCTGCCGCATACCGTCGGCGACGTCCAGGTTCACATGCGCCGCCGAGGTCGGGTCCGAGGGGTCGCTGTCCAGCATCACCAGCGGCAGATCGGAGCCGCGGATCGCGTCCAGCGCCCCTGCCGCCATCGAGGAGGCGATCACCCCGTCCAGGGCGGCGCGCGCGGACGCGAAGGGGTCCCGTGCGGGCCCCACGCCCTCGGGGGAGGGGTACAGCACCACGCCGAAGCCGTGCTCGGCCGCCACCGCCGCCGCGCCCCCGTACACGCGCGCGAAGAACTCGTTGGTCAGGGCGGGCACGACCAGCAGCGCCGTCCGCGTCCGGCCGAGCCGCAGATTGCGTGCGGCGAGATTCGGCCGGTAGCCGAGCTCGGACGCGGCGTCGCGCACCAGCCCGGCGGTGCGCTCGGAGACCCGGCCGCGCCACTTCCCGCCCAGCACCAGCGACACCGTGGCCTGGGACACCCCGGCCGCCCGCGCCACGTCCCTGCTGGTCGGCCGCGCTCCGCCGGCGGGCTCCCGGGTCTGCACACTCGCCTCCGCACTCGCTCCCGAACGCCGCGAAGTGGACTCGCGGCATCTGACATGGTACGTATGACGCATCAAGTTATACGTAAAACTTCCCTGGTCGGGGCCAGAACCGGCCGGGGCGGGAGCGAAGAGGCGGAATCGATGGGTGCCGGAGTCTCCGGGTACATGGACATCCTCAAGGCCCCGCACGCGGCACGCCTGCTCACGGGCACGCTCGTGGGCCGGCTGCCGAACGGGGTCGCCCACATCGCGATCGTGCTCTTCACCCGCGCCGAGGGCGGCAGCTACACGCTCGCCGGTGCCCTCGCGGCCGTCTACGGGCTGACCACCGCCGCCGGCCAGCCGCTCCTCGGCCGCATGGTCGACCTGCACGGGCAGCCCCGTGTCCAGCTGCCCGCCGCGGTCCTCTCGGCGTTCGGCATGGCCGTCCTCGCCGTGGCCGGCATCGACTCGCTCGCCCTCGCCTACGCGGCCGTCGCCGTCGCCGGGTTCTTCACCCCGCCACTGGAGGGCGGGCTGCGCGCCCTCTGGCCGGACGTCCTCGGTCATCGTCAGGACCGGGTGCACCGCGCGTACGCCATGGACGCGATAGCCCAGGAAGTCATGTTCACGGTCGGTCCGTTGCTGGTCACCCTCCTGGTCTGGCTGATGTCGCCCGCCGCAGCCCTGCTCGTCGTCAACGCGCTGGGCATCCTCGGCGCCCTCTCCGTCGTGGTCTCCGGGCCCTCCCGCGCCTGGCGGTCCGCGCCCCGGGAGGCCCACTGGCTCGGCGCCCTGCGGTCGCCAGGGCTCCTCGCCCTGCTCGGCTCGTTCTTCTTCGTCGGCCTCGCCCTCGGCTCCATCACGGTCGCCGCCTTCGCCTACGCCGACGACCGCGGCGGTGACGCCGTGTACGGCTGGTTCATGGCCGCCCTCGGTCTCGGCGCCCTGATCGGCGGCGTGGCCTACGGCGCGCGCGACTGGGCCGGCGCGCCCGAGCGGCGACTGCGGGTCATCACCGGGCTGCTGGCACTGGGCTATCTGCCGCTGATGCTCACCCCCGGGGTTCCCGCGATGACCGCGCTCGGTGTCGTCTCGGGGCTGTTCCTCGCACCGGCGATCGCCTGCGCCTTCATCGTCGTCGACCGGCACGCGCCCCGCGGGACCGTCACCGAGGCGTTCTCCTGGCTGGTGACCACCTTCGGCGTCGGCGCTGCCGTCGGCACGGCCGCCGCCGGCCCGGCCGTCCAGTTCGGCGGAACCACCGCGGGCTTCGCCGTCGCGGCCTGCGGCGGGGTCGTCGCGCTGCTCGTTCTGCTGGCCACCGGACGGGTCCTCGCAGCTCCCGGCCACGGCGCACACGACGCTTCGACGGATGAAAATGATCGAAGCGGTGCCGTCGAACCCGGTTTCAGCTCAGGCCATCGGGCGTAATGTTCCCTCATGGACCGCCGCATTTTCGGGCTGGAGAACGAGTACGGCGTCACGTGCACGTTCAGGGGACAGCGCCGACTGTCACCTGACGAAGTGGCGCGCTACCTCTTCCGCCGAGTCGTGTCATGGGGCCGCAGCAGCAATGTCTTCCTGCGCAACGGGGCCCGCCTCTACCTCGATGTGGGTTCGCATCCGGAATACGCAACTCCCGAATGCGACAACGTGACCGAGCTGGTCACCCACGACAAGGCCGGCGAGCGAATCCTCGAAGGCCTGCTCGTCGACGCCGAACGCCGCCTGCACGAGGAGGGAATCGCAGGCGACGTCTATCTCTTCAAGAACAACACCGATTCGGCGGGAAACTCCTACGGCTGCCATGAGAACTACCTCGTGGCCCGGCACGGAGAGTTCTCCCGGCTCGCGGACATCCTGATTCCGTTCCTCGTCACCCGTCAGCTGCTCTGCGGCGCGGGAAAGGTGCTGCAGACCCCCCGCGGCGCGGTGTACTGCGTCAGCCAGCGCGCCGAGCACATCTGGGAGGGCGTCAGCTCCGCGACCACCCGCTCCCGGCCCATCATCAACACCCGGGACGAGCCGCACGCGGACGCCGAGCGCTACCGCCGTCTGCACGTCATCGTCGGCGACTCCAACATGTCCGAGACGACCATGCTGCTCAAGGTCGGCGCCACCGACCTGGTGCTGCGCATGATCGAGGCGGGCACGGTCATGCGCGACCTGACGCTGGAGAACCCCATCCGGGCCATCCGCGAGGTCAGCCACGACATCACCGGCCGGCGCAAGGTGCGCCTGGCCAGCGGCCGTGAGGCCTCCGCCCTGGAGGTCCAGCGCGAGTACTACGAGAAGGCCGTGGACTTCGTCGACCGCCGGGGTATTCGCACCGGCACGGTGGCGCAGGTCCTGGAACTGTGGGGCCGCACGCTCGACGCCATCGAGCAGGAGGACCTCGACAGCATCGGCACCGAGATCGACTGGGTGATGAAGTACAAGCTCATCGAGCGGTACCGGGCCAAGCACAACATGACGATGTCGCACCCGAGGGTCGCGCAGATAGACCTCGCGTACCACGACATCCACCGCCGGCGAGGGCTCTACTACCTCCTGGAGAAGAAGGGCCAGGCCACCCGGATCTGCAACGACCTCAAGATCTTCGAGGGCAAGTCCGTGCCCCCGCAGACCACGAGGGCCCGGCTGCGCGGCGACTTCATCCGCCGGGCGCAGGAGCAGCGGCGGGACTTCACCGTCGACTGGGTGCACCTCAAGCTCAACGACCAGGCGCAGCGCACCGTGTTGTGCAAGGACCCGTTCCGCTCCGTCGACGACCGGGTGGAGAAGCTGATCGCCGGCATGTAGCGCTCGTGCCCGCTCGCCGGATCGCGGCGGGCGGGCCGGGAACGTCACTCGGGCCCCGTACGTTTCTCGTGCGGGGCCCTCGGCACGGCCTAGAGTGTCGAGCGACCGATGTGCCGTCTGAGATCTGAGGAACACGTGCGCCGACTTGCCGGCCTGCTCGTCGTGCCCCTGCTGCTGCTCTCCACAGCGGCGTGCGGAGACGACAAGGGCTCCAATTCCGCCCAGACGTCGAACGGACTGCCCGCGATCACAGCGGGTGCGAAGTTCGGCGAGAAGCCCACGCTCGCCAAGGGCGAGGGCGAGCCCCCCAAGGACCTCAAGGTCGAGGTCATCAGCGAGGGCAAGGGCCAGGCCCTCAAGAAGGGCGACCAGGCCCAGGTCGACTACCTCGGCCAGGTGTGGGACGGCGACAAGCCGTTCGACAACAGCTTCGACCGCGGCGAGCCCTTCGCCGTGACGATCGGTGGCGGCGGTGTCATCGAGGGCTGGCAGAAGGCCCTCGACGGCCAGAAGGTCGGCAGCCGTCTCGAGGTGTCCATCCCGCCGTCGCTCGCCTACGGCAGCCAGGGCCAGGGCGACATCCCGCCGAACGCCACGCTCGTGTTCGTCATGGACATCGTGAAGGGCACGACGCTCCCCGTGTCCGCCAAGGGCACCGAGGTCGCCCAGGACAACATCGACCTGCCCAAGGTCGGCACGAACACCGACGGCAAGGCACCCTCGATCACCGTGCCGAAGAAGCCCGCGCCGACCAAGCTGGTCTCGAACTACGTCATCGAGGGCAGCGGTCCCGCGGTCAAGGCCGACAACACGGTGGCCGTCCAGTACAAGGGCGTCCTGTGGAAGGACGGCAAGGAGTTCGACAGCAGCTACTCCAAGGGCGCTCCCGTCACCTTCCCGCTCTCCGGTGTGATCCCGGGCTGGTCGAAGGGCCTGGAAGGCAAGAAGGTCGGCAGCCGGGTGCTCCTCGTCGTGCCGCCGGACATGGCGTACGGCGACCAGGCCCAGGGGCCGATCCCGGCGAAGTCCACGCTCGTCTTCTCCGTCGACATCCTGGCGGTTCTGTAAGACTGTCCGCGTTGACTCGCACAGAGAACGCAAGGAGCAACACGTGAGCATCGAGAAGCCGGAGATCGACTTCCCGGGCGGCGAGCCGCCGGCCGACCTTGAGATCAAGGACATCTGGGAGGGCGACGGGCCCGAGGCCAAGGCGGGCGACACCGTCTCCGTCCACTACGTGGGCGTGGCCTTCTCCACCGGCGAGGAGTTCGACGCGTCCTGGAACCGCGGCACCCCGCTGCAGTTCAAGCTCGGCATCGGCCAGGTCATCCAGGGCTGGGACAAGGGAGTGCAGGGCATGAAGGTCGGCGGGCGCCGCCAGCTGACCATCCCGGCGCACCTGGCCTACGGCGACCGCGGCGCCGGCGGCCGTATCGCCCCGGGCGAGACGCTGATCTTCGTCTGCGACCTCGTCGCGATCTGATCGCAACCGGTCCCGTTGGGGCCCGTGCCCGTGCGGGCATGGGCCCCACGCTTTTGCCACGACGCTCCGTAGCGGTAGGTTCGACGATCAGAAGAACGGTGAGGAAGGGCGGAAGGGCGTCGATGGCCATTGCCAAGGCCGAGCGGCTGATGAACCTGGCGCTGTGTCTGCTCGGGACACGGCGGCCGCTCAGCAAGCGGGAGCTGCGCGGCTCCATCGAGGCCTACATGGAAGCCGCCTCCGACGACGCCTTCAACCGGATGTTCGAGCGGGACAAGGACGACCTCCGCGAACTCGGCCTCGTCATCGCCACCGTGGACAACCTCGAGGGCGAGACCGGCTATCTCGCCCGCCGCGACTCCAACCGGCTGCCGCCCATCACCCTCGACGCCGAGGAGGCCGCGGCGCTCGGCCTCGCCGCCAAGGTGTGGCAGCAGGCCCGGCTCGCGGGAGCGGCCAGCGGGGCCCTGCAGAAGCTGCGCGCCGCCGGAATGCCCGAGGCGGAGGACCTGTACGAGGCCCAGCACAGCGCCCTCGAGCCGCGCATCCCCGTCCACGAGGCCGCGTTCGAGCCGCTGATGCTCGCCTGCCGCGACCGGCGCCCCGTCGTCTTCGACTACCGCAAGTCCAACGCCGTGCGCCCCGAGCCGCGCCATGTCGAGCCCTGGACGCTGGAGTGCTGGCGCGGCCACTGGTACCTGGCCGGCTGGGACCGGGACCGCGGTGCGGAGCGCGTCTTCCGTCTCTCCCGCATCACCGGCAAGGTCCGTTCCCGCGCGGGCTCCTTCACCGCCCCCGTGCCGGACGTGGTCACCGTGCGCGAGACGGTCGAGAGCTGGGCGGGCGAGACCGCCACCAGATCCGCGCGGATCAGGCTGCGGGCGGGTGCGGGCTACCCGCTGCGCGCCCGTGCCGCGTCCGTTCGGGAACTCGGGGACGGCTGGGACGAGTTGGAGATTCCGTACGGACACGGTCTGGACGCCTGGCTGGTGGAGTTCGGACCGGACGTCGTCGTGCTCGAGCCCGCGGATCTGCGGGCCGATGTGGTGGACCGGCTGCGCGCCGTGGCCAAGGGCTGAGGGGGACTCGTACAGGCATGGCCGCGAACGCCATCGACCAGACCCGGCGGATGCTCTCGCTGGTGACGTATCTGCGTGAACGCCCCGGAGCACGCGTCGGGGACGTCGCGCGGGCCTTCGGGATCACCGAGGACGAGCTGATCTCCGACCTCGACGTGCTGCCCATGTGCGGGACCAGCTTCCGCGGCGGCGATCTCCTCGACATCGACACCGACGGCGACCGCATCTGGTGGCACAACCCCGACGATGTCGCCGAGCCGCTCCGGCTCGCCGCGGACGAGGCGACCGCGCTCCTGGTCGCCGCCCGCGCCGTGGCCACGCTGCCCGGGCTGCGGGAGGGCGACCGCGAGGCGCTGGTGCGGGCCACCGCCAAGCTGGAGGCCGCGGCCGGCGAGTCCGCGGGCGCGAGCTCCCGGCTCTCCGTGACCTTCGAATCCGAGGGCGGTGTCTTCGCCGACGTCGACCGGGCCATCTCGGAGCGCCGCAGACTGTGGCTGCGCTACTACTCCCCGGCGCGGGACGAGCTCACCGAGCGCGAGGTCGACCCCATCCGCCTCTTCGCCGTCGGCCACACGTACATGGAGGGCTGGTGCTACCTCTCGGAGGCGCGCCGGACCTTCCGGCTCGACCGGGTGGCCGAGATCCGGCTGCTGGACGAGCCGTCCGCACCGCCCGAGACGGAGCTGCGCGACCTGTCGGAGGGGCTGGTGCAGCCCTCGGCCGAGGATCCCGAGGTCGTCGTCGAGGTCGGCCCGGGCGGCCGCTGGGTGGCCGAGTACTACCCGCACGACAGCGCTGAGGAGCTGCCCGAGGGCGGTCTGCGGATCAGCCTGCGCACTCCCGACCCCGCGTCGCTGCGGAGGCTCGCGCTCCGGCTGGGGCGCGACGGCCGGATCGTGTCGCCGCCCGACCTCGCCGGGAGCGCCCGGCAGGCGGCGCGTGAGGCGCTCGCCGCGTACGACGGCCAGGACTGACGGACCGACCGATGGGAACTTTGAGGGATATGTCCGCTCTGTCCGGAATCTCGGCGCCGAAGGTCCCGATCCTCTTCAAGGCCGCCTGCCCCGACTGCCGCGGCCGCTTCGAGCTGGCGGCGGGTGCGCTGCGGCTCGCGATCGGCGCGAGCCGGCGGACCACCTTCTACTCCTTCACCTGCCCCGAGTGCGGGACCGCCGTCCGCAAGCCGGCGGGAGAGCGGATAGTCGAACTCCTCACCGGCGGCGGAGTGCGGACACTGCGCCTCCACTCCACCGTCTGATCCTCCACCGGCCCCCCGTCAGGCAGGGTTCGCCCCGGGCGAACCCTGCCTGACGCGGCACTATGCTCTGCTCCATGTTCTGGCCCATGCTCGCCATCGCCCTCGGATTCCTCGGGATCGCCGTCCTCGGCGTCCTCGGCGTCCGCGTCTTCCTGGAGGCCCAGCGCCTGGGCCGGCAGGTGGCCGCCACCGCGGAACGCGTCAACCGGGCCGCGGAGGACCTGGAGAGAGCCGCGACGGGGCTGGCGCGCACGGGCGAGGCGCTGCGCTAGCGAACGCGGTCTCCTCCGGCGGATGGCCCGGAGGTACCCTGCCAGTGGTGGACCCGCTGCCGGTTCGGGTCGCAATCGCCGGTATGCACAGGCATTGCCCTGCGTTTACTCCGGCGGGTTACGATCGCTGCCGTGCCGGTGATCGGACTCCTGTCCGACCGCCTCCCGGGCAGCCCGCCCTTCAGCCGCCTCAGTGAGAAGGAAGTCGCACATGATCGGCAATCTGAAGCCCCTCGAGATCCTCCTGATCATCGTGGTCATCCTGCTGCTGTTCGGCGCCAAGAAGCTGCCCGACATGGCCCGTTCGCTCGGCAAGTCCGCTCGGATCCTGAAGAGCGAGGCCAAGGCGATGAAGAAGGACGACGAGACGGCGGGCGGCCAGACGGCGCCGGGCGCGGACACCGCCGCGCAGAAGGACGCTCCTCGCACCATCCAGGCCGCCCCGGGCGATGTGACGAGCAGCCGCCCGGTCTCGGAGCCGAACCGCACGACCCAGAGCTGACCCGGTTCCCCTGACGGTTCCCGCACGAGACGAGGAAGTGGGTTGCTCAAGTCTGCCCGCAAGCAGGAGAAGGACGCCGAGGGGCGCATGCCACTTGGAGAACACCTGCGTGAGCTGCGCAACCGGCTGATGAAGTCGGTGCTGGCGATCGCGGTGGTGACGATCGTCGCGGCCTTCTTCCAGAAGGAGATCTTCGCGTTCCTGATGCGGCCGATCCTGGAGTCGGTCGGCTGCGCGAACGGTCAGGTCGTCATGCGGAACGGTCAGCTCTGCGCCGAGATGACGACACAGGGCCTCCTGTCGCCGTTCACCATCGCGCTGAAGGTCGCACTGATGGCGGGCGTGCTGGCCGCGACCCCGGTCTGGCTCTACCAGCTCTGGGCCTTCGTCGCTCCCGGGCTGCACCGGCACGAGAGGCGCTATGCGCTGAGTTTCGTGGCCGCAGGCGTACCGCTCTTCGTGGGCGGCGCATACCTCGCGTACTCGATCCTGCCGCAGACCGCGGAGATCATGCTCGGGTTCGCACCCTCCGGCGCCAAGCCCCTGCTGCCGCTGGACGACTATCTGGACCTGATCACCCGCATGGTGATCGTCTTCGGCATCGCCTTCGAGCTCCCGCTGCTCCTCATCCTGCTCAACATGACCGGCGTGCTGACCGGCAGGCGGATGCTGCGCTGGTGGCGCGGAATGATCATCGGCCTCACCGCTTTCGCCGCGATCGCCACGCCCGGCGGTGAGCCGATCTCGATGCTGCTCCTGGCCGGCCCGCTCGCCGTCCTCTACTTCGTCGCCGTCGGATTCTCCTTCCTCAACGACGCCCGCCGGGGACGCAAGAACCCGGACGCCGGCCTGAGCGACGACGAGGCGTCCGAGCTCGACCTCACGCCCGAGGCCATCGGCGAGGTCCAGCCGGTGCCGACCGCCCGGGCGCTCCCCGAGCAGCAGAGCGGCGACCGGGACCGGATCAACGGGTACGACGACGTCACCTGATCCAGGGCGGTCCCCGGGGGTGAGCGCGGCGCGTCCGGCCGCTCACCCGGAGCCTTCGCCCGCGCCGGAATAAGGCCGCGCCCACTGTCGGACCCGACGGGTAGGCTCGACTGCAAGATGACAGAGGACCTCTCACCAGCTGAGCGATACGCAGCTGCTCGGATCCGCGCCGCCGAGCAGGCCACCGCGCTCGCTCCCTTCCGCGAGATGTACGACTTCGAGCTGGACCCCTTCCAGATCGAGGCCTGTGAGGCGCTCGAGGCGGGCAAGGGCGTACTCGTGGCGGCCCCCACGGGTTCCGGCAAGACGATCGTCGGCGAGTTCGCCGTACACCTCGCGCTCACCCAGGGGCGGAAGTGTTTCTACACGACCCCCATCAAGGCGCTGTCCAACCAGAAGTACTCGGACCTGGTGAAGCGGTACGGCCCGGAGAAGGTCGGCCTGCTCACCGGCGACAACAGCGTCAACTCCGAGGCACCGGTGGTCGTCATGACCACCGAGGTCCTGCGCAACATGCTGTACGCGGGCTCCCAGTCGCTGAACGGCCTGGGACACGTGGTCATGGACGAGGTGCACTACCTCTCCGACCGCTTCCGCGGCGCCGTCTGGGAGGAAGTGATCATCCACCTCCCCGAGTCGGTGACCCTGGTGTCGCTCTCGGCGACGGTGTCCAACGCGGAGGAGTTCGGCGACTGGCTGGACACCGTCCGCGGTGACACCGAGGTGATCGTCTCCGAGTCCCGCCCGGTGCCCCTGTGGCAGCACGTGCTGGCCGGACGCCGGATGTACGACCTCTTCGAGGAGGAGACCGACCACGGCGGCCGCGGCGCAGCCCGGCGGGAGGTCAATCCCGACCTGGTCCGCCTGGCCAGGATGGAGAACACCCGCACGTACAACCCGCGCGATCGCCGCCGCGGCAAGATGATCCGCGAGGCCGACCGCGAGCGCGAGCGCCGCCAGCGCGGCCGGATCTGGACGCCGGGGCGTCCCGAGGTCATCGAGCGGCTGGACGCGGAAGGGCTGCTGCCCGCCATCACGTTCATCTTCAGCCGCGCCGGCTGCGAGGCCGCCGTCCAGCAGTGCCTGTACGCGGGGCTGCGCCTCAACGACGAGGAGGCCCGCCTCGTGGTGCGGGAGATCGTCGAGGAGCGCACGGCCGCCATCCCGCGCGAGGACCTCCACGTCCTCGGCTACTACGAGTGGCTGGAAGGCCTGGAGCGGGGCATAGCCGCGCACCACGCCGGAATGCTCCCCACGTTCAAGGAAGTCGTCGAGGAACTCTTCGTCCGCGGCCTCGTCAAGGCCGTCTTCGCCACCGAGACGCTGGCCCTCGGCATCAACATGCCGGCGAGGTCCGTCGTGCTGGAGAAACTCGTCAAGTGGAACGGCGAGCAGCACGCCGACATCACCCCCGGCGAGTACACCCAGCTCACCGGGCGGGCCGGCCGGCGCGGTATCGACGTGGAGGGCCACGCCGTCGTGCTCTGGCAGCGCGGCATGGACCCGGGGGCGCTCGCCGGACTCGCCGGAACCCGTACGTATCCGCTGCGTTCCAGCTTCAAGCCGTCGTACAACATGGCGGTCAACCTCGTGCAGCAGTTCGGCCGGCACCGGTCGCGCGAGCTGCTGGAGACCTCCTTCGCGCAGTTCCAGGCGGACAAGTCGGTCGTCGGCATCTCTCGCCAGGTGCAGCGCAACGAGGAGGGGCTCGAGGGCTACCGCGAGGGAATGACCTGCCACCTGGGCGACTTCGAGGAGTACGCCCGGCTGCGCCGCGAGCTGAAGGACCGTGAGACCGAACTGGCCAAGCAGGGTGCGGCCCAGCGCCGGGCGGCCGCCGCTGACTCGCTGGAGAAGCTCAAGCCGGGCGACGTCATCCACGTCCCCACCGGCAAGTTCGCCGGGCTCGCGCTCGTCCTCGACCCCGGGCTGCCGGCGGGCCGGTCCAACGGCCACCGCGGTTACGAGTACCACGACGGGCCGCGCCCCCTCGTGCTGACCGCCGAGCGTCAGGTGAAGCGGCTCGCCTCGATGGACTTCCCGGTCCCCGTCGAGGTGTTGGAGCGGATGCGGATCCCGAAGTCCTTCAACCCGCGATCGCCGCAGTCCCGGCGCGACCTCGCCTCCGCCCTGCGGACCAAGGCCGGGCACATCGAGCCCGACCGGCACCGCAGGCCGCGCGCCGCCGCCGCGGACGACCGCGAGATCGCCCGGCTGCGCAAGGAGATCCGGGCCCATCCCTGCCACGGCTGCGACGAGCGTGAGGACCACGCCCGCTGGGCCGAGCGCTACCACCGGCTCCAGCGCGACACCCGCCAGCTGGAGCGGCGCATCGAGGGCCGGACGAACACGATCGCCCGCACCTTCGACCGCATCGTCGCGCTGCTGACCGAGATGGACTACCTCCGGGGCGACGAGGTCACCGAGCACGGCCGGCGGCTCGCGCGGCTCTACGGGGAACTGGACCTGCTGGCCAGCGAGTGCCTGCGTGAAGGGGTCTGGGAGGGACTGGGCCCGGCCGAACTGGCTTCCTGCGTATCGGCTCTGGTGTACGAGGCGCGGCAGGCCGACGACGCGGTGGCGCCGAAGGTGCCGTCCGGCAAGGCGAAAGCCGCGCTCGGCGAGATGGTGCGGATCTGGGGCCGGCTGGACGCGCTGGAGGAGGAGTTCCGCATCAACCAGGCCGAGGGCGTGGGCCAGCGCGAGCCGGACCTCGGGTTCGCCTGGGCCGTGTACCAGTGGGCCTCGGGCAAGGGCCTGGACGAGGTACTGCGCGAGGCGGAGATGCCGGCGGGCGACTTCGTGCGCTGGAGCAAGCAGGTCATCGACGTGCTCGGTCAGATCGCTGCGGCGGCGCCCGGGGGGAACTCCACGGTGGCGCGCAACGCCCGCAAGGCCGTGGACGCGGTGCTGCGGGGCGTGGTGGCGTACAGCTCGGTCGGCTGAGCTTCCCGGCCGGTGCGCCGCCCGCGGTGGGCGGCGCACCGGGCGTGCGGAGTCCGGTCGTTCGCCCAGCCCCGCCCGCCGACCCGAGCCGGCGGGCGGGCCGGCAGCACCGTCGGGGTACGGCGCCGCAATGCCCGCAAGGCCGGAGTGCCGCGTCCGGACGTCCCGCTAGCGCGCGAGCGTGAGCGCCAGGAGCCGCAGGTCCCGCGTGCGGAGGACCCGGGGGCCGTGGCCCGGGAGGGGGACGTGAAGGGGACGCGTCCAGCGGGCGGGGATCGCCCCCGCGCCGTACACCGCCCCGGACAGGGCTCCGGTCACCGCCGCCACCGTGTCCGTGTCCCCGCCGAGGTCGATCGCCGCACCGAGCGACTCCTCGAAGGACGACGTCGCCCGCAGCGCCCAGAGCGCCGACCCCAGGCACGGCCAGACCGCCCCGTTGAACTCGGTCGCGTCGTCCGGGTGCCAGTCCGGCGCGAGGACGGTGGCCCAACGTTCCCGGTGGTCCGTGTGCACCTCGTCGAGCGCGGCGGTGACCGCGCCGGGGGACACCGGGTCGTTCCCTTCGAGTGCCACCCGGATCAGCTCGTGGAGGACCGCCGTGCCCTCCCACGCCGCGGAGTCGCCGTGGGTGAGCGCCGCGATCCGGCGGGCCGCCGCCATCGTCGCGGCGCGGCCGGCGCCGGCGAAGTACACGGCGGACGTTGCCGCCCGCATCAGTGAACCGTTGCCCGCCGCACGGCCGTTGACCTGGAAGTGCAGCGCGGCCGCCAGGTCCCAGGGGTCACCGCTGCCCAGCACCTGTTCGGTCTGCAGGCCGATGTCCTTGGGCTCGCCCGCGGCCCAGCGACGGAAGCGGTCGAACATGTCGGCGGGGTCGAACCCGCCGCGCTCCAGGAGCGACTCACCGACGAGGACCGCCATCTGGGTGTCGTCAGTGGCTTCGCCGGGGTCCCAGCCGCCACCGCCGCACATCTCTCCCACACCGTCCGGGAACCGGGCCGTGTACACGCCGGGCAGTCCGAACTCGAAGGGCGCGCCCAGCGCGTCGCCGACGGCGGAGCCGAGCACCGCCCCGGCGACCCGGTCCGCCCGATCCGCCTTGTCCGCGCCGCTCATCCGGCCAGCGTACGGGGCGCGGGAGGCCGCGGTACCCCGGCCGGACAGGCGGGCCCGGGGCGCGGGCGGCAGCAGCCGGGCGCGGCCGCGCACCCTCGTTCCCCGGGCGTACGGACGCCGCGACGAGCGGGCGGCCCCCGCCCCATCCGTGGCGCGCCCGGCGACGACCGGGCGGCCGAGACGGCGCCGCCCGCGCGGCCCGGCGGGAACTCCCGCATTCCCGGGCGCGGGCGGGAACTCCCGTCCTGCCCGGGCGGGGGGAACCCGCCCCGCCCCGCGGGCGGGAACGTCCGCGCTACCCGGCGGGGAAGCCGAGCAGACCCAGCGGTTCCGAGGTCGGGGCCGGGGAGCCGCCGGACGGTTCGACGGTGATGCCCATGCCCGTCGCCAGGCCCACCGCGCCGTCCATGAGCAGTGCCTCCGAACCGCCCGTCGAGGTGAGCAGCCCGGCAGGACGCATGGTGTCGCCGTCCGCGAACCAGAGTTGGTACACCTTGCCGCCGGCCGGCCTGGGCAGGCCGGAAGCGAGGAACACGGCGCGGTCACGCTCGCGGGAGACGGCCACCGTGCCCGTCGCCCCCTCCCCGAGTGCGGTGCTCAGCGTGCGTACGTCGGGCGCGGTGAGGACGTCCGCCAGCGCCTGGGTGCGCCGCTGGGCCAGCTCCGCCGCCTCACGGGCCTCGGTCCGAGCCTCCTCGGCGGCGCGCTGCTGCACGACCGCGACGCCGCCGAGCGCCGCGAGCCCCGCGGCACAGGCGGCCAGGACGAACCCGGAGAGCCTGCGCCGGCCGGCCGGGCGGGCCCTGCGCACCGGGCCCGGGATGCGGCCGGCCTCCGCGGCCGCGACCTTCGGCGGTTCCTGGCGCACGGTCGAGATCATGGCCAGCACCTGGGACTTCATCGCGGACGGCGGGGTCTCGGTCGCGGCGAGGCCCAGCCGTACCGCCGTGGCTCCGAGCTCCCGCACCTCCTGCTCACAGGCCGGGCACATGGCCAGATGCCGTTCGAACCGGGCGCGTTCCCGGTCGCCGAGCGCGTTGAGGGCGTACGCGCCGGTCAGCGTGTGCAGTTCGGCGTCCCGCCCCGCTCCCTTCGCGGCGCTCATGCGTTCACCCCCAGGCAGTCGCGCAGGCGGATCAACCCGTCGCGCATCCGTGTCTTGACGGTGCCCAGCGGCACCGCGAGCAGTTCCGCGACCTCCCGGTAGGCGAGTCCGCGGTAGTAGGCCAGGGTCACCGACTGGCGCTGGAGCTCGGTCAGCGTGCGCAGACAGCGCCGTACCTGCTCCCGTTCCAGCCGGGCCTCGACCTGTTCGACGACGTCGTCGAACGCCGGTGTGCCGCTGAGCCGCGCGGCCTTCTGCTCGCGTTCGACGGCGGCCTGGGCGGAGCGTACGCGGTCGACGGCGCGGCGATGGGCGAGGGTGAGGGTCCAGGTGAGTGCGGAGCCACGGGAGGGCTGGTAGCGCGCGGCCGTACGCCACAGCTCGACCAGGACCTCCTGGGCCACTTCCTCCGACTGCGCCGGATCGCGCAACACCCCGCGCACGACGCCGAGTACCGGTCCGCAGACCGCGTCGTACACACGCGAGAAGGCCTGCTGATCGCCGCGCGCGACCCGGACGAGCAGCTCGTCGAGTCCCGGCCCCGCCGATGGTGCCCCTGTGATGTGTATCGGTTCCTTCACCGCTCTCCCCTCGCCGCGGGCCGCTCCGGCCGGTCCCTCTTCGGACCTGCGTCGCCGCGGGTGTCACTTCCCCTATACGGAGCGAAAGCGGGTCTTGACTGCCGTCCCGCCGAACTTTTTACGCGTCCGTGTCCCGGCCGGATCACCCGCCGGCCGCGGCGGCCCGGCCGGCGGACCGGCGGAGGGGGGCAGCAGGGCCGTGAGCAGCGGAAACGGCCGCGCGCTGAGGCCGGAGGGACGGACGGTGGCCGGGTGCGCGGGAGCACCGGTGGTGGGCGCCCCGCGGGGTGCGCGGGAGCACCCGGTGGTGTGCGCCCCGCGGTTCGGACGGGACGCCCCGGCCGGCCGTCCCGGGCAGGAGCACGGCCGCGGCCACGACGGTCGCGCCCGGCGGTGCCGGCGACGGCGGTTGCGTCGCGGGGTGCCGTCCTTGGCGGCGACGGCGGTCGCGTGCCGGTGCTCGTACCCGTGCCCGTGCCGCCGAAGGTGGCTGCGCCGTCGGCGTGCCGGTCCTCTGAGCGCGGGACAGCCCCTACGCCTCCTGCTCGCGCTCCACTTCCGCGTTCCAGTCGCGCTTGATCTCGCGCCAGGCCTCGTCGGACTTGCCCAGGCGCCAGTAACCCGAGATGGACAGCCGCTCGCGCGGGACGCCCCGCTCCAGCCGGAGGTGGCGGCGCAGTTCGCGCACCGCGCCCGCCTCGCCGTGGACGAACGCGTGCACGACCCCCTCGGGGAAGTCCAGGTCGCGCACCGCGGCGATCAGTGCCTCGCCGACGGGACGGGCACCCCGGTGGAGCCAGGTGACGGTCACCCCGTCAGGCGTGGCGATCTTCTGCTCCTCCTCGGGACCGGAGATCTCGACGAAGGCATGGACCCGGGCGCCCACCGGCATGTGCTCCAGCGAGGCGGCGATGGCCGGAAGCGCGCTCTCGTCACCCGCGAGCAGATGCCAGTCCGCCGCCGGGTCCGGGGCGTAGCCACCGCCGGGGCCCAGCAGCCGCACCGTCTCACCGGGCCGCACACGGGCCGCCCACGGCCCCGCGAGACCCTCGTCGCCGTGGACGACGAAGTCGATGACGAGCTCGCGGTGGACGGCGTCCCAGGAGCGGACGGTGTACGTGCGATTGCTCGGCCACTGGTCGCGGGGGAGTTCCTCGCGGATGCGGGCCATGTCGAACGGCTCGGGATACGCCACGCCGGGCACCGGGAAGACGACCTTCACGTAGTGGTCCGTGAACCCCTCCGGGGCGAACGACGCCAGTCCCTCGCCGCCGAGGACGAGCCGCACCATGTGCGGGGTGATCCGTTCCGTACGCAGCACCCGCGCCTCATGGACCTGCGGTGCCCTGCGGGCGGCTGTCTCTGCCACGGCGGTCTCCCCTGACTCTAGGTGCTTAGGCTTGCCTAAGTTAACACCTCAGTCGAGCGGTTTCGCGGCCGCCAGCTCCGTACGCAGCCGGCCCACGGGCCTACCGAGGCCCCAGCGCGCGGCCAGTTCCTCCAGTGCGGCCGGGTCGCGGGGCTCCTTCGGCAGGGCCGGATCGAAGGCGGGCAGCGGTACGTCGCCCGCGACCCGGACCACCTTCGGGGCGACCGCCACATAGGGCCGCGACTCGTCCAGCCGCTTGCGCTGGGACGGCGTCAGCCCGGACGCGGGGTCGTCGACAGCGGCCATGATCCCGGCCAGGTCGCCGTGTGCGGCCAGGAGCTTCGCCGCCGTCTTCTCGCCGATGCCCGGCACCCCGGGCAGCCCGTCGCTGGGGTCACCGCGCAGCAGTGCGAGGTCCGCGTAACCGGGGCCGTCCACTCCGTACTTCTCGCGGAGCACCGCCTCGTCGGTGGCCTGCATCATGCCGACGCCCTTCAGGGGGTACAGCACACGGATCCCGCGGGCGTCGTCCACGAGCTGGTACAGGTCGCGGTCGCCGGTGACGATGTCGACCGGGCCCGTGGCGCGTGCCGTGAGCGTGCCGATCACGTCGTCCGCCTCGTATCCCGCGACGCCCACCCGCGCGATGCCGAACGCGTCCAGGACCTCCTCGATGACGGGGACCTGCGGCGACAGGGTGTCCGGGACCTCCTCCTCGTCCGGCCCGGCCTCGGTCTCCACCGCGACCCGGTGCGCCTTGTACGAGGGGATCAGCTCGACCCGCCACTGCGGCCGCCAGTCCGCGTCCATGCAGGCCACCAGCTCGTCCGGGCGGTGGTCCTGGACCAGCCGGGTGATGAACTCGAGCAGCCCGCGCACGGCGTTGACCGGCGTGCCGTCGGGGGCGCGCACGGAGTCCGGAACCCCGTAGTAGGCGCGGAAGTACAGGGAAGAAGTATCGAGCAAAAGACACTTACGTGGGCGCGTCGTCATGGGCCCAGGATCGCACTGCTCGCCGACTGGTCGCCCCAAACTACGAAACGCCCCCGCCGGGGGTGGCGAAGGCGTTCGTGGCGTTAGTCGGGCGTCAGGCGGTGCCTCCCGCCACGATCGCGGCGCAACCGTCGCACCAGTCCTGCGGACGACGACGAGCCGTCCACGCGTCGCGGTGCGTGCTGTGGAACTCCTGCTCGCCGTGGTCAATGCAAAGAGCCATCCACTTGTCGGCAGCGTCCATCAAGCCATACTCCGCGCAGTTCACGGACGCCGTAAGCGCGCCCGTCGCGCGGACGACCGCTGCCCAGCGGACGCCGTGGATGCTGACGGCTGTCTCGGTGTGCTTGGTCGCAGCGAAGACCTTGGTCGTACGCGGCTCGGTGGCGCGGGGCTCGTCGGCCTTGGCCTTCTTGGGCTTCCGCGCCTTCTTCGCGGGCTTCGACTCCGGGGTGGGCTCGACCGGCGGAAGGTCAGCCGTGAGCTTCATGCACGACTTGCACGTGACGTCGCGGTCCGACGCGTCGTGCTGGTCGCCAGACTTCCCGCACGCGAGCTCCCCGTCCGCCTTCACCAGGTGTACCGCCGCGCCCTTGCCCACCGTCGCGTTAGCCATGTCGTCGCCTCCTCGTCGCCGGTCCGTCCGGCGAGAGCCCGAAAGTAAGACGCTGCTCGGAGCGAGCGCAGCTCTGTGACCTGGGAAAACGCGAAAGCCCCCGCCGGGCCGACGGGGGAATCGGCCTGACGGGGGCGGTACCGGGCGCGTCCGACTGCGTTGCTCGCCGTCGCCGGACAGGGGGCCTACTCGTTCCGCGTCACGCGGGCGTGGTCGGTGTACTCGCGCCGGAACACGTCGTGACCGGTACGCCCGGTGTGCCTGAGCGCCCAGTCCTGAGCGTCGTCCGGGTCACCTTGCGGGCCGGAGGACTCGCCACAGTCGTGCGCGACGCAGAACAGCTCGGCTGTGACGCCGCCGTCTGGGAGGTGCTGGATCGTGTGCTCGACATACCGCAGCACCGCGCGCGTCATGCTCGGCCTCCGTGCGGGTGGTTCCTGATCTCGGCGCTCGTTTCGTACGCCTTCCGCTGGTCGCCACGGTCCAGGGCGGACCGACGCTCCCGCACCAGAGCCATGCACACGCCACAGCCGTTGGCGGGGGAGCAGTCCAGCAGCCACCTCTCGATAGGCAGCTCTACAGGCGGAGTGGAATACCGCGTGGGTTCGGTCACCGTGCCCCCTCGTCTCGTGCGCACCATGCCGACCACGCTAAGAACCAGCCAGGCAGGGCATCCACGAAGTTGCACAGAATTGCACGCGACCTAGCCGAGCGCGGCTATGGCGTCCGCGATCAGCGCCCGCGCATGGGTGCCGTAGACGGCAAGGTCGGCCGCGCGGCTGAACGCCTTGGCGTACTGCGCGACCTCGGACGGGGCCGTGACCGTGACGGCCGCCGTCAGCAGCTCGACCTGAGCTTGCTCGGCGTCGTAGATGGAGAACGTCTCCAGCGGCCACATGCCCCGTTCGGCCGAGAACGGCACGACGCCGAGCGAGACCGCCGGGAGCGACATGATCGAGAGCAGGTGTCCGAGCTGCCCGGCCATCACCTCGGCGTTGCCCATGCGGTACCGCAAGACGGCTTCCTCGACGAGGATCGCGAACCGGTGATCACCCTCGCGCAAGACACGTGAGCGGTCCATGCGCGCGGCGACGGCTTCAGCTACGTCGTTCGGGGCCTCGCGGAAGGCCGTGATCTCAGACAGCAGCGCGGTTGCGTAGGCGGGCGTCTGGAGCAGCCCGGGCACGACGTTGGAGCAGTAGATCCGAAACGTGCGGGTGCGCTTGAACAACGGCACGTAGGACTCTTGGAGTCGCCGCAGCCCAGTGCGCTGGAGCCGTTTCCACTCGACGTACATCGACTCGGCCGAGCGGGACGCGGCGATCAGATCGGCGGCTTGCTCGTCCGCGCCGCAGATGTTGCACCATGCCCGGATGTCGGCGTCAGACGGCGGGGTGACGGCGTTCTCGATGCGGGAGGACTTGGACGGGTGCCAGCCGGCTCGTAGGGCGATCTCCCGAGCCGTCAGCCCAGCATCCAGGCGGATCTCCCGTAGGCGGGCAGCCAACGCCTCGCGGGCGGCCTGGACGCTGGATGACGGGGAGCGGGCCATCGGTGGTGTGGTGCCTCAGATCTTGTAGCGGTCGTGCGGGATGGCGCGCTCCCAGACGGCTTCGAACGCCGACGAGCAGAGCTTGGCGACGGCCGGGCGGTCGTCGACCTCGTCGCCGAGGTACGCGCCGTCGCCGGAGAAGTAGCCGAACCGGACCAGCTGGTCATCGAAGACCCAGAAGTCGTTGCCCGGCAGACTCAGGTCAGACGCGTTCCGGCGCGGCAGCCAGCGGATCTGCTCACCGGCGGCGACGTTCGTGAACGTGCCGTCGTACAGATAGCGCGTGTACTCGCTGACGGGCTCCGAGACGATCCGGGCACGCCGGATGACTACGCCACGGACGACCGTCTCGGCCACCATGTCCAGCCACGGCCGCCACCAGGACGCGCGGTCGTTCGGGTCCGGTCGGTGCCCCGCCTTCCACGCGGCGACGCGAGGAGCCTCGTCGGGGTCGTCGTAGAAGTCGCGCATCTCCAGATGCACGGCGGACCTCTGGCAGTTCGCCAGCAGCTCAGCGAACGGCGGTGCCGTCTGCGGCATCGCATGCCTCCCGGATAGCGGCGACCATGCGCATCGGCAGCCGCACAACGGTCTCACTGTCGGGGATGGGACCCGTCTTCAGGCACTCAGCGCGCGTGCCGTCGTCGACCGTCCACCCCTGGAACACAAGCTCTTGCTTCTCCTCGTCCACCCAAACCGTCGGACAGTTCGCCCCGTCCGTGTTCGGGTCCTTCGCGATGAACCGTAGCGCCATGATCCCCTCCGTGGTCCTGCGGGTTGCACAGACTTCTACGAACCTCCTCCCGCGCGACTGAGGCGGTCAAGGGTGCGGTTTCGGCCAACGCGGGGCGCGGACGCAGCCGGGGCGGCGTCGGACAACGCAAAAGGGCCCCGTCAGACGTCGCGTGTAAACGACGCCCAACGGGGCCTTGGGATGTCTTACGCCCGTGCGTTCCGGCGGAGCAGCACCGGCGTCAGCTGGTGGGCGTTGGACGGGTCGACGGAGAACCCGATCACTGCCGGGCGCAGGTCGTCGCCGTCGCGTATGGCCCAGGCACGGCGTGAGACGCCGTAGTACATGCGCAGGGCGGCGCGGAGAACGTCAGACGGGTTCGTGTCTCCACCGGCGGTCAGTTCGTCGACCATGGCGGAGATCTCGTCATCGATGCGGGCGGCGATGCGGCGTTCGGTCATGCGGGCCTCCGGGGTGCGTCAGACAATGGCGCGGGAACCGTGAGACACGGAGACCGGTCCTGGGAGGACCTTGTGTGCAGGGTCACGCGGGCCTGCTCAGGCGAGGTCGGCGATTCGCGCGCGGAGGTCGTCGCCGTTTGCGTGGACCTCGGCAGACGCGACTTCGACGATCTCGCCCTTCATGGTGACCATCTGGTTTTCGGCGATAGCGGGGTATCCGGCTGCGCACCACTGGCACGTCGTACCTCGGTACACGTAGCGCCGGTGCTGCGGGCACAGGTTGCTGTCGCCGCCCCGCTCCGGCTTCGGCTTCTTGCCTGCGCGTCGGTCAGTCATCTTCGAGCTCCCAGCCGAGTCGGGCCATCGCCGTAGGCGTGACGCCGAGCGAATCAAGGGTGTCGGCGACGAACTTGGACTCGTGGGCGGCGATGCTGGAGACCATCTGCTTCGCTTGCAGCGTCACCAGCGCGGCGACGACCGGGCGCAGCTCGTCACCCCAGCAGGCGGCTTGCGGGGACTGCCAGTACGCAGCCCAGAGGGACTGCTCGTAGTCGGTCCACTCCTTGACGGGCGGCAGGTCGGGGACGGGGTAGCCGTGGTCCATCGCGAGACGGCGGATGGTCTTCGCGGCGCGCGGTACGTACCCGCCCCGCTGCGCACCTGGGCGAGTACCCATAGGCGTTGCCTCCTTACGGAAGGTGGTAGTTCAACTTTGAAATAGATAGCGGACCTGGGAAGCCCCTCCCCCGCGCTTCCTGTCCCCGTGGCCGGAGGGGTCAGCCCCCAGGTCGCTCGTCACGCTGCGTCGTCGCAGACCATCGCGCGGAGGTCGGCCAACGCCCCGTACACGAGCGCGCGGTCGCTGTCGGTCGGCATCTGGATCTGATTGGCGATGAGGTGGACGACGCGGGCACGTCGGCCCTCGAACGCGAACCAATCGGCGGCGGGCGGGTCATCGCCACGTACCAACGCATCGGCGATGCGCATCGCGGCGGCGAAGTCTGGGTCACGCGGCGGTACCAAGTACCGAGCGATGATGGTCAAAGGGTCGTCGCTCATGGGTCCTTCCTGGACACCGGACGGGGAAGGCCACCCATCCCTACGCGGGCGGCCTACCCCCAGCCGGCTGATGTCAGCGGCCGAGCTTCAGCCGCGTGTACGTCGAAGCAGCTGCACGGGCCTTCTGGACCGACGTGAGGGCCTGGGACGTCCGTCCCGCAGCCGAGCGCTTCCGGTCGCCGGAACGCGCCGCCGTGTCGATGACCGCAGCGCGAACGGCGTTCACCACCGCCGGGCGAAGGTCGCCGTCGACGCCGCGCGCGGCCATGTAGTCGGACAGCCACGGACCGGCCACGAGAGCGCCGACCGCGTCGTCCCGCCGGGCGAGCTGCCGGACGGCATCCACGAGCGCACTCGGACCGCCCGAACGGGCACCGTCCAGGATCATGACCGCGTCCTGACGCGCCGTACCGGCCTCGCCATTGGGCATGGTCGGGCGCGCAGCCTCGTACAGCGACGCCTGGGCAACCTCCAGGCGGACGTCGGCTTCCTCGAACGCGGCGGCGATATCGCTCTGCGCCTTGTCGGTGGTCTCGCGGGCGAGTCGCTCGCGGCCAGCCGGGAACATGGTGTCGTCGCGGAGGTAACCGTCAGCCTGCGCGGCGGCGACGTCGGCGATGCCGATCGTGCGCCGAAGGGCCGAGGACGCTTCGTTCACGAGCTGACGCGTGGCCGGGTCCAGGTTCGCGGAGAAGTCGGCGTTGCGGCTGAACTCGGCGAGGTGGTGGTCAGCAGCGATGGGCAGGTTAGCCATGGCGACGTCGGCCGGGTCCGGGGCGGGCTGCGGAACGCGGATGGGGATCGGGTTGGCTTCGCTGCCGACCGGGGCGGTCGGGTCGGTGACGGCGTTGGTCGTGATCTCAATGAGCTCGGACATGTGGGTCTCCTTAGGTGTGTAAACGAGGTCAGGGGCGGCGGCCGGGATCGGTCCGCTCGGGACCCAGCGCGGCGCGAATCTTGGCGTCGATGTCATCAGCGACCGTGCGCTGGATCGGGCGCGGAGGACGCGGTGGGCGAGGTGTATCGGTCGACCGCTTCGGCCGGGTGTTTTCGTTGGTCTTCCGTCTGGGCCTGCTCGGCTGCGGGCCGCCGTATCGGTCATCGCGAGCGGTGAAATGCAGGCCATACACGAACACCGAACCGTCCGGCTCGGCATCGCATCGGGTACCGATCAGCTGCAAGTACCAGCCGATTGCGGCGTCGGGTACGCGGTAGTCAGCACCCATGGCCCGGAGCGTGCCTTGGACGACGCGGGTAACGTCGGCGACCTTCACGCGGTCAGTGTCGGAAGCGCGGTAGACGACGAACGGTAGAGCCGCAGCAATGCGGGTGGCGTACTGGTGGTCGTCGGCTGGCAGCTGGTCGATGTCGGGAACGGGCAGGCGATTGGTGGTCACGCGGCACCACCCATCAGCGCCAGGTCGAGCACGTACGTGCTGCGTCGGCCGTCGCGGGTCGTGGTCTGGATGGTCCATCCGGCCGCTCGCATGAGACGCACCATCGAGCCGAGCGGGACAGTCGCCATCTGGCGGCGGCTGAGTTCGGCATTCACGGCCCAGTGCACGCGGACGATGGGCTCGTACGCGCCCGGCCGGTTGTCGATGAGGTCTGGGAGCAGGTCAGCGAGGCGCGTCGCATGGACGTGATCGCCGGGGTGCAGACGCTTGAGGTTCACGGGGTTCTCCAGGCATGGCCAAGGGCCGCACTGCGGCGTTCCAATACGGCCCCGGTGGGTTGGTCGGTGTGTGGTCGTTCGCGGGCGTCAGACGGCCAGCAGGAGCAGTGCGGCGACGAACATCAGCGCCGTCCAGCGGGCAATGGAGAGCACGTTGATGAGCGAGGGCATGAGTGGTCCTTCGGGTCAGCGGGTGGCAGCGAAGGCGTACGGGTCGGCACCGGCGATGAGCGCGGGGATGATCGCCTCGTGGCGGGCGAGCGCGCTGCTCAGGTGGCCGAGCGCGCTGTCGTTCTGGGCGCGCCAGTAATCGACGTCTTCGGCGTCATCGCCGACACGCAGCGCCGGAATGTCACGACGCCGGACGGCTGCGGCGTGGTACGCGGCGGTGGTTGTGAGTCGATCCCAGTTCGCACGCAGCTGCGGCGGGCAGTGGGGATTCGCCAGCATGGCCGCGATGTCGGTCGTTGTGTAAACGTTCGTGGGTGCGGCCATGGAGGCCTCCTCGTTTCAGGCATGAAGAAACCCGCCGCCAGGCGCGATGCCGGGCAGCGGGTGGGGTTGGGGCCGGGCGGGGCGTGCTCGGTCGTCAGTCGGTCAGCAGTGGCGTCCTGGTGACGCGCGGGGCGCGGTGGTCGGCACGGTCAGACGACCTTCCGGAGCTTCACGACCTTCGCCGGACGGATGGCCTCGTTGACGGCCGCGACCAGGGTGTTCTGCTCCTCGGCCAGGGCGGCGAAGCCAGCGAGGGCATCGGTACGGATGTCCTCGGCCATCTTCGCGACGATCAGGCGGGCGAGATCCTTGCGCTCTTCACGGGTCATCTGTGGAACCTCCCTGGTCACGTACGCGGGCTGTGGCTTGCCGTCGATGCGCCGACGGGTGCGGGGGCCGACAGCGATGTCGGCGATCTCGAAGAACTTGTTCCGGCCGATCGGTTCGACCCTGTCCGAGCTGGCTGCCGCCGTGGCGTACCGCTTGTGCAGGTCCTTCGGAGCGATCACGACGCCTGGGCCTGACCGTTCTTGCAGCAGCAGCAGATAGCGGGCAGCGGCTTCCTGGCTCGGGCGGTCCGTTTCGCGGATCTCGGCGCGGGTCGCGGCGTCGAATGCGCGCTTGGCGGCGTGGCGTTCCTCGGGAGTCTGCTTCCGTCGCTCACGCGGGGCGCGAACCACACGAGGCAAACTACGGCGCACCGCGTCGGCGACGTTGCGGAGGTATCCCGCCACGGTCACAGGCATGGCCGCAAGGATGAACAGCCGCAGGTCGCAGTACGGGCGTCCGGCGGTGTGGTCCTCCGGCAGGGCGGCGATGAACGCGCGGACGCCGTCGATCAGTTCGGCCAGGCCGACGGCAGCCGGCTCGCCGTCGATGGCGGGAGCGGTCAGGTCGACCATGCAGCCGTCGTCGTTGCGGATGTCCCGTCTGGCGTTGAGCACCGGCAGGACGATGTCCGCGAGGACGGCGGGGCCGGGCAGTTCGACGGACAGGCCGGTGTCCAGCTTCATCATGAACGGGCGGCGTGCGCGTTCGCGGTGGTAGCGGTTGGTTGCGTCAGCCAGGGCAGCGAGGGTGGCGACCGCGCGGGCCGCCTCGGTTGGTGGGCCGGGGGTGGGTGGTGGCATCGGGGAGCCTCCGGGGTCGGCATGGTGGGACGTACTGGAAGTACGCCAGCGGGGGACGCCCTGCTCGTGCGGGGCGGACGTTTTAGAAGTGGGCCAGCAATCACGAAATGTGTGCACCGCGTTGGGTGAGCCTGATCACTTCGGGAGGTCCAGCGCGGGGCGGGGCTGCGCGGAGGCAAGGCGCGCCCTTTGGGGTGTGTCTACTTTCGTGCGGACAGGACGTAGGAACGTCACTCTCCCTTTAATAAGTAAGTAGCTGCTGCTGCTACTACTAGCTGGAAAATAGTGAGTGACGTTAGTTCCGTCCTGTCCGCGCAAAAGAAGACACACCCCGGTCATCGCCCCAGGTCATCGCCCGCGCCGTGCCCGGCGTCGCCACCGCGTCCCATATGAGAAGTGCGCCAGCGCCCCCGGCTTCTGCTCGATCTTGACCAGTGGCGCTAGCCACATTTCACTGCTGCCCGTAGGAACGACGAACGCCCCGGCATCCGTCCAGGACACCGGGGCGCGTGTAAACGTCGGTCAGTCGGCCAGCTCGACGCCGTCGCCGTCACGCCAGTGGATATCCACGCGGGACGCGTCGACACCGCGCCGACCACGCACGCCAGGCTTGATCACGATGTGGCGCAACGCGCTCTCAAGCAGCCCGCGTCGACCGTCGGTGTCTCGGGACTCCCACGCCTCCTTGAACGTCTGACCGGTCGGGATCATCTCGACGACCGGCTCCGACGGCGCGGCCAGCAGCTCCCGCTTCCGCGCTTTCAAGGTCTTCATGTTCGACCACAGCACCGCCTCACGATCGTCGTCGTCGACCTCGCGCAACTCCGCCGACACGGCCTGGAGCTCCGCCTCGACGGCTGCCAGGTCGGCGACCTCGCGGACGGTCTCGCGGACCTCGACGACCTCGTACCGGCCGACCGTACCGAGGAAGACCGACTCGATGTGCTCCTCTATGCGGTCGGCGACGATGGACACGCCCCGCTCGCAGCCGGTGCCGTCTGACTTCCCCTGGCACGAGTAGCGAGTCGTTGGGTTCTTACCCCCGGTCTGGTTCACGCGCAGCGATCCGCCGCACGACGAGCACCGCAGCAGCCCGCCGGACAGGAGCCGGGCACGGCGCTTGCGTTCCCCCCCTGGGGTCTTCGTCGGCGCGAGGAGCACGCGCAGCCGGGCCATGTCCTCTTCGGGGAGGATCGGTTCCCACGCCTGGACGGGCGCGCCGTCGTCGTCGCGGACGACCTTCCCGTGATGCGTCATGTAGCCAAGCGACGCGTCCTGCGTCAGGACGATACGCAGTGAGGTGAGCGACCACTTGGCAGCCTTGCGGGGAGTCGAGCCGGCTGCATTGAGGGCGGCGGTCGCGGCGTACGTCGATGCACCGCCGAGGATCATGTCGGCCGCCTTGCGGACGTACGCGGCTTCGACGGGGTCGACAGCGAGGGCCTTGCCGGGGCCGTTGGGGTTGTCGACGACGCGGTAGCCGAACGGCGCAGCACCGCCGGGGTAACGGCGAGCCTTGACGAGGGCGGCGCGGGCAGCCGTGACTCGGTCGCGGATGGTGGCTGCTTCAAACTCGGCAAAAACGCCGAGCATCTGCATCAGCATTTTTCCGGCGGACGTCGTCATGTCGAACGGCTCCGTCGCGGACACCAGCGCCGCCCCGTGCCCGGCCCACTCATCGACCAGGTTGGACAGGTTCGACATCGACCTAGCCACGCGGTCGATGCGCCAGACGAGCACGGTGTCGGCACGCTTGGCAGCGACGGCGTCACGGACGCGGGCAAGGCCAGGCCGATCAAGGCCGGTCTTCGTGGCGGACACGTCGATGTCTTCGACGATCTCGGCCAGGGCCCAGCCACGGGCGCGGCACGTATCGGCGATGATGGATCGCTGCCGTTCGATCGAGGTTGACTCGTCGGTGGCCTTCGAGATTCGGGCGTACCCGATCACGCGTCTCGGCGCGTGCTGCTTCGTCATGCGGGTCATGGTAAGACGCGGCGAGGCGGTGTCGAGGAGCATCAGGCGTCGCGTCACAGTCCGAATGATGCCGTACGCCGCCGACAACGCCCGGTCCTCCGCGAACCGGCCGACCTACCGGGCGCCTGCGCGACCCGGGCTCCCCAAGCTGCGCACACCGGCCGGCATGCCGACATGCCGACCGACCGTCCGCGCCGCCCGCGACCGCTCGTGACCTGCCGACACGCCCGTGAACTGGATCACTCCGGCGTTTGGCCCCCCGGCGCCGGGGCAGGCGCGGCGCCGGAGCGGACCCCGTTGCGCCTTCAACCGGTGAGGACGCGGGGAAGCGGGCAGAAGCCGCCCGCTCCACGGCCCGCCGCCGGGGGAAGCGGGCCGTTTTTCGGTTCGACGCGTGAGGTGTATGTGTCCAGGCTGCAGGCCGAGCATCTGTACAAGGTGTTCGGCAGACGACCCGACGAGGCGGTACGCAGGCTCGAGAGCGGGTCCGGCCGTGACGAGCTCCGCGCCGACGGAACGACAGCCGCGGTGATCGACGCCTCGTTCTCCGTCGAGCCGGGCCAGATCTTCGTCGTCATGGGTCTCTCCGGGTCCGGCAAGTCCACGCTGCTGCGCATGCTCAACGGACTTCTGGAGCCGACCGCCGGACGCGTCCTCTTCGACGGCCAGGACCTGACCGCGCTCAGCGCCCGCGGGCTCCGCGACGTGCGCGCCAACAAGATCAGCATGGTCTTCCAGCACTTCGCGCTGTTCCCCCAGCGCAGCGTGCTGGAGAACGCCGCCTACGGCCTGGAGGTTCAGGGCGTCGCCCGTCCCGAGCGCGAGCGCCGCGCCACCGAGGCGCTGGAGCTCGTCGGCCTCGCCGGGTGGGAGGGGTCCTGGCCGGACGAGCTGTCCGGCGGCATGCAGCAGCGTGTGGGCCTCGCCCGGGCCCTCGCCACGGACGCCGACCTGCTGCTGATGGACGAGTCCTTCAGCGCCCTCGACCCGCTGATCCGGCGCGACATGCAGGACCAGCTGCTCGAACTGCAGAAGCGGCTGAAGAAGACCATCGTCTTCATCACCCACGACCTCAACGAGGCCATGCGCCTCGGCGACCGCATCGCCGTGATGCGCGACGGCCGGATCGTCCAGCTCGGCACCGCCGAGGACATCCTGGTCCGCCCCGCCAACGACTACGTGGCCTCCTTCATCCAGGACGTGGACCGCTCCCGGGTGCTCACGGCCGCCACCGTCATGACCGAGCCGCAGAGCGGCGGCGAGGCCGACGCGTGCGGCTGCGAGACCGTCACGCCCGACACCCTCGTCGCGGACGTGTGCGCCGTCAGCGCCCGCGTCCCGCACCCCGTGGCCGTCAAGGACGCCTCGGGCGGGGTCGTCGGCGTCGTGCCGCAGTCCCGGCTGATCGGCTTCGTCGGCGACGAGCCCGGTGAGCCGGTGCCCTGCGACTCCCCGGTCCGCCTGCCGGAGCGGAAGCAGGTGAGCGCACGTGCCTAGGCTTCCCCTCGGCGACTGGGTCGACGGCGGCGTCGACTGGCTCCAGTCCCATCTCTCCTGGCTCTTCGACGCCGTCAGCTCGGTCGTCACCGGCATGTACGACGGCATCGACGCGGCGCTCTCCGCGCCCGAGCCGCTGCTCTTCGCGGGCATCCTCGCCGTCGTGGCCGGGTGGCTGCGCGGTCTGCTCGCGGGCGGTCTCGCCTTCGCCGGCTTCGCCCTGATCGACTCCGTCGAGCTGTGGGACGACGCCATGTCGACCCTCTCGCTGGTGCTCGTCGCCACCATCGTCACGCTGGTGATCGCGGTCCCGCTCGGCATCTGGGCGTCCCGCTCCAAGACCGTCAGCGCGGTGATCCGGCCCATCCTGGACTTCATGCAGACGATGCCGGCCATGGTCTACCTGATCCCCGGCATCATCTTCTTCGGCGTCGGCGTGGTCCCCGGCATCATCGCCACCATCGTCTTCGCGCTGCCGCCCGGCGTGCGCATGACCGAGCTGGGCATCCGCCAGGTCGACGAGGAGCTGGTGGAGGCCGCGGAGGCGTTCGGCACCACTCCGCGCAACACGCTGGTCCGGGTGCAGCTGCCGCTCGCCCTGCCCACGATCATGGCCGGCGTCAACCAGGTGATCATGCTCGGCCTGTCCATGGTGGTCATCGCCGGAATGGTCGGCGGCGGCGGACTCGGCGGCGCCGTCTACCGCGCCATCGGCAACGTCGACATCGGACTCGGTTTCGAGGCCGGCGTCTCCATCGTCATCCTCGCCATGTACCTGGACCGGATGACGGGTGCGCTGGGCCGCCAGGTCTCGCCCCTCGGCCGCCGGGCGCTCGCCCGGGCCAGGGCCGCCGCCGGCGGGCCGAGGATCCGGGACCACCGTCCCCAGCCCGTCGTGGCCGTGGTCGGCGTCGTGATCCTCGCGCTCGTCGCGGGCGGCATGGGCGTGTTCGGCGGCGCCAAGTCCTCCGGGCCCGGCGGCGCCGGCGACGTCGGCCAGGGCAGGAAGATCTCCGTGGGCTACATCCCGTGGGACGAGGGCATCGCCTCCACCTTCCTGTGGAAGGAGCTGCTGGAGCGCCGCGGCTTCGAGGTCGATGCCAAGCAGCTGGAGGCCGGCTCGCTCTACACCGGTCTCGCCGGCGGGCAGATCGACTTCCAGACGGACTCCTGGCTCCCGGTCACCCACGCTCAGTACTGGAACAGGTACCGGGACAAACTGGAGGACAAGGGTTCCTGGTACGGCCCGACCTCCCTGGAGCTGTCCGTGCCCGCGTACATGAAGGACGTCGACTCCCTCGACGACCTCAAGGGCAAGGCGGGCCGGTTCAAGGGCCGCATCGTCGGCATCGAGCCGAGCGCCGGGATGATGGGGCTCCTCAAGGACAAGGTCCTCAAGGAGTACGGCCTGGAGGGCGAGTACGAGGTCGTGGACGGCTCCACCCCCGGCATGCTCGCCGAGCTGAAGCGGGCGTACGACAAGAAGGAGCCGATCGTCACCACCCTGTGGTCGCCGCACTGGGTCTACAGCGCCTACGACCTGAGGAAGCTGAAGGACCCGAAGGGCACCTGGGGCAAGGGCGACGGCATCCACACCCTCGCCCGCAAGGGCTTCTCCGAGGAGAACCCGCAGGTCGGCAAGTGGCTCCAGGGCTTCGAGATGACCGAGGCGCAGCTCACCGGCCTGGAAGCGAAGATCCAGGAGACCGGCAAGGGCAAGGAGCAGGACGCGGTCCGCGCCTGGCTCAAGGAGAACCCCGGCCTCGCCGACAAGTGGACGCCCGTGGGCCAGTCCGCGGCGAACGGCTCAGAGCCGCACCAGACCAACTGAATCCCCCCACCGGTGAGGGCCCCGTCACATAACGTGGCGGGGTCCTCGCCGTTGCGGCTGGGGCAACGGAGGGTTGCCCGGGCCGGAACGTGCGTAAGGTACAGAGAGGAGGGAGGGACCTCAGTCATGGGAGACAAGGAAGCGCTCCGGGTCGGCTCCGCCGTCCGCCGAAGGCGCCGTGCCCTCGATCTCACGCTCGCCGCCGTCGCCGGACGCAGCGGCTTGTCCGTGCCCTTCCTCAGCCAGATCGAGAACGAACGGGCCCGGCCCAGCATGCGCTCGCTGCACCGGGTCGCCGACGCGCTGGAGACGACCGCCGCCGAACTGCTCGCCGCCGCCGACTCCTGCCGGGTCGTCGACGTCGTCCGAGCCGACGACGCCGCCCTCGCCGCCCGGCCGGGCGTGCGCCATCTGGTGCGCGGTCACCACCAGCTCCACGCCGTCGAGTTCACCGGCGAGCAGGACGCCGGAGGCGAGCACCAGCACCGCAACGACGAGCTGATGTACGTGGCCGACGGCGGCGCGGAGGTCGAGGCCGAGGGCCGTGCCCACCGGCTGGAGAAGGGCGACACGCTCTTCCTCTCCGGCGGGGTGCTGCACCGCTGGCGCGCCACCCGCCCCGGCACCCGCCTCGTCGTCGTCGCCGTCGCCGACCACATCGAGGCCGTCGCACTGTGACGCGGGTCGTGTCCCTGGTGCCCTCGCTCACCGAGGCCATCGCGGTCAGCGCGCCCGGGCTGCTGGCCGGCGCCACCGACTGGTGCACCCACCCCGCCGGCCTCGCCGCCGCCAGGATCGGCGGCACCAAGAACCCGGACGTGGAGGCGGTCGTAGCGCTGCGGCCGGACCTCGTCGTCGCCAACGAGGAGGAGAACCGGGAGCCCGACCTCGCCGCGCTGCGCGCCGCGGGGCTCGACGTGCTCGTCACCGAGGTGCGGACCCTCCCCCAGGCGTTCGCCGAACTGGAGCGGGTCCTCGACGCCTGCGGCGTCCCCCGGCCCCGATGGCTCGACGACGCCGAGGCCGCCTGGGACGCCGTCGAACCGCCGGCCGAGCCGCGCCGCGCGGTGGTGCCGGTGTGGCGGCGTCCCTGGATGGTCCTCG
The DNA here is from genome assembly GCF_900103455.1 of Streptomyces wuyuanensis. Lineage (GTDB taxonomy): Bacteria > Actinomycetota > Actinomycetes > Streptomycetales > Streptomycetaceae > Streptomyces > Streptomyces wuyuanensis. The sequence continues at coordinate 79,205 of NZ_FNHI01000014.1, read as the reverse complement.
GCCGCGACACCTTCGCCGGCGATCTGCTCGCCCGGCTCGGCATCGAGAACGTCTACGCCGCACACCCGGAGCGCTACCCCCGCATCCCGCCGGACGAGCTGGCCGCCGCGGGGGCGGACCTCGTCGTGCTTCCCGACGAGCCCTACCGCTTCACCGCGGACGACGGCCCCGAGGCGTTCCCGGGGATCCCCGCCGCGCTCGTGGACGGGCGCATGCTCACCTGGTACGGGCCGTCGCTGGCGGCGGCGCCGACGGAGCTGCGAGCAGCGCTCCGCCGGTGAGACCCCGCAGCGTGAGGGTCCCGGCCACGGCCCAGGCCGCGACCAGGAAGGCGTACAGCGCGGCCGCCGCCCAGGCAGGAACGGCGGCACCGGTGCGCGCCGACAGCGCCGCCGCCCCCGTGACGCACGTACCGACCGGGAAGGTGAACGCCCACCAGGTCATCGCGAACGGCATGCCCCGGCGGGCCGCCCGCACCACGAGCGCCGCGGCCGGGAGGAGCCACAGCAGCGCGAGACCGAGCGCGACGCTCCCGTAGGCGGTCGCGAAGGAGCCCAGGACCGCCCCGTCCGCCCCTCCCACCGCCGAGGGGGCCACGTTCGCCAGCTTGTGCACGGCGGTCGTGGACTGGCCCAGCGGCCCGAGCACCAGGAACAGTGCCGGTGTGGCGGCGAGCGGCGGAGGGCCTTCGCGCAGGAGCCGCAGGATCACCAGCGGCAGGATGACGAGCACGGCGGCCAGACTCACGGCGAACAGCCCGTAGCAGCCCAGGAGCGCCGCCCGTCGCCACGGTCCGGCGGGCACCCTGCCCACGAGGAGCGCGCCCAGCGTGGCCGCCACCATCGGGGCCACCACCGGCAGCAGCCAGACCGGGGACGCGTCCCTCGCCGCCACCCGGCGCCGGGTGACGAGCAGGTACGGGACCGCCACCGCCGCCGTGAGTCCCGCCAGTGTGCCGGCGGCGAACAGCGCCGTCGCCGTCACGAGCGCCGCGTGCTCCCCGATGACGCCCCCGCCGACCGTGAGGGAGCCGATGCCGACGGCGAGGAGCGCCATCGCCATACAGCCCTGGAACGGGGCGACCGCCGGATCGAGCAGATCTGCACGCGCCCGGTCGTGGTGGTGGGCCCAGTGCGCGGCGCGCGCGACGAGCAGAGCGGCCAGCGCCAGTGCGGACAGCACCCAGACCGCCTCCAGCACGTCCCGCGGTCCCGCGGGCCCCACCGGCAGGGACGCACCCGCGATGGCCACCGCGGCCGTGCCCATGACGGCGGAGTACCAATTCGGCCCGAGACGGCTCAGCGGTGGGGCGGGCCGGGTCGTGCCGGGCGGCACGGCGGGGGAGGGGGTGCGGGGATGGGCGACGATGACCATGGTTCCACCTTCGGGCCCCGGCGGGCCGCCCACCAGGCACGGCATCGCTATGGCCCCATAAGCTGGGTTTATGAGCGAAGGGGAACGCGGACCGGTGGCCCACCGGGTGCCCGATCTGGCCGCGCTGGAACTGCTGCTCGCGGTGGCCCGGCACGGGAGCCTGGGGCGGGCCGCCCGCGAGCTCGGCATCACCCAGCCCGCGGCGAGCAGCCGGATCCGGTCCATGGAGAGGCAGTTGGGCGTCGCGCTGGTGGACCGCTCGCCGCGCGGCTCCCGGCTGACCGCCGCGGGCGCGCTGGTCACGGACTGGGCGCGGCGGATCGTGGAGGCGGCCGAGGCGTTCGACGCCGGGGCGCAGGCGCTGCGGGACCGGCGCGACTCCCGGCTGAGGGTGGCCGCCAGCATGACCATCGCCGAGTACCTGCTGCCCGGTTGGCTGATCGCACTCCGCCAGGAGCGCCCGGGCACCGCGGTGTCCCTGCTGGCGGGCAACTCGGCGGCGGTCGCTGAGCGGCTGCTGCGTGGCGAGGCCGACCTCGGCTTCGTCGAGGGCCTCGCCGTGCCGGAGGGACTCGACGGCGCGGTCGTGGGCCACGACCGGCTCGTGGTCGTCGCGGCGCCCGGCCACGAGTGGGCTCGGCGGCGTTCTCCGCTGTCGCCCGAGAAGCTCGCCGCCACCCCTCTGGTGCTGCGCGAGCGCGGCTCGGGCACCCGGCAGGTGCTCGACTCGGCGCTCGCGGGCCACGGTGGCCTCGCCGAGCCGTTGCTCGAACTCGCCTCCACCACCGCGGTGAAGGCGGCCGCCGTCAGCGGCGCCGGCCCCGCGGTCCTCAGCGAACTCGCGGTGACCGAGGAACTGGCGTCCCGCCGGCTCGTCCGCATCCCCGTCGAGGCGGTCCGGCTCCGCCGCGACCTCCGCGCGGTCTGGCCCCACGGCCACCGCCCCACGGGCCCGGCCCGCGACCTCCTGTCGCTGACGCGATCAGGGACCTGAGGACCCGGGGCCGGGGACGCAGGCGGCGCGCCGGCTCGCGGGCGCGTCCGGGCCGCACCTCGTGGGCCGGCCACTCTGGGGGAGGCCGCAAGGCGGTGGTTGGGGCTGCGTCCGGGCGGAGCGACGAGGCGGGGCGGGGTCCGGTGCGCGGCGCGTGTGCCGTGCACCGGACCCGTGGAGCAAGCCCCGGCCCGCCCCGCAGGGTCATCGGCGGTGGGTGCGGGCCGGGGGCTCCCGCCCGTCGGAATCGGTCAGGAGGCGGCGCGGACGAGGCCCGCCATGACGCGGGTGTCGTCGGCCATTTCCGGGTGCCACTGCACACCGAGCACCCAGGCCGGGTCCGGGAGTTCGACGGCCTCCACTGTGCCGTCGTGGGCGTGCGCCGATACGACGAGGCCGTCGCCGAGGAGGTCGACGGACTGGTGGTGGTAGGTCGGAACCGACGACTCCTCCGGCACCAGCGAGGCGTACAGCGTGCCCGCGACCGGAGTCACGGGGTGCCGGCCGAAGACGCCGACGGCTTCCACGTGCCCGTCGAGGTGCTGGACGAGCGTGCCGCCGAGCGCGACGTTCAGCAACTGCATGCCCCGGCAGATCCCCAGCAGCGGGGTGCCGCCGTCGAGTGCCGCCCGGATCAGGGCGAGCTCCCAGGCGTCCCGCTCCCGGGCCGGCGGGCCGGTGCGCGGGCCGGGCTCGGCTCCGTACCGTACGGGTTCGACGTCGGGCCCGCCCGCGACGACCAGCCCGTCGAGCCGGGCCACGGTCGCGGCGGCCCGGCCCGGCTCGTCCGGCGGCAGCATCGCGGCGATGCCCCCGGCCGACTGGACGAGACGCGGATAGCCGGCCGGCAGCAGGGCGGCGGGCAGTCGCCACACGCCCCACGAGGCTTGCTCCAGGTACGTGCTGACCCCGATGAGCGGCTGGGTCACGGTCGCGGGTCCTCCGGTCGTGTCGTGCGGTCGTGTCGGTCGGTCGTGCTGGGCAGTCGGGTTGTGTTGTCGGCGGGGTGGGCGCCTGCCGGTGCGCGGGCGCCGCCGGGGCCTTCCCGGCCGTCGGCGCCTGCGCGGGTGGCCGTCGCGGCGACCGGTCCCCGGCCGTAGCGGCGCTCGGCGTCCGGCCGGGCGGAAGGACCCCGTCCGTCCGGACGCCGGGGCGTTCGGACCCGGTGCCCCGCCGCCCGGGCATCCGGATACCGGGTCCGTACGCCCGGCGGTCAGTCGCGGGCCAGTTCGGCCTCGGCCGCGGCGAGTGCCGCGAACTCCTCCTCCGGGGCACGGGCCACGAGACGGTGCCGACTGTAGAAGGCGAAGTAGGCGAGAGCCACGCCGTACACGGCGAGCGCCGTGAACGCCGCGTCCTTGTCCACCAGGAAGGTCGCCACCAGCGCGGACAGCGCGAGCACGAAGGCGACGGACGAGGTCGCCACACCGCCGGGGGTGCGGTACGGACGCGGCAGGTCCGGCTCGCGCCGTCGCAGCACGATGTGGGACAGCGCCATCAGGGCGTAGCTGATCGTCGCGCCGAAGACGGCGATGTTCAGCATCCGCGCCCCGTCGCCGGTGCCCGCGGCGAGCGCGAAACCGATGGCGCCGGGGATCAGCAGGCCCAGGTACGGCGACTTGCGGCGACTCGTCAGCGACAGGAAGCGGGGCAGGTACCCGGCCCGGGACAGGGCGAACAGCTGGCGCGAACCGGCGTAGATGAGCGAGAAGAACGACGCGACCAGGCCGGCGAGTCCGGCGTAGTTGACGAAGCGGCTCAGCGCCGTCGGGTCGCCGTCGCCCTGGAGTGCCACCACGAGCGGGTTGCCCGCCTCCTGGATCGCGGCCGAGCCGCGGGCGCCCGTGGCGGCGAAGAAGGTGATCAGGGCGAGCAGCACCAGGATCGACATCGACAGCGCGAGTGCCTTCGGCATGGACCTGACCGGGTCCTTGGCCTCCTCGGCGGCGAGCGGCACACCCTCCACGCCGAGGAAGAACCACATGCCGAACGGGAACGCGGCCCAGATGCCGAGCAGTCCGAACGGCAGCCAGGAGCTGGAGCCCACCGCGTCCTTGTCGACCGGGATGTCGTCGAGCCCGCTCACCTGGAAGTCGGTGAACGCACCTGCGGCGAAGATCAGCAGCGCGGCGACGGCGATCGCGGTGACGACGAGGCTGAAGCGGAGCGCCTCGCCCACGCCCCACAGGTGGATGCCGATGAACACGGCGAAGCAGGCGAGATAGACGGGCCAGCCGGACTCCAGTCCGAACAGGCCGAGCGATTCCACGTAGTCGCCGATGAAGATCGAGATGGCGGCCGGGGCAAGGATGTACTCGATGAGGATGGCCGTTCCGGTGAGGAACCCGCCCCAGGTGCCGAGTGCCCGGCGCGCGAAACCGTAGCCGCCGCCCGCGGTCGGCAGGATCGCCGACAGTTCGGCGAGCGCGAAGACGAGACAGGCGTACATCAGGCCCATCAGCACGGTGGCGGCGGCGAGTCCGCCGAAGCCGCCCTTGGACAGACCGATGTTCCAGCCGGAGAAGTCGCCGGAGACGACGTAGGCGACGCCGAGCCCGGTGAGCAGCAGCCAGCCCGCGCTGCCGCGGCGCAGGGTCCGGCGTTCGAGGTAGTTGTCCGGTGGGGTGTTGCCGCTCCCGGTGGTGTCGGTGTCTTCCAGCGTCATGGCAGAGCTCCCGCGTCGGGCCCAATGGAATGGAGCCATACCTTTGCGGTGACCGCGGGGGAAACGCAAGACCCGTGCGTTACTTTCGGGTTACGCCGACACGTTCCCGTTGGTGCGCGGTGGCATGCCCGGCCGTGTCCGCGGCTCCTTCCCGAAGGCCGCCGACGGTATGCCGCGAGGAAGCCGCGCGGCAGGTCTCACGCGAGGAAGCCGCCCGGGTCTCACGCCAGGAAGCCGCGCAGCAGCGCCGCCGTTCCCTCGCAGTGTTCGCGCATCACCTCGCGGGCCGCGTCCGCGTCGCCCTCCAGCACCGCCTCCACGAGTGCGACGTGCTGCTGCTGGGAGTGCTCCAGATTGCGCACGAGCAGCGGGATGCAGTCGAGCAGATCGTTCACGGTCGCCCGGACGGCCGCGTACTGCGAGGTCAGGGTGGGTGAGCCGGACAGCTCGGCGAGCGTGAGGTGGAGGAGCGTGTCGCAGCGCCGGTAGTCGTCCAGGGGTGCGTCGTGCGTGGCCGTCAGTGCGGTGCGCAGCCGCGCGGAGCCCTCGTCGGAGAGCCCGTGCGCAGCGCACAGGCCCGCAGCGCCGACCTCCAGGACCTCCCGGAAGCGCAGCGTGTCCTCGACGTCGACGGCCGCGACCCGGCGGCGCAGCTCGTCCTCGCCCTCGGTGCGCGGGCGGTGCAGGACGAACGTGCCGCCGTAGCGGCCGCGCCGGCTCTCCACCAGGCCCTCCTCCTGGAGGACCTTGAGGACCTCGCGCAGCGTCACCCGGCTGATGCCCATGCGCTCGGCGAGCTCCCGCTCGGCGGGCAGGCGTTCGCCGCCGGGCACCAGGCCCAGCCGTACGACCTGCAGGATCTGCTCCAGGGCCTCCTCGAAGCCGTTGCCCCCGCGCACCGGCCGCAGCACGGACGTGAGCCGGTCCCCGGACTCGCTCTTCTCCGCCACGTTGCGGTTTCCCCTTCCCAAGCAATGGTCTTCGGCAATACCTTATGGCTCCCGGCTGACCTTAGGAGGCGCAATCCCGTGGCAGACCGCACACCCCCGCTGACCGTCGAGGAACTGAGAGTCCTCGTGGCGAGCGGTGAGATCGACACCGTAGTCCTGGCCTTTCCCGACATGCAGGGCAGGCTCCAGGGCAAGCGGTTCGCCGCCCGGTTCTTCCTCGACGAGGTCCTGGAGCACGGTACGGAGGGCTGCAACTACCTGCTCGCCGTCGACACCGAGATGAACACGGTGGACGGCTACGCCATGTCCTCGTGGGAGCGCGGGTACGGCGACTTCGCCATGCACCCCGACCTGGCCACGCTGCGCCGTGTCCCGTGGAACGAGGGCACGGCCATGCTCGTCGCCGACCTGGCGTGGAACGACGGCGCCCCGGTCGTCGCCGCGCCCCGCCAGATCCTGCGCCGCCAGCTGGAGCGCCTTGCGGAGCACGGCTGGACCGCGCAGGTCGGCACCGAGCTGGAGTTCATCGTCTTCAAGGACACCTACGAGCAGGCCTGGGACCGCGGCTACCAGGGCCTGACCCCGGCCAACCAGTACAACATCGACTACTCGGTCCTCGGCACCGGCCGCATCGAGCCCCTGCTGCGCCGGATCCGCAACGAGATGGCCGCCGCGGGCCTGACCGTCGAGTCCGCCAAGGGCGAGTGCAACCCCGGCCAGCACGAGATCGTGTTCCGCTACGACGAGGCGCTCGTCACCTGCGACCAGCACGCGATCTACAAGACGGGAACGAAGGAGATCGCCGCCCAGGAAGGCGTCTCGATCACCTTCATGGCCAAGTACAACGAGCGCGAGGGCAACTCCTGCCACATCCACCTCTCGCTCGCCGACGCCGACGGCCGCAACGTCATGGCGGGCGACGGACCGGACGGCATGTCGGCGGTCATGCGCCACTTCCTCGCCGGGCAGATCGCCGCCCTGCGCGACTTCTCCCTGCTGTACGCGCCGAACATCAACTCGTACAAGCGGTTCCAGCCGGGCTCCTTCGCCCCGACCGCCGTCGCCTGGGGACACGACAACCGGACCTGCGCCCTGCGCGTCGTCGGCCACGGCCGCTCGACGCGCTTCGAGAACCGGCTGCCCGGCGGCGACGTCAACCCCCATCTCGCGGTCGCCGGAATGGTGGCCGCCGGCCTGTACGGCATCGAGCAGAAGCTGGAACTGCCCGAGGTCTGCACCGGCAACGCCTACGGCGCCGACTACGAGCACGTCCCGACCACCCTCCGCGAGGCCGCCGAGCTCTGGGAGAACAGCCCCATCGCCAAGGCCGCCTTCGGGGACGAGGTCGTCGCCCACTACCGCAACATGGCGCGCGTCGAGCTCGAAGCCTTCGACGCCGCGGTGACCGACTGGGAGCTCCGCCGCTCCTTCGAACGCATGTGAGGCACCACTTGTCGCACCCGTACTCACTCGATGTGCTCAACCCGGCCACCGAGGAAGTCATCGCCACCGTCCCCGGCGCGGACGCCGCGGACGTCGACGCCGCGGTGGGCAGGGCGGCGCGGGCCCAGCGCGTCTGGGCGGCCGCGGCGCCCGCCGACCGGGCCAGGCTGCTGCGCCGGTTCGCCGCCGCCGTCGACGACCACATCGAGGAACTCGCCCTGCTGGAGGTCCGCGAGGCCGGGCACACCATCGGCAACGCCCGCTGGGAGGCGGGCAACGTCCGCGATCTGCTCGACTACTCCGCCGGGGGAGTGGAGCGCCTCACCGGCCGCCAGATCCCCGTGTCCGGAGGCATCGATCTGACCCTCCTCGAGCCGCTCGGCGTCGTGGGCGTCATCGCGCCCTGGAACTTCCCCATGCCGATCGCCGCCTGGGGCACCGCCCCCGCGCTCGCCGCCGGCAACGCCGTCGTCCTCAAACCCGCCGAGACCACGCCCCTGACCGCGCTGCGCCTCGCCGAACTCGCCCTGGAGGCGGGCCTTCCCGAGCACCTCTTCCAGGTGCTGCCCGGCCACGGCGCCGTCGCGGGCGACGCACTGGTGCGCCACCCCGGCGTGGCCAAGATCGTCTTCACCGGCTCCACCCGGATCGGGAAGCAGATCATGGCGCTCTGCGCCGAGCGCGTGAAGCGGGTGACCCTCGAACTCGGCGGCAAGAGCCCCAACATCGTCTTCGCCGACGCGGACGTCGAAGCGGCGGCCGCCGCCGCGCCGATGGCCTTCCTGGACAACAGCGGCCAGGACTGCTGCGCCCGCACCCGCATCCTCGTCCAGCGCTCGGTGTACGACGACTTCCTCGACCGGCTCGCCCCCGCGCTGAAGTCGGTCGTGGTCGGCGACCCCGCGGACGAGGCCACGCAGATGGGCCCGCTCATCTCGCGCGCCCAGCTCGACCGCGTACGGTCGTACGTCACCGACGACCTCGCGACGGTCCGGGGCAGCGCCCCCGACGGCCCCGGCTTCTGGTTCCCGCCGACGCTGGTCACCGGCGCCGCTCCCGAGGCCCCCGTCGCCACCGAGGAGGTCTTCGGCCCCGTCGCCGTCGTCCTGCCGTTCGACGACGAGGACCACGCCGTACGGCTCGCCAACGACACCGAGTACGGGCTCTCCGGCTCCATCTGGACCCGCGACGTGGGCCGCGCCCTGCGGGTCTCCGGGGCGGTCGCCGCGGGCAACCTGTCCGTCAACTCCCACTCCAGCGTCCGCTACTGGACCCCGTTCGGCGGATACGGGCAGTCCGGCCTCGGCCGGGAACTCGGTCCCGACGCCCTCACCGCTTTCACCGAGACCAAGAACGTCTTCATCAGCACGGAGGCCTGAGATCCCATGACCACTGCCAACAGCGACACCCCCGTCTGCCGCCGGCTCGTCGGCCGCACCGCCGTCATCACCGGCGCCGGCAGCGGCATCGGCCTGGCCACCGCTCGCCGCCTCGCCTCCGAGGGAGCCAACGTCGTCTGCGGGGACATCGACGAGACCGCGGGCAAGAGCGCGGCCGAGGAGGTCGGCGGGACCTTCGTGAAGGTGGACGTGACGGACGCCGAGCAGGTCGAGGCGCTGTTCCGCACCGCCTTCGACACCTACGGCAGCGTCGACATCGCCTTCAACAACGCCGGCATCTCGCCGCCCGACGACGACTCCATCCTGGAGACGGGCCTGGACGCCTGGAAGCGGGTCCAGGAGGTCAACCTCACCTCCGTGTACCTGTGCTGCAAGGCGGCCATCCCCTACATGCGGCGCCAGGGCCGGGGCTCCATCGTCAACACCGCCTCGTTCGTGGCCCGCATGGGCGCGGCGACCTCCCAGATCTCGTACACCGCGAGCAAGGGCGGGGTCCTCGCCATGTCCCGCGAGCTGGGCGTGCAGTTCGCCCGCGAGGGCATCAGGGTCAACGCGCTGTGCCCGGGACCGGTCAACACCCCGCTTCTGCAGGAGCTGTTCGCCAAGGACCCCGAGCGGGCCGCGCGCCGGCTGGTGCACATCCCCGTCGGCCGGTTCGCGGACGCAGAGGAGATCGCCGCGGCCGTGGCGTTCCTCGCCAGCGACGACTCCTCCTTCGTCAACGCCACCGACTTCCTCGTCGACGGCGGCATTTCGGGTGCCTACGTCACCCCTGTATGAGCCCTTGCCCGGCCCCTCATAGAGTGGCCGGATGAGCATGACGACCCCTCCCCCCACGCCTGGCGGCCTGGGGGGACCCCCAGGCTGGTATCCGGACCCGGGCAGGCCGACCCACGAACGCTGGTGGGACGGCCGTGCCTGGACCGGGCACACCCGCCCCGCCGGTGGCCCGCAACCGCCGGCCACCGCGCCGATGCCGCTCGCCGGCACGTCCGGGCAGGGCGGCGGCATCGGCAAGGGCGCGCTCGTCGCGCTCGTCACCGCCGGCGCGGTCCTCGTGGCCGCGATCGTCACCGGCGTCGTCGTCCTCGGCGAGGACGACGAACCGACCGTCCCGCAGTCGGCGGAGGCCGCCCCCACGGCCCGGCCCACCGCGACGGCGAACGCCCCGGAGCCCGGCCCGTCGGCCGCCGGCGACCCCGAGGCACTCGTCGACCAGCTCAACGGCATCTCGCTGCCGCTGCTCGACGGCTGGGAGAAGTCGGACTCCAGCATCGACCCGGTGCCGACCATGGTGACGGCGGACTCCTACAAGTGCCCCGGTGACTCGGGCGAGTTCTGCCGCCACGGCACCGTGTCCTCGCGCACGGCCACGGGCACCAACGTGAAGTCGCCGGAGAAGCTGGCCGGCCAGGACGTCGGCATCGCCGCGGACTGGGCGTACGACAACGACCGCGTCGGCAACCGCATCCACGGTGGCATCAAGAGCCACCGGCTGGTGAAGTCCGCGCCCGTCACGGTCGCCGGCCGCACCGGCCACGTGGTGCGCTGGCGGGTGACGACGGGCGCCGGCCCGGGCGGTTACGTCCAGTCCCTCGTCTTTCCGTCCGCCACCGGCTCCGAATCCCTGATCATCGTGCGCTTCGCCTTCGACGCGGGCCCGGACGCCCCGCCGCTCGGCGACATGGACCGGATCATCAAGGGCATCCGCCCGCTGACGGACGTCAGCGGATAGTCGGCTCCACGGTCGGGCCCTGAACCGCGGGCCCCGCGACCCATGGGCCCCGGGCCCGCCCCGGGTCCCCGCCGTCCGGAAGCAGTACGCGCCGGGTCCCGGGCATCCGGGCGCAGTTCGCCCCCGGCAGCTCAGAGGAACGTACGGCCCTCGCCCCGGTACGTCGGCACGGTGGCGGTGACCCGCCCGTCCTCGACCAGGTGCAGCGAGTCGAACCGTTCGCACAACTCCCCGGCCTTCGCGTGCCGGAACCACACCTTGTCGCCGATGAGCAGATCGTCCGCAGGCGGCCCCAGCAGAGGCGTCTGCACCTCGCCCGGCCCCTCCAGCGGGTGGTAGCGGAGCCCTTCCGGCAGGAACGGCACCGGCAGCCGGTCCCGCCCCGCGGCGCCCGAGGCCGGGTAGCCGCCGCCGAGCACCGTCACCACCCCGACCCCCGGCCGGCGCACGACGGGCTGGGCGAACAGCGCCGCGGGCCGCCCGCTGAACGACGTGTAGTTGTCGAAGAGCGTCGGCACGTAGAGGCCGGAGCCCGCGGCGATCTCCGTGACCGCGTCCTCCGACGCCGTGTGCTGCACGCTGCCGGTGCCGCCACCGTTCACGAACTCCAGTTCCGGCGCCGCCGCCCGCACCGCGTGCACCACGGCCGCTCGCCGCTGTGCGAGCTCGCGCCGGGCCGCGGACTGCATCAGGCGGACCGCCCGTGAGCGCAGCGGACTGCCCGCGACCGCGTCACCGACGCCCGCGACATGCCCCTCGTACGCCATCAGCCCCACCAGCCGGAAGCCGGGCCGGGCGACGATCGCGCGGGCCAGCCCGGCCAGGTCCGCGGGTGTGCGCAGCGGCGAGCGGCGCGCGCCGAAACGGATCCGGCCGCCCAGCAGATGGAGGGAGGTGTCCAGTTCCAGGCAGACCCGGATCTCCTCCGCGCCGCCGCTGCGGGCGCGGTCGATCAGGTCCAGCTGCGCGGGGTCGTCGGCCATGACCGTCACGGCGGCCGCGAGCTTGGCGTCCCCGGCCAGTTCCGCGAAACCGGCGCGGTCAGCGGACGGGTACGCCAAGAGCACATCGCCGAAACCCGCCCGGGCGAGCCAGATCGACTCCTCCAGCGTGTAGGACATGATCCCCGAGAAGCCGTCCCTCGCCAGCACCCGCTCCAGCAGGGCCCGGCAGCGTACGGACTTGCTGGCCACCCGGATCGGCTTCCCGCCAGCGCGCCCGACCAGATCCGCCGCGTTGGCGTCGAACGCCTCCAGGTCCACGATGGCGAGAGGCGCGTCGAGGTGGGCTGTGGCCCGGTCGTACCGGGTCCTGAGCGCGGCACGGGGAGTCATGCGCAGAGCTTGCCAGACAGGTCTACCCGAGGGTAGGGGGACGTTCTGCGCAGATCCCCCCGGGGCCGCCGCACCCATTCACTTCCTGCGCGCTCCAGCCCTTAGAGTGAGGGGCGCGGCGACGAACGGGCCTGCCCCGAAAGGCGATCCGGCGGCGTTACGAGCACCAGGAAACGGGGGGCGGATGAGCACCGAGGCGCAGCGCCCGCGTGTCCCGTCGCGCCCGCCCCAGGCCCCGCAGGCTCCGGCGCCCACGCAGGCCGAGACGACGACCCGCCTCCGCCCGATCACGGACTCCACCCCGGACCCGCGTACGGGTTCCGTCCCCCCGGCCCCCCGCCCGCGCACCGCGTCCCCTGACGCCCCGTCGGCCCTCGCGCCCGGCTCCCGCACGGCGTCCACCACGGGGTCCATCGCGGCGATGTCCCCGGCGCGTGCCGAGGACGGCCCGGCCGGCCCGGCTCCCGCTCAGGAGCCCGCCGGCCCGCCGCGGTCGCCGGCGTCCCGGCCCGCCGCCGGCAGTCCGGGCGCTCCCGCGCCTCGCGGAGCGGAACCGGGCGGTTCCGCGGACCGGCCCGCCCGGCGGTCCGCACCTCCGGCTGCCGCCGGCGGCCCTGGCGCTCCCGCGCCTCGCGGAGTGGAACCGGTCGGCCCGGGCCCGCGCTCCGGCTCGGGTTCGGGTGCTGCTCCGGGCCCGCATTCCGGTTCGGGTGCTGCTCCCAGTCCGCGGTCCGCCCAGGGCGGGCAGGCGCGTCGGCCCGCCGAGACTCCCGCACCGGCCGCGCACGCGCCGTACGCCCCGCAGTCGGCGTCACGGCCTGAGGGTGGCGGCCCGAGCGATCCCATGAGCCGCGGAGCGGAACCGGCCCGTCGCGCGGCCCTCCCCGGACAGTCGTCCGGCCCTGGCGCACACGCGCCGCACACTCCGCGTCGGTCGGAGTCGTCATCCCCCGACAGCCGCAGCCGTCACACCGCTCCCGCACCCCGCGGCGCGGACGGGATACCCCCGCGCCCCCTCACCCCGCCGCGCATCGGCAGTGCGCCCACGACCCCCGGGACGCCCGCGGCACCCGCAGCGCACTCGACGCCCGGTTCCGCCACCGCACCCGGAACGGCCACGGCGCCCGGGCAGCCCGCGGCAGCCACAGCAGCCTCGGCGCCCCCCGCCCCGGTGGCACCCCCTCAGCCCTCCGCACCCGCCCCGTCCGCCGCACCCGCCTCACCGAACGGCGGACGCGTACCGGGCATCAGCGGGACGGAAGGCCCCCCGGGCAGCCCGTGGCCCTGGACGTCGCACGGTCCGCCGCCGCAGCCGTACGCGGGGGCCCTGCCGGAGACGCCCACCGAGATCACCACCCGGCTGCGGCCCATCCGCGACAGGCATCCGGCCAGGACCGCGGGTGCCGTCGTCTGCGTCGTCCTCGGTCTCGGACTGATCGGCGGCGCGGTCACCGGAAGCTGGCTCGTGGACGACTCGGCCGCGTCACCCGCCTCCCGGCCCCTGTACACCGACGCGCGCACGCTCTGGCACAGCGTCCCCGTCGACACGCTCTTCCCACGCACGATCAAGGGCGACGGCGCGGGGCCCGGTGGTGCCGACCGGGTGTGGACCCGAGTCGCGGTCGCTCCCGACGGGCCCTGCACCGGCGCGTTCGACCCGCTGCTGCTGAAGGCGCTCCGGCCGGTCGGCTGCATGCGGCTCCTCCGCGCCACCTACACCGACGCCACCACCTCCAGCGTCACGACCGTCGGCATGGTCGTCACCGAGGCGGACCGGGACGCCATGGCGGCCCTGCGCAAGCGGTTCTCCGAGGAGGGCCTGGACGAGCGCGCCGACCTGATGCCCCGCACCTACGCCGTCCCCGGCACCGTCGCCGCGGGCTTCGGCGACCGCCAGCGGGCCAGCTGGACCATCAGCGTGCTCACCGACGCGCCCGTCGTCGTCTTCGCCGTCTCCGGGTTCGCCGACGGCCGCCCGGTCGCCGAACCCATGCCCGCCGCCGAGGCCATGGTCCCCGGCGACACGTCCGCCCCCGCCCAGGCCGGCCTCGGCCACGAGGCCAAGGGGATCGCGGACCGCGTCGAGCGCGCCCTGCGCAAGTCCGCCACCTCCCCGGAGGGTCCCGAATGACGGCAGTACGCACCCGCACCACGCCCCGGCGGCTCCTGGGAGCCGTGGCCACGGCGGTCGCCTTCTCGCTCGTCTCCGCCACGCCCGCACAGGCAGACGGGATCCGGGTCCGGCAGTGGGCGCTGGACGCCCTGCACACCGAGGAGGCGTGGCGTACGACCAAGGGCGCGGGCATCACCGTCGCGGTGCTGGACACCGGGGTCGACGACGGCCACCCGGATCTGGAGGGCAGCGTCCTGCCCACGAAGGACCTCATCGGGTTCGGGGCGAAGCGGGGCGACCGGGCCTGGGCCCGGCACGGCACGGCCATGGCCGGGATCATCGCGGGGCACGGCCACGGCCCCGGCCGGGAGGACGGAGTGCTCGGGATCGCCCCCGAGGCCAGGATCCTCCCCGTGCGGGTGATCCTCGAAGGAGCCGACCCCGCCCGTGCCAAGGCCAGGAACACCCGTGGCACCGCCCTCGCCCAGGGCATCCGCTGGGCCGCCGACAACGGCGCCGACGTCATCAACCTCTCCCTCGGTGACGACAGCGAGTCCGCCCACCCGGACGCGGGCGAGGACGCCGCCGTCCGGTACGCCCTCGCCAAGGGCGCCGTCGTCGTCGCCTCGGCGGGCAACGGAGGCGAGAAGGGCGACCACATCTCGTACCCGGCCGCGTACCCGGGCGTCATCGCCGTCGCGGCCGTCGACCGCTACGGCACCCATGCCGCCTTCTCCACCCGGCGCTGGTACTCCACCGTCAGCGCCCCGGGCGTCGACGTCGTCATCGCCGACCCCGACCGCAAGTACTACGAGGGCTGGGGCACCAGCGCGGCGTCCGCCTTCGTCTCCGGCGCCGTCGCGCTCGTCCGGGCCGCGCACCCCCGGCTCACGCCCGCCCAGATCAAGCGGCTCCTCGCCGACACCGCCCGCGGCGGTCCGAAGACCGGACGCGACGACTCCAAGGGGTACGGCATCGTCGACCCGGCGGCGGCGATCGAGAAGGGCGGCAGGCCGATACCGGGTGACACCGACCCGAAGACCGCATCCGTCCAGGGCCACCGCAAGCAGTACTTCGGCGCGGGCCCGGACGGCCCCTCCTCCGACACGGGCGCCGGCTGGCTCGCCCCGGTCACCGGCGGCCTCGGCGCGCTGCTGCTGGCCGCGGCGGTCGTGCTCTGGCGCGGCGGCCGCCGGACCTGAGCGCCGGCTCCCGCGGCGGCCGCCGGACCTGGGCCCCGGCTCCTCGGTGCGGCCGCCCTGTCTGGCCGCGCCAGGACAACGCGTCCCCCGGCGTCCCGGCCACCACCGCCGACGAACTAGGCTCGTCGCGTGGCGCTCAAGAACATCCCCGACTCCGGCTTCTCCGACGACGACGGCACCGCCGACCCGGCACTGGAGGCGGCGCTCGCCGCCTGGGCCCGGGACAGGACCGCCGAAGGGCCCGTGCTGGAGGCGCTCAAGGGCGCGCGGCTCCTCGTCCCGGTCGTCGCCGTGCTCGGCGAGGTCGAGGAGGACGAATCGGGACTGCGCCGCGAGAAGACCAGCGACATGGCGGTGCCCACGCTGACGGCGGGGAGCCGACGCGCCCTGCCCGCGTTCACGTCGACCGATTCGCTCGCCCTGTGGGACCCGCAGGCCCGGCCCGTCGCCGTACCCCTGCACCAGGCGCTCCAGGCGGCCGCCCACGAGAAGGCCGACACCGTGGTGCTGGACCTCGCCGGTCCCGTTCCGTACGAGCTGGCCGGCCGGGCGCTCCTGGCCCTGGCCGAGGGGCGCACCAGCACCGACCCACTGGCCGACCCGGCCGTCACCCGGGCGGTAGGGGCCGTGGTGGCCGCCGAGCCGGCGGTGCTGCGCGCCCATCTCGGCCCCGGCAACGCCGACGGCACCCTCGCCCTCGTCCTCGACTCCGAGGCCGGCGCGTCTCCCGCCGAGGCGGCGCAACGCGTCGCCCGTGCCCTCGCGGCCGACGAGACGCTCAGGGCCCGGCTGGTGCGCGGACTCGACCTCGCCCTGCTGCCCGCGTCCGCGGTGCCGCCCGGAGAGCCCCTGTACGTACGGGCCTGAGGGCACCGCATATCGTGTGCTCCATGAGTGACGCGACCCCCACCCCCGAGCAGCCTGCGGGCGAGCAGGCTCCCGACTTCGCCGCCATGACCCGCGACATCGCGGAGGTCCCCGCGGTCGAGGTGATCGTCACGGTCGCGGTGAACCTGATGAGCGCCGCCGCGGTGAAGCTGGGCCTCACCGAGGACGGCGACGAGCACAAGGACCTGGACGAGGCCCGGAAGCTGGTCCACGCGCTGGCCGGCCTCCTCGACGCGGGTGTCACGGAGATCAGCTCCTTCCACGCGGCGCCGCTGCGGGACGGGCTGAAGTCCCTCCAGCTCGCCTTCCGCGAGGCATCGATCGTCCCCGACGAGCCGGGACAGGGCCCGGGCGAGAAGTACACCGGCCCCGTCTACGGCTAGCCCGCCGACGCCCCACCATCGCTTCCGACCCCGCACCGACCGCACCACCCGCGGCGTTCCCGCGCTCGTTGCCGCCACTCCTCCGAGGAGCCGGCGGCATCACCGCCGCGAGGGTCCGCCCCTCTCCGGTTCGCCCCTTCGGGCCGGAGCTGCTAACCTTGTGTAACGACCGGTCGGACACGTCTGTGCCCGACCCACAAGTGGAGGCTCCGATCTCCCACCTGGCTGCCCTGACGGGCGGCGGGTCACCGGTCAGACGGCGACCATCGTTCCGTACGGACGATGGGGCCGTCCGAAGCAGCGCCCCGCGGCCGACGCGGTGGTGCTCCGGTATTCGAGGAGCCCCGCCTGTGTCCCGTCGGGGCATTTTTGTTGCACCGGCGCGGTTGGTCCACACAGAAACAGACGTTGCGTGGCTGTCCGCCAGACCGCCGCGTAGTGCTACCGAGGAGGATCCATCAGCGCCGAGCCCCGCATCAACGACCGAATTCGCGTTCCCGAGGTGCGACTTGTCGGTCCCAGCGGCGAGCAGGTCGGGATTGTTCCGCTTGCCAAGGCCCTGGAGCTTGCGCAGGAGTACGACCTCGACCTCGTCGAGGTCGCGGCGAACGCCCGTCCGCCGGTCTGCAAGCTCATGGACTACGGGAAGTTCAAGTACGAGTCGGCCATGAAGGCCCGTGAGGCGCGCAAGAACCAGGCGCACACGGTCATCAAGGAGATGAAGCTCCGGCCGAAGATCGACCCGCACGACTACGACACCAAGAAGGGTCACGTCGTCCGGTTCCTCAAGCAGGGCGACAAGGTCAAGATCACGATCATGTTCCGTGGTCGCGAGCAGTCCCGGCCGGAACTCGGCTACCGGCTGCTGCAGCGTCTTGCGGAGGACGTCCAGGACCTCGGTTTCGTCGAGTCGAACCCGAAGCAGGACGGCCGGAACATGATCATGGTTCTCGGTCCGCACAAGAAGAAGACCGAGGCCATGGCCGAGGCCCGCGAGGCGCAGGCCGCCCGCAAGGCGGAGCGCCAGGGTGACCGGTCCGCCCAGGCCGAGGCTTCCCCCGAAGAGCCCGCCGAGGCCTGATTCCGGGGCGACAGCCCCGGACATCAACCGATACATCTGACGCTTTCGCCTGCCGGTTTACGACCGGCGACGGAAGCGCCACTGACGAGGAGAGAACGGCGCGATGCCGAAGAACAAGACGCACAGCGGTGCCAAGAAGCGCTTCAAGATCACCGGCTCCGGCAAGGTGCTCCGCGAGCGCGCCGGCAAGCGCCACCTGCTCGAGCACAAGTCGTCCAAGCTGACGCGTCGCCTCACCGGCAACGCCGAGATGGCCCCGGGTGACGCCGCCAAGATCAAGAAGATGCTGGGCATCTGATTGACCTCGGCCCCCGGTGACCGGGGGCTTCCGGGCAAGACCGGGACCAATTCGTTTCCGGGCCGTGTGAGGACAACCACGGCCCCGCTACAAGGAGTCAACAAGTGGCACGCGTCAAGCGGGCAGTCAACGCCCACAAGAAGCGCCGGGCGATCCTCGAGCAGGCCAGCGGCTACCGCGGTCAGCGCTCGCGCCTGTACCGCAAGGCGAAGGAGCAGGTCACCCACTCCCTCGTCTACAACTACAACGACCGCAAGAAGCGCAAGGGCGACTTCCGTCAGCTGTGGATCCAGCGCATCAACGCCGCTGCCCGCGCCAACGGCATCACCTACAACCGCTTCATCCAGGGTCTGAAGGCCGCCAACGTCGAGGTGGACCGCAAGATCCTGGCCGAGCTCGCGGTCAACGACGCCAACGCGTTCGCCGCGCTCGTCGAGGTCGCCCAGAAGGCGCTCCCGAGCGACGTCAACGCCCCGAAGGCCGCGGCCTGACGGTCGCGTCCCACCGGACAACAACCGGACCCGCAGGCCGACGGTCTGCGGGTCCGAGTGTGTTCCGGACCGGGCACGCGCGACCCGCGCCACCGCACCGCACCGCACCGCACGCACGACCGCCCCGCGCCGCGCACCGCCGAACGCCACAAGGAAGTGAGAGCCCCCATGGGGACCCCCGAGCTGATCTCCCCGCGGTCCCCGCGGGTCGTCGCCGCGCGGCGGCTCGCCAAGCGGAACTTCCGCTCCAAGGAGCGGCTCTTCCTCGCCGAGGGGCCGCAGGCCGTGCGTGAGGCGGTCGCCCACCGGGGCGGCGACGGCCTGCCGACGCTCGTCGAACTGTTCACGACCGTCGAGGCCGCCGAGCGGTACGCGGACATCGTCGACGCCGCCCGCGCCGCCGGGGCCCGGATCCACCACGCAGCCGACACCGTGCTCGCCGAGGTCTCCCAGACGGTGACGCCGCAGGGCCTCGTCGGGGTCTGCCGCTTCCTCGACTCGCCGTTCGAGGAGATCCTGGCCGCCCGGCCGAGGCTCGTGGCCGTGCTCGCGCACGTGCGCGACCCCGGGAACGCCGGCACGGTGCTGCGCTGCGCCGACGCGGCCGGAGCCGACGCGGTCGTGCTCACCGACGCCTCGGTGGACCTGTACAACCCCAAATCGGTCAGGGCCTCCGTCGGCTCGCTGTTCCACCTGCCCGTCGCGGTCGGCGTTCCCGTCGAGCAGGCCGTCAGCGGGCTCGGCGCGGCGGGCGTACGCGTCCTCGCAGCGGACGGCGCGGGCGAGGACGACCTGGACGACGAGCTCGACGCCGGGACCATGTCCGGGCCCACCGCGTGGATCTTCGGCAACGAGGCGTGGGGCCTCCCCGAGGAGACCCGGGCGCTCGCCGACGCCGTCGTGCGCGTGCCGATCCACGGCAAGGCCGAGAGCCTCAACCTCGCGACCGCCGCCGCCGTCTGCCTCTACGCCTCCGCACGCGCCCAGCGCACACCGGGCGGATGCAGCGCCGGCGGCGACCGCAGGTCGTCCTGAGGCGCTCGACGCCCCGCATGGCATTTCGCTGCCCTGCCGCACCACGCGGGTGCACCCGTACGAGGGCGAACCTCGCGCCCCGCGACGCACCGCACCGGACGCCGCCGCCATCCCGGCAGTCCTTTCCGGCCACGGCACCGGACCGGGCCGTCACGGGCGTTCCCGACGCTGCCGGGCCCTGACCACGTCGACGACCTCCGCCGTGCCGTCATGCGCAGCGGAGGCCGCGGGGCCCTGGCCCGCGGGCAGGCGGCGCTGCTTTTCGGACACGGCCCGGCCCCGGTCGACGCAGGGTGTCGCTGCGTCACCGCCGACTAGTAGGGTGACGGGCTCGGGGACCCACTGCACCGGTTCGAGAGGTGGGGTACGGGGATGACTGTCGGCACGAGCGGGCCGTCGGAGGCGTTCCTGGCATCGGCACGCTCCGAGGACGGTGCGGGTCCTGGCATCGGTCCCGACGACCTTCCCGACGGCCTCGTCGTCGCCGACGAGGACGGCCGGATCATCTGCTTCAACGCCGCGGCCGCGCGTATCACCGCGGTCCCCGCGGACCGCGCCCTCGGCCGGCCGCTGGACCACGCGCTGCCCCTGGAGGACCTCAAGGGCCGCCGCTGGTGGCCGCTCACCGACCCGTACGGCGGCCTCGCCACGCGGCTCGGCCAGCCCGAGCGCAACCTGCTGCTGCCGGGCGGCCGCGAGGTCCTGGTCTCCGCCCGCTACGTACGGGACGTGCCCACGGGACCCGTGCGCCGCGTCGTCGTCAGCATCCGGGGCACCGAGGCGCGCCGCCGCACCGAGCGCAGCCACGCCGAGCTGATCGCCACCGTCGCCCATGAGCTGCGCTCCCCGCTGACCTCCGTCAAGGGCTTCACCGCCACCCTGCTCGCCAAGTGGGAGCGCTTCACCGACGACCAGAAGCGGCTGATGCTGGAGACCGTGGACGCGGACGCCAACCGCGTGACCCGGCTCATCGCGGAGCTCCTCGACATCTCGCGCATCGACTCCGGCCGGCTGGAGGTGCGGCGCCAGCCCGTCGACGTCGCCGCCGCCGTCGGCCGCCACGTCCAGGCGTACACGGCCGGCGGCCAGTCGCCGGACCGCTTCTTCGTCCGTGTCCACCACGACCTGCCCGAGCTCTGGGCGGATCCGGACAAGATCGACCAGGTTCTCGGCAACCTCCTCGAAAATGCGGTGCGCCACGGAGAGGGAACGGTCACCATCGAGGTGGCACCCGCGTCCGGCAGCAGCGATGAGAAGGGAACGGTCGTCACCGTGAGCGACGAAGGCCCCGGCATCCCCGAGGAGTCGATGGGCCGTGTCTTCACCCGCTTCTGGCGGGGGAGCAAGCGCGGTGGCACCGGTCTCGGCCTGTACATCGTGAAGGGCATCGTCGAGGCACACGGCGGGACGATCACCGTCGGCCGCGGCCCGGGCGGCGGTGCGGAGTTCCGATTTACGTTGCCCGTGGGCACGCCCGCCTATCTCACCTGATAAGCGCACCGGCGGCCCACGGGCTCATTCGCGTACCGTCACCCCGCTAAACTCGTCCTTTGGCACCTTTGCGTCCTCGGTCGTCGAGCGGGCGCCCCAGCCACCCCATCGGAAGTACGGGAAGAGATGTCGGCACCGAACAAGTCGTACGACCCTGTCGAGGTCGAGGCACTGAAACCGGAAGAGATCGAGCGCATGCGGGACGAGGCGCTCGCCGCCTTCGCCGCCGCGGGCGACCTCGACGCGCTCCACGAGGCGAAGATCGCGCACACCGGCCCCACCTCGCCGCTCGCGCTCGCCAACCGTGAGATCGGCGCCCTGCCGCCGCACGCCAAGGCCGAGGCCGGCAAGCGTGTGGGCCAGGCCCGCGGGGCTGTCAACAAGTCCCTGGCCGCGCGCCAGGCCGAACTGGAGGCCGAGCGCGACGCCCGGGTGCTGGTCGAGGAGGCGGTGGACGTCACACTGCCGTACGACCGCACCCCGTCCGGCGCCCGGCACCCGCTCACCACGCTCTCCGAGCGCATCGAGGACATCTTCGTGGCCATGGGCTACGAGGTCGCCGAGGGCCCCGAGGTCGAGACCGAGTGGCTGAACTTCGACGCGCTGAACATCGCGGCCGACCACCCCGCCCGCGGTGAGCACGACACCTTCTTCGTGAAGGGCGCCGAGGGCACGGGCGGCGAAGGGGGTGAGTCCGGCTCCGGCGTGGTGCTGCGCACGCACACCTCGCCCGTGCAGGTCCGCTCGATGCTGGACCGCGAGCCGCCGCTGTACGTGATCTGCCCCGGCCGCGTGTACCGCACCGACGACCTGGACGCCACCCACACCCCGGTGTTCCACCAGGTCGAGCTGCTCGCCGTGGACGAGGGCCTCACCATGGCCGACCTCAAGGGCACCCTGGACCACATGGTCCGCGCGCTCTTCGGCGGCGAGGGCATGAAGACCCGGCTCCGGCCGAACTTCTTCCCCTTCACCGAGCCGTCCGCCGAGATGGACATGGTCTGCTACGTCTGCCGCGGCGAGTCCGTCGGCAACCCGGACCGCCCCTGCCGCACCTGTTCCAGCGAGGGCTGGATCGAACTCGGCGGCTGCGGAATGGTCAACCCGAAGGTGCTCACCGCCTGCGGCGTCGACCCGGAGAAGTACAGCGGATTCGCCTTCGGGTTCGGCATCGAGCGGATGCTGATGTTCCGCCACAACGTCGAAGACATGCGAGACATGGTCGAGGGTGACGTCCGGTTCACCCGGCCCTTCGGGATGGAGATCTGATGCGGGTCCCGCTTTCATGGCTGCGGGAGTACGTCGACCTGCCGGCGACGGAGACCGGCCGTGACGTACAGGCCAAACTCATCTCGGCCGGCCTCGAGGTCGAGACCGTCGAGCAGCTCGGCGCCGGCCTCACCGGCCCGCTCGTCGTCGGACGGGTACTCACCATCGAGGAACTGACCGAGTTCAAGAAGCCCATCCGCTTCTGCACGGTCGACGTGGCGCAGGCCAACGGTACGGGCGAGCCGCAGGAGATCGTCTGCGGCGCCCGCAACTTCGCCGTCGGCGACAAGGTCGTCGTGGCGCTGCCCGGCGCCGTCCTGCCCGGTGACTTCCGCATCGCCGAGCGCAAGACGTACGGCCGGATGTCCCGCGGCATGATCTGCTCCGCCGACGAGCTCGGCATGGGCGACGACGGCACGCACGGCATCATCGTGCTGCCGCCCGAGATCGAGGTCGGCACCGACGCCACCGAGCTGCTGGAGCTGTACGACGAGGTCCTGGACATCGCCGTCACGCCCGACCGCGGCTACGCCCTGTCGATGCGCGGTGTCGCCCGCGAGACCGCCACCGCCTACGGGCTGCCGCTGCGCGACCCGGCGCTGCTCGACGTGCCCGCGCCGAACTCGTACGGCTACCAGGTGCGGATCGCCGACCCCATCGGCTGTGACCGCTTCACCGCGCGCACCGTCGTCGGTCTCGACCCCGAGGCCCGCTCGCCGATCTGGATGCGGCGCCGGCTGCAGAAGGCCGGTATGCGGCCGATCTCGCTCGCCGTCGACATCACCAACTACGTGATGCTGGAGCTCGGCCAGCCCCTGCACGCCTACGACCGCAACCGGCTCGAGGGCCCGATCGGGGTCCGGCGCGCCGAGGCCGGCGAGAAGTTCACCACCCTCGACGGGGTCAAGCGCGTCCTGGACGCGCAGGACCTGGTCATCACGGACAGCCGCGGGCCGATCGGCCTCGCGGGCGTGATGGGCGGGGCCAACACGGAGATCGCCGACTCCGAGACCGACCCGGAGACGGGCGAGGTCCGCGGCACCACCGAGGTCGTCGTGGAGGCCGCGCACTTCGACCCGGTCTCCATCGCCCGCACGGCCCGCCGCCACAAGCTGTCGTCCGAGGCGTCCCGGCGCTTCGAGCGCGGAGTCGACCCGCAGGCGGCCGCCGCGGCCGCCCAGCGCACGGTCGACCTGCTGGTGCTCCTGGCCGGCGGCACCGCCGAGGCCGGGGTCACCGAGATCGTCGCCCCGTCCGCGCCGCGCACCATCACGATGCGCGCCGACCACCCCGACCGGGTCGCCGGCGTCGCCTACGGCCGCGAGACCGTGGTCCGCCGGCTGCAGGAGGTCGGCTGCGACGTCTACGGCCAGGACGACCTCGTGGTGACCGTCCCGTCGTGGCGCCCCGACCTGCACGAGCCGAACGACCTCGCGGAAGAGGTCATCCGGCTGGAGGGGTACGAGAACCTCCCCTCCACCCTGCCCACTCCGCCGTCCGGCCGCGGACTCACCGCGCGCCAGCGGCTGCACCGGCGCGTCGGCCGAGCGCTGGCCGGCGCCGGCTACGTCGAGGCCCTCAACTACCCCTTCGTCGGCGAGGCGGTCCTGGACCAGTTCGGTCTGGACGCCGACGACCCCCGGCGCACGGTGGTCACGCTGGTCAACCCGATCTCCGACGAGGAGCCGGCGCTGCGCACCACGCTGCTGCCCGGATTGCTCTCCGCGCTGCGGCGCAACGTGGGCCGAGGTTCGCACGACCTGGCGCTTTTCGAGACCGGGCTGGTCTTCCGGCCCACCGGCGAGGAGACGGTCCCCGGCGTGCTGCCGGTCGACCGCCGTCCGACCGACGAGGAGATCGCGGTGCTGAACGCGGCGCTGCCGCACCAGCCGCGCCGGGTCGCCACCGTCCTGGCCGGCGCGCGCGAGCAGGCCGGCTGGTGGGGCGGGGGCCGTCCCGCCGACTGGGCGGACGCCATCGAGTCGGCCCGTGCGGTCGCCCGTGAGGCCGGTGCCGAGCTCACCGTCCGCGCCGACCGGCACACGCCGTGGCACCCGGGTCGCTGCGCGGCGCTGTACGTCTCGGTGGACGGCGAGGAGACGCTCGTCGGTCACGCGGGGGAACTGCATCCCCGCGCCATCAAGGCGCTCGGGCTGCCGGAGCGCACCTGCGCGATGGAGATGGAGCTGGACCTGCTGGAGCGGGCCGGCGAGGGCGCACTCCAGGCACCCCGGATCTCCACCTTCCCGGTGGCCACCCAGGACGTCGCGCTGGTCGTCGCCTCGGATGTGCCCGCCGCCGACGTGGAGAAGGCGCTGCACGAGGGCGCGGGCGAACTGCTCGAGTCCATCCGGCTGTTCGACGTCTTCGAGGGCGAGCAGATCGGCGAGGGCAGGAAGTCGCTGGCGTACGCGCTGCGGTTCCGCGCTCCCGACCGCACGCTGACCGTCGAGGAGGCCTCGGCCGCCCGTGACGCCGCCGTCGCGCTCGCCGGCGAGCGCACCGGAGCGGTGCTGCGCGGCGCCTGAGCGTCCACCGCCGACAGCGAAGGGGGCGCGTCCGGACCCGGTCCGGACGCGCCCCTTTGCGCGTGCACGCCTCGTCCCGCTTCTTCGCGCTCACTCCTTCGGGTGGGAATCCCGGCGGTGTCCGCCTGGGCCGGCCGAACGGCCTCGTGGGTGTACCGGTGCCGCGCGACGGCCGGGCACGGGTGCCGGCGCAGTCCGGGGCCGGAGCTGCGCCGTTCCCGCCCTGAGCCCTCCAATCACCGACGGGGAAAGGGCCGTTCGCGGCCGGCGCCGCCCGTCCTGCCGCGGAGTGTCGGGCAGATCAGCAGGACGGACGGCGCGGATGCGGGCCGCCGCACTGTACGAGGGGGAGCCGGCGGCCCGGCCGCCTCCTTGAGAGGAAAATCAGTCAACCGGCGCCAGCGGGACAGCGGCAGAGCGCGCACGGCACGGATATATGCACTTGTTTCACACCCCGTGCGAAGCCCGCTCCACTACTCTGGGCCACACCGAGCCAACGGAGGGCCCCATGCAGCCCAACACCCTGCTCGACGCGCTGCTCGACGAGGCGGGCATCTCGCACGCGGGACTGGCCGCCCATGTGAACCAGGCGGGCCGGGCGAGAGGCCTCACTCTTCGCTACGAACACACGGCCGTGGCGCGCTGGTTGAAGGGGCAGCGTCCCCGCGGCCAGGTGCCGGACCTGATCTGCGAGGTGCTCGCGGGCCGGCTGCGACGCGCGGTGACCCTCGACGACATCGGACTCGGCGTGCCGGGCGGGACCTCGGTCCAGCACGGCTCCCCGCTCTCCGGCTTCGTGGAGCGGGCCACGGCGCTGTGGCGCTCCGACGAGCAGCAGCGTCCGCATGTCATCGGCGCACCGGCGGTCACCGGCACACCCGCCGTGATGCCCGTGTGGGAGTGGGAGAACCCCCCGGAGGACTCGGACGTCTCACGCGACGGCCGCACCCGGGTCAGCATGGCCGACATCAAGATGCTCCGTGCGGCCCGGGCCCACTACGAGCTGATGTACCGCAGGGCCGGAGGCATCGCCACCCGCTCCCGGATCGTCGGCTTCCTCAACAGCGGGGCGGCCCCGCTGCTGCGCGGTGCCTACAGCGACGCGCTGGGTCGCCAACTGCACCGGGCGACCGGCGGTCTGGTGGCCGTCGCGGGCATCTGCGCCTACGACTCGGACGCCCACGGGCTCGCACAGCGCTACTTCCACCAGGCGCTGCGGCTGGCGAAGGCGAGCGGCGACCGGGGGCTCGGCGCGTACGTGATCGCACTGCTCGTCAACCAGTCCCTGTACATGGGTGAATACCGGCAGGCGGTTGCGTTCGCCGAGGCGGCGCTGCGGACTGCCGGCCGGCAGATCACCCCGGCGCTGGCCACCGACCTCTATGCGATGCAGGCGAAGGCGTACGCGCATCTCGGTGACGGAGGCGCGGCACTCGGCCGGATCCGGCGTGCCGAGGAGGAGGCGGAGCGGATCCTCCCGGGGCACGAACCGGACGAGACGGGCTATGTGCAGCCGGGGCTGGTGAACGTCCAGGTCGCCGAGGCGCTGCTGTGCCTGGGGGAGTTGAGGGCGGCCAGGGAGCACGCGGACGCGGCGGCCGCCGTACCGTCCCACGACCGGGGCCGGGTGCACCGGCTCGCCATGCTGAGCCAGATCGAGCTGTGCCAGGGCGAGGCCGAGCGGGCCGCCCGGACCGCCGTCGAAATGACCGAAAGGGCCAGGGGGATGGAGTCGCAGCGGCTGAGGGACCGGCTCCGTGCCGTTCGGGCGAGCCTGGCGGCGAACGGCTCCACCCCGGCAGCCGAAGCGGCCGAAATCATCGAAGGGGCCCTGCGCGTACCTCTGTGAGCCCTCCTGCGCCTCCTGTGAGCGTTCCCCTCGGGCCGTCCTCCTGCTGCGATGTTGCCATCTACTTGTCGGAAGGTGGCAGAACCGTGCAGTGGACGAAGCTGAGCGAGCAAACCGTCTATGAGAACCGCTGGTTCAGGGTCAATCTCGCGGATGTCGAGCTGCCGGACGGCCGGCATCTCGACCACTTCCTGATCCGGCTCCGCCCGGTCGCAGTCGCGACGGCCGTCAACGAGGCCAACGAGGTGCTGATGCTGTGGCGGCACCGGTTCATCACCGACAGCTGGGGCTGGGAGCTGGCCGCGGGCGTCGTGGAGGACGGCGAGGACATCGCCTTCGCCGCGGCGCGGGAGATGGAGGAGGAGACCGGCTGGCGCCCCGGACCGCTCCAGCATCTGCTGACCGTGGAACCGTCCAACGGGCTCACCGATGCCCGGCACCACCTCTACTGGTCGGAGGGCGCCACCTACATCGGCCCTCCCGAGGACGACTTCGAGTCCTCGCGCCGTGAATGGATACCGCTGAAGCTGGTTCCCGACATGATCGCCCGCGGCGAGGTCCCGGCCGCCAACATGGCGGCCGGGCTGCTGATGCTGCACCATCTGCGCCTGTGATGAGCCCGGGGCGGACCGCCGACGTGCCGCCGTGGCGTGCCGCGTCCGTGTGCGGCACGTGCGCTCGTGCGGGCCCGGACGGCCCCGGCGATTCCGTACCGCCGCCGGGGCTTACGGAGCGGACCTCAGCCGCCGGCCGCCTGCCATACCGCCACCGCCAGTGCGCCCAGTGCGGTGAGCGCGGCGACCGCGGGCAGGGGCCATCGGCTGTGCTCGAGCGTCACCACTCGCGCGGTCAGTTCGTCCAGGTCCCGGTCGACGCGGTCGTGCCGCTGGGCCAGCAGGGCGAGATGCCCGTCGATACGGGCGAGGCCGACGTCGAGGGAGCGGCGCAGTTCGGCGAACTCCTCGACGGCGGCTAAGTGATCGGGGTCGGTGGTCACCTGTGTGCTCCTGTTCGGGATGGTCGTCCGGTGGTCCCTCGGCCGAGCGATCCCGAGTCAACACTCCCTGGTGGGAGCAGGGGAGCGTGTGCGCACGGCATATGCGGACACGCTCCTCACACCCCGTGTGAAACACCTGTACGAATCGCATCGCACGGGCCGCGCGATACGGCCGCAGACAGGCCCCGACGCGGTGCACGGGCACGGCGCGGCTCAGGAATACGACGCGGCGCAGGAATACGACGCGGCGCAGGCGTACGACGCGGCTCAGGAGTAGGTGTAGAAGCCCGAGCCCGTCTTACGGCCCAGCCGCCCCGCGTCCACCATGCGCTGCAGCAGCGGCGGAGCTGCGTACAGGGGCTCCTTGAATTCGGCGTACATGGAGTCGGCCACCGAGGCGACCGTGTCCAGGCCGATCAGGTCCGAGAGCTTCAGCGGGCCCATCGGGTGGGCGCAGCCCAGCTCCATGCCGTTGTCGATGTCCTCACGGCTGGCGATCCCCGACTCGAACATCCGGATCGCCGACAGCAGATACGGGATGAGCAGCGCGTTGACCACGAAACCCGAGCGGTCCTGGGCACGGATGGCGTGCTTGGCGAGCACCTGCTCGACCACGGCCTCGGAGCGCTTGATCGTCTCCTCCGACGTGGTCAGCGCGGGGATCAGCTCGACGAGCTTCTGGACCGGCGCCGGGTTGAAGAAGTGGATGCCGATGACCTGGTCGGGGCGGGAGGTCGCGACGGCCAGCTTCACCAGCGGGATCGACGAGGTGTTGGAGGCGAGAATGGCGTCCCGGCTGGTCACCACCTGGTCGAGCACCTGGAAGATCTCGGTCTTGACCTGCTCGTTCTCCACGACCGCCTCGATGACGAGGTCGCGGTCGGCGAACTCCCCGAGGTCGGTGGTGAAGCTGAGCCGCTCGAGCGTCGCCTGGTGCTCCTCGTCGCTGATCTTGCCGCGCTCGGCGGCCTTCGCGAGCGAGTTGTACAGCCGCGTCCGGCCGATCTCCAGGGCTTCGCCGGTGGTCTCGGCGACCTTGACCTCGAGTCCGCTGCGGGCGCACACCTCGGCGATACCGGCGCCCATCTGGCCACAGCCCACCACTCCGACGCGGGATACGCCGGCCACAGTGTCGGTCACATCGTGCCTTTCGCTGATCTCGGTGCGGCAGGCCCCGTATGGTTCCGGCGCCCGCCTCGACGCCACGACGTTACTCCGCCGGTGCGTGTGCCCGGGTGCCCGGGGCGGGCATGCTGTGCGCGGACGCCCGCGAAGGCGCGGTGCACGGCGGTGCGGAGGCTCGGTACATGACCCGGCATATGAGGCAGATCACTCGGCGGGGGTTCGTCACGGTGGCCGGCGCGCTCGCCGCGCTGGGCATGGCGGGGGAGGCGGTCGCGGCCCCCGCGCGCGGCCGCCGGCGGGGCTGCCCCCAGGAGTTCCGCGGGATGTGGGTGGCGACGGTCGCCAACCGGGACTGGCCCTCCCGGCCCGGGCTCTCCGCGGCCCAGCAGCGTTCCGAGCTGCTGGCGCAGCTCGACCGCGCGGTCGCCCGCAGGCTGAACACCGTGATCCTCCAGGTGCGGCCGACCGCCGACGCCCTGTGGCCCTCACCGCACGAGCCGTGGTCCGCGTACCTGACCGGCGTGCAGGGGCGGAATCCGGGCTGGGACCCGCTCGGGACCGCCGTCGCCGAGGCGCACGCACGCGGACTGGAACTGCACGCCTGGTTCAACCCGTACCGGGTCGCCGGCCACACCGACCTCGGCCGCCTCGCCGCGAACCATCCGGCGCGGCGGAACCCCGGATGGGTGCTTCCGTACGGCGGAAAGCTCTACTACAACCCGGGCCTGCCCGAGGTCAGGGCCTTCGTGCAGGACGCGATGCTGGACGCGGTGGAGCGGTACCCGGTCGACGCCGTCCACTGGGACGACTACTTCTACCCCTATCCGGTGGCGGGGGAGGTCTTCGACGACGACGAAGCGTACCGGCGGTACGGCGGAGGGTTCGGGGACAAGGCCGCGTGGCGGCGCAACAACATCGATCTGCTGGTGCGGGAGACGGCCGCACGGATCAGGCGCATCGACCCCGGGATCCGCTTCGGCATCAGCCCGTTCGGGGTCTGGCGCAACGCGTCCACCGACCCGCTCGGGTCGCCCACGCGAGCCGGTGTGGAGACGTACGA
The DNA here is from genome assembly GCF_900103455.1 of Streptomyces wuyuanensis. Lineage (GTDB taxonomy): Bacteria > Actinomycetota > Actinomycetes > Streptomycetales > Streptomycetaceae > Streptomyces > Streptomyces wuyuanensis. The sequence continues at coordinate 49,500 of NZ_FNHI01000014.1, read as the reverse complement.
CGACCTGCACGCCGACACCCGGAAGTGGGTCCGCCAGGGCTGGATCGACTACGTGGTGCCGCAGCTGTACTGGAACATCGGGTTCACCGTCGCCGACTACGCGAAGCTGGTGCCCTGGTGGGCCGACGTGACCCGGGGCACCGGCGTGGACCTGTTCATCGGCGAGGCGCTCTACAAGGCCGGAGATCCGGCCCAGCCCGCCGCCTGGCAGGACCCGGCCGAACTCTCCCGTCACCTCACCCTCGCCTGCCGGTACCCGGAGGTGCGCGGCCACTGCTTCTTCGCGGCGAAGGAGGTTGCCACGGACCGGATCGGCGCCATGGCCAGGGTGGTGGCCGACCACTATCCGACCCGGGCCCGGCCGCCGCGCTGAACCTCGGGCCCGGGACTCGGCTCAGGACTTCTGGTGGCGTACGACGCAGTCGGGGCCGGGCGACATCAGGCACTCGTGACCGTCGTCCTCGAAGCGGACCCGGTAGGGCGGGGTGCCCTTGTCCCCCAGTACCTCGACGACTTCGGCCGTCCGGTCGTGCTGACCGACGACGCGGCCGTGCACGAGCAGCTTGTCTCCCACACTCGCTTCCATCGTGCCTGACCTCCTTGACGGGGGTTGACCGTATTCAGAGTCTACGTCCCGATGTATGACTTGTGTCACCCTCAGGCGTTCGCCCGCTGGGTGACAGCGATGCACACGAGAACGGCGACGGCGGCGACGGGTGCGGCGGGGGAGAGGGGCTCCGCGAGCAGCAGCACGGACCAGACGAGAGTGAGCAGAGGCTGGGCGAGTTGCAGCTGACTGGCCCTGGCGATGCCGATCGCCGCCATGCCGCGGTACCAGACGTACAGCCCGAAGAAGGTGGACCCCGCGGCCACCCAGAGCAGTCCCGCGAACCCCTGCACGCTCGGCCGGACCGGTTCGGCCATCAGGGCGAACACCGCCCCGATGGCGGCGAGCGGCAGGCACATGACCAGGGCCCAGCCGATCACCTGCCAGCCGGGCATGAGCCGGGCCAGCCGGCCCCCCTCCGTGTAGCCCGCGGCGCAGACCAGCAGCGCGCCGAACAGATACAGGTCCCCGGTCGACAGGGCGCCGCCGCTCTGGCCCAGCGTGAACCCCAGGACGACCGCCGCTCCGGCGAGCGCCGCCGCCCAGAACGTCCGGGACGGCCGCCGGCCCGTGCGCACGGCCGCGAAGGCGGCGGTGGTCAGCGGCAGCAGACCGACGACCACCGCGGCGTGCGACGTGGTCGACGTCCGCAGCGCGAGGGTGGTGAGCAGGGGGAAGCCGACGACCACACCACCGGCGACCACGAGCAGGGAACCCCAGTGCCGCCGCTCGGGCGGCGGCACCCGCAGGGCGAGCAGAAAGCCTCCCGCGATGACGGCGGCGAGCACGCTTCGCACGGCGACCAGCGACCACGGGCCGAAGGACTCCAGTCCCCAGACGGTGGAGGGGAAGGTGAGGGAGAAGGCGACGACACCGAGCGACGCGAGCAGGGTTCCGCGCCGGGACGCGGACCGCTCCGCCGGTGCCGCGGCGTGCGGCTCCTGCGACGGCGATTCGGCGACCGCTATCGTGCCCGCGGAAGTAGCGCTATTCTGTGCTCTCATGCAAGAGCGTAGCAGCGTTGCCGATCTGGTGAAATCCCTCAGGCTGGAGCTCAACCGCTACTCACCCGGAGAGAAGCTGCCCTCCAGTCGCACGCTGGTCGAACGCCACCGGGTCTCGCCGGTCACGGTGTCCCGGGCGCTGGCCCAGCTCGCCGCTGAGGGGCTCGTCGTCACCCGCCCGGGAGCCGGGGCCTTCCGTGCGCAGCCGAGGACCGACCCGGGCGCCGCCGTCGACACGTCCTGGCAGGAGGTCGCGCTCAGCGCGGACGCCGCAACCGAGGTCGTCCCGCGCGCCGTGGACGCCTCCGGGGTCCTCGTGACGCTCGCCGCGCCCCCGCCGGGCGTCATCGAGTTCAACGGCGGCTATCTCCACCCCTCCCTCCAGCCCGAGCAGGCGATGGCCGCCGCGCTCGCCCGCGCCGGCAGGCGCCCGGGTGCCTGGGGCCGTCCGCCGACCGACGGGCTGCCCGAACTCCGCGACTGGTTCGCCCGCGGCATCGGCCCGGGCTTCACGGCAGCCGAGGTACTGGTCACCTCCGGCGGCCAGTCCGCGCTCACCACCGCCCTGCGCGCCCTGGCCCCGCCCGGCACACCGGTGCTCGTGGAGTCGCCCACCTATCCGGGGATGCTCGCCATCGCACGGGCGGCGGGGCTGCGGCCCGTGCCGGTGCCCGCAGAACCCGCCCACGGCGTCCGCCCCGAACTCCTCGACGCCGCCTTCCGGGCGACGGGTGCGCGGGTCTTCGTCACCCAGCCGCTCTTCCAGAACCCCACCGGGGCGGTGCTCGCCCCCGAGCGCCGCGTCGAGGTGCTGCGGATCGCCCGCGCCGCGGGGGCGTTCGTCATCGAGGACGACTTCGCCCGGCGCCTCGTCCACGCCGACGCCGGCCCGCTCCCGGCCACGCTCGCCGCCGACGACCCGGACGGCGTCGTCGTCCATGTCTGCTCCCTCACCAAGGCCACCTCCCCGAGCCTGCGCGTGGGCGCACTCGCCGCGCGCGGACCCGTCCTGGAGCGCCTGCGCGCCATCCACGTGGTCGACAACTTCTTCGTGCCCCGGCCGCTGCAGGAGGCCGCGCTCGAACTCGTCGGCGCCCCGGCCTGGAACCGCCACCTCCGGGCCGTCGCAGCCGAGCTGAAGGCCCGCCGCGACACCATGACCGCCGCCCTGCGCCTCCGGCTGCCCGAACTCGCCCTGCCACACGTCCCGGCCGGCGGCCACCACCTCTGGCTGCGCCTGCCCGACGGCACCGACGAGACCGCCCTCGTCGCCGCGGCGCTCCGCGCCGGGGTCGCCGTCGCCCCGGGCCGCCCGTACTTCAGCGCCGAACCGCCCGCCGGGCACCTCCGGCTGAGCTTCGCCGGGGTCGCCGGGCCGGCCGAGATCACCGAAGGCGTGCGGCGACTGCGCGCCTCCTGCGACGAGGTCCTGGGCGGCGGCGCGGGCTGACCGTAGGGAGCCGGGCGGGTGCCGGGGCGCGGACCGGCCCACCGGTGCACCGGCTTTCGCGGCCCCCGCTGACAACCGGTCCCGGGTGCTGCGAAGGTTGCGGGATGAGCGACACGATCGTCATCCCCGGCGAGTACGAGATCTCCTCCGACCCGGCCCGCCTCGACCCGGCCCGGATCCACCTCTGGCTCTCCACCGACGCCTACTGGGCACTCGGCCGCAGCCGGGAGCAGCAGGACCGGGCCATCGCCGGCTCGCTCAACTTCGGGGTCTACGACCGGGCTTCCGGCGAGCTCGTCGCGTACGCACGGGTCGTGACCGACCACGCCACCTTCGCGTATCTGTGCGACGTCTACGTCGACAGGGCCGTGCGCGGCAAGGGGCTCGGCACGGCCCTGGCCGGGGCGGTGCGCGACCGTCTCGCCCCGCTCGGGCTCCGCCGTGTCCTCCTCGCCACGGACTACGCGCACGGGGTCTACGAGAAGGCCGGGTTCGCCCCGATCACCGACCCGGAGAAGTGGATGGCCCTGAAGCCGCAGTGAACGGCGTTAACGGTCAGTAACCCCTCTTGACCTGGGAGGCGCCCGGCACCACGATCCCGCCATGAGTGTTCGGGTCACCCTCGTCACCGCCGCGCGCTGCGCGTCCCGGCTGGCCGAGCGCTTCGACGACGACCGGCCGCTGGACCAGGCCGGCTGGTACGAGGTGCAGCTCGCCGCGCCCGCGCTCGTTCCGCTGGGCGCGGCGGAACTGCGCTACTGCTCGCCGACCGCCCGCAGCCGGGCCACCGCCGATGCCCTCGGCTACGCCACGCTGGCACAGCCCGCGCTGAGCGACTGCGACATGGGCCGGTGGCGCGGCCGTACGCTCGGCGAGGTGGCGGCAGTGGAGCCGGACGCGGTGGACGAGTGGCTCGCCGATCCGCGCTCGGCACCGCACGGTGGCGAACCGCTGCTGGGCTTCATCACGCGGATAGGGGGCTGGCTCGACACCCGCCCGGCCGACGACGGGAGTTCGGTCCTGGCCGTCGCCGAACCCGCCGTGGTGCGCGCGGCTCTCGTGTACGCGCTGAAGGCGCCGCCCGCGACGTACTGGAACGTGGATGTGCGTCCGCTGTCCACGGTGGTGCTGACCGGCAGGCCGGGCCGCTGGAACCTGCGGCTGGACACCGGCGGCTGAGCGGCCCTGTCCGGTGCCGCCGGGGCCGGCGGCCACGGGACACCCGCGGCTCCGCTACCGGGGCTCGCTCAGCGGCTCGCCCGTCTCCAGCAGGGTCTTGAGGCTGGACAGGATCGCCGGCCAGCCGCCGCTGACCCCCTCCAGGACCGCACTCCCGGGTGCGAAGCCGTCGTGCACCACGGTCAGCTTGACCATGTCCCCGGCCGGCTCGATCTCGAACGTCACCTTCGACCGGGGCTCCGCCGCCATGGCGGCGGCGAGCTCGTCCGGCAGCCCGCATGCCGTGGCGAAGTCCGGGGTGAAGGTGTGCCAGGTGTACGACAGTCGGCGGCCGGGTTCGGACTCCAGCACGACCTGTTCGGGGTCGGACACGGTGGCGCCGAACTGCTCCCAGGTCATCCCCGAACCCGCCGCCCAGTCCGAGGTGAGCGTCACCCCCCAGTAGCGACGGGTGAAGACCGGATCGGTCAGGGCCTCCCAGAGCCGCTCCGGAGTGGTCCTGATGTACGTGGTGTAGACGAATTCCGGCTGCTCGCTCATGGGTTCTCGCTCCAATGCGGCCTTCAGGTCCGCGAGCGCGCGCACGCGCTCGCGGTCGTACCGGCTGATCCAGCGGTCGGCGATGGCGTTGATCGGTGCGGCGTTGAGGTGGTGCAGCTTCTCCCGCCCGCTTCGGAGCGAGGTCACCAGACCGGCCGCCTCCAGCACCGCCAGGTGCTTGCTGACCGACTGCCTGGTCATGTCCAGCCCCGCGCACAGCTGCCGCAGACTCTGCCCGTTGCGGGTGTTGAGACTGTCCAGCAGCCGGCGGCGGCTGGGGTCGGCCAGTGCTTTGAAGACCTCGTCCACCCGTACCACTCCGCGTTCCCCCGGCGGGTCCCGATCGACTGCTCGACCGGCCGCCGATCGTCCTCCCGACATGCAGCCATTCGGTTGCATGAACCGTAGGCAGCCAAAAGGCTGCATGTCAATCCCCGCGCGTTGCCGGAGGGACCGTGAACGGTGGGGTGAGGGCCGAGAGCCCCGGAACGGCGGATCCGCCGGGCCGGCCCTTCGTGTCCGCCCCTGCGGTGCGCCCTGCCGGAGGCGGGCCGCGCCGATACGGGTCGGCTGAGGTGTCGATACGGGAAGGGCCCGTTCGTATGGAGAGTGAGAAGACGCCCGGCCGGATCTCAGGACCGGGCACCGAGCCCGTACCGGCGGGCCGCGCCGCGGAGCCGCACGGGTGCCGCCGCCCCCGAGGGAGGAAACGATGAAGCAGTACCTGCTCAGCATCTACCAGCCCGACGGCGACCCGCCGCCGCCCGAAGTCCTGGAGCCGATCATGCGGGACCTGGAGGCCGTCAACGCCGAGATGCGGGAGGCAGGCGCCTGGGTCTTCGCCGGGGGTCTGTTCCCGCCGGGCACGGCGACCGTGCTGCACCTCAAGGACGACGAGGTGCTGATGACCGACGGCCCCTACGTCGAGGGCAGGGAGCACCTCGGCGGATTCACGGTCATCCGGGCCGACGACCTCGACTCCGCGCTGGAGTGGGGCCGGAAGCTCGCCCGCGCGATCACCCTCCCGATCGAGGTGCGGCCCCTGCGGCACGACGAGAGCTGCGGATGACGTCCGGCGTGCCGGCGGCCTCCGCCGCCGAGGTGGAGCAGGTGTTCCGCGAGCAGTACGGGCGAGCGGTCGCCGTCCTGGTCCGCGTCTTCGGCGACATCGACGTCGCCGAGGAGGCGGTCCAGGACGCCTTCACCACGGCGGTCGAACGCTGGCCGGCCGCGGGCACGCCGCCCAGTCCCGCGGGCTGGATCATCACCACGGCCCGCAACCGCGCCGTCGACCGGCTGCGGCGGGAGGCTTCGCGCGCGGACCGGCACGCCCAGGCCGCACTGCTCCATGCCCCGGAGGAACCGGCCGAGGAGGGCCCCGTGCGCGACGACCGACTCCGGCTGATCTTCACCTGCTGCCACCCGTCCCTCGCGCCGGCCGCCAGGGTCGCCCTGACGCTGCGGCTCGTCGGAGGGCTGAGCACGACGGAGATCGCCCGCGCGTTCCTCGTGTCCGAGCGGACGATGGCGCAGCGGCTCGTCCGCGCCAAGGGCAAGATCCGCGACGCGGGCATCCCCTACCGCGTCCCCGCCGACGCCGACCTCCCGGACCGTCTGCGGGCCGTGCTCGCCGTCGTCTACCTCGTCTTCAACGAGGGGTACGCCGCCGGTTCCGGCGAGGGGCTCGTCCGTGACGATCTGTGCGCCGAGGCCGTCCGCCTCGGCCGGCTGCTGCATGCGCTCATGCCCGACGAGCCGGAGGTCATGGGGCTGCTGGCGCTGATGCTGCTCACCGAGTCCCGCCGTCCCGCGCGCACCGCGCCGGACGGCGCCCTCGTGCTGCTCGCCGACCAGGACCGTACGCGCTGGGACCGCGGCCTCATCGCCGAGGGGCAGGACCTCGTCCGCCGGTGCCTGCGCCGTGGGAGGCCCGGGCCGTACCAGATCCAGGCGGCGATCAACGCCGTCCACAGCGACGCCTCCACCGCGGAAGCCACGGACTGGGGTCAGATCCTCCGGCTCTACGACCAGCTCCACGCCATCGCCCCGAACCCGGTCGTCGCGCTCCACCGGGCCGTCGCCGTCGCCGAGACCGAGGGGCCGGAGCCCGCCCTCGCCCTCGTGAACGGCCTCGGCCTCGACTCCTACCACGTCTTTCACGCCGTACGCGCCGATCTGCTGCGCCGGTCGGGCCGGACCGAGGAGGCGGCAGGCGCTTACCGGACCGCGGCCGCCCTGGCGGGCAACGCCGCCGAACGCGACTTCCTGCGGCGGAGCGGCGAGGCCCTCGGCGGTCCCGTGTGACGCGTCCTCCCGTATCCGGTGCCCCGACGGGGCCGACGCGGGCACGGGTTCCGGCCTTGCTGAATCTATCGACTTTCGATAGATTCCCATCGTGACTCGATCGAAGGAGAGGCGATGGGGAAGCTGACAGTGATCGCGCTGCGCGCCGTGCTCGTGGTGCTGCTGGCCGGCTCGGTGTTCGTACAGGCGGTCATGGTGCCGCTGCTGGCCGTCGACATGGAGGAGCTCAACGCGGACTACGCGTACCTGCGCACCCCGTTCCTCGTGATCACGGTCCTGGGCGTGGTGACGGTCCAGGTGGTCCTGGTGTCCGTGTGGCGGCTGGTGACGATGGTGGCGCGCGGCACGGTCTTCTCCCACGCCGCCTTCCGCTACGTGGACGTGGTGATCGGCGCTCTCGTGGCGGCCGCCGTCGTGGTGTTCGGACTCGCGGTCCTCCTGGCACCCGGTGAGGCCGTCGCCCCGGGCGTGGTCCTGCTGATCTGCGGAGTCGTCGTGGCGATCCTCGGTGTGGCGCTCATCGTGCTCGTCCTGCGGATGCTGCTCGCCCAGGCCGTCGCCCGCGACGCAGAAGCGGCGCAGATGCAGGCCGAGTTGGACGAGGTGATCTGATGCCGATCACCGTCGACATCGACGTGATGCTCGCCAGGCGGAAGATGTCGGTGGGCGAGCTGGCCGAACGCGTGGGCATCACGCCCGCCAACCTCGCGGTGCTCAAGAACGGCCGTGCGAAGGCGGTGCGATTCGCCACGCTCGCCGCGCTCTGCGAGGTTCTGGAGTGTCAGCCGGGGGACCTGCTGCGCTGGGAGCCGGACACCGGCGACGACGCCGGGGCGGACGCCGGGATCGCGGTCTCGGAGGGGTGAGGGGGTGTGCCGGTGCGCGACCGGACGCCTCCGCTCAAGGGGCGCGGCCGCGCGTGAGTCGGAGCACCGCCGGGCCTCGTCGCCGTCGAGAGCGGAGCGGTGCTCGTGGGCGGCACGGCCTGGCGATCGTGGCCGCGGAAATCGGCTGACCGTTCGATCGTCTTCCGGCAGGATAACGGCCGTGAATCATGTTCTGTACGGTCTTGCCGTCAATCCGGCCCTGCCGTCCGAACTGGTCGACCGGCTGATCGCGGCTGCGGATTCCGAGCTCGACTGGGCCCTCGCGGAGCGCGAGGACCTCAGCCGCGCACAGACGGTGACGCTGGCCCGACGGGACGAGGCGACGGCCGTGCGGCTCGCTCATGAGGGCAGGCTGACAGCCGCCGACGTCGATTCGGCGACACAGCCGGGCGCCGCCCTGGCGCTGCTCGACAACGGTGCGGGAAGCCCCGAGTGGGCACGCCTCCTGGCAGCCCATCCGGACGCGGACCACCGGCAGAAGCTGGCCGCCTGTCCCGGTCTGCCGTCCGACGTGGTGGACGGACTCGCCGTCGATCCGGACGTCCGGGTCGTCGCCGAACTCGCACTGTGGACGACCCCGGACACGGCCGCCAGGCTCGCGCGGCATCCGCACGCCGAGGTGCGCAGCGCCGTCGCGGCCAACGAGAGGACGCCTCCGGACGTCCTCTCGATGCTCCTCACGGGCGACGGGATCCCCCCTGCGCGGTGGTGCCTGGTCTGTGACCGTGAGACGACGCCTTTCGTGCACGACCCGCACTGTCCGCGGCCCACCTGCACCCTGTGGCCGGGCGCGGCCTGTGACGGCACGCACCAGTCCACCGTGCACGAGTTGACCCACAGGGCGCTGGGCAACCCCGCGACGCCCTCCGAAGCCTTCGCGGGCTTTGCCGACCACGCCTCGATGCTGCTCCGCCTTCGGCTCGCCGCCCGTCCCGATCTGCCTCCGTCGGTCTGCGAACGGCTCGCGAGGGATCCGTCTCCCGGCGTCCGGGCCGAACTCGCCGGGAATCCGGTACTCGACGAGAGGCTGATACGGGACCTGGCAGCGGACCCCGACCAGCACGTGCGGCGCAGCGTCGCGTTCCACCCCCGTGTGCCGCTCGACGTGCTCGGCTCCCTGGCCGGCCTCGCCAGGATCGGCCCGACCCTGCTGCCCCGGATCGCCGCAGCCTCTCCCGGCGAGGTCGAGGAGCTGGCCAGGTCGCCGCATGCGGCGGTGCGCATGCTCGTCGCGGAACGGCGCGATCTGCCCGCCGGGATCCGCGACGAACTCGCCGCCGACCCCGACGCGAAGGTCCTGAAGTCCATCGCCGGACATCCGGGCCTGTCCGAAGACCGGTTGCGTGCCATGGTCGACCGGCACCGCGTCCGGGTGGTCGCCGGGGTGGCGGCGAATCCGGACGCTTCACCGGCATTGCTGGAGGACCTGGCGAGGCACGAACCGCCGGTGGGGAAGGTGCTCCGCGAAGTGGCCCGGCACCGCGCCGCGACTGCCGGGGCGCTGCTCATGTGCCTGACGGACGAGCGGGCGAGGCGCACGGCAGCCGGCCACCCCCACCTGCCCCCGCGGGTCGCGGCCGACCTGCTCGAGGACGACGACTGGCAGGTGGTGGAGGCGGCGGCCGCGAACCCGTCGCTGCCCCTCGCCGTGATGGCCCGGCTCGTACCGTGAACACGGGGCCCGGTCCCGGCCGCCGGTCCGGGGGGATCCGGCCCGCTGGGACGGGGCGCGGCCGTACGGCAGAACCGAACCGGCCCGGTCGTGTGCGCCGTTCCCGGGGCGCCCTGCCGGTGGCGAGGTCCCGCCGGGGCCGTCACCGGCGGTCGGCCCACCCCGGAACGGTCGGCAGCACCTCCTCGGCGACCCGGAGCAGTACCGCGTCGTCGGGCACCCTGCCGTCCGATCGCCACAGGCTCACCTCGAAGGAGCCGCCGCCGTCCTTCGCGTCCTGCGCCACGCTGAGGGTGCGGACCGGCAGCCCGGGACCGCCCGAGGAGGCTTCGCTCCCGTCGAGGCGGAAGGCGATGCTGATGGTGCGGTCCGAGTAGAGGACCGCCGGCCGGCCCAGAGCCGTCACCCGTCGCGCGTCGTTCCCCGGGTACGCCAGGGACCCCGCCACCGGGCGGCCGTCGTAGGTGGCTCCCAGCGTGACGGTGTACGTCTCGAACTCGACCTCGGCCGAGGGGATGGCGATCGCGTCGCCGCCGGACCCCACGGTGCTGTCGCTGCCGTTGGCGGACTTCGCGCGTTCTCCCGGCGTGCCCAGCAGGGCGGCGAGGTCGGGCCGGTGCAGGGCCTCGCACAGCTGCGTGCCGGAGAGCACCCGGCGCGCCTTGCCGGTCCCGCCGCCCGGTTTCCCCGACTCCCCGTCGAAGCACGTCGGCGCCGGACGTTCGCCGGTCCCGCCGGACGACACCTCCCCGAGGGCCCAGAACCCCACGCCGAGCGTCCCCACCATCGCCACTGCCGCGACGGCCTGCCCCCACGCGCCCACGCTCTTCGCGGACGCGCCGATTTCGTCCTTCATGTCCCCCGCCTGCCCGATCCCCCGGTATGTGCCCGGGGACCGTAACCCGTGATCATCGGTCCGGCAAACAGATTCCCTCCTCCCCGCCGAGGGGCCCGTCGGCCGCCCGGTACCCACTGCCGGCTCCCCGCCGAGCGGCGACGGAGTGCCGACGCGTGGCGATCCGCCCACGCGGCCCGGTCCTCGTGCGGCCGAAGCCCTCCGGGCCGCACCGTTCGCCGCCGAATCGCCGGTCGCCCGTGAAATGGCTGCGCGGACCGGGCCCGGTCCGGGCATGCTTCTCGCCGTGCATGAAAGCAGGGGCCCTCGCGGGCCGGGACGGTATGCCCTGACGGAGCCGGAACACGGGCACGTCTGGGGTGTCTGTGCCGAGGTGGACGGACTCTTCCGGGAGCCCAGGCGCGCGACGTACGTGCTCCTCGGCTGGGTGCCCGACAACGCCGAGGTGCTCGGCTGGGTCGGCAGCCGGGTGTGGCTGGTGCCGGAAGACGGCACGGACGACGTCTGGCTGCTCGAGGACGCCGAAAGCCTCGGACGGCACCCGCGCACGGACGATCTCGTACTCACCGGCACCGACGACTACCTGGGCCCGCCGGAGGGGCACCGGGCACCGGTGCGTCTGCACGACGGGTACCGGTGGCTGGGCTCGTGCCGCGAGTTCGCGCGCGTCCTGCCCGAGGAGCAGGCCGCGCCCCCGGTCGTCCTGCGGGGGCTCGCCCCGAGCGACCGGCTGCGTCAGGCGCTGGCGTCCGGTACGCGGCACGTACCGGAGCTGGGCGAGGCCTTTCTGGAGATACGCGGCGACAACGGGGAGCCGCTCACCGACCGGCTGCTCCGCCCGGCTGTTCGTGCCTGGCGCCCGTCCCCCCGAGGGCCGGATCTGATCGACCTCGAACTCGACGCGGAGATCCACCGGCCCGTGCCCGGGCACGCCCGTCCCGTCTGGGACCGCTGGTTCGCCGGCCCGCCGGAGGCCCCCGGCGCATGGGCTCGCCTGGGCGCCCGGCAGCGCGAGGTGTGGCTCGAACTCGTCCGGGAGCGGGGCTGCCTGCTCACCCACGAGCCCCCGCCGGCCGGGCGTGCGTACGAGCTGGACGGCCGGAACGTCACGGATGAGCCGGGCCTCTTCCTGGCACTCGGCGAAGCCGTCAACGGACCCGGCGGCTACTTCGGCGGCTGCGTGGACGCCCTCGTGGACTGCCTGCACGGCGGCTTCGGCCACACCGCCCCCGCAACCCTGCTCTGGCGGGACATCGCTACCGCGCGCGAGCACCTGTCCCGCCTCCTGTCGCCCGACGGCGAACCGTACGACCTGGTCGCGCTGGTGCTCGACGTCCTCGCCGAGAGGCGTGTGCACGTCACCCTCACCTGAGAGGCCGACGTCCCGGAGATCACCCTCGATTGCATAAAACTGCGGTCATGCGTATAGTCATGCCATCGAGTACGGAGGAACCGATGGCACTACGTGCAGCAGTCGCGGGAGCGAGCGGATACGCGGGCGGGGAACTGCTCCGGCTGCTCCTCGCGCACCCCGGGGTCGAGATCGGGGCCCTGACGGCCAACTCGAACGCCGGGCAGCGGCTCGGAGCGCTGCAGCCCCATCTGCTGCCGCTCGCCGACCGGGTGCTCGCCGCCACCACCGCCGAGGTGCTCGCGGGGCACGACGTGGTCTTCCTCGCGCTGCCCCACGGCCAGTCGGCGGCCGTCGCCGAGCAGCTCGGCGAGGACGTACTGGTCGTCGACATGGGCGCGGACTTCCGGCTGCGCAGCGCCGCCGACTGGGAGAAGTTCTACGGTTCCGCGCACGCCGGGACCTGGCCGTACGGCCTCCCCGAACTGCCGGGTGCCCGCGCCGCGCTGGAGGGGTCCAAGCGCATCGCGGTGCCCGGCTGCTACCCCACCGCGGTCTCCCTCGCGCTGTTCCCGGCCTACGCGGGCGCACTCGCCGAGCCCGAGGCCGTGATCACCGCCGCCAGCGGTACCTCCGGCGCCGGCAAGGCGCTCAAGCCCCATCTGCTCGGCTCCGAGGTCATGGGCAGCATGAGCCCGTACGGGGTCGGCGGCGGCCACCGGCACACCCCGGAGATGGTCCAGAACCTCAGCGCGGCGGCGGGGGAGCCCGTCACCGTCTCCTTCACACCGACCCTCGCGCCCATGCCCCGCGGCATCCTCGCCACCTGCAGCGCCAAGGCCGTGCCCGGCACCACCGCCGACGCGGTACGGGCCGCCTACGAGAAGGCGTACGCGGACGAGCCGTTCGTCCGGCTGCTCCCCGAGGGGCAGTGGCCGGCCACGGCGTCCGTCCAGGGTTCCAACGCCGTTCAGGTCCAGGTCGCCCTGGACGCGACCGCCGGCCGCATCATCGCGATCAGTGCCATCGACAACCTGGCCAAGGGCACCGCCGGCGGCGCGGTCCAGAGCATGAACATCGCCCTCGGTCTGGACGAGACCACGGGCCTTTCTACGATCGGAGTGGCACCTTGAGCGTCACCGCTGCACAGGGATTCACGGCGGCCGGGATCGCCGCCGGGATCAAGGAGAACGGCAAGCCCGACCTGGCCCTCGTGGTCAACGAGGGGCCGCGCCGCGCCGCCGCCGGCGTCTTCACCTCGAACCGCGTCAAGGCCGCCCCCGTCCTCTGGTCCGAGCAGGTCCTCAAGGGCGGCGAGGTCTCCGCCGTCGTCCTCAACTCCGGCGGCGCCAACGCCTGCACCGGTCCCAAGGGCTTCCAGGACACGCACGCCACGGCCGAGAAGGTCGCCGAGGTGCTCGAAGGCCACAGCGCCGGCGAGATCGCCGTGGCCTCCACCGGTCTCATCGGTGTCCTGCTGCCCATGGACAAGCTGCTGCCCGGCGTCGAGAAGGCTGCCGCCGAACTCAGCCCGCACGGCGGCGAGAAGGCCGCCATCGCCATCAAGACCACCGACACCGTGCACAAGACGGCCGTCGTCACCCGGGACGGCTGGACCGTCGGCGGCATGGCCAAGGGCGCGGGCATGCTGGCCCCCGGCCTGGCCACCATGCTCGTGGTCCTCACCACCGACGCCGACGTGGACGCCGCCGGCCTGGACAAGGCCCTGCGCGACGCCACCCGCGTCACCTTCGACCGGGTCGACTCCGACGGCTGCATGTCCACGAACGACACCGTGCTGCTCCTCGCCTCCGGTGCCTCCGGCGCCACCCCGGACCACGGCGAGTTCGCCGACGCCGTACGGGCCGTGTGCGACGACCTCGCCCGCAAGCTCATCGGCGACGCCGAGGGCGCCAGCAAGGACATCCGCATCGAGGTCGTCAACGCCGCGAGCGAGGACGACGCCGTCGAGGTGGGCCGCTCCATCGCCCGGAACAACCTCCTCAAGTGCGCCATCCACGGTGAGGACCCCAACTGGGGCCGTGTCCTGTCCGCCATCGGCACCACCGGGGCCGCCTTCGAACCGGACCGGCTCAACGTGGCCATCAACGGTGTCTGGGTGTGCCGAAACGGTTCCGTGGGCGAGGACCGGGAGCTGGTCGACATGCGTTACCGGGAGGTCCGGATCACCGCCGACCTCGCCGCCGGGTCCGAGTCCGCCGTCATCTGGGCCAACGACCTCACCGCCGACTACGTCCACGAGAACAGCGCCTACTCCTCCTGAACCAGCCCCGGGCGAACTCCCGGACGAGCCCGGCGCGCACACGAGCCCGGGCGAGTGAGCGAGTTCCGGGCGGGTCAGCGAAGCGAGTCCCGAGCGAGTCACGAGAAAGCCGGAGCCGATGAGCACCCGCAAGCACACCGCACTCCCCAAGGCGCAGACGCTGATCGAGGCGCTGCCGTGGCTCACCCGCCACCACGGCAGGACGGTCGTCATCAAGTTCGGCGGCAACGCCATGGTCGACGAGGAGCTCAAGGCGGCCTTCGCCCAGGACGTGGTGTTCCTGCGGCACGCCGGCCTCAAGCCCGTCGTCGTGCACGGCGGCGGGCCGCAGATCAGCGCCCAGCTGGACAAGCACGGTCTGGTCAGCGAGTTCAAGGCCGGGCTGCGTGTGACGACGCCGGAGGCCATGGACGTCGTCCGCATGGTGCTCGCCGGGCAGGTCCAGCGCGAACTGGTGGGGCTGCTCAACCAGCACGGCCCCCTCGCCGTGGGCCTCACCGGCGAGGACGCCCACACCATCACCGCCACCCAGCACCGGCCCACCATCGACGGCGAGCTCGTCGACATCGGCCGGGTCGGAGAGATCACCGAGATCGACACCGGTGCCATCAGTGCTCTTCTGGACGACGGCCGCATCCCCGTCGTCTCCTCCATCGCCCGCTCCGCCGACGACGGCCATGTGTACAACGTGAACGCGGACACCGCCGCGGCCGCCCTGGCCGCCGCGCTCGGAGCGGAGACGCTGATGGTCCTCACCGATGTCGAGGGCCTCTACGAGGACTGGCCCCACAGCGACGAGGTGATCAGCCGGCTCACCGCCACCGAGCTCGAGAAGCTGCTGCCCGAGCTCGCCAGCGGCATGGTTCCCAAGATGCAGGGCTGCCTCCACGCCGTGCGCAACGGGGTGAACACCGCGCGCGTCATCGACGGCCGGGTGCAGCACTCCATCCTGCTGGAGATCTTCACCGACGAGGGCATCGGCACGATGGTCGTGCCCGACGGAACCGAAGGGGGACCGGCATGAACGACGCCACGGCCAACCAGCGGCTCTCGCAGCGCTGGCAGGGCTCCATGATGGACAACTACGGCACCCCGGCGCTGTCGCTGGTGCGCGGTGACGGTGCCAGGGTCTGGGACGCCGACGGCACCGAGTACCTGGACTTCGTCGGCGGCATCGCCGTCAACGCCCTCGGCCACGCCCACCCTGCCGTGGTCGAGGCCGTCACCCGGCAGATCGGCACGCTCGGCCATGTGTCGAACCTGTACGTCGCCGAGCCGCCCGTCGCGCTCGCCGAGCGGTTGCTCCAGTTGTCGGGCCGCCCCGGCCGCGTCTTCTTCTGCAACTCGGGGGCCGAGGCCAACGAGGCCGCCTTCAAGATCGGCCGGCTCACGGGCCGCCCTCACATGGTCGCCACGCAGGGCGGATTCCACGGCCGGACGATGGGCGCGCTCGCCCTCACCGGCCAGCCGGCCAAGCAGCGGCCCTTCCTGCCCCTGCCGGGCGAGGTCACGCACGTGCCGTACGGGGACGCCGAAGCGCTGCGGGCCGCCGTCACCGAGGACACCGCACTGGTCGTCGTCGAGCCGGTGCAGGGCGAGAACGGAGTGGTGGTCCCGCCGCCCGGCTATCTCCGGGCGGCACGGGAGATCACCCGCGCCACCGGGACGCTGCTCGTGCTCGACGAGGTGCAGACCGGCATCGGCCGTACCGGCCACTGGTTCGAGTACCAGGCGCACGAGGGCGTCGACCCCGATGTCGTCACCCTCGCCAAGGGCCTCGGCGGCGGTCTGCCGCTCGGGGCGACCATCGCCTTCGGTCCGGCCGCCGAACTGCTCCGGCCCGGGCAGCACGGCACCACGTTCGGCGGCAATCCGGTCGCCTGCGCCGCCGGGCTCGCGGTCCTCGGCACGCTCGACGGCACGCTCGACGAGGTCAAGCGGACCGGTGAGAGGCTGAGGGACGGCGTCGAGTCCCTGGGGCATCCGCTGGTCTCCCACGTCCGCGGGGCGGGCCTGCTGCTGGGTATCGTGCTCACCGAGCCTCTCGCCGCCCGGGTGCAGCAGGCGGCTCAGGGTGCCGGACTCCTGGTCAACGCGCCCGCCCCCGACGTCGTACGGATCATGCCGCCGCTGATCATCGGCGACGCGGAGGTGGACGCCTTCCTCCAGGCGCTCCCGGGCATCCTCGACGAGACACACGGGGACGGACGATCCGGAGAATGAGACGACGATGACCGATGCGCAGGGCACCGAGAACTGGGGTTCCCCCCAGGCGGAGTCCGGGGGAGGGCCGTCCGTGCCGCAGACCCGCACGGCCCGCCACCGCCGGATCGTGGACATCCTCAACCGGCAGCCGGTGCGCTCCCAGAGCCAGCTGGCGAAGCTGCTCGCGGACGACGGACTGAGCGTCACCCAGGCGACCCTCAGCCGCGACCTCGACGAACTCGGGGCGGTGAAGATCCGGAACACCGGTGGGGAACTCATCTACGCGGTGCCGAGCGAGGGCGGATTCCGCACCCCGCAGGCCCCGTTGGGGGAGTCCGCCAAGGAGGAGCGGATGCGCCGGCTCTCCGGCGAGCTGCTGATCTCCGCGGAGGCCTCGGCGAACCTGGTGGTCCTGCGGACGCCCCCGGGTGCGGCCCAGTTCCTCGCCTCGGCCATCGACCAGGCGGAACTCCACGCGATTCTGGGCACGATCGCCGGTGACGACACCCTGCTACTCATCTCCCGCGATCCGGCGGGCGGCCAGGCTCTCGCGGACCACCTGCTGCGTCTCGCGCAGAAGGACCGCTGACGGCCGGGGTGTTCACGGCCCGCACGGGCCGTGAACACCCCGTCGGTGGCCCGACGTGCCGCCCCCGGCGGTCAGGCCGCCCGGCCCTCCCCGTTCCCGGACCGCGCCAGATGCCGGGCGAATCCGGTGGTCTGCCAAGTGGTGCCGTCCGGGGCGACGGCGAACCCCTCCGCGCCGGGGAGTTGCTCCAGCCAGGCGCGGGCTTCCGGGCCCATGGCGTAGGCGGCCGTCGCCCGCGCGTCCGCCTGGGTCAGCCCCGGGGCGACGACGGTCAAGGACGCCAGGCCCCCGGCCGGCGCCGCGCCGGTGTGCGGGTCGATGATGTGGCAGCCGCGTTCGGCCGGGCCGGAGGTGGCGACGGCGAGACCGTCGTGCGCCTCGACGACCGCCGCCAGCCCGCCGGGGCACAGCGGGTCGGAGATGCCGATCCGCCAGGGGCCCCCGTACAGCTGGACGTCGCCGCCGCCGTTGAGGCAGACCGCCGTGGCACCGGAAGAGGCGATCATGTCCACCGCACGCTGGACGGCCCACCCCTTCACCAGACCGGTGGGGTCGAGTCCGCCCGCGTAGCGGGCGGTGAACCACCCGTCGCTCAGGCGCTCCTCGGCCTCGCAGTGCCCGAAGACCTCGGCGACCTCCGGTTCGCAGTCGGCCAGGGCGAGTTCACCCCTGGCGAGCCTGCTGATCTGGCTCTCGGGGCGGTGCGTCGAGAACACCTCGTCCACGTGGTGCAGTCCGGCCACGGCGGCGGCGAGCCCGGCGCGTACGCGCTCGCGGTCGGCATCGCCGTCCAGCCGGACGTCGAACGAGAACACCGTGCCCATCACGTGCTCGGCATGGCGCATCCGCGCCGTCTCCCCGCTCACAGGCCCGCCTTGTCGAGGGCGCTCTGCAGGGAGCGGATGTAGCCCTCGCTGGTGTAGGTGGCGCCGGAGACGGAGTCGATCCCGGCGCTCTGCGCGGTGAGGACCGCCTGGTTGAGCTTCGGTACGGCGCTGGCGGCGATCTTGCGGCTGTTGGCGTCGGAGTCGGGCGTCCTGACGGCCTCGGCTGAGGTGATCCGCCCGCCGCTGACGGTGAGGCGCACCTGCACGTCGCCGTACTGGGTGCCCGCCACGTCCCCGAGCACCGACTCCGTCCCCGCCGAGCCCGAGTCCGAGCCGGAGTCCTGGCCCGAGCCGGAGTCCTGGCCAGAACCCGAATTTTCGCCGGTGCCGGTGCCCGGCTCGCCGCCCGACCCGTCCCCATCCGGGGCCCCGCCGTTTCCTCCGCCCGGCGTGCCCTGGCCCGTTCCTTCGCCCGCGCCCGCCTTGTCGAGGGCGCTCTGCAGGGAGCGGATGTAGCCCTCGCTGGTGTAGGTGGCGCCGGAGACGGAGTCGATCCCGGCGCTCTGCGCGGCGAGGGCCGCCTGGTTGAGCTTCGGTACGGCATCGGCGGCGATCTTGCGGCTGTTGGCGTCGGTGCTCGGCACCTTGACGGCCCGGGCCGCCGTGATACGCCCGTCGCTCAGCGTGAGTTCGACCTGTACCGGTCCGAACTGGGTGTCGGCCTCCTCCCCGAGGACGGTCTCCCCGCCCGCGGGTACGGCCCCGCTGCCGGCGGGTGCCGAGGCCGCCGGGGGTGCGCCGCCGGCCTGCGACGACGCTCCCGCCACCGAGGTGCCCGGCTGCTTCAGCGTCAGGAGCAGCGCGACGGCCGACGTGGTGCCGGCGACGGCGATCATCATCCGGCGCAGTGGATGCTTCCTCTTCACGTACGGCCTCACATCTCGAACGATTCGTGATGGATACGACGCGACGGCACGCCCGCCGCCCGCAGTGCGTTGTAGGACTCCTCGGCGAGCCCGGGCGGGCCGCAGAGGTACACGTCGTGCTCGTCGATGTCGGGGAACACTTCCTTCAGCCGCTCGGTGGTGATCTCCGGACGCGCCCCGTCAGGCCCGTTCACGGCGTACAGCAGCTTCGCCCGCCGGGTCTCGGCGATCTCCTGGAGCTCGGTCCACAGCGCCAGGTCCTCCGTGGAACCGGCCCGGTAGAGCAGTGACAGGTCCCCGGGACCGCCGGGCAGCGTCTCGAACAGCGCCCGCAGCGGGGTGATCCCGGCGCCTCCGGCGATCAGGAGCACCTTGTTCCGGCTGCGCCGGCCCGCGGTCATCGCTCCGTACGGACCCTCGGCCCAGACCCGGGTCCCCGGCTCCAGCCGGCCGAGCGCCCTGCTGTGCTCCCCGGCGGCCTTGACGGTGATGCGCAGCAGGTCGGGACGGGGCGGAGCGGAGAGGGAGTACGGATTGGAGCTCCAGCGCAGGCCGTCGGTAAGGAACCGCCAGCGGAAGAACTGGCCCGCCTCCGCGCCGATCCGGTGCAGCCGCCGGCCCGTCACCAGCACGGACACCACGCCCGGCGCCTCGTCCACGACGGACTCCACCCGCATCCGGTGCCGGAGGTTGAGCCGCACCGGCGCCAGGATCCGGTACCAGAGGAGCAGGGCGCCGACCGTGCCGTAGAGCACGTACCAGATCGTGCGGGCGGTCGCGCTGGCCACGAACTCCGATCCGGTGGCGAGCTGGTGCCAGAACGTCAGATAGACGGCGACGTAGGTCAGCAGGTGCAGGTAGTACCAGGTCTCGTAGCGCATCCGGCGGCGCACGGCGCCCGCCGAGACGAAGCCGACCAGCAGCAGGAGCGCCGTGCCGATCGTCGCCTCGATCATCTCGGGGAAGTCCACGACGACGGTGACGGTCTGCTCGACCAGTCCGGTCCGTGCCTGGACGGAGTACCCCCAGACGGTGAGCACGACATGGGCGACGACGAGGCTGATCGCGTAACGGCCGCTCATCGCGTGCCAGCGCGTCGCCCGGTCGGAGCCCACCCGCCGCTCCAGCGCCGGCACGCGCGCCATCTGCAGCACCACGAGGGCGATCATGTAGCCGCCGAGCAGGCCCGTGATCCGGCCCGCCCCGATAAGCCACTCCGCGGTGTCCATGTGGACGACGGCGGTGTTGTCCCACCACAGCCACATCACGGCGGCGGCCCCGGCCCAGGCGGCGACCAGCAGCACCGTCGCCGGATTGCGGCGCGGCCGGATCGCCTGCATGGTCAGGCGTCTGGCCGCCCGACCGCTCTGAATCATCGTCACCGCTGCTCCTCGGTCATCCGTATCGCTCAGGTGGATACGGAGAGGAGGTCCGAGGAGTTCAATCGCCGGGCAGCGCAGTCGGCGAGCCGCCGGACGCGGCGCCGTCGAGTTCCCGCGCGAGGCGCTCCCGAGGTCCCCGGCGGGCGTCCGGTGCGGCACCGCGCCGGCACTCGGCGCCGTACCGCATCGGCGTCCTCAGCGGTTCAGTCCGTGCGCGCGGGCAGTGGCAGCGGGAGAGCGGGCAGCCCGTCCAGACTCACTCCGACGTGCGGCTTCTTCTCGCAGTAGGCCGCGAACTCCTCGTCGGTCTTGCGCGCGAGGTACTCCGCGTGCTGCAACCGGTCCTCGCGGTAGTCCATGAAGGGAACGGCGAACCCGCAGGCGTCGCCGATCCGCCGGGCGCGCACGACGATCAC
Source organism: Streptomyces wuyuanensis (assembly GCF_900103455.1). Taxonomy (GTDB): domain Bacteria; phylum Actinomycetota; class Actinomycetes; order Streptomycetales; family Streptomycetaceae; genus Streptomyces; species Streptomyces wuyuanensis. Next base: position 29,021 of record NZ_FNHI01000014.1, on the reverse strand, counting down.
CGCGCGGGCGCCGTCGCCGTCGGCGTCCCGGAAGTGGGCGAGGTACCCGGCCCAGCGCGGGTCGTCCCGGAAGACCGCCTCGCCGTGTCCGTGCACCCGCAGCACCTTCGGCGGTCCGCTGAAAGCGCACCACATCAGGGTGATGCGGCCGTTCTCCCGGAGGTGGGCGATGGTCTCGGCGCCGCTGCCGCCGAAGTCCAGGTAGGCCAGGGTCAGTTCGTCGAGGACGACGAGGGTGCCCTTCCGGCCCTTGGGGGAGAGGTTGACATGTCCGTCGGCGGCGAGCGGCGCGGTGGCGGTGAAGAAGACCGGCTGCTCCTCGATGAAGGTACGGATACGGCCGTCTATGCGTTCGTACGTCTGACCCATGCCCGGATTATCGCGCGAACGCGTGAACGCCGGGGAGGCGCCGTGCTCTTGGCGTGCCGCACGGCCGTCCCCGGCTCCTGAGCCGTCCCGGGCTCCCCGACTGTCCCCGTTTCCCCGCCGGCCGGGGGCCGTCCGGTCAGTCCCGCCCGGCCCCGCAGGCGCAGCAGTACGTACTCGCCGAACAGATGAGTGCAGCGGTGCAGCAGCGCGTCCAGTTCGGCCGGGTCGTGGTGCCTTTCCACGGGCGGCTCCCACTGCCGGATCGCGGATCCCGCCAGGGCCCTGAGCGAGGGGTCCGAGTCGTCCAGGAGGATCACGGCGGCACGGAGTTCCGCGATCCCGCCCCGGGCGCGCAGCAGGCGGAACGCCGCGCGCCGGGTGTGGGTCGGATACCGGCGGGCGGTGAGCCGCCGCCGGAGCCAGTCCTCGGGGAGCCGGTCCGCCCACGGAAGGAGCGCGGTCGCCGCCTCCCGGGCGACGGCGGGCGTGGGGTCGTCGAGCAGCGGACGCAGCCGCTCCACGTCGGACCTGCCGAGCAGGCGGAGCCCGGCGACGGCCCTGGCCCGTACCGACGGCATGAGATGGGCGGTCAGCGGCCACGGCAGCTCGGCGTCAGCGCTCTCGCCGCACTCGGCGAGCCCGAGCGGCGCCCAGCCCGGTACGCCGTGGTCGGCCGGGTCGGCGCACAGGGCGCGGTAGAGGGGGTGCGGTTCGATTCCGCCCTGCCGCAGGACATAGCGGGCGCAGGCCCGTACCTGCCCCGAGCGGTCCGCGAGGTACGGGCGGGCCTCGCCGTGGCGCCCGGCCCGGCGCAGGGCCGTGACCCCGGCGGAGCGTGCGGCGGGATACCGGGAGCGCAGCAGGGGGACGATCACGTCGTCGCCGGTGGCGTCGAGCGCGAGGGCGGCCTCTGCGCACAGGTTCTGCACGACGGTGTCGTCCTCGGCCGCGGCGGCGAGGGCCAGGCGGTTCGCGGGCAGGAGTCCGCGCTCCACGGCCAGACCGAAGGCGAAGCGGCGCGTGTGGCGGTCCGGGGCGGCCAGCAGGGGCTCGAGGACGGGCGGCCGGGCCGTCCGCAGGAAGGAGGCCAGGGCCTCGGGGGCGAAGCCGCCGCGGTCGCGGCGTGCCAGCCGCAGCGTCAGCGCCGTGACCGGCACCGGGTCCGCCGGCAGCGACCCGGCCAGCAGCGCGGGGAGCAGGTCCCGGCCCCGCTTCCGGACCGGCCCGGCCCAGTCCGCGGTCCGGACCACCAGCAGCGGCAGCAGGTCAGGGGCGTCGGTGACCCGCTCCAGAGCCGCTTCCCGGACCCTCCCGTCACGGTGGCACAGCGCCAGGGCGGGCACGCGGGCGCGGTCCCCGGACCAGCTCACCGGTGCGTTGGGTCGCACGGTGCGGACCTCCGCGTCGAGCTACAGCCAGACCTCCGGTTCCGTCGCCCCGAGCGCCTCGTGGAGCCCCGTCCCCTGCATCAGCCGTTCGACGGCCGCGTTCCCCCTGGTCGGCATGGAGGTGAGGGTATGCAACGGGAGGACCGGCGGCCACGGGATTTCCCGCGCGTTGACAAAACATACGGAGGACTGCATAGTTATACCCATCACCGCATGCACCGTAAGGAGAAACCCGTGACCGAGCGCGTCGTACTCGCCTACTCGGGCGGTCTGGACACCTCCGTCGCCATCGGCTGGATCGCCGAGGAGACGGGCGCCGAGGTCATCGCCGTTGCCGTGGACGTCGGCCAGGGCGGCGAGGACCTGGACGTCATCCGCAAGCGCGCGCTCGCCTGCGGTGCCGTCGAGGCGGAGGTCGCGGACGCCAAGGACGAGTTCGCCGAGGAGTACTGCCTCCCGGCGATCAAGGCCAACGCCCTCTACATGGACCGCTACCCGCTGGTGTCCGCCCTCTCCCGGCCGACGATCGTCAAGCACCTCGTGGCCGCCGCGAAGAAGCACGGCGCCTCGATCGTGGCCCACGGCTGCACCGGCAAGGGCAACGACCAGGTGCGGTTCGAGGCCGGCATCGCCTCCCTCGCCCCCGACCTGAAGTGCATCGCACCGGTCCGCGACTACGCGATGACCCGGGACAAGGCCATCGCGTTCTGCGAGGAGAAGCAGCTCCCGATCGCGACCACCAAGAAGTCGCCGTACTCCATCGACCAGAACGTCTTCGGGCGGGCCGTCGAGACCGGCTTCCTGGAGGACATCTGGAACGGCCCGATCGAGGACATCTACGAGTACACCTCCAACCCGGCCGAGGCCCGTGAGGCCGACGAGGTGATCATCTCCTTCAAGGAGGGCGTGCCGGTCGCCCTCGACGGCAAGCCCGTCAGCGTCCTGCAGGCGATCCAGCAGCTCAACGAGCGGGCCGGCGCCCAGGGCATCGGCCGGATCGACATGGTCGAGGACCGGCTCGTCGGCATCAAGTCCCGTGAGGTGTACGAGGCTCCCGGCGCGATCGCGCTGATCACCGCCCACCAGGAGCTGGAGAACGTCACCGTCGAGCGCGAGCTGGCCCGGTACAAGCGGCAGGTCGAGCAGCGCTGGGGCGAGCTCGTCTACGACGGCCTGTGGTTCTCCCCGCTCAAGCGGGCCCTGGACGGCTTCGTCGACGAGGCCAACCAGCACGTCACCGGCGACATCAGGATGACCCTGCACGGCGGCCGCGCCGTCGTCACCGGCCGGCGGTCGGAGCAGTCGCTGTACGACTTCAACCTCGCGACCTACGACACGGGCGACACGTTCGACCAGTCGAAGGCCCAGGGCTTCATCGACATCTTCGGACTCTCGTCGAAGATCGCCGCGAAGCGCGACCTCGCCTGATTCCATAGGTCCACCGCTGCCGCCTCCCCTCCGTTCCGCCGGGCCCGGGCCTTCCGGGGGCCGGGAGCAGGGGAGGCGGCCGCACATCCGAAGCCCGGCAATTCTTGAGGAGCAAGTGCTGTGAGCAGCAACAACGGTGACGTCCGGCTCTGGGGCGGCCGGTTCGCCGACGGTCCCGCGGAGGCGCTGGCGAAGCTGTCGGCGTCGGTCCACTTCGACTGGCGGCTCGCGCCGTACGACATCGCCGGCTCCCGCGCCCACGCCCGCGTGCTGCACAAGGCGGGCCTGCTCACCGCCGACGAGCTGGAGCGGATGCTCGCCGGGCTCGACCGGCTCGAGGCGGACGTCGCCGACGGCAGCTTCACCGGCACCATCGCGGACGAGGACGTCCACACCGCTCTGGAGCGCGGTCTCCTGGAGCGCCTCGGTCCCGATCTCGGCGGCAAGCTGCGCGCCGGTCGGTCCCGCAACGACCAGGTCGCCACGCTCTTCCGGATGTACCTGCGCGACCACGCGAGGATCATCGGCGGACTCGTCGCCGAGCTCCAGGACGCCCTCGTGGGCCTCGCCGAGGCCCACCCCGACGTCGCCATGCCGGGCCGCACGCACCTCCAGCACGCCCAGCCCGTGCTCTTCGCCCACCATGTGCTCGCCCACGTCCAGTCGCTGTCCCGGGACGCCGAGCGGCTGCGCCAGTGGGACGAGCGGACCGCCGTCTCCCCGTACGGCTCCGGCGCGCTCGCCGGGTCCTCGCTGGGACTCGACCCGGAGGCGGTGGCGCGGGACCTCGGCTTCGAGCACGGCAGTGCGGGGAACTCCATCGACGGCACGGCCTCGCGGGACTTCGCCGCCGAGTTCGCGTTCATCACCGCGATGATCGGCGTGAACCTCTCCCGGATCGCCGAGGAGGTCATCATCTGGAACACGAAGGAGTTCTCCTTCGTGACCCTGCACGACGCCTTCTCCACCGGCTCGTCGATCATGCCGCAGAAGAAGAACCCGGACATCGCCGAGCTGGCGCGCGGCAAGTCGGGCCGGCTGATCGGCAATCTGACCGGTCTGCTCGCCACGCTGAAGGCCCTGCCGCTCGCGTACAACCGCGACCTCCAGGAGGACAAGGAGCCGGTCTTCGACTCCTGCGACCAGCTCGAGGTGCTGCTGCCCGCGTTCACCGGGATGATGGCCACCCTGACCGTCAACCGTGAGCGGATGGAGGAACTCGCGCCCGCCGGCTTCTCGCTCGCCACGGACATCGCGGAGTGGCTGGTGAAGCAGGGCGTGCCGTTCCGCGTCGCGCACGAGGTCGCCGGCGAGTGCGTCAAGGAGTGCGAGGCGCACGGGATCGAGCTGGACCAGCTCACCGACGACCAGTTCGCGAAGATCTCGCCGCACCTCACCCCCGAGGTCAGGACCGTGCTCGACGTCCCCGGCGCGCTCGCCTCCCGCAGCGGTCGCGGCGGTACGGCGCCGTCCGCCGTCGCCGCCCAGCTCGCGGAGGTCAAGGCGGACCTCGCCGCACAGCACGCCTGGGCCACCGCCAAGCGCTGACCGTCACGGCGGCACCGGCCCGACCGGGGCCGCCGCACCACCGCCCCTCACCGCAGCCCCCGTCCCTCACCGCACCGCCGCCACCCACGGCACACCTGTCACTCACAGCGCCGTGGCCACCTACGGCACCCCGTCACCCACCGCCACTCACAGCGCCGCCGCCCAGTCCGCGAGCGCGTCGAAGTCCGGCCGGATCAGTCCGATCCGATGGTCGACGTGCAGCAGCAGGGCGGCGGCGAGGTGCTTCCGTTCGACGTACTCGCGGTCCAGATCCGTGATCTCGTCGTCGATCCAGGCGAACGGCCGCCCGGCCGCGTACTCCAGCACGTACTGCGTCTTCCAGAACGTCCCCCGCGGCGCGGCGCCGTGCATCACGGGCCAGTCGACGAACGGCAGTTCGGGCAGCCCCAGCTGCGGGCCCACCCAGGCGTTCGCCTCGCCCTTCCATGTCGTCGCCCAGACCAGTTCGTACCGTTCCCCGAGCGCGAGCAGCTCCTCGCCGTGGCCCGGGTTGAGCCAGACCCGCAGGGGCTTCTCGTGTGCCCAGCCGCGGGGCCGCATCCGGTGCGTCGTGTACCCCTCGGGCCGGCGCTCCGGCTTCCCGCCGTACGGATTGAGCGGTCCGTCGATGTCGATCAGCAGCAGTGGCTTCATGCGCTCAGCTTCCCTACCCCACCCTTCGGCGAGGCATCGAATTATCGAATGAGACATTGACGTCTCATTCGGAGTATGGTTGTCTCACAGTCATGGATCGTGAACAGGTGCTGCGCGCCGCAGCCGCCCTCCTCGCCCGGAGGTCGACCGCGACGATGGACGAGGTCGCCCGCGCGGCGGGCATCGGGCGGGCGACGCTGCACCGGCACTTCGCCGGGAGGGACGCGCTCGTGAAGGCGCTCGAAGCCTTCGGCATCGCGGAGTTCGAGGCGGCCGTCGACCGCGCCGCGCTGGAGGACGGCCCCGCCGGCGACGCGCTGCGCCGGCTGATCGCCGAGATGGAGCCCGCCGCCGAGCTGCTCGCTTTCCTGGTCACCGAGAACCAGCTGTTCGAGGGCGACCAGGTCGACGAGGGCTGGGCCCGTCTGGACGCCCGCGTCAGTTCCCTGTTCCGGCGCGGCCAGGAACAGGGCGAGTTCCGGATCGACCTCTCGCCCGTCTGGCTCACCGAGGCCCTCTACGGCCTCATCGGTACCTGCGCCTGGGCCGCCATGGACGGCCGGGTCGCCAAGAACGACTTCCAGTACATGATCGCCGAGCTGCTGCTCGGCGGAGCACGACGGAGTGTGGAGAAATGACCAGCAGTACCGTCCAGCGCACGAGCGGGGCGGACGAGACCCTGTACCGCCGTGGGCGCTGGCTCGCGCTGGCGGTACTGGTCCTGGCCGTCCTGCTGGTGGCCGTGGACGCCACCGTGCTCGGCCTCGCGACGCCCTTCCTCAGCGAGGACCTCAAGCCCACCGGCACCCAGCTGCTGTGGATCGGCGACGTCTACTCGTTCGTCATCGCCGGACTGCTCGTCTCGATGGGCAGCCTCGGCGACCGGATCGGCCGCAAGAAGCTGCTGCTGACCGGTGCCGTCGCCTTCGGCGCCGTCTCCGTGCTCAACGCCTATGCCACCACGCCCGAGATGATGATCCTCGCCCGGGCCCTGCTCGGCGTCGCCGGGGCCACGCTGATGCCCTCCACGCTGGCGCTGATCCGCAACATCTTCCACGACCCGCGCGAACGCAGCATCGCCATCGGCATCTGGGGCGCCATGGCCTCGGCCGGCGCCGCCGTCGGACCGGTGGTCGGAGGCTTCCTGCTCGAGCACTTCTGGTGGGGCTCGGTCTTCCTCATCAACCTGCCCGTGATGGCCGTCCTCGTCCTCGTCGGCATCAAGCTGCTGCCCGAATCGAAGAACCCGGTCGCCGGGCCCTGGGACCTGATGAGCGTCGCCCTGTCGCTGACAGGCATGGTCGGCGTCGTGTACGCGATCAAGGAGGCCGCGAGCCACGGTCCGGGCTGGGAGTCCGGCGCCGCCGCGCTCATCGGCGCGGCCGCGCTGTACGGCTTCGTCCGCCGGCAGCTCACCCTGCCGTCGCCGCTGCTCGACATGCGGCTGTTCCGGCACCGGGGCTTCTCCGGCGCGGTGCTCGCCGACCTGCTGACCATCCTCGGGCTGTCGGGACTGGTCTTCTTCCTCTCCCAGTTCCTCCAACTGGTCCAGGAGCGGCCGCCGCTCGAGGCCGGGCTCGCCGAGCTGCCCGCCGCGATCGGCGCGGTGGCGACCGGACTCGTCGCCGGGCGTTTCGCCCGCCGGTTCTCCGTCCGGTCCGTCGTGGCCGGAGGACTCGCCGCCGTGGGTGTCGCACTGGCCGTGCTCACCGTCATCGGCAGCTCCACGGGCTATCCGCTGCTCGGCGCGGCCCTGCTGGTCGTCGGCGTCGGGGCCGGTTTCTCGTTCACCGTCACGGCCGACGTCATCCTGTCCAGCGTGCCGAAGGAACAGGCCGGCTCTGCCTCGGCCGTGTCCGAGACGGCCTACGAACTCGGCGCGGCGCTCGGCATCGCGCTGCTCGGATCGATCGTGACCGGCGTGTACCGGGACTTCGCGACACCGTCCGGAGTCCCGGCGGACGTGGCGTCCGCGGCCCATGAGTCGCTCGGCGGGGCGGTCGAGGCCGCGGCCGTGCTGCCGGCCCACCAGCGGACCGAACTGGTCGGGGCGGCGCAGGAGGCGTTCGTCGAGGGGCTGCGGCTCGCGGCGGGTGTGGGCGCCGCGGTGCTGCTCGCCACCGCCGTGGCCGCGTGGTTCCTCATGCGCGGCCAGAAGCTGGCGGACGGCGTCGAGCACTGACGCCCGGCGACCGGCGAGACCCGGCCCCGCAGCACCGGACCGGACGTCCCCGCACATCGCGCCGCCCCCGCGCTCGATGCGCGGGGGCGGCGTTCGGCTTGCGGCGGCTCCGCACACGGCGGGTCGCGGTCGGATCCCCCAGTGCGGCCGGCGACCACGCGCGGCCGGCGCCGGGTGACCCGGCGCGGGCCCCGTCCGCTGCGCCCCGGCCCGAGGGGCGGCCGGAACGGTCCGGCCGCCGTCCGCTCAGGCGGCCTTCGCCTTCGTGGCGTACATGTCCACGTACTCCTGGCCGGACAGCCGCATCACCTCGGTCATCACCGAGTCCGTCACCGCCCGCAGCACGTAGCGGTCGCGGTCCATGCCCTCGTAGCGCGAGAACTCCATCGGCTTGCCGAAGCGGACCGTCACCCGGCCGGGACGCGGCACGCCGGCGCCGCCCGGCTGGAGCTTGTCGGTACCGATCATGGCGAACGGGACGACGGGCGCGCCCGTCATCAGGGTGAGCCGCGCGATGCCCGTACGGCCGCGGTACAGACGGCCGTCGGGGGAGCGGGTGCCCTCCGGGTAGATGCCGAAGACCTTGCCCTCCTCCAGCACCCGGCGGCCCGTCATCAGCGCCGCCACACCGCCGTTCGCGCCGTCCCGGTCCACGGGGATCATGCCGACGCCGGTGAAGAACCAGGCCATCAGCCGGCCCTTGAGCCCCTTGCCGGTGACGTACTCGTCCTTGCCGATGAAGTACACGGGCCGGTCGCACACGATGGGGAGCACCATCGAGTCGATGAAGGTGAGGTGGTTGCCGGCGAGGATGACCGGGCCGTCCCCCGGGATGTTCTCCGCGCCTTCCACGCGGGGGCGGAACATCAGGCGCAGGATCGGTCCGAGCACTGCCTTGATGAGCGACAAGCGGGACAACGTGTCCTCCGGTGTCAGGAGCGGGACGGCGGGTACGGCTGGCGAAGTCTCTGCAGGTGAGGACGATACTCGCGGGTGCCGCCCGACCGCACATTGGGTTCACCGGGCAGATACACAGTGTTGACCTGAATTCGCGCCCCGTTCGCCCCGGGTCTCCCGCTCGTAACGCGCCCGCGCCTAGCCTGTGCGCCGCGCGGCCCCGCCGATCAGGTGCGGGACATCACCATTCGACGGAGGAGTGTTTATGACACACGGTGCGGAAAGTACCCCCGGGCGGCGGACCCTCCTGGGGGCGGCGGTGCTCGGGTCGGCGGCGCTCGGGATGGCCGCCGCGCCGGGCGCGCACGCCGCGGAGCGCGCCGCCGGGGACGTCCGGGCCCCCGGCGAGCGGCACGGCGGCGGACACGGCTCCGGCTACCGCTCGCTGCCGGTGCCCACCGTCATCGCCCACCGCGGGGCCAGTGGCTACCGGCCCGAGCACACCCTCGGCTCCTACCAGCTGGCCCTGGACATGGGTGCGCACGTCGTCGAGCAGGACCTCGTACCCACCAAGGACGGGCACCTGGTCTGCCGCCACGAGAACGACATCACCGGCACCACCGACGTCGCCTCCCGCCCCGAGTTCGCCTCGCGCCGGACGACCAAGTCGGTGGACGGCACCGCCATCACGGGCTGGTTCACCGAGGACTTCACCCTGGCCGAGCTGAAGACGCTGCGCGCCAAGGAGCGGATACCGGCGAGCCGCCAGGAGAACACCGTCTACGACGGCCGCTGGACGATCCCCACCTTCGAGGAGGTGCTGCGCTGGGCCGACGCCGAGGGCCGCCGCCGCGGCCGGCCCGTCTGGCTGCACGTCGAGACCAAGCACCCCACCTACTTCCGCGGCATCGGCCTCGGCCTGGAGGAGCGGCTGGCGAAGCTGCTGCGCCGTCACGGCCGGCACCGCGCACACTCGCCCGTCTTCCTCCAGTCCTTCGAGCCGACCAGCATCGAGCGGCTCGCGAAGCTGGTGGACTCGCCGCGCGTCGTGCTGCTCTCCGGCGCGAACACCCGCCCCTGGGACTTCGTCCAGTCCGGTGACCCGCGCACGGTCGCGGACCTGGTCACGCCGCAGGGCCTGAAGTGGATCGCCTCGTACGCGCAGGGCATCGGCCCCACCCTCGACCTCATCGTGCCGAGGGACGCGAACGGCAGGCTGGGCACGCCCACCACGCTCGTCCGTGACGCCCACGCCCGGGGTCTGATCCTGCATCCGTACACGATGCGGAACGAGAACTCCTTCCTGCCCGCCGACTTCCGCCGCGGCACGGACCCGAACGCGTACGGGGACGTCTTCGGCGCGTTCAAGGTGTACTTCGAGCAGGGCATCGACGGGATCTTCACCGACAATCCGGACACGGGTCTGCTGGCCCGAGCCGACTTCGTCGACGGCTGACCGCCCGTCGGGTCCCGCACCGGCCGGCGGCGGAGCACCGCCGCCCGGCCGGACCGTGTCAGCGGCCGAACGGCCGTCATGCGGTCGGGTGAGAGCGCGCCCCGGCGGAAACCGCAGCTCGCGGTGGGGCGTCCCGCACGGCATGACACCGTGTGAAGAGGACTCCGCTTCCGGTTCGGCCGCCCTGCGGAGCGCCGTGGCGGCCCGGCCCGCGACCGTCGCCGGGAGCGGCTCCGCGCCCGGACCGAGCGCCGGCCGGAACGCCGCCGGGACCCGTACCGCCCCGGCGGCCCCCGGCGCCGTGCCGGCCGGGACCGCCGGGGCGCTCGTGCGCTACCTGCGGCCGCTCGTCGCGGCGGAGGCGAGCGCCGAGGCCCACGGTGACGCACTGGATTCCGGGGACCTCGAACAGTCCGTCTGGGTGCGGCTCCTGGAACGGCTCGACACCGAGGGCCCGCCGGCGGACGCCGCCGAGTGGGTCGCGGGAGCCGTACGGGAGGAGGCGCGCCGCGCCCGGCACCGGGCCCGGCGCGAACGCCCCTACACGGCCGAGCCCGCCGCGGGACCCGCCGCCTGCCCCGAACGGGCCGCGCTCGTCGCGGAACGGCGCCGCGCGCTGCGGGCCGCCGTCGCCCGAGCACCGGGCCGCTGCCGCCGGCTGCTGACTGCGATGCTGTCGCCGGAGGACCCCACTTACCGCGAAATCGCAGGAGAGTTGGGAATCTCACAAGGAAGTCTGGGGCCGATGCGTTCCCGCTGCCTGGGATGCTTGCGCAGAATGCTCGCGACAGAGGTTGCGGCTCCTGAACTCCGGGGAATGGAGCGGTAGACAACCGGGCAGCAGGTGAGCGGGAGGCATGCACACATGGGCATGAGCGTGACCATCTCAGCGGCAACGGCAGAGGACGCCGAACAGATCCTCAAGCTGCAGTACCTGTGCTACCAGAGCGAGGCCGAGCTCTACGGCGACTACCGCATGGAACCGCTCACCCAGACCCTCGGCGATCTGCGCGCCGAGCTCGACCGGGGGCACGCCCTGGTCGCCCGCCTCGGCGACGAGGTGATCGCCTCAGTCCGCGGCGAGATCGACGGCGAGGGCACCGCCCTGATCGGCAAGCTCATCGTCCACCCGCGGATGCAGCGGCACGGTCTCGGCGGCCGGCTGCTCGACGCCATCGAGGCGCACTTCGCGGGCGAGCCCGCGGCCCGCCGCTTCCAGCTCCTCACCGGCCACCGCAGCGAGCGGAATCTGCGCCTCTACCGCAGCCACGGCTACGCCTCCGTGTCCACCCGGGTGATGAACCCGAAGCTGACGCTCGTCACGATGGAGAAGGACGCGGCGGCCGCGGTGCCCTCGGCCCGTACCGCGGCGACCTTCGTCACGAGCGCGTAGCCCGGAGGCCGGTCGGCGCGGTCCGGTTCGCGCGTCGCCGAGCCTCGCTTCGGCGGGGCCGGGTTCAGCACGAAACGGCAGGGGCTCGGCGCGGGGCCCGGTTCAGCGCCGGGCCCGGCGCAGCCAGAGCATTCCGGTCACGGGCAGCAGCACCGGAATGAAGAGGTACCCCATGCCGTAGTCGGACCAGACCGTGGCGTCCGGGAAGGCTGACGGATCGGCCAGCGTCCACGTGCCGACGGTCAGCACTCCCACCAGCTCCGCGGCACAGCACACCAGGGCCGCCCTGCGCGCCCGCTCGCCGCCGCGGAACAGGGTGTACGTGATGAAGGCGTACACCACCGCCGCGATCGCCGAGAGCGAGTACGCGAGTGGGGCGCGGTCGTACTCGGTGGCGATCTGGTAGACGGAACGCGACACGGCGCCCACCGACATCACCCCGTACAGCCACACCAGCAGCAGCCCGGGACCCTTGACCAGCCTGGTCGCGGGCGCCGGCTGGATCCCGCTCTCGGAGGTGCTCCGCGGCACCACGGTCTCCCCGGCCATCTCAGCCTCCCCAGATGTCGTGGAGCCGGACTTCCAGCACCGCGAGCACGACCGCCCCGGCCGCCACCGTCGCCGAACCCCAGCGGGTCCGCTCGGCCAGCGACAGGAACCCGGCCGCGGGAACCGCGGCGAACGCCCCGATCAGATAGGCGACGAAGATCGTCGCCCCCTCGTCGGCCTTCTCGCCCCGTGCCAGCTGCACCACGCCGATCACCAGCTGGACCAGGGCCAGCAGGGTGACCACGGCCATGCCGATGAAGTGCCAGTCCTTGGTGGGCTGGTCGCGGAACGCGGCGAAGCCGCACCACGCGGCGAGGGCGAGAGCGGCCGCGGACACCGCGACCGTCAGGGCGTCAAGCATGAGTGAGAGCGTATTACGGGCCAAATGGCCCCATGCGCGCGGCCCCGGCAGACCCCGCGCGCCGGTGCGTACGGCCGCCGGGACCGGCCGCCGGGGGCTCGCGCACGGGGGCTTAGGCTCGGGAGTCATGCGATCCGGAACCCTGAAGATCCACGCCGAGGCCCTGCTGTTCGACAACGACGGGACGCTCGTCTCGTCCCTGGAGTCGGTCCACCGCTGCTGGACCCGTTGGGCGGGGGAGTACGGGATCACGCCCGAGGACTTCGCCCGCGTCGAGCTGCACGGCCGGCCCGCCGCCGAGATCGCCGCGGATCTGCTGCCCGCCGCCGTCGTGCCGGAGGCCGTGGCGCGGATCGAGGAGCTGGAGGTCGAGGACGTCGCCGGAGGCGTCGTACTGCTGCCCGGCACCGCCGCCCTGCTCGCCTCCCTGCCCGCCGAGCGCTGGGCCGTCGTCACCTCCGCGACCCGTCGGCTGGCCGAGGCCCGGCTCGCGGAGGTCGGCGTGCGACCCAAGACCCTGATAGCCGCCGACGACATCACCAGGGGCAAGCCCGACCCCGAGCCGTTCCTGCTGGCCGCCCGCACGCTCGGCGTCGACCCGGCCCGCTGCGTCGTGTTCGAGGACGCGCCCGCGGGTCTGGCCGCCGGCCGCGCCGCGGCGATGACGACCGTGGCGTTGACCACAACCCACGGCCCCTCCGAGCTCGTCGCCGAGATCGTCGTCCCCGACCTCTCCGCCGTGTCCGCGCAGGCCACGGCTCATGGCGTGGAGATCGTCGCCACCGCCTGACGTCCGGATTCCGGACCCCTACATTCCGCTATTCGGACAGCGGTGATCCGCTCCAGGGGCGGTCTGTTTTACTTGCCGCATGACCACGACGAGCAGCCGCACCCTTGCGACCGAGGCGATCACGACGCCCGGTGCTCGTTGTATGTGTCGAATGTGCGCCTTCTGAGGGCCCCTGCCTGAGCCTCGCGCCCCGAAGCGAGACCCCGACAGCCATGCCGTGTCCGCCGCGACGGCGACGGACCGAGCCTGCCCCGCGCACACGTTGCCGATCGGTCACTCGTGCTGCGCCGACTGTCCCCAAGACGACTTGCCCCGTGCCCGGCGACGGAACCCCGCGCCGTGCACTCGACAGTGACGGAAACCCCTGTGATCACCACTACGGGCCTCACCAAGGTCTATCAGTCGCGAGGTCGCGACATCACCGCCCTCGACGGCGTCGACCTGCACGTCCGCGAGGGCGAGGTCTTCGGCGTCATCGGCCGCAGCGGAGCCGGGAAGTCCTCCCTCATCCGCTGCGTGAACCTGCTGGAGCGCCCCACCTCCGGCAGCGTCGTCGTCGACGGCACCGACCTCACCGCCCTCGCCGGACGCGGCAACCGCGCCGGGAGGGAACTCCGCCGGGCGCGCAGCCGCATCGGCATGGTCTTCCAGCACTTCAACCTGCTGTCCTCGCGCAGCGTGCAGGACAACATCGAGCTGCCGCTGGAGATCCTCGGCGTCTCCGGAGCCGAGCGCTCCCGCCGCGCCCTCGAACTCCTCGACCTCGTCGGCCTCGCCGACAGGGCCAAGGCCTATCCCGGACAGCTGTCCGGCGGCCAGAAGCAGCGCGTCGGAATCGCCCGCGCGCTCGCCGGCAACCCCAAGGTGCTGCTCTCCGACGAGGCCACCAGCGCCCTCGACCCCGAGACCACCCGGTCCATCCTCCAGTTGCTGCGCGACCTCAACCGGCAGCTCGGACTGACCGTGCTGCTCATCACGCACGAGATGGACGTCGTCAAGACCGTCTGCGACTCCGCCGCCCTGATGAAGCAGGGCCGGATCGTCGAGTCCGGCACGGTCGGGGAACTGCTCGCCACGCCCGGCTCCGAGCTCGCCCGCGAGCTGTTCCCCGTCACCGGGGACGCCTCGGGCCCGGAACGCACGGTCGTGGACGTCACCTTCCACGGCGACGCCGCCACCCAGCCGGTCATCTCCCAGCTGTCACGCACCTACAACATCGACATATCGATCCTCGGCGCCGCGATGGACACCGTCGGCGGCAAGCAGATCGGCCGGATGCGCATCGAACTGCCGGGCCGCTACGAGGACAACGTCGTACCCGTCGGCTTCCTGCGCGAACAGGGCCTGCAGGTCGACGTCGTGGACGAGGACCTGCCGGCCGAGGTGCCCGCGCAGAGCAACGGGGCCCACGGCGCCGCACTGGTGAAGGAGACCGTCAAGTGACGTGGTCGGAGATGCAGCCCTTGCTGACCCAGGGCACCCTGGACACCCTCTACATGGTCCTGTGGTCCACCCTGGTCACCGCGATCGGCGGACTGCCGCTCGGCATCCTCCTCGTCCTCACCGACAAGGGCGGACTGTTGCAGAGCACCCCGGTGAACAAGGCCGTCGGCGTGGTCGTGAACATCGGCCGCTCGCTGCCGTTCATCATCCTGCTGATCGCGCTGATCCCCTTCACCACGGCCGTGGTCGGCACCTTCATCGGCCCCACCGCCATGATCGTGCCGCTGGCCGTCGGCGCCATCCCGTTCTTCGCGCGACTCGTCGAGACGGCGATCCGCGAGGTCGACCACGGACTGGTCGAAGCCGTCCAGTCCATGGGCGGATCCATCCCGACGATCATCCGCAAGGTGCTGCTCCCGCAGGCCCTGCCCTCGATCGTCGCCGCCGTCACCACCACCGTGATCGTGCTCATCGGCTACTCGGCCATGGCCGGCGCGGTCGGCGGGGAGGGCCTCGGATCCAAGGCCGTCACCTACGGCTTCCAGCGGTTCGAGACCGGGTTCATGCTCGTCACCGTCGTCATCCTGGTCGCCATCGTCACGGCCGTACAGCTGATCGGCGACGGGATCGTACGGCTGCTGTCGCGCCGCGGCCGCACCGCCTGACCACCTCCAGCACCACCCCGGTGCCGGCGCTTCGCCCCGGTACCTCCAGCGAGCCCGCACTCCTTGTCCGGGCGCCATCACCGCAACACCAGAAAGAGGCACTCTTCGTGCGCAACTCCCGCAAGAACACCAAGCTCACCGCGGCCGCCGCCGTCACCGCCGCACTCGCCCTGGGCCTCACCGCCTGCGGCACCTCCTCCGACCCGGCCGCGGCCGGAACCGGCGACAAGGCCGCGGCGTCCGAGCCGCTCGTCGTCGCGGCGTCCCCGACCCCGCACGCCGACATCCTGAACTTCGTCAAGAAGAACCTCGCCGACAAGGCCGGACTCAAGCTGGAGGTCAAGGAGTTCACGGACTACGTCCTGCCGAACACCGCCACCCAGTCCGGCCAGGTCGACGCCAACTTCTTCCAGCACAAGCCGTACCTGGACGACTTCAACAAGAAGAACGGCACCACCATCGTCCCGGTGGTCAACGTCCACCTCGAGCCGCTCGGCCTGTACTCGAAGAAGGTCAAGAAGGTCGAGGACATCAAGCCCGGACAGACCGTCGCCGTTCCCAACGACACCACCAACGAGGGCCGCGCGCTCCAACTCCTCGCCGAGCACGGCCTGATCACCCTCGAGCCGGGTGTCGGCACCAGCGCCAAGCTGTCCGACATCACCGACAAGAAGGGCCTGGAGTTCAAGGAGCTGGAAGCCGCCACCGTGCCCCGCGCCCTGAACGACGTCGACGCCGCCGTCATCAACGGCAACTACGCGATCGAGGCCGACCTCAAGCCCGCCGAGGACGCCCTCGTCCTGGAGAAGGCGGAGGGCAACCCCTACGCCAACTTCCTCGCCGTCAAGAAGGGCAACGAGAAGGACGCGCGCGTCGAGAAGCTCGCGAAGCTCCTCAACTCCCCCGAGGTGAAGAGGTACATCGAGGACACCTACACCGGCTCGGTCGTCCCGGCGCTCGGCGCTCCCGCCAAGTGACGCCGACCGTACGGCCCTTGGGGACGTACGGTTGAACGCGGGCCCCGTGCACCCCGGTGCTGCACGGGGCCCGCGGCGTATGGTGGGCCGAACCGACCCGGCCCTGCACATCGCAGACCCCATGCTGCATGCTGTGCCTTTACGGCCCTTACGACGGTCTTCGGCATGGAGCTGCGCATGACTACCACGTTTCCGGACATCTCCATCAGCACGGAGCGGCTGGTGCTGCGCGCACTCGAACCCGCCGACGCCCCCGCCCTGGCCGAGATGATGAACGACGAACAGGTCGCCGCCTGGACGGCCGTGCCCCAGCCCTACACCGAGGCCGCCGCCCACGCCTGGATCAGCGACCACGCCCCCGGTGAACGCTCCGCAGGCCGGGGCATAGACCTCGCCGTCACCGAGTTCCTCACCCAGCGACTGGTGGGTGTGATCCGGCTGAGCAGGACCGACTGGCGGGTGCGCTCCAGCGAGATGTCGTACATCATCGCCCCCTGGGCCCGCGGCGAGGGGTACGCCTCCGAGGCGGCCCTCGCCACTGCCCAGTGGCTCTTCCGCGACCAGCGGTTCGAGCGCCTCGAACTGCGCACCGCCGCCGACAACACCGCCTCACAGCAGGTCGCCCAGAAGATCGGCTGCATCAGCGAGGGCGTCCTGCGCGGCGCCTGCATAGCCCGCACCCGCACCGAGGGCGGGGGCTGGACGGATCTGCGCACCGACTTCATCGTCTGGAGCCTGCTCCCCGAGGATCTCGAAGGCGTCGCCGACCAGATGGCCGAGGCGGGCGGGTTCGGCGCCTACACCGACTGGAACTGAACCGCCGGGACGGACGGCCACCGCACCGGGCCGCACCGACCGGGGCACGCCCCGACCAGCACGTACAGACCCGGAACCGTCCACCGGCCGGGCCGCCCGGACCGGGGGAAGACCCCTCCGGGGGGAGGAAGCCCGACCCGGCAGGGACGCCCACCGCACCGTTCCGGCACGGACCCGGGAGACGGGCGGACCCCGTAGCGGACCGGGCGGCACCACCGCGCGCACCGGCACCAGGTACCCTCGGCCCTGCCTGCCCCGCACCCCCTGTGGGCACGGTCCTCACCTGCGACGACACCAGGAGAACGACGACGATGGCCGACCGCGTCACGGTGATCGGCTGGGACGGCTCGCCGCTGACCGCGGCCGCCAGGTCCGCCCTGTCCGCCGCCACGCTCGTCGCCGGGGCCGCCCACCACCTCGCGCTTCCCGAAGTGCCGCCGGGCGCCGAGCGCATCCGCCTCGGCAGCGTCGACCTCGCCGCCCGCAGGATCGCGGGACACCGCGGCAGCCCCGTCGTCCTCGCCGACGGCGACCCGGGCTTCTTCGGCGTCGTCCGCACCCTTCGCGCCCCGCAGCACGGCCTCGAGGTGGAGGTCGTCCCCGCCGTCTCCTCCGTCGCCGCCGCCTTCGCCAGGGCCGGGATGCCCTGGGACGACGCCCAGATCGTCGTGGCCCACAGCCGCACTCTGCGCCGCGCCGTCAACGTCTGCCGGGCGCACCCCAAGGTCGCCGTCCTCACCTCCCCGGGCGCCGGCCCGGCCGAACTCGCCCTGCTCCTCGACGGCGTCCACCGCACCTTCGTGATCTGCGAGGAGCTCGGCACCGAGCGCGAACAGGTCACCGTGCTGACCTCCGACAAGGTCGCCGACCACAGCTGGCGCGACCCCAACGTCGTCATCGTCATCGGAGGCGCCGTCAGCACCCAGGGCGGCGCCGGCTGGGTCGCCGGCCGGGAGCCCGGCTATCCCACGCAGGTACGCGGCTGGGCCCTCCCGCGCGGCGAGAGCGGCCCGGCCGCCGAAAGCGAATCGCTGCAGCTGCGTGCCGCCCAACTCGCCCGGCTCGGACCGCGCACGGGCGATCTCGTCTGGGACATCGGCTGCGGCAGCGGCGAGCTCGCCGCCGACGCGGCCCGCTTCGGCGCCGCGGTGATCGCCGTCGACGACGACCCGGCCGCCTGTATCGCGGCGGATGCCGCCGCCCGCCGCCACGGCGTCCTCCTGCAGACCGTCCGCGGCCGGGCGCCGCACGTCCTGGAACGGCTTCCCGAACCGGACGTCGTGCGGATCGGCGGGGGCGGCGTCCCCGTCGTCACCGCCTGCGCCGACCGCAGGCCCGAGCGCATCGTCACCCACGCCTCCACCCGGGACGAGGCCGAGGCGATCGGCGCGGCCCTCACCGAGGGCGGATACGCCGTCGAGTGCGCCCTCCTCCAGTCTGTCGAGCTCGATTCCGGCGACTGGTCGGAGCGCGAGCGGTCGGTCGTCTTCCTGCTCGCCGGCCACCGTCGGGAACCGGCTTCCTGACCTCTCGCCGGCCACCCCCGGCCGCCCCCAGAACCGGGCGCCGAACCGCGGCGCGGTAGGCTGGCCGATCGTTGTACCGCAGCCGGTCGTTGGTCGATTCGCTCTCCAATATCCGGAAAAGGGGACGATTTTGACCCTGGTTGTGGTACGGCGCGACCGGGGGACGCGCAACGTGGCGCAGTCCACACCAAACCGTGGCCGATCCTGCTGCCGCGGACGCGAACGCCCACGACAATGCTTGTGTCTGCGGGCTTTCGTGCCGCGTGGGGCACACGCTCGTTCTTGTAGTGACGGGCACGGGTGTGTGCCGCGATCGGGCGCCCCGGGCGAAGGTCTGAAGGAGCACAACCGATGGGCGAGGGGTACGCATGACTGACACCGGCCAGGTCCCGGGCGAGGGACTGCCGGAGAACGCAGGCATGGTGGAGCAGCCGGGCGTCCCCGCTCCCGGCGCCTACACCTACCTCGACCACTCCGGCAGTGCCCCAGAATCCGTCACCGAGGACGACGACCTCCTCCTGATGCCGGGCTCGCAGGGAGCGTGGAGCGACCCCCAGCCCGCGGCTCCGCCCACGCCACCCGGGCCGACTCCGACCCGGGAGCCGGGCCACGGCCGGCCGGCGGCCGCCCAGGACGTCGCGGCGGCCCGGCAGGCGCCTGTTCCAGGGACGCAGGCGGCCGCGGCCGGGTACGCCGAGGCCGGTACGGCCGCCGTACCCGCGCCCGGGTCGTCGCAGGCCCATCCGGCGCAGGAGCAGCGGTACATGGGACACGAGCAGCAGTTCCAGCCGGCCGGGCAGCACGCCGCCCAGGCCCAGGCGGTCGCCGGTCCGGCGACCGCGGAGCAGGCGGTGGCCGGACAGCCACTGGCTCCGGGGCAGTCCGCTGCCCAGGGCCGCCCGGATGCTCACGCACAGCCGGATGTTCAGGCCCAGGGGGCGGTTCAGGTTCAGCCGGATGCCCTCGCTCAGGGCCTGCCCGCTCCGGAGCCGCAGGGCGCGGCCGAGCAGCCGGTGCACGAGACCGGCGCACACGAGGCAGGCGGCCGGGACTCCGGCTCCCTCGACCTCGGCGGGGTACGGATGCCGCCCGCCGCGCCCGCGCAGACTCCGCCCCCGGCCCGCCGCCCCCTCCACATGGGCCCGCCGGTTCCCGAGGCGAACAACGGCGTCGTCCGCTCGCTCGCGGACCGCGGCCCCGCCGCCCATCGGGCCGGCGGCGGTGTCGCGGCGCAGCAGGGCGCCCTGACGGCACCGGTCGCGGGTCCGCCGACCGGCGGTCTGGAATACCTCGACGTACCGCGCGATGAGGCCGAGTTGCTGCCCGGTCCCCAGCTGGGCGAGATCCCGCCGCAGGGCGTCTCTTGGGGCGCCCAGCCTCCGCAGCCCCGGGCGACCGCGCCCGAGGGAGCGGCACCCGAGGCGGTCGCCCCGGCTCCCGCGGAAACGGTCACCCCGCAGGTCGTGCAGCCGCCGGCGGAGGCGGCCGGCGCTGCTCAGCATGCGCCCGCCGCGCCGTATCCGGCCGCCGAGGCAGCCCCGGACCCCATGGCCACCGGGCAGTTCGTCCAGGTGGATGGGGTGTTGCCGACGGGCCCCCGACCGGTGGCCTCGCCCGTCGCCGTCATGACGCCGCCCGAGGCGGAGCAGGCGGACACCGAGGCCGCGGAGCCCGCCGCCGAGACAGCCGTGCCCGCCGCCGAGGCCGCCGGGCCTGTCCCCGAGGCCGCCGTACCCTCCGCCGAGGCAGCCGTGGCTTCCGGGCCGGCGCCCGCGCCTGCCGACGCGGCTCGGCCCGTCGCCGCTGCCGAGCCCGTACAGGCGCCCGCTGCCGCTCCGGAGACCGTCGCCGAGGCCGCACCCGGTGAGGTCCCGCAGCCGCAGGTGGAAGCGGCGGCCGTCCCCGCGCCCCGCGAAGGCGAGGCGGTGGACGGGACCGCCGCGGCCGAGGACGCCGGGCAGGCTGTCGAGGCCCTCGACGGTGCGCAGTCGGCCGAGACCCCCGTACCGGTGGCCGCGGAGCAGTCCGCGGCCGCGCCGGAGCCCCTCGACGCCGCTCCCGCGACCGCCGCGCACGGGGCCGAGGCCGAGGTCTCCGCGGACGCCGAGCCGCTCGTCGGGCCGGCGGACGCCGGGAACGCGACCGCCGAGTCCGTGGCCGCCCCGGCAGGGGAGTCCGCGTCCGAGACCGATCCCGTCGCGGAGCCGGTCGCCGAAGCCCATCCGTCCGCCGAGGCACAGCCGTCCGCCGAGGCCCAGCCGTCCGCCGAGATCCCGCCGACCGCCGGGACCGGGCCGTCCGCCGAGAGCCGGCCGGACCCCAGCACCGAGGCCGAACCCGTCGCTGAACCCCTCGCGGAGCCCGTCGCCGAGGACGTGCAGAGTGCCAGCGAGGACGTCAAGGCGGATGCCGAGGAGATCCACGGCACGCCCGCGCCCGGGTACGCCGACGCCGAGCGTGAAGCCGTGCTCCGCGTGATGCGCGAGCGCCGCGACATCCGCAACGGCTTCCGCAGCGACCCGATCCCGCACGACGTCCTGCTCCGCGTCCTCGAGGCCGCCCACACCGCGCCGTCCGTCGGCCACTCCCAGCCCTGGGACTTCGTCGTCATCCGCTCCGCCGAGACCCGGCGCTCGATGCACGAACTCGCCCAGCGCCAGCGCGAGGCGTACGCCAAGTCGCTGCCCAAGGGCCGGGCCAAGCAGTTCAAGGAACTGAAGATCGAGGCCATCCTCGACACGCCCGTCAACATCGTCGTGACCGCGGACCCGACGCGCGGCGGCCGCCACACCCTCGGCCGGCACACCCAGCCGCAGATGGCGCCGTACTCCTCCGCCCTGGCCGTCGAGAACCTCTGGCTCGCCGCCCGCGCCGAAGGACTCGGCGTCGGCTGGGTCAGCTTCTTCGACGAGCGCGAGATGGTCCGGGCGCTCGGGCTCCCCGAGCACTTGGAGGTCGTGGCCTACCTGTGCGTGGGCTACGTCGACGAATTTCCCGAGGAGCCGGAGCTGATGCAGGCGGGCTGGTCCAAGCGCCGGCCGCTGTCCTGGGTCGTCCACGAGGAGACCTACGGCCGACGCGCGCTGCCCGGCGAGGAGCCGCACGACCTGCTCCAGGAGACCGTGTCCAACATCCGGCCGCTGGACGCCAAGGCGCTCGGGGAGGCGTGGGAGCGGCAGAAGCGGATGACCAAGCCCGCTGGTGCGCTCGGCATGCTCGAGATCATCTCCGCGCAGCTGGCCGGACTGTCCCGGATGTGCCCGCCGCCGATCCCGGAGCCCGCGGCCGTCGCGATCTTCGCGGGCGACCACGGGGTGCACGCCCAGGGGGTCACCGCCTGGCCCCAGGAGGTGACCGGCCAGATGGTCGCGAACTTCCTCGGCGGGGGAGCGGTCTGCAACGCCTTTGCCAACCAGGTCGGCGCCGAGGTCTGCGTCATCGACGTCGGCGTCGCGTCCGACCTGCCGGCCACCCCCGGGCTGCTGCCGCGGAAGGTGCGCCCCGGAACGGCCGACTTCACGACCGGCCCCGCGCTCAGCCGCGAGGAGGTCCTCGCCGCGATCGAGGTGGGCATCGAGAGCGCCCGCGACCTGGTCTCAGCCGGCAACAAGGCGCTGCTCACCGGTGAGATGGGCATCGCCAACACCACGGCCTCGGCCGCGCTGATCTCCGTGTACACCGGGGTGGACCCGGCGGAGGTCACCGGGCGCGGCACCGGCATCAACGACGAGATGCACGCACGGAAGGTCGACGTCGTCCGGCGCGCCCTGGATCTCCACCAGCCGGACCCGGCCGACCCCGTCGGCGTCCTCGCGGCGGTCGGCGGCCTGGAGCACGCGGCCCTGGTCGGCTTCATCCTCGGCGGCGCCTCGCTCCGCACGCCGGTCGTGCTGGACGGCGTCTCGGCCGGCGCCGCGGCGCTGGTCGCCCGGGCGGTGGCGCCCGAGGCGCTCGCGGCCTGCATCGCCGGCCACCGCAGCGCCGAACCGGGCCATGTCGCCGCCCTGAACAAGCTGGGTCTGCGTCCCCTGGTCGACCTCGACCTCCGCCTCGGCGAGGGCACGGGCGCGCTGCTCGCGCTCCCCCTCGTCCAGAGCGCGGCCCGCGCGATGCACGAGGTGGCGACGTTCGACTCGGCGGGCGTCACGGAGAAGTAGACCGGCGGGCGCGCCGCGCCGGCATCGAGGGCCGGCGCGTCCCGGCGGGGGTTGTGCCCCGCGGACGCTCGTGCCGTACGGGCGTCGTGCGTGCGGGCGTTGTGCTCGCCCGCGCCGCGCGTGCGTGCGGCGGCCGGCGTGGGGGTCGGACGGGCGCGTCCCCTCTCGGCCTCCCCGTACCCGTCGGCATCTCCGGCGGATCCGGACGGCTGTACGGGTACGGGGAGGACCCGTGCGGCAGGCGCGGCGTGCGGGCGCTCCGGGCCACCCCACCCGTTCCGCGGCCGGCACGATCGCTCCCAGCGCGCCCGCAACGCCGTGCCCCGCACCCCGTATCGTGTTCGCCAGGACCGCCCCACCCGTCCCCACCAGCCGCTTCACCGTCGCAGCGGCCCCGCACCGCCGCACCGAGGAGCCGCACCGCCATGGCCGAGCCCGACGAGCAAGCCACGAGCCCCGCGCACCCCCAGCACGACGCCCGCGAGGAGCACCCCGCCTACCCCGTGGGGCTCCGCCTCGCCGGCCGGCGCGTCGTCGTCCTGGGCGGTGGCCAGGTCGCCCAGCGCCGTCTCCCCGCCCTCATCGCCGCCGGTGCCGACATCACCCTGATCTCGCCGTCCGCGACCCCTTCCGTCGAGGCCATGGCGGAGACGGGCGAGATCACCTGGACCCGGCGCCGGTACCAGGACGGGGACATCGCCGACGCCTGGTACGCGCTGGTCGCCACCAGCGACCACGTGGCCAACGAGACCGCCTCCGCCGAGGCGGAGAGGACGAAGACCTGGTGCGTGCGGTCCGACGACGCCGAGGCCGCGACCGCCTGGACCCCGGCCACGGGGCGCAGCGAGGGCGTGACGGTCGCGGTGCTGACGGGCCGGGACCCGCGCCGGTCGGCCGCCGTGCGGGACGCCATCGTCGAGGGACTGCGCGACGGTTCCCTCGCCGCACCGCACAGCCGTGACCGCAGGCCCTTCGTCGCCCTGGTCGGCGGCGGCCCGGGCGACCCCGACCTGATCACCGTGCGCGGCCGCCGGCTGCTCGCCGAGGCCGATGTCGTCATCGCCGACCGTCTCGGGCCGCGCGACCTGCTGGACGAACTCCCGCCGCACGTCGAGGTGATCGACGCGGCGAAGATCCCGTACGGCCGCTTCATGGCGCAGGAGGCGATCAACAACGCCCTCGTCGAGCACGCCAAGGCGGGCAGGTCGGTCGTGCGGCTCAAGGGCGGCGACCCGTTCGTCTTCGGCCGCGGCATGGAGGAGGCCCAGGCTCTGGCGGAGGCCGGGATCGCGTGCACCGTCGTGCCCGGCATCTCGAGCTCGATCTCCGTTCCGGGCGCGGCCGGCATCCCGGTCACCCATCGCGGTGTGGCGCACGAGTTCACGGTGGTCAGCGGCCATGTCGCACCGGACGATCCCCGCTCGCTCGTCGACTGGAAGTCGCTGGCCAAGCTGACCGGCACGCTGGTGATCCTCATGGGCGTCGACAAGATCGGTGCCATCGCCGAGGCCCTCATCGCCCACGGCAAGGCGCCGGACACCCCGCTCGCTCTCGTGCAGGAGGGCACCACGGCCGCCCAGCGCCGGGTCGACGCGACGCTCGCGACGGTCGCGGAGACCGTCAGGGCCCAGGACGTCCGGCCCCCCGCGGTCATCGTCGTCGGCGACGTCGTCGCCGAGGGCCCTCACAAGTAACCGGCGGTAACGGAACTCCGTCCCGCCCGTTGGCACCTCTTCCCGGACAAGGCAGTATCACCCTGTGGCAGATCTCATCACCGTCGACGACCCCGAGGACCCGCGCCTGCGCGACTACACGGGCCTGACAGACGTCGAACTGCGGCGCAAGCGCGAGCCCGCGGAGGGCCTGTTCATCGCCGAGGGGGAGAAGGTCATCCGCCGCGCCCGGCACGCGGGTTACGAGATGCGTTCGATGCTGCTGTCCGCCAAGTGGGTCGACGTCATGCGCGACGTCATCGACGAGGTCCCGGCCCCGGTCTACGCGGTCAGCCCGGACCTCGCCGAACGCGTCACCGGCTACCACGTCCACCGCGGCGCCCTCGCGTCCATGCAGCGCAAACCGCTGCCGACGGCCGGAGAGCTCCTGCGGAGCGCCCGCCGTGTAGTGATCATGGAATCGGTCAACGACCACACCAACATCGGTGCGATCTTCCGCAGTGCGGCGGCCCTCGGCATGGACGCGGTGCTGCTCTCGCCGGACTGCGCCGACCCGCTCTACCGGCGGTCGGTGAAGGTCTCGATGGGGGCGGTGTTCTCCGTGCCCTACGCACGCCTCGAGTCCTGGCCCAAGGGGCTGGAAACCGTAAGGGAGTCGGGCTTCAAGCTGCTCGCGCTCACCCCGGACGAGAAGGCGTCGGCGATCGACGATGCGGCTCCGCACCGGCTGGACCGGGTCGCGCTGATGCTCGGCGCCGAGGGCGAGGGACTGTCGACGAAGGCCCTGATGGCGGCCGACGAGTGGGTCCGGATCCCGATGGCCCACGGCGTGGACTCGCTGAACGTCGGCGCCGCCGCCGCGGTGGCGTTCTACGCGGTGGCCACGGGCCGCCCCGGAACCAGCCAGTGCTGATGCGGCACTAGCCCCGAAGTCCCTGCGCCACGGTGATGCCCAGTGCCACGACGAGCGTCACCACGACGAACACGAAGATCCGCTGACGCAGCAGCCGGGGATTCGCCGGCCTGCGTCCGGTGGACGTCGTCCTGGCCCCGGGCCGTGAGGAGGGCAGGCCGCCGGTGTTGGCGCCGCCCCGGGACTGCGGCGGCCGCGAGCCGCCCGTACGGGGCGCCTGCTGCCGCGGCATCCGCTCCCGGGACCCGGCGGACCCCGTGCTTCCCCCGGTGCTCGGCGGCCTGCCGTGGGTGGTCCGTTCCGTGTACCGCGCCGTACGGCGCCCCGACGGCAGTTCCTGCTCGGTCCGCTCCCGCTGGGCCGGGGGACGCACCTCCGAAAGGCCCTGCGCCTCGCGGGCCGCGATCTCCTTGAGCCGCATGGACAGCTGCAGGGTGCTGGGCCGCTCCTCGGGGTCCTTCGCCAGACAGGCGCGCAGCAGCGGAGCCAGCGCGTCCGGCACGCCGTGCAACTGCGGCTCCTCGTGCACCACCCGATAGAGCATCACTTCGGAACTTCCGTGCCCGAAGGGGGAGTCGCCCGTGGCGGCGTACGCGAGCGTGGCCCCCAGCGAGAAGACGTCCGTCGCGGGCGTGACCGCGGCGCCGCGCACCTGCTCGGGAGCGAGGAAGCCGGGGGAGCCGACCGCCGTGCCGACATGCGTGAGCGTGCTCGCGCCGGTGGCCCAGGCGATGCCGAAGTCGATGATCCGGGGGCCCTTGGGGGAGAGAAGGATGTTCGACGGCTTGAGGTCCCGGTGGACCACCCCGGCCTCGTGGACGGCCACGAGCCCCTCGGAGAGCGCCGCCCCCACGGCGGCCGTCTCGGCGGCCGACAACAGGCCCTCCCCGGCCACCTTGTCGTGCAGGGACGGTCCGGGTACGTACTGGGTGGCGAACCACGGCCGGTCCGCGTCGAGGTCCGCGGCGACCAGCCGCGCCGTGCACCCGCCCCGGATCCGCCGGGCGGCCGACACCTCCCGGGCGAAGCGGGACCGGAACTCCTGGTCCTCAGCGAGGTCCGGGCGGATCACCTTCAGCGCGACGCGCTGGCCCCGCCGGTCCGAACCCAGGTACACGACCCCCATACCGCCGGCGCCGAGTCGCCGGTGCAGCCTGAACGAGCCGACGACACGCGGATCCTCGCGCCGGAGCCGCATCATCGCCATGTTCATCCCCGCCGGCCGGTGGTCCTTCTGACGTGGCACAGCTTACGTACCCTCAGGCCGGTGTGCTCATAGGCCGCGCCCTCGCGGGCCGATCGATTGTCAGTGCCCGGTGGGAGAATTGAGGAGTGGTCAGGAGCCCCTGCTCTCCAGGGCCGCTGACCCGTGCGCGATCCCAATGAGGCGTGACAGAAGGGGGATTGGATCGATGAAGGGCGACCGTGTGGAGATAGTCGTGGACGCGGGGGACACGACGAGGACGTACGAAGTGGTGGCAAGCCGGGCGGGCCGGCGGGTCGAGACCGCGGTACGGCGAGGGGTGGTCGAAGTGAGCGAAGTCACGCGTTCCGGTTCCATCGTGCGAACGGCCCGCTTCATGGCCAACCGGGTGCTGGCGCTGGTCGAGCAGCCGGTGCCCGTCGAGGCGCCCGGGGACCGCCGTCCCCTCCGGGAAGACCCCCAGACGTAGGTCCACTTCTCCACCCAGGGGAGTACGCGGGGCCGGGTGGCCTCATCCTCCTGGAGGCCCGCCAATCGGTACGCGGGCATGACGTGGGGGACGGCCCGGCTCCCTAGTCTTGAGATCAAGCGGCGGGGGCAGTACTCGTCCCCCGAGGTCACGCACCCGCCGCTGCCAACTCGAGGGGAGAGGAACCATGGCGGACACGGCATCGCGGACCATGATCCGTACGCAGGGGCGCAAGGCCTTCGCCGCGTTCGACGGCCGTCCCGGCGGCCGTCGCCACCCGCTGGTCGCCACGGCCATGGTCCTCCCTCTCGCGACCCTGCTCGTCGTCGTCTTCGGCGGCTGGGAAGCAGTGGTCACACAGGCGTCGTCCGTGGGCGTGATGCTGGGGCGCTGAGCGGCGCCCCGGACCCGGAAGAGCGGTCCGGGTCGGGGACATCCAACCCAAAGCCCCGTGGGGACGGGGGTGCGACGGACGGCAGCGATCGGCCGGCCAGCTGGGGAGCTGGCCGGCCGGCGCTATTTCCGGGGCACCGCGGGGCCCACCGCACCCGGGGCGGCTCGGCTCCACGGCCCCGACCCGTCCGGGCACCGCCGTGCCCGCTCCCGGCCCCGGCCAAGGGCCCGCCGGAGGACCGGACTTCCCAGCCCGTACCCTCGGCGCGTGGAGCAGAGCGATCGCGCGCTGGTGCGTGCCCTTTCGGAGGCGGCGCGGGAGGCGGCGCACGTGCCCGGGCCGCGGGACGCGTGCCGGGCCTGCGGGCGGGACCCGGACGTGCTGGCGGAGCGGAGCGACGCGGTCGTCGTACGGCACGGCCGCGCCGTCGCCAAGGCCCACGCGCCCTGGACCGAGCCGGACGCCCACCGCGTACGGGTCGCCGTCGCCGCGCACCCGTTGCTGGCCGGGATACTCCTGCCGCCGGTCCGGGACACCGCGCCCGTCGGCGGGCGTCCCGTCACCACCTGGCCCTACGGCAGTCCCGTCGACCCCTCCGACCCGGACGCGGCCCCCTGGGAGGAGGCCGCGGCGCTGCTCGCCCGCCTCCACACCGTGCCGCTCGGCGCACTGCCGGGCCCGCTGCCCGTGATGCGGGGTCCGGCGAAGGCCGCCGCCGCGGTTGTGCGGATGCACTCGGCGGCGCCCGCGCATCCCGCCGCGTGCGCCGTGCTCGGTGCCTGGAGCCGGCTGCCGGCCTGGGCCAGGGACGAGGCCCCGGCTCCCGTCCCCGCCCGTCTCTGCCACGGCGATCTCCATCTGGGCCAGCTGGTCCGCCATCCCGCCGGCGCGGGCCCCTGGCAGCTCATCGACGTCGACGACCTCGGGCTCGGCGATCCCGCCTGGGACCTCGCCCGTCCCGCCGCATGGTTCGCGGCGGGCCTCCTCGCCCCGGACGTCTGGGCGCGTTTCCTCGGCGCGTACCGTGCCGCCGGCGGACCCGCCGCGGGTCCCGAGGGATCCGACCCGTGGCCACCGCTCGACGTGCCGGCCCGCGCCCTGACCGTCCAGGCCGCGGCCCTGGCCGTGGCGAAGAGCACCGCCGAGCGGCGCGATCTCGACGACGTGGAAAGGGCGATGACCGACGCATGCGCCCGAATTGCCTCTCTCCCGCCCGAGTTGGACGACATGATCCCGTCGTAGTGTGGGAACGGGATCACCCAATGAGACCGAGCGCGAGGAGCTGACCGAACGATGCAGTGTCCCAAGTGCCATGCGCCCATGCACACGTACAACCGCAACGGCGTCCAGATCGAGCAGTGCAGCGGCTGCCGGGGGATATTCCTGGACTACGGGGAGCTGGAGTCGCTGACCAGGCTGGAGAGCCAGTGGGTGCAGCAGGCCCCGCCGCCCGCCCCGCAGAGCTATCCGGCGCCCGCCCAGCCGGCCTGGGGTGCCCCGCACCACGGCCATCACGGAGGCCACCACCGTCAGCGCGGCTTCGGCCGGATGCTCTTCTCGTCCTGACGGCCGGGTCGCTCCCGTGGACCGGCGCCCCGCGACCCGGGGCCTCCCGGGCGGAGACACCGGACGGCGACGACGGGAACACGACGGAGCCCCCGGCCGCAATGCGCGGCCGGGGGCTCCGGACTGTGGACGATACTGGGATTGAACCAGTGACCTCTTCCGTGTCAGGGAAGCGCTCTCCCGCTGAGCTAATCGTCCTCGGG
>NZ_FNHI01000016.1 GCF_900103455.1 Streptomyces wuyuanensis | reverse complement strand
GGCGAGGTCCTCGACGCTGGGGTCGCGGTCGAGTACCGAGACGAGGTGCTCCCGTGCCCTGGCGAGTTCGACGCGCAGCTCCTGGAGGCGGCGCGGCACGTGCACGGCCCAGGAGGTGTCGCGGAAGTGCCTCATGATCTCGCCCTGGACGTACGGGATGGCGAAGGAGGTGAAGGCGACCTCGCGGCTGAGGTCGAACCGGTCGATGGCCTTGATCAGCCCGACGGTCCCGACCTGGACGATGTCCTCCATCTCCCCGTTGCCGCGGTTGCGGAACCGGTTGGCCACGAACCTGACCAGGGAGAGGTTCATCTCGATGAGGGTGTTGCGGACGTACTGGTGCTCCCGCGTGCCCTCGTCGAGTTCGCCCAGCCGTTGGAGGAACAGCCGGGTCAGCTCCCGGGCGTCCTCGGGGGAGATCTCGGTGGCACGGCCGATCCGGGGGAGGCCGGCGAAGCCGCTGCCCCTCCGACCGGGGTCCGGCGCTCCGGCAGGAGAAGCGGAATCCAGGTGGGTGGCGGGCGTCGTCATGGGCAAGCACTCCTCCCCGAAGGCACTGGGCTGGCTCCCAGCGCCTTCCCTGTCGGTTGCCTCTCATGCATTGTTGTTCTGCGGCAAAGGTTTGCGTGGATGCGCATCGGCCTCCGGAGGCCGACGGGCTCGCGGTCCCGGCTGCTCACGGTCCGGCGATGGCGCGGGCGGCGGGGTGGACGGCGGGTGGACGGCGGAGGGTGCGCGGTCGACCGCGGTCGACCCCACGGCGGCGGCGTGCCAGGCGTATCGTCCGTTTATGGGTGATCTTCGGTGAACTGTGGCGGCCGTCTGCCGGTGGCGGCGGCCGTCCATCGGCAGGCGCGCAGCGCGTCGGAGGAAGGCGAGGTGAGGGCATGCGCCGGCCCGGTACCACCACCGCCCCCGCTCCGGGGGAGGATCTCGACGCGGTGCTGGCCGAGGTCGTGCGGGGCACCGGTGCCGCGGTGGGCCTCGCCTACGTGCTGCCGCCGGCGGAGCGCGTCCTGCGGATCGCCGTGGTGTCGGGGGTGGTGCCCAAGATCGCCGCTCCATGGGCGCGGATCGCGCTGGACGACCCGATTCCGGTGGCGGACGCGGTACGGGAGCGGCGTCTGGTCTGGCTGGCCAGCCAGGAGGAGGTCGCGCGGCGCTACCCGCGGCTCGGCATCGTACTGCCGTACGACTTCATGCTGGCCGCGGCACCGTTCGCCCACGAGGGACGGGTGTGGGGCGGCGTCGTGCTGCTGTGGCCGACCTGGCACCCGCCCTCGCTGAGCGCGCCGGAGCGCGAGGCGGTCGACGCCGGCTGCCGACGCGCGGGCGCGCTGCTGCACGAGGCCGCGCGACGCGGCGCCCCGCTGTTCACCGGCGACGAGCCGCGGGTTCTCATGCCGCCGCGTTCGCCCGAGCCCGATCCGGAGGAGGCGCGGGCCGCGCTCGACTTCGCCCAGCGCATCCCCGTGGGCTGCTGCGCCCTGGACATGGACGGCCGGATCACGTTCATCAACACCACGGCGGCCGAGCTGGTCGGCGCGGGAGGCGCGTCCCTGCGCGGCGCCCGGCCCTGGGAGGCGCTGCTCTGGATGAACGACCCCGTCTTCGAGGACCAGTACCGCGCGGCCGTCATCACCCGTCAGGCCACGTCCTTCACGGCGCTGCGCCCTCCGGACCGGTGGCTGTCGTTCCACCTCTACCCCGACGACAGGGGCATCAGCGTCCAGATCACCCCGCTGACCGGCGTTCCCGGCGAGGACCCCGTGCAGCCGGAGCGGCTGCCCTCCGTCGGACCCGGCGGGGCCGGCGCGCTGTACCACCTCATGCACCTGGCGGCGGCCCTGACGGAGACCGCCGGGGTCAGCGACGTGGTCGAGGCCGTCGCCGACCAGCTCGTCCCCGCCTTCGGTCCCCGTGGCCTGGCCATCATGACGATGGAGGAGTGCCGCCTGCGGATCATCGGCTACCGCGGCTACAGCAAGGAGTTCATGGACAGTGTGGACGGCTCGCCGCTGACCGCCCAGACGCCGACCGTGCACGCGCTGACGGCCGGCGTCCCGAGCTTCTTCGGCTCCTTCGACGAGCTCAGGAGCGCCTACCCCGGTGCCGTCCGCTACGAGCAGAGGGACGCCTGGGCCTTCCTCCCGCTGATCGCCTCCGGCCGGCCGGTGGGCTCGCTCGTGCTGTCGTACGACCGGTCCCGTCCCTTCCCGCCCGCCGAACGGGCCACCCTGACCTCGCTGGCCGGGCTGATCGCCCAGGCCCTGGACCGGGCCCGGCTGTACGACACCACGCAGCAGCTCGCCCACACCCTGCAGACCGCGCTGCTGCCGCACTCCCTGCCGGCCGTGCCCGGCCTGGACGTGGCGGCCCGGTATCTCCCCGCCGGGCAGGGCGTGGAGATCGGCGGCGACTTCTACGACCTGATCCGCTGCGACGCGACCACCACGGCCGCGACGATCGGCGACGTCCAGGGCCACAACATCCAGGCCGCCGCCCTGATGGGACAGGTCCGCACGGCCGTCCACGCCCACGCGACCGCCGGGACGCCCCCTTCGGACGTCCTCGCCCGCACCAACCGCCTCCTGTGCGATCTGGAACCGGGCCTGTTCACCAGCTGCCTGTACGCCCAGCTCGACCTGGCCGGGCACCGGGCCCGCATCGCCACCGCCGGCCATCCGCCGCCCCTGGTCCTGCACCCGGACGGCCGCACCGAAGCCGTCGAGCTGCCTCCGGGCCTTCTCCTCGGGATCGACCCGGACGCCGTCTACAGCACGGTCGAGATCCCGTTCCCGCCCGGCACCGTGGTCGTGCTCCACACCGACGGCCTCGTCGAAACCGCCGGTACCGACATCGACGAGGCGACCGCGGCCGTCTGCGACTGCCTTGCACGGGCCCGGGACCGCACCGCGGACGAGCTCGCCGACACCCTCGTACGCCATGCCACGGGGGTCGCGACGCGCAACGACGACATCGCCCTCCTGGTCATCCGTCACGAGGCAGGCGGGCGGCAGCCGCGGAGGTGATCACGGGGAACGGGACGACCGGTCGCGGCCGGTGCGCGCGGCCGCCGCCGGAGGCGGCGAGCCGGACCCCGGCGCCGGCCCGACGGGGTTGCCTCCGTCAGGAGTTGAGCTCCTCGAGCGTCCTGCCCTTCGTCTCCACCGCGAAGCAGGCGATCACCGTGCCCACCGCAGCCACGACCGCGAACTGGGCGAAGACCAGCCTCAGACTGCCGCCGGAGCCGAGGATCGCACCGACGACGACGGGACCGAGGATGACGCCCAGCCGGTTCCACAGCCCGCCGAAGGCGGCTCCCTTGGCCCGGTTCCGGGTCGGGTAGAGCTCGGGCGAGTAGAGATAGAGCCCGCAGTTGATCGCGTACACGAAGAACGTCGTGCAGGAGGCGAAGAGAGCCACCTGGCCGCCGGAGAGGGCGCCGGTCAGGGCCAGCGTGAGCAGGGCGAGCGCGCTGCCGCCGAGCGCGGTCACCAGCGCCGGGCGGCGGCCGACCCGGTCGATCAGCAGGGCGACGATCAGGGTGCCGAGAAGCCCGGTCACATTGCTGAGCAGGGTGTAGACGAGGGCGGAGGACAGGTCGAGGCCGAAGTTCCTGGTGTAGAGCGACGGCAGCCAGACGGAGATGCCGTGGTTGACGTAGTAGGCGACGAACCACAGGCCGGAGAGGACCGTCGTGCGTCTCAGGTACCGCCCGGTGAACAGCTCTCTCAGCCGTCCCCGGGCGCTGTCCTCCTGCGTCACCGCCGCTGCGGGTTCGGGCAGCGGCGCCCCGGTGGAGCGGGCGACCTCCGCCTCGATTTCCGCGATGACCCGTTCGGCCTCCTCCGTCCGTCCGCGCGCCACCAGCCAGCGCGGTGACTCGGCGACGTGGCGGGGCAGCACGGCCGCGATGAGCACGGGCAGCGCGCCGATGAGGAACATCGCGCGCCAGCCGAGGTTGGGCACGACCCAGACGGAGACCAGGGTGGCGACCGCGAGTCCGGCGGGGAAGATCATCTCGTAGAGCAGGACGAACCGGCCCCGTTTGTCCGACCGCGCGATCTCGTTGATGTAGGTGGCGGCCACCGGGACGACGCCGCCGATGCCCAGTCCCTGGGCGAAGCGGAAGAGCGCGAAGAGCTCGATGCCGGTGGACAGGGCGACGGCGAGGCCGGCGAGCGCGGTGACGGCGACGCCGATGGCCACCGTCCGCACCCGGCCGATGACGTCCCCCATCCACCCGGCGGCCAAGGCGCCGAGGAGCATGCCGACGGAACCGGCGGTCACGGCCAAGGTGGCCTGCCCGGTCGTCAGATGCCATTCCTTCATGAGGACGGGGAGCGCGGAGGCGGCCAGCAACTGGTCGAACGCCTCGAAGAAGGTGACGGCGCCGATCAGGAAACGGACCTTGACATGCCACCGGGAGTGCGGGAGACGTTCGAGGCGCGCCGCTATGGACCCCACGGCGGGCCGGCCGGCCACAGTCGTCATGAGTGCCTTCCCTGAGAGTGTCGGCCGGTCCGGGAGGAGTACGGCTCACCCGCGGATCCGGGCCGGCATCGATGCCGGCAAGGGACACTACTGGGCGGTGGCCGGTCGACGCCGGTGGATGAGGCAGTTCCCGGCGAAGCCGATCGACGGTCCAGGTCCCGTCTCGTCGCGGTCCGCGTCGCCGCGGCGGACCGGGGTCCGCACGGGGCCGGCTAAGAGGCGTCCTCGTCCGAGGCGAGGATCGAGTGCTCCAGTTTGCGCAGCAGTCCCGCCAACCGGCGGCATTCGGAGGGGGACAGCCCTCCGAGCATCCGGCGGTCGTCGTCCAGATGCTCGACGAACACCTCGTCCACCTTGGCGAGCCCGGCGTCGGTCAGCCGCGAGTACACGATCCGCCGGTCGTCAGGGTCGCGCTCTCGCACGATCAGCCCGTCCTTCTCGAGCCGGTCGATGCGCAGCGTGACACCCGCCGACGAGACGAGGCCCGATTCGGCGAGCTGCCCCGCCGTCAGCCGGTACGGCCTGCCCGACCGGCGCAGCGCGGTCAGGACGTCGAAGCCCGCCACGGACAGCCCGTGCTGCTCGATGGACGACGTGAGGCGGGTGTTGTAGCGCAGGAACGAGCGGTGCAGCCGGGCGAGGACCTCCAGCGGTGCGGTGTCCAGTTCGGGCCGCTCCCGCGCCCAGTCCTCGATGACCGCTGCCACGGCGTCCTGGCCGGCGACCGCCCTGCGCTCCGCCATCTCGTCCCCTCACAGACGTGCATCACAGCCCTGAGAATCCTACCCCTGAAGGGTTGGAGGCCGTCCCGGGCGGCCGGGCCCGCCGCCTGCCGTCGGGCCGCGAGCGGCTTGCGAACCCGCCGGCGAGCGGGGCCGAACGGCCTGTTCCGGGTGCGGCAGGCGATGCTTGGCCCGGTGCCGATGCCTCGGACGCGGTGGTGTTCGGTTCGCTCCGGGGCCGACCCTGGTTCGGCACGGTGCGGGTGTGAG
Organism: Streptomyces wuyuanensis; assembly: GCF_900103455.1. Lineage (GTDB taxonomy): Bacteria > Actinomycetota > Actinomycetes > Streptomycetales > Streptomycetaceae > Streptomyces > Streptomyces wuyuanensis. Next base: position 196,384 of record NZ_FNHI01000016.1, on the reverse strand, counting down.
GGGCGGGGCGTGGAACTGCTGCACGAGTCGGACCCGATTGCGTCGGCGGGTATCCGCTGCCGGCGAGACTCGGTGAGGGCGGCATGGGGCTCGTGTATCCGTCCCGGACGGTGTCGGGGCGGCCGCTCGCGCTGAAGACGGTGCGTGCCGAGTTCGGGCGGGAGCCCGGGTTCGAGAAGCGGTTCACCCGCGAGATCCGCAACAGCGACCGGTGCGCTCACCCTGGACGACCGCGGTGGGCGACTACAGCCGGGCCGGACGGCCGCGGTCCCCTGCCCCGGGGGGACCATCTACGTCGTGACGACGAGCGACCCCGACACACTGAGCCTGGGTGAGGAAGGGGCCCAGTCCGCAGGGGCACCGTCCGCCCTCACACGGCGCTGACGGCCCCCCACCGCCCACCCGCCGGAGCGGCGCGCCGCCGATGCGCCCACCGGCCGTCCCCGGCCCCGGATCCCGAAGCGCGCTCAGAGCCTGACGACACCTTCGAAGAGGACGAGCACACCGATGGCGGCGATCACCACCGCCATCACTCCGGCGGCCCGGCTCTCCAGCCACCGTCTGACCTTCATGAGTGGGACGAGCACCCGATCGCCCATCAGCACATGCAGGACCACGGGCAGGGCCACGGTGCCGGCGGCGCACACGGTGAAGACGGCGAGGGCCGTCACACCGCTCGCGGTGGTGGGCTCGGCCGCCCCGACCGCGAGGCCCGCGGCAGCGGAGAGCAGCAGGATCTTCGGGTTGGCCAACGACAGCACCAGCCCGAGCCGAAACGCCCGGGACGGGCCCGCATCGGCGAGGAGTCGCATCCACCCCGGCGCCGACCGGCCGTGCCTGGTCAGCCACTGGCGCAGACCGAAGAGGATCAGGAGCGACCCCAGAACCACTCTGGCCCAGGCGACCCAGGCGTGCCCCTCCGCGGGACGGTGGACGACGGAGGCCAGTGCGGCGCACGTGCCCGCCGGTACGACGATCCCGATCACCCATCCGGCCAGGAAGGCACTGCTGGTCGCCCGGGGGCGCGGAGTGAACTGCATGAACAGGGCGGGGATGAGGGTGAACGGCGACAGGGCGATCACCACCGCGAAGAACACCACTTCACCGAACGCCACAGGCACCGCCTTCTGCCGCCTTCGCCCCGAGCGAGTGCACGAACAGCCGTCCGCGCGGGTGCGGCCGCCCGTGTCCGAGGGCCCGGATGGGGTTCGGAGTCCGGTGGGGCCGGGAGTCCGGGCGCGGGAGCGGCGGCTCCTCCGAGGATGGCACACGGTCCGGTGGATCCGGCGGCAACGACCGGCGGGGACGTCACCGGCGCGCCCCGGCCTCCCGCCGTGCTCGGCCGTACGTCCCCGGCGGCGGCGACGGGCGGGTACGGCGCCGGCGACCACCCGCCCGCGTCTCTCGCGGTCCGTACGCCGTGTGCGCCGGTCAGGGGACGTCCTGCGCGGGTTGGGCCGGGGGAGGGCCGGACGGCTCGTGATCGCGGTCAGAATGCCGGACGGCCCGATGTCGGGCGGGTGCGGCTGTGGAGTGGAACGGAGAGACGGCATGGGCGGCGAAACCCTGATGCGGCGGATTCTCGACTACGGGAGCCGGGCCGACCCCTATCCCCTGTACGCCGAGCTGCGCAAGACGCCGGTGTCCCGGCAGGAGGACGGCACCTACGCCGTCAGCACCTACCACGAGCTCCTGGCCCTGCTGCACGACCCCCGGCTGACCTCCACGCACGCCGACCAGGAAGCGGCGGGCGGCGGGCAGTTCCCGCCCAGCTTCATCGGCATGGACCCGCCCGAGCACGACCGGGTCCGCGGTCTGGCGATGCGGCAGTTCGGGCCGCCGCACTCGCCCCACCGGATCCAGGACATGCGCGGGGAACTCGAGACCACGGTCAGGGAGCTCATCGACGCCTTCCCCGAGGGGGGAGAGGTCGATCTGGTCGACGCGTTCGCCTATCCGTTCCCCGTCACGGTCATCTGCAGGCTCCTCGGGGTGCCGCACGAGGACGAGCCGCGGTTCAGGACCTGGGCCGACAAACTGGTGGCCTCCATCGACCCCCGGCCCGGCGAGGACTCCTCCATCAGGCTGGCGGAAGGCGCCGAGACCCGACGGGACCTCGCCCTCTACATCAACGACCTCATCGAGAACGGCGCCGGCCGGTCCGACGGCGGCATGCTCTTCCGCCTCGCGGCGGACCACGATGCCGAGGGCGGACCGCTCAGCCGTCTGGAACTCGTCGTCACCGCGGTCCTGCTGCTCATCGCCGGCCATGAGACGACGGTCAACCTCATCACCAACGGCATGCTCACACTGCTGCGCCGGCCGGACGAGTGGGAGCGGCTGCGCCGGGAGCCCGAGCTGGCACCGCGGTTGGTCGAGGAACTGCTCCGGTTCGAACCGCCGGTGCAGATCATTCCGCGGCGGGGCGCGCTCACGGACATCGAGATCGGCGGGGTCACGATCCCGGAGGGATCGGTGGTCGCCCTGTTCCTGGCGTCGGGCAACCGGGACCCGAAGCGATTCACGGACCCGGACCGGTTCGATCCCGACCGGCCCGACATCGAGCACCTCGGCTTCGGCAGCGGGGTCCACAGCTGCTTCGGTGCACCGCTGGCCCGCCTGGAGGCCCAGATCGCCCTCACCGAGCTGGTCCGCCGACTCGACAACGCCCGGCTGCTCGCGGACCCGCCGCCGTACCGCAGCAGTGCCGTGCTGCGCGGGCCGCGGCACCTTCCCATCGGATTCGACCGGGTGCTGGTCTGACATCCACGGCGGGCCGTCGACAGGGCGGGGTCGGTCGCCGGGCGGGGCCGGCACGACGTGACACCGGGCGGTGCGGAACACGGCCACCCGGACCCGGTGTGTCCCCGTCCCGTGGAGGTCGGCCGCTGCGGAACAGGGACAGCGCTGCGGGCCCGGCTGCCGCGCGATGACGGCAGCCCGGCCGGAGGCGGCGCCCGCGTCGAGGCGAACGGGCGTCAGGAACTCGTGAGGACGACGAGTTGCCGGGTCGCCCGCGTCATCGCGACATAGCGGTCGACCGCTCCTCGGACCCCCTCGCCGAACGACTCCGGGTCGACGAGGACGACCAGGTCGAACTCGAGCCCTTTCGACAACTCGGGCGTCAGCGACCGGACGCGGGGCGCCGCCCGGAACGCGGGATCGCCGATGACGCAGGCGATCCCGTCGTCGTTCGCGGCGAGCCAGCCGTCGAGGACCGAGTCCAGTTCCGCGACGGGTCCGTGGAGCACGGGGACGCCACCGCTGCGGACGGACGTCGGCACGTTGGCGTCGGGGAGCGCCGCCCGGATGGCCGGCTCGGCCTCCGCCATGACCTCCTCCGGCGTCCGGTAGTTGATGCTCAGGGAGGCCACGTCGATCCGGTCGAGCCCGATCCGCCGCAGCCGCTCGCGCCACGACTCGGTGAACCCGTGCCTGGCCTGGGCGCGGTCCCCGACGACGGTGAAGCTCCGGGACGGGCAGCGCAGCAGCAGCATCTGCCATTCCGCGTCGGTCAGTTCCTGGGCCTCGTCCACGACGACGTGCGCGAACGGGCCGGAGAGCAGATCCGGTTCGGCGACGGGCAGCGCGGCCTCGTCGACCAGACTGTCCTGCAGATCCCTTCCGAGCAGCATCGTCACCGCTCCTTCGCCGTCGTCATCGGCCGCGAGCACATTGGCGATGACGTCGGCCATGCGTGTGCGCTCGGCGGCGACGGAAGCGTCGTGACGGCGCTTGCGCACCGCCGCCTCCGGATCGCCGAGCCGCTGCCGGGCCGCGTCCAGGAGCGGCAGGTCGGACACCGTCCAGGCCCGGGCGTCCGCGCGCTGAAGCCTCCGTACGTCCTCGGGGCCCAGCCAGGGAGCGCACATCCGCAGATAGGCGGGCACCGACCAGAGGTCACCGACCAGGTCGGCGGCCTCGAGCAGCGGCCACGCCCGGTTGAGGGTCCCGATCAGCTCCTCGTCCTGCAACAGCGCCCTGCGGAGCCGGTCGGACGGGACGTCGCCGGCGTGCTTCTCCTCGAGGATCGCGAACAGGGCTTCCCGGATGTGCTCGCGCGCCTCGTTGTGCGGCGTCCCCGGTTCCGCCGCCTCGAACGCCTCGGCCCAGTCGTCCGCGCTCAGCCGGACGTCGGACCACGGGGTCGAGACCGTCATGCCCTCCGCGGGCGGCGTCTCGTAGAACCGCACCGCCGTCTCGATCGCCCGCACCATGTCCGCTGACGACTTCAGCAGGGCCACGGCCGGATCGGTCTCGGCCTCCGCTCCGGCCCCCTCGGCGACGAGGTCCCGCAGCGTGCAGGTCCGCACCCCCTCCTCCCCGAGGCTGGGCAGGATGTCGGAGACGTAGGCCAGATAGGGCTGGTGGGGGCCCACGAACAGCACGCCGCCCCGACGGTGGCCGAGACGGGGATCCGAGTAGAGGAGGTAGGCGGAGCGGTGCAGGGCGACGACTGTCTTCCCCGTACCCGGACCGCCGTCGACGACGAGGGCGCCGCGCGATCCCGCCCGGATGACGGCGTCCTGGTCGGCCTGGATGGTCGCGAGTACGTCCCGCATCCGGTCCGACCTGCTGCCGCCCAGACTGGCGATGAACGCGGACTGGTCGTCGAGCGCGGCGTGCTGCTCCAGACCGTCGGAGGTGAACACCTCGTCCCAGTAGTCGCTGATCCGGCCGCGGGTCCAGCGGTACCTGCGGCGGCTCGCCAGACCCATCGGGTTGGCGTGGGTCGCCGCGAAGAACGGCTCGGCCGCGGGGGAGCGCCAGTCGAGCAGCAGCCGGCGCCCGGTGCTGTCGCTGAGTCCCAGCCGTCCGATGTACACGGGTTCGGGATCGCCGTCCACGACGATGCGTCCGAGGCACAGGTCGAGTCCGAAGCGGCGCAGGGCGCGCAGCCGGCCGGTCAGCCGGTGGATCTCCACGTCCCGGTCCATCGCCGCCCGCCCGACGCCTCCGGGCGCCCTGCGCTCGGCGTCGAGCCGGTCGGACAGTTCGGCGACCGCCTGCTCGAGGCTCTCCGCGATGACGGCGAAGTGCCGCTCGTCGTCCGAGATCAGCGTCGGGTCCGCCTTGGAGGACAGCCGCTCGGGAAGGTCGAACGCACTGGTGGCCAGGGGGTTCATCGCATCAGCCCCGATCCGCGGTCGCGCCGGTGACGCCCGCCGTTGCGCACCCGCGCACCCGCCTGCCGAACGCCCGCGACCGCGGGGCGAGTCCCACCCCCGGCTCGACGTCACCGCAACATCCATCAACCGACAACAGCGAACGCACTTCGTGAATCTCCCATTTCAGCAGGTTCCGGCGCAGGCCAGCGATTCTGCGGCATGACCGGGGCCTTGCCGCAAGCCCCCCTGTGCGCTATACGTTGAGAGTGGCGAGGAGTAGGTGATCTCCTTCGCCCCGCCGGGACCCTCGCTCGCCGGGATCGCCGCCAGGGCTCCGGTCCCGCGCCCCCTCCCCGCATCCGTGCCGCGTCAAGGCGGCGGCGCCTCGGAGCCGGTTCCCCGTAACCCCGCCGGTGTACGGCCGCCCTCTCCGCTCTGGACGTCCGACCCGTCACACCTGCGTTCCACCGCGGGAAGCAACCCCGGCCTCCGCGGCGGGCACCCCACGGCCTCCCCGGACTCGGTCCGATCCGTACACGTGCCGGGGGTGCTCACTGAGGGCGAAGCGGCGGTCAGTTCCTGGGCCGGGTGGACGTGACCAGCCACACGGCGCCCGGTATCCGTACACCGACGGGTGTCGTGAACTCGGAACAAGCCGGCGCTGCTCAAGGAACTCGTCGACGTCACCGTCGCCGGCGACGACCGGCCCCTCGCGACCATGGACCGCCCCTGGTTCGAGGACGTCGTCCACGCCGCTGACGCCCGTACCGGGCTCACCGCCCTCGTGGCCGCCACCCAGCTGCTCGCGCCCCCGCCGCCCCGCCGGGCGTGAGCACCGCGGCAAGTGGGGCAGCCTCCGGCGGTTTCGGACGGTACGGCACCCCACCGTGATCCCGGGCGCGGGCCGAGCGGCCCGCGCCCGCCCGTCACCGGAGTGCCGCGGGGCGTCGGCCGTCCGCCGGTTCACGGCAGACGGGAACGCGCCGGACGGCCACGCCCTCCCGGGCCGGGTTGCCGCCCCAGCCTTCCCGGGCGGGCACTTCCTCGCCCTTCATCAGGAAGGAGTCGGCAGCGAGTTGGGCGTTGTCGCCGACTGTGGTGCCGTAGTGCACGAAGGCGCCGACGCCGAGGGTCACGCCAGCGCCGAGGGTGGCCTGGTCGGACTTGAAGGCGCCGTCCTCCTGGGAGTGGCACTGGATGACGGTGCCGGCGTTGAGGGTGCAGCCGTCGCCGATGGTGACGAGGGACCGCTCGATCAGCGAGCAGCCGTCGTCGAACACCCGCCTGCCGATGCGGACTCCCAGCAGCCGCCAGACGAGGCTCTTGAACGGAGTGCCGTTGAACAGCTGCATGTAGCGGTGGGTCGTCAGCTTCCAGAAGCGTTCGTGGCGCCAGAAGGACAGGTCGTAGATGGAGCAGTACAACGGCCTCAGCGGCCGGACGCGGGTGATGATCCGTTCGACCAGCGCGTAGTACACGACGGTGAACAGCAGGGTGACCAGGCTCGCCAGCGCGATCGGCGTCAGACCGTGGGTGTGGTAGAGGTCCACCGCGGTCATCGCGATGAGGGCGACGACGTAGAAGTGGATCCAGCGCATCAGCAGGTACAGGGTCGCGGTGAGCGCGTTGTGCTTGTTCTTCGCGCCCAGACGGCGGCGCAGCTCGTCGCCGGTGGCGAGGTGGTCGAACCGCTTGTCGCGCATGACCGTTCGCGGGATCTCGAAGCTCGGGGAGCCCAGCAGGCCCACGTCCTCGCGGACCGGCCCGTCGATGGGCACCATGACCTTGGTCGCGAGCAGGCAGTTGTCCCCGACACGGCTGCGCGCGGGGTAGACGATGTTGTTGCCGAGGAAGCTGCTCGCCCCGATCGAGGCCCGGGAGAAGCGGAAGGACGTGCTGGAGAAGTCGGCGTTGACGACCGAGAGGCCGTCGGCGACCATCGTGCCGCTCCCGACCCGGCTCAGGTACGGGGTGTCGTGCTTGACGAGCGAGCCGAAGTTCGAGCCCGTCTGCTCGACCCGGCCCAGGTCGTACCCGAGGCCGCGCAGGTAGTGGACGATGGCCGAGCTGTCGCCGAAGAGCAGGACGAAGAACCTGATGTTGGTCATCCGTGTGAGGGTCCGCTGGAGGCCGTGGTGGACCCCGAACAGGGGGTAGACCCTGCCCGGCTCGATCAGCCGGCGCAGCACCCTCGGCACGGCGTTCGCGGTGACCAGGGCCGCGAGCAGACCGCCGAAGAAGGCCACGAACGAGGCGATCAGCGCATCCAGGTAGAAGCCGGGGCTCGTGAAGGCCGGCTCGGGGTTCAGCAGAGCGTCCAGCTGCGGCAGCGCGGCGAAGAGCAGGCCGAGACCGGCCAGCGCCACGGGCAGGTACACCCCGAGCAGCAACAGGAGCTGCGCCACCGTGTAGAGGACCTTGCGCACGACGCCGCACGGCGCGGCCTCGACGGCGCGGAAGTCCGTGGTGGTGGGCTGCGCCGGGGAGCCGTGCCAGGACTCGCCCGCGGGCACGTGCTGTCCGCTGTGCAGCGAGGAGGCATGGCCCAGCTGGGCGCCGTCGCCCATCGACGTGCCGACGTCGAGGACGGTCTGCTCACTGACGGTCGCGTCGCGTCCGAGCGTCACGGGACCGGTCTCGATCACGCCGTCGTGCGCCCGGTAGCAGGCAAAGAAGACGTCCTTGCGGATGACGCTGCCCTCCTCGACCGTGAGCAGGTCGGGGCACACCGGCACGTTGCGGGAGAAGATCGCGACGTTGCGGCCGATCTTCGCGCCCAGGGCCCGCAGGTACAGCACGTACAGCGGTGTGCCGACGAACAGGCGCATAGGACTGGTACGGATCAGGGACTTCACGCACCAGAACCGCAGATAGCCGAAGCTCCACACGGGGAACCGGCCGGGCCGGAAGCGTCCGACCAGCAGCCATTTGGCGACGACGGAGAAGAGGCAGAGGGCCGTGAAGCCCGCGCCCGCGAACAGCGCCGACCGCAGGTAGATCCCGGCCGGCCCCGAGCCGTCCCGGATCCACTCGTATCCGCCTGTCAGAACGAGTGCGGCCGCGAAGGACATGCCCAGGAAGAACAGCAACTGCAGTGCCCCGCACAGCACGTACTGCCAGGTGCGCACGCCGGCGGGCGCCTCCGACGCTTCGGCGCCGGCTGCCGCTCCCGCCGGCGTTCCGGTCGCCGGCTCGACGGACGCATCGGACCGGTCGGCGACGGCGGCGCCGGCCGGTCCGCCCTGCGGAAGGTCGAGTTCCGCGACCAGGCCGCGGATCGTCGGGCTGCGGTAGACGTCCTTCATGGACACGGTGGGCAGGTCGTCGCGCTTGCGTACGCGGGCGCAGAACTGGGCCATGACCATGGAGTCGGCTCCGAGGTCGGTGAAGAAGTTGCCGTCGGCCGGTACCCGTTCGGTGCGCAGGACGCCCGCGAGCACTTCGGCGAGCAGCGTCTCGGTGGGAGTGCCGTCGCCTTGCCGGGTCTCCGCGCCGGCCGGTTTCCGCACCGGCTCCGGGGAGGGTGCGGGATCCAGCGAGGCCGCCAGGCTCTCGAGGGTGGGGTGCTGGTAGACGTCCTTGATCGTGATTTCAACGGCCGGTACCCGTTCGGTGCGCAGGACGCCCGCGAGCACTTCGGCGAGCAGCGTCTCGGTGGGAGTGCCCCCGCCGCCCGCGGCCGACGCGTTCGTCCGGGATGCCGAATCGATCCCGGCGGCAGGCCCTTCGAAGCTGTTGCAGGTCACGACAGCCCCTCCCGGACGCGGCGGCTGCCGTCGGCCGTGAGCGCCGCAGCATTTCGGCGGCTCCGGCCTCGACCGTGAGCGGATGCCGGCGACCCGAACGTCTCAAGGTCATCAGTCGCCGGCCGGTCGGATATCCATGAATTCATGAGTCGCTCACCTGCGGTCGTGCGGCCCTCGTCCCGTCTGCGTCAGAGGTCGCGCATATCGGATTCGTATAGGAGGCGGTGGTGGAAGGCACCACGTTTCCGGTTTCAATCGCCTCTTATTCCAGTAGGCACGATCGGGCGTTTTCTGTCCTGCTACTGGAGTTCGGGGCTTGACAAGCGAGGCGCGATCTGGGAGCCGCTCTGCAAGGCACCATCGCCCACATTCGCACCGGTACAGCGCACATTCGCGCCGGTACAGCCGTCTTTCGAGCCGGTGCCGCCGTCCATTCGAGCCGGTCCGCGGACCTGTCGGCGGTTTCGCCCTTCCTCGGCCCGCCGGACCTGGCAAGTCTCGAATTCCGGTGGCATGACGTGAGGGCTTGCGCCGGGTCTACTGGTGACATTCCGGCCCGCCCCGTTCTCTCCGATTTCCGAAGGCCGGCTCCGGGCCCCGCCGGTCGGCGGGGGCGGTCCGGCCGTCTGCCGGATGGTTGAACCGGCATGCTTCTCGAATTGTGGTGACCAATGGGACACGTATCCGCTCCGGCCGTGCCGTCCGCGACGACCTCGGACGACTCGCCTTTCCGCGCGCCGTCGACGGGCCGGATGATCGGCCTGGATCTCGCCCGCGGCCTGGCGATACTGGGCATGTTCGCCGCGCACGTCGGCCCCGATCCATCGGTGGGCGGTCCCCTGGGCTGGGTCATGGAGGTGGCGCGGGGCCGTTCGTCCGCCCTGTTCGCGCTGCTGGCCGGCTTCACCCTGGTGCTCCTGACGGGCCGCCCCGAGCCGCGCACGGGACGCAGCGGCCGCCAGGCGGTCGGCCGCGTCCTGATCCGTGCCGCCGTGCTGATGGCCCTGGGGTACGCACTGGTCCTGCTGGACACCGACGTCGACGTCATCCTGTCCTTCTACGGTCTCCTCTTCGTGCTCGCCCTGCCGCTGTACCGGATGAGCGCCGCGACGCTCGCCCTCATCGCGGCCTCGACCGCCCTGGTCATGCCCCAGGTGCTGTATCTGCTGAGAGCCGCGCTCGACGGCGGGAGCCTCGCGGACGCCGTCGTCGGCCTCGATCCGCTCGCACGGCTCACCGGCTCGGACGGCGTGCTCGAACTGTTCGTGACCGGCGAGTACCCGGCGCTGACGTGGTTCTCCTTCATCGTGGCCGGTATGGCCGTGGCCAAGCTCGACCTCTCGCGCCGTGATGTGCTCGCCAAGCTGGCCTTCACCGGCGCGGTACTGGCGGTGATCGGTTACGGGGGATCCTGGCTGGCCCTGCACCTGGTCCCGGGCGCCCGGGCGGGGGTGAGCGTGGCCACGGACGGAGGCCCCGCGGCCTCGGCGTGGTGGTCCGACGCCGTCGGCGAGGAGTTCGCCTCCGGGCACCCGGCCTGGCTGCTGGTGGCCTCGCCGCACAGCCAGACCACCTGGTCGATCGCCGGCAATACGGGAGTCGCGCTGGCCGTCCTGGCCGCCTGCTTCGCGGTCGTGCGGTTCGCGGGCCCCCGCGTCCGGCTGCTCGCCCCACTCGCCGCGGTCGGCTCGATCTCCCTGACGGCGTACGTCGCCCATATTTTCGCGATCCGTCTGCTGGGTACGGTCGACGGTGAGGAATGGGCCGCCCTGCCGGTCCTCCTCGGGTTCGCGGTCGCGGCCATGGCGCTCGCCCTTCTGTGGACCCGGTTCTTCCGGCGGGGCCCGCTGGAGTACCTGCTGTACAGCGCCACCAAGCCCGCCCGCCTGATCGAATGACCGGTCCGGCGGTGCGCGGCGCCGACCGGATGAGGAGGCCGGAGTCATGACTCTGCGAGTGACGTTCCTGTGCGCCGGTCCCGCGGAGGGCATTCCCGGACCGGCCCTCGGGGACGGCCCCCTGGACGGGCGCGCCCGGCGCGAGGCAGCGAACGCGAAAGCGGCGCTTCCGCCGTACTCCCTGGCCCTCCGGGCGCCGTCGGTCCGCTGTGAGCAGACCGCCGGGGTCCTCGGCGTGGCGGCCGTGCCCGAGGCTGCCCTGCGGGACATCGACCACGGCAGATGGAACGGCCGCACACGCGCGGACATCGCGGCCGCGGACCCCCACGGCCTCTCCGCCTGGCTGACGGACCCCGACGCCGCACCGCACGGGGGCGAGTCCGTCGGCTGGCTCTGCCTGCGGACGGCGTCCTGGCTCGGCTCCCTGCCGGGCGATGCGGGGCACGTGCTGGCGATCACCGAAGCGTCCGTCGTCCGGGCCGCGCTCGTCCACGTCCGAGCCGCACCCGCCCGCGCCTTCTGGCACCTGAAGGTGCCGCCCCTGTCCGCGGTCACCCTGACGATGCGCGACGGTCTCTGGCACGCCCGGCCCGTCGAGGCGCCGGTGCCACGGCAGCGGGCGTCCGCCGACGACGACGCGACCGTCGGCTCGACCGCCCGGGACCTCCGCCGGTAGCCCGACGCCCGCGCACCCGACGCCCTTCGGCCTGGCGCCTGACGCCCGTGCGCCCGCCCTCCGGTGGGGTCGGCCTCGGGTGCCGATCAACCGGCGTGCGGTGAACCGCCCCGGCCGATCCGTGCCTCCAGCCCGTCCAGGAGCACCTCCAGCGCCGCCCGGAACACCCGCTCGCCCGTCATGGCCGCCATATGCGCGGAGCTGCGCGCGATCGACGGGAAGCGGGACGGATCGGCCGCCACGTACTCGCGGGTCCAGGCCGCCTCGTCGCCGGCCTGTGCGGCCGGATCGAGAGTGGCGAACGCGGCGTCCATGCCGGACCAGGCCAGGGTGAAGTCGCCGTACACGCGATGCAGCAGGGCGGACTGCCCGGGGTCGCAGCCGGCCTCGGCGAACGCGGTCAGGATGTGCTCGACGATCCGCATCTCCGCGGGCCGCCGCGTCGTCCGGTACGTCGCGACGACCGCGGCCGCCGGATGCCGCAGGGCCGTCTCGCGGCTGCCGACCGCGAGGTCGCGCAGGGTGCTGCGCCAGTCACCCGGGGTCGGCGCGAAGGTCTCCAGGATCTCCTCGAAGAGCCGGTCCGCGAGCAGCAGGTGCAGCTCGTCCTTGTCCGCGACATGCCGGTACAGCGACGACGGGTCGACGCCGAGCCGCGCCGCCAGCTTCCGTACGGTCAGCGCCTCCGCGCCCTGTTCGTCGCAGAGCGCCAGTGCCGCGTCGACGATGATCCGTGCGTCCAGGACCACCTTGGGCGGCCGCCCCCTGCCCCTTACCGCCGTGCCGTCCGATGCCATGCGTTCGATCAGATCAGCCGGCGGCACTCCCGGGCAAGCCCGCGGCGCCCGGCGGAGCGTATTTTTCCCACACTGTTGACTTATTCGGTCGGCGGGCGCTTTCCTTCCCTCACCCCGGATCGAGGAGGCCCGCGCATGGACGACGGCCAGAACCCCCGTCACGACGAGTTCCGCAAGACCCTCCGCACCCGCCACGGCGTGATCATCGCTCTCGCCAACATCAGCCCCACCGTGTCCATCGGCATCGGACTCGGCTTCCTCGCCGCCGTCGCCGGGACCTCGCTGCCCGCCGCGTTCCTGCTGGCCGCGCTTCCGATCCTCGCCGTCTCCGGCGGTTACGCCCGGCTCGCCGCACGCGACCCCAACTGCGGCACCGCGTACATCTGGGTCCGCCGCGCCCTCGGCCCCTGGACCGGCTATCTCACCGGATGGACCGCGGTCGCCACCAACATCATGTTCCTCTCCTACGCCGGCCAGCTGACCGGGCAGTTCACCCTCCAACTTGCCCATGAGACGGGGCTGTTCAGTACGGAGTCGACCCTCGCGGTCACCCTCACCGGCCTGCTGTGGACCGGCCTCGTCGTGATCGGCGCGGTCCGCGGTGTGAAGGGCGCGACCGCCGTGCAGTCGGTGCTCCTCGGCCTGTCCGCCGTGGTCGTCCTGACCGTCGTCGTCACCGCCTTCGCCCGCGGGGACGCCGCGCCGGTACAGACGTCCTGGTTCTCGCCGTTCGCATTTCCCGACACGCTCACCCTGCTCGGCGCGACCGTCCTCGCCGCATACATGTTCTGGGGCTGGGAGAGCGCCTTCAGCGTCGTCGAGGAGAACGCCGAGGCGCGGTCCTCCGGCCGGGCCGGCCTGATCGCCATCGTGGTCACACTGGTGCTGTTCCTGATCGGCGCGACCGGCTTCCTGCACGCGCTCACCCCGGGGCAGCTCGCGGACCCCCTCGCCGGAATCACCGAACTCTCCCGCGCCTTCTACGGAACCGGCGGCGCGACCGCCGCCATCGCCGCGATGCTCGCGGCCACCGTCGCCTGCATGCAGTCCTCGGTGATCGCCGGATCCCGGCTCACCCTGGCGATGGGCCGTGACGGGGTCCTGGGACCCGGCTGGGCCCGGCTGCACCCCACCCGCCGCACCCCGGTCACCTCCACCCTGCGCACCGCCGGGATCGCCGTCGCGCTCTCCGTGGCCGGTCTCGCCGTGGGCGAACTCTCCGAGGTCGTCCTCGCGGTCGTCAACTCGGTCGGCATACTCGTGTCGTTGATGTACGGCGTCGGGGGCTGGGCGTGCGTGGTCACCTTCCGGCACGAACTGCGCGGCGGGCGCCTGCGCGACATACTCGCCGTCGGCGTGCTGCCCGCGCTCGGCGGAACGGCACTGCTCCTCCTCGGCGGCCTGGTCGCCCACCAGCAGTGGACGTCCGTCGACCACATGGCCTTCGACCCGGAGAACGGGCGCTTCCTCACGGCCCTCCCGCTCGGCGCCGTCCTCCTGGGCGTACCCGCCGCCCTCTGGACCCGCTACCGCCGCAAGGCCGCCTACTTCACCCGGCCGGCGCTCCCGCTCGCCCCCGCGCCGTCCTCTCCGTCCAGCCCCTCTTCCCCGTCCGGCACCTCCTCCCTCGCCGGACCCGCCTCCGACCCCGCGTCCACGGCCAACTCCGAGTCCACGTCGAAGTCCCCTGGAGTCTCCGCATGAGCGCCACCCCCGATCTCGTCCTCCTCAACGGCACCGTCTGGACCGCCGGGCCCGCCCCCACCCGCGCCTCGGCGCTCGCGGTCACCGGCGACCGGATCACGGCGGTCGGCAGCGACCGCCAGGTGCGGGAGCTCGTCGGAGCCGGTACCGAAGTCGTCGACCTGGACGGGAGGTTCGCGCTCCCCGGGTTCACCGACGCGCATGTGCACCCGGTGATCGCCGGCATCGGGATGCTCGGCTGCGACCTGTCGGGAGCGCGGGACGCGAACGCCTACCGCAGGATCATCCGCGGATACGCGGACGCGCATCCGGAAGAGGAGTGGATCGTCGGCAGCGGCTGGTCGTTCGACGCGTTCCCGGGCGGACTGCCACCGCGCGGACTGCTGGACGACGTGGTCCCCGACCGGCCCGCGTACTTCCCGGTCCGGGACGGGCACTCCGCGTGGGCCAACGCCCGCGCCCTCACCCTGGCCGGCATCGACCGCGAGACCCCGGACCCGGCCGACGGCCGCATCGAGCGCGGCCCGGACGGCGAGCCGACCGGCGTGCTGCACGAGGGTGCCATGGGCCTGGTCGGCGACCGCACCCCACCCGTCACCGCCGCCCGGGCCCGCGCCGGACTCCTCGCCGCCCAGGCCCACCTCCACTCCCTCGGCATCACCGGCTGGCAGGACGCCCTGGTCGGTGCCTACGGCGGCTACCCGGACCCGCTCGACACCTACGTGGCCGCCGACGCCGAAGGATCGCTCACCGCACGCGTCCGCGGTGCTCTCTGGTGGGACCGGGAGGCCGGACCGGAGCAGATCGAATCGCTGCTCGCACGGCGGGCGAGGGCAGCCGCGGGCGGCGGCAGCCGGTTCACCGCGGGCAGCGTGAAGATCATGCAGGACGGGGTGGTGGAGAACTTCTCCGCCGCCATGCTGGAGCCCTACCTCGACTCCTGCGGCTGTCCCGGCGACAACCGCGGCCTCTCGATGGTCGACCCGGCCATGCTCCGCGTGGCAGCGGTCCGCCTGGACGCCGAAGGCTTCCAGATCCACTTCCACGCTCTCGGGGACCGCGCCGTCCGCGAGGCACTGGACTCCCTGGAGGCCGCCGTCGCCGCCAACGGGCACACCGGCAACCGCCACCACCTGGCCCATCTCCAGGTCGTCCACCCCGACGACATCGCGCGCTTTCGCACACTGCGCGCGACGGCGAACATCCAACCGCTGTGGGCCGCCCACGAACCCGCCATGGACGACCTCACACTGCCCTTCCTCGGCGCGGCGCGCGGCGCCCTCCAGTACCCCTTCGGCGCGCTCCACGCGGCCGGGGTGACGCTCGCGGCCGGCAGCGACTGGTTCGTCTCCAGCCCCGACCCGATGCACGGCATCCATGTCGCCGTGAACCGCCAGGTCTGGCCCGAGGAACTGGGGGAGCCCGAGCCGCGCCCGCCCTTCCTGCCGCACCAGCGCCTGACCCTCACCGACGCGCTGACCGCCTACACGGCGGGTTCGGCCTGGGTGAACCACCAGGACGAGGCCGGCGTCCTCGCCCCCGGGCGCCTCGCGGACATCGCGGTCCTGGACCGGGACCCGTTCTCCGTGGATCCGGGCCGGCTGCACGCCGTCCGCTGCGTGCGCACGTACGTGGGCGGCGTCCCGGTGCATGCCGCGGACTGACGACCGCGGCACCCCCTCGAAGGCCCCGTACGCGGCGGTGCCACCGCATCCGCGGCGGGCGGCCGTCGTGGTCAGCGCCGACTTGCCGGTGGCCTCCTCCGGGCCGGACGATGGACGAGGAGGTGGCAGGCATCGCGATGAGGACCTCGTGACCGCACCGGCATCGGCAGGCGGCCGAACACCTCGTGCCTCGCAGGCCGGGCGCCGCCTCGTGCCATACACGCGCGCCTGGGCACGACATCGTGCCGTACACGCCTGGGCGTCACCTCGTGCGTCACAGGCCTGGGCGCCGCCTCGTGCCTCACACGCCTGGCGGGAGTGAACCGTGGCGATGGTAGGACTGTTCTGGATCACCGAGGACTCGGTGTACGTGGGCTCCCCACCGGCCGTCGACGGGCGTTGTGTCCGTCTGGATGCCGAGGGCGTGCAGGCGATCGACGAGGACGGCGCGCATGCGTGGCGCTGGACGGAGCTGCGTTCGGCGACCGTCGAAGCGGTACCGGTGCGCGGAACGGCCGGCAGGGGCGTGGGTGCGGCGTTGGGGAGGGCGATCGAGGCACTGCTCACGGCGGGGGTCGGCCTCGGCAGCGAGCCGCCGGAGATGACGCTGTGCCTGGCGACGGCGGACGGCACGGAGGAGGTGCCGGTGCACTGTGCGGCGGCCGGTGGCTACGGCTCCGAGGAGATCGCACTCTCCCAGTCCCTGCTGGCCCGCCTCGTGGCGGGCACCGCAGACCTTGGCGCCGTCGAGTCCTGGGGCCGGAGCAACGGTGGCCTCGGCACACCGAAACCGCCCGTGCGTGAGGCACTCCTGCGGGGCTGGACGGAACCGTGAGCGGGTGGATGCCGCGTTCTGAGACGTGAGCCGGGTCGGCTCCGCCCACCGGAACCGTGAGCGCGTCGGCACGCCCGGTGGGGCACGCCGAACGCCCAACGGCAACGGGCGGGTTGCCGACCCCTCGATCGACGGGAAGCCCGGTGGCCCGGTGTCTTCCCGTGGGCGCAGTGGGCAGACACCGGACCCACCGGACACGAGGGTCAGTCGGCGAACGACTCCGCGTACACGGCGAAGGCGTACGTCGCGTCGAGGCTGCCCGGCCGGGGCGGGTCGTCGGGGTCCCAGCCCCGGCCGCGGTCGTCCATCACCTGGGTGAGCAGCGGACGCCACGTCGGTTCGAGGTTCCGGTACGCCCACTCGAGGGCGCCGCGCTTGGACGCCACCTTCCCCGTGGCCAGGGAGTACAGCACCCGGCAGTAGGTCGTGACGGTGTAGCGCTGGGTCCAGGCGAGATCGAAGGACGCCCAGGGCCCGATGGACCGAAGCACCTCGGGCAGCTCCGCACGCATCGCCTCGCGCAGTGCGTCCGGCGGTACCTCGTCCACGAGATCAGCGATCGGCGGTCCGGCGAGCGTGATGCCGTGGTTCCTGAGGATCCAGCGTGTGTGAAGACTGTTGCAGTGGGTGTCCCAGATCAGCTGACGGTGACCGTGGTCGCAGAACAGCCACGGCACACCGAGCCCGTCGATGCCCCGCAGGGACGCGGTGTCCGCGTAGGAGCCCTCCACGTGCTGTGTCCAGAAGCCGGGTCGTGTCGGGATCTCGTCGTGGAGACGGCGGAGTTGCGACTCCGCCTCTCCCTGGGGAAGTTCGGTGGTGGCGACGATGAAGTCGCAGTCGCTGTGCACATCGCCGGCGCCCAGCGCGAAGGAGCCCTGGACGTAGGCGCCGACGAAGGTGTCGCCGAGGATGTCGCGGACCGCGCGGGTGAAGCCGGTCAGGAGCGTGTCGAGCTCCGCGAAGCGGGTGAACATGGGGAATCTCCGTGCCCGTGGGAAGGAATGGACTGACGGGCGCGGCGAGAGTGAAGGGCCTTCGCCGCGCTCAGGCGCGGCGGCTGCGGTTCGCTGAGAAGCAGTACGAGTTCACGCGGCGCAACGTATCCGTCGCGTCCGGCCCGGTCAAAGGAATTTCCCGGCGGCGGGCACCGGACCACGGGCTGCCGCGGTCCGGCGTCGCGTCCGGTGGCCGCGCCCACCCTCGTCCGGCGTCGCGTCCGGTGCCGCGGTCCGGCTCCCGTCCCCGGGTCCCGTCCGAAGGCCGCCCGCCCGACCGTTCGTCGCGCCCGGGATACCGCTCACCGCATACGGTCGACGCGACGCCTTCTCAACTCCGGGTGTCCTTCCTACCGTCCGGGATCATGAGTCCTCCTGTCGCTTCCCCGGGATGGAGCCGCTGGCTGGTCCCGCCCGCCGCACTCTCGGTCCACCTCTCCATCGGCCAGGCCTACGCCTGGAGCGTGTTCAAACCGCCGCTCGAATCGGCGCTCGACCTCAGCGGCACACAGAGCGCGCTGCCCTTCCAGGTCGCCATCGTCATGCTCGGCCTGTCGGCCGCGTTCGGCGGCACCCTCGTGGAGCGCAACGGTCCGCGCTGGGCGATGACCGTGGCGCTGGTCTGCTTCTCCTCCGGTTTCCTGATCTCCGCGCTGGGCGCCGCCACGCAGCAGTACTGGCTGATCGTCCTCGGCTACGGCTTCGTCGGCGGGGTCGGCCTCGGCATCGGGTACATCTCGCCGGTCTCGACGCTGATCAAGTGGTTCCCCGACCGGCCCGGCATGGCGACCGGCATAGCCATCATGGGTTTCGGCGGCGGCGCGTTGATCGCCTCGCCGCTGTCGGCGCAGATGCTGGAGTCGTTCGGGTCCGACAGCTCCGGCATCGCGCTCGCCTTCCTCGTACACGGTGTGACCTATGCGGTGTTCATGGCGCTCGGTGTGCTGCTGGTGCGGGTACCGCGCGGCGAGAAACCCGTGGAGGGCGGACCGAGCGCCGTGGACGGCGTCCAGGTCTCCGCGCGCGACGCGGTGCGCACCCCGCAGTTCTGGTGTCTGTGGGTGGTGCTCTGCATGAACGTGACCGCCGGGATCGGCATCCTGGAGAAGGCCGCCCCGATGATCACGGACTTCTTCGCGGACAGCTCCACACCGGTGTCGGTGTCGGCGGCAGCGGGTTTCGTCGCCCTGCTGTCGGCGGCCAACATGGCGGGCCGGATCGGCTGGTCGTCGGCGTCCGACCTCATCGGCCGCAAGAACATGTACCGCGTGTACCTGGGCGCCGGCGCTCTGATGTACGCGCTCATCGCCCTGTTCGGGGACTCGTCGAAGCCCCTGTTCATCCTGTGCGCACTGGTGATCCTCTCCTTCTACGGCGGCGGCTTCGCGACGGTTCCCGCGTATCTGAAGGACCTGTTCGGGACCCACCAGGTCGGTGCGATCCACGGCCGGCTGCTCACCGCCTGGTCCACGGCCGGCGTCCTCGGGCCGCTGATCGTGAACTGGATCGCCGACCGTCAGGAGGAGGCCGGCAAGCACGGTGCGTCCCTGTACGGCCTGTCGTTCGTCATCATGATCGGGCTGCTCGCCGTCGGCTTCGTCGCCAATGAACTCGTCCGTCCCGTGCACCCGAGCCGCCACATCCCCGCGCCGAGGAAGGAGACCGCCGATGCCGAACGACAGCACTCAAAGCCCGCCTGACCGGCGCCCGCTGATCGCTTTCGTCTGGTTGTGGGTGGGAGTGCCGCTGGCCTACGGACTGTACGAGCTCGTGAGGAAGGCAACGCAGTTGTTCACCGGATGAGGTCCGGGCGTCCCCCGGGGCGGCCCAGTCGGGTGCCGCGGGCGCCCGTCGGCGCGGCAACCGCGCCGCCGTCCCGCGGGGCGGACCGAACGCATCCTCGACGGCCCGCCGTTCGCGCGCGGTCGATTCGAGCCGTGCGCGAGGCACGAGCCGGGCCGGCCGTGCGCGGTCCGATCCCGGCGGGTCGGCCCGGCCGTACGGGGGGAACGAGCCGCACGCCCTCCGCCCGGGACGGGCCCCGCTCGGCGCGGCCGTGGAAGGACAGCGGCTCCGACCGCGGACCGGCGTACCCATAGGGTGACCCCATGTCTGCCAGGTTGAGTTCCACGAAGGCCCGTGCCGCGCTCGGCACATCGGCACGTGTGTCGGTCGAGTTGCTGCTGGTTTTCGTCATGGTCGCCGTCGCCCTGTGGATGCTGGGCCGGATGTGGTCGGTTGTCTGGCCGTTGGTCGTCGGGCTGCTGCTCACCACGCTGACCTGGCCCCTGGCCAGGCTCCTGCGCAGGCACGGCTGGCCGCCCGCCCTTGCGGCGTCGGCCGTGACCGTGCTCTTCCTCCTGGTGGCCGCGGGTGTCGTGGCACTGATCGCGGTGCCGGTGGCGTCTCAGTCCGGCGAACTGTCCGAAGGTGTCGTCCAGGGCATACAGCAAGTGCGCGAATGGGCTGCCGGACCGCCACTGAACATCGGGGACGACCAGATCACGGGCGCCTTCGATGCCGCGGTGGAGCGCATCCAGGACAGCGCTGGCAGCATGGTCACCGCGGTCGTCACCGGGGTGGGAACCGTGGTCAACGGCGTTGTCACGGCCGTCCTCGCGCTCTTCCTGATGTTCTTCTTCCTCAAGGACGGCCCCCGGTTCCTGCCGTGGCTCACCCGTCAACTGCCGGGCTCGCTCGCCACCCACGTCCCGGTCGTGGCCGCGCGCGGCTGGAACACGCTCGGCGCGTTCGTGCGTTCCCAGGCATTCGTCGGCCTGATCGACGCCGTCTTCATCGGCATCGGCCTGTGGATCCTGGGCGTGCCGCTGGTGCTCCCGCTCGCCGTGCTGACCTTCGTTTCCGCGTTCGTGCCGATCGTGGGCGCCCTGTTCGCCGGTCTGGTCGCGGTGCTCATCGCGCTGGTGTCGAACGGGCCGACGGACGCGCTGATCGTGCTGGCGATCATCATCGTGGTCCAGCAGCTCGAGGGCAATGTGTTCCAGCCGATGATCCAGGGGCGGGGGCTCGGGCTCCACGCGGCGGTGATCCTGCTGGCGGTGACGTTGGGCGGCAGCCTGGCGGGCATCGTGGGCAGCCTGCTCGCCGTGCCGGTGGCCGCACTGATCGCGGTGGTCTGGGCGTACCTTCGCGAGCACCTGAGCGACCCGGAGCCGGAGCCGGAGCCGGCAGCGGAACCGGAGCCCGAGCCGGGACGCGACCCGGAGACCGGCGCGGCACACCCCGGCGCCGCCGTCGCTTCGTAGCACGTCGTGTCGTGGCGCGTCCGGTGCCGCCGTGCCGCCGTCGTGTCGTGGCGCGTCCGGTGCCGCCGTGCCGCCGTGTCTCCGTGCCGCCGTTTTCCCCGTGTCCCCGTGCCGCGTGTGTCCGGGGGCGTGTGGCCGAGCCGAGCGGGGCGTCGCCCCCGACCCCACCGACGCGGCGCACCACGTGCGGGGCCTCCGCAGTAGCAGTGGACGAGCGCGACTGCGGGCTTGGCGGTCCTGTCACTGCGCCCTTCCGCCGGAACCGCTCCGTCCCGTTCAGCAGCCTCAGCGGGAAGGCCTCCGCATCCCGAGTCCACCGGACACGGCCGGGATCGGGCACCACAGGCCTGAAGGGCCCGGCGTCCCACCTCGGACATGCCGAGCGCACCGGACCCGCCGTCGGTCCGTGACGTACGCCATACCGGCATGGGGCCGTCTTAATAGGAATCTGTAATGCGTATTTGCTAGCGTCCTGATCGTGCGACTCACCAAGTTCACCGACCTGGCTCTCCGGTCCGTCATGCGCCTCGCGGTGTGTGACGACGACGAGGTGCTCACCACCCGCGAGGTGGCCGAGGCCATGGACGTGCGGCACACCCACGCCGCGAAGGCGATCACGCGCCTGCAGCACCTGGGGGTGGTCGAGGCCAGGCGGGGCCGCGGCGGCGGTCTCGTCGTCACGGACTTCGGCCGGCGGGCCTCGGTGGGCTGGCTGGTGCGGGAACTCGAAGGGGAGGAGGAGGTCGTCAGCTGTGACGATCCGCCCTGTCCGCTGCGGGGGGCATGCCGGCTGCGGCGGGCACTGCGCGACGCCCAGGAGGCGTTCTACGCCACGCTCGACCCGTTGACCGTGGCGGATCTCGTCGCCTCGCCCACGGGGCCTGTGCTCGTCTCCCTCGCCGGGCCTTCGCCGCGCTGAGTCGTGTCGTGAAGGTCCCTCCCGGCCCACGCTCCAGT
Organism: Streptomyces wuyuanensis; assembly: GCF_900103455.1. Classification (GTDB taxonomy): domain Bacteria; phylum Actinomycetota; class Actinomycetes; order Streptomycetales; family Streptomycetaceae; genus Streptomyces; species Streptomyces wuyuanensis. The sequence goes on along the minus strand of NZ_FNHI01000016.1, from coordinate 174,735 downwards.
CCGACCCGTCGCCCCGGCGCTGTGTGTCGCGCCCGTGCGGGCCGGGGCAAGCGCGCCGTAAAACACGAAGATCATTTACCAATTAAGGAGTCAGCTGTGCTCTCGGAACAGGCCACTCCCGTCGTCCGCGCCACGCTCCCGGTGGTCGGGGCTGCCATCGGGAACATCGCCGAGCTCTTCTACCGCAGGCTGTTCGACGCCCACCCCGAGTTGCTGCGGGAGCTGTTCAACCGCGGCAACCAGGCCAACGGCGAGCAGCAGAAGGCACTGGCCGGCTCGATCGCCGCCTTCGCCGGAATGCTGCTGGAGAAGCCGGACGCCCGCCCCGACGCGATGCTGGCGCGGATCGCGAACAAGCACGCCTCGCTCGGAATCACCTCCGACCAGTACAAGATCGTCCATCGGCACCTCTTCGCGGCGATAGCCGAGGTGCTGGGCGACGCGGTCACCGACGAGGTCGCGGCGGCCTGGGACGAGGTCTACTGGCTGATGGCCAACGCCCTGATCGCCGTCGAGACGCGCCTCTACCAGGAAGCCGGCGCGGCCGAGGGTGAGGTCTGGCGGCGCATGGTGATCACCGAACGGCGCCAGGAGACGCCCGACGTCGTCTCCTTCGTCCTGCGGCCCGGTGACGGGCGTCCGGCGGGATCCTTCCGGCCGGGCCAGTACGTGAGCGTCCAGGTCGAACTGGCCGACGGCGCCCGGCAGATCCGTCAGTACAGCCTGTCGGCAGCCCCCGGCCGGCCGGACTGGCGGATCAGCGTCAAGCGGGTGCGCGGCACGGCGGGTCCGGACGGCGAGGTGTCGTCCTGGCTCCACGAGCACGCACACCCCGGCGACACGCTGACCGTGTCGATGCCGTTCGGCGACCTCGTCCTCCCGGAGGGCGACGGGCCGCTGCTCCTGGCTTCCGCGGGGATCGGGAACACACCCGTACTGGCGATGCTCGACCACCTCACGTGCACCGGGCCGGACCGCCGTGTCGTCAACGTCCACGCCGACCGCACGCCTGCCGACCACGCGCACCGCGAAGAGCACCTCGACCGGGTGCGCGCACTGCCGGACTGCCGACTCCACCTGTGGTACGAATCGCCCGGCGGCGAAGCCCCGGAGGCCGCGGCCGGCCGGGCGGACCTGGGCGACCTGGACCTCCCGGAGGATCTGACCGCGTACCTGTGCGGCCCGCTGCCCTTCATGCGCGCGGTGCGCGGCGACCTGCTGCGCCGGGGCGTGCCCGCCGAGAGGATCCACTACGAGGTCTTCGGCCCGGACCTCTGGCTCGGTCAGTAGCAGCCGTCTCCGGCACCCGTGGGGCCGGGTGGTGGCGCAGGATTGCACAGACCCGCGCCGGTCACCGTGAGCGAAGGCGCTTTCGCTTGCGCCGGTTCACCGGCACCGGCAGCGACGGCAAGCGTTGAGATGACGGGGCCGAAGAGACGCACGTCCGCGTCGGGAAGCCGACGTACGAGGAGAGGTACACCGCGCATGAACACCACCTGGGCGGCCGTGGCCGCTGCGGCCGCCTTCGTGTGGCTCGGAATGGTGCTCGCCATCTCGTTCCTGGAGGCGCCACTGAAGTTCCGGGCGCCCGGCGTGACCGTACGGATCGGTCTGGGCATCGGCCGCCTCGTCTTCCGCGCCCTCAACCGCGCCGAGGCCGCCCTGGCCGCGGTGGTCGCCGTGGCGGTCGCGGCCGGCAGGCTCCCGGCTCCCGTCGTGGCACTGACCGCCCTGGCCGTCGCGGTGCTCGTGGTGCAGCTCGCGGGGGTGCGGCCCGTACTCAACCGCCGCTCGGACCGGGTTCTCGCGGGGGAGGACGTCCCCCGCTCACGCGCCCATCTCGTCTACGTCGCCTGCGAGTCGGTCAAGGCTCTGACCTTGCCGGCGCTGGGCATCGCCGCACTCGCAGTCTGAACGAGCCGATGTGACAGCCCGGTCGGCGTGTGTGTTCGCTGTCAGGGACTCGTGGACCGGGGTGGCTCCTCCGCGTGCCGGGAGAACTCCGGTCGGTGCGGCCCTCGCGGGCCGGCAGGCCGCGCGCTGCGACTCTGTTCCGCGCGTCTCCGCGCGTCTCCGCGCGGTTCGGGGTGGCTCGTCGCGGCTCGGCGTGCAGGAGGCCCTGGTCCTCCGGCGGTGGCGATGTCGCCGGCCGGGGACGGGAACGCCCCGGCCCGCGAGTCGCGTGTCGCGGGCCGGGGCGGACTGGGCGGGCGTCAGCCGGCCGTCCCGGCGGCGCAGCCGTTGCCTCCGGCGGGGTTGAGAAGGCTGACGACCCCGAGCGTGTTGCCGCAGACGTCGACCGGTACGTGGACCGGAGCCTGGAGGGCGTTGCCGGAAAGGACACCCGGGCTGCCCACGGCCGCGCCCTGGGCACCGGAGTCCGCCACGGCGCTGCCGACGCCGGCGACGACACCGGCCACGGTGAGGGCGGTCAGGACGGACGCGGTTCGCTTGCTCATGCTCGATCTCTCTCGTTGGGGAGGGGTGAATCAACGGCTCCGATCTCACCGCATTCCGATGGCATATGACGGGCAATTCACCGGATCCCGGGCGTGTCAGCGACACTGATGTTGATCAGAATTTCCGTGAGGGCGATCCGCCGGTGTCGCCCGGGCGCGGTGCGCAGACCGCGGCCCCGGGTATGCGGGGTTGGAGGCCGTGACGAAGTCCTTGGGTGCATGCGGAAGTTGGGACACAAACCGTCCTCAGCCGCCTGTCCGGTTCGGAGGCTGTCGGTCGACGGGACCTTGACCGGGCGTCAACGCCGGGCGAGCGGGGGCGTTCTGCCCTGACCGGCTGCCCGGCTGACCCCCTGCCCGTACACGCTGGCCGGGCTGCGCGGGGCCCACGCAGGTGCCCGGCCGGGGTTTCCCAGCCGGGTGTCCTGCGCCAGGGAACTCCGGCCCGGGCGGAGCCCCGGGTGCGGGGCGGGCGGCGGGCCGCGGTCTCCGTCCGGAGGCGGCCCGCGGCCGGCCGCGCTCACTCCGGCTGGGTCATCGTCCGGTGCGCCTCGTGACGTACGTCTGGCTGCGCGTGTCTGCGCAGCGCCCGCAGCAGCGCGCGCCATTCCTCCGGCCAGCCGTGCCTGTTGCCCGTGGCGGCCACCAGACCGACGGCCAGCAGACCGGTGACGGTGCGGCCGTCGCCGGCCAGACGTCCGGCCGCGGCGAGCAGCGTCTCGGTCCCCTGCAGCAGCGGCCGGTGCGCCCATGTGGTCCGCAACCGGCTCGCGGTCTGTGCCGCGGCGGTCACCCCGGCGTCCTCCAGTGCATCCGCCAGGTCGAGCAACTGCCGCATAAGGACGGCTGGTTCCGCGGAGCGGTCGACCAGTCCGCCGAGAAGTTCGGCACGCTCGGCCGCCAGGAGTGGTTCGCCGGCCAGCAGCGCGGCGAGATCCCGACGGCTCCCGGGCCGCTCGCGCGGCTCGGAGCCGGAGGACACCAGGGTCCGCAGCCGCTGCAACGCGGGCAGATCCCGGTCCGCCAGCGCTTCGCACCTGCTCTGCGGGTCCCGCATCGCGGTCAGGAGTCCGGTCACCGCGTCGTGGAACGCACTGCCCGGAGCCGTACCTCCGACCGGGTGCGGAACGTCGGAGTGCGCCAGCTCCAGCAGTACCCAGACCGCCTGCCGCCAGTGCCGGCGGCTGCCGAGATCGCCGACCGTGCGGGAAAGCCGGCGGGCGAGCCCGGTGTCGTAGCGGGACCACGTGCCGAGCGCCTGCAACGGGCCGTACGCGGCGAAGCCGTCGAGGGACTCGGGGTACGCGTCGAACGCCGTACCGACCAGAGCCGCGTAGCCGGCGCGGTGTCTCTCGGCCAGCTCCCATGGGCTGATGCCCGCGAGCGCGTCGAGCACCGCGGAGCCGGAGTCGTGGGCGGCGTCCTCCAACAGCCGCCAGGCGCCGGGCTCACCGAGCAGCGGCGGCAGGACGCGAACGACGGCGGCCCGCACGTCCGGGTGGCGGTCGGGCGAGTGGAAGGCGCGCGTCAGCAGGTCCACCGCCTGCCGGGGCGGCAGGAAACGGGCCGTGAGCCGTGCCGCCTCCTTCCGGGACGTGACCTTCGCGGGCCGGTCGCCGGCGGACAACGCGGCCAGCAGCACCGAGAGTCGAGAGGGTGCGGTGCAACGCGCGGCACGTCCGGCCGCGTACACCGCGACCCGCGCCCGATCGGTGCCCGCCTCGTCCAGCAGCACCGGCAGGGCGTCGTGAGGGCGGTCGGTCCAGGGCAGCGCACCGAGCGCGGCTTCGGCGACGACCACGTCCGGGTCGTCCTTGCGCGCCATCGCCAATGCGTGTCCCAGCCCCGGGATCGGGGCGGCCGCACGGATTGCGGCGGCCCTCTCGTCGAGGGTGAGCGAGACGTCCGCGGCAGTGCGACCGGCGAGCCGTGCGGCGGCCTCCTGTTGGCGGGGCAGCCAGCGGCCGCACACCGAGAGGTCCGGCAGGGGGCGCCGGGCTCCGCGAAGCAGGAACCGGCCACAGGGCGGTGTGTCGCCGAGCAGCGCGTCCAGCAGATCCGTGCGCCGCAGCGCCAGCATCCGCCGTACGGGACCGAGGACGACCGCCGACGGTTCGAGCGCCACGATGCGGCCCACCCGCTCGTCGCGCGTGGCCGGTGCGGCCGTCCACAGTTCGGCGGCGGCCTCGAACGTCTCGTCGTCGCCGCGTTCCAGTGCCACGGCCAGCATGCCCTGCAGCTCGGGCATCCGCCGGGCACGTGGCCCCAGAGCCCGTGCCAGCCCCAGCAGCAGCCGGAAGTCGGCCCGTTCGGCCGCGCTGTCCAGCCATGGGCGCAGCGCGGCGAACACCTCGTGCTCCTGGCCCCGGCGCAGCACCCTGTGCAGCGGGCCGAAGTCCGGCGTGCCGGTCCGGCCCGCGATCCGCTCCAGCGTACGAAGTGCCCAGGACAGCAGGGCCGCCTCGCCGCCGGCGGCATGCTCGGCCAGGACGCGCTCGGCGAGGGTACGCACCGTCGTGCGGCTGCGGGCCGAGCCGTCCCGAGCCTCCAGCGCGTCGACGGCTATCCGGTCCAGGCACGCGGCGTCGTCGGCGCGGAAGAGCCTCGGGTGCACCTCAGCGAGCGCCTCGACCACCGCCGTGCGCACCGGCTCCTGCTCGTTGCGCAGGCGTGCGGCCGCACCGAGCATCTCGCTCATCGCCTCTCGGCCGCCGTCGCGGGCCGCGCACGCCACCAAGAGCGGCCAGGCGGACTCCCGTTCGTCGGCGTCGGGCCGGCGCACCGCGCCGAGCAGCGCGGTGCGCGCCTCGGCGAACGGCCCGTGGGCAAGGGTGTCCAAGTCCTCCCACCAGTCGGAGGGTTCGCCGGTGGACGCGGCAACCGCCCGCCGCATCTCCTCCCAGCGGCGTTCCCTGGGCAGCAGTTCGAGGACCGCGAGAGCGGGCTCTCGGCGCGCACCGGCGGTGGTGACCGCGTCCAGGAACGCCGGCCGGCGCGCGGGCGCCATCGCCTTGAGCAGGGCGGCGAAGTGGCGTTCGCGGCGTAGCCAGTGGCGCCCGAGCAGGGGAAGCGACACGGGCTCGGCCTTCACCAGCCGGCTCAGCACGCCCGGCGGCGGCAGAGGCTCGTAGCGCCGTTCGACGCGGTGCGGAGAAATGATCCAGGCGATCACGCGCTCGGCGTCGGCCGCGACCAGTGGACCGAGCGCGCTGGTGATCGCGCCCGGCAGGCTCTCCGGCCCGTACCGCTCCAGCAGTGTCAGCACGCGCAGCGGACGCAGCGGCGCGAGCGCCGAGACCGCCGTGGCATGGAGGCGCCACCAGTTCTCCCGCGGCGTTCCGCCCGCACGGTCGGCCAGGGCGGCCTCGGCGTGGTCGAGCACCGGGTCGGGGTGGCGGACGGCGAGCCTCGTCCAGGCGTCGACGGCGTGCGCGAGCTCGGGCAGGTGTTCCGCGACGAACGAGGGGGAGCAGGCCGGCAGGAGCCGCGCGGCCTCGCCGTCGCCCCACTCCTCGCGCAGCCGCACCAGCGTGCGCTCGGCCAGCGCCGTACGGCCGCCGGCTGCGAGCAGACGCGCCAGCCGGTGCCGCACGGCGGCCGGTGCGTCGTCGTACGCCGCCTCCACCGCCTCGTCCGGGACCGACAGGACTCGGGCCGCGCGCAGTGCGTAACCGGCGACCACGGGATCGAGGTCCGCGAGCCGCCCGGCCAGGAAGTCCGCGTCGCGGCCCGCGGTGGCGGCGAGCGCCGCGATGCGCCGTTCGTACGGTCCCCGGGCGTCCAGATCGGCGAGCAGCGGGGCCAGTTGCCCGTCGTCCGCCAGTCGGCGGGCGGTCTTCGCGGTGAGGGTCAGCCGGGCGGGAAAGGGCAGGGGGTCGAGTGCGGAGAGCAACTGCTCCGCGGTGGTCGGCATCTGCCGATTGTGTCCGGAGTGATTCGTTCGCGCGATCGATTATGCGGGTGGCGGAAGGCTTGGCGGCAGCGGACGCGTGCCACGGTTCGTGAGTCGCTCCCCGCAGTGGTACGCGACCGTGTCGGCGAAGACACGGGCGAGGGGAGGCAGGGCGTCCCATCGGCGCACGGCCCAGCCGACCGGCAGTGGGGGCAGTGCGGAGACGGGGACGAGGCGGAGGTGGCCGTCGTCGCCCGGCACCTGCCAGCCGGGCAGGGCGGGTACGAGGGCGTGACCGAGGCCGAGTTCCACCAGCAGCAGGGCGGTGTCCCAGTCCGCGACGCTGGTGTCGGAACTGATCCGGATGCCCAACTCGGCGAGGGCGGCGTCGAGTCGGTTTCCCGACGTGGAGTTCCGGGGGAGGCGGACGAGGCGGATGGCGCCGAGTTCCGTCACGTCCACGTGCGACCGGCCCGCCAGGGGGTCGTCGTCGCGCACGGCCAGCACCCAGGGCAACTCGACGACGGGGCGCTGCTCGATGCCGCGCACCGGGCCGCCGATGGTGATCCATGCCAGGTCCAGGTCGCTGGTGACGAGGGCGTCGAAGCAGCTGCGGCTGGAGTTCTCCGTCTGGAACTCCAGGCTCACCTTGGGGTATTGGCGCCGGAACGCGACGACCGCCTCGGACATGAAGTGCCGAACGCTCGTCGCGCCCGTGGTGACGCGCACCGAACCGCTCTCGCCGTGCACCAGGTCACCGAGGCGCCGCAGCGTCAGATCGAGCCCGGCGATGCTGTCGGCCGCGGCTTCGCACAGAAGGCGCCCGGCAAGCGTGGGCGCCACCCCGCGCGGATGGCGCTCCAGAAGGCTGACGGCGGTCTCCCGCTCCAGCCGCTTCACATGCTGACTCACCGCCGACTGCGTGCAGCCCAGATCCCTGGCGACGGCACTGAGACTGCCCGCCCGGCACACGGCCACGAAGACGCGCAGGTCGTCCAAAGTCACAGCCCCAAGCTACAGCTTGGGGCCGGCGAGGAATCCATGGGATTGACCGTTGTCTCCGGCATCCCGGATGATCAGGGTAGGGCCCGAGGCGGCAACCCGTCCGGCGCTTCGCAGGGTCCGGAACCACAGGGCGACGCGACGGACGGGTGCCGACCGGTGTGACGGCCCACCGGCAGTGCCGAGCCCGTACGGGGCGATCGCGCACCTTCGCTGTCAACCGCCGATCGCTCCAGGGGCCTTCACGGGTTTCCCCATGGGACCACAGCGCTCGTCCTGGGGCCGCTGGGGGCGACGGTGGTGCACCGCGCCCGGCGGAGGGCGATGGTGGCCACCGCGACCGGAGGGCGCCGCGACAGGGAGACGCGCGTCACACCCGGCCACGTCACACCCGGCCGAGCTGCCCCGTCCAAGGGGTGTAACCACCAACGACGCCGAGAACGACACAGGAGTGCACCATGGAAGCTCGGTTGAACCTCTTCGGCAGCCCGGTCGCAGCCAAGTTCGGGAAGCACATCGTCGCCGCGGGCAAGGTGCTTGCGGAGTCCACGCTGCCGGCCTCGACCCAGGAACTGGTGAAGCTCCGCGCCAGCCAGATCAACGGCTGCGGATTCTGCACCGACATGCACACCAAGGACGCCGCACACGCCGGGGAGACCTCGACGCGCCTGAACCTCGTCGCGGCCTGGCGGGAGGCCACGGTGTTCACCGACGCCGAACGCGCCGCCCTGGAACTGACGGAACAGGGAACCCGTATCGCCGACGCGGCCGGCGGCGTCACGGACGAGGCCTGGGCCAACGCCGCCAAGCACTACGACGAGGAGCAGCTCGCCGCGCTCGTGTGCGTCATCTCCCTCATCAACGCCTTCAACCGCGGGAACGTCATGGTCCAGCAGCCCGCGGGCGACTACCAGCCGGGCCAGTTCGCATAGCCGGCTGCGTCCGGCCGGTACGGCGGGTGTCGTCCGGCGGCATCATCCCTGCCGGCACACTCCCGGGCACCGCTCGTCGGTGCCCGGGGCTCCGCCCGCCCGGTCCGATCCCCGCGCCGCCGCCGTCATTCGGCGTCGAACCAGTCCTTGTCCGCGGCCCAGTGCTCGACCCACCCGGCGAAACCCGGCTTGCCCGTGGTGAAACCGAACTCCGCGCCGAACGGCGTCGCGCCTTCACCGGTGACGAGCCAGATGTGGCCGCGGTGCGGTCCGGTGACGACGAGGTGCCAGTACATCCCGCAGCCGTCGGTACCGAGCACGATCGACCCGTGGTCGAAGACCTGCTCCAGGATCGGTTCGATGTCCTCCCCCGGGCGCGGGTCGTCCTCCCAAAGCCAGGCGGACGTGAGGGGAAAGGGCCGCGCGAGGTCTCGCACGGGCCGGCCGTCACCCCAGTCGTCGGGGAGTTCGGCGAGCCCGACGAGACCGTAGTGCGGCGGCCCGGCGGGCGAACCGTCGGTGACCTCGGCGACGAAGGTCCGGTACGGCTCCGGCAGGACGACGCCGTGCTCCGCCTCGAAGGCGCGCACAGCTGCCCGGCCCAGCGCGGACCCGCCGCCGTCATCGACGCCGAAGGCCTCTCGTATCGAGGCGAGGTCGGCGGGGTCGGCCTGTTCGGTGTTCATGGTCCCAGTGATACAGGCAGCCACTGACATCGTTGCTCCTGCGCGGGCGCCGGTGGACGAGGCCGCCGCTGACCGACGCCGTGCCGGGTCCTGCGGGACGTCGAGGCGTTCGGCCGACGGCTTCCTCCACTCCCGCCGCCCGCCCAGCAGCAACACCCGTATGTACGGGTGTACGGGACGCCCCTCACCCGGAGGCCGGCCTGCGCATGTCCTCGCCGCCAGGCAGCTCGGACGGAAGGTCGCACTTCGCCTTCGCGTGGGAGAACCGTGCCGCGCTGACAACCAGATCGATCAAGTCCTGGCGCGACCCGCTCTCATCCGAATCCTCCCCGTGTCCCCTCACGTCGACAACGACGCTGAGGCTGTACGTTCCGCCCGGAATGTGTCCGGGCGATGCGCAGGGCACCAGGACGGCCGCTTTGCGAGCCGCGGTCACGCCTTTGGTGCCTGCGTCGAAGCTCGTGAGACGGGACTCGGGGACGTCGACGGCCGCGGTCGACCAGCTGCGGACCTCGGAGGGGTCCGCTTGCGTGCTCGTGCCGGTCGCGGTGAGCATCATCTCGGTTCTGGCGCTGAGCAGCAGACTCTCCTCGCCCCAGACGAGACAGTCGGCGGTGTAGTCGGAGCTCTGCGAGGTGATGTCCCCGCCGCTGCGCCTGTCGTCGAACCTGTAGTCGGGTTCGGTCGGGAGCGAACCCTTCAGAGCCGGAACCACCGTGGGAGAGCTGCCCAGGGATGCACAGACGTCGCTCGCGCTGATGTCGCCACGCCGCTCGAACGGAGGCAGCCCGAACGCGTACGTTGCGGCAGCAGCGGAGGTGATGGCCAGTAGCGACGCGAGAGGGATCACGATCTTCTGCGATACGGCGGCCATGAGTCCTTACTTGGTGTCCAGATGGCGGGGTACTCACTGCCCCTGCGACGCCCGTCGAGGCCGGACCGGGCGTTGCCGGAGCTGCGTGCCGACCGGCGCCGGACCGCCGACGGGGCGGAGCCGCCGCCAACGAGGTGGGGCGTGGGGCCGCTTCAGTGAAGCACGAGATCGCACGCCCGTGTGCCGATCGTGGTGCTCGGTGCGCTGGGACAACCGTGACTGCCTGTCGGGGGCGAAGCACGCTCGAAGCCGTCAATGCAGCCCTGAGGTGACGAACCACGCCGCGGACTGCCCCGTCGGAGGCGCAGGCAAAGCCGCGGGAGCTTGGGGGTCTTGAGCGAGAGGTGGCGTTGGCGTGACGGAGGCGTCGCGACCCGGCCACCCCGTGGTCAGACGGAACCGATCAGCTCTGCCAGCGCCGCGCCCAGCCGTTCCACACCCGGGCCCGCCGGGCCACCGGGTTCCGTCATGTAGAGGTCGCGGCGGATCTCGATCATCAGGGCGCTGACGCGGGGGTCCCTGCCGTGGAAGTCGAGGGGTACGTACGTGCCCGCGAAGGGGCTGTCGAGGCCGGTGCCCCCGAAGTCCGCGAACGCCCGCTCCGCGGCGGCGAGGAGCCCGGCCGGGGTGTGGAAGGCGTCCGTGCCCAGGCAGATCGGTGGCCGGGGGCCGTCGCCGTGCAGTTCGTAGGGGAGCGGCTCGGTGGGGTACGAGTGGACGTCGATGACGACCGCCCGGCCGACGGCTTCGAGACGGTCGGCCACGGCGGCGGTCATGGCCCGTGCGTACGGGTGGAAGTAGCGCTCGACGAGCGGCCGCGGGTCCGTGTCCGCGGGGCGGAGCCGTTCGCGGTGCGTTGTCCTCGTGTAGACCGCGCCCATCCCCACGGAGAGCATCTCCTCGCGCTCGTCGGGGAACCGCTCGGGGTCGATCACCAACCGGGAGAGCCCGTTGACGAACCGCCACGGCCTGAGCGCCGCCGCGTCCGCCCCCGCGGCGGCGATGGCGGCCGTGTGGGCGTCGGTGACGTGGTCGAGTTCGAGCTCCAGCGCGGCGTCGTCCAGTTCGATGCCGTGGCGCACCCACTCCGGGATCTCACGCGAGGAGTGCGGGACGTGCAGCACGACGGGGGAGTCGCCGGCGCCCGGGAGGAGGCGGAAGGAGGACATGGAGGATGATCTTACGGTCGGAAGCCGCGAGTGATTGGCGGCCGCGCGACGGTCGGCGGCCGGCGTTCGGGGTGCGGGTGGGCGCACGGGGTGGGCTGCCCGGCCGATCCCACACCCCGGAACCCGATCTTCCGGCACCTCGACCGGCCTATTAACATCGAACTGATTTCTGACGCAACCTCTCTTTTTTCTGGGTGTGGCTGGTTATGATCGGCCTCCTCATCCTGGTCCCGACCTGGGCCGGAAGGGTGCTTTCCCCGTTCCCGGGGGAGCGCCCCGACCCGGGCGACGGTCCGTCACGCTGTCCCCCGTTCCAGAGGACTGATGTCACCGATACAACCCATCGGGTCGCGAAGCCCGTCGGCGAAGCGTCGGCGGCGCACAGTGCGCCTGCGTACGCTGCTCATCTGGCTCGCGGTCGTTCCCATCGTGGCCCTGGGCGTCCAATCGGCGCTGGCCGCCAACCGGTTGCTGGAGCAGTCGGGTCACCTGCGCGCCGATGTGGAGTCCGGTGAACGGCTGGGCGTACCCCTGTACCGGCTCATGGTCGCGATGCAGTCCGAGCGGACTCTGACCGCCGCGCGCTGGGCCGGCACCGCGGTTCCCGAGGACGTCATGCGGGAACGGCGAGCGGCCACCGACCAGGCCGCGACGGGGTTCCGCCGGTCGTGGGCGCCGGGAAGCGCGGTGTCCGAGGTGGCGGACCGTCGTCTTCTGGAGGTCGCGCAGGGCCTGGACGACCTGGACGCCTACCGCGAGCGCACCGACAGCGGCAGCGGAAGCGCCGACAGCACACTCGTGTACTACAGCGGTGTGATCGGCCAGATGATCCGCTTCTACCAGGACGAGCTGAGCCACATGGAGGACGGCGGGCTCAGCGAGGACACCCGCGTGGTCACCGCCATGTTCGCGGCGTCGGAGATGGTGGCCCAGGAGGACATGATCCTCGCGCAGGCCGGACCTTCGAGGACGCTGACCACCTCCAGATTCGCCGACTTCGTCAACGCCGTCGGGGCCCAGCGGTACCTGTATGACACATGGATCGTGCCGTACCTGCCCGACGCCCAGAACGACCTCTACGCGCAGATGGTCCGCTCGGGGGCGTGGCAGACCAAGATGCGCATCGAGAGCGCGGTCCTGGCCGAGCAGTCGATCACCGACGACGGGGTGAAACTGCCCCGGGACGTCAGCGGCTGGCGGGCCGCGCAGGAGCAGTGGGGGCCGCAGCTCAGCACTCTGAACGCCGACCGCTCCCGGGCCCTGCTGGCGCGTGCCGACGCCCGGGCCACCGACCTCGAGACGGAGGTCGCCTGGCTGATCGCGGGAAGCGCCGCCGCGCTGCTGGCCGTGGCGGCCGTCGTCGCCCTCACCACACGGTCCGTGCTGCGCCGGCTGAGCCGCCTGCACGACCGGACCGTGACCATCGCGGAGAGGACACTGCCGGACGTCGTGGACCGGCTGCAGAGCGGTCGTCCCGTCGACTCCGACGCACTGCCCGCCGTCCGCGGCGAGCAGGACGAAGTCGGGCGCATCAGCGACGCGTTCGCCCGGGTGGTAGCCGTGTCCGTGGGCGGCCACAGACAACTCGCGGCAGAGCGGCAGGGCTTCGGGATGTTCGCCGCGGGTATCGCCTCCCGCACGGGGAACCTGGTCAGCCGCCAGCTGAGCCTCACCGAGGACCTCCAGGACACCTTCGGGCACGACGAAGCGCTCCTCGCCGAGCTGATGCGGGCGGACCAGCTGACGGTGGGCATGCGCCGGCAGATCGAGAACCTGCTCATCCTTGCGGGCGGCGAGATTCCCGACCCCCACACCGAGCCCATGCGCATCGCCGACCTGTTGCGCGAGGCGGCCGCGGAGGTCGAGGACTTCCGGCGTATCGAGCGGCAGGCGCTGGACGAGATCAGCGTCGAGGCTCCCGTGATCAGCCAGGTCAGCCACCTCCTGGCCGAGCTGCTGGACAACGCGACGCGGTTCTCCCCGCCGAGGTCGAAGGTCGTCATCCGGGCCGAACTCGTCGCCGACGGGCTGTCGGTCGAGATCGAGGACCGCGGACCGCGGGTGGCTGCCGCGACCTACGAGGAGATGAACGGCCGCCTGCACTCGGCGCCCCCGTACGCCGTGCTGGCGGAGAACGCCCACCGGCTGGGACTCTTCGTCGTCGGCCACCTCGCCGACGGGCTCGGAGCCACGGTCGTTCTGCGCAGGTCGGTGTACGGCGGGACGTCGGCCGTGGTGATCCTTCCCAAGGAACACCTCGTACCGACCAGGGGCGAGACGGAGGGCGGGCCGCGGGTACAGCCGGACCGCGCGGAGTCCGCCCGCGGCGAGTCCGCCCGTGTGGAGTCCTCCCGCGTGGAGTCCTCCCGGGACGAGGGGCGGCCCGAGTCCGCCCGGGGCGAGTCCTCTCGGGCCGATTCCCCTCGGGAGGAGCCGGTGCGCCCGGACACCGCGCGAACGGAGCGGGCGCGCCCTGAGACCGAGCGCGCGGCGACCGCCTCCGTGGAGGCTGCCGTCCCCGTGCCGCGCCGCCCGGGCGACGACAGGCCCGAGGAGGTTCTGCACACGGGGGCCGGGCTGCCGGTGCGCCGGGCGCACGAGCGGTCGAACGGACCGTCGCACGAGCAGGATCCGCACAGGCAGACCTCGCACGAGCAGGATCCGCACAGGCAGACCTCGCACGACCCGGCATCGCGCGACCGGGCCTCGCACGAACGGCCGTCGGCCGAGCGGCCGCAGGAGGCCGCGAGGCGGCCCGCCCGCTCCGTACGGCCGGCATCCGACACGCGTCCGGCCCTCCCCGAGCGGGTCCCGCAGACGCACATGGCCGAACAGCTCCTGGGGCCACGCCGCCCGGCGGAAACGGTGGCCGTGCGGGAAGAGGACACCCCCGAAGAGGTGGCCGACGCCTGGGCCGACTACGAGCAGGGGACCCAGACGGTGGAAGAAGAGCTCCGACAGGATCGGCGATGACGACGACATCCAACGACATGATCTACAGCGTTCTGGACAACAACCTGAGCAGGATCGCCGGCATCAAGGGCGCCGTGCTGCTGTCCAACGACGGGATCATGCTCAGCTCCTACTTGCTGGACCGCCCGCAGGGCGAGCGCGTGGCCGCGGCGTCCTCCGGAATCGCGTCCACGATGAAGGCCATCTCGCGGGAGGTCGACGGGGGGCGGGTCATCCGCCAACTGGTCGAGATGGACGACCGGTACCTCTGCATCGTCGGATGCGGGGAGGGCAGCACCCTCATCGTCGTGACGTCCCGCAAGGCCAGGCTCGGCGAACTCGGTGGCGAGGCCGTCCGTACCGCGCAGGCGCTCGGTGAGTGGCTCGGCACGCCCGAACGCAGTCAGGCGCCGACGTCGCAATGACCGAAGCGCCCCGCCGAGGAGGCGGCCGCCGGACGCGGCTGTACGCCCTGACCGACGGGCGTACGACCGCTCCGCACGCCTCCCTGACCATGGACACCACGGTCACGGCGGCGGTCCCCCCGGATGCCTACGACGGCCTGCCCAGCGAGTGGCAGGCCGTCCTGTCCCTGTGCATGCCGCCGAACGGCCGGGCGGTCGCGGAGATCGCGGCCCGGATGCACATGCGCCTGACGCCCACGATCCTCCTCCTCGGCGAACTGGAGGACCGCGGACTCGTCCGGCACCGGTCGCCGCTCGAGGAGGCCGAGACGACCAATGTCCACCTGCTCATGAGAATCAGGGACAACCTTGCCCGGATATGACACCTCCGCCCAGGACGTGGCCCCCGTCAAGATCCTCGTGGCCGGAGGATTCGGCGTCGGCAAGACGACACTGGTCGAGACGATCTCCGAGATCGAGCCCCTGCGCACGGAGGAGCGGCTGACGGCCGCCGGCGTCGGAGTCGACGACCTGGAGGGGATCGAGTCCAAGACGGTGACCACCGTGGCGATGGACTTCGGCCGCATCACCCTCACGGACGCCGGAGTCGTCCTCTACCTGTTCGGGACACCGGGACAGGAGCGCTTCTGGTTCATGTGGGACGACCTGCTCAACGGCGCCCTCGGGGCGATCGTGCTGGTCGACACCCGGCGCCTCGACCGCAGCTTCCCCGCGGTCGACTTCTTCGAGAGCCGCGGGCTCCCGTTCGTGGTCGGCGCGAACTGCTTCCACGGCGAACAGCTCTACAGCCCCGAGGAGATCAGGTCGGCGCTGCACCTCCGCAACCCGGACACGCCCGTCCTCATGCTCGACGCCCGCACCCGCACGGACGTGCGCTCGGCGCTGCTGGCGCTCCTCGACATGCTGATCGCCAAGGCGGCCGCGGTGGAGCGGGTGTGACGGTCCGGCACCCGTGGGGGCGGGGGCCGGACCTGCCCGGAACCGTCACTCTCCTGGCGCCGCGAGCCGCAACGGTGGCCGTCGTGCGAGGGGCGCGCCTCGCCCGTCGGGGCGCCGTTCTCGCGCTACCGCGTCCGGGTGCTTCTGACAGGCGGTTGCCCCGCGTCAGCTCTGCCGGGGCAGCCACCCGATGTGCCGCAGGACCGGAAGTACCTTGAGGTGGACGAACGCTTCAGCGGGCGTCTGCTCGTCGTCGGCAGGGAAGAAGACGGCGTGCTGGAAGGACAGTTCGTCCTGTGGATCGTCCAGGTCCACGACGCCCACATCGGGGCGCCTGTCCCGAGGCTCCAGCGTCACACCCTCGCGAGCCGTGAGACTCCGTAACCCGTCAAGGCCGTACGCTGCCGCGAGCGCCGCCGTCGTGAAGCTCTTCTTGATGCGGGGGCGTTCCCGATCCACCCAGGTTGCCCAGGCCATGATGCGCAGCCGTCCGCCGCCGGTCCCCGCCTCTATGCCGCTGCGCAGCCGGTTGTGCAGATTGGACAGCGCCGCCGGGATCTCGGGGACCACATGGGGCTTGTACAGGACGAGGTCGCGCTCGCCGTTGTTCCATCGGGTGTCGTGGACGGTGAGGACCGGCCGGCCGGGCAGCCGCAGTTCCCATCCCGTGGCGGTCCCCGTCGAGGGTGTTCCGCCGCAGGTGGTGCCAGTCTTCCGGTGAGGCGCTGACCCGCGCTCGAGTATGAGTTCGTCCAGGAGTCGCATGATCTGCGCTCCACCTCCGTATGTGCCGCAGTATGCCCGCTGTTGTACGCCGGGCGAAGAGAACGTACTGCCTGCGGCCTTCTTGTGACAGGTGAATGTTCAAAGAACTGCGCGCGGTTGTGCCGGGCAACAGGACGATCGCAGCGGCCGCGGGCCCCGGCCTTCGCCGGTCGGGGCGGTCGGTGTACGCGCCCGGCCGTCCCGCACCCGGCACGCCCCGCGGCGCGTTGCCCCGACCTCACGCCCCGACGTCGCCATGCTGCTGTGCCCATGGGGACGCTCCTGTCGGCCGTCGCGGTGCTCGCCGTCACGCACGCGCTGATCAACCGTGTCGGGGCCGCGCTGTACGTACCCGTCTGTGTCGCCGCGGCCGCCGTGCTCGTGCTGGTCGCGCGGCGGGCCGGGGTCACCTGGGACGAGCTGGGGATGGGTCGGTCGTCCGTGCGCCGCGGGCTGCGGTGGGGGCTTGTCCTCGTGGGGGCCGTGGTCGTCGTGTACGCGGTGGCCCTGGCGGTGCCGTTCACCAGGGAGGCGTTCGTCGACCGGCGGGTGGCCGGGCTGTCGGGGGCGGAGTTGGTCCACCGGGTGTTCGTGAGGGTGCCGTTCGGGACCGTGCTCCTGGAGGAGGTCGCCTTCCGGGGAGTCCTGTGGGCCGTGATCCGCAGACGGTGGGGGGCCGGGTGGGCCACGGCCGGTTCCTCGGTCCTCTTCGGGCTGTGGCACATCGTGCCGTCGCGGGGCCTCACCCGTTCGAACGCCGCTGTCGAGGCGGTGTTCGGTACGGGTGGGACCGGCGTCGCGCTGTCGGTGGGCGCGGCGGTCGTCGGCACCGCGCTCGCGGGTGTGCTGTTCTGCGAGCTTCGCAGGCGGTCCGGGAGTCTGATTCCGCCCGTCGCGTTGCACTGTGCCCTCAACGGCGCCGGCTACGCCCTGGCCTGGCTCGCCGTCCGTGCGGGCTGAGGGGTGGCCGGGACGGGAGCGCCGCCCGCCCGAGGCCGGCAGCCCGGGCGGACGGCGCTCCCCACGCCGTCAGGCTCCCGGCGGCACGTGCGCCGGGCGGCCGTTGCCGCGGGTGAGTCGGTAGCCCCCGATTCCTGCCAGCGCGGCGAGCACGGCCCCGCACGCCGTCCAGACGATGCGGGAGGACCACCAGCCCGACGACCAGCCGCCGTCCGGTTCGACCTGCCGGCCGGTGGCGGGGACCAGCGGGGCGGCGAGTCGGCCGTCGACGGCCGACTCCCCGCCGGAGTCCGCCGCGGTGACCTGGACCGTCGTGTCGACCGGCTCGCCGAGGTCCTCGGCGGGAGCGGCGACGACCGTCAGGCGTACGTAGTAGGCCCCGGGCAGCGGGTCGTCGGCCCAAGGCTCGGACCAGGCCCGGACCGTGCGCAGCGCGCAGCTCAGCTCGACCGACGAGGCGTCCGCCGGGGCGGGCCGCACGTCGCTGCCGTAGCGGCAGGCCTGGCGGCGCCGCAGCCCGTCGTACACGTCGAGGCGCCAGGTGTGGGTGCCGTGGCGCGCCTCGGAGCGGGGCAGCTTCACCGTGGCCCGGACGGTGGCCTGCTGCCCGGCGTCGGCCGGGAACTGCCAGTAGAGGTAGTCACCGGTCGACGCCTGCGCCGTGGCCTGCTGCCCGGGGCGTACGACCGTGGCGGTACGAAAGGACGTACCGGCCTCGGTCGGCGCGGCGGTCTCCTCCTCCGCGCTCGCGCTCGGCGACGGGGAGTCGGCGGCGGCGACCGGGAACGGCAGCATGAAGAGCGCCGCGGCAGAAAGCAGCCCGGCCGTGAACATGCGTACGGTACGCATCAGTTGGTCCTCCAGACGGCGATGCGCCAGCGAGAGATCCAGCCCCACAGCGCGCCTGCGGCGAAGCCCGCGAGCGTCAGCAGGCCGAGCAGCCACCAACCGTGGCCGAGGCCGAGGAACGCCGCGTCTCCGGCGTCACGGGGGCCGCCCGTGATGTCGATGGTCAGCTCGAGGGGCAGGCCGGGGGCCGTCTTCACGGAGGCGGGGGCGGAGAAGGAGTTGCTCACCCGCAGGCAGACGGTCTCGGCGGGCCGGCCGTCGCCGGTCCGGGTGACATCGGTGTCACCGGCGCCGTCCGCGTCGTCTGCCGCGTCGGTGTCGTTGTCGGTGCCGTCGGCCTCGGACTTGGGGTAGCGCAGGCCGGTGGAGACGACGTCGGTGCGCCCGTCGCCCGCGGCCTCGCCGCGTACGATCTCGCGGCCGGCGAGGGTCGAGGCGCGCAGCAGCACGCCGTAGTCGCGGTTCACGGGGCGGTCGGCGGCGATGCTGACCGAGGCGCGCAGTTCCTGGCCGGGCAGCAGGTCCACGCGGTACCAGCGGTGCTGACCGAAGGTCTCGCGGTCGGCGTAGAGACCGGCCTTCAGCCGCGGCGCGTCGTCACAGCGCTCGCCGCCCTGGGTGGCCACCGGGGTGACGACCGGCTCGGCGGCGCGCTCGACCAACTGGCTCACCCGGTCCGAGAGTTCCTCCTTGTGCTGTACGGAGGTATACGTGCCGCCGGTGGCCTCGGCGATGCACATCAGCTGGGCGCGCATCTTGGCGCTGGGGACGAGGCCGAGGGTGTCGATGGTGATGTCGACGCCCTTGGCCGCGATCTCGCGCGCCACCTCGCACGGGTCGAGCGGGGCGCAGGTGTCCTCGCCGTCCGTGATGAGCACGATCCGCCGGGTGGCGTTCCCGCCCTCCAGGTCGTCGGCTGCGCCGAGCAGCGCGGGGCCGATCGGGGTCCAGCCGGTCGGGACGAGCGTCGCCACCGCCGTCTTCGCCTCGGTCCGGTCGAGTTCGCCCACCGGATAGAGCTGCTTGGTGTCCTTGCAGCCTTCCTTGCGGTCCTTGCCGGGGTAGTCGGCGCCGAGCGTGCGGATGCCGAGCCGTACGTCCTCCGGGACCGCGTCCAGCACCTCGTTGAACGCCTGCTTGGCCGCGGACATCCGCGACTGCCCGTCGATGTCGCGGGCCCGCATCGAACCGCTGACGTCGAGGACGAGTTCGACCCTGGGCGGTTCCTTCGCGGCCGGCCGGTCGGCCGTGTCGCCGGAGTCGGCGAAGGCGGCGGAGGGGAGGAGTCCGCCGGTGACGGTGACCAGCAGCGCGCCGCAGACGGCGACCGCCAGTCGCTTTCGTATGATCATCGGCGGATCATAGTGAGCCCGGGTGGTCCGGCCCAATTCCGCCCGCACGCGGGGAGAGCCCACGCCCGACAGCGGTGCCCACGGCGGAGTCGGGTCGCATGTCGGCACGGGGTTCCGCCGCGGAGTCGGGTCGCAGCCGGCCGGGTCGCGAGCGTTGCCGGTACACCCGCTGACGCCACTGCCGCCCGATGGAAGGATTGCCTCCTCGAACCGGCCAGGGGGAGGCAGGCATGGCGCATGCACTGAGCATTCGGCGCGTACTCGGTGACGGCCCGTTCGCGGAGATCGGCGACCCGCGCCTCGTGGCGGTCGATCCCCGGCACGGCGGCATCGTCGTGGGCGGAGACATCGGGTCGATCCGGTGGCCGCCGCTCGGAACGGCCGCCATCGACGGCTGGCCCCAGTACCGGATCGGCGTGTTCGGCGGCGGTGATCTCGCCTGCCGCCATCTCCACCACTCCCACTGGCCGGTGAACTCGATCGCCTTCCATCCGTCCCTTCCGCTGGCGGCAGTCGGAACCGGACGCTACGACGGCAGTTGGGACTTCCAGGGCGAACTCCTCCTGGTGGACCTGGAGTCGGGCACGTTGACCTCCGCCCTCGAGGAACGGCGTGAGGTGCTGGCCGTCGAGTGGCTGGACGACCGCAGGCTGCGCCTCATGGTGTCGCCGGAGGACCGCGACTCCGACCGCGCCTTCAGCCACGCCTTCGAGACCGTGATCGAGCGCGAGGACTGGTCGGCGGCGGGCGACCGCACCGTCGGTTTCCGCGAGTTGACCGGTCCGCGCGTGCCCAGGGTGCGCCCGCCGGATGCGGAACGGGCTCGCGCCTTCCTGCGGGACCGCGGTGCCGCGGCGGGGTCCCCCTGGGAGCTGCGCCGACAGGTGTGGGCGGTGGAGACGCTGGACGACGGGCGGGTGCTGGCCGCCTTCCAGGGCGCCCGAATCGAATGCCGGCTGCCGTCCGGGGAGTTGCAGTGGACGGTGCCCGACCTCGACGGCGGACGCCAGATCCATGTCTGCGCCGACCAGCGCTCCGCCTGGGTCCATGCGCGGCACACCGGGCGGCTCACGGATTCGGGCTGGCGCCGGGCCGGCAATCTGGTCCAGCGCATTTCCCTCGACAGCGGGCGCTCCCTCGAGGAGTACGACCCCGGCCACGCCGTGACGTTCACAGCCGGCCGCGGAGGACGGCTCGTCGTCAGGGAAGCCTGGCCCGCCCGGGACCGGGGGCAGACCGTCCTTCTCGCGCCGGACAACACGGAGACGGCACGCTTCGTACTGCCGGACCACGAGCACTTCGCCGTCCGGCGCGCCGTCGAGCCGCTGTTCGTCCAGCGCCCCGAGGGCCCGTCCCCGGGGCGTCAGTGGGTCGTCGCCGTCGGTTCGGAGATGACGGAAGGGAAGCCGCCGGTCCGCCGGCTCTTCCCGCTGGACTGGGACGGCGACCGCTCCATGCACGTGTTCGCGGGGCCGGGCACGTGCATCGGGAAGGACGCCCTCGTCCACGCGGCCACCCTCCACGACCACCGCGGCCTGCTCGAACGGAACTCGTTCGTGGTCCGCCGCGGCCTCGCGGACGGTGCACCGCGGTGGGTGTACGGATGCGACGAGCCGGTGACGGCGCTGGACGGCGACGACCGCACCGTCTTCGCCGCCTTCCGGTCCGGCAAGATCGTGGCGATCGACGCCGGGACGGGCCGCCCGCGCTGGGAACGCGTGCTTCACGTCTCGGGCCTGCCCGTCGTGCCCCTGTCCCTCACGGCGCCCCGAGCCGGCCGGATCCTGGTCGGCACGGTGGACGGCCGGATCCTGGACTGCGAGACGTCGACGCGGTTCTGACCGCCCGTCACCGCCGCCGCGTCGATCCGGCTCCGGCGTCGGGGCCCCCGACCGCCCGACGCCGGTGACCGTGCGGTCCGGGCGGCCTTCGGGCCGCCGTGCGGACGACGGGCGGGCCGTGCGAGCCGGCCGGCGGTGCCATCGGCGTATGGCACCGCCGGCCGGGGAGGGCCCCGGGCCGACCGAGGTCAGGACCCCAGCGTCCACTTCTGGTTGGCCGTACCCGCGCACGTCCACAGCTGTGTCGGTGTCCCGTCCGCCGTGCCGTTCTCACGGACGTCGAGGCACTTGTTCGCCGGGATGTTGACCACGTCCCGGGTCGACGCGTTGTAGGCCCATCTCTGCGCGCCCGTGCCGTTGCAGTCCCACAGTTGCACGCGCGTGCCGTCCGCCGTGCCCGCCGAGGCCGCGTCGAGGCACTTGCCGAGGGCGCGGATCGTGCCGTCGGTGCCCACCGTCCAGCGCTGGGCGGCGGAGCCGTTGCAGGTGTGGAGCTGTACGGAGGTGCCGTTGGCGGTGTTGGCGCCCGCCACGTCGAGGCACTTGCCCGCGAGGCCCCGCAGGGCTCCCGTCGTCCCGGGGCTGTCGGAGGTGCTGACGCGGACGTGGTCCACGACGAGCTGCTGGGGGAAGACGGTCGAGCCGTCCGGGTCGCCCGGCCAGTAGCCGCCGACCGCGAGATTGAGGATCAGGAAGAACGGCTTGTTGAAGACCCACTGCCTGCCGCCCAGGTCGGCGGGCGTACGGCGCTGGTAGACGTTGCCGTCCACGGACCAGGTGATGGAGTCGGGCGTCCAGTCCACGGCGAAGGTGTGGAAGGCGTCCGCGAAGGCCTGGCCGTTCGGGAGGCTGTAGGCCGCGCCGATGCCGCCGCTGCCGAAGTAGCCGGGGCCGTGGATCGTGCCGTGCACGGTGCCCGGCTCGAAGCCCACGTTCTCCATGATGTCGATCTCGCCGCTGGCCGGCCAGCCGACGTCGCCGATGTCGTTGCCGAGCATCCAGAACGCCGGCCACATGCCCTGTCCGCGCGGCACCTTCAGCCGGGCCTCGACGTGCCCGTAGGTCGCGGTGAAGCGGCCCGCGGTGTTCAGCCGGGCGGAGGTGTACTCGCACCGCCCGTACCAGCACTGGTAGTTGCCGGGGTTCTCCCTGCGGGCCGTGATGACCAGCTGGCCCTGGCCGTTGAGCGCGGCGTTGGCGTTGCCGGCCGTGTAGTACTGGCGCTCGTGGTTGTTGACGTTGTCCCCGGTCTCGATCTGCCACCTCGAACCGTTCACGGCGGATCCCGCCGGGCCGTCGAAGGTGTCCTCGAAGTTCACTGCTTGAACCGACGGGCCGTCGGACGGGGCGGGCGCCGCAGCCGAGCCGGGGGCCCAGCTCAGGGCGACCGTCAGGGCCGCCACCGCCAGTGCGACGGCCTTGACGGGCCGCCTGCGCATCCGTGATGACATCGATGTCGCCTCGTTCCTGTGGTGGGGGGTCGCGGGCCGGCCGCACGGCGGGGATGCCTGCCCGTGAGCGTGCAGTGGTCGGCGGGACGGGAGCCATTGGTCCGTACCTGCTTTCACGGAGTGAAGCGGCTTGAGGGGTTCCTGTCAACGAGCGGGGCGGGGTGGGTCGGACGCGCTCGCGGGAAGCCCGATCGGCCCGGAGGTCTGGACAAAGCGCGCTCGCGATGCTGTCGTAACGAGGCGGTGAGAGCGCTCTCTTCAGCTGGTGTACCACCCCCACGACTCCGGGACGCCCGAAGCGACTCCCGGTACGACCGAAGGGTTCACCGTAGTGAGACACACGACCGGATTACGCCCATGGGGCCGCGACCGGGCCGGTGCGGACGCCCGCGCCGGCCGCGGGCCGGGGCGCCACCCCCGCTCCCGCACCTGGCGCCGTATCGCCCTGTCCGCCGCCCTCGTCCTCGGCGCCTGGGGCGGCGCCGCTCTCGCCCCGGCGGCCGCCGACACCCCGGCCGAACCGTCAACCCGGGCCCCCGCGTCGGCGGGACTGCTCGCCGCCATGCAGCGCGACCTCGGACTCACCGAGACGGAGGCCCGTCACCGTCTCGCCAGGGAGAAGGCGGCCTTCGCCGTGGAGCCCAAGGCGGTACGGGCCGCCGGCGCCGCCTACGCGGGATCCTGGTTCGACGCCGCCACCGGCCGGCTGACCGTCGCCGTGACGGACCGTCACAAGGCGGCAGCCGTACGGGCGACGGGTGCCGACGCGTGGCTCGTACGGCACAGCGCCGCGCGGCTCGACGCCGCCAGGAAGCGCATCGACACGCTCGGCGCGCCCGCCGGTGTCGGCAACTGGTACGTCGACCCCCGGGACAACGCGGTCGTCGTCGGAGTCGTCCGTGGCGAGGAGTCCGACCCGGCCGTCCGGGCCTTCCTCGACCGGGCCCGCGAGGCCGGTCCGGTGAAGGTCGAACCGGTACGGCAGACACCCGCCACGCTGGCCGCGGGGGTCGTCGGCGGCGACCCGTACTACACCGGCAACGTCCGCTGCTCCATAGGCTTCTCGGTGCACGGCGGCTTCGTCACCGCCGGTCACTGCGGCCGGCCCGGGAGCTTCGTCCGCGGCTGGGACGGCTCCGACATGGGCACGTTCCAGGGCTCGTCCTTCCCCGGCGACGACTATGCGTGGGTGAGCACCGGCCACGGCTGGTGGACCGTCCCCGTGGTGCTCGGCTGGGGGCAGACCCCCGACCGGCTCGTCCGCGGCTCCTGGGAGGCCCCGGTCGGCGCCTCGATCTGCCGCTCGGGGTCGACCACCCGCTGGCACTGCGGCACGGTGCTGGGCAAGAACGAGACCGTCAACTACAGCCAGGGAGCCGTCCACCAGATGACGAGGACCGATGTCTGCGCCGAGGGCGGCGACTCGGGCGGCTCGTTCATCAGCGGCGACCAGGCCCAGGGCGTGACGTCCGGGGGCTGGGGCAACTGCAGCACGGGCGGCAACACCTGGT
Source organism: Streptomyces wuyuanensis (assembly GCF_900103455.1). Classification (GTDB taxonomy): domain Bacteria; phylum Actinomycetota; class Actinomycetes; order Streptomycetales; family Streptomycetaceae; genus Streptomyces; species Streptomyces wuyuanensis. The sequence continues at coordinate 150,676 of NZ_FNHI01000016.1, read as the reverse complement.
TCCAGCCGGTCAACGAGATCCTCGGCCGGTACGGGCTGACCCTCCACACCGCCTGACGGCCGTGGGACCGTGCCGCACGGCCCGATCGTGCGGCAACCGCCCGGCCGCGCCGCACCGCCGCGTCCCGTACGACGCGTACCGGACCGCGCCCCGTACCGGACCGCACGGCGTGCGACGCGCACCGCGCGGCAGTGCGCACCGGGTGACCGGCACGCCCACGCACACGCGTCATCCGGCATCTCCCCGCACACCGGGGCGCGGCGCCGGTGCCGCTTCCGGGGCCCGGGCCGGCTCCGATCCGGCCCGGCGCCCTGCCCTGCCGTCAGATCATCTGCCGCCGCACCAGCTCGTGCAGCCGGCCGCCCACGTCCCCCAGCAACCGGGCCGGCGGGCCCTGCTGCACCACGCGGCCCTCGGACATGACGATCACCCGGTCGGCGTCCATCACCGTCGACAGCCGGTGGGCGATGACCACCCGGGTGGCGCGCAGCGCGCGCGTGCTCTCGGTGACGATCCGCTGGGTCGCGTTGTCGAGGGCGCTCGTCGCCTCGTCGAAGAACAGCACCCGCGGGCGGCGTACCAGTGCCTGGGCGATCATCAGCCGCTGCCGCTGCCCGCCGGAGATCGCGCCGCTTCCGGAGATCATGGTCTGCATGCCCATGGGCATCCGGCGGATGTCCTCGGCGAGCCCCGCCATCTCGGCGGCCGCCCACGCCTCCTCCTCGGTGAAGGGCTCCGCGCCCCGGATGCAGTCGAGGATCGATCCGGTGAACGGCTGGGCGTTCTGCAGTACGACACCGCACTGGCGGCGTACGGCAGCCTGGTCAAGGGCGGCCAGGTCCTGGCCGTCGTACAGCACGCTGCCGGAGGCGGGACGGTCGAAGCCGATCAGCATCCGCAGCAGCGTCGACTTGCCGCAGCCGCTGGGGCCGGCGATCGCGACGAACTCTCCCGGCCGGACGTTCAGGGACACGTCGTCGAGGACGAGCGGCCCGTCGTCGGTGTACCGGAACGACACCTTGCGGGCCTCGATCGCCCCGGACAGCTCACCCGGCTGGGTGCTGGTCCCCCGTACCTCCGGGGCCTCGTCCAGGACCGGTTTGATCTGTTCGAACATGGGCAGGACGGCGGCGGCCGAGACCAGCGCACCGGTGAGCTGCGTCACGGACGTCAGCATCATCGTCACGGCCGTGTGGAACGTCAGGAACTCACCCGCCGTCAGACTGCCGCTCGCCGGGCCCGCCAGCAGCATGAACATGATCAGCGCGCTCAGCGGCAGATAGACCGCGTCGAGGACCGTCGTCAGATTGCGGATCCGGCCCGCGCGCCGGTGCAGCTCCCGGCTCCGCGCGAACTGCTTCGCCCACGCCGCGTACGCGAAGCTCTCCGCCGCCGCGACCCGGAGCTTGGGCAGTCCCCGCAGGGTCTGGAACGCCTGGTTGTTCAGCTTGTTGTTCAGCTCCACCAGCCGGCGCTGCCAGCGCAGCTGCCACAGCCCCATGCCCAGGAACACGGCACCGATCACCAGCAGCATGCCGATGGCCGCGAGCGCCAGCGGAACGCTGTACACCAGCAGCAGCACCATGTTCATCGCCCCGACCGTGCTCGCCTGGACGACGACCGGCCCCACACCCGACAGCAGTCGCCGGATGGCGCTGATGCCCATCGCCGCGCTCGCCAGCTCGCCGGTGGAGCGCTCCGCGAAGAACTTCGTCGGCAGCCGCAGCAGCCGGTCCCACACGGCGGGCTGCAGCGTGCTCTCGATCCGGCCCTCCATCCGCAGCACGGTGAGGTTCTGCATCAGCATGAACACGGCCGAGACGGCCCCGGCGGCCATCACGGCCACCGACACCTGGACGATCAGGTCGGTCTGGGCGTTCGGCACGTACACACCGAGCACCTTCCCGGTGGCGATCGGCACCAGCGCGCCCAGGACGACCGCGACCAGCCCCGCGACGGCCAGGTTCCGCACGTCCGTGCGCGAGCCGCGGAGGCTGAAGCGCATCAGCCGCCACAGGCCGAGCGGCCGCTCCGGCAGGGGCCGGTAGAACATCACGGCGCGCTGCTCGAACTCCTCGGCGTTCTCCTCGTCGACGCGGATGCGGCTGCCGGTGGCCGGGTTCACCGCCTGGTAGCCGCCGCGCCGCCACAGCAGCGCCACCGGCGCCCCGGACTTGGCCCGGTGACCCACCAGCGGGCCGCAGTCCTCCCGCCACCAGCGGCCGTCGAGCCGGACGGCACGGGTACGCACCCGGGAGGCGAGCGCGATGCGCTCCACCGGGCCGGTCCGCTCGTCGACCGGTCCGCCCCGGGCGAGTTCGGCGAGCGTGATGCCCGCCGCGGAGGCGACGAGCCTGCACACCGCGTACACGGCGTCGTCGGGGACCGCACCCCGGGAGCGGGCCGAAGAGGCCCTGCGGGAGCGGCCGATGGACGCCAGAAGCGCCTGGTCGGCGCCCGCGCGCACCGCCTCCCCGGCCTTGATCCCGGCGGCGGCCCGGTCCTCGTGGGCCCGCTCCATCCGCTCGATCCAGCGATCGAGCCCCGACAGCAGCCGGTACTGCTGGTTGACCATCTGCTGCCACAGGGCGCCGTCGACGAGCAGATCGGCGGCTGCGTCCGCGCTGAACGCGGCGCCGTACTGCACACTGCCGGGGAAGACCGGCAGCCACAGGACGTCGTCGTCCGTCACCGCGTCGTCGTCCGTCGTCCGCCCGTCCAGCGGTGCCTCGAAGAGCACCCGCTGACCGCGCCCGACGCCGAGCGCGAACGCGTGCTCCAGCAGGCTGAGGGTCCCGTCCTGGCTGTCGTACTGGCTCTGGTACGACCAGGCGTCGCCGTACCCGGACTGCGGCTGGAGCTCCAGCAGCGGGATGCGGCGCAGCACGCACCCCTGCAACGGCCGGGCGACGAGCGTGTGCTGGGGGCCCTCCACCGGGCCGAGCAACAGCGTGCCCTTCTCCAGCCGTCCGAGGAAGTGCCAGTGCCCCTGCTGGGCCGCGTCGACCGCGAACAGGTCCAGCGCGCCGTCGACCAGCAGCCACAGCACCTGCGGCCCCTCCAGCGGCAGACTACGGAGCCCGGCGCAGTCGACGTGCTGCCCGAGACCGCCGAACGCAGCGAGCACCGCGTCGTCGGGATGCGCGGACCCGGAGTGGTGTCCGGGCTGTACGGGGATCACCTCAGTGCTCCTTGACCAGTTCGGCGTACGCGCCCCCGCGTGCGACCAGTTCCTCGTGCCGCCCGCGCTCCACGACCGTGCCGTGGTCGAGCACGACGATCTCGTCGCTGTCGCGCACGGTGCTCAGCCGGTGGGCGATCACCACGCAGGCACAGCCGCGGCGGCGCAGATTGTCGATGATCAACTGCTCGGTCTCCGCGTCGAGCGCGCTGGTCACCTCGTCCAGCACCAGCACACTGGGCCGGCGCACCAGCGCCCGGGCGATCTCCAGCCGCTGCCGCTGCCCGCCCGAGAAGTTGCGGCCGTCCTGCTCGACCCGGCCGTGGACGCCGCCGGGCCGACGCGCGACCACGTCGTACAACTGGGCGTCCTTCAGCGCGTCGACGACGGCCTCGTCGGTGATCGACGGATCCCACAGGGCGACGTTGTCGCGCACCGTGCCCTCGAACAGGAACACGTCCTGGTCGACGAAGGAGACGGAGGCGGCGAGCGCGCCGCGCGGGATCTCGTCCAGCCGCCGCCCGTCGATGCGGATGACGCCCTCCCACGGGCTGTAGAGCCCCGCGATGAGTCGGGAGACGGTGGACTTGCCGCTGCCGGAGCCGCCGACGAGCGCGACCTGGCTGCCCGGACCGACCGACAGCGAGAAGCCGGTGAGCAGCGGCTTGTCCAGCGGACTGTAGCCGAAGGTGATGTTCTCCAGCGTGACGTGGCCGCGCAGCCTGCGGGTGCTCGCGGGGGGCTCGGGGCGGGTGTACAGCCCGTCGGCCGGGAAGTTCTCCACGTCCTTCAGCCGGGCCACGTCGGCGGCGAAGTCCTGGATGCGCGACGCCATGCCGTTGAGGCGGGTGATCGGCGCGGTGAACCGGGTCACGAGGGCCTGGAAGGCCACGAGCAGACCGATCGAGATGTGGCCCTCGACCGCCCGCAGCCCACCGATCCACAGGATCAGCGCGCTGTTCAGCGTGGCCAGGGTGGGGGCCACGACGGCGAGCACCGCGCTCGGCACACCGAGCCGCTGCTGTTCCTCCAGCGTGATGGCGTGCTGTCCGGCCCAGCGTCGGAAGTAGCCGTTCTCGCCACCGGTCGCCTTCATCGTCTCGATCAGCTGGATGCCGGTGTACGAGGTGTTCGTCAGCCGGGCGCTGTCGGCGCGCAGCTTCTGGGTACGTGTCGCCCGCAGCCGGACCACGACCCGCATGGCGACCACGTTCAGCAGCGCGACGAGCACCCCGACCACGGTGAGCTGGGGGTCGTAGGTCCACAGCAGCAGCGCGTACAGGACGACGACGACGCCGTCGACGCCGAACGCGGTGAGGTCACGGGCCAGGGTCTCGGCGACCGCGTCGTTCGACTGCAGCCGCTGCACGAGGTCGGCGGGACTTCGCTGGCCGAAGAACGTGACGGGGAGCCTGAGCAGATGCCGGAAGAACCGGGCGCTGCCCAGTGTGGACGAGATGATGCGGCCGCGCAGCAGGTTCGCCTGCTGGAGTCCGGTCAGCACGGCCGTCAGCGCGACCATCGCCGCCATCGAGGCGAAGAGGACCCCCAGCAGGGAGGTCTGGCGCCCCACCAGGTACATGTCGATGTACGTACGGCTCAGCGCGGGCAGCGCCGCGCCGACCGCGACCAGCAGCAGGCTGGCGAGCAGCGCGGCGGCCATCGTGCCGGTGGTGCCGCGCAACCGGGCGGGCACGGAGCGCAGGACGCCGGGCTTGCGGCCGCCGCGGCGGAAGCCGTCGCCGGGTTCGAAGACCAGCACCACTCCGGTGAAGCTGGTGTCGAAGTCCTCCATGGACACGAACCGGCGGCCCTTGTCCGGGTCGTTGATGTGCACCCCGCGGCGGCCGAGCCGGCGGCCCATGCCGTCGTAGACGACGTAGTGGTTGAACTCCCAGAACAGGATGGCCGGCGCCCGGACTCCGGCGAGCGCGGCCGGCTCCATCTGCATGCCCTTGGCCTGGAGACCGTAACTGCGGGCCGCTTTGAGGATGTTGCTCGCACGCGAGCCGTCGCGGGAGACACCGCAGGCGATCCGCAGCTCCTCCAGGGGCACGTGCCGGCCGTAGTGGCCGAGCACCATGGCGAGCGCGGCGGCACCGCACTCCACGGCCTCCATCTGGAGCACGGTGGGGGTGCGGACGCTCTTCTGCTTCGCGGGCGCGGCGGGCTTGCGGGCCGCCCGGCGCGGGTTCGCACGCCGCGGATTGTCGCCGCGGCGCGCGCCGCCGTCGCGCGGGGTGGTGGGGGAGGGAGCCGTCACGGGAGCAGCCAATCGATCGGGCGCTGGTCGGCCAGGCGGATCGCGCCGCCGGCCGGGGTCATGGACTCGATGGCGTACGGCGGTCCGTCGGCGGACGACCAGGCGTACCCCGACTCGGTGCGGGTCGAGCGGTCGAGTTCGACCAGGACGGCCACGGGCCGGCCCTGGCGGGAGAACTGCTCGGCGAGCTGGCCGTCGCCGAGGAAGCCGGCGATCTGCTGCCGGCTCTGCGAGGTCCGGCCGACGGCCTTGACGCGGCCGCGCAGCACTCCGTACTGCTGGGAGGGCACCGACTGGACGGTGAGGTCGACCCGTGCGCCGACGGGGACGGCCGTGCCGTTGTCGGCGGAGAGGTAGAGCATCGCCCTCAGCGGGGAGCGCCCGTCGTCCACGCGTTCAAGGACGGCGACGTCCGCGCCGGTGGTGACGACGGCTCCGATGGTGGCGACGAGGGAGGTGACGCGGCCCGCGGCGAGGGTACGCACGACGGTGCCGTCCTTCTTCCGGCCGCCGTCTCCGCTTCCGCCCTCCCCACTTCCCCCGCCGGTGCCGGAATCCTCGCCGGAGTCCGATCCGGCGCCGCCCGTGCCGTCGGCGCCGCCCTCGGCGGGCTCGCTCTCGGCCCGGTCGCCGGAGGTGCGCACCCGAAGCAGCGGGGCGCCGGCCGGGAGGCTCTTGCCCTCCTCGGCGAGCACTTCGGTCACCTGCCCCGCGACCGGACTCTGCAGGACATAACTGCCCTGGGCGTGCGTGAGAATGCCCGGTGCACGCACCGTGGACGAAACGGAACCGTTTATCGCCCAGAATGTGGCCGCCGCCATCGCGATCACCGTGACGGTGAGGACGAGCCAGCCCTGCGGGCGGGCGAAGCGGACCGGCAGATCGATTTCTTCCGGGGATTGCAGCTTGGAAAGGGCCCTTTGGCGGAACTGCACGTAACTCTTCCCTCGACTGCATGTGTCCGGGTCCGGGGGTGAAAAGCGCGGTGAGCCCCGGAACGGGGAAGGTTCCGGGGCTCACTCAGGCCGTGCTCAGAGGCCGGCGACGAGACCGGTGACGGCACCGGTGTTCAGGCCGGTCGCACCCTCGACGGTGCCGACGACGGAGCCCACGAGGGCCGAGGCCGGGACGATGCCGTCGACGGTGGAGGTCAGACCGGAAACCGCACCGGCGGCAACGGCGCTGTGCAGACCGCCGGAGACGTTGTCGAGGTCGGCGTCGGAGATCTCAGCGGTCTCGACCTGGGGGGTGAAGTTCATGATGAAGCTTCCCTTCATGTGGATATTTCCAAGGGTCACGGCCGGCCCCGCCGGATTACGTACCGGCCGCTCACGGCGGGCGTGCGGGTCCTCGAAACCGGGAACTCGTGTGCAACTCCCGCAGTGCGCAGGATCAAAGCACGACGACGGACCCAACATCCAATCCCCGGGCGCCCGGTCGGCGCCCGATCCGTCAGGGAATCAAGTTCGCGTGCAGGTGCGTCCACGCGGCGGTGGCGACTTCTTCACAAGTTTCACCGGCTCAATTCCGTCCGGGTGAAATGACGGTCCGGTGCGGAATCGGACACTCCGGTCCCAATGGATCAGCGGGCCGCCAACCTCGCGGGGCGCTGCGGGCGGAGGCCAATCGCCGTGTATCGGTTGAGTGTTCGGTGTGCAGGTTTACGGAAGACTCTGTTCCGGTCGGCATGAAGGGGCGTCGGGCACCGGCCCGGGCCGCTGCGTCCGTCCGTGCGGGCGGGTCTCGCCTCTCGCCGGGCCGGGGCGGGTGGCCGCCGGGCACGAGGGGCCTCGACCGGGGTGGGGGCGGGATGCGGACGGCGCGTGGGCCGCCCCGAGGGGGCGGCCCACGGGACCGTCAGAGGGAGGTGCCGAACGCCTGCGTCCACCACGGCCCGCCGGAGGCGTCGTGGATGCCGACGCCCAGCTCCTTGAACGAGCAGTTGAGGATGTTGGCCCGGTGGCCCGGACTGTTCATCCACGAGTCCATCACCGACGACGGGCTCTGCTGGCCCCGCGCGATGTTCTCCCCGTACGTGCTCCACCGGTAGCCGGCGGCGGTGATGCGGTCGCCGGGGTCGGTGCCGTCCGGGCTGGTGTGGTCGAAGTAGCCGCGGGCCGCCATGTCCTGGGAGTGGCGCCGCGCGGCCGTCTCGAGCTTGTCGTTGCTGCGCACCGGGCCGCACCCCGCCTTGGCGCGTTCGGCGTTGACCAGGGCCACGACCTGCTCGACGTCACCGCTCGGCAGCGGGGGCTCCGGGTCGGGCGCCTCGCGGGTGGGCGTCGGCTTCGGCTTCGGCTTCGCCGTGCTCGGCTTGGGCTTCGGCTTCGCCGACTTGCTCGGGGAGGCGCTCACGCTCGGGCTGGGCGAGGGGGACGCGGAGAGCGACGGAGAGGCGGAGGCGGACCGCGAGGGGGACGACGGCTGCTCGGGGGAGGCCGGGGCGGCCACGGTGGAGGCCGGCTCCTCGGACTTCTCGGGGCCGAGCAGGAGATGGGCGGCGCCGCCCGCGGTGACCAGCGCGGCGACCGCGGCGGCGACGGCCGTGGCGCGGCGCCGCCGCCGTGCACGCTCCAGACGCGCCTGCGTGCGGGCCGACCCGGCTCCGGCCGCCTCGCCGGATCCCAGCGATTCCGCCGCCGGTCCGCCGGCACCGTCGCGGCCGGAGCCGGTCGCGTACGGGCCGTACGGGGCGCCCTGGGCGTGGCCGGCACCCGGGCTGCCGCCCGTGCGCGCCGGGCCGCCGAACGACGCCGTGGCCGCCAGGTTTGGGGCCTGCGGGGCGAAGGCCGCCAGCGACGCCGCCACCGGCACCAGGGCGAGGCCCACGAGGAGCCCCTCGGCGGGCACCAGTCCCGACCAGTGGCCCGAACAGGCCGTGCAGCCCCGGGCGTGCCGGGCGATCCGCTTGCGCCACAGGGCGGAGGGCAGTCCGTCCCAGCTCGCGACGATCGGCTCCAGCAGCACGCAGCCGGGGTCGGCGGACAGCGCGCGGACCACCACGCGGGCCGTCTCCAGCTGGGCCTTCATGCGCTGCACCCGTACCGCCGTGTGCTGCGGGGACAGTTCCAGCGCGGCGGCGACCTCCTCCCGGGACAGTTCCCCGGCGGCCTCCAGCCACCACAGCGACAGCAGGGCGCGGTCGTCCTCGTCCAGCCAGCGGGTCGCCTCGGCCGTCTCCCGTCGCTGACCGGAGAGGCCGAGCCGGGTGATGGTCAGGTCCACGAAGTCCGCGCCGGGGTCGACGACGTCGTACGCGTCCTCCAGCCCCCCGGCCCCGGGTATCGCGCCCGCGCGGCGCTCGCGCCAGTGGCCGCGTATCTGGTTCATGGTGATGGCGACCAGCCAGCTGCGGAAGCTGTCCGGGCTGCGCAGACCGTCCAGGCCGCCGAGGACCCGGAGCATCGTCTCCTGCACCACGTCGTCCACGTCCGCGTGGCCGTTCAGGGCACGGCCCACGATGTTGTAGACCAGCGGAAGGTACTCGGCGACGAGCCGGTCCTGGGCGTGCTGGTCACCGGCCTGCGCCGCCATGATCACCGCGGCTTCGCGTTCGCTGCTCACGCTGTGTCCACTCTCTTCCTGGGCTGGGACGTGTCTCCTCCGACACCTGGGAGACGCCCTGCCTCCCTCCCGATAACAGAAATCGGATAGGAGTACGCAGAAACAGCCGGGAGTGTTAGATCCGCACGCCAGGCGCGCAGGACCGCGGCGGAGGGTTCGAACAGTTCGCCCGGAATGTCGGCCGGTTCGTGCCACTGCCAGCGCACGATCTTGTCCGGCTCGGTGACCTCCGGCTCGCCCTCCACCCCCGTGACGAGACCGGCGGCGGAGATCCGGGTCACCCCCCGCTTCCCGTCCATGACCACGGCGACGACGGTCACGTCCTCCTCGCGGACCCTCAGTCCCGTCTCCTCGGCCAGCTCCCTGGCCCCCGCCCGCTCGAAGCTCTCGCCGGGATCCACCTTGCCGCCGGGCAGCTCCCAGCGCCCGTGGTGGTCCAGGCCGAGCAGGACACGCCCGCCGGGATCGACGACGATCATGCCGACGCCGGTCAGGCAGTTGGGTGCGGGAAACGCGCGGGCGGGTCGCTCGTCCGGGGCGGGGCCGGGGGAGTGGGTCACCATGCGGGGATCGTACGAGGTTTCGAATCCCGTCCGTGATGGACTCCGGGGCGGTGTGACGCGTCGGACTCGGTGCCGTACGCGTTTGTCCCGAGTGTCGCGAAACGCCGCAGTCGAGCGTGGCAGGCGGTGGCACTCCGCAGGCGTACGGGCCGGTGGTCGGCCCGGGTGCTCACACTCCCTGTGTGCTCCTGGCTCCGTAGCGTGCCCATGCGGGCGCCACGCCGGTGATCTGGCAGACCATGAGGTACAGCGGGATGGGCGGTGTGTAGGGGCTGGGGCCGTCGGGCCGGTGGATCAGCCGGGGGCCCTCGGCCGGTACGTACGCGCCGCGGGAGTAGTAGGCGGGCAGCGGCCACGCCAGGTCCTGATCGGAGCCCGCCGGGACGATCCACCACATCCATTCCGTGTCCGAGTAGACACAGCCCGTGTGGGGGAGCCGCGACAGCAGCCGCCGGCCGTGCCGTGCGGGCAGGCCGACAGCGTCGTGGCCGAGAGCGGCGGGCAGTCCCGGCGGGAGGTCGAGACGCAGCTGTCCGCGGGTTTCGTCACGCCCCCGGGAGAGCAGGCCGGCCATCGACCTCAGCACGGCCGCCCCAGCGCCAGCTCGGCCCAGACGACACGGCCCGGGCCGGGGTGCGCGTCGTGCGCTCCCCAGGCGCTGCTGACGGCGTCCACCAGCAGCAGTCCGCGCCCGCCCTCCTCGGCGGAGTCGCGGCGCAGGCGCGGCTCGCCCGGCGGGCAGCCCTCGTCCTGCACCGCTATGCGCAACTGGCCCGGCACGTCGTGCAGTTCGCACAGGACGCGCCGGCTCGCGGTGTGCACCACGGCATTCGTGAACAGTTCGGAGGCGACCAGCGCCACCGTGTCGAAGTGGCTCCTGTCGACGCCCCAGCGCATCATGCGCTCCTGGATCAGGTGCCTGGCGCGCGCGACCGAGTCGGCCCGGCCGGGGAGCTCGAACCCGAAGCGGCGGATCGCCGGCACTGAGGAGGCCGGCTGACGCGGCACCGCGAGCACGGGCCTGAGCGTGTTACCAGGAGCCACGACCAATCCTTAACGGTGGGGAAGCAGTGCCGTACATGCCTCTCCCCGGGCAAGGCGCGGCAGCCTCGTGAACTGGTTCACCGAGTCACTCTCCCCCCGAAGCCGACACTTGGCAAGAGGCACTCTGGAAATTGCAGAGTGCCGGGTTCTGGGACAGGGTGGCATGGCACACTCGTCGTGACACCGATGTCGTGGCGTCGGGTCGGGCACATCGAGAACAGGGCGCTGGGGAGGTCTGTAGTGAGCGAGCCGCGGTCCGCCCCGACGGTGGGGCAGGTCGTACTGGGCAAGCGACTGCAGGATCTGCGGGAGCGAGCCGGCCTGAGACGGGAGGAGGCCGCGAAGGTCCTCCGCGTGGCCCCCGCCACCATCCGCCGGATGGAGATGGCGGAAGTCGCTCTCAAAATCCCCTACGTCCAGCTGCTCCTGAGGGCCTACGGCATTCCCGAGGACGAGGCGGAGGGCTTCGTCCAGCTCGCCGAGGACGCCAACAAGCCCGGCTGGTGGCAGCGTTTCCACGATGTGCTCCCCGGCTGGTTCAGCATGTACGTCAGCCTGGAGGGGGCGGCCGCCCTCATCCGCGCGTACGAACCGCACTTCGTCCCCGGACTCCTCCAGACCGAGGACTACGCGCGCGCCGTCATGCACAGCGGAGCCCTCGGCGCCACCAGCGCCGAGGACATCGAGCGGCACGTCGCCCTGCGGATGGAACGCCAGGGGCTGCTCGGCAGGTCCGACGCGCCCAGATTCTGGGTGATCATGGACGAGACGGCGCTGCGCCGCCCGGTGGGCGGACCGAAGGTCATGCGGGCCCAGATCGACCGGCTGCTCGAAGCGGTCGAGCGGCCCAACATCACCCTCCAGGTCGCGGAGTTCGCGACCGGACCCCACGCCGGCACCTACGGACCGTTCGTGCTCTTCCGCTTCGCCGTGCCCGAACTGCCCGACATGGTCTACAGCGAGTACCTCACCGGCGCGGTCTACCTCGACGCCCGCCCCGAGGTCGCCTCGCACCTGGAGGTCATGGACCGCATGGCGGCCCAGGCCGCCACCGCACAACGCACGAAGGACCTCCTCCGGAGCGTCCGCAAGGAGCTGTGAATGGACCGCATATACAACGGCATGCCCGCCCGGGAGCTCGGCTCGGAGGGCTGGCACAAGCCGTGGAGCGGTGGCAACGGCGGCAACTGCATCGAGGCCATGAAGCTGGCCGACGGCAGGGTCGCGGTGCGCCAGTCCGCCGATCCCGACGGCCCCGCGCTCATCTACACGCACGGCGAGATCGCCGCTTTCATCCAGGGCGCCAAGTCCGGTCAGGCAGACTTCCTCCTGACGTGATCAACCGAGCCCCGGGCCCGGCCCGACCGGCCTGACCCCGAGTCGGCAACCGTCGCAGTACGTGCAGTTCGTCCGTCCACCGCCACACCCCGACCCCCTGGAGGCGCCAGATGACCGGGCAAGACCCCGCCGCCGTACGCATCGACACCAGCAAGCCGCACCCGGCACGGATGTACGACTGGTTCCTCGGCGGAAAGGACAACTACCCGGTCGACGAGGAGATGGCCAAGCAGCTCCTCAAGCTCGACGCGCGCGGCCGCGACATGGCCCGGGTCAACCGGGCCTTCATGCACCGGGCCACGCGCTGGCTCGGCGCCAACGGCATCCGCCAGTACCTCGACGTCGGCACCGGCATCCCCACCGAGCCCAACCTCCACCAGATAGCCCAGCAGGTCGCACCCGAGTCCCGCGTCGTCTACTGCGACAACGACCCGATCGTCCTCGCCCACGCCGAGGCACTGTTGCGCAGCACCCCCGAGGGGGCGACCGAGTACATCCAGGCCGACGCCCGCCGGCCGGAGGCCATCCTGGAGGCGGCCGGCAAGGTCCTCGACTTCGACCGGCCCATCGCCCTGTCGCTGCTCGCACTGCTGCACTTCGTGGACGACGAGGACGGCGCCTACGAACTGGTGAGCCGGCTCGTGGGCCAGCTCGCGCCCGGCAGCTACCTCGTGCTGTCCCACACCACCGGCGACTTCGACCCGGAGAAGGCCGCCATGGCGCGCGCCATGTACAAGCAGCGGGGACTCACCCTGCGGCCCCGCTCCCGCGACGAGTTCACCCGGTTCTTCGACGCTCTCGACCTCGTCGAGCCCGGGGTGTCGCTGACCGCCGACTGGCATCCGGAGCTCGGCGAGGTCGTCGCCGTCGCCGGCGACGACCCCATCCCGGGCTACGCGGGCGTGGCGCGCGTCCGCCCTTGAGCCCTCACGGAGCTACCGCGAGGCGGCCGGGGGCAGCAGGGTGACGAGGAAGCGCGTCGCCCCGCTCACGTTCCCGGCCGCGTCGATCGTGCGGTGCTCGACGGTGTGGGTGCCGTAGTCGGGCGTGGCGTCGTCCCACGGCACCGCGCGCGGAGTGCCGAGCTTGCCGTAGACGAGGTCGTCGACGACCGTGCCCTCCGGACTGAACCGGAACGGCGCGTCGGCGTCCGTCGGCCAGCCGTAGTACGTGTACCAGCCGTCGCCGTCCACCCGGAACTGGGAGACGACGGCGCCCGCCCGGTCGTCACGGGCGGTCAGCCGCATGGTGAAGGGGCCGTCGTACACGTACTCCACCGGCCGGCCGGGCCGCCGGACCGTCCGCAGCGGCTCGGACAACTCGTGGGCGCCCGCGGCCGGGACCGCGTCCACCGTCCAGCGAAGTACGGCGCCCGAACCGGGAACGCGGGCCGTCAGCACGTGCGTGCCGGGCCGCAGTCGCAGCGAACCGAGGTCCAGATCACGGTCGTTGCCCGGCCGGACGAGCGGCCGGCCGTCCAGCGCCCACCGGACGGCATACGTCCGGTCGGACGGATGCGTGGTGTCCGCGTACACCACGGCGTCCGCCCCGACCGGTGCGGCCGTGGCGGTGTGTCCGGTGAACGCCGCGGCGACGGGCGTGTGCTCGGTGCGCACCTCGGTGTCGACCGTCCAGGACACCGTGCGGGTCAGTGCGGCCGAGCCGCGGACGGCCGGGTCGCGGACGAACGGCGTCGGGTCGGTGACGGTCGCCGTCAGGGTGTGCGTGCCCCGGCCGAGGCCGAGACGGCGCAGATCGATCGTGCGGGCGCCGTCGACGGTCCGCAGCGGACGGCCGTCGAGCCGCCAGGCGACGTCGAGTTCACCGCCGACGGGATGCAGCGTCTCCACCCACACGGTCCGGTCGGCACCGATCGGGCCGGTGTTCGGCGTGTGTCCCTGGACCAGGTTCACCTTCCCGGAGATCGCCCCCACCATTACTTCCCGCTCCACCTGGTCGAAGGCGTAGCCGAGCGTCTTCATCAGGGAGTGCCTGCTGGGCCGCCACACGCCCTTGGTGCTGTACAGCCCGCCCTCGTACCGGCCGATGGTGCCGCCGGACTCGCTCGGCTCGCCCAGCCAGCGCCACCACTTGGCCCGCTGCTCCCGCATCTCCCGTTCGGTGAAGAGGGTGTGGTGGACGGAGGCCGGTTCGCCGCCCTCGTACGCACCGCCCGGGACACCGCGCGCGTAGTAGTCGTACTCGTCCTGGAGCCTGCCGAGCGAATGGCCGATCTCGTGCGGGGTGATCAGGGACGAGAGCGCGTTCCCGCCGGACGCCGTGGCGTACGTGCCGCCCGCGCCGCCGTACGTGTCGCTGTTGGCGAGCGCCACGATCTGCCGGTTGGCGGCCGACGTCCCCTCGACCAGGTCGGCGAGCGCGGTCGCGGCGCCGCTGTCGACGGTGAGCAGGCGCTGCACGCTGCCGGCGTTGCATCCGCCCCAGAAGCCCATGTTCAGCGGGGTGTCGCGGCGCGGTGCGTCCAGCGAGGGGTCGCAGTCGACGCCCGAATCCGCCGACGGCGCCTCGACCGCCCACACGTTGACGTACGAGCGGTACGAGGCGAACGGCTCGATGCTCCACAGCACGTTCAGATGCCTGTCGACGTCCGCGCGGAACTTCCCCGTCTCGGCGGCGGTGTAGCCGTCGCCGAGGAAGACCAGGTTGAACCGCTTGTCCACGGGTCCCGTCGTCTGCACGGGCACGACGCTCGCGCTCCCGGTCACGGGCGACGCGGAGGACGCCGCCGGGCGCTGCGGCGGTGCCGGCGGCTCTCCTGCGACGGCCGACGCCGAGGCCGCGGGGCCGAGGAGACAGGTGAGGAGCAGCGCGCCCGCGGCGGCGAGCGCCGTGACCCCGGGAAGACGTGTGCCGGAGGTGTCCATGAGGCGGGAGCGTATGGCCGGGTCCAACACACCGTAAAGACAGCCGAGTCGGCCATGGCGCGTCCGCGTGCCGAGGCCGGTGTCGGTGGCGTGTACGACACTGGGGTCATGGCCAGGTATCCGCGGGTGAAGTGCCCGGTGTGCGGCGGGGTGTACGCAGGGGCGCCGACGAGCGCGTACGGCATGGTGTCCGTCCACGACCACAAGCGCAGCCGCAGGGCGCTCGTCCTGTGCGAGGGAAGCATGACGCGCGTCCCCGCGGTGGACGAGGCGGGCCACCAGGAGGAGCTCCCCGGCACGGAGGGGGCGGGCCAGGCGGACCCGACGCTGTTCTGAGGACCGGCGGTCCCGCGCGCCCGGCGGGCGGCGCGGCCCTCCGTGGAGCCCCGCCGCACCGCGGCCCGCCGGCGGTCAGATCGCCATCGCCTCCTGGATCCATCGCTTCACCCGGTACGGCAGCCACCAGGCCAGGTCACCGACGCGCAGGACGAGATGCTCCTCGGTGAAGTCGGCCAGGGCGTCCGGCGGGACGTCCGCCGCCGGGGCGCCGTGGTCCAGCCGGGCGATGGCATCGTGGTAGTGCGGCTCGTCGCAGGTGAAGCGGCGCAGGTCGCCCCAGCGCCGGTCGCGGATCTGGAGGAATCCCGGGCCCTGGCGCCACAGGCACTTGCACAGGTAGTGGCTGTTCCGCCAGGCGAGCAGATGATCCTCCGCATGCTCCGGACCCTCCAGCCGCTGCGGCGGCTGGAGATGGCTGAGCAGCTTCCACGTCTCGTCGTCGCCGGGCGCGAGCCGCAGCCGCCACTCGACGAGCACGGCACGGGCGGTGAGATCCCGGACGAGGCACAGCGACCGCACCGTGCCGCGCGCGGCGGCGGCACCTGCGTTGGCCGCGGGCGTCAGGTCGACGGTGCGCGGCACCACGACCCGCCGGGCCCCGAGGCCCCACAGCCGGTCGGTCTCCTCGCTCATCGGGCCCGACAGCCGGTGGCTGCCCAGCGCCATGCCGGGCAGAGCACAGGCGTCGGGGTCGTAGTCGCGCCAGGCGGTGACCGTCAGCGGGACGTCGTCCGCGGTGCCGGCCGGCGGGTGGACTGTGCTGGTCATGGAGCCTCCTGAGGGTGCGGGGGTACCGGGGGCTGCGGTCAGACCGACACCGGGGGCTGGACCGCGTCGCCCGGCGCGTCCGCCAGGCCGCGGTCACCGCCGTCGGCCCAGGCACCGCCGCCCGCCGAGTGCGTGGCACCGCTCCTGTGCAGATGCCGCATGAAGTCCAGCCGCAGCAGGTCCTCGTTCACCGCGGCCGGGGCGATGTGCACGTACTGGCCGCCGTCGGTGAAGACGATGCCCAGGTCGACCCATGAGTCCAGGATCCGCTCCACCTCCTCCTGGCCGCGCGGGTCCCCGGGGACGCGGGTCGCCGCCTTGCGGGCGAGCGGGGCCGGGGCGTGCGGCTGGTCCAGCAGCCGGAACAGCGCCACCTCGAACGGGTCGGAGAGCTCCGTCGCACGCCACGGGAAGGCCCGGCGCCGGCTGACGAGCACGATCCGGTCACCGAGGTCGGTGTGCGTCAGCCGGGCGTCGGTGTGGTGCTTCTTCCAGCCTGCCAGCGCGTCGTTGAGCGCGCTCACGGTCGGCTCGCCGATTCCGCGGGCCGGTGCCTCGAAGACGTAGGCGAGGTCGTACAGCTCCTCCTCGGGCAGGTCGTAGGTGAAGCGGTAGTGCGCCTCGGGCCGCAGCCCCGTGAAGCCGAGTTCGGGCCGGTTGAAGTACGGGCTGAACCGCTCGATCGCGATCCGCGCGGACAGGTCGACGGGCGGGTCGAGATGCTCCAGGGCGGGGATCTGCGCGATGACCGGCTCGTAGTCCTCCGCGGTCTCACCCGGGAAGCCGTGCAGATAGTTCCAGGACACCGACAGGCCCGTCTCGGCGCCGTCGCGCAGCATGCGCACGTTCTGGCAGCCGCTGACGCCCTTGTCCATCAGGTCGAGCACCCGGTTGTTGAGGCTCTCGATGCCGGGCTGGACGTAGATGAGCCCCGCGTCGGACAGCGTGCGCAGCTGCGGCCGCCGCATGTTCGCCTTGATCTCGATGTGCAGCCGCAGGTCGTAGCCGCTGTCGATGATGCGGGGCAGCACGGTGCTCAAGTAGCCCATGTCGAGGATGTTGTCGACGACGTACATGTCCAGGACCCGGTGGCGCCGGGCCAGGTCCATGATCTCCTCGTAGAAGACGTCCGGGCTCTTGCTGCGGAACTGCATGAAGGACCCGTTGAGCCCGCAGAACGTGCAGTGGTGCTTCTCGCCCCACCAGCAGCCGCGGGCGCCCTCGACGACGAGTTTCGGCTCCACCCAGTTGCGGGCCACCGAGGCGGCCAGGCACTCGAAGTAGCCGCTGTAGTCGGGCGGGAGGATGTGGGCGGGCGGCAGCGGCGCGGTGGCCATCGGGTTGACGACGCTGGTGCCGTCGGCGGCCCGGTGGCACAGGCCCGGAATGCCGCCGAGATCGGACCGCTTCTCGGCCAGCGCCCTCACCAGCTCCGGGAACGCGGTCTCGCCCTCGCCACGCACGACGTGGTCCACGAACGGGAAGTTCCGGTGCACCGCCGCGCCCTGCTCGGCATCGCAGTTCGCCCCGCCCATCACGGTCACGATGTGCGGCGCGAGCCGTTTGACGTGGCGGGCGGCCGCGAGCGCGGCGGTGTTCTGCTGGAAGGTGGAGGTGAACCCGACGACGTCCGGGGCGTGCTCGACGATGCGCCGGGCGATCTCCTCCACGAACTGCGGCACCTCGCGGTGCAGCTCCCGCGTCATCCGCATCCGCGACGCACGCAGCTTGCCCTTCATCACCGAGGCGAACTCGTCCTCCCGCCACGAGGGATCCCCGTACAGCGCCGAGGAGAACACCCAGTCGCCGCACCCCATGAAGTAGGAGGACAGGGAGTAGTACTCGTAGTCGTCGGCGGCGAACTCCCGGCGTGCCGTGATCCAGTCGGTGAACTCCAGGTTGGCGTGGAGCACTTCGGCCGTGGCCCCCGGAACCCGCTCGTCGACGCTGCGCTTGAGGATGCCGAGGGCGAGTGAGGGCAGGTCGATGGGGGACCAGGGCATGTTGACCAGCAGTACGCGCACGTCGGCTCCTTGACGGTCCTCGAACGGTGGGTCGGTGGGTGCTGGGGTGCGGAAGTTGGGCCGGTCCGCCCGGCGGTGGGTCGTCACGCCGGGCGGACGCGGGGCTTCGGCGGTACCGGCCGGCCCGGGGGCGTTCTGCGGGCCGGCCGGGCCGGGTCAGTCCTCCTCGGAGTCCTCGGCGTTGCGGAACGGGATCGTGATGGTGATCCCGACGCTCGGCTTGCGGTTCTCCTCGTCACCCGCCAGCGGGTCGTTGTTGATGACGTCCTTCTGCACGGTGTCCTCCTCTCTGTCGTGCGCTGAGGTGGTGCATGTCCCGGTGGCCGCCGCTGCCGGCGGCCCGCCGGGATCCCCCTCCGGGTCGGAGCGGGACGTCTGGACGCGCCCGGCCCGCCGGCCCGGGGCGCGGGAGCCCGGCCGGCCGGTGCGGCGCAGTTCGCGGTCCAGGAAGCCGATGGCACGGCGCAGTACGGCGACGTGGTCGCGGCCGTCGTAGCCGTCGTGGCCGGTGTCGAGCCACATGGCCTCGTGCCGTACGCCCGCGCGGGCCAGCGCCCGCAGATAGCCGCGCACCTGCTCCGGTGGGCACTTGTCGTCACGCTCGGCGGCGACGACCAGCAGCGGGGCACGTACGCGGGACACGTGGCTCACCGGGGAGCTGCGGGCGTAGGCCTCGGGCACCTGATCGGGCGTGCCGCCGAACAGCCGCTCGTCGAGGGCGCGCAGTGCGGGCGTGGCGGTGCGGTGGGCGGCGGCGCAGTCGGCCACCGGCTTCACCGCGACGGCGGCGCGCCACAGGGCCGGGTCGACGCCTGCCGCCAGCAGCGCGAGATAGCCGCCCCACGAACTGCCCCACAGGGCGGTGGCGTCGGCCCGCACCAGGCCGCGGCGTACGAGGTCGGCCCGTACGGCGGCCAGATCCCGCACCTGGGTGAGGCCCACGCCGTCCGGGTAGGCGCGGCGCCAGCGCGGCCCGTAGCCGGTCGACCCGCGGTAGTTGACGCGTACGACCGCGAACCCGGAGGCCACCAGGGAGTGCCCGACACCGTCGTATGCGTCCCGGTCGTGGTCCGCCGGACCGCCGTGCACCAGGAACACCGCCGGTGCCGGGAGGATGCCGTCGGGCAGGGCGAGCAGGCTGTGCACCGGGCCGTCCGGACCCGGGGTCCACACCTCGCGGTGGTCGCCCGGCACGGTCCCCTCGACGGTGCCGAGCGGCGGCAGCGGGGTGCCCGCGGTCGACACCATGCGCGGCGGCTGGGCGGCCGACGTCCACAGGTAGTGCACGTCCCCGCCGGGCCGAGCGGCGGCGGCCAGCAGGGTTCCGGGCGGAGTCGGCACGAGGGCGATCGAGCGCCGGGCCGGATCGGCGCGGTGGAGCAGGCTGCGGCCGTGGCGTTCCTGCCGGATCAGCACGCCGTCGCGGTCCGGGTACCAGGAGGCGGTGATCTCCGTGTCGAAGGCGCACCACTCCCAGGCGCCGACTCCGGTGCCGGGGCGCCAGACGGCGAGGACGTACCGGTCGCGGTGCTGCCTGACGAGCAGTAACTCGGTGTCGGTGTCGCCGGGTTCGCGGCCGGTGCCGCCGTGGTCGCTGTGGTCGGTGTGGGCGTCGCCGGGTTCGCGGCCGGTGCCGTCGGTGCCGTCGGTGCCGTCGGTGCCGTCGGTGCTGTCGGTGTGGTGGGTCTGGTCGGCGTCGGCGCCTCGCCGCGGCCGGAAGCCGAGCGCCCACAGTTCCCCGCCGTGCGGGCCGCCGCGGAGCACCGCCCGTACGGTGCCGTCCGGGGACAGCACAGTGACCGCGCGATCGGAGCCGGCCGGGCCGCCGATGGCGAGATGCCGCCCGTCCGGTGAGATCCCCGCGAGCACGGCGTGCCCCTCGACGCGGGTCACGGTACGGGCCCGGCCGCCGCGCCGGCCGATGTGGACGGTGGTGCCGCCGTCCGCGGCCGTCGCGACGGCGACCGTGCCGCCGGGGGTGAGGGCGAGCCCGCGCGGCGCGCCGTACGGAACGCCCTCCAGCGCCGGCCGGTCCTCGCCGCCGTCGAAGGGCCGGAACCGCCAGTGGCCGCGGCCGTCGGCGTCCTCGTCGAACCACCACACCCGCGCGTCGTGGTCGATGGCGCAGTGCAGCGTGCCGCCCGGGCGGTCCGTCACCTGCCGTGCCCGCCCCGTCGTCGCGTCCCAGGTGAACACCTGGCAGCGTCCTTCGGCGTCGGCGGTGAACGTCATCCGGGTGGGGTCGGTGGGGCAGACGTCCGGCAGTTCGGCCCGGTAGGTCCGGAAGCGGGGGCCGTGGCCTTCGCCGGCGGCGCCGGCTTCATCGGGCGCCGCACCGGGGGGCGCCTCGGCGGGCCGGCGCAGGGCGTCGGCTGCGAAGGGGCGGGTCACGATCGGCCTCCGGGGCGCAGACGTCCGGCCCGCAGACCGGTGAACAGGGCGAGGACCGCGAGCGCCAGGGCGCAGGCCGCCGGGGTTGCCGCGGGCCCGGCGTGGGTCGCCAGCGCCCCGGCGACCACCGGTGAACCGGCGCCCGCCCCCACGACGGCCGTCGCCAGCAGCGCGCCCGTTCTCGCCTGGAGATGGTGCGGGGTGTCGGCGATCGCGGCGGACTGGACGACCACGGTGGCCGGAGCGAGCAGCAGGCAGAACGCGCCGAAGCAGAGCCCGAGGCTCCACGGCGACCCCGTCCAGGCGAGAGCGGCTGCGGGCGGCACCGTCAGCCAGGTCACGGCCACCAGCGTCCGTGCGCCGCCCACGCGCCGCACGACGGCGGGCGCGGCGAGGGCACCGGCCAGCCCGGCGCCTCCGGACACGGCCAGCACCAACCCCATCGCGACCGGCCCGCCGCGGTCCTGCAGTGCGAAGAGCGCGGAGTAGTAGAGGCCCGCGAGCGCCGCGTTGACCGTCGTGGTCCAGACGAGGACGAGCCGGAGACGGGGTGAGGAACGGACCAGGGCCAGACCGGCGAGGGTCTCGCGGGCGTACGACCGCAGCGCGCGCAGCGGAGTCGGGCGCGTCCCCGGGGACTCGGTGCCCGGTGCGGGCGCTGCGCCGCCGGCGGTGGCGGAGACGGGTGTGCCCGGCGGCCGGGTCGTGTCCCGGTCCGGCGAGGACGGGGCCGACGCGGACGCGGCGTGGACGGTCGCCGGATCCCCCGACGGTGCGGGCCCGCCCCCCGGTGCGGTCGCGGGGGAGCCCGCCCGCAGATCGGAGCGCATGGACCGCACGCACAGGGCCGTCACCACGTAGGACAGCGCGTCGGCCGCGAACGGGAGAGGCCGGGCCACCTGGTACAGCACCCCGCCGACAAGGGGACCGGCCACGAGAGCGGCGCGGTCGCCGGCCTCCAGTCCGGCCACGACGCGCGGCACCTCACGGGGCGCGGCGACGAGCGCGACGGTGCCGCGCGCGGCGGCCTCGAAGCACGCGGTGGCCGTGCGCTCCACGAGCAGTGCGCCGAGCAGCAGGGCGAGCGGCGGCCGGCCGTCCGCCGCGGACAGCGCCACCGCACCCATGGCCACCGCGGCCACGGCGGCGGAGCCCGCCATCACGGGCTTGCGCAGTCCACGGTCCGCCGCCACCGCCACGACGGGCCCGCACACCACCGTGACGAGCATGCCGGCGCCCGCGAGGAGGCCGACGGTCGTCGGCGGGTGACCGAGTCCGAGGAGCAGCAACGGGAAGGCGACGCCCGATATCTGGGTGCCGAGGGCGTCGGCGGCGTTGGAGCTCCACAGCAGCCGGACGTCACGCGGGGTGCCGAGCCGGCGGTCCCTGCCGTCGGGCTCGCCGGGACCTGCGGGCAGTTCGTCCGGGACCGGCCGGACGCATCCGTCCCGCGCGCCGCCGTGTAAGCCCACGCCGTCGGCGTCGCCGGAAGACGAAGCACGCTCCATGCCCTGCCCCCCTCGGGCCGCCGGTGGCACCTCCCGCCCGCCCATCGCCGTTGCATGTGTGCTCGCAAAGAGCCCATAAATGTGCAGGAAATGTGCGGGAAGTGAAATCGAGCGGAGCCTAGCCACGGCGATTCGGCGACCGCAAGGAGTCGGACGCTGACCGAATCCTTCGCAATTCAGCCGTCGGCCACGGCTGTACGGGGTCGGGTGGCGCTTTCACGGCTTACGCGCGTCGCCATGGCCGCCGACCGGTCACCGGACGCGGACTACCGCCCTGAACGGCGGCTTCCGCGCCTCCGCTTCGCACCGGCGCACCGTGCGCCCGTCGCGACGGGGCGGAATCGCGATCTCCGGTATCCGGTGTGCGCATTCCGAACCTCGAACGGAGCGCGAGGCTCCTTGTGGCCCGGCCGTATGTGTTTGTCAGCGCAAAGCTGCGCCGACGGTGAAGCCCGGTCGATGTCACAGTGACAGGTGTGGCGGGTGTGTCGGTTCGATCCCTGCTCGCGGGGCGGCGGAGGGCGGGTCGGTCATGCTCGGCGAATGACGCGAAACCGCCCCCGGTCGTGAGTCCGGGAGTGGCGCTGGCGCCGGCATTGCTCCCGCACCCTTTCGGCCCGATGCTCGTCCTCACCGCCGCGGCGCGGGTGGACGTCCTCGTCCTTTGGGGCTGTGTGCGTTCACCCGCCGGGCCGAGCTCCGGAAGGCACGGGAGCGGCGCGCCGCCCGCGCAGGCCGGGTCCCGTGCGGTGCGGACGGGCGGGTCCACCCCGTCGGGCCTCGGGTGGCTGAAGTGGCTTGACCACGAGGATGGATGTAACAGAAGCTGTTGCAGCAAGGAGGGGTGATGGCGGCGAACAGTCGATTGACCATCGCGACGCATGCGCTGGCCTGGCTGGCGTTGGCGCAGCGCCGTGGCCAGGAGGTGCTCACTTCCGAGCAGGTCGCGGCCAGCGTCAACACCAACGCCGTGATCATCCGGCGAAGCCTCGGTGACCTGCGGCGAGCCGGTCTGGTGAGGGTCCGCCACGGCGCCGGTGCAGGCTGGAGTCTGGCCCGTGAGCCCGGGGACATCACCATGCTCGAGGTGTACGACGCCGTCGACGCGCAGCCGCCGTTCGGCCTGCACCGAACCGAGCCCAATCCGGAGTGTCCTGTCGGCCGGGGCATCCGGCCCGCCCTGGACGGGGTCTACGGCCGGGTCGAGCAGGTCATGCGGCGGGAGCTGGCGGACACGTCGATCGCCGATGTGCTTCGCGAGGCGCTGGTGAACCAGCCGACGGTCCGACAGTCGGGCGACCGCCGTGGCGCCTGCGGTAGCCGGGATTGTTCCAACAGCTGAACGAGGGGTGGGGACCGGTGGAAGCTCTACGGTGTCCAGTCGTGGAACTGCGGCAGTACACGCTGCACCCGGGACAGCGAGACGTACTGGTCGACCTGTTCGACCGCGAATTCGTCGAGTCCCAGGAGGCAGCAGGTGCGACCGTCCTGGGGCAATTCCGTGACCTGGACGACCCCGACCGGTTCGTCTGGCTCCGAGGCTTCGAAGACATGCCGCGCCGCGCGAAGGCATTGGAGAGCTTCTACGGCGGGCCGGTCTGGCAGGCACACCGCGACGAGGCGAACGCGACGATGATCGACTCCGATGACGTGCTGCTGCTGCGGCCGGCCTCGGCGCGCGGTGGGTTCCCGGTGCCGGTCGGCGCTCGGCCGGCACCCGGCGATCCGGCGCCGTCGCCGCCGTCGCTCGTCCTGGCCACGATCTGGTACGGCCACGGCCCGTTTGACGCGGCGTTCGCCGAGTTCTTCCAGCAGCGCGTACGACCCGTACTGGCCGAGACCGGCGGCGAGCCACTGGCGTACCTGCAGTCGGAACACGCCGCGAACACCTTCCCGGCGCTGCCGGTGCGGATGAACGAGGAGGTCTTCGTATGGTTCGCGCGTTTCGCCGACGAGGGCCACATCGACGGCCACCTGAATCGCCTGCGGCAGTCGGAACGCTGGCGCGAGGAGGTGCTGCCGGCCCTTTCCAAACGGTGGGCCAGGACCCCGCAACGGCTACGGCTGGCACCCACCGAGCGGTCGCTGCTGCGGTGAGTTCCGAAGGTGCGGGCCGACGGGCGACCCCGTCACCACTCGGCCGGCGCCACGACGTCGGTGGCATCCGACTTCCGGCCGCCCAGCCAGCATCCGGGGCCCCCTGGCCGGACCGTTACGTTGGCGACCGCGCAACGCGCTGACCCCGCGCGGTCGTACCGGGTCCGCGCCCCACTCCCGGCTCCGCTACCGCGCGACCGCCCCCACCGCGAGTCCCGCCTCGGCCGCCGCCAGTGCCGCAGGGTGCCCGAAGAGGCCCGGCAGGCCGCCGGTGTGGAGGAAGACCGTACGGTCGCCGGGGGTGATGTCGCCGTCCTGCACGGCCGCGATGAGACCGGCCATGGCCCGACCGGTGTAGACGGGGTCGAGGACGATGCCCTCGGTGCGGGCCGTGAGCTTCAGGGCGGCCAGCACCGGGTCGGTGAGCGCGCCGTAGCCCGCGCCGACCTGGTCCAGCCGCACGCGCAGGGCCTCCGCGGGCACGTCGTCGCCCGCGAGGCCGGAGGCGAACGCGGACACGGTCCCGGACGGGTCGGGGACCGCGCCGCAGTGGACGCCGAGGACGCGGTCCGGGCCGAGGGCGTCCACGAGGCCGGCCATGGTGCCGCCGGAGCCGAGAGC
Organism: Streptomyces wuyuanensis; assembly: GCF_900103455.1. GTDB lineage: Bacteria > Actinomycetota > Actinomycetes > Streptomycetales > Streptomycetaceae > Streptomyces > Streptomyces wuyuanensis. Next base: position 126,090 of record NZ_FNHI01000016.1, on the reverse strand, counting down.
CACCACCGCGGTGGTCAGGTCGGGCGCCTGGGCGAGGAGTTCGCGCCCGCACACCGCGTAACCGCGTGCGCCGAGGACGCTGGAGCCGCCGAACGGGACGAGTTCGGGGACGGCACCGTCGGCCCGCAGCCGCTCGGTCACCTCCCGGGCCGTGGCGGCGAGCGCGTCTCCGCCGACGTCACCGGCCCAGACGACCGTGGCGCCGAGCAACCCGTCCAGCGCGAGGTTGCCGCCGGCCGACGCCTGCCGTGTGCCCGCGAGCACCAGGACGACCTCCAGCCCCAGGCGTGCGCCGGCGGCAGCGGTCAGCCGGGCGTGGTTGCTCTGCGGCGCGCCCGTGGTCACCAGGTGCGTGGCGCCCGCGGCCACGGCCTGCCCGCAGAGCCACTCGAGCTTGCGGATCTTGTTCCCGCCGCCGCCCAGGCCCGTGAGGTCGTCGCGTTTGATCCACAGATCGTCCGGGCCGAGGCCGATCGCACGGGCGAGCCTGGGCAGGGGTTCGAGCGGGGTCGGCCAGGTGCCGAGCGGAACGGGCTGCGGAACGTCACGTGCGGAGGTCATGCTCACCATGGTCGCCCGTGGTCCACGGCCGGGGTGGCCCGGGGCCCCCGTGTCCGGCCGGCGCGCGTGTCGTGGCGTGCCCGCCCGGGGCATACCCGCGGGCCCGTCCGCCGACCCCGTGGACATCACCCGCTCCCGGCCCACGACCGTCCCGGGCCCGTGACGCCCGGGCCCGTGACGCCCGGGCCCCGCACCGTCCCCTTCCGCTCACCCCCGCTCCAGCGACCCCCGTACGAACGCCGCCTGACCCGCGTGCTGAAGGTCGTCGGAGATGATGCTTATTAGCCGGACGCCCAGTGTCACCGGCGGGGACCAGGACTCGTCCACGATCCGGCCGAGAGCGGCGTTCGTCAGGCCCCTGACGTACGCCACCGTCTCCTCGTGGACGGCGTCGTGGTAGCCGAGCAGCAGGTCGGGCGAGTCCACCCGCACCTTCGCCACCTGTGCCCGGCTGTGGCCGTAACCGGTCGCGTCCGGAGCGAACGGCAGCCCGAAGCGGCGCACCCAGTCCTGCGAGAGCCACACCTGCTCCCGCCCCGCCGCGTCCGCCACATGGTCGTCCTGGACCCGGGTGAGGTGCCAGACCAGCCAGGCGATGGTGTTGGCGCCGGGGTCTAGGCGGGCGTGGAGGAGGTCCGGAGCGCACCCCTCCACCGCCTCGTGCACCGTCTCCCTGATCCGTCCGAAGGCGTCTTCCAGCAGTGCCGCGCTGTTCATACGGTGAGTCAACCCCGGGGCCACCCGAGCGTCCGCCCTCGACACGCGGGCCACGCTCGGGCCGACCCGGCACGCGGCCCCACCTCCGCAGCCCGCCAGGACCCTCGCCCCAGCCCGCCTCAGCGCCTCAGCCGCACCGTCACGATCTGGAACGGCCGCAGCGCCAGGACCACTCCGCCGTCCTCCACCGCGAGCGGCGGCTCGTCCAGCGGCCGCTCCAGCAGGTCCGTCAGCACCGCGCCCGTCGCCGGGAAACCCGTGCGCAGCACCGTCGCCGCGCGGCCGCCGAGCGACTCGTAGAGCCGCACGACCACGTCGCCCGAACCGTCGTCGGCGAGCTTCACCGCTTCCACCAGGACCGCGGGGCCGTCCGTCGTCACCACCGGTGGCACGTCGGCACCGCCGGGACCGATCCGCAGCGGCAGGTTCAGGGCGTACCCCTCCGCGATGGCCTCCTCGACCGTCGCTCCGGGCAGCAGCGCGTAGGTGAAGCGGTGCGGGCCCTGGTCCGCCTCGGGGTCCGGGATGCGGGGCGCGCGTACCAGGCTCAGCCGGACGGTCGTGGTCGTGCCGCCGTCCTCCTCGCGCGTCGTACGGGTCACGTCGTGCCCGTACGTCGAGTCGTTGAGGACCGCGACGCCGTAGCCGTTCTCGCCGATGTGCACCCAGCGGTGGCCGTAGACCTCGAAACGGGCCGCCTCCCAGCTGGTGTTGGTGTGCGTCGGCCGGTGGACGTGGCCGAACTGGATCTCGGCGGTGGAGCGTTCCGCGTGCACGTCGACCGGGAAGGCGGCCTTGAGGATCTTCTCCGCCTCGTGCCAGTCGATCTCGGTGTCGATGTCGACGCGGCGGCTGCCTGCCCGCAGGCTGACGGTCTGCACGATCCGCGAGCCCCGGCCGAAGGTCCGCTCCACACGCAGGGCGCCGAGCAGCGGGCTGTCGTCGGCGATCCTGATCGTGGCCCCCTCCAGCAGGTCGGTGTACCGGGCCAGATAGTGCTTGTCGATGTCCCAGGCGTCCCAGTAGTTCGGCAGGTCGCTGTGCAGCCGCAGCAGGTTGCCCTTGCCGCCGGGCGCCAGCACCTCGCGGCCGGCGACGAGGTCGCGTACGGAGGTGAAGGTGCCGTCGTCGGCGAGCTCGACCCGCACGAGGCCGTTGTCCAAGGCCCGGTTCGTCATCTTGACCGGCGGCTGCGACGGGATCTCAGGGGTGATCCGGGCCGATCCGGAGGCCGGAACCGCCACGGCGACGGCGGCCGAGCCGTCGGACAGCCTGGGCAGGCCCGGGTCGAGGACATCCGCCAGGACCGACGGCAGCCGTACGACCTCGGCCCGGTCCCGGGGCCCCGCGTTGTACGCCCACGGCTCGACCCGCCCTGCCCCGCTCACCGCCTCCAGGGCCTGTGCGGTCAGCGCCTCCAGCTCCTTAGCGACCCGGGCGTACTCCGTCTCGGCCTCCCGGTGGACCCAGGCGATCGACGAGCCCGGCAGGATGTCGTGGAACTGGTGCAGCAGCACCGTCTTCCACAGCCGGTCCAGCTCCGCGTAAGGGTAGGCGTACCCGGGCACGTGCAGGGCCGCCGCCGTCGCCCACAGCTCGGCCTCGCGCAGGGCGTGTTCGCTGCGCCGGTTGCCCTGCTTGGTGCGGGCCTGCGAGGTGTAGGTGGCACGGTGCAGCTCCAGGTACAGCTCCCCCGACCACACCGGGGCGTCGGCGTGGCCCGCGTACTCCGCCCGCGCCGCCTCGAAGAAGGCGTCCGGGTGCTCGACGACGACCTTCGCCGAGCCCTCCAGGTCGGCCAGCCGCCGGGCCCGCTCCAGCATCTCCCTGTTGGGGCCGCCGCCGCCGTCGCCGTGGCCGAACGGGGCCAGCGACCGCGTGCCCCGCCCCTTGTCCTGGTAGTTGCGCACCGCGTGGGCCATCTCCCGCCCGGAGAAGACCACGTTGTAGGTGTCGACGGGCGGGAAATGGGTGAAGATCCGCGAGCCGTCGATGCCCTCCCACCAGAAGGTGTGGTGGGGCAGCTTGTTGGTCTGGTTCCAGGAGAGCTTCTGGGTCAGGAACCAGCTCATCCCGGCGAGTTTCGCGAGCTGCGGATAGGCCGCGGTGTAGCCGAACGAGTCCGGCAGCCACACGCCGTGCGTCTCGATGCCGAACTCGTCGAGGAAGAAGCGCTTCCCGTGCACGAGCTGCCGGGCCAGCGCCTCGCCGCCGGGCAGATTGCCGTCCGCCTCCACCCACATCCCGCCGACGGGCGCCCACTGCCCGTTCGCCACGGCCTCCTTGATGCCCGCCCACACCTGCGGATGGTTGTCCCGCACCCACGCGTACTGCTGCGCCTGCGAGCAGGCGAAGACGAACTCGGGGTACTCCTTCGCCAGCGAGGTGACGTTGGAGAACGTCCGGGCCGCCTTCCGCTTGGTCTCCCGGATCGGCCACAGCCAGGCGCTGTCGATGTGGGCGTGCCCGACCGCCGACAGGGTGTGCGCGCTGGCGTGGGCGGGCCGGGCGAGGGCCTCGGCGAGGACGTCCCGTGCCGCGGCCGCCGTTCCCGGCACGTCGTCGAGGTCGAGCACGTCCAGCGCCCGCTCCAGGGTGTACATGATCTCGTGACGGCGCGGCTCGTGCTCGCTGAGCTCCAGCATCAGCTCCTGCAGCACCTGCATGTCGAGCGACAGGTGCCAGACGTCCTCGTCGAGCACGGCGAGATCGGCCCGCGCGAAGGTGTAGAGCGGCGCGCTGCCCGCCGTGCGCCTGTCGCCCATCGGGGTGGGGGAGCGGAAGCGGTCCTTGAGGATGTCCGGGTTGGAGGCGGCCTCGATCAGGAAGTCGATCCGTTCGCCGCCCGCCGCCGGGGAGGCGATCGGCACGTACTGGTTCTGCGGGTTGACGGCCTTCACGGGTGTGCCGTCCGGGAGATGGACGAGCGCCTCGGCCTGGTTCCCCGGCCAGCCGCTGGTGAACCCCAGGTCGAACCAGGCCTCCACGCGCCGGCCCGCCCAGGCCGGGGGCACCCCGCCGGCGACCCGGAACCAGGTGGTCCCCCACGGCGGACCCCACGCGGTGCCCACCGTGAACGGCTCGTACGCGGCCTCCCGCGCCTCCTCGAACGGCACGGGCTCGCCGGGCACCTGCCAGGCCGTCACGGTCAGCGGCACGGAGTCCGCGTGGATCACCGGCCGGATGCGCTGCTCCAGCACGCGCGCGACGCGCTGCTCGATCCTGTGCCGTTCGTCGTGCATCTCTCAGCACCTACTTCCGGTTGAGGTGGGCGAGACCGGGGTGTACGGCGGTGTACCCGTCCAGCAGACGGCGGGCGACGGTGACGGAGTCGACCAGGGGGTGCAGGGCGAAGGCCCGCACGGCGGCGGCGCGCGACCCGCTCTCCGCGGCCGTCATGACCTCCCGTTCGACGGCCTTCACCGCGGTGACCAGGCCGGTGGCATGGCCCGGCAGCGGATCGACGGCGTACGGATGGGCGCCGTTGGCGTCGACGAGGCAGGGCACCTCGATCACGGCGTCCGCGTCGAGTACGGAAAGGGTCGTGCGATTGCGGACGTTGAGGATCAGCGTGGCGCGCTCGTCGCGGGCGACGGCGCGCATCAGGGCCAGCGCGACCTTCTCGTAGCCGCCCGACTCCAGGTCCTCGTCGGCCCGTCGGCCCGCCCCGGACGCCTCGCGGTTGTCGGCCATGTAGGTGGCCTCGCGCTCCGCGAGGGTGGACTCCCAGCGCTTCAGGGAGGGTTCGGCGTAGAAACCGGCCTGCTGGTCGCGGAGGAAGACCCCGCGGGTGCGTTCCGCCCGGCGGTACGCCTGCACGGTCTCGCGGTTGAAGTAGTAGTAGTGCAGGTACTCGTTGGGGATCGCGCCGAGCGAGCGCAGCCAGTCCGTGCCGAACAGCCTGCCCTCCTCGAGGGAGCCGAGCGCCTCCGGGTCGGCGAACAGGCGCGGCAGCTCGTCCCGGCCGGCCACCCGCAGTCCGCGCAGCCAGCCCAGGTGGTTGAGGCCGACGTAGTCCGTCCACACCCGGCCGGGGTCCGCGCCGAGGGCGCGTGCCACGCGCCGGCCGAGCCCGACGGGTGAGTCGCAGATCCCGATGACCCGGTCGCCGAGCACCCGGGACATGGCCTCGGTGACCAGTCCCGCGGGGTTGGTGAAGTTGATGACCCACGCGTCGGGCGCGAGCGCGGCCACCCGGCGGGCGATGTCCGTCGCCACCGGCACCGTCCGCAGGCCGTACGCGATGCCGCCGGCGCCGACCGTCTCCTGGCCCAGCACGCCCTCGGCGAGCGCCACCCGCTCGTCGGCGGCGCGTCCCTCCAGCCCGCCGACCCGGATCGCGGAGAACACGAAGTCGGCGCCGCGCAGGGCCTCGTCGAGGTCGGTGGTGACCTCGACCACGGGAGCGTCCGGCACCCCCGAGGCCTGCTCGGCCAGGACCGTGGCGACGGCGCGGAGCCGGGTCCCGTCGAGGTCGTGGAGGGTGACCCGGGTGACCCGGCCCTCGTCGTGGTCGCCGAGGAGCGCGCCGTACACCAGCGGCACGCGGAAGCCTCCGCCGCCCAGAATCGTCAGCCTCATCCCGCGCCCTTCCTCCTGCCTGGCGCACGCGCCGGGCCGCCGTCCCCGCCCGGCTCGCTCCTGCCCTGTCCTGCCCCAACGCTGTCACCTCGGCGTCGTTCGCGCGAGAACGCGACCGCCTCCCCGCGGAATGCGCACCCCGCGGCCGGTGCCCGGATCTCCCTTCCCCTCGGCCGTTGGATTCTGTCGGAAACCGTTGAATACTGTCGCTGTCCTGGCATGCGGCCCTGTCCGAGGGGGACCCTCCGATGAGCATCAGCGACTCCGTACGTCCCTGGGAATCGCCCGAACTGACCGGCTGGCGGCGGCTGCCCATGAGCGCCGTGGACCGCCGCGACGGCAGCGTCCTCCTCGACGGCACCTGGCGCTTCCAACTACTGCGCTCACCCGGCGCACCCCTCGCCGAGGAGTGGGGCGAGGCGCCCGTGCCCGGCTGCTGGACCATGCACGACCCCCACGACCTGCCGCACTACACGAACGTCCGGATGCCGTTCCCGCACCGGCCGCCGCTCGTGCCCGAGGCGAATCCGACGGGCGTGTACGAGCGGGAGGCCGCGATCCCGGCCGAGTGGGCGGGCCGCAGGATCCTCCTCCACGTCGGCGCCGCCGAGAGCGTGCTGATCGCCGAGGTCGACCGGCGGCCGGTAGGCATCGGCAAGGACTCCCACCTGGCGAGCGACTTCGACATCACGGACGTCGTCCGCCCCGGCGCGACCCACACCCTGCGGCTCACCGTCGTCAAATGGTCCGACGCCTCGCACATCGAGGACCAGGACCAGTGGTGGCACGGCGGCATCACCCGCTCGGTACGGCTCTGCTCCACCGACCCGCTGTACCTGGACGACGTCGACGTCCGGGCCGGACGGGACGGCGACCTGCGCGTGGACTGCCGCGTCCGCGGACCGCTCACCGAGGGCTGGTCCGTCAGCGCCGGGCTGGAGGGATACGGCGAACTCGCCCGGGACACCGCCCACGACGCCGCCAACCGCGAGCAGGGACGGGTCTCGGACTTCCTCGGCGAGGCCCGGCTGACCGCCACCGTCACGGACGCCCGCCCCTGGTCGGCCGAGTCGCCCGCCCTGTACGGGCTCACCGTGCGGCTGCACCGGGCCGACGGGACGGTCGCCGACACCGCGCGGCAGCGCATCGGGTTCCGCACCGTCGAGATCCGCGGCCGGGACCTGCTGATCAACGGCGACCGGGTGCTGATCCGCGGCGTCAACCGCCATGACTTCCACCCGCTGACCGGCCGGGTCGTCACCGAGGAGGACATGCGGGCCGATCTCGTCACCATGAAGCGCTTCGGGTTCAACGCCGTGCGCACGTCCCACTACCCGAACGACCCCGCGCTGCTCCGCCTCACCGACGAACTCGGCCTGTACGTCGTCGACGAGGCCGACATCGAGAGCCACGACCACGCCCACGAGATCGCCGACGACCCCCGCTATCTGCCCGCCTTCGTCGACCGCGTCTCCCGGATGGTGCTCCGCGACAAGAACCACCCCTCCGTCGTCGTCTGGTCGCTCGGCAACGAGAGCGACTACGGCGCCCACCACGACGCGGCGGCCGCCTGGGTCCGCCGCCACGACCCGACCCGGCCCGTCCAGTACGAGGGCGCGGCGAGGACCGACTGGGCGTCCGCCCGGATCGCCGCCGACATCGCCTGCCCGATGTACGCGTCCCTCGACGAGATCACCGCGCACGCCCGGTCCGGCGAGCAGACCAAGCCGCTGATCCTCTGCGAGTACTCGCACGCCATGGGCAACAGCAACGGCACCCTCGCCGACCACTGGGCCGAGATCGAGACCACACCCGGTCTGCAGGGCGGATTCATCTGGGAGTTCCGGGACCACGGCATCCTGCAGCGCATCGCAGACGGCCTCCCCGCGGGCCCCGGCACGACCGGTGGGTACGCCGACGGGATCGCCGCCCCTGGCCACCGGTGGGCCTACGGCGGCGACTTCGGCGACAGCCCCCACGACGGCGCCTTCTGCGCCGACGGCCTGGTGCTGCCCGACCGCACCCCGAAGCCCGCGATGTACGAGCACCGCGAACTCGCCGCCCCCGTACGGCTGTCGTACGACGGGACCACGGCGACCGTCCACAACCGCATGCACGTGCGCGACCTGGCCTGGCTGAGCGCCGAGTGGCAGATCGGAGCCGAGCACCGCGGCGTCCGGAGCGAACCCGTACGCCTGCCCGACCTCCCGCCCGGCGCTTCGGCGCCCCTGCCGCTGCCCGCCGCGCTGCCCGACGACGGCGGCGAACTGTGGGTCACGCTGCGCGTCACCACCGCCCGCGACGAGCCCTGGGCGCCGGCCGGCACCGAGATCTGCGCCCCGGGCATCCGGTTGCGGGAGCGCACCGCGGCCTGGCCCCCGGCCGCACCGGGCGGCCGCGTGGAGACCGACGAGGAGGGCCTGCTCGTCCACCCCCTCCTCACCGCGCCGCCCGTGCTGAGCCTGTGGCGCGCCCCCACCGACAACGACCTCCTCGGCGGCGCCGCACGGCGCTGGAGCGAGTGGGGCCTCGACACGCTCGTCCGCAAGATCGTGTCCGTCACCCACGAGGGCGACGGCAGGACGACGACCGTCGCCGAACACCCCACCGCCGTGGGAACGGTCGTCCACGAACAGGTCCTCACGGCACTCGCCGACGGCTCGGTCCTGGTCGAGGAGACCGCCACCCTGCCCGGCGCGCTCCACGACGTCGCCCGCGTCGGCTCCGTCCTGGAGACCGCCCCCGGCCCGGACAGCCTGGAGTGGTACGGGCCCGGCCCCTGGGAGAGCTACCCCGACCGCAGCGCCGCCGGGTACGTGTCCCACCACCGGGCCCGCGTCGACGACCTCTTCACGCCCTACCTGCGCCCCCAGGAGAGCGGCGGACGCAACGCGGTGCGCGCCTTCTCCCTCACGCGCCCCGACGGCACGGGACTCGCCGTCCGCCTGGACGCCCCCCGCCAGGTCTCCGTCACCCGCCACCGCGCCGCCGACCTCGCCGCCGCCGCGCACCACGACGAACTCGCCCCGCGCCCCGGCTGCGTCCTCCACGTCGACGCCGCCCACCGCGGCCTCGGCACGGCCTCCTGCGGCCCCGACACCCTGCCCCGGTACCTGGTGCCGACGGGGACGCACCGATGGGCGTGGACGCTCGGCGCGGCGGACTGCGGAGGCGCCGTGGCGGGAGGCGGCGCGGCGCAGCGGTAGCACCCGCTGTCAGCCCCGCCTGCGAGAGTGGGCGCCATGGCGACGTGGCTGCTCACCGACATCGAACAGGCCCTGCGGCAGAGCTGGTCCGCCGGGACCTGCTCACCCGACGACCTCGAGCGCGCCCCCTGGACCAGCGGGAATCCGGCCTGGGGGCACTGCGACATCACCGCACTGGTCGTCCACGACCTGCTCGGTGGGGACCTCGTCCTCGGCGAGGTGCGTCTCGGCGGCGAACAGCACGGACACCACTGGTGGAACCGTCTCCCCGGCGGCCTCGAAGTCGACCTGACCCGCGAGCAGTTCCGGCGAGGGCAGACGGTCACCCCCGTCAGGGTGGTCGAGCGGCCCGTGGGCCGGCCGCTGCGTCGTGGGGACGCCTACCGGACTCTTCGCGCACGCGTGGGGCAACGCCTGGGTGCGCTGTCCGCCGCGACCGCGGAGGAACCGGCCCGTCACGCGATGCGCATCGACGGACGGCTCCTGTCCTACCTCGACCACGGGGGCCCGGGGCGGCCCCTGCTCGCCCTCCACGGCCACTTCGGGGAGGCGCGGACGTTCGACCGGCTGGCCCGCGAACTGGCCCCCGACTGGCGGGTCATCGCACCCGACCAGCGGGGCCACGGCCATTCGGACCGGCCGGCGGACTTCTCCCGCGAAGGCTACGTCGGTGACGCCGCCGCACTCGCCGCCCGGCTCGGCCTGGAGAACCTGGTGGTCCTCGGACACTCGCTCGGCGGGGTCAACGCCTACCAGCTGGCCGCCCGGCACCCGGGTCTCGTCACTGCGCTGGTCGTGGAGGACATCGGCGCCGAGGTCGACGACGACCTCTCGTTCTGCCTGTCCTGGCCGGAGCGGGCGCCGACCCGCGCGGCGCTCGTCCGGGGCCTGGCCGGGTCGGCCCCGTACCTCACGGACGCCATCCGCGAGTACTCCGACGGGTGGGGACTCGCCTTCGCGCCCGAGGACATGGCCGCCTCCCAGCGCCGGCTCAACGGCGACCACTGGCACGACTGGCTGGCCGGCGACTGCCCCGCCCTGCTGATCCGAGGCACCCGGAGCGACGTCCTCGGCACCGGGCACGCCAGGGCCATGGTGGACCGGCGGCCCCGCACCCGCCTCGTCGAACTCGAGGCGGGACACACGGTCCACGACACCGCACCCGTGGAGTACGCGGCCGTCGTCAGGGACTTCCTCGCCGGTCTGTGACTCCGGGCGCCGTGGCCGGCCGCCGGGGCGTGGGCCGTCCCGGGCCGGTGAACGGATCTCCTCCCGGCCCCGGCACCTCACGGGCCCGGACCCGCCGTCACACCGCGCCGCCCGGGGAGGCGCTACCCCAGATCGAACAGGTTCCGCAGCCCCAGCCGGTACCGCGAGCGGTCGTGGCGCTTCAGGTGCTCCAGCTCCGGGGCCCGGAACAGGGGCTTGATCGTGCAGCGTTCGGCGGGCGAACCGATCCGGTCCAGAAGGGCGTTGACGGCCGCGCGGGCGGAGGCGTTGGCGCCCTCCATGGTGGCCAGGTCGATGTCGACGGAGACGAAGTCCCCGGAGAGGTGGAGGTTGGGGACCGCCGTGGCCGCGCTGGGGCGGTTGTGGAAGGTCCCCACCGGGTGGATCAGCAGCTCGTCGTCGTTCGTCGGCTCCGGCGTGCCGAGGCCGTCGACACCCGGATCCAGGAACCAGGAGTGCAGGGCGCCGTCCTTCAGCACGGTGCGGCCCGTGTCGTTGAGCGCGGCCTTCAGCTGTGCCCACACCTCCCGGGCGACCTGCTCGCGCGTGCACTGCTTGGCGGTCTTCCCGTAGAGGATGCCGGGCCGGTCCCATTCGGAGACGTCCACGGACAGGCAGTCGACGGCGGAGCCGTCGCCGTAGTCGCGCGGGAAGTCGCGGTGCGGCCAGTGCTCGGCCTGCTGGATCGCGGTCAGGGACCACGGCGAGTCGATGCAGTTGAGATGGCCGTGGAGCAGCGGAGCACGCTCCGTCAGATAGAACTGGATGCCCGTCATCCAGTCGGTCTGCAGCGCGTCGCAGCGCGCGAGCTGCGGATCGGCGGCGCGCAGCGCCGGGCCCCAGGTGCGGCGGGCGTGCTCGACGGGGAGGGCCGAGACGTAGTGGTCGGCGGTGACGGTACGGCGCGCCCCCGACGGGTCCTCCAGCACCGCCCCGGTGATGCGGCCGTCACCGTACGCGAGCTCGCGCAGGGTCCAGCCGACCCTGAACTCCACACCGAGGGACCGCAGATGGGCGACCCAGGGGTCGATCCACGCCTCGTTGGTGGGGGCGTTGAGGACGCGGTCCAGCGGGCCGTCCGCGCCGCGCCCCAGCGCGTTGAAGACGAACGCCTCCAGCAGGGTGGCGACCGTCCGGGTGCTGGCCTCCTCGGCCTTGGTCGCCACGATGTTGCGGGTCAGCCCCACGGCGAGGATGCGCTGGTAGTCGTACGACATCCGCTCGGCCCTGATGAACTCCCACCACGGCGTACGCTCCCAGGCCTCGTTGCGCCGTTCGTCGCAGCTGGTGAGGAAGACCAGGCCGCGGCCCGCGAAGTACGCCGTCTCGTGCGGCGGGATGTGGGTGACCGTGTCGAGGAAGGCGATCAGCGCGCGGCGGATCTCGTCGAGCGTGAGGTCGGCCGGGCGGTGACCGGGCCAGGGGAGCGGGATGCGCAGGTCCTCGCGGCCGGTGCGGGCGAACGACATCTCCGGCGGTGCGACGAGGTTGTCCCAGACGCCGTTGCGGTTGCCGGGGAAGGGGATGCGGCGCATCGTGTCCGGCAGGTTGTGGTAGATGCCGGGGATGAAGCGGAAGCCGTGCTCGGCGGGCAGATGGCGCCGGCCGCCCCTGCCGCTGTCCGGCACGTCCATGCTCCGGGCCTTGCCGCCCAGGGCTCTGCGCTCGTAGACGGTCACGGGTAAGCCGCGCTCGGCCAGTTCATGGGCCGCCGTGAGCCCCGCGACGCCGCCGCCCAGGACGGCGACGGACGGCCGCGGCGCGCGGGGCGCCGCCGACGCGGCCGAGGCCCCTGCGGTGAGGGCGGCCGCGGAGCCGGCCGCCGCGGCTCCCGCGATGAAGGTGCGCCGGGTCGCTCCCGACGTGGTTCCCAACCGATCCATGCCCAGCCCCTACTCGACGGTAACTGTGAGGTCCGGCGCAGGAGCATAGGGACGGCCCCCGTGACCCGGAAGCGCCGCGCGGGCCCATTCACCCAGCGCGACACCGGTCAAGACACAATGGCCCCATGGCCCGACGTACCACCCGCCCCCCGCAGCCCATCGTCACCGACGGCTCGCCCTGCCCGTGCGGACTGCCCGCCGCGTACGGGGCCTGCTGCGGCAGGTTCCACGCCGGGGCGTCCGCCGCCCCCACCGCGGAACTCCTGATGCGATCCCGCTACTGCGCCTTCGTCGTCCGTGACGAGGCCTATCTGCTGCGCACCTGGCACCCCGACTACCGGCCGAGCGGTGTGGACTTCGAGCCCGCGATGCGCTGGACGGGCCTGGAGATCCGGGACACCGGCGAGGGCAGCGTGTTCCACACCACCGGCACGGTCACCTTCGTCGCCCGCTACACCCAGGGCGGTCATCCCGGACAGCTTCACGAGCGCAGCCACTTCGAGCGGCACGACGGCGCCTGGGTGTATGTGAACGGCACTTTCATGGAGTGAGCCGCCCCGCCCACCCCGCCCGCCGCGGGCGGCTCGTGCACGCCGGGACCGGCGCGCCGCCGCCCGTCGCCGGGCCGGGGCCGATGGGTCCGCGGCACCCCGACCCCCGTGCGAGGCAAGGCGGTTGGCCTCCTGCCGGCGCCGTGCCCCGCAGTACGCGGGTGTCGTCGCCGTGTGGCGCGAACGCGCGCCGGCCGGGCGGTCGGTGGAGCGGCTTCCCGGCATCTGCCGGTGGACCGTCGGGTCGTTCTGCCCCGCGGAACCCCGGGACGGCCTCAGACGCTCGTCGTCGAGCCCGGCCGCACGATCATCAGTGCGGTGACGACCGCCCACAGCAGGTTGAAGATCCCCGTGTACATCGCCAGCCGCTTGGTGTCGGCTATCACCGCGGGACCTTCCAGCACCGCGCTCTGCCGGGGCAGCACCAGCGCCGCCAGGACGGCGGCGGCCGCGGCGGTGAGCACGATCGAGACGATCAGCCAGGCGTCGCCGAGCACGCCGAGCTGCATCGCGGTGGCGAGCCCGAAGACCGGGACGGTGACGCCGACGAGCGCGTACGCCCGGCAAACGCCATGGAGGTTCTTCAGGACGGCGCGGGCCCGCTCGTCCTCGGGCGAGGCGATGACCTGCCGGCCGGTCGGGGGGAACATGCTGGCCGCCACGGTCACCGGACCCACGGCGATGATCGCGGCCAGGACGTGGACGATAAGAAGGATCTTGGTCACGCAGTGACGCTAACGGCGGGCCCCGGACCCCTGACAGTGGCGGGAGTGCCAGGTGTCAACAGATTCCCGCCGGCGGTCGACGGCAGGGGCCCGGGGTCCGGTCACGGCGCCCGCCGTGTCGGCCTACGAGCGCGGCCCGCCGGGACGCACCACCAGCCCCGGGTTGTAGGCGGCGAGGATCTTGTTCGCCCGGGCGAGCGCGGCCAGGGCGTGCTCGCGGTCGACCTGGTCCTCGCCGCAGAGCGGTGCCCGGAACCGCATGGCCTCGCGCGCCGCGCACTCGGCGTCGATCTCCGCCTGCAGCACGCCGAGCGGCATGCAGGACCCGATCAGGGCGGCCACACCGTCGGGAATCGGGACGGGGACGAGGTTGGACGCGGTCACGTGGTGTCCTTTTCTGATGTTGCTCCGGGGTCGCCGGGCATGGGTGGTGTTCTCCTCTATACGTACCTGATGCGCTTCACGGTTCGTCAGCCGGGACGTCTCTGTGTGGAAACCGTTCGGTCGCGACCGTTGATTTCTCCTTACGCGGGAGTAAGTTGACCTTCCTGTAACCCCCGGTAAGTCCGCTTGCGCCGAACAGGAGCCGACGATGGGCGTACGCAGGGATCTGAGGCGGGCCAGGCGCCGAGCCGACCTTGCGGGACGCGCCACCGTGGAACTGATCAGGGAGAACGGCACCGTGCGCGAGGTGCGCGCCACTCCGCTCGCCCGGCCCTCAGCCTCCGGGTCCGCGGCCGACATCCCCTTCGTCAGCGCCGAGGAGGCCCCCGGTGCCGTCGTCCTCCGCCGGAAGGAGGGCGACGGCTGGCGGCCCGTCACCTCGGCCGCGTTCGCCCGGGAGGTCACCGCCGTCGCCAAGGGACTCGTCGCCGCGGGTCTCGAGCCCGGCGACCGGGTCGCCCTGATGTCCCGCACCCGCTACGAATGGACCGTCCTCGACTTCGCGGTGTGGGCCGCGGGCGGGCAGTCCGTCCCCGTCTACGCCACCTCGTCCGCCGAGCAGATCGCCTGGGTACTGAGCGACTCGGACGCCCGGTTCGCCGTCGCCCCGGACCTGGAGCATCGACGGCGGCGCGCTGCGCGAGCTCACCGAGCTGGGCACCCGCACCTCCGACGAGGAGATCGCCGAGCGGCGCAGCGCCCTCGGCCCCGACAGCATCGCCACCCTCTGCTACACCTCCGGGACCACGGGCCGCCCCAAGGGCTGTGTGCTCACCCACGGCAATCTCCACGCGGAGGCCGCCAACACCGTGGAGCTGCTCCACCCGCTGTTCAAGGAGATCACCGGCCAGACCGCCTCGACCCTGCTGTTCCTGCCCCTCGCCCACATCCTCGGCCGGACCATCCAGCTCGCCTGTCTCCTGGCGCGCATCGAGCTCGGCCACTGCCCCGGCATCAGACCCGACGAACTCCGCCCCGAACTTCGGTCGTTCCGGCCCGCGTTCGTCGTCGGCGTCCCGTACCTCTTCGAGAAGATCCACGACACGGGCCGGGCGACCGCCGAGCGGATCGGACGCGGTGCCTCCTTCGAGCGGGCCGACCGGATCGCCGTACGGTTCGGCGAGACGTACCTCGGGAAGTTCCTCGGCCGGGGGAAGGGACCGGGACCGGGGCTGTACCTCGCCTGGGTGCTGTACGACCTGCTCGTCTACCGGCGCGTCCGCAAGGAGCTCGGCGGCCGGCTGCGCTACGCCATCAGCGGCGGCTCCCCGCTCGACCGCCGGCTCAATCTCTTCTTCTACGCCGCCGGGATCATCGTCTACGAGGGGTACGGCCTCACCGAGACCACCGCGGCCGCCACGATCATCCCGCCCCTGGGTCCCCGCCCCGGCACCGTCGGCCTGCCCGTGCCCGGGACGGCGATACGGATCGCCGACGACGGCGAGGTCCTGGTCAAGGGCGGCATCGTCTTCGGCTCGTACTGGAACGACCCGGCCGCCACCGCGGAGGTGCTCGACGGAGGCTGGTTCGCCACCGGTGACCTCGGGAGCCTCGACGACGAGGGCTATCTGACCATCACCGGCCGGAAGAAGGACATCCTTGTCACCTCCGGTGGCAAGAACGTGTCACCCGCGGTCCTGGAGGACCGGCTGCGCAGCCGCCCGCCGGTCGGCCAGTGCGTCGTGGTGGGGGACGGCCGCCCCTTCGTCGCCGCACTCGTCACGCTCGACCCCGAGGCGGTCCCGCACTGGCTCGCGGTCCGCAGGCGGCCCGCGGACACACCGCTCACCGAGCTCTGCGACGACCCGGAGATGATCGCCGACGTCGGCGAGGCGGTCGACTACGCCAACCAGGCCGTCTCCCGGGCGGAGTCCATCCGTGAATTCCGCCTCGTCGCGGGGGAGTTCACCGAGGAGCACGGACTGCTGACGCCGTCGCTCAAGGTCAGGCGGCACGCGGCGGCCGAGGCGTACGAGGCCGAGATCGAAGCGCTGTACCGCTGATCGGGGCCGGCCTCCCGGCGGGCACGGCCCCCACACGGAAGCCGCCGTCCGTGGTTCACCTGGACGGCGGCGCCGACAGCACCTCCGAGAGGTCGTAGCGCACCGGCTCCTCCAGCTGGGCGTACGTGCAGCTCTCCGGAGTGCGGTCGGGCCGCCACCGCCGGAACTGCGCCGTGTGCCGGAAGCGGTCGCCCTCCATGTGGTCGTATGCGACCTCCACCACCCGTTCGGGCCGCAGCGCCACCCACGACAGGTCCTTCTTGCCCGACCAGCGGCTCGGCGCGCCGGGCAGCCGGGCCGACTCGTGCGCCTCCTCCTCGGCCCAGCGCGCCCACGGGTGTTCCGACACGTCCGCCAGGCGCAGCGGCTCCAGCTCGGCGACCAGCTCCTCGCGGTGCTTCATGGAGAACGCGGCGCAGACGCCCACGTGCTGCAGCGCGCCCTCCGAGTCGTACAGGCCGAGCAGCAGTGAACCGACGACCGGCCCGCTCTTGTGGAAGCGGTAGCCCGCGACGACCACGTCCGCGGTCCGCTCGTGCTTGATCTTGTACATCAGCCGTGCGTCGGGCCGGTACGGGAGGTCCAGCGGCTTGGCGATCACCCCGTCGAGCCCGGCCCCCTCGTACTGCTCGAACCACTGTTCCGCGACGGTCGTGTCGGTCGTCGCCGGCGCGACGTACACCGGCTCGCGCGCACCCGAGAGCGCCCCGACGAGCGCCGCGCGCCGCTCGGCGAGCGGTGTGTCGAGCAGCGAGTCGTCGCCGAGGGCGAGGAGGTCGAACGCCACGAAACCGGCCGGGGTGCGCTCGGCGAGCATCCGCACCCGGGAGTCCGCCGGATGGATGCGCTCGGTGAGCCGGTCGAAGTCGAGCCGCCCCTCGTGGGCGATCACGATCTCGCCGTCGACGACACAGCGCTGCGGCAGATTGGCGCGCAGGGCGGTGACCAGCTCGGGGAAATAGCGGGTCAGCGGCTTCCCGGTGCGGCTGCCGATCACCACCTCGTCCGCGTCCCGGTGGACGATCGCACGGAAGCCGTCCCACTTGGCCTCGTACTGCATCCCGGGCGGGATCTTCGCCACGGATTTGGCGAGCATCGGTTTCACGGGTGGCATCACCGGCAGATCCATAGGGTGATTGTCCGGTATGCACGGAATCCTGGCACGGCCTACGCTGACGGTCATGGCCGGAGCGGTGGAAGTGGAAGTGGGCGGGCGGACCGTCCGTGTGTCCAATCCGGACAAGGTGTACTTCCCCGAACGCGGCTACACCAAGATGGACATGGTCCGGTACTACCTCGCCGTCGGCGACGGCATCACCCGTGCGCTGCGGGACCGGCCCACCACCCTCGAGCGCTACCCCGACGGGGTGACCGGCGAGTCGTTCTTCCAGAAGCGCGCCCCGAAGTACCTCCCCGACTGGATCCCCACCGCCCACATCACGTTCCCCAGCGGCCGGTCGGCCGACGAGATGTGCCCGACCGAGCCCGCCGCCGTCGCCTGGGCCGCGAACCTCGGCGCCGTCACCTTCCACCCGTGGCCGGTCCGCCGCGAGGACACCGACCACCCCGACGAGCTGCGCATCGACCTGGACCCGCAGCCCGGCACCGACTACGCCGACGCCGTCCGCGCCGCCCACGAGCTGCGGGACGTCCTCGACCAGGCCGGGCTGCGCGGCTGGCCCAAGACGTCCGGCGGACGCGGCATCCATGTGTTCGTTCCCATCGAACCGCGCTGGACCTTCACCCAGGTCCGGCGCGCCGCCATCGCCTGCGGACGGCAGCTGGAACGCCGCATGCCGGACCACGTCACCATCAAGTGGTGGAAGGAGGAACGCGGCGCGCGGATCTTCGTCGACTACAACCAGACCGCCCGCGACCGCACCATCGCCTCCGCCTACTCCGTGCGGCCCCGCCCCCACGCCCCGGTGTCCGCGCCGCTGCGCTGGGAGGAGATCGACGACGCCGTCCCCGAGGACTTCGACATCAGGTCGATGCAGACGCGCTACGCCGAGGCCGGTGACGTCCACGCCGACATGGACGACCACCGATTCGGCCTGGAGGGGCTGCTGGAAATCGCCCGCCGCGACGAGGCGGAGCACGGGCTGGGCGATCTGCCGTATCCACCGGAGTACCCGAAGATGCCCGGCGAGCCGAAGCGGGTGCAGCCGAGCCGTGCGAAGAAGGACGCCCCGGCCGGCGGTGCGAAGAAGGCCGGGCGCTCGGCCGCCGGGAGCCGGGGCGGATCCGGGGAAACGGCACCGGGGCGGACCGGGCCCGGCGAGGGGTCGCCGGGGGAGGCGACTCCACCGGGCGACGGCTGAACGGGCGGGCCGGGCGGGGCCGGCACGCCGGTGCCCCACCGCCCGCCGGCGGTGGGGCACCGAGCACCGTGCGCCGTGTCGGCTACAGCTCCTTGACGCGGATGTTGCGGTACGAGATCACATCGGTGGTGCCGTGCACCTGGAGGCCGATGTAGCCCTGGGCGTAGCGCCGCCCGTCCGTGCCCGGGTCGTCGGCCCGCGCCGGGACGAACTCCTGGCCGCCGCTGTTCTCGAACTCGTTGATCAGGACACCGCTGCGGTAGACCGAGTAGTGCTGGCCCTCCACCCGGATCTCGTAGTCGTTCCAGGTGCCCTTCGGGGTGACCCCGGCCCCGCCGAGACCGACGCGGTCGAAGCCGTAGACGGAGCCGGTCTTGTACATGTCGCCGTCGGGCCGGTCCAGGACCTGCACCTCATGGCCGTACTTGATGGCGACCCACTCCGGCCGCGGCTCCTCCGGGTTGTCGTGCACGTACGGGAAGCGCACGAACACACCACTGTTGGCGTTGCCGGTGCCCGGGGCGTCGTCCCGCCACTGGAGCTTCAGCGAGAAGTCGCCGTACTGCCGCCGCGGGAACCACAGCATGCCCAGGCCGCCCTTGGTGGTGCCGCTGGTCATCGACCCGTCGGCGTTGAGACCGAACGAACCGCCGCCCACGTGCTGCCACTTGGCGAACGAGGCGGCCGTGCCGTCGAACAGGTCGCGGTAGCCGGCGGTCTGGCCCGGCTTGCCGATGCCGGACTGCTTGGCGGCCTTGTAGATCTTCCTGTGCTCGCGCTGGTCGATCACGCCGTCGGCCAGGAGCCGGTCCAGCACCGCGTCGACGTGCTTGAGGAACAGGGCGTGGGAGCTCCAGTCCTTCTCGTCCTCGATCAGCTCGTTGATCGTGCACCGGGAGCGGGTGACCCGGTTCGGCACACCCGTGTCGACGCTGCCGACGATCACGGTCAGCCGCTCGTCGTACTCCGGGCAGTTCGGGGCGGGGACGCCGCCGCTCTCCGCGACCGTGAAGGACTCCTTCTTCGCCTCGGAGGTGTTGCCGGCCTTGTCGGTGGCCCGGTACTGCACGGTGTGGAACCCGACCCGGTCGACGATCACGGGCGCGGTGTAGGCCAGGTACGGGCCCGCGTCGAGCGAGTACTCGATGCGCTCCACACCCGAGTCCGTGTCGGCCGCCGTCACCGTCACCGTGGCGCTGGTGATGTACGCACCGTCCGAGTTCCTGGTTCCGGTCACCGTCGCCGCGGTCGTCGGCGGGGTCTTGTCGTCCGTCGGCGGGGCGACGACGGTGAAGTCGACGGCCTTCTCGGCGGCGGTGTTGCCGGCCTTGTCGGTGGCCCGGTAGCGGACCTTGTGGGTGCCGGTCTCGTGGACCATCACGGGTGCGGTGTAGGGCTGCCAGGCCCCGTCCGCGCCCAGCGCGTACTCGATGGTGTTGACCCCGGAGCCCGTGTCGGAGGCGGTCACGGTGACCGTCGCCATGCCCAGGTACTCGCTCTGCTCGTTCTTCTCGCCGCTTACCGTCGCCGACGTCTCCGGCGGGGTCTTGTCGTCCGTCGGCGGGGCGACGACGGTGAAGTCGACGGCCTTCTCGGCGGCGGTGTTGCCGGCCTTGTCGGTGGCCCGGTAGCGGACCTTGTGGGTGCCGGTCTCGTGGACCATCACGGGTGCGGTGTAGGGCTGCCAGGCCCCGTCCGCGCCCAGCGCGTACTCGACGGTGTTGACCCCCGAACCGGCATCCGTCGCCGCCACGGTCACCGTGGCGTGGCCGATGTAGGCGCCGTCGGCGTTCTTCTCGCCCTCGACCTTCGCGGAGGTCTCGGGCGCCGTCGTGTCCTCACCGCCCGGGTCGGTCACCGTGAGGATGCCCTGCATCTGGCCGTGGCCGGGGATCGTGCAGTGGAAGCGGTACCGCCCCGGCGTCAGGGTGACCTCGACCGAGTGCTTCCCGCCCTGGTCGTCGTTGGGGTTCGCCAGGATGTTCAGCGGAACGTCGTTGTTGTACTCGGGATCCGAGACGTCGAAGGACAGCGTGTGCGGCATCCCGGTGGTGTTGCCGGTCGTCTTGCTGTTCTCGAAGACGATCGTCGTCGCGCCCGCCACCGCGGTCGTCGGGAACGACAGATAGCGGTCGATCGGGTCGCCCGCGGTCCAGGTGAGCGTCTGGGCCGCGGTCGTGTCCGCCTCCCGTTCACCCGCCCGCCCGTAGGCGACGGTCGAGGTCAGCCCGAGCACCATCACGAGCGCGCCCAGCAGCGCCGTCCACAGACGGAGCTGTCCCTGCCGGAATGGTCTCACTGCTGCGCCGCCTTCCTCGCGAGCTGATCGGCGGCCGGGGTCGGCCCGCCGCCCTTGTACGTCACGCGCCACAGCGCGGACCTGGAATCGGAGGTGAAGAAGCCGCGCCCGTAGTCGAGGACGTACAGCGATCCGTCCGGGGCGAACTTCCAGTCCATGAGGTTGCGGATGCCGTCCGCGCCGACCGGGATGATCTTCTTCAGGGACTCGGCGTGCACGGGCAGTCCGCCCTTGCCGACCGTCTTCGGGTCGGTCAGCACGGCGTGCCGCGGCTGGTCGCCGTCGTAGAAGTCGCCGACGAACCACTTGCCGTCCCAGTACGCGGGCCAGCGCACGGCCGGGTCGCCCTTCGCGTCGTCGAACCGGTACACCGGGCCGTTCATGGTCGCCTGACCGCCGCCCTTGAGCCACGGCAGCAGCAGCTTCTGCTCCTCCACCTTGTAGCTGGGCACACCGGCGGCGTCGCGCGGGTAGTCCGGGCCGCCGCCCTGAGGCGAGTACCAGATCGTGTTCGGCGTCACCGGCGGCAGGTTCACCAGGCCGTCGTTGTTCGGCGACTCGTTCTTCGGCCTGGCGCAGTCGTACCAGCCGAGCGGCACGCTCGGGTCGGGCAGGTTGCGGTCCCGGTAGGGCTGGTTGTTGCCCATGCAGAACGGCCAGCCGTGGTTGCCCGCCTTGGTGATCGCGGCGAACGTGTCGTACTTGGCCGGACCCCACGTCGTCGACGGCGAACCGGCGTCCGGGCCGACCCAGCCGGCGTACAGGACGTCGGTCGTCCTGTCGACGAAGATCCGCGCCGGGTTGCGCACGCCCATCACATAGATCTCGCCGCGGGTCTTGCCGCCGCCCTCGTCCGGCTCCTCACCGGTGAAGAGGTTGCCCTCGGGCAGGGTGTAGGTCCCGTCGCCCTCGGGGTGGATCCGCAGGATCTTGCCGTTGAGATTGTTGGTGTTGCCCGCGGTGCGGCGTGCGTCCGCGAACGACACGCCCTTGAAGTTCGGCTGCGGGTTGTTGCCCGAGTAACCCGAGCTGAAGCCGGACGAGTTGTTGTCACCGGTGGCGATGTAGAGGTTGCCCTTGGAGTCGAAGGCCATCCCCCCGCCCGAATGGCAGCAGCTGTGGATCTGCACCGGCCACTTCAGCAGCACCTTCTCGCTCGCCGTGTCCAGTTTGTTGGTGGCGAGGTCGAGGGTGAAGCGGGAGACGTACCGCTCCGCCATGTGCGTGTCGCGGTTGATCCGCGAGTGCGGTGTGTAGTGCAGGTACACCCAGCCGTTGGTCTCGAACTCCGGGTCGAGCTCGATGCCGAGGAGCCCCTCCTCGTTCTTGGTGAGTTCGTCACCGCCGCCCTTGTTGCCGAAGACCGTGAGCGCGCCCGCGAGGGTCACCTTCTTCGTCTTCGGGTCGTAGACGTGGATCTCGCCCTCGCCCTTGCCGATGCCGGGGTCGTTCCAGTCGGTCACGACCGGCTGGGACGAGTCCGCGCCGCCGCGCCCGATGTACAGGATCCGCCCGTCGGGCGCCGCGACCAGGCCGTGCGGCTCGCCGATCTGGTCGTTCTGTCCGGGCTGGTTGGGCTGGGTCACCCGCTGCGCCGTGTAGTTGGCGGTGATGGTGGCCTTGCAGTCCGCCTGCGAGGTGCGGGACGTCCAGGCCAGCGCGCCGCGCAGATGGTCCCGGAAGTCCGTCTCGGCGAACGAGTCGGCCGTCCCGCCCATGCCGGTGTAGAAGGAGCGGCCGCCGTCGTAGTCCCGGCACCACGACACGGGGTGGTCCCAGCCGTTGGCGCCCTGGCCCGGCTGGTACGAGCTCTCCTTGACCCGGGCCACGGTGTGGACCGAACCGGACGGGTTCACCGTCCAGTTGAGCCACTTGTCGGGCCGCTTCCAGTTCAGCGGGAGGCTCTTGGTCGCCGGGTGGAGCCGGTCGCCGACCTCGACGACCGCGCGCTGGACGGCGGCCGGTGAGGTGGTGGGCCGGGCGCCCACGAGACCGGTGAACCAGTCCGAGTACGGCTCCGCGCGGGCGGCGTCGTGGATGCCGACGAAACCGCCGCCCGCCTCCATGTACGCTTCCAGGCCCGCCTCCTGCTCGGGGTCGAGCACGTCCCCGCCGCCGGTCAGGAAGACCACGGCGTTGTACCGGCCGAGCTTCTTGGCGTTGGTGAAGACGGACGCGTCGTCGGTGGCCTCGGTGCGGAACCGGCCCGCCGCCGGCCCCGTCAGCCCGATCTGCTCGATGGCCGCGATCCCGGGGTCGACGGTCGGCGGCTCCTGGCCGGCGGAGGCATGGAAGACGAGCACCCGTACGTTCGCGCCGCCCGGTGGCGATGGCAGGGACAACGTTGTCGTCCTGGGCGACAGAGGATCCGGCGCGGGTCTCGCCGTCGCGGCGGTCCCGCCGAGCAAGGACGCGGCCATCGTCCCGGCCAGCAGTGCCGCCGCCGTCCCGCGACGGGATCTCGACCGGTGATGTGGTGCGCGGTGCATGTGGTCACCCACCCCTCATTGGTCACAGCAACAGCCGTGAAGCTAGACCTCTTTCGGCGAACCGCCAATAGGTATGGTCGCAATCCGACGAACTTTGTCCTGGGTGTGGAGAAACGAAGATCAGCCGACTACGGTGTGCCCGGCCCAACCCGATTTTCCTTACGGCACTGGGGAGTTCACATGGACAGACGGAGCTTCAACCGGCGCCTGCTGGCGGGCGGCGCGGTCGCGGCGACGGGTGTGACATCGTTGTCCCTTGCCACCGCTTCCGCCGCGACCTCCGCCGAGGGCGCACCGAAGACTGCCCCGGCCGGCGGCCAGGTACGCCATCTCAAGCTGTACGCCGAGAAACTGGCGGACGGTCAGATGGGGTACGGCCTGGAGAAGGGCAAGGCGACGATCCCCGGTCCGATGATCGAGCTCGTCGAGGGGGACACCCTGCACATCCAGCTCGAGAACACCATGGACGTGCCGGCCAGCCTCCATGTCCACGGCGTGGACTACGACATCGCCAGCGACGGCACCCGGACGAGCAGGAGCCATGTCGAACCGGGCGCCACCCGCACCTACACCTGGCGCACCCACGCCCCGGGCCGGCGCAAGGACGGCACCTGGCGGGCGGGCAGCGCGGGCTACTGGCACTACCACGACCACGTGGTGGGCACGGACCACGGCACCGGCGGCATCCGCAAGGGGCTGTACGGACCCGTCGTGGTGCGCAGGAAGGGCGACCTCCTGCCGGACAGGCAGTTCACGATCGTCTTCAACGACATGACGATCAACAACAGGCCGGGGCACGAGAGTCCGGACTTCCGGGCGACCGTGGGCGACCGGGTCGAGATCGTGATGATCACGCACGGCGAGTACTACCACACCTTCCATATGCACGGTCACCGCTGGGCGGACAACAGGACCGGCCTGCTCACCGGACCCGACGACCCCTCCCGGATCGTCGACAACAAGATCACCGGGCCGGCGGACTCCTTCGGCTTCCAGATCATCGCGGGTGAGGGTGTGGGAGCCGGCGCCTGGATGTACCACTGCCATGTGCAGAGCCACTCGGACATGGGGATGGCGGGCCTGTTCCTGGTCGCCAAGCCGGACGGCACGATCCCCGGGTACGAGCCGCACCATCCGGCGGCGCCTGCGTCACCCGGCGCGAAGACCGGTGCGAAGACCGGTGCGAAGACCGGTGCGAAGACCGGTGCGAAGACCGGTGCGAAGACCGCGTCGGGCGCCGAGGGCGCGTCGGGGTCGCACGCGCACTGAGCGGCACTTCGGGCGGAACCGGCTCGTGTGAAACCGGCTCGGAGCGGAACGGGCTCGGGCGGGACGGATCCGCACCGAACTCGCCCGGTGCGGAACGGGTTCGTGCGCCACGGCGTCGTACCGGCGACGGGGCGGACAGGAGCAACGACGGGGTGGGCCCAGGGGACAGCCTGCGCGGGGAATGCGGACGAGGCTCCCGCGCAGGCGTCGCGGACCCGCGCGGCCTGTGGGGGCCGCGCGGGTATCGCGCCTGCACCGAGCCCGGTCCGAGCCGGAACGGGCACGGTCCCGGGCTCCGACGGCCCGGCGGGAGCCGTCCGTCCGGCCCGGCGCCGGTCGCGGACTCCTCAGCGGCCGTAGCTCGCCCGGCACATGGCGACGAAGGACGGGTCCGCCACGCCGTCCGAGGCCCGGCACAGATCACCCATGTCGTAGTGCGTCCGCACCCGGGGCGGTCGTACACCCGGGTGCTTCCTGTGCTTGCGCGGCGAACGCGCCTTCTCCGCCGAGGCCTTGTCGCCCCGCTCACCGCGTGCCGGCTGCTGCGGCGCGGCCGCGCGACGCTCCCGCCCCTGCGGCGCGACCGCCCCGCCCGGCGCGCGCCCCTCGGCCCGCCGGCCGTCGTCCGCCTCGCGGCCGCTCGACGGCCGCGGCCGCGGCGACGTCTGCGGCCCGGTGGAGGCGAGTTCGCCGTGGGCGGGCGCCTGTTCCGCGGGGCGGTCCGGGGCGACGGGTGCCGGTGACGGGGCCCCGGCCGGCACGAGGCCGGGCGCGGGGGGCGACGGCGTCCCGGGCACGGAGACGCAGCCGGTCGCGACGAGACCGGTCGCGGCGAGGAGTACGGCGAGGGTGAGGGGCCTGATCCGGGGGTGCATCCGTCCACCCTGCCGCAGCGACCGGCCCCGGCGCGGTGGGCACACGGCCGGACCACCGGCACGAGTGATCGCACGGGACGGAGGGCGACGCCGTACGGCCAACTCTGCGCCCAGGGCGGCCGGCCCGGGCCACCGCAACCCGCCCGCGCGCCCGGCGTCAGAGCGCCGCCGGGAGGGTCGCGCCCGCGTCGAGCACGTACCACTCGGTGTACGGCTCCTCCTGCACGTACACCCTCGCATCGCGACTCACGACGCGCCGCCGTCCGAGCCGCCCGCCGTCGGGACGGACGACCCGTGTGGTCTTCGCCGGCTCGACACCGCTGCCGGTCGTCGCGCACACCACGAGCCGGTCGGCGTCGTCCCCGTACCCGCCGAAGAAGACGATCCGCTCCCCGGCGACGGCCAGTGCCCTGGCGCCGCGCACGCCGTTGGAGCGCACCCGCACCGGCGCCCCCTCGCGGATCTCCAGCACGGGGAACTCGGTGTACGGGCAGGCCCAGACCGTGTGGCGGCCGATGTTCAGCGCATAGCAGTCCATGATCCAGCCGGCTCCCGGCGCGGTGTCACCGGACTCCCACAGCAGTTCACCCGACACATTCCACCGGCGGATTCCCTCGGGGTTCTCGTCGAAGTGCCCCACCCACAGATCACCGCCGGTGTCCACGAGCAGGTGCTCGACGGCGTCCCCGACGTCGAACGTCCAGGACGCCCGGCCCAGCGCGTCGAAGACCTGCACCTGCTCACCGGGCCCGGTGGCGCGGCGTGTTCGGGCTGCAGCGACGACGAAACCCCCGTCGGGGAGGGCGCCCAGCAGTCCCCGGGGATGCACGACGGAGCTCAGATGCGTCTGCCGCGGGTCGCCGTCGCCGACCGTGACGACCAGGGCGTCGTACGGCTCGTGGCCGCCGCCCTCGGGGGCGGGCCCGGTGGCCGGCGGCCGCTCGGACAGCAGCCAGTGGGCCCGGCCTTCGGCGTCGATCGTGCTGTCCACCGTGTGCATCGCGCGGTACGGGCGCGGGAGACGTGCGTACGGATTCAGGGGTGTGACCTGCATGGTGGCTCCTCGGGAAGGACGGTGCTGACGTCGCGGGCACGGGCGCACGGAAGCGTGAGTGGGCCCGGCGGCGAGCGCGCCGAGGGGAGGAGCGGGGACGGGCGGCGGCGCCTACCCGGCATGAGCCTTTCTGGTCGTCATGCGCGGATCATATCGGCGTGACCTCCGTTCCCTTGAGGCACGGCCGACGCGATCGCCGTCGGATCCGGCCCCAACGGGCTCGCGGGCGGGGTCAACCTCGCGCGGGCGGGACTGCGGTTCACGCCCGGTCTCCGACGCCCTCGTCGCCCTGCTGGAGTACGTCGGAGGCACGGTGGAGGCGGCGGCGCACACGGAACGGCAGGTCGACCGGGCAGGATGCCGGAGCGCCCGTTCGTCCTGGCGGCGCAGCAGTATCTCGCCGATCCCGGCCGGTCGCACGGCGGCGTGCACCCCGGTCCACGCCTGCGCGTACGTCCGCGAACGGCTATCCGGGCGACGCCACGGAAGCCGTGCTGCGGCAGTTCGAGCGATTCGACCCGGAACGGGGAACGGATCGTCGCGCACGCCGCGCGGTCCGTCCCGGCCACCGAGGCATACCCCCCAACCACGTGGGCGGCGACGTCATCACGAACCCGTGCGCTCCAGCTGGTCCCGCGTCCTCGTCCCACCCCGTTCCACCCCTACGCGACGTGGGCGCCCGTGACGGCGGCCGGGCGGGAATGCGCGACGACGGCCGCCCCGGGTGCGGGGGACCGGGACCGGTAGCACACTCGATGGGGTCGACGGCACACCCACGAGGGGGGTGAGGCACGACGACGGGCCCCCGAAGTCCCGGGGACCACGAGGCTCGCGAGCCCCGTGACGGGACCGCCGGCCGCCCACGAAGGAGCGATGTCCATGCTCACCACGCGCTATCTCACCGGCTCTCCGAACTGGCTCGACCTCGCCACCCCCGACCTCCGGGGCGCGGCCTCGTTCTACGGCGAACTGTTCGGCTGGACGTTCCGTTCCGCGGGCCCCCGGGCCGGCGGTTACGGCATGTTCGAACTGGACGGGAGGACCGCGGCCGGCGGCATGACCGTGCCCCCCGAGCAGGGGGCGCCCGGCTGGACCCTCTACTTCCAGTCGCCCAGCGCGGACGACACGGCCGAACGGGTGAGGAAGGGCGGCGGCGCCGTCACCCACGAGCCGGCGGACGTGCGGGACCTCGGCCGCATGGCCCACTTCACCGACCCGGCGGGCGTGGGCTTCGCCACCTGGCAGCCCGGCACCAACCCGGGCCTCGACGTCGTGAACGAGACCGGCTCGCTGTGCTGGGCCGAGCTGTGCACCCCGGACCCGGACGCGGCGCTCGGGTTCTACCGTTCCGTCTTCGGGTGGGACGAGTTCGCCGTGCCCATCCCCGGCGGTGACACCTACGTCACCGTGAACCCGGCAGGCGCCGGCGAGGACGCCATGTTCGCCGGCCTCGTCCCCCTGGAGACCGACCCGGTGGAGGCGGCCGGCGGACCGTACTGGCTGCCGTACTTCGAGGTCGTCGACGCCGACGCGACCGCGGCGAAGGCGGAGGAACGCGGCGGCACGGTCCGCACTCCGCCGATCGACCTGGAGGACGTCGGCCGCATCGCCAAACTCGCCGACCCGTACGGGGCCCGCTTCGCGGTGATCGAGACCGCGGCGAAGAGCGCGGGCGGCGCGAACGCGGCGTGAACCACCGGCACAACGGCGGCCCGCGCCGGTGCTACCGGGGGCGCGGGTCGGCGAGGTCGGCCGTCCCCGGCCGCGGTTGGCCGAAACGCGGACGTTGAGCTTTCATTGACATGCTGTTTATCGGCACGGGGCAGTCTGTCGATCATGCCCATGAACAGCATTGCTCCCGCCGCCGACCAGGAACTCTCCTGGCAGGAAAACGCCCTCTGCGCCCAGGTCGGCCCCGAGTTCTTCTTCCCGGCCCCCGGCTCCTCCACCCGCGAGGCCAAGGAACTGTGCGACGCCTGCGACGGCCGCGTGGCGTGCCTGGAGTACGCGCTCGCCAACGACGAGCGGTTCGGCGTCTGGGGCGGCCTCTCGGAGAAGGAACGCGGCAGGCTGCGGCGCTCTCGGATCCAGCGCCGCAGCCGGCGGCCGTGAAGGGATTCATCGAGGGGCGGGAGGAGCGGCCCGACCGGTCGGGGGCCACGTGAACATCGCGACTGATGGTGGACCGCCTCGGCAGATCGTCCCCGAAGCGCGGAAACGGCGTACGCCTCCCGGGTGAGTGGAAATCGGGATGCTGACGCTCTCCGGCGCTGGCTACGATCACCTGCGCATGGAGCAGATGTACGCGACGACGACGGGCGCCACCCCGGACGCGTCGGACGCCACGGTCACGGACGACGAGCTGGCGGCTTTCGGCCGCACGGTGGAGCGGCTGCGGGGCCTCCCGCTGGAGGATCCGGCGCGGATGCGCGGCGAGGAGCTCGCCGCTTCCTTCGCCAGGGAGAGCCGGAACAAGCGCCGCAAGGCCCGCCGGAGGGCGCGTTCCGAGGCCGATGCCCTGCTCACTGCCGCCACCGCGACCGGTGCCCTTGACCGTCGTGAGGACGCCGCGCTGGAGTCGCGCCGCGGCACGGTGGGGACGTTCCTGAAGCCGCGGCACTGCTATGTCTGCAAGTCGTTGTATCGACAAGCGGATGCCTTCTACCACCGGCTGTGCCCCGACTGCGCGCGGGACAACACGACACGGCGCACCCTGCGCACGGACCTGTCCGGCCGGCGGGTGCTGCTCACCGGCGGGCGGGTGAAGATCGGCTTCCGGCTGGCGCTGATGATGCTCCGCGACGGAGCGCACGTGCTGGTCACGAGTCGTTTCCCGCAGGACGCCCTGCGGCGTTTCCACGCCGTGCCGGGCAGCGCCGAGTGGATCGACCGGCTCACCGTCGTCGCGATCGACCTGCGCGACCCGCGCCAGGTCATCGGACTGTGCGAGCGGCTCCGGGCCGACGGCGAGCCACTCGACATACTCGTCAACAACGCCGCGCAGACGATACGCAGGCCGCCGGAGTCGTACGCGCTGCTCGCGTCCGGCGAGGGCGGCGACCGCCCGGCGGGAGTACTGACGGCTCCGGGGTACGCGCCGACGGCCGCCGCGGCCGTCCGGTCCGCCTCGCTCGACCTCGTGCTCACGGGCGCCGACGAGGCCGGGCTGCTACCCGACCTCTCGGCCGCCAACTCCTGGTCGGCGCGCATCGGCGAGCTCGACCCGGCCGAGCTCCTGGAGGTGCAGCTGGTCAACGCCGTGGCGCCCGCCCTGCTGTGCGACCGGCTGCTTCCGCTGCTGCTCGCCTCGCCGCGGTCGCGCCGGTACATCGTCAACGTGTCCGCTGTCGAGGGGCGGTTCGCCGTGCGCAACAAGACCGGCGGCCATCCCCACACCAACATGGCCAAGGCCGCGCTCAACATGCTGACCCGTACGAGCGCGGAGGAACTCGCCGCGCAGGGCGTGTACATGTGCAGCGTGGACACCGGCTGGATCACCGACGAGAACCCCGCCCCGCGGAAGGCGCGGATCGCCGCGGTCGGCACCCGTACGCCGCTCGACATCGTGGACGGAGCCGCCCGTGTCTACGACCCGATCGTGCGGGGCGAGGCGGGCGCGCCGGTGTCCGGGGTCTTCCTCAAGGACTACCGGGTGGCCGACTGGTGACGCGGGCGCGGCACCCGGCGCGTCCCGTCCCGGGCCGTGCTCACGTCCGGTCCCGGGCCGCGGTGCCGTCGGGTCCGGCCGGCGCTGCCGTCGTCCGCTGCGTGGAGGAGCGCGGTCGCGGTGGCGTCCCGACGGGGCGCGGCGGGCCCGGCTTACCGTGCCGGGCCCCATGTGCCCCCGCCGTCAGGAGGCCGGGATGCGGAAGGTCTCCCCGTACATCCGCCACTCCAGCGGTGCCGCCAGTCCCATGTTCCCGTTCCGCAGGAACACCCGCTGCGCCGTGTCGATGCGCGAGGTGTCGCGCTGGGCGGTGCCGGTCCGGGACCGCATGGCGGAACGGCTCTCGTCGAGGAACGCGTTCAGATACGTCTTCTCCACGCCGCCCTCCGCCGCCGTCCTGGCCTTCTTCATGGCCGCCTGGCGGATGCCGTAGAAGCCGTCGGGCTCGAGGCCCGGGCCGTGCAGCAGCATCGCGTCGTAGTAGATGAACTGGCCCAGCGTGCCGAGGCCGTCCATCTTGGCGAGCCGGACGGCCGGGTCGAAGTAGATCCGGTCGCGGGCGGCGTCCTGCGCCGCGCGGAAGGCCGGCTTCCCGGCCTCCGCCACCCAGGCGTCGGTGAAGCCGGGGTCCAGCCCCTCGTGCGAGTCGGTGCCGTCGACCTCCCTGAGGGCGGGCAGATACCGCGCCAGCCCGTTGTCCGGGTGGTCGGCGGTGTACGCCTCGACGAGCTGCAGCATGTCGTTGGTGCCGGAGCAGAAACCGATGGTCCCGGCGGTGTAGCCGTTGCCGTCGCCGAGGTCCTCGATGGCGTCGTACTGCCCGCGCCAGTTCAGGGTGGAGTGCTCGGCGGTGGACACCAGCCGCGCGGCGATCTCCTTCTTGGCGGGAGCGGCGAGTCCCGCGGGCATCTTGTCGATCCTGGCCTCCAGCGCCCGCCGCTCGGACGCCGAGCCCGACTTGAGCGGGTTCTGCACGGGGGCCGTCGTGTTCTGCGCCTCCCGCGGCCGGTCGGCGAGCGGGATCTCGTCCTCGCTGCCGACGCCGAGGATCATGGACACGGCGACGGCAACCGGGGCGCCTATGAGGATGATGCGGGTCGCGGGCTTCACGCCGCACAGATTACGGTGCGCGCCTCGGCCGCCCGCAGCCCGTCCCCCGCTGAACACCGCATTCCGGCCGGTGAAGGCGTCCGCTCGCCCCGGCGGCGGTCGGGCTGCCCGGCCGCCGCGGCGCCGACCGGCCGGGTCAGGGCCTTCTCCCGCCTCGGCCGACCGCGCCCCGGACCTGACCGGAGCCCGCGTCCGCCGGCGTGAGGGAGCCGGGGAGGGGCGTCGTCGCCGGGGCGCGGAGCTGGGCCACAGCCGGGGCGCCGGGGGCGGGGGGAGCGCCGACACGCCCGGCCCGGCGGACACCGGGGAGCGTCGCCCGACGCCCGCGAAGCGGCAGGGCCCACGACGCCGACCGCCCCCGTCGCATGACGCGACGGGGGCGGTCGGAGGTGCCGTGGCGGGCGCCGGCGCGGGGCGGGCGCCGGCGGTCAGCCCTTGGCGCGGGCCGCCAGCCGGGCCTTGCGGGCCGCCAGCTTCTCGTCGAACTTGCCGGCCTCGGCGTCCAGCCCGCCCATGTACAGTCCCAGTTCCTCCTGCGCCTTGATGCCCTCGGGGCCGAGCCCGTCGATCTCCATCACCTTCAGGAAGCGCAGCACCGGCTGCAGCACGTCGTCGTGGTGGATCCGCAGGTTGTAGATCTCACCGATCGCCATCTGCGCCGCCGCGCGCTCGAATCCCGGTATCCCGTGCCCGGGCATCCGGAAGTTCACCACGACGTCCCGCACGGCCTGCATGGTCAGGTCCGGCGCGATCTCGAAGGCCGCGCCGAGCAGATTGCGGTAGAAGACCATGTGCAGGTTCTCGTCGGTGGCGATCCGCGACAGCATCCGGTCGCAGACGGGGTCGCCCGACTGGTGGCCAGTGTTGCGGTGCGAGATACGGGTGGCGAGCTCCTGGAAGGCCACGTACGCGACCGAGTGCAGCATCGAGTGGCGGTTGTCGGACTCGAAGCCCTCCGACATGTGCGCCATACGGAACTGCTCGAGCTTGTCCGGGTCGACGGCCCGCGAGGTCAGCAGGTAGTCGCGCATGACGATGCCGTGCCGGCCCTCCTCGGCGGTCCAGCGGTGCACCCAGGTGCCCCAGGCGCCGTCGCGGCCGAAGAGCGTCGCGATCTCGTGGTGGTAGCTGGGCAGGTTGTCCTCGGTCAGCAGATTGACGACGAGGGCGGTCTTCCCCACGTCGGTGACCTTGGACTGACCGGGCTCCCACTCCTCGCCGTCCTCGAAGAGGCCGGGGAAGTTCCGGCCGTCCGACCACGGCACGTACTCGTGGGGCATCCAGTCCTTGGCGACCTTCAGGTGGCGGTTGAGCTCCTTCTCCACAACCTCCTCCAGCGCGTACAGCAGCCGGGCGTCGGTCCACACTTCCGAACTGCCGAGGTGGGGAGAGGTGATCGTCACGGGGGCTCCTGGG
The DNA here is from genome assembly GCF_900103455.1 of Streptomyces wuyuanensis. Classification (GTDB taxonomy): domain Bacteria; phylum Actinomycetota; class Actinomycetes; order Streptomycetales; family Streptomycetaceae; genus Streptomyces; species Streptomyces wuyuanensis. The sequence continues at coordinate 93,689 of NZ_FNHI01000016.1, read as the reverse complement.
GGACGGGTGCTGGGGGAGGGACGTCAGAGCGCAACGCACGACGCCGAGGGCAAGGCAGTGGCCGGATCACGGCATGCGTCTTACCTACGGCCTCGTAGGTTACGAAACCGTAGGTTAAAGGGGCGATAAGCCATCGGCCAAGCGTGTGGCCGTGATGTCCGCTTGCGCGCCGTTATGTATGCAGGTCCCTGAGCCGTACGGAGAGACACGTCACGCAGCCTTCGAGCTTCTCGAACTCGCTGATGTCCACCTGAACCGGCTCATATCCAAGATCGGCGAAGAGCTCCGCCGTTTTCGGGGCGCTCGCCGCCATCAGCAGTTTTGCGCCACCGAGCAGCACCACATGCGCCCCGGTCTCCTCGGGGACGGGCAGGAACCGGGGGAACAGCGACGGCTGCTCCACCAGCGGCTCGTAGCCGATCACGGTGCCGTCGGGCAGCGCGGTCACCGCGGACTTCAGATGGAGTACGCGCGACACGGGCACGGCGACGACACGCGCCCCCAGGGGCTCGAAGGCCGCGCGGAGCTGCTGTACCCCGGCCGCGTTGGTCCGTCCGCCCCGGCCCACGTAGACGGTGTCGCCGATCTTGAGTACGTCGCCACCGTCGAGCGTCCCCGGCTCCCACACCCAGTTCACCGAGCAGCCGAGTCTCGCCACCGCCTCCTCCACGCCGGCCGTCTCCGGGCGACGCGTCTCGGCCCCCGAGCGGGCGATGAGGGCGACATTGCGGAACATCACCACGCTGTCCTCGATGAAGACCCCGTCCGGGCAGTCGTCCGCGGGCTCGGCCTCGATCGTCTCCCAGCCGTGCGCGCGCAGGGCCTCGCCGTACGCCTTCCACTGGGAGAGCGCCACCCGCGGGTCGACGGCGCGGCGCTCCACATGGGTGACCAGGCCGTCCGCCACGCGGGGACTCGGGCGTCGGATCAGTGCTCTTCTGCTCGGCACGGGCTCTCCAGGGACCGAATTGGGGGGCGGCAGGGCCATCATGAGCCCCACCTGCCCGATTCCGTCCCGTCCCACACAGCGCGCCGGTCCGCGCCCCGCCGCGGTCGTGTGGACCCGTGCGGGACGGGGGAACCGCCTCGCCTCCCGGCCACGCTCCGCCCCCGGGCTCCCGCAGTCGGGGGGCGCACCGGTTCAGTACTTCACGTCCCCATCAACTCCTCCCGTACCTCCTCGGCCGTCGTGGGCCGCAGCTCCCCGTCGAGCAGGAGCCAGCGGGTGATCCCCAGCGATTCCAGGAACGTGACGTCGTGGCTCGCGACGATCAGTGCGCCCTCGTACGCCTCCAATGCCTCCGTGAGCCCCCGCACGCTCGCCATGTCGAGATTGTTCGTGGGCTCGTCCAGCATCAGCAGCTGCGGGGCGGGCTCGGCGAGCAGCAGCGCCGCCAGCGTCGCGCGGAACCGCTCGCCTCCGGAGAGGGTTCCTGCCGGGCGATCGGCCCGCGCCCCGCGGAACAGGAAGCGGGCGAGCCGAGCCCGGATCGCGTTGTCCGTCGCCTTGGGCGCGAACCGCGCGACGTTCCGCACGACGCTCAGTTCGTCGTCGAGCACGTCCAGCCGTTGGGGCAGGAAGCGCAGCGGCACTTCCGCCGCCACCTCGCCCGCCACCGGCTGCAACTCCCTGGCGATCGTGCGGAGCAGGGTCGTCTTGCCGGCCCCGTTGCGCCCGACGAGCGCGATCCGCTCCGGTCCGCGCAGTTCGAACTCGCCCTCGACGCGGGCCCCGTAGAGGAGCTCGACCTCGGACAGGCGCAGCACGCCGCGGCCCGGATGGACCTTGGTGTACGGCAGTTCCACCCGGATCTCGTCGTCGTCCCGTACCGCGTCCACGGCCTCGGCGAGCCGCTCCTTGGCCTCGGTCAGCTTCTCCGCGTGCAGGGTGCGGTGCTTGCCCGCCGAGACCTGCGCCTGGCGCTTGCGCGCGCCCATGATGATCTTCGGCTCGCGCTTCTGCTCGAACATCTTCTGCCCGTACCTCTTGCGGCGGGCCAGTTTGACCTGTGCCTCGGCCAGTTCGCGCTTCTGCCGCTGCACATCGGCCTCCGCGACGCGGACCATCCGCCCGGCGGCCTCCTGTTCGATGGCCAGCGCCTCCTCGTAGGCCGAGAACGCGCCGCCGTACCACGTCACCTCACCGTCCCTGAGGTCGGCGATCTGGTCGACCCGCTCCAGCAGTTCACGGTCGTGGCTGACCACGATCATCACCCCGCTCCAGGCTTCCACGGCTTCGTACAGCCGCCCCCGGGCGACGAGGTCCAGGTTGTTGGTCGGCTCGTCGAGCAGGAGCACGTCGGGCCGCGCCAGCAGCAGCGCCGCCAGCCTGAGCAGCACGCACTCGCCGCCCGACATCTCGCCGACGGTCCGGTCGAGGCCGACGTGCCCGAGCCCCAGCTGGTCGAGGGTGGCACGGGCCCGCTCCTCCACGTCCCAGTCGTCGCCGACCGCCGTGAAGTGCTCCTCCCGTGCGTCACCGGCCTCGATCGCGTGCAGCGCGGTGCGGGTGGCGGCGATCCCGAGGGCCTCGTCCACGCGCAGCGCGGTGTCGAGCACGGCGTTCTGCGGCAGGTAGCCGACTTCGCCCGCGATCCGCACAGTGCCCTCGGAGGGCGTGAGCTCGCCGGCGATCAGTCGCAGCAGTGTGGACTTGCCCGAGCCGTTGAGCCCGATCAGCCCCGTCCTGCCGGGGCCGACGGCCAGCTGGAAGTCCTCCAGCACGGGAGTGCCGTCCGGCCAGGAGAAGGACAGCGAGGAGCAAGTCACGTAGGTGGGGAAGGTAGACATACGGGTCTCCCTGTTGCGTCAGAAGAAAAAAAGGGGGCAACGGGTGAGACACCGGTCGGACGGCACAAAGGCCCTGGTCCGGGAACGTGACGGCTCGTACGCCGAGGTCGCACACGGGCACGCGGGCGGAAAGCCGCGTGACACGGTGTCTCAGGACCTCAGACGAGCAACGTCCTACTCCGATCGACGACAACAGGGCCGGAAACGAAAATACGCCGGGCCGGCCAGCCGGGCAAACGATTTATCGGACGGGGCTCAACGGACAGGGCGGGGATGCCGTCGCAGTGCTCCGGCGGCTCCACCGAGGGTCGCCCCCGCCCGGGATCGCGGGACACCGTAGGCATCACCCATCTAGGCGTCGCGCATCAGCTCGGCCAGGTCCGCGTCCAGGTCCAGGTGGAGGTGCTCCCGCCCGGCCGGCACGAGGCCCTGTGCGCGTTTGAGGAACCGGCGCAGTTCGGAGGTGCGGATGTGCATCAGCGCGGTGCCTTCGAGGGCGTGGAACTCGAGGACGGTCCGGTCGTAGCCGTACGGACGTACGCGTACGTCGCCCAGCCCGGCGGGCTCGTCCACGCCCTGCACGAGCAGATCGCGCGAGAAGGCCCAGGACACCTCCGTGCCCTCCAGCGTGGCCGGGGCGGGGAACCACATGCTCACGGCGAAGGGGTCGCGGGGGTCGTAGCGCAGGGTCGCGGGTACGGATTCCATCCGTGGCGCGGACGCGACCAGACGGACCTGTACGGCCTGCTCGATAACGCTGGACAAGGCCCGCTCCCTCACTTCGCTGCTGCCGGGCGACACGTTTCTGCCACACAGGAAGACGAGTGAACGGCGGAATCCGTGCATCGGTGGGGTGCGTGAGCTGCGTCACCGCCCGGCGGCGCCCCCGGGTCCGCGGACTCGCGGAGCCCGTGACACCCGATCCCGATTCCGGTGCCGGTGCGGCGATTTTGATCCCGACTCCGGCGCCCGGCGAGCGGTCCCGACTCCGGTGCCGGTCCGCGATCCCCCGGCCACGGATGCCCCGCGGCAGGGGTGCTCGGCGGCGCGGCGGCCGCTCAGCCGGCGGCGGCGCCGAACCACTGCGGCAGCCTGCCGAGCAGACCCTGCTGATCGTCGCCGACCCATGCCACATGGCCGTCCGGCCGCAGCAGCACGGCGGGCACGTCCAGCTCCTCGCCGACGTCGCCGACGTGGTCGACCCGGTCCGCCCAGCCCGCCACGGAAAGCCCGCCGGTCCGGTCGAGCAGCAATCCGCGGCCGCCGTGCATGAGTTCGTAGAGGCGTCCCTGCTTCAGCTCCAGGTCCGGCATCCGCCTGCCGAGCAGTTCATGGCCCTCGCCGAGGTCGTAGCGGACCCCGACCGCGGTGATCATCTCGGTCACGTACCGGTTGACCTCCTCGAACTCCATCAGCTTCGAGAACAGCTCCCGCAGCGCGGTGGCGCCCGGATCGGTGCCCAGCAGCGAGATCTGCGCGCGGGTGTTGTCCAGTACGGCGGCGCCCACCGGGTGCCGCTCGGCGTGATAGCTCTCCAGCAGCCCGTCCGGAGCCCAGCCCTTGACCGCCGCGGCCAGCTTCCAGCCGAGGTTGAACGCGTCCTGCACACCGAGGTTCAGCCCCTGGCCGCCGGTCGGCGGGTGGATGTGCGCCGCGTCCCCGGCCAGCAGCACCCGGCCGACCCGGTAGCGCTCGGCCTGCCGGGTGGCGTCGCCGAAGCGGGACAGCCAGCGCGGCGAGTGCACGCCGAAGTCCGTGCCGGCGAAGGCCCGCAGCTGCTCCTTGAACTCCTCGAGGGTCGGCCCGGACGTGCGGTCCTCGGCCACGCCGTCGGCGGGCACGATGATGCGGTACACCCCCTGATTCCCGTCCACGTCGGCGATGGCGCCGAACCGCAGCTGGGTCTTGCGGACTTCCTCGACGGCGGCGGCGACCGTCGCCGGATCCTCCGTCAACTCCATGTCCCCCAACAGCGTCTCGACCGTGGCGGGTTCACCTGGGAACCCGACGCCGATCAGCTTGCGCACCGTGCTGCGGCCGCCGTCGCAGCCGACGAGGTAGCGCGAGCGCAGCAGCGTGCCGTCGGCCGACTCGACGGTCACCCCGTGCTCGTCCTGGCTCAGCCCGACCAGTTCCCAGCCGCGCCGGATCTCGGCGCCGAGTTCGAGGGCGCGCTCGGTCAGCAGTCGCTCGGTGACCGTCTGCGGGGTGGCGAGGCCGTACGGGTGTGCCGTGTCCAGCCGGTCCGGCCACGGCGCGGCCACGCCGGCGAACGGGCCGCCGACCGAGAACCGCTCGCTGACCTCCAGGAACCGTTCCAGCAGACCGCGTTGGGCCATCACCTCGACGCTGCGCACGTGCAGCCCGCGCCCGCGGGACTGCCGGGTCGGCTCGGCCAGCTTCTCCAGAACGACCGTCCGTACTCCTGCCAGGCGCAGTTCGCAGGCCAGCATCAGCCCGGTCGGTCCAGCGCCGGCGATGATCACGTCAACCACAAAAGCCCCATTTCCGCAGGTTCTGGCTTCGGCCGACGATTCTGCGGCACGACCGGGGCCTTGCCGCAAGCCCCCGGGTGCGCTATAAGTTGAGAGTGGCAAGGAGTCGGTGACCTCCTTGCCCTTTCCTTTTTCCGTCCCGTTCGGCGCACGTCGTCCGTGCCGTTGCCCGTCGCGTGGACTGCCTGGGCGTGGACTGCCGTCTCGTGGGCCTCCGTTGCGTGATCGCCGACCGCCGACCGCGGGAGCGGGCGGCCCGCTGTGCGGGCGTGCGGCGGGGACGGCGGCACAGGACGCCTCCGGGGGTGCGCGCTCGCGGAACCGTTGCCTCGGCCCGGACGGTACGGGAGGCGCTCTGGACCGGGTGCCGGGGGTCGGCTACGTTCGCGCGCCATGAGACCCAAGGGGAAGTCGAGACGAACGGTGTCGGCGGGGCTGAGCGGGGTGGCGCTCGCCGCCGTTCTGTGCGCCGCCCTGTCGGTGCCCGCCCAGGCGGAGGCCCGACACGACAAGGGCCGGGCCCTGCACTGGGAGCTCAAGGAGACCGGGACGGACGTCCGGTTCCGCGGCCTCGCCGCGGTCGGCCGCACCACCGCCTGGCTCGCGGGCTCGAAGGGCACCGTGCTGCACACCACGGACGGCGGACGGAACTGGCGGAACGTCTCACCGCCGGGGGCGGGCGAACTGGAGTTCCGCGACGTCGAGGCCTTCGACGCCCGCAGAGCGGTCGTGCTGGCCATCGGCGAGGGTGACGCGTCGAGGGTGCTGCGCACCGAGGACGGGGGAGCCACCTGGAAGGAGGCGTTCCGCAACACCGACCCGAAGGCGTTCTACGACTGCATCACCTTCTTCGACCCACGGCACGGGCTCGCGATGAGCGACCCGGTCGACGGCAAGTACCGGATCCTCTCCACCCGGGACGGCGGCAGGTCGTGGAGGGTGCTGCCGAGCACCGGCATGCCGGACGCCCAGCCGGGCGAGGCCGGCTTCGCGGCGAGTGGCCAGTGCCTGGTCAGCTCCGGACCCAGGGACGTCTGGCTCGCGACCGGAGGCGGCGCCACCGCGCGGGTGCTGCACTCGGCGGACCGCGGGCTGCACTGGACGGCGGCCGAGTCCACGATCCCGGCCGGCGACCCGGCGCGGGGCGTCTTCGCGCTCGCCTTCCGGGACCGTGCGCACGGCCTCGCGGTCGGCGGCGACTACCGCACCGGCGAGGCGTCGCCGCAGGCGGGCGCGGTGACCAGGGACGGCGGCCGCACCTGGCGGCAGTCCGCGACCCCGCCGCCCGCCTACCGCTCCGGCGTCGCCTGGCTCCCCCACAGCCGCAGTGCCGCCCTCGCCGTCGGCCCCACCGGCACCGACCTCACCATCGACGCCGGCCGGACCTGGCGCACCGTGGACACCGGCTCGTACGACACCGTCGACTGCACACCGGACTTCGGCTGCTGGGCGGCGGGCGAGAAGGGACGCGCGGCGCGGCTGGAGTGGTGACGGCCGCGGCGGTGACACCGCATCGGCCGCCGTCCGTGCCGTTCCGACGCGGGTGCGGCCGGTACCGGGTGGACGCCGCCCGGTACCGGCCGCCGGCCCGCGTACGACTGCGGCGAATGCGGGCACCGCACGATTCGGCGTCCGGAGCCGCCGGCCGGGAGCCGGCGCGACGACCGCGTCGAGCCGTGCCCCGGAGCGCGGACAGGGACGGCTCGACCGGCGGCCGGCCCCGCCCCGCACGCGTCACACGGAGGGCTGTTCCCTGTACCGCTCCAGGGCAGGCGCCGTTTTCGTCGCGATGAACTCCCTGATCCGGTACGCGCACACCCCCGCCGTCGTGTACGGGTCCGACGCCGCGATCCGCTCGGCCCGGTCGCGGTCGATACCGGCCGCGATCAGCACACCGCCGTCGCGCGGGTTCTTCCGGCCGGAGGCGATCAGTACGCCCTCCTCGTACAGGCCTGCCAGCCAGGCCACATGGGCATCCTGGTGCTCCTCGACGCGATCGAGGGGTGCCGTGTAGGTCAATTCCAGTACGAACATGATCGGCAGGTTAGCCCCAGGTTTAGGCTGGGAGTCACCATGACGCTCATCAGGACACCCGCCGACGAGACGGAAGCACGCGCCGTCCAGGACGATCTCAGGACCCGCGTCGTCCTGGACGAACCCGGGCCGCCGCCGGGCGCGGGCCTCGTCACCGGGGTCGACGTGGCCTACGACGACGAGCGCGGTGTCGTCGTCGCGGCCGCCGTCGTCCTCGACGCCGCCACCCTCGACGTCGTCGAGGAGACCACCGCGTCCGGCCGGGTCGCCTTTCCCTACGTACCGGGGCTGCTCGCCTTCCGTGAGATCCCGACCGTGCTCGCCGCGCTCGAGTCGCTCGAGCACGGCCCCGGACTGGTCGTGTGCGACGGCTACGGACTCGCCCACCCCCGCCGCTTCGGACTGGCCAGCCATCTCGGCGTGCTGACGGGCCTGCCGGTGATCGGCGTCGCCAAGAACCCCTTCACCTTCGCCTACGACCCGCCCGGCGGGTCGCGGGGCGACGCATCCCCGCTGGTGGCGGACGACGGAGCAGTGGTCGGACGGGCCCTGCGCACCCAGGACGGCGTCAAACCGGTCTTCGTCTCGGTCGGCCACCGCGTCTCGCTCGACAACGCGTGCGCCCACACCCTCGCGCTCTCCCCGGACTTCCGCATCCCCGAGTCCACCCGCCGCGCCGACGCCCTGTGCCGCCGGGCGCTGCGCGAGGCGACCGCGGGCTGACCGCCCGGAGGGCACCGGGACGGTCACTCGTTGCGCAGCGCCTGCGCGACGGTCGAGCGGCCCGCCGAACGCGCCGGGACGAGCGCCCCGCCGATGGCGATGACGACGCCGGACAGGCCGAGCAGGACGATCACCGGGGCATGCCACACGTCCATCAGGAACGACGGGGCCCTCAGCCCCGCCGCATCGGTCATGGCCGGAACGACCAGACGGTGCGCGCCGAGTCCCAGGGGGAGACCGACCGCGGCACCGACGTTACTCCCCGCGGATGAACTGGACCTGGATGCGCTGCGGGTCACCCGCGAGGTACAGGTCCAGCCACGCGAGGGCGACGACATCGGCCGCCCCGGGCAGCGAGCGCAGCAGTGCCTCGGTCTCCTCGTCGCCCTGTTCGGGCGTGGTTTCGCCACGGGCGGCCCTCCCCGCGTACACCACGGCGTCGGCTGTGCCCTGCACCGCCTTGCCGAACGCGGTGAGTGTGGCCGCGAGGCCGGCCGCCAGCGTTACGGTGGTCACGCCCAGGAGGCTTCCCGCCGCCGCGGGCACCAGCACCGCCGTCAGGTGTACGGCGACGACCTGACGGGGAGTGAATCCCAGGGACTTGAGGATGCCGATGGCCCGGAAACCCGCGACGACGGCGCCGCTCACCACATTGGCCACGGTCAGGACCGCCACGGCCAAGCCGAGTACGCCGAACCCGAGCAGATGGGGCAGGTAGGCGTTCGCCACACTGCCGATGCGGTCCTTGACGGTGAGGTACGGGACCGTGGACAGCAGCGCCCGGGCAGGGAGTGCCCCCGTAGCCCGCTCCGTACCGTTGGGTACCTCCGACGCCGTGGCGGCGTCGGAGAAGTGGTCGGCGAGGCCGCCGACGGGGCGCAGGCGGTCGCGGCGGCGCGAACACTGCGGCCGGACGTCGTGCTCATGGACATCCGCATGCCGAACATGGACGGGCTGGAGGCCACCAGGCGCATCCTGGAGCACCTTCCGAACTGCAAGGTCCTCATGCTGACCACCTTCGACCTGGATCGTTACGTCTACTCCGCCCTGGCCATCGGTGCGAGCGGCTTCCTGCTGAAGGACGTCACCCCCGAGCACCTCGCCGCCGCGGTGCGCCTGGTCGACACGGGTGACGCCCTGCTCGCGCCCTCGATCACACGGCGGCTCGTGGAGCCCTTCGCGGGGCCGGAGCGCCGGCACGGAGCCGGAGGGGAGCACTCGGCCCCGGCCGGGCAGGAAGCGGTCCCCCCGGACCTCGCCGCGCTGACGCCCGGGGAACGCGAGGTGCTGAGCCTCATGGGCCGCGGTCTGTCCAACGGCGAACTGGCCGCGGAGCTGACGCTGAGCGAGGCCACGGTGAAGACCCACGTCGTCCGGATCTTCGCCAAGCTCGGCCTGCGCGACCGGGCGCAGGCCGTCGTCGTCGCCTACGAGACGGGGCTGGTGTCGCCTCGTCGCCGCGAGGGATCGCGCCCTGGTGAGTAAAATTGCCGGTGCCCGCGTTCGTCCCGTACCCGGGGGCGAGCCGCCCGTCTTCCGCCGCCCGCGCCGGCTCCCCGGCGTACCCGCCGCGGGGTCCCGGGGCGCAGCGGATCCCGCAACGTACCTCGTGCTTTCGCCGATCCAGGGCGGGTGTCATGGCTTCCACCGCTCAGACGCCGACCAACAGGCTGGTCCATCTTCCGCATTTCGCCATTCCGTTGGGCATCGCCGGCCTCGGTGGCGCATGGACCGCGGGCGTGCTGGTGCTGAACGCACCCGAGTGGGTCGACGACACCCTGTACGCCATCTCGGGCGTGCTGTGGCTGGTCTTCTCCGCCGTCTACATCGGCGAAAGAGCGCGTCACAGAGGTGCGTTCCGCAGCGACCGGGAAAGCGCGGCGTCGGGGGCAGGGGCGGCCTTCCTGCCCGTCGTCGGCATCCTGCTGATCGTGCACTTCGGCCGGTACATGCCTCTCGCGGCGGCACGGACCGTCTGCTGGGTCCTGGTGACCGCACTCGCAGTGGTCGCCGCGCAACTGCTCGCGCACTGGCTGACCGGCCAACTGACCTTCCAGCAACTGCATCCCGGCTACACCCTCCCGCTGGTCGCAGGGCCGTTCATCGCAGCCATCGGCCTGGCGAGCGTTCAGGCGGTGTCCGCGGCCAGGGCGGCTCTGGGCGTGGGAATGTTCTTCTGGGTCGTCATCGGCGGCGTCATCACCGCGCGCCTCATCACGGGCGGTCCGCTCCCGGAGCGGGTCCTGCCGTCCCTGTCGGTGCTGCTGGCCCCGCCGGCGACGGGCGGAATCGCGACCTTCGTGGCCTACCCCGGGCCGATCGGGCCTCTGCAACTGGCCTTCTTCGGCGTCTTCGTCGTGATGGCGCTCGTTCAGATCGCCTTGCTCAAGGCGTACCTCTGCCTCCCGTTCAGTCTCGGTTTCTGGAACTTCACCTTCCCGGTCTCCGCGTCGGCCAACTACTGCCTGCGCTGGCTGGGCGAGACGGAGTTCGACGGCCGCGACGGGCTCGCCTGGGGGATCCTGGGCCTCGCCACGCTCTTCGTTCTCTCCGTTGCCGCGGCGACGGTTCGCGATCTGATCGCGGCTCGACGGCGGCGGTGAGCGAGGCCACCGGGTGCGGGAGGCAGGCGGGTTGCGGGGGAGCGCCGTGCCGACAGGAAGCCCCCCGCCGACAGGCACGAGCAGGACGAGCGGACCAGCAGGCACGAGCGGTACGGCTGAGCCCGGGAGCCCGGGAGCCCGGGAGCCCGGGCTCCCGGATCCGGGGCCGCGTGGCCCGGCACGGCACCGGGGCGGATCCGACGCCGCCGCCGGATCCGCCCTCGGCCCTTTCCGCCGCTCGCCGCCGGCTCAGCCGCGTGCGAACTCGAGGAGATCGGCGTTGAACTGCTCGGCGTACTTGGGAACCATCGACAGGCCGTGGGGCGCTCCCGGGTACACCTTGTAGACAGCGCCCTTGACCAGCTTCGACGACTTGTCCCCGGCGGCCACGATCGGCACGATCTGGTCGTCGTCGCCGTGGACGATCAGAGTGGGGACGTCGATCTTCTTGAGGTCCTCGGTGAGGTCCGTTTCGGAGAACGCCTTGATGCAGTCGTGGGCGCCCTTGATACCGACCGTCATCGACCACAGCCAGAACTCGTCGCGGGTGCCCTGGCTGACCGTCGATCCGTCGCGGTTCGCTCCGTAGAAGGGCGCGCTGAGGTCCTTGTAGTACTGGGAGCGGTCCGTGAGAACGCCCTCGCGGATCTCGTCGAAGACCTCGATGGGAAGGCCCTCGGGATTCGCGTCCGTCTTGAGCATCAGCGGCGGAATCGCGCCGAGCAGTACGGCCTTGGCGACGCGGCCGGTGCCGTGGCGTCCCATGTACCGGGTGACTTCGCCACCGCCCGTCGAGTGGCCCACCAGGATGACGTCCCTGAGATCCAGCGCCTCGATGACCGCGGCCAGGTCGTCTGCGTACGTGTCGAGGTTGTTCCCGTCCCAGGGCTGGCCGGAGCGCCCGCCGCCGCGCCGGTCGTGGGCGACGGCTCGGAACCCGTTGTCGGCCATGAGTTTCAGCTGGGGATCCCAGGAGTCGGCGATCAGCGGCCAGCCGTGGGAGAAGACGACGGGCCGGCCCGACCCCCAGTCCTTGTAGTAGATCTCTGTGCCGTCCTTGGCGGTGGCGAAGGGCATGGTGCGTTCCTTTCGAAGCTCTGCACTCGTCCAGAACCGCGAGGTCGGGTGGAGTTCTGGACGCCCGGCCGGATTCTTGTCACGCCGCGAACCAGCAGCGGACGCGCGGGGGAGGCGACGGAGGGGTCAGCAGCGAAGGGCGACCGGAATGGGCACGTCGTTCAACAACGCTACCCGAGAAGCTGCCGATCAGCGCGTCGGCCGAATTCGCAGGCACCTTCCGGGAACGGCTCGGGAAACGACCGCCGGAATGCTTCCGGGAAGGGGTCCGGAATCATTGCGCACAGGCGTTCCGGACCCCTCCTTCGAGGGACCGTCCTGAACGCGGGAATTCCGCGTTCAACGCGCGTCCGCGACGCGGAAGACGATCCCCGCGGCCCGCAGCCGTGCCAGCAGCGCGTCGCCCATCGCGACTGCCGTGGTGACCTGACCCGCGGTGGCGGGGAGTTCGTCCAGGGCGAGGCAGAGCGCCGACTCGGCGAGCATCTTCGCCGTCTCGCCGTAGCCGGGGTCCCCGCCCGAGACCTCCGTGAAGACCCGGCGGCCGCCGCCCTCGCCGACGAAGCGGACCCGGAACCAGCTCCGTTCGCGCTGCTCCGCGCTGGGACCACGCCCCGGCTCGTAACGCTTCATCAACCACTCGCGGGCAGGCCCCGCCTGGGCCAGCGCGGCGAGGGCGCCGAGCGCGACGGGCCCGCCGAGGGCCATCGGCAGCGTCTTCACCGAGGCGTAGTGCCGGTACTGGAAATCGGGGCCGTAGCGCTTCAGGCCGGCGGCGGAGCGGGCCACGATCCGGGGGTCGAGCGTCGGGAGCGGGAGGGCCCAGGCGCCGGTCTCCCTGCTGAAGCGGGGCGCGCCGAGCGGTGCCCTGGCGCGGCGGCCCATCAGCCGCGGCTCGTGGAGCCTGCGCTCCCGGGCCATGCGCGCGGCCTGCCGCTGCCGGCCCATCGCCGTGAGCGCGGAGGCGAACGTCCCGCCGGAGAAGATCCCGCCGGCACGGACGAAGCCGTCGACGCGCAGGGGCACGTCCTGCGGCAGCTGCCGCACCGTGTAGTACACGCCCAGATCGTGCGGCACCGAGTCGAAGCCGCAGGCGTGCACCAGCCGGGCGCCCGTCTCGCGGGCCCGGGCGTCGTGCCGTACGTAGACGGAGTCGACGAACTCCGGCTCACCGGTGAGGTCGGCGTAGTCCGTCCCGGCCTCCGCGCAGGCGGCTACCAGCGGCTCGCCGTACCAGACGTACGGGCCGACCGTCGTCGCCACTACGCGCGTCGACTCGGCGAGCGCGCGCAGCGAGTCCGGGTCCGCGGCGTCCGCGACGACGAGCGGCAGGTCCGCGCAGGCCGGGTCGACTGCCGTGAGCCGTTCGCGCAACTGCTCCAGCCGCGCCCGGCTGCGCCCGGCAACGGCCCAGCGGCAGCCTTCGGGGGCATGCGCGGCCAGGTACTCCGCGGTGAGGGCGCCGACGAATCCGGTCGCCCCGAAGAGCACGATGTCGTACGGCCGATCCGGTCCGTTCTGCCTGTTCACTGGCCCTCCACCCCGCTGTGGGTCCTGTCCCGCGCCGTTTGTCGCCGGCCGAGGCTAGCGTGAGACCGAACGACGCGCTCCACCGGGAGGACGGGATGGCGGCACCGCCGAGTAACGCTCTGGCGAAATGGGAGAAGGTGCGGTCCTTTGCCCTGGGGCTGCCCGGGGCCGCCGAGGAGTTCCCCTGGGGGGACACCGTCGTCAAGGTCAACAAGAAGATCTTCGCCTTCATGGGCGTCACGGACGGCAGCCATCCCCTCGGGGTCGGGGTGAAGCTCAAGGACGAGGCGTTGCACGCGCACGCCCTCTCCTGCCCCGGCGCCGAGCCGTCGGGGTACGGCCTCGGCAAGGCGGGCTGGGTGCGGATCCCGCTGGCCGGGAAGGGCGCTCCGTCGGCGGAGGTGCTCTGCGACTGGGTCGAGGAGAGCTACCGCGCGATCGCCACGAAGAAGCTGATCGCCGAACTCGACGGGCGCTGACGGCGGCGGACGGGGCGGGCGATCCCGCAGCCGGGCACGCCGCCCGCCCGGGCCGCGCCCCGTGCCGCCCCGTCGCCCCGATCGCGTCCGGGAAAGGCCGTTTCGTCCGGGCCCCGAGCCGGCGGGGCCGCGCCTCCGGAGCCCGCCCGGGAGGTCCGTCCCCCAACCCTTGCCTCATCCGGTGACGCGCCGAGATCGCCCGTGACGGACCGACGGCGCGCGCACCGCCTCAGCGGTAGTCGTCGGGGTGGTCCTGCATCCAGGTGTTGATCCGGTCGCGGGTGCCGACCAGTTCCGCCTGGTGGGCACGGAGGTTCGGGTACGAGCGGTCCGGGCCGACCGTCCCGCGCAGGCCGGCCATCCACTCGATCGGCTCCGGGAAGTGGCCGGGGCCCTTGGGGTCGGCCTTCATGGCCCGGTCGAGCCGTTCCAGCTCGTCGTACACCCGGCCGAGGAAGTACGCACACTGCTCTTCCGTCGTGCAGCCGTCCTGGAGCGTGGCCTGGAGTCCCGCGAAGGCGTCGCGGACCTTCTCGGGCGGCGGCGTGTCCCCGGCTGCCGGGGTGGTGGCTTCCTCCGGCTCGGCCGCCGCTGCGGGCTGCTCCGCCTCGACCCCGGCCCGGGCCGCCGTGGGGCTTCCGCCGGCCTTCGACGAGGCGTTGTCGGCGGAGGAGCAGGCGACGAGCAGTGCCGCCGGAAGTGCGACGAGCGCTGCGGCACGGAGTGGGCGGGGTATACGCATGGGAGTCTCCGATTCCTGGATCCGACGGCAGACCATATCGCCGTCGGCCGGAAACCAAGCGCTTGCTCGCCTCAAGGGCTTGTGCAGAGTGGAACGTGTTCTTAACATCACTGATGTTACATCAGTTGTGTCATAGTGCTGGGGGCTTCATGGCAGCGACAGGGAACGGCCCGCCGAGCGGTCCGCTGGCCGGTGTGCGCGTGGTCGAACTGGCCGGAATCGGGCCCGGCCCGTTCGCCGCCATGCTCCTCGCCGACCTGGGCGCCGACGTCGTGCGCATCGACCGGCCCGGCGGCTCCGGGCTGGCGATCGACCCTGCCTACGACCTCACGAACCGGAACAAGAGGTCCGTGCTGATCGACCTCAAGGCCGACGGGGCCGCCGAGCGGGTCCTCGGCCTCGTCGAGCGCGCGGACGTGCTCATCGAGGGCTACCGCCCGGGGGTGGCCGAGCGGCTCGGGGTGGGGCCCGAGGAGTGCCACGCCCGCAATCCGCGGCTGGTCTACGGCCGGATGACCGGCTGGGGCCAGGAGGGCCCGCTCGCCCAGCGTGCCGGCCACGACATCGCCTACATCGCGATCACCGGAACCCTGGGCATGATCGGGAAGGCGGACGAACCGCCCGCCGTCCCCGCGAATCTGGTCGGCGACTACGCGGGCGGTTCGCTCTACCTCGTCATCGGCGTACTCGCCGCCCTCCAGCACGCCCGCACCCCCGGCGGCGCCGGCCAGGTCGTGGACGCGGCGATCGTCGACGGCGCCGCGCACCTCGCCACGATGATCCACGGGATGATGGCCGCGGGCGGCTGGCAGGACCGCCGCGGCGTGAACCTCCTCGACGGCGGGTGCCCCTTCTACGGGAACTACGAGACCGCCGACGGCCGGTACATGGCGGTCGGCGCGCTCGAGCAGCAGTTCTACGACGAATTCATCCGGCTGCTCGGCATCGAGGGCGAGGCACCCGCCCGCAAGGACTTCGACCGCTGGGGGGAACTGCGCGCCGCCGTCGCCGAGCGCTTCCGCACGAGGACGCGCGACGAGTGGACCGCGGTCTTCGAGGGCTCCGACGCCTGCGTGGCCCCCGTGCTCTCACTGCGGGAGGCGCCGCAGCATCCGCACCTCGTGGCCCGCGGCACCTTCACCCACCACGGCGGGATCACCCAGCCGGCCCCGGCCCCCCGCTTCTCCGCCACTCCCGGCGCCGTGTATCGCCCGCCCGCGCGACCAGGCGCCGACGCCGAGGAGGTCGCCCGCGACTGGGACGTCCCCGGCATCCTGGGCTCCGACGGCTCCGACGGCTCCGACGGCTCCGACCCCGCCCCGACCGCAGCAGGCTCGAAGGAGCTCCAGGCATGAAACGACAGATCTTCGACGCCGAGCACGACGCGTTCCGCGAGACGGTCCGCACCTTCATCGGCAAGGAGGTGCTGCCCCACTACGAGCAGTGGGAGAAGGACGGCATCGTCTCGCGCGACGCCTGGCTGGCGGCCGGCCGCCAGGGCCTGCTGGGTCTCGCCGTGCCCGAGGAGTACGGCGGCGGCGGGAACACCGACTTCCGCTACAGCGCCGTCCTCGCCGAGGAGTTCACCCGGGCCGGAGCGCCGGGCCTCGCGATTGGGCTGCACAACGACATCATCGGCCCGTACCTCACCTCCCTCGCGACCGAGGAACAGAAGCGGCGCTGGCTGCCCGGCTTCTGCAGCGGTGAGATCGTCACGGCCATCGCGATGACCGAGCCGGGGGCGGGCTCCGACCTCCAGGGCATCCGGACCACCGCCGAGGACCGGGGCGACCACTGGCTGCTCAACGGGTCCAAGACGTTCATCTCCAACGGCATCCTGGCCGACCTGGTCATCGTGGTCGCCAGGACCACGCCCGAAGGGGGTGCCAAGGGCCTGTCCCTGCTGGTCGTCGAACGCGGCACCGAGGGCTTCGAGCGCGGACGCAATCTCGACAAGATCGGTCAGAAGGCGCAGGACACGGCGGAGCTGTTCTTCCACGACGTGCGGGTGCCCAAGGAGAACCTCCTCGGGCAGCGCGACGGCGCGTTCCTCCACCTGATGACCAACCTGGCCCAGGAGCGGCTGAACATCGCCGTCGCCGGCATCGCCGCGGCCGAGTACCTGCTGGAGATCACGACGCAGTACGTGAAGGAGCGGGAGGCGTTCGGCCGTCCGCTGGCGAAGCTCCAGCACATCCGCTTCGAGATAGCCGAGATGGCCACCGAGTGCGCCGTCACCCGTGCGTTCCTGGACCGCTGCATCGTCGACCACTCCGACGGCCGGCTCGACGCGGTGCACGCCTCGATGGCCAAATGGTGGGCGACGGAGCTGCAGAAGCGGGTCGCCGACCGCTGTCTGCAGTTGCACGGCGGCTACGGCTACATGACGGAGTACCGGGTCGCCAAGGCCTTCACGGACGGCCGCATCCAGACGATCTACGGCGGCACCACCGAGATCATGAAGGAGATCATCGGCCGCGCGCTGCTGTCCTGACCCGGCTTCTCTCGTGACCCGGCCGCTCTCCTGACCCGGCTGCTCCGCCGGCCCGGCTCTTCTCCCGGTCGGCGCCGCGGAACGGCACCCCCCCCCCGGCGCACGCCGTCCGACCCCGAACCTCCCGCTGCCTCACCCCTCACCCGTGATGCGAAAGGCTCTGTTGTGAGTACCGAAGCGTATGTGTACGACGCGATCCGCACCCCGCGCGGCCGCGGCAAGGCCAACGGCGCCCTGCACGGCACCAAGCCCATCGACCTCGTCGTCGGCCTGATCCGCGAGCTCCGCTCCCGCTTCCCGGGGCTCGACCCCGCGGCGATCGACGACATCGTGCTCGGCGTCGTTGGCCCGGTCGGCGACCAGGGTTCGGACATCGCCCGGATCTCCGCCATCGCCGCCGGACTCCCCGACACCGTCGCCGGCGTCCAGGAGAACCGCTTCTGCGCCTCGGGCCTGGAGGCCGTCAACATGGCGGCGATGAAGGTCCGGTCCGGCTGGGAGGACCTGGTGCTCGCGGGCGGTGTCGAGTCGATGTCGCGCGTCCCGATGGCGTCCGACGGCGGCGCCTGGTTCGCCGACCCGATGACCAACTTCGACACCCACTTCGTGCCGCAGGGCATCGGCGCCGACCTGATCGCCACCATCGAGGGCTTCTCCCGCCGCGACGTGGACGAGTACGCGGCGCTGTCCCAGGAGCGGGCGGCCGCGGCCTGGAAGGACGGCCGCTTCGACCGCTCCGTCGTTCCGGTGAAGGACCGCAACGGACTCGTCGTGCTCGACCACGACGAGCACATGCGCCCCGGCACCACGGCGGACTCCCTGGCCGCGCTCAAGCCCTCGTTCGCGGGCATCGGGGACATGGGCGGCTTCGACGCCGTCGCGCTCCAGACGTACCACTGGGTGGAGAGGATCGACCACGTCCACCACGCGGGCAACTCCTCCGGCATCGTCGACGGAGCCTCGCTCGTGGCCGTCGGCTCCAAGGAGGTCGGCGAGCGCTACGGGATCCGGCCCCGTGCGCGGATCGTCTCCGCCGCGGTCTCCGGCTCCGAGCCCACCATCATGCTCACCGGCCCCGCGCCCGCCACCCGCAAGGCGCTCGCCAAGGCCGGGCTGACGATCGACGACATCGACCTGGTCGAGATCAACGAGGCGTTCGCCGCCGTCGTCCTGCGCTTCGTGAAGGACATGGGGCTCTCCCTCGACAAGGTCAACGTCAACGGCGGGGCCATCGCGCTGGGCCACCCGCTCGGCGCCACCGGCGCGATGATCCTCGGCAGCCTCATCGACGAACTGGAGCGCCAGGACAAGCGGTACGGCCTCGCAACCCTCTGCGTCGGCGGCGGCATGGGCATCGCCACGATCGTCGAACGCATCTGACCCCTCGTCCCTCCCGCCCCTTCCCCCGTACGGAGAAGCAGCAATGACAGCAACGCCGACCAGCACCACCATCCGCTGGGAGCAGGACGAGACCGGCATCGTCACCCTCGTCCTGGACGATCCGGACCAGTCCGCCAACACCATGAACCAGGCCTTCCGCGAGTCGATCGCCGCGATCGCCGACCGCGCCGAGGCGGAGAAGGACTCCATCCGCGGCATCGTCTTCACCTCCGCCAAGAAGACCTTCTTCGCGGGCGGCGACCTCAAGGACATGATCAAGGTCGGCCCCGAGCACGCCCAGCAGGCCTTCGACATGGGCATGGGCATCAAGCGGGCGCTGCGCCGCATCGAGACCCTGGGCAAGCCCGTCGTCGCCGCCATCAACGGCGCCGCACTCGGCGGCGGTTACGAGATCGCCCTCGCCTGCCACCACCGCATCGCCCTCGACGCACCCGGCTCCAAGATCGGTCTGCCGGAGGTCACGCTCGGACTGCTGCCCGCAGGCGGCGGCGTCACCCGCACCGTGCGGCTCATGGGCATCGCGGACGCCCTGCTGAAGGTCCTCCTGCAGGGCACCCAGTACTCCCCGCAGCGGGCGCTCGAGAACGGCCTCGTCCACGAAGTCGCCGCCACGCCCGAGGAGATGCTGGCCAAGGCGCGCGCCTTCATCGAGACGCACCCCGAGTCCCAGCAGCCCTGGGACGTCAAGGGTTACCGGATCCCCGGCGGCACGCCGTCGAACCCGAAGTTCGCGGCGAACCTGCCCGCCTTCCCCGCCAACCTCAAGAAGCAGCTGAACGGCGCCCCGTTCCCGGCGCCGCGCAACATCCTCGCGGCCGCCGTCGAGGGCTCGCAGGTGGACTTCGAGACCGCCCAGGTCATCGAGGCGCGGTACTTCACCGAGCTGCTCACCGGCCAGACCGCCAAGAACATGATCCAGGCGTTCTTCTTCGACCTCCAGGCGGTCAACTCCGGCGCCAACCGCCCCAAGGGCATCGAGCGGCGAAAGGTCCGCAAGGTCGCCGTCCTGGGCGCCGGGATGATGGGCGCGGGCATCGCGTACTCCTGCGCCCGCGCCGGTATCGAGGTCGTCCTCAAGGACGTCAACGCCGACGCCGCCGCACGGGGCAAGGCGTACTCGGAGAAACTGCTGGACAAGGCGCTGAGCCGGGGCCGTACGACCGAGGCCAAGCGCGCCGAACTGCTCGCCCGGATCACTCCGACGGCCGACCCCGCCGACCTCGCGGGCTGCGACGCCGTCATCGAGGCCGTCTTCGAGGACCAGGCGCTCAAGCACAAGGTGTTCCAGGAGATCCAGCACGTCGTCGAGCCGGACGCGCTGCTGTGCTCCAACACCTCGACCCTGCCGATCACGCTCCTCGCCGAAGGCGTCGAGCGTCCCGTCGACTTCATCGGTCTGCACTTCTTCTCGCCCGTGGACAAGATGCCGCTGGTCGAGATCATCAAGGGGGAGCGCACCGGTGACGAGGCGCTGGCGCGCGCCTTCGACCTGGTGCGTCAGATCAACAAGACGCCGATCGTCGTGAACGACTCCCGCGGGTTCTTCACCTCGCGGGTGATCGGTCAGTTCATCAACGAGGGCGTGGCGATGGTCGGCGAGGGCGTCGAGCCCGCGTCGGTCGAGCAGGCCGCGGCCCAGGCGGGCTACCCGGCGAAGGTCCTGTCGCTGATGGACGAGCTCACGCTCACCCTCCCGCGCAAGATCCGCAACGAGACGCGGCGGGCCGTGAAGGAATCCGGCGGGACGTGGACCCCGCACCCGGCGGACGCGGTGATCGACCGGCTGGTCGACGACTTCGGGCGCACGGGCCGCAGCGGGGGCGCGGGCTTCTACGACTACGTGGACGGCAGGCGTGCCGGGCTGTGGCCGGGGCTGCGCGAGCACTTCGCCAAGCCCGGCGTGCACGTCCCGTTCGAGGACATGAAGGAGCGGATGCTCTTCTCCGAGGCGCTGGACACCGTCCGGTGCCTGGAGGAGGGCGTGCTGACGTCGGTGGCCGACGCCAACATCGGGTCCATCATGGGCATCGGCTTCCCCGCGTGGACGGGCGGCGTGCTGCAGTACATCAACGGGTACGAGGGCGGCGCCGGCGTGGGCAAGGGCCTGCCCGGCTTCGTCGCCCGTGCGCGCGAGCTGGCCGCGGCGTACGGCGAGCGCTTCGAGCCGCCGGCGCTGCTGGTGGAGAAGGCCGAGCGGGGCGAGGTCTTCACCGACGAGTGACGTCCGCCGTAGCCCCGGCCGGTCCGGACACCGGTCCGGACCCGGACCGGCGGGGCGCGGACGGCCGAGGCCCGGGCCGGGGCCCGACAGCCGGGGCGCTTACGGCCGGGGCGCCGAGCGGCCACGAGTGCGTCGGCGGACGGCCGACGCGCGGGTCCGTCTCCGGTGCGGGTCCGCCACTGGTGCGGGCCCGTCCCCTCCCGGCAGGGTGGTCCCCATGACACGACCACAGCGGCCACGGCTCAGCGGCATCTCGCTGGACGCTCCCGACGCCCGCCGGCTCGCCGGCTTCTACCGGCGGCTGCTCGGCTGGACGGTGGCGGCGGACGAGCCCGACTGGGTGAAGCTCGTCCCGCCGGACGGCGGGACGGCGCTGTCCTTCCAGACCGAGCCGCACCACGTCCCGCCGGTCTGGCCGGGGGTGCCGGGCGGGCAGCAGATGCAGGCCCATCTGGAGATCGAGGTCGCCGACCTGGATGGAGCCGTGGCCCAGGCCCTCGCTCTCGGGGCGAGCCTGGCCGCGTTCCAGCCGCAGGACGACGTCCGGGTGTGCCTGGACCCGGCGGGGCATCCGTTCTGCCTGTGGCTGGGCGGGGCGGAGGCGGGGGCGGAGAGGGACGTGTAGCCGGGCGAAGGCCGGGACGAGCCGTGGCCCGGTGGCAGGTGTGCCGTCAGCCGTCAGCCGTCAGCCGTCAGCGGGCTTCGGCGACCGCGTCGTACGCGGTGGTCAGGGCCGCTCCGGTGGACGCGCCGGACCATCCGGGGTGTCCGCCGCTGCGGCGGGGGCCGCCGTTCCGTCCTCGACCGCCGTGCCGAAGGCGGCGCGGAGTTCCTCCCGCAGCGACCGCTGGAAGGCCGTGACGAGGGCCTGGATCACCATCGGCTGCATATGGGCCGAGAGGGACTTCATCGCGGCGACATGGTCGGGGTCCGACTCGCGTTCGCGGTAGGGCCCCCACACCTCGTCGCGGAACAGCCTGGTCAGCTCCTGCGCGGCGGCCCGGGCGTGCTCCAGCAGGACCGTGCGGGAGGCCAGGATCGTCTCGTGGGCGATCGGCACGTCGAGCAGTTCGACCCCGAGCCGCAGCAGCCCGCCGTCGAGCCGGAACACGTCCGGTGTGCCGGTACGGTCCAGCACGCCCATGGCCGCGAGCCGTTCGACGTCCTGGTCCGACAGCGGCCGCCCGGCTCGGCGCACCAGCTCCTCCAGGCCGGTCTCCTCCGCCGATTCGGGCGCCCAGGAGGCCACCAGGGCCCGGTGGATCGCCAGATCCTGCGCGCTCAGCCCCGGCGGCAGCTGTTCCAGGTAGCGTTCGATGGCCGCGAGTGTCATGCCCTGGTGCTGCAGTTCCTCGATCAGGGCCAGCCGGGAGAGGTGCTCCGCGCCGTAGCGGCCGACGCGGCGCGGGCCGATCTCCGGAGGCGGCAGCAGACCACGGGTGCTGTAGAACCTGATGGTGCGGACGGTGACGCCCGCGCGGGCGGCCAGCTCGTCGACGGTCAGCGTCGGCCCCTCGGTCTCGGTAGCCATCGTCTTCCCCCGCTCCCTGCGTGCACCGGTCGAGTGCAACAGTATTGCTGTCTCACCAGAGTTGTGAAACCGGGAGGGAGTACGCGGACCGATCGTCCCAGGGCGACCGACCGCCCGCGGGGGACCGCGACCCACCCACCGGCGCCGGTGAACGGCTCTCGTAGCGTTCTCCTCGTGACCGCCATGGATGCCCTCGTCCGCCTCTGCCCACCGCCCGCCGATCCGCCGCCCGCGCTGGACTGGCCGCAGGCCGAGCGCGCTCTCGGTACGGCTCTGCCCGCCGACTACAGGCGACTCGTCGAGTCGTACGGCGCCGGCATCTTCGACGAGACGATCTGGCTGCTCGTCCCCGGTTCCGCCGACGACGACTGCGACCTGCACGCGCAGACGGCGGAACGGGACGAGATCCTCGCCGGCTTGTGGGAGACGGGCGAGGAGAAGCCCGCCGGGCTGCTGGAACCCGGGGCCCGCGTGCTGCCGTGGGCGTTCGAGGAGGGCACGGGGGCGTTCCTGTACTGGCTCGTGCGCCCCGGCCGGCGTCCCGACGAATGGACCGTGCTCTACAACGAGGGACGCGGCCCACTGTGGGAGCACCATGACATGGGGTGTCTCGCCTTCCTGCTGGCAGTGCTGGAAGGAACGGCGGAAACGGCCTACTTCGGCTACCTCCGCGAAGTCCTGAAGCCGGCGGTCCACCGTTTCACGACGGCCGACGAGGCCCTTGGAACGCCCCGGTAGCAGTCGCCCGATTGTCCGAGGGGCCTCGTACGGTGGGGCCATGACGGGGATCACGTACCTACGGGGGGACGCCACCGCGCCGCAGGGCAAGGGCGTCAAGCTGATCGTGCATGTCTGCAACGATCTGGGCGGCTGGGGAAAGGGCTTCGTCGTCGCCGTGTCGCGCCGCTGGCCGGAGCCGGAGAAGGAGTACCGGCGCTGGCACCGGGAGCGGGCTCGCAACGACTTCGGCCTCGGCGCCGTCCAGTTCGTGCCTGTCGGGCCGTATGTGTGGGTGGCGAACATGGTGGGCCAGCGGGGGATGCGCACGGGAAGCAAGGGCGTCCCCGTGCGGTACGAGGCCATCGGCACGGGGCTGGGCGCGGTCGCCGGGAAGGCCGCCGAGCTCGGAGCCTCCGTCCACATGCCGAGGATCGGCTGCGGGCTGGCGGGCGGCACCTGGTCCCGGGTGGAGCCGCTGGTGCGGGCCCGGCTCGTCGAGCAGGGCATACCGGTGACGGTGTACGACCACGGCACGGAGCCCGCGCGCGGCGCGGTGCGCGCCTGACGCTAGAGTGCGGTGCTTGTTCGAGCGGCGCACGGCGGAGCGGGGGAGAGCATGAGTGCGCAACTGAGGGAGACCGCAGCGGAGTTGGCGGACGTCCTGTGGCGTGAGCACACCGTGTACCGGGATCACGCGGGAGGCGTGGTCATCCGGGGCGAGCACGTCCAACGCTGGATCAGCCTCGCGCCGAGCGGCGGCCGGGACGAGATCCTCCTGCGCGCCGGACGCATACTCGACGGCGGCACGACGGCTCCCGCGCGCTCGGAGGCCGTGGTGCACATCGGGGCCGGCACCGGCGAACTGGCCGCCGTGTGCCGCCGGCTGCTCGCCGAGACCGCCGCGGACCCCTCGCCGCTCACGGTGCCGTCCGGCCTCGCGCCCGCCGCCAAGTCCGGCCGATTCGCCGCGCGTTCGGGAGGCTCCCCGCGCCCGGCCCGCCCGGCGCGGACCGCGCGCTCCGCCCGTCCGCCGCGGACCGCGCGCACCGTCCGGCACACGAGCCTCGGCTCCTGGGTCGTCATCCTCTGCGTGGCCGCGACCATCGCGCTGTACGCCTGGAGTGCCGCAGCCTGGTACCGGTAGCGCGGGATACCGCCTGGTGGCGCGCGGCCGCCGGACGGAGCGGTCGCCGGACGGAGCGGCCGTCGGGACCGAGAGGTTCGCGATCGGTCGCGGGGCCGAGCGCCACCGGCCCGTCGCCGGCCGGGCCGCGCGGTCAGCGCGCGAAGTGGTGGGCCAGCGCGGCGTGCGGGTCCTGGCCGGCCGTACCCGGGTGGTCGATGTGCACGCTCGCGCCCGCCAGCCGGGGCACGGCGTGGAGCAGGGCGTGTTCGGCGGCGACCGCCACGGCGTGCGCCTGTACGACGGTGAGGCCGGGGTCGACCTCGACCGAGGTCTCTGCGCGCAGGGTGTGCCCGATCCACCGCATCCGCACGGTCCCCACGGCCCGTACACCATCGACGTGTGCGAGCGCGTGTTCGGCGGTGTCGACCAGTGCCGGATCCACGGCGTCCATCAGACGGTGCCAGATCTCTCGTGCCGCGCCGCGCAGCACGAGCAGGATCGCCCCGGTGATGACGAGGCCGACGAGGGGGTCCGCGTACCGCCAGCCCAGCGCCGCGCCGCCGGCGCCGAGCAGCACGGCGAGCGAGGTGAACCCGTCGGTGCGGGCGTGCAGTCCGTCCGCGACGAGCGCGGCGGAGCCGATGCGGCGCCCCGTACGGATCCGGGCCCTCGCCACCCACTCGTTGCCCGCGAAGCCCACGAGCCCGGCCGCGGCGACCGCCGGGAGATGGGTGATGTCCTGCGGGTCCAGCAGCCTCAGGAACGCCTCGTACCCGGCGAAGGCGGCGGAGACGGCGATCACCAGGACGACGAAGACCCCCGCCAGGTCCTCGGCGCGGCCGAAGCCGTAGGTGTACCGCCGGGTCGCAGCGCGCCGGCCCAGCACGAACGCCAGGGCGAGCGGCAGCGCGGTGAGCGCGTCGGTCGCGTTGTGGACCGTGTCGCCCAGCAGCGCGACCGACCCCGACAGCGCCGCGATGACCGCCTGTACGACGGTCGTCGCGGTCAGGACCGCGAAGGAGAACCAGAGCGTTCGCAGCCCTTCGGCCGAGCCTTCGAGCGCGGAGTCGATGCGTTCGCCGTGGTGGTGATGGTGGTGGTGTCCACGGCCGCGGCCCCGGCCGTGCGCGTGCCCGTGCTCCCCGCCGTCCGTACGTCCGTGTGAACGGCCGGGCCCGTGGTCCTCCGCGTGCCCGTGCGTGCGTCCATGAGCCGTCATGGACACCACCATGACAGCCGGACAGGTTTGCAGCCACTGCCGAAGAGCGGCCCCTGACCAGCTGCGAACGCCTCGCGACTACGCCCTGCCCGCTACTGCCCGGAGGCCGCGACCGGATAGTGGTCCGAGAGGTTGGTGTAGGTGTAGTCGGTACCCCAACTGGTGACCGTCCAGGGGGCGCTCTGCTCCTTGACGACATCGTTGCGCCAGCCGGCCGGGCGGACGTGCCCCGCCCGGTGCAGCACGTGGTCCAGGTCCTCGCGCGGCTCGCCCGGATAGCGGTCGGCCGCGATCGAGTTGTCCTGCGGGTCGAAGGAGTACGCGTGCCCGGTGCGGCTGTCCGCTCCCGTGAGCCCGCCGTCCGCCAGCATGGCCGCGTACTCGGGAGTGCGCGAGTCGACATTGAAGTCGCCCGCCACCAGGACCTGTTCGGAGGCCGGGATGTTCTTGGCGTCGAGGAACGCGTCGAGCGCCCTGAACTGGCGGCTGCGCATCTGCGCCGCCTCACCCGCCGCGCAGCCCGGGTCGGTGGACTGCGCATGGGTCCCCACCACGTGCACCCGGCTGCCGTTCACGTCCAGGACCGTGTACACGAACCCCTTGTTGGACCACCAGTCGGAGCCGCAGGCGTCCTTGTAGACGTACTGCTCCTTGCGCACGATGGGCCACCTGCTGAGGACCGTGACCCCGCCGTCCTCCGGCACCGTCGCCGAGTAGGCGCCGCCCGTCGCGTCCCAGCCGCTCTTGCTGCGGCCCATCACGGGGGTCTGGTACGGGTACTGGGCACGGGCGTTGCGCTGCAGCGCGTCGGACGAGGAGTTGTCGAACGCCTCCTGGAGCACCACGACGTCGTTGCCCTGGAAGTACGGGGCCTTCGGGATCTCGGCGGCCCGGTGGTCCTGGCCCCAGTTGGGGTAGAGGGTCTTGCTGAAGAGGAAGACGTTGTACGTCAGGACCTTCAGCGAGGGTGTCGCCGCGGCGGTCCGCCCGGCGGGTGAGGCGGACGCCGACGGCGCGGCGACCGCCAGAGTCGCGACGGCGAGCGCCGTGGAGAGGGCTGCGCCGGACGCGCGGCGGAGCACGGATTGCGGCACTGGAACTCCCGTTTCTGGTGGGGGGTGATACCGGCGCGCACATCAAAGCAGCGGCAGTTACCTTCGGGTAACCACCAGGTGCCGGGTTTCTTGCCGGAGTTCGACGTTCCTCGGAACGTGTACGGACAATTCGCGTCCCGGGGCTCTTCAAGGGGACTTCCCGGGACGGATCGGCCCGGCTCCCCGCCGTGCGGGTCGTGATCGCATACTGGAAGCGTGAGACCGGGCGCGCCCCCACCGCGCCCGCCGGCCGCCGGGAGCGCACCCATGACCAGGCCACGGGAACCCCTGACGCGGAGAGCCGACGGCACCACCGGGCCCGGCCCCTTGCCCCCGCCGCCGGGCGGTGTGCTGTGGACCCTCGTCGGGGACGTCCGCGGGCTGCTGATGCTCCCCTCCGCCCTCGCCCTTCAGGTCGCGCACCCCGCCGTCGGCGCGGGCGTCGACGAGCACTCCGTCTTCCGCACCGACCCCTGGGGCCGCGGCGAGCGCTCACTGCGCTCGCTCCAGCTGTGGGTGTACGGCGGTGACGCCGCGGCCGAGGAGGGGCGCCGCCTGCGGCGGCTGCACCGGACCGTGCGGGGCACCGACAGCCGGGGACGGCGCTACCACGCGCTCACACCCGATTACTACGCGTGGGTCCACGCCACCGGCTTCCCCGTCCACCGCCACGCGATCCGCTACCTGTACCGCCCGTTCACCGAGGCGCAGGAGCGCCGGCTCTACGAGGAATGGCTGAGGGTCGGCCGGGTGCTCGGCATCCGCGACAAGGACATGCCGGGCACCATCGAGGAGTTCTGGCCCTACTACCGCAAGGTCCTCGCCGACGAACTGGAGGCCAACGCCGTCGTCCGGGAACTCGTGGCCACCGATCTCCGGCTGCCGCCGCCCGCCCTCGGCCCCCTGCCGCTGCGGCTGCTGCTGCGCCTGTGCTGGCCGCTGATCCTGCCCCGATTCCTCCGGCTGAGGCGCTTCCTCACGATCGGGCTGATGCCGCCGGACGCCCGCGCGACGATCGGGCTGCCCTGGAGCGACGACCAGGAGCGGCGGCTGCGGCGCTTCGGCCGGGTCGTCCGGGCGGTGGTGCCCCTGCTTCCGGAGCGGCTGCGCTATCTGCCGCAGGCCAGGGAGGCCCGCCGCCGGGCCCGGGCCGAGGGGCGGTGGTCGCCGGTGCGGGTGGGCCGGCGGCCCACCCCCCGGCGCGCCGGGTGACGCCGGACGAGCACGCCGCACGGGGACGCCGGCGAGCCGCCGCCGCTTCCACCCGGGAGGCCGTCCGCGCCCGGGGAGCCGTCTGCGCTCCCGGTGCAGTCCGCGCCCGGGCGCGGGGCCGGGTCGTCCGTACCGTGGCCGACGTCCCGGGAGGCCGCGCGTCGCCTCACGCCGAGGCGCGTCGCACCAGCGTCGTCGGTGTGATCAGCGAGGCCGGGCCAGCGGCCTCCGCGCCACCCGCTTCAAGCAACTCCATCAGCAGCCGTACCATCAGCCGGCCGTTGCCCTCGATGTCCTGACGGACCGTCGTCAGGGGCGGATCGGTGGACTCCGCCACCGACGCCATGTCGTCGAAGCCGACCAGCGCGACGTCGTGCGGCACCCGCAGCCCCCGCTCGCGCAGCAGCTTCAGCGCCCCCGAGGCCATCAGGTCGTTCGAGGCGAACACCGCGTCGGGCGCGCCCGCGCCCCCGTCGAGCAGCCCGGCCATCGCCAACTCCCCGCTGCGCGCGGTGAAGTCGCCCAGGGCGGTCAGCCCCGGATCGGCGTCCGGCAGCACGTCCCGGTAGCCGTGCAGCCGGTCGAGCGCCGATGTCTGGTCCTGGGGCCCCGCGATGTGGGCGATCCGGGTGCGGCCGAGACCGACGAGATGGCGCACCGCCGCACGGGCCCCGCCCCGGTTGTCGCAGTCGACGTACGGCACGGCGTGCTCGGAACCGGCGCCCGGCCCGCCGGGGCGGCCACCGAACACCGCCGGCACCCCCGACCCGAGCACCACCGAGGGGAGTTCGTCGCTCTCGTGGAGCGAGAAGGCGAGTGCGCCGTCGACGTGCCCGCCGCCGAGATAGCGGGCTATCCGGTCGTGGTCGTCCGGGCCCTCGACCCACAGCAGCACCAACTGCGAGTCGTGCACGACCAGTTCACGGCTGATGCCGCGCACCTGGCGTTCGAAGAACGGATCGGAGAAGACCCGGAACTCGGGTTCGGCGATGATCACGGCGACCGCGCCGCTGCGCCGTGTGACCAGGCTGCGGGCCGCCTGGTTGGGCACGTAGCCGAGCTCCGCGACCGCCTCCCGCACCCGGTCGGCGACCGGGGCTCGCACCCCTGCCCCGCCGTTCACGACGCGGGACACCGTGGCCCGGGACACCCCGGCCCGCGCGGCGACGGCTTCCAGGGTGGGTCTGGGCCCACTGCTCCGATCGGCCACGGGGCGCTCCTCACCGGCGGTGTCCGTACGGGTGACACGGGTCGTGCGGGGCCAGCGTAGCCGCAGGCGCCGCCGCCCCGGAGCAGGGCGGCGGCGCCGGATGCCGCGGTCAGCGGCCGTGCCCGCCGGCGCGGCCGTGGTCGTGCACGGTGTCGGTCGCGGCGATCTTCCGGTACGACCTGGGCTCCGCCGGCCGGGCCCCGGGCCCGATGCGGGACGCCTGAGCGGACCCGGCCGTCGCCGCCGCGGACGCGGCCGGCTTCGACGGCCGGTACAGCCAGGTGTCGAAGAGCTCCGCGAGCCGTTCGCCGGAGACCTTCTCCGCGTACTCCACGAAGTCGCCGACGCTCGCGTTGCCGTCGGCGTGCGCGGCCGGCCAGCCCTTGAGCACCGCGAAGAAGTCCTCGTCGCCGATCTTGTTGCGCAGCGCCTGCAGGGCGAGCGCGCCGCGGTCGTACACGGCGAGGTCGAACTGCTTGTCCGGCCCCGGATCGCCCGGCTTCACCGTCCAGAAGGCGTCGTCGGCCGGATGCAGTGCGTAGACGTAGTCGGCGAGCTCCTGCGCCGTGCCCTCGCCCTCCTTCTCCGACCAGAGCCACTGGCTGTAGCGGGCGAAGCCCTCGTTGACCCAGATGTCCTTCCAGCCCTTCACGGAGACGCTGTCCCCGTACCACTGGTGGGCGAGTTCGTGGACGACGACCGAGACGTTCGCGCCGCCCGCGAACTGCCGCGGGCTGTAGAACGGCCGGGTCTGCGTCTCCAGCGCGTACCCGCTGGGCACGTTCGGGACGTAGCCGCCGAGCGCGTTGAACGGGTACGGCCCGAAGACCCCCTCCAGCCACTCCGCGACCTCGGCGGTCCGCTCGATGCTCGCCCGCGCCGCGCCCGCGTTGCCGCCGAGGTCCTTGCTGTACGCGTTGAGGACAGGGAGGCCGTTCGCGGTCGTGTCCGTGGTGATGTCGAACTTCCCCACGGCCAGCGTGGCGAGATACGTGGCCTGAGGTTTGTCGGACCGCCAGTTGAAGCGGGTCCAGCCGAGCCGTGAGGAGCGGGACTGGAGCACGCCGTTGCTGATCGCCTGGGTGCCGTCGGGGACCGAGACGGAGACGTCGAAGGTGGCCTTGTCGAGCGGATGGTCGTTGGACGGGAACCACCACACGGCCGAGGCGGGCTCCTGCGCGGCGACGCCGCCGTCCGGGGTGCGGTGCCACGCGGTCCAGCCGTCGATCTTCAGCTCGGAGGGCTTCCCGGCGTAGCGCACGACCACCGAGACCGCGCGGTCCTTCTCCAGCGGAGAGACGGGCGTGATCTCCAGTTCCTGGTCGCCGCTGCGGGTGAACGCCGCCTTGCGGCCGTTCACCCGCACCTCGCCGACCGGCAGACCGAAATCGAGGTTGAACCGGGAGAGGCCCTGCCGGGTGGTGGCGAGAATCGTCGCCGTGCCCTCCAGGAGGTCCGTCGCCGGCTGGTATTTCAGCCGGAGGTCGTAATGCGATACGTCGTAGCCGCCGTTTCCGCTGGCCGGGTAGTAGGGGTCGCCGATGCCCGGGGCCCCGGGCGTCTTTTCTCCGGAGGATTTCCCCGGAGCCCCGGCTGCGGCGGATGCCGGGATCGCCAGCAGAAGAGATGCCGCAAGCGCGCTCGGGACGAGAATTCTGCGGTGCACGAATGCTCCAAACATCAGGGGTGGATGATCTCTTCGGACCCTATTCACGCGTCCGACGCTCCGTCATGTCCATGGCGCCCGCCGTCACGCGATCGCCATTCGGCCGACATGATGCGCGGTCTCCCATTCGTCACTCCCGTCCTCGAACGGCTCACTACTGCCCTCTGTCGCACGGAAGTTGACGGGGGTACGGTCCGCCCATGCCGATACGTGTGCACCGCATCCGGCTCACCGGCAGAACCATCGCCGCGACGGCCGCAGCCGCCCTGATGTCCGTACTCGTCCCGCCGGGCGGCGCGCACGGCGCCGCGCCCCGGGAGAGCAGACCCGTCTACTCCTACGACGACGCGATACGGGAATCCGTATGGGTCGACACACGGCTCGACGGCGACGGGGACGGCCGGAACGACCGCGTCGCCGTCGACATCGTCCGGCCGCGGGAACCGGCGCAACATGGCCGGAAAATACCCGTCATCATGGATGCCAGCCCGTATTACTCCTGCTGCGGGCGCGGCAACGAAAGCCAGAGGAAGACCTATGACGCCGACGGTGATCCCGTCGGCTTCCCGCTGTACTACGACAACTACTTCGTGCCGCGCGGCTATGCCTTCGTCGCCGTCGACCTCGCCGGCACCAGCCGGTCCGACGGCTGCGTCGACGTCGGCGGACGCTCCGACGTCCAGTCGGCCAAGGCCGTCGTCGACTGGCTGAACGGCCGGGCCCGTGCCTTCACCACCCGGAACGGCCCCCGGCGCGCCGCCGCTCCCTGGACCACCGGGAACGTGGGGATGATCGGCAAGAGCTGGGACGGCACCATCGCCAACGGCGTCGCCGCCACCGGGGTCGAGGGCCTGCGCACCGTCGTGCCGATCGCCGCCATCTCCTCCTGGTACGACTACTACTTCGCCCAGGGCGCCCCGCTCTACGACTCGGGCCCCGACCGGCTCTCCGGATACGTCAACAGCCCCGAGGCGCGCACCCGCTGCCAGGCGGTGCAGCAGCGTCTCGTCGACGGGGCCCCGCGGTCCGGCGACCTTACCCCGCTGTGGAGCGAGCGCGACTACGTCCGGGACGCGGCCAAGGTGAGGGCGAGCGTCCTCGCCGTCCACGGAATGCAGGACCTCAACGTCCGCGCGAAGCACTTCGGGCAGTGGTGGGACGCCCTCGCGGCCAACGGCGTCGAGCGCAAGGTCTGGCTCTCGCAGACCGGACACGTCGACCCCTTCGACTTCCGCCGCGCCGAGTGGGTCAGGACCCTGCACCGCTGGTTCGACCACTACCTCCTCGGCCACGACAACGGCATCGACCGCGAGCCCATGGCCGACATCGAGCGCGCCCCCGGACAGTGGTCCACCGACCGCGTCTGGCCGCCCCGTTCCACCGCCACGACCGCCCTGCGCCCCGGGAGCGGGGACGTCCCCGGCGTCGGCACCCTCGGCCTGCGGCCCGCACGGCCCGGCGCCACGGAGACCTTCACGGACGACCCGTCGCTCGGCGAGGGCGACTGGGCCGCCGACATCGACCGCTCGACTCCCGCGAAGGCGGGGTTCGCCACCCGGCCGCTCGGCCGCGCACTGCGCCTCGCCGGTTCCCCCGAGGTGACCGTCACCGCCACCGCGACCACGAGCACCGCGCATCTGACGGCCGTGCTCGTCGACGTCGGCCCCGACACCATCCGCGACTACGCCCACGCCGGCGAGGGCATCACCACCCTTCCCGGGCGCACCTGCTGGGGCGCGAGCACCGCGGGGGACAGCTCCTGCTACAAGGAGACCGCGGCACGCACGGCCGACGTCGAGTACACCGTCGTCAGCCGTGGCTGGGCCGACCTGGGCACCCACGCCTCGCCCGCCAAGGGGCGCCCCCTTACACCCGGCAGGCCGTACCGCCTCACCCTCGACCTGCACGCCACGGACCACGTCGTCCCGGCCGGCCACCGGCTGGCCCTGATCATCGGCGGGACCGACGAAGGGCTCATCGACCCGCCCTCCACCCGTCCCGGACTGACCCTCGATCTGTCCCGCACCGTGGCGCGGCTGCCGTTCACCGGCGGCACGGCGGCGTTCCTGCGGGCCACCGACGGCACCGCCGCACGGATCGGAGCGCCCCCAGGCGCCCGGCTCTCCGGCGTGAGCGCACCGCATCCGATCCGACCCGTCCCCGGAGGCAGCAACTGATGCACCGTCGTATCCGTACCCTCGCCGTGGCGGCCTGCGCACTCACGGCCGCCGCCGTGACCGTACCCGCGCCCGTCCAGGCCGCCGCGCACACGGACGTGCCGCGCACCGGATTCGAGGCCTCCGGTGGGGCACGCTGGACCACCCAGCCCGAGGAGTGGGCCTTCCTCGCCGCCGTCGACCGGTCGAGCGACCGGGTGTCGCTGCGCACCATCGGCACGACCGGACAGGGCCGCCCGCTCCAGCTCGTCCGCGTCGGAGGCGACCGGCCCACGGCGAACACCATGCTGCTGATCTGCAGTCAGCACGGCGACGAGCCGTCCGGCCGGGAGGCCTGCCTCACCACGGTCCGCGACCTCGCCCGGGCCGGGGACGCCGGCACCCGCCGCTTCCTCGACCGCACGACCGTCCTCGTCATCCCGACCGCCAACCCCGACGGACGAGCGGCGGACACCCGCGGCAACGCCGACGGCGTGGACGTCAACCGCGACCACATCGCGCTGAAGACCGCCGAGGGCCGTGCCATGGCCGCCGTCATCCGCGACCGCCGTCCCGACGTCGTCTACGACCTGCACGAATACGGTGCCACTCCCGGCTACTACGACAAGGACCTCCTCGCGCTCTGGCCGCGCAACCTCAACACCGCGCCGGACGTGCACCGCGAGGCCCGCACCCTCTCCGAGGAGTACGTCCGCCCCGCCGCCGGCGAGGCCGGATTCAGTACCGGCATCTACGGAATCTGGACCGACCCCGTCACCGGCGAGCCCGTCCGGCAGGTCGCGGGCGACGGCCAGGAGCGCATCCTGCGCAACACGGCGGGCCTGAAGCACTCCGTCGGCCTGCTCGTCGAGACCAGGGTCGATGCCCTCACCGACGCCGAGAAGGCGGACCCGGCCCTCAACAACCGGCGCCGTGTCGACTCCCAGCTCGCCGCCCTGGACGGCGCGTTCGACTTCGTCGGCGACCGGCGCGGCCGGATCGAGGCCGCGACCACCAAGGCCCGGCTCACCGGGTTCGCCGACCGCGGCCCGGTGTGGACCGGCGGCGCCGACAACGACCCCGCGACACCGGACGAGACCATCCAGGACCCGCCCTGCGGCTACCGGCTCACCGCCGCGCAGTACGCCGAGGTCGAGGACGAACTCGCCCTGCACGGAGCGGTCTCCAGGCGCACTCCGGACGGCGCGGTCGTACCCCTGCGGCAGTCGCTGCGGGCGCTCGTCCCTCTGCTGCTCGACGAGCGGGCCGCCTACCGCCTCACGACCGGGAGTCCGATCGCCCGCTGCTGATTCCGTATGAACGGCGTCGCATGTGGTAGGAGGGCCTACGGAGAACGAAGCCCGGCTCCGTTTACCCGTGAAAGGGGCCTTCTGTGCCGCATGACGAGTCACATGACGCAAAACAGCCGGACGACCGCGGAGATGCGCCGGTGACGGACATCCCCGGTCGTCCGGAGGTGACGAGAAACGGCCCCGTCACGGACCGGGTGGTCTTCGGGGTCACCGCCGTCCTCACGGTCGCGTTCGTATTCTGGGGCTCCGTCGCCACGGACAGCCTCGAACGCGTGTCCAGCGGCATGCTGTCGGCACTCATCCACAACGGCGGCTGGGCGTTCGTCCTGGCCGCCTCCGGCTTCGTGATCTTCGCGCTCTGGCTCGCCATGAGCCGCTACGGAAGGATCCCGCTGGGCCGGGAGGACGAGGAACCGGAGTTCCGCACCGTCTCCTGGATCGCGATGATGTTCAGCGCGGGCATGGGCATCGGCCTGATGTTCTACGGAGTCAGCGAACCCCTGGCGCACTTCACCAACCCGCCGCCGGGCACCGATCCCGCCGACGCGGCCCAGGCCATGGAGACCGCGATGGCCACGACCCTGTTCCACTGGACGCTGCACCCGTGGGCCATCTACGCCGTGGTCGGACTCGCCATCGCGTACAGCACCTTCCGGCGCCGCCGCCGTCAGACGGTCAGCGCGGTCTTCGAGCCGCTGATCGGCACGAAGCACGCCTACGGATGGGGAGGCCGTTTCATCGACATCCTCGCCATCTTCGCCACGCTGTTCGGCTCGGCCGCCTCCCTCGGGCTCGGTGCCCTCCAGATCGGCAGCGGAGTCAGCGAACTGGGCTGGATGACCAGGGTGAGCACGGCGCTGCTCGTCGTCATCATCGCCGTGCTGACGCTCGCCTTCGTCCTCTCCGCCGTGTCCGGCATCGAGAAGGGCATCCAGTGGCTGTCCAACACCAACATGGTGCTGGCACTGCTGCTCGCGGTGTTCCTCTTCGTCGCCGGGCCGACCATCATCGTGCTGGACCTCCTGCCCACCTCGATCGCCACCTACTTCGGCGAACTGCCCCAGCTGATCGGCCGGACGGAGGCGTCCAGCGGTGCCGGGGTCGCCGACTGGCTCGGCAACTGGACGGTCTTCTACTGGGCCTGGTGGATCTCCTGGACTCCGTTCGTGGGCATGTTCATCGCCCGCATCAGCCGGGGCCGGACCATCCGCCAGTTCGTCGGCGGCGTGATCCTCGTCCCCAGCGCGGTCAGCCTCTGCTGGTTCGCGATCTTCGGCGGTACGGCGATGACGCTCCAGGAGCGCGGCCGGCTGGGCAACGAGACCACGCCCGAGGGCCAGTTGTTCGCCGTACTCCAGCAGTACCCCGCTGCCACGGTCACGAGCCTGCTGGTGATGGTCCTGGTCGGCATCTTCTTCGTCTCCGGCGCCGACGCGGCTTCCCTCGTGATGGGCACGCTGTCGCAGAAGGGCGCTCTGGAGCCGGGCCGCTTCGTCGTGGTGTTCTGGGGCACCGTCACCGGCGCGGTGGCGGCGGTGATGCTGCTGATCGGCGGCGGAAAGGGCGACGCCCTCGCGGGACTGCAGAATCTCACGATCCTGGTCGCGGCGCCGTTCCTCGTGGTGATGATCGCGATGTGCTTCGCGCTGATGCGCGATCTGCGCCACGATCCGATCATCGTGCGGGGGGAACGCGGCGAGGAAGCCGTCGATCTCGCCGTCATCGCGGGGCACGAGAGGTACGACGGCGACTTCGAACTCCGCATCGGGCCCACGCCACCGGAGAAGTAACCCGGGTCGTTGTCGTTGTCGTTGTCGCTGCCGCTGCCGCTGGCGGAGGTGGTGGCAGCGGCGATGGCGGCGGCTGCCGGGACATGGCGGTCGCGGGGCCGCTCGTCAGCTCGCCAGGTCCGCCGCCGCCCGGGCGCAGCCCCAGGCGACGGTCACACCCGCCCCTCCGTGCCCGTAGTTGTGGACGAGACGAGTGCCGTGCGGGCCGGGAACCGCCGCCAGCCGCACCCCTCCGGAGCGCGCCGGGCGCAGACCGACCCGGTGGGCAAGGATTTCGGCGCCGGCGATCTCGGGGCGCACAAGGGCGCACCGCCGGACGATCGCCTCGGCCGTCGCCGGGTCCGGCTCCGGCGACCAGGACCCCTCGACCGCCGTACCGCCCAGGACGAGCCGGCCCGGCTGGGGGAAGAAGTACGTCAAATCGCTCGACGCCTCGTCCGCGGCCGCGAACCACGTGTCGATCCCAGGGTTCTCCACCAGCACCAACTGACCCCGCACCGGGATGACTCCGGGATCCGGCACGAGTTCACGAGCCCCGAGTCCCGTGCAGTTGACCACGGCCGGCGCCAGGGCGGCCGCCTCGTCGAGCGAGCGGACCGTACGGAGCTCGATCGTTCCGCCCGCCGCCTCGAACCGGGTCCGCAGCCAGGCCAGATGAGCCGGCATGTCGATCAGCGGCAGTCGGGCCCACAGCCCGGACGCGACGCCCGCCGGACGCTCTCCGGGCGCCGGTTCCCGCACCCTCCCGGCGAGTTCCCCGGCCCAGGGCCCGAGTTCGGCGGGCGAGACGCCCGACTGCACCCCCGGCACCAGCCGCACCCCGGTCTCCCCGGGCCGCGCCGCCAGTTCCTCGTACACCCGCAGTGATGTCAGGGACCAGGCGCCGACCAGCGCTTCCGGTTCGATCCGGTACGGCCACCACAGCGCGCCCGCCACCGCGGACGTGGTCGCCTCGGCGGGCAGGCCGGTCCACAGCCGCACCCGCCGCCCCCGCTCGGCGAGTTCCACCGCCGTCGTCAGCCCGATGACACCGCCGCCCACCACGATCACATCGCCGCTCATGGCGGGGACCGTAGCGGAATCCCCGCCACCGTGCTCGGATCGCGTCACGGCTGGGGATACTCCAGACATGTCAGCCGAGTACGCGACCTTCGCCCTGGCCCCCGCGGTGCGGGCCGGGGGATTCCTCGCCGACGGCGGCTTCGAGGTCCACCGCGACTTCATGGACTTCGTCGTCGACGGCCACCCGCTTCTCCATCTGCTCTCCGGTCTCGACGCCGTTTCCCCACTGGCCTCCGACGTGCCCCCGGCGATCCTCACCCGCCAGGTGCGCGGACTGCTGCTGGAGACGGCGGCCCCGCTGCCGGGCGGCCGCCACGTCCTCTACGGCTGCCCCGAGTGCGAGGAGCTCGGCTGCGGAGCCGTGACCGCCGTGATCGAGCAGGAGGGGAACGACGTCGTCTGGCGGGACTTCGCCTGGCAGACGGACGCGACCGTGGACCTGGAACTCAACGGCTACCACGGGACGGGCCCGTTCCGCTTCCGCGCGGACGAGTACCGCGCGGCGCTGGAACGCCTCCTCGACGGCGCCACCACCCGGGCGCGCCGCCGCGTCCTGCTCATCGGCGCCAGGGCCGCCGCCCTCGCCAGGCTCGCCGCCGCGCTCCGGACCATCGGCATCGGTGCCGACATCGCCCATGACACGGCGGCGGTCCCGGCCGAGGAGCTGAGGGCGTACGGGGCCGTCGTCTTCGGCGGCTCGGTCGCGCGGTCCGAACGGGCCGCGGTCCGGGCGGCCTTCACCGGCTCCGGCGTGGACGTCGCCTGCGTCGACGCGCTCGCCGACGTCGTCCCGCTCGTCGTCGCCCAGGTCGAGCAGGCCCTCGACCGCCGACCCGCCGGACACCGCCGGCTGACGGGGCTCACCGCCGACAGCCGCACGGCATCGGTGACCGTCGCCTCCGTCTGCCGGGTCCGGCTGGTCGCCCACCGCCTTGACCGGCTCCACCGCACCCGCACCCACGAGGTCTTCGACGGCACCCTGGAGCCCGGCACCCACCGGATACCCCTGGACGCCGAAGCCGCCAAGGGACGGTCGTTCCTGGTGGCGCGCGCGGCCGGGGGCGTCCTGGTCGCGGCGGTGACGAGTTGAGGCAGGCGCGGCGGCCGTGGTGGCGGCGCGCTGTGGCGGGTGTCGCGGCCGTACGGGTGGTGCGCCGAGAGGTCGGCGCTGGGTGGTCCGCCGAGGCGGGAGTCCTGGGTGGCGCGTGGACACGGTAGCCCTCGGTCGGCGCCGGACGCGGGTCGTCGACGGCCGGCAGGGCGGTGTGGTGCTTCGTCACCGGCACAGCCGGACCCCGCCGGTCGCGGGACTCGGGCCGGAGAGGGCTCGGGCAGCGTCGGGGCTCGGGTGACGACGGTCGCGCGGGTGTCGACGGCCGGGAGGGCGGTGCGGACGCCGTCGCCGGCCCGGCCCGGGCTGCAGGGGCACCCGCCCGGGCTCCGGCCCCGGACGCCGTCGTACGCGCTACGCGGTGTGGCCGCCTGCGTGCCGGGGTCCGCCAGCGGGCCACCGGGTCGCCCCGGCGCGTCCGTACGGAGCCGAAAGGGTTTCCCAGGACCGGCCGTGCGGACCACGGTGCCGGTCGCCGGCCGGTTCGTCCGGCCTCCGCACACTCGCCCGGCCGCTCTGACCTAGGATCGATCCCCTGATGACCGCAACCCTCGTCGCCAAGGATCTCGCCGCCGGACACGGCGACCGCACGCTCTTCGCCGGGCTCGACCTCGTCGTCGCCCCCGGTGACGTGATCGGCCTCGTCGGCGTCAACGGCGCAGGGAAGTCCACCCTGCTCCGGCTGCTCGCCGGACTCGACATCCCGGAACACGGTGAGCTGAGGCTCTCCCCGCCGACCGCCGCAGTGGGCCATCTGCCGCAGGAGCCGGAACGGCGCGACGGCGAGACCGTGCGCGAGTTCCTCGCCCGCAGGACCGGGGTCGCCGCCGCCCAGAGCGCGATGGACGAGGCCACCCAGGGCCTCGTCGACGGTACGCCGGGCGCGGACGACGCCTACGCGGCGAGCCTGGAGCGCTGGCTGGCGCTCGGCGGCGCCGACCTGGACGAGCGCGCCGAGGAGGTCGCCGGCTCACTCGGGCTCGCCGTCGGCCTCGACCAGCCGATGACCTCGCTCTCCGGCGGCCAGGCCGCCCGGGCCGGACTCGCCTCCCTGCTCCTCTCCCGCTACGACGTCTTCCTCCTCGACGAGCCGACCAACGACCTCGACCTGGACGGCCTGGAGCGGCTGGAGGAGTTCGTCTCCGGCCTGCGCGCCGGCACGGTCGTCGTCAGCCACGACCGCGAGTTCCTCACCAGGACGGTCACCAAGGTCCTCGAACTCGATCTCGCCCAGCAGCAGATCACCCTCTACGGCGGCGGCTACGCCGCCTACCTGGAGGAACGGGAGACCGCGCGCCGGCACGCCCGCGAGGACTACGACGAGTACGCCGACAAGAGGGCCGCCCTGGAGGGCCGGGCCCGGATGCAGCGCTCCTGGATGGACAAGGGCGTGAAGAACGCGCGGCGCAAGGCGGGCGACAACGACAAGATCGGCCGCAAGTTCCGCAGCGAGGCGAGCGAGAAGCAGGCCGCGAAGGCCCGCCAGACCCAGCGCATGATCGAACGGCTCGACGTGGTCGAGGAGCCCCGCAAGGAGTGGGAGCTGCGGATGGAGATCGCGGCCGCGCCCCGCTCGGGCTCGGTCGTGGCGACCCTCCGCGACGCGGAGGTGCGGCGGGGCGACTTCCGGTTCGGGCCGGTGTCGCTGCAGATCGACTGGGCCGACCGCGTCGCCGTCACCGGCGCCAACGGCGCCGGCAAGTCGACGCTGCTCGCCGCCCTGCTCGGCCGGCTCACCCTCGACGCCGGGCACTCGGCCGTCGGTTCCGGTGTCGTCATCGGCGAGGTCGACCAGGCCCGCCGCCTGTTCCACGGCACGGACGCGCTGCTGGACGCGTTCTGTGCGGCGGTTCCCGAGACCGAGCCCGCCGACGTCCGCACCCTCCTCGCCAAGTTCGGCCTCAAGGCCGACCACGTGCTGCGCCCGGCCGTCAGTCTGTCCCCGGGCGAACGGACCCGGGCCGCCCTGGCCCTGCTCCAGGGCCGGGGCGTCAATCTGCTCGTCCTCGACGAGCCCACGAACCACCTCGACCTGCCCGCCATCGAGCAGCTGGAGTCCGCGCTCGCCTCGTACACGGGCACGCTCCTCCTGGTCACGCACGACCGCCGGATGCTGGACACCGTCCGCACGACCCGGCGCCTGGAAGTGGCGCACGGCAAGGTCACCGAGTCCTGAAGAAGGCCGAGCCCATGACGACCGACCCCCTTGACCAGCTGTTCGAACTCCTCGACAGCCTCGACTCCGTCGACGAGGCGATCGATCTCGCCGACGCCGTTGCGGCGTCCGGCGACCTCGCACTGCTGCCCCGCCTGGAGGCGGCGCTGGACCGCTTCATCGGCGAAGGGAACTTCTACGCGCGCGAGATGCTCGGCGGCGTGATCGCGTCACTCGGTGGCACCGGCACGCTTCCGCTGCTGATCCGCGCCTCGGCCGTCGACCTCGGCGACGACCAGGACGGTCTGGCGACCGAGATCGTCGCCCTGGTCCAGTCCGACCCGGACGAGTCCCGAGCCCTGCTGGAGCCGCTGACGAAGGACGCGGACCCGGTCGTCGCCGAACGCGCGGTGTGGGCGCTGCGCTTTCTGCCGGGGCCGCCCCCGCACGCGTGAGCGCGGGGCGCCGTCCCGCGCGTGGTCGGCGGCGGTCGTCCTCGCCGGCGGACGCCGGGTCGGGAGCCGGTTCCGTCTGCCGGGGCGCGGATTACGCGATCGGGATGTCGGCGGTGGTCACCAGGACGCGCAGAGTGCCCCGATGGAGTTCGGCGATGGGGCCGAGCAGGTCCGGATGGCGCAGCAGCGGTGCCGCGCGGTAGTCGCGCTGCGTGGGAATGGTCAGCCGTCGCGCGGTGCCCACGGACCCGGCGCCGTGGTGCGTGGCGGCGACGCAGATCGCCGCCGCGGCCGCGAGCTCCGCGTCGGCGAGCAGGCACGCCGCCCAGCTGACGACGGTCTCATCCACCCAGGTGCGCCAGACGCGCTCGGCCCCCTCGGGCGGGTGGACGTCGGCCCCGGTGATCGAGTCCAGCCGCGCGGAGCCCCCGGGGCCGAGCAGGTGCAGCAGTTCCGCGTCCAGCTCGGTCGGGTAGCGCAGCGCGGCGGCGATGGTCACCGCCTGTCCGGCCTGGGCCTCGGCCAGCGCACGGTCGAGCGCACCGGCCTCCGGAGGGAACGCCGAGAGCAGCCAGCGGGTGGCGGCGGCGATGACGGGCGACAGATCACTGGGCATGTGGGGGAACCATCCTTGACGTGTGCTCGCCGGGTCGTGCCGGGGCGGGCGAGCACGTCCGCGCATGGCGCGCGAGTGGCAGGCAAGCGTACGGCGACGGCCCGTGCGCCGACAGGACGCAGGTCACAGGCACCCTCCGTGCCCATGGTTCGCGCAGGCGGTCGACCGTCCGGACGGTCACGTACAGAGGCCGGCGCCCATGAGAGGCCGGGCAGAACGCCGAGGACGGGGACGACGGGCCGTGCGGCCGTGCGGGCCGGTGTCGGTCAGGCCCCGTGGGCCTTGGGCGGGACGCACCGCCAGGCCAGCACCGCGGCGGTCAGACAGGCGAGCGCCCCGACGGCCATGCTCGTGCGCAGGCCCTCGCCGTAGTCGCCCGCCGTCGCGAGCAGCGTGCCGCCGAGGGCCACTCCGGTGGCGCTGCCGATCTGGCGCGTGGTGTTGAACAGCGCGGAGGCGGTTCCCGCGTACCCGGGCGGTGCGGCGCCCATCACCGTGGCGGTCGACCCGGTGAGGGCGAAGGAGGTGCCGAATCCGGCGGCCATCATGGGGGCCACGAGGAGCGGGTACGCGGGATCGTCGCCCGCCGCCGCCCAGCCCGCCAGCCCGAGGGCGGCCAGGAGCATTCCGGAGATCACCAGCGGGCGGTCTCCGGTCCGGCGGCTGAGCCGCCCGGACAGGACCGAGGCGAACAGTGGTCATCGCCACCGCGGGGAACAGCGCCGCCCCGGTGCCGAGCGCGCTGTAGCCGCGCTCGTGCTGGAAGCTCAGGCTGGCGGTGAACACCATGCCGTAGAAGCCGAAGTTGAACAGCAGACCGATCGCGGCACCGCCGCTCAGCGCGCGTGAACGGAGCAGGTCCATTGGCAGGGCGGGCGTGCGGGCCAGCCTCTCCCGGACCGTGAACGCCACGGCCGCCGCGACCGCGAGGCCCAGGGCCGCGAGGACCGCGGGATCGGACCAGCCGCGCCGGCCCGCTTCGTTGAGTGCCGCGGTCAGCAGGGCCACCGCCGCCACGACCGCGCACTGCGCCGGCCAGTCCAGGGCCCGGGCGGAATCGCGTGGCGAGGGCGCCACGTGCCGCAGCGTCAGCGCCAGACAGGCGACGCCCACAGGCAGGTTGATCAGGAACACCCATCGCCAGCCCATCGTGGTGACCAGCAGTCCGCCCAGGAGCGGTCCGGCGGAGGCCGCGATGCCCGCCATCGAACCCCACAGGCCGAAGGCCCAGGCGCGGGAGGCCGAGGCCGGGTACGCCTGCTCGAGCAGGGCCAGTGAGCCGGGCACGATCAGTGCCGCGCCGAGCCCCTCCACCAGCCGGGCGGCGACCAGGACCGCGGTGTTCGGCGCGAGCGCGCAGACGGCGGAGGCGGCGGTGAACACGGCGACGCCGGCGCAGAAGATCCGGCGGTTTCCGAGCCGGTCGCCCAGGGCGCGGCCGGTCAGCATCAGTCCGGCGAGCACCAGGGTGTACCCGTCGGTGATCCACTGGATTCCGGTGAGCGAGGCCGACAGCTCCCGGCCCACCACCGGCACGGCGACATTGATGATCGTGACGTCCAGGATCACCATGAAGTACCCGGCGCAGACCGCCAGCAGCGGCTTCCAGGGCCGCTTTCCGGGATCCGCGGCGGGTTCGGGGGACCGCGCGGAGCCGTCGCCGCCGGCCGGGTCCGGGAACGGCACGTCCTTCGCCTCCTCCCGCACGACCGGTACGCGGGTACGCCGGTGCGGGGCCTCCCGTACGACCGGCACGGGACCTCCCGTACGCCCTCCGCAAGAGAGCCTTCCCGCACGACCGTACGAGCCGCCGGGGTGGGGCGCCGCCCTGCCCTCCGCCGGCGGGACCGGCCGCGCGGACTGACCCCGTCCGCGCGGCCGGAGCGGCGTCAGCGCCCGCCGCGGCCCTTCTCGTCCAGGAGGCCCGCCCGGCGCAGGGCGTCCGCCATCGCGCTGTTGGCGGGAGGCGTGGCCTGCCGGCCCGAACCCGAACCGGCGCCCGCGCGACGGTCGCGGCCGCCCTGGCGCTGCTGCGGCGGCCGGCCGCCGCCCTGCCCGCGCTCGCCGCCCTGGGCCCGGTCGCGGCGCTGACCCTGGCCGCCGCCTCCGCCCGACTGCGTCGCGGCCTCGTCGTCCAGCCGCAGTGTCAACGAGATCCGCTTGCGCGGGATGTCGACCTCGAGGACCTTCACCTTGACCACGTCGCCCGGCTTCACCACGTCCCGCGGGTCCTTGACGAACGTGCGCGACATCGCGGAGACGTGCACGAGGCCGTCCTGGTGGACGCCGACGTCCACGAACGCCCCGAACGCCGCCACATTGGTGACGACGCCTTCGAGCACCATCCCGGACGCCAGGTCGGAGATCTTCTCGACGCCCTCCTTGAAGGTCGCCGTCCGGAACGCGGGTCGCGGGTCGCGCCCCGGCTTCTCCAGCTCCCGCAGGATGTCCGTCACCGTCGGC
The DNA here is from genome assembly GCF_900103455.1 of Streptomyces wuyuanensis. Classification (GTDB taxonomy): domain Bacteria; phylum Actinomycetota; class Actinomycetes; order Streptomycetales; family Streptomycetaceae; genus Streptomyces; species Streptomyces wuyuanensis. Next base: position 50,201 of record NZ_FNHI01000016.1, on the reverse strand, counting down.
AGACCGAAGGTCTCGTCGACGAAGTCGTCGGGGCGCAGCGACCGCAGCACTCCGGTGTTGCCCACGAGCGACGCGACCTCGCTGCCGGTCGTCTTCACCATGCGCCGCACCACGGGGTACGCCTCGGGGTGCACGCTGGACGCGTCGAGCGGGTCGTCGCCGCCGCGGATCCGCAGGAAGCCCGCGCACTGCTCGTACGCCTTGGGGCCGAGCCGCGCCACGTTCTTGAGCTGCTTGCGGGAGCGGAACGGGCCGTTCTCGTCGCGGTGGGCCACGATGTTCTCCGCGAGGCCGGTCCCGATGCCCGACACCCGGGAGAGCAGCGGCGCGGAGGCGGTGTTCACATCGACGCCGACTCCGTTCACGCAGTCCTCGACGACCGCGTCCAGCGAGCGCGAGAGCTTCACCTCGGACAGGTCGTGCTGGTACTGGCCCACGCCGATCGACTTGGGGTCGATCTTCACCAGCTCCGCGAGGGGGTCCTGGAGGCGGCGGGCGATGGAGACCGCGCCGCGCAGCGACACATCGAGCTCCGGCAGTTCCTGCGAGGCGAACGCGGACGCCGAGTACACCGACGCGCCCGCCTCCGACACCATCACCTTGGTGAGCTTCAGCTCCGGGTGCCTGGCGATCAGGTCGGCGGCCAGCCTGTCCGTCTCGCGGGACGCGGTGCCGTTGCCGATGGCGACCAGTTCGACCGCGTGCTCCTTGGCGAGACGGGCCAGCTTCGCCAGCGACTCGTCCCACTTGTTCGCCGGCACGTGCGGGTAGATCGTGTCGGTGGCGACGACCTTGCCCGTCGCGTCCACGACGGCGACCTTCACACCGGTGCGGAAGCCGGGGTCGAGGCCCAGCGTCGCGCGCGTGCCGGCCGGGGCGGCGAGCAGCAGGTCCCGCAGGTTCGCGGCGAAGACGCGTACGGCCTCGTCCTCGGCCGCCGTCCGCAGCCTCAGCCGCAGGTCGATGCCGAGGTGCACGAGGATCCGGGTCCGCCACGCCCAGCGGACCGTGTCCTGCAGCCACTTGTCCGCCGGGCGTCCGCGGTCGGCGACGTCGAAGCGCCGGGCGACCATGCCCTCGTACGTCGACGGGCCGTCCGTGGGCTCCTCGGGCTCCAGCTCCAGGCTGAGCACGTCCTCCTTCTCGCCGCGGAGCATCGCGAGCACGCGGTGCGAGGGGAGCTCGGTGAACGGCTCGGCGAAGTCGAAGTAGTCGGCGAACTTCGCGCCGGCCTCCTCCTTCCCCTCGCGGACCTTCGCCGCCAGCCGGCCCCGGGTCCACATCCGCTCCCGCAGCTCGCCGATGAGGTCGGCGTCCTCGGAGAAGCGCTCGGTCAGGATCGCCCTGGCGCCCTCCAGCGCGGCGGCCGCGTCGGCGACGCCCTTGTCGGCGTCGACGAACGCGGCGGCCGCCGCGAGGGGTTCGACCGACGGGTCACCGAGCAGACCCTCGGCGAGCGGCTCCAGCCCGGCCTCGCGGGCGATCTGCGCCTTGGTGCGCCGCTTGGGCTTGAAGGGGAGGTAGATGTCCTCCAGGCGGGCCTTGGTGTCGGCGGCCCGGATCTGCGCCTCGAGCTCGTCGGTGAGCTTTCCCTGCTCGCGTACGGACTCGAGCACCGAGGTCCGCCGATCCTCCAGCTCCCGCAGATAGCGCAGCCGCTCCTCGAGCGTGCGCAGCTGCGCGTCGTCGAGCATCTCGGTCGCTTCCTTGCGGTAGCGCGCGATGAACGGGACGGTCGACCCGCCGTCGAGCAGCTCGACGGCCGCCTTCACCTGCCGCTCCCGTACGCCGAGTTCCTCGGCGATCCTGCCTTCGATGGACGTCGTCACGGTTCCCGACTCGCCTTCCGATACCGGCTGTGCCTGGAGGCCGCGCGGACCGGTGCCCGCGCGATCTCTTCGGCTGCATTCTGCCGGGTGGGCGGGGGCCGTGTCGCGCGTCCCCCCTACGCGCGGCGCGTGCGTCGCCCGTGCCCGGCCGCACCGCCGAAGAGACGGGCCAGCAGCCGGAACGGGAAGGTGACGACGGCGGCGACGATGCCGCCGAGGGTCCTGAGCGCGTCGGCGATGACACGGAACACGGTTGCCTCCTGGGTTCGAACACGTTGTCGTGCTCGGTTCCGGGTTGCCGTGTCCCGTGCAGCCAAACGTCCGCCCGCCCGTGCCGGCGTGCTTCCGCGGGCCGGCTCCGGGACCCGTGCCGGTCCGTGCGCCGGCCCGGCGGGGGGAGCCCCGGCCGGCCCCCTCGGACGGGTTGACCCTGCCGGTCAGCCCCTGCCGGTCAGGTCGTCGGGAAACGCGCCGGCCGCGGCGGCCGCCATGAGGAAACCGCGGCCGAGTTCGGTGAGGCGTTCGACGCCCGGCGCGCCCAGGTGCTCGTACGGGGCGAGATCGAGCCGGTCGGTGTGCTCCTCCACGTCCGCGCGGAGCGCCGTGCCCGCCTCGGTCAGCTCGCCGTCGGCGTCGAGCAGTCCCCGTTCACGCAGCCGATCGGAGGCCGCCTCCCAGTCGGTTCGCCGCCAGCCGCGGCTGGCGAGGATCCATCGCGGGGACATGCCCTTGCCGGTCGCGGTGTGGCTGACCAGCGCCTCCAGCGGGTCGAGCCCGGCGGACAGCAGCGCGGTGAGATGGCCGTCGCCGCGGTGCTCGCGCAGCAGGGTCGCCGCGTGCCAGAAGGCGAGGTGCGGTTCCTCGGGCACCGGCAGATCGGCGTGCGCGGCGTACAGCGGACGGGCGGGCCGCGAGCAGGCCTCGGTGGCGCGCAGTGCCAGGCGGGCGGCCTCCGCCATCTCCGGTGAGGTGATGGCGTCGCCGAGCAGCCGGCGCAGGGTCGCGTCCACCGCCCGCATACGGGCGGCCAGCACCGTGGCGGGGGAGGCGGTGTCCCAGACGGCCGGGAGGTGCCGGGCGATCAGCTCGTGGCTGAAGTTGTAGAACGTGGCCGTGACCGTGCCGGGCCCGACCGCCCCCAGGGCCGCCGCCCGGCCGGCGAAGTAGGCGGCGCTGGTGTCCTCCACGCCGATCCCCGCGAGTTCCTTCGCGTAGTCGGGCGAGAAGTACACGGTGGAGTGGAGCGGGTTGACGGCGTTGTGGCAGCGGCGTCCCGCGCGCGGGTGCAGAGAGCTCATGCCCGCACGTTACCGACTGGTCGGTACGACGTGAAGGCGAGGGGGCGTCTCTCTCTCGTTCTCGGTTCGCCTCCGGGGCGCTTGGGTGTGCGTCGACGGTCGTTCGTGCTCGGTCCCTCGTGCCTCGGGGCCTGCGCGCGTTCTCCCTTTCGACGCCCACGCGCCCCTTCGGCTCGCTCCCGTGGCCTTCTCGGCTCGCCTCGGGGGCGCTTGGGTGTGCGTCGACGGTCGTTCGTGCTCGGTCCCTCGTGCCTCGGGGCCTGCGCGCGTTCTCCCTTTCGACGCCCACGCGCCCCTTCGGCTCGCTCCCGTGGCCTTCTCGGTTCGCCTCGGGGGCGCTTGGGTGTGCGTCGACGGTCGTTCGTGCTCGGTCCCTCGTGCCTCGGGGCCTGCGCGCGTCCTCCCTTTCGACGCCCACGCGCCCCTTCGGCTCACTCGCCCGGATCGATGGCAGGAAAGGTGGGGTTCTCGTCATTGCGGTCATCAGTCGGCGGCCGGGACGATGGACGCATGCAGCAGCGAACCGTGCTCGTGGTGCTCTTCGACGGAGTGCAGAGCCTCGACGTGACCGGCCCGGTCGAGGTCTTCACCGGCGCCAACCAGGCTCCTCACGCGCCGTTCCGGTACGCCGTCCGCACCGCCTCGCTCGACGGCGGCCCCGTGCGCACCTCCAGCGGGCTCACGGTCGTCCCCGACGCCGCCCTCGGCGACTGCGCTCCGCCGCACACGCTGATCGTGCCGGGCGGGGAGGGCACGCGCCGGCCCGAGCCCTCGCTGGTCGACTGGCTGCGCGGCCACGCCGGGAGGGCCAACCGCCTCGTCTCGGTGTGCACGGGAGCCCTGCTGCTGGCCGAGGCCGGGCTGCTCGACGGGCACAGGGTGACCACCCACTGGTCCGTCTGCGACCAGCTCGCCCGCTCCTACCCCGAGGTCGAGGTGGACCCCGAGCCGATCTTCGTACGGGACGGTTCGCTCGCCACCTCGGCCGGGGTCACCGCGGGCATCGACCTGGCGCTCGCCCTCGTCGAGGAGGACCTGGGGCGCAGGACGGCGCTGACCATCGCCCGCCATCTCGTGGTGTTCCTGCGCCGGCCCGGCAATCAGTCCCAGTTCAGCGCCCAGCTCGCCGCCCAGAGCGCCCGGCGTGAACCGCTGCGCGACGTGCAGCAGTACATCACCGACCACCCGGACGGCGATCTGTCCGTGGAGGCGCTGGCCGGGCTGGCCAGGCTCTCGCCCCGTCAGTTCGCCCGCGCGTTCCGCGCCGAGACCGGGACCACGCCGGGGAGGTACGTCGACCGGGTGCGCCTCGAGCACGCCCGCCGGCTGCTGGAGGACACCGGCCACGGGATCGAGGAGGTCTCCCGGGCCTGCGGATACGGGACGCCCGAGGCGATGCGCCGCGCCTTCGTGAAGACCCTCGGCACGGCCCCCGCCGAGTACCGGCGCCGCTTCCACGTGCCAGCCCGCTGACCCTGCCGACCGCCCGGCCCCGAGCCCGCACGAGGAGGACCGCGGCCCCGGCCCTGCCGGGGCGACCACCGGCCACAACGACCGCAACGACCGCAACGACCGCGAGAACGACCGCCGAAAGGACCCCGCCATGCAGATCGCCATCGTGCTCTACGACGGTTTCACCAGCCTCGACGCCGTCGGCCCCTACGAGCTGCTCTCCCGTCTGCCCGGGGCGGAGACCGTGTTCGTCGCCAAGGAGGCCGGTCCCGTACGCAACGACCAGGGCACTCTCGTGATGGTCGCCGACCGTGCGCTGCACGAGGTGGCCCGGCCCGACATCGTGCTCGTCCCGGGTGGTCCCGGCTCACGGCGGGCGATGCTCGACGAGACGATCCTCGACTGGCTGCGCACGGCCGACGCGACCAGCACCTGGACCACGTCCGTGTGCACCGGTTCGCATCTGCTGGCCGCGGCCGGACTGCTCGAAGGGCGCCGGGCCACGTCCCACTGGCTCGCCCTGGAGGACATCGTGCCCTTCGGCGCCGAGCCGACCGGCGAGCGCGTCGTCTTCGACGGCAAGTACGTCACGGCCGCGGGCGTCTCGTCCGGGATCGACATGGCGCTCCACCTGCTCGGCCGCATCGCGGGCGACGAGGTCGCCCAGACGGTCCAGCTGCTGACCGAGTACGACCCGCAGCCCCCGTACGACGCCGGATCTCCGGACAAGGCCCCTGAGCAGATGGTGGCGCAGTGGCGCACCCACGCGGGGCTGGTCCTGGGAGCGGACGCCTGACCGCCGCTCGGTCCTGCCCGGACGCCTGATCCCCCGGCGCGGCTCCGGCGCGCGGCCCCTCGCCTCGGCCCCCCGGCCCCCCGGCCGTCCGGACCCCGCGGTCCCGGGCGACGGCAGGCCCGACCCGTCCGGCCGCCCGGTCTCACACGCTCCAGGTGAAGCGCGGCGCCCTGCGCTCGAGGAAGGCGGCGATCCCCTCCTCGGTGTCGCCGCTCCCGCGCGCCTGCTCCGCCCAGTGGGGGGCACGGTCCGTGCGTCCCGCGGCGAACTCCTTCGCGGCGGCCTGCGTCAGCTGTGAGCGGGCCGCCAGCACCCGGGTGAACTCGGCCACCCGCTTGCCCAGTTCGCCCGCGGGCAGCACCTCGTCCACCAGTCCGGTGCGCAGCGCCCGCTCCGTCCCGACCAACTCGCCGGAGAACAGGAGGTACTTCGCGGTGGCCGGACCCACGAGCGAGACGAGCCGCCGGGTCGAGGACGCCGGATAGACGATGCCGAGCTTCGCCGGGGTGATCCCGAAGGAGGCACCCTCCTCGGCGAAGCGCAGATCGCAGGCGGCCGCCAGCTGGCAGCCGCCACCCACGCAGTAGCCGCGCACCGCCGCCAGCGACGGCTTGGGGAACGCCGCGAGCGCTTCCTCGGCCCGTACGGCCAGCTCCTGCGGTGACTCCTCCGTGGCGGCCGCGCTGAGGGAGGTGATGTCGGCACCCGCGCAGAAGGTGCCGCCGTCGCCCGTCAGCACCAGTACCCGTACGGCGGGGTCGCGGCCCAGTCCGTCCAGCAGCCCGGGCAGTTCCCGCCACATCGCGGCCGTCATCGCGTTCCGCCTGGCGGGATGGCTGATCACCACGGTCGCGACCCCGTCCGCCACCGTGTGCCGGACCCCCGGCTCCGCCTCGTGCGCCTCGTTCGTCCGGTCCATGCGCCGGATGCTATCCGCCGGACCTCTACCTATGATCAGGAAGGGCGCCGGGGCCGGCGGCGAGGCAGTGACGACGGCGACGGAGAAGCGGCCACGACGGCCGGAGCCAGGCGAGGACGACAGCGACCGGGGAGGGGCACGAGGAGGAGGCACCCATGACCGGTCCCGCCCAGGAGAGCCGAAAGCTCCGCCGCAGCTTCGGCTGGCTGGCGGCCCTCGGGGTGATCCTCGTGATCGCCGGGATCGTGGGCCTCGTCTACGTCGGCGTCGCCACCCTCACCTCGATGCTGCTGTTCGGCTGGCTGCTGCTCGTCGGCGGGCTCGTCGGGCTTCTCCACGCCGTCGAATCGCGCGGCAGCAGCTTCTTCTGGCTGGGCGTCGTCGTCGCCGCCCTGAACATCGCGGCCGGTGTGGTCGTCATCCGCCACCCGGAGGGCAGTGCGGAGGCGCTGACGATGTTCGCCGCGCTGCTCTTCCTGACCGGCGGACTGTTCCGGCTGGTGGGCAGTCTCGTGGTGCGGGGGCCGCAGTTCGGCTGGACCCTGCTCCAGGGCGCATTCGGTCTCCTGCTGGGCGTCCTGGTGCTCGTGAACTGGCCCGAGAGCAGCCGCTACGTCCTCGGCACGTTCTTCTCGCTGGCCCTGCTCTTCGACGGGCTGGGTCTGATCGCGATCGGTGTGGGCGGCCGCCGGATCGTCGAGATGGTCACGGACGGCGGGCCGGCCGGAGGGGGCGGCGGGGCGCCCCGTACGGGCGCCGCCGACCTGCCCGAGAGGTCGTCAGAAGAGAATCCCGATCGATCGTAGAGCTGACCGGAAAGCAATATCCCGGTCCGGAACTGTCGATAGGAGCTGACTTCTGGTCAGCAGCCCGGTATGGACCAGCCCATTCCCAACACTCGTGTACACAACAGTTCCCAGCGACGTTTCACGAGGGTGGGGTGCGGGACTATGGAGAGCCCCGGGAGCGTCCCGGCCCGGCCACTGTCGTACGAAGGCGTCTGGCGGTTCACCGCACCCGCACTCGACGTGTCCGTACCGCAGGCCCGGCACGCCGTTCGCGATCTGGTCCGCCGTCAGGGCGTACCGGTCCACGACGAGGTCCTGCAGGGACTGCTGCTGATCGTGTCCGAGCTCGTCACCAACGCCGTCCGGCACGCGGCCCTGCTCTCCCCGGAGGTGGCGGTCGAGATCGCGGTGGGCCCCGAGTGGATCCGGGTGGCCGTGGAGGACAACCACCCCTACCGGCCCAAGGCCCTGGAGAGTGACTCCGCCCAGACGGGTGGCCGGGGCCTGCTCCTCGTCAAGGAGATCACCCGCGAGGCGGGCGGCGAGTGCGACGTCGAGCACACGTCGAACGGCGGAAAGATCATCTGGGCCGCACTGCCGCTCGTTCCCGTGAGCGGCGCGGCACCGCTGTAGGGCGCCGCGCCGCCGGCCTCACGCGGAAGTGCCACCGGTCTCCAGCCTCCGACCGTCTCCAGCCTCCGACCGGTCACCAGCCTCCGACCGGGCCCGTCAGTTCCCTGATCGCCGGACGCGCCGAGTCGAGCACCGTCATGAACCAGGCCGAGAACGTGTCCCGAGCATGCCGCTCCGTCAGCTCCGCCGCGGTCACGAACACGGTCTCGCCCACCTCCTCGGGGTCCGGCCGCAGCGGCGACTGCACCAGACCCACGAAGAGGTGGTTGAACTCCTGCTCCACCAGGCCCGAGGCCGGGTCCGGATGGTTGTAGCGGACGGTGCCCGCCTCGGCCAGGAGCGACGGCGAGACGCCCAGCTCCTCGTGCGTGCGCCGGGCCGCGGCCGTGAACGGGGCCTCGCCCGGGTAAGGGTGCCCGCAGCAGGTGTTCGACCAGACTCCGGGGGAGTGGTACTTGCCGAGCGCGCGCCGCTGCAGCAGCAGCCGCCCGTGCTCGTCGAACAGGAACACGGAGAACGCCCGGTGCAACTGTCCGGGCGCCTGATGGGCGGAGAGCTTCTCCGCGGTGCCGATGGTTCGGCCGGTCTCGTCGACCAGTTCCAGCAGGATCTGCTGCGTGGTGCCGTTAGACGAGCTGTTCGGCGCGGTGGCGGGTGTGATCGGCATGGCCATCCTTCGCTTCGGTCCTCGGCCCTGAGGGGCGCACCCAGTCTGCCGTACAAAAGCGGCTTGTCCGCACTTCACCACCCCTGGGCATGTCCGTGCCCGTCGTGCGAGGCGCACGACGGGCACGGACGGCGGCTCAGACCCGGAACGCCTCCGGGTACGTGATCATGCCCTGTGGTGCTGTGTCGGAACCGTCCAGCACCAAGGCCATCATCGCCTCGTCCGGAACGTCGAAGGCCGGCCGGACGCCGAGCCGTGACGCGGGCCCGAAGCCGAACCTGGGGTAGTACTCCGGATGGCCCAGCACCACGACCAGACGCTCACCCCCGGCCCGCGCGGCGTCCAGTGCCGCCCGGATCACGGCGGAGCCCGCGCCCTGCCCCTGGTGCTCCGGAGCGGTGGCGCAGGGCGCCAGCGCCAGCGCGGGCTCGCCGCCGACCAGGCAGCGGGTGAGCAGCGCATACGCCGCCACGGAGCCGTCCGGCGCCTCGGCCACCCAGGAGAGCCCGGGCAGCCACGCCGAAGGGTCCCGCCGCAGCGCGTCCACGAGATCCGCCTCGGCGTTTGTCGGGAAGGCCGCCGCGTTGACGGCGTGCACCGCCGGGATGTCGGCGTCCGTCTCCGGCCGGACCCGCCAGCGCGGGTCGGCGGGCCGCAGTACGTATCCGGTGTAGCCGTACTCCGCGCCGTGGTCACGGCGCATCGCGATCTCCGCCCTGGCGGCCTCCAGTGCGGCGGCCGTTTCCGGAGTCGCCGTCTCCGGATCGACCGCGGCGGCCCGGGCGCCGAGCGGGCCGTAGTACTCCTGCCAGTCGCTCTCGGGCTGGCGGTGCACCCCGGCCACGTGATAGCCGGCGCCGACCGCCGCGGCCGCGTTGGCCGCCGTCGTGCGCAGCGGATAGTGCTCGTCCCAGAAGGCACGGGCGGGCGGGCTCGGTTCGGCGCAGGTCCACTCGCACTCGGTGAGGACCAGGGCGCCGCCCGGCGCGAGCAGGCGCCGCCAGGAGCGCAGTGCCGTGTCGAAGCCGATCGCGTACGCCGAGCTCTCGGCCCAGACCAGGTCGAAGGACCCGTCGGGGAAGGGCGGTGCGGCCATGTCGGCGCTGACGGTGCGGATGCGCTCGGCGAGACCGCGCTCGTCGCTCGCCTGCCTGAGCTCGTCCAGGAACGGCTCGTGCAGGTCCACGGCGGTCACCTCGGCCCCGGCCTCGGCGGCCAGCAGCAGTGCGGCACGGCCGGGTCCGCAGCCCAGGTCGAGCACGCGCGGACGCGGCGGGACGGGGCCGGCCAGGCTCAGCAGCCGGCGGGTGGTGGCGTCGGAACCGGGCCCCTGCCGGGGCAGCCCGTGGTGCAGGGCGAAGAAGGCGTCATGAAAAGCGTTGTCGGACAACGTGGGAAACCCTTTGGATGAGACGGGTCCCGGCCGACGTACGGATCGGCTCAGCGTACGGATCGGCTCAGCGCGTGGAGCACGGCCGGTCGGGAACCCGCAGGTCGATGGTGGACGGGGCGCTGCGCAGGGCAGCGGCGACTGCGACCGTCATCAACCTCAGCTCCTCTCGGTCCGCACGAACTCGGCCGCGCCAATCTAGCAGCCCTCGGAGAGCGGGTGGGAGCTGCCGGCCTGACGTGGCCCGCGCGCGCTCGGCCCGGGCGCGCGCGAGGGCGTCCGCCTTCCGCGGACGCTGCGTCAGTGGCAGTAGCCCGCCTCGTGCTCGGCATGACCTCCGGGCTCCAGCTGGAACGTGCAGTGCTCGACGTCGAAGTGCGAGCCGAGACAGCTCTGCAGATCGTGGAGCATCTTCTCGTGGCCCACCACGTCCAGGAAGTCGGGCGCCACCACCACGTGCGCGGAGAGGACCGGCATTCCGGAGGTGATCGTCCAGGCGTGCAGATCGTGGACGTCCAGGACGCCCGGCAGGGCCTGGATGTGCTCACGTACCTCGGCCATGTCGACGTTCTTCGGCGCCGCCTCCAGCAGCACGTTCAACGTCTCCCGCAGCAGCTTGAGCGTCCGCGGCACGATCATCAGGCCGATCACCAGCGAGGCGATCGGGTCGGCGGCCTGCCAGCCGGTCGCCAGGATCACCGCCGAGGAGATCAGCACCGCCACCGAACCGAGCGCGTCGGCGAGGACCTCCAGATACGCGCCGCGCACATTGAGGCTCTCCTTCTGCCCCCGCGTCAGCAGGAACAGCGAGACGGTGTTGGCCGCGAGGCCGACGAGGGCGAAGACGACGACGACCCCGGCCCTGGTCTCGGCCGGGGTGATGAAGCGCTGGATCGCCTCGTACAGCAGGAAGCCGCCGACGCCGAGCAGCAGTACGCAGTTCGCGAGCGCGGCGAGGATCTCGGCCCTGGCGAGGCCGAAGGTGCGCTTCGCGTCGGCCGGGCGGCCGGCGAAGTGGATCGCGAGCAGCGCCATCGCGAGACCGAGGCCGTCCGTGGCCATGTGCGCGGCGTCGGCGATCAGGGCGAGCGAGTCAGCCAGCAGACCGCCGGCGATCTCCAGGACCATCACGCCCAGCGTGATCGCCAGGGCGACCCGCAGCCGTCCCCGGTAGGCGGCGGCCGCGGTCCCCGTCGGCGGGCGACCGCCGTGCGTGTGTCCGTGGTCGTGCCCTGCCCCCATGCGAGAAGCCTCCCGGATCACGCGTGACGATCTGCCCGAGTGGCCAGTCAACTACGGGCGGGGGGTACCGGGCAACACGACGCTGAACACCGTTGTCATATGCTCTGACCTGCGGTTATGTCCGCAGGTCAGAGCCCTGGCAGACACCCGGAGGGGTCAGCGGCGCGCGGCGTCGGGGCGATGCAGCAGCCAGCCCTCCCACGCCGACTCGACCATCTCGCGCACCCCGCGCGAGGCGGACCAGCCGAGCTCCTTGCCGATGCGCTCGACCGAGGCGACGGCCCGGGCCGCGTCCCCGGGGCGGCGCGGCTCCACGACGGCGGGCGTGCCGTGACCCGTCACCTCGGCGACGACGCGGGCCAGCGTGAGCACGGAGACGCCCTCGCCGCGGCCGACGTTCACCGTGAGGTCTCCGGCCGCGTCCCCGCCGGCAAGCCGGCGGGCCACGGTCAGATGGGCGTCGGCGAGGTCGGCGACGTGGATGTAGTCGCGGACGCAGGTGCCGTCGGGCGTCGGGTAGTCGTCGCCGAAGATCCTCGGGGCGTCGCCCCGGGTGATCCGGTCGAAGAACATCGGGATGACGTTGAACACCCCGGTGTCGGCGAGCTCCGGCCGGGCGGCACCGGCGACGTTGAAATACCGCAGACAGGCCGTGGCGATGCCGTGCGCCCGGCCCGCCGCCCGCACCAGCCACTCGCCGGCGAGCTTGGTCTCGCCGTACGGGTTGATCGGAACGGCCGGGGTGTCCTCCGTGATCAGGTCCACGTGGGCCATCCCGTACACCGCCGCCGAGGAGGAGAAGAGGAACCGCTTCACGCCCGCCCCGGCGACGGCCTCCAGCAGCACGGTCAGCCCGTGCACGTTCTCCCGGTAGTAGCGCAGCGGCTGCTCCACGGACTCGCCGACCTGCTTCCGCGCCGCCAGGTGCACCACCCCGGTGACCGCGTGCTCGGAGAGGACGCGGTCCAGCAGCTCCCTGTCCAGCAGGGTGCCCCGGACCAGCGGCACCCCTTCCGGCAGCCGCGCCGCCTTGCCCGTGGAGACGTCGTCGAGCACGACGACCCTCTCCCCGGCGCCGGTCATGGCGTGTGCCACGTGCGCTCCGATGTACCCCGCCCCGCCTGTGATCAGCCAAGTCATGCACGCCACCCTAACCACGCGGCGTCCGGGGCACCGGTGCCGCCGGGGGCGGTTTGTGGGGTCGGCCACTGATCGACAATGATGATCTCGGTCGCGGTGCCGGCGGCCGGTCCTCGTTCGGGCAAGGGACGCCCGGATCGAGGACGGGGCCGGCGGGGCGATCGGGAGTGTCCTCACCGGGAAACCTCAGTGAACTCGCGCTTCCGTTCATCCGATAGCCTCAGCCGACGTGCCGCCGCCCGGTCCCGGGCCGAGCCGCCGTGCCCACCCATCTGATCAGCGCCAAGGAGTGAGTCCGTCTGTCGACCGCCATCCTCACCGGTCCTCCGGTACCCGGATCGCCGCTCGAGGGCGATCTGCGGTCGCTGGGCTTCGACGTACGCATCGCCTCCGGGGCCGACGAGGCGGCCGAGCTGCTCGGCCGGGTCCCGGCCGGTGAGCGGGCCGCCCTGGTGGACCCGCGCTTCGTCGGTCACGTCCACGCACTCCGGCTCGGCCTGACGGACCCCCGCTTCCCGGCCGCCGCGATCCCCGGCGCCGCCACGGCACGGCCCGAGGCCCGCGCCGCGATGCTGGCGGCCCTGCGGCAGGCGGCCGCCGCCCCGCGGCCCGACACCGCACGGGCGTCGCAGCCCTCCGGGCAGGCGGCCGAGGGCGCGCCCTCCGGCGCAGCGGCCACGGACACCCACCCCGCCCCCGCCGTCTCGCTCCCCGACCTCGTCGCCGGGGCTCTCGACGCCGAGGGCGCCGCGCCGCACCGGCCCGAACTGGGGACCCTGGTCGCGACCGTGCCCGGAGACCCCCAGACCCGCAACGAGGCCCGCCAGGCCGTGGCCGCCGTGGACGACGAGGACGTCCGGCTGCGGTCTGCGGTGAAGGCGCGTGACGGGTTCTTCACGACCTTCTTCATCAGCCCGTACTCGCGCTACATCGCCCGCTGGTGCGCGCGGCGCGGGCTGACCCCGAACCAGGTCACCACCGCATCGCTGATCACCGCGCTCATAGCGGCCGCCGCCGCGGCCACCGGCACCCGGGGCGGCTTCGTCGCGGCCGGCGTGCTGCTGATCCTCTCCTTCGTCCTCGACTGCACCGACGGGCAGCTCGCCCGCTACTCCCTGCAGTACTCCACGCTCGGCGCCTGGCTCGACGCCACCTTCGACCGCGCCAAGGAGTACGCGTACTACGCGGGCCTCGCCCTCGGAGCGGCCCGCGGCGGGGACGACGTCTGGGCCCTGGCGCTGGGCGCGATGGTGCTCCAGACCTGCCGCCACGTGGTCGACTTCTCCTTCAACGAGGCCAACCACGACGCCACCGGCAACACCAGCCCCACCGCAGCACTCTCCGACCGGCTCGACAGCGTCGGCTGGACGGTCTGGGTCCGGCGCATGATCGTGCTGCCGATCGGCGAGCGCTGGGCCATGATCGCCGTGCTGACCGCCGTCACCACCCCGCGGATCGTCTTCTACGCCCTGCTGATCGGCTGCGGCTTCGCCGCCGCGTACACCACCGCCGGCCGCGTGCTGCGCTCGCTCACCCGCAAGGCGCGCAGGACCGACCGTGCCGCACAGGCGCTCGCCGACCTCGCCGACTCCGGTCCACTGGCGGAGGGCTTCGCCGCCGCGTCCAAGGGCCTCGCCCGCCGGCTGCCGTCACTCGCCCCGCCCGTGATAGCCGCGCTAGGCGCCGCGGCGGTCACCCTCACCGCGTGGCTCGCCCCGTACGGCAGCCCCTGGACGGTCGTCGCCGCCCTCGGATACGCCCTCACCTCGGGGCTCGCCGTCGCACGCCCGCTCAAGGGCGCCCTCGACTGGCTCGTGCCCCCGGTGTTCCGCGCCGCGGAGTACGGCACGATCCTGATCCTCGCCGCCCGGGCGGACGTGAACGGGGCCCTTCCCGCGGCATTCGGCCTGGTGGCCGCGGTCGCCTACCATCACTACGACACGGTGTACCGCATCCGCGGGGGCACCGGCGCGCCCCCGCACTGGCTGGTCCGGGCGGTCGGCGGGCACGAGGGGCGGACCCTGGCGGTCGCGCTGCTGGCCACCCTGCTCGGCGCCCCCCAGTTCACGATCGCGCTGACGGTCCTCGCGGTCGCCGTGGCACTCGTGGTGGTCGCGGAGTCCGTCCGCTTCTGGGTCTCCTCCGGAGCACCCGCCGTACACGACGAAGGAGAACCCGCATGATCGGCCTTGTCCTGGCTGCCGGTGCCGGACGGCGTCTGCGCCCCTACACCGACACCCTTCCGAAGGCCCTCGTGCCGGTGAACGGGGACCTCTCGGTCCTCGACCTGACGCTGAAGAACTTCAGCGAGATCGGCCTCACCGAGGTCGCCGTCGTCGTCGGCTACCGCAAGGAGGCCGTGTACGCGCGCAAGGACGAGCTGGAGGCCACGTACGGCCTGAAGCTCACCCTGATCGACAACGACAAGGCCGAGGAGTGGAACAACGCCTACTCCCTGTGGTGTGCCCGTGACGTCCTCAAGCGGGGCGTGATCCTCGCCAACGGCGACACCGTGCACCCGGTCTCGGTCGAGAAGACCCTCCTCGCCGCCCGCGGCGACGACCGGCGGATCATCCTCGCCCTCGACACGGTCAAGCAGCTCGCCGACGAGGAGATGAAGGTCATCACGGCGGACGGCCAGGGCGTCCGGCAGATCACCAAGCTGATGGACCCGGCGGGCGCCACCGGCGAGTACATCGGCGTCACCCTCATCGAGCCCGAGGCCGCCGAGGAGCTCGCCGACGCACTGAAGGCCACCTTCGAGCGCGACCCCGATCTCTACTACGAGGACGGCTACCAGGAGCTGGTGAACCGCGGCTTCCAGATCGACGTGGCCCCGATCGGCGACGTCAGCTGGGTCGAGATCGACAACCACGACGACCTCGCCAAGGGCCGGGAGATCGCGTGCCTGTACTGACCCGGCTCATCCCGTCGCCGGTCGTCGTCGACATCGGCTGCGGCGCCATGGACGATCTGGCCGGCCTCCTGGCCGACCAGCGGATCTCGGCGTCCGGCGAGCTGGCGTTCGCGATCAGCAACGGCTCGGGCCAGGCCCTGCGCGAGCGGCTGGCGCCGGTGCTGCCCGGCGCCGACTGGTACGAGGTCTCGGACGGCACCATCGACTCGGCGGTCAAGCTGGCCGACGACATCAAGGGCAAGCGCCGCTACGACGCGGTCGTCGGCCTCGGCGGCGGCAAGATCATCGACGTGGCGAAGTACGCCGCGGCGCGGGTCGGGCTGCCCATGGTCGCCGTCGCCACCAACCTGGCGCACGACGGCCTGTGCTCGCCGATCTCCATCCTCGACAACGACAACGGCCGCGGCTCCTACGGCGTCCCCTCGCCGATCGCCATGGTGATCGACCTGGACGTGGTGCGCGCGGCCCCGGTCCGTTTCGTCCGCTCCGGGATCGGCGACGCGATCTCCAACATCTCCGCGATCGCCGACTGGGAGCTCTCCCGCAAGATCACCGGGGAGTCCGTCGACGGACTGGCGGCCGCGATGGCCCGCACCGCCGGCGAGGCCGTGCTCCGCCACCCCGGGGGCGTCGGCGACGACGAGTTCCTGACGGTGCTCGCGGAGGCGCTGGTGCTCTCCGGCATCGCCATGTCGATCAGCGGCGACTCCCGGCCGTCGTCCGGCGCCTGCCACGAGATCAGCCACGCCTTCGACCTGCTCTACCCCAAGCGGGCCGCCAGCCACGGCGAGCAGGTCGGACTGGGCGCCGCCTTCGCGATGCACCTGCGCGGAGCCGGGGAGGAGTCCGGGCTGTTCGCCGAGGTCCTCCGCAAGCACGGGCTGCCGGTACTCCCCGAGGACATCGGCTTCTCCGCGGACGAGTTCGTCAGGGCCGTGGATTACGCACCGCAGACCCGGCCCGGCCGCTTCACCATTCTCGAGCACCTCGACCTGTCCACCGATCAGATCAGGGACGCGTACGCCGACTATGCCAAGACCATCCGTAGCTGAGCTCCGTCCGGTCGTTCACCCCGCGGGTGTGAAGGACCGGCGCAGTGGCGAGCACTGGGGCGGCCGCCTGTACATGCGCGAGATCTCCCTGCGCATCACCCGCGTCCTGGTCGGCACCAAGGTCACGCCGAACCAGCTGACGTACCTGATGACCCTGGCCGGAGTCCTGGCACTGCCGGCCCTGCTGGTGCCGGGCATCTGGGGCGCCGTGCTCGGCGTGGTGATGGTCCAGCTCTACCTGTTGCTGGACTGCGTGGACGGCGAGGTCGCCCGCTGGAAGAAGCAGTACTCCCTGTCCGGTGTGTACCTGGACCGGGTCGGCGCCTACCTGTGCGACGCCGCGGTCCTCGTCGGCTTCGGCCTGCGCGCCGCGGACCTGTGGGGTGGCGGGCGCGTCGACTGGCTGTGGGCCTTCCTCGGCACCCTCGCGGCGCTCGGCGCGATCCTGATCAAGGCCGAGACCGACCTGGTCGGCGTCGCCCGGCACCAGGCCGGGATGGAGCCGGTCAAGGACGCCGCGGCCGAGCCGCGCTCGTCCGGCATGGCGCTCGCCCGCCGGGCCGCCGCGGCGCTGAAGTTCCACCGGCTGGTCCTCGGCATCGAGGCGTCCCTGCTGATCCTGGTGCTGGCGATCCTCGACCAGGTCCAGGGCGACCTGTTCTTCTCCCGCCTGGGCGTGGCGGTGCTCGCCAGCATCGCCATGCTGCAGACGGTGCTGCACCTGGTGTCCATCCTCGTGTCCAGCAGGCTGAGGTGAGCGGGATGAAGCTCGGTGCCGTCATCATCACCATGGGCAACCGGCCCGACGACCTGCGCGCCCTCATCGACTCGGTCGCCAAGCAGGACGGCGAGCCCGTCGAGGTGGTCGTCGTCGGCAACGGCGCCCCGGTCACGGGCGTGCCCGACGGCGTGCGCACCGTCGACCTGCCCGAGAACCTCGGCATCCCCGGCGGCCGCAACGTCGGCATCGAGGCGTTCGGCCCGGGCGGCGGGGACGTCGACGCGCTGCTGTTCCTCGACGACGACGGTCTGCTGCCGAACAACGACACCGCCGAGCTGGTGCGCCGGGCGTTCGAGGAGGACCCCGCCCTGGGGATCATCAGCTTCCGGATCGCCGACCCGGACACCGGCCTCACCCAGCGCCGGCACGTCCCGCGGCTGCGGGCGTCCGACCCGATGCGCTCCTCGCGCGTCACGACCTTCCTCGGCGGTGCGAACGCGGTCCGCACGAAGGTGCTGGAACAGGTCGGCGGACTGCCGGACGAGTTCTTCTACGCCCACGAGGAGACCGACCTCGCCTGGCGGGCACTCGACGCGGGCTGGATGATCGACTACCGCTCCGACATGGTGCTGCACCACCCGACGACGCCGCCCTCCCGGCACGCGGTCTACCACCGGATGGTGGCCCGCAACAGGGTGTGGCTGGCCCGTCGCAACCTGCCCGCACCCCTGGTGCCCGTCTACCTCGGGGTGTGGATCCTGCTCACGCTCCTGCGCCGGCCGTCGGCCGCCGCACTCAAGGCCTGGTTCGGCGGCTTCAAGGAGGGCTGGTCCACCCCGTGCGGGCCCCGCCGTCCCATGAAGTGGCGTACCGTGTGGCGACTGACGCGACTGGGCCGACCGCCTGTCGTCTGACGGTCCGGATCTGAGAGCATCGGGCGTACTCCGGGACCTGGCCGCCACCTGAGGCCCAAGCCGCGCATCTTGAACACGAAAGTCTCGACTTGTG
Organism: Streptomyces wuyuanensis; assembly: GCF_900103455.1. Lineage (GTDB taxonomy): Bacteria > Actinomycetota > Actinomycetes > Streptomycetales > Streptomycetaceae > Streptomyces > Streptomyces wuyuanensis. The sequence goes on along the minus strand of NZ_FNHI01000016.1, from coordinate 32,349 downwards.
AGTGACACAACCCACGACGGCGCGATCGCCACGAGCGCTCGGCCGTCTCCCGACGACGGTCTGACACCGGCGGAGCTGGCCGCCAAGTACGGCCTGTCGGTGAGCGGTGCCCGCCCCGGGCTGGTCGAATACGTCAGGCAGCTCTGGGGCCGCCGGCACTTCATCCTGGCGTTCTCCCAGGCGAAGCTGACCGCCCAGTACAGCCAGGCGAAGCTCGGCCAGCTCTGGCAGGTCGCGACGCCGCTGCTGAACGCTCTCGTGTACTACCTGATCTTCGGCCTCATCCTCGGCGCGGGCCGCGGGATGGAGAAGGAGGTCTACATCCCGTTCCTGGTGACGGGCGTGTTCGTGTTCACGTTCACGCAGACGTCGGTCATGGCCGGCGTGCGGGCGATCTCCGGGAACCTGGGACTGGTGCGGGCCCTGCACTTCCCCCGGGCCTCGCTGCCGATCTCGTTCGCGCTGCAGCAGCTCCAGCAGCTGCTGTTCTCGATGATCGTCCTCGTGCTCATCGTGGTGGCGTTCGGGAGCTACCCGTCGCTGAGCTGGCTGCTGGTGCTGCCGGCCCTGGGGCTCCAGTTCGTCTTCAACGTCGGCATGGCGCTGATCATGGCCCGGATGGGCAGCAAGACCCCCGACCTCGCCCAGCTGATGCCGTTCATCATGCGGACCTGGATGTACGGCTCGGGCGTCATGTTCTCGATCAAGGTGATGCTCGAGGACAAGCCCGCGTGGATCGCCGAGGTCCTCATGTACAACCCCGCGGCGATCTACATGGACCTGATCCGCTTCGCCCTGATCGACGGCTACGACTCGTCGAACCTGCCCACCCACGTGTGGCTGGCCGGCGGGCTGTGGGCGCTGCTGCTGGGTGTCGCCGGGTTCGTGTACTTCTGGAAGGCGGAGGAGCGCTATGGCCGCGGCTGACCACCTCGAGGACCCGCGCGACGCCCGGGTGCCCACCGTCATCGCCGACGACGTGCACATCGTGTACCGCGTCAACGGCGGCAGCGGAGGCAAGGGCAGCGCGACCGCCGCGCTGAGCCGGATCGTCAAGCGCAACCGCGGGGAGGCCCGCGGCGTCCGCAAGGTCCATGCCGTCCGGGGCGTCTCCTTCACGGCCTACCGCGGTGAGGCCATCGGCCTGATCGGTACGAACGGCTCCGGGAAGTCGACGCTGCTGCGCGCGATCGCGGGCCTGCTGCCCACCGAGAGCGGCAAGGTCTACACCGACGGCCAGCCGTCCCTGCTCGGCGTCAACGCGGCCCTCATGGGCGATCTGACCGGTGAACGGAACGTCATCCTCGGCGGCCTGGCCATGGGCATGTCACGCGAGGAGATCCGCGACCGCTACCAGGGCATCGTCGACTTCTCCGGCATCAACGAGAAGGGCGACTTCATCACCCTGCCGATGCGCACGTACTCCTCCGGTATGGGTGCCCGGCTCCGGTTCGCGATCGCGGCGGCCAAGAACCACGACGTGCTGATGATCGACGAGGCGCTGGCCACCGGCGACCGCAAGTTCCAGATCCGCTCCGAGGAGCGGATCCGGGAGCTGCGGCAGGAGGCGGGCACGGTCTTCCTGGTGAGCCACAGCAACAAGTCGATCCGGGACACCTGCGACCGGGTCCTGTGGCTGGAGAAGGGCGAGCTGCTGATGGACGGCCCGACCGACGAGGTCATCAAGGCGTACGAGAAGGAGACCGGCAAGTAGCCCGTCTCCCGCAGCGGGCGGAAGGGCCCCCGCCGGACCGTTCCGGCGGGGGCCCTCGCACGGCCGGCCCCCGCCGGAGCCGGCCGGGAAGCGGGGCGGACGGAGGTCCGCGCGTAGCCGACCGGCCGTCAGGTCCTGTTCCCTCCGGGGAGGTTGACGGCGCACCGCAGGTCGACTGCGGCGCGGCCGGTGCCCCGCTGAGAGTGGGGACGAGGTGGAACGTAAGCTGTACCGGTGCTGATTCACGGCAAGTGGGGCGATACGCCCTGAGGGATCCCGGCTGCCGGGCGGCGAAGCCCCTCGTCGGGACCGGCGGCGTGTCCGAAATAGGATGTATTGGGTCGGCAGTGTAGAACGGGAGATGTGACGGCCATGACGGAAGATCTCCAGCTCCGCGTGGGCAGTGCCGTCCCCGCACCTGGCAGCCCGCAGTGACAGGTACCCGGCAGGTGCGCCCCGACGCCTCCATGCGCACCACGCTCGCCAAGGCCGCGGACGAGAACTTCCCCGTGGCCCCCTTCTTCCTGCCCCGCGCCTGGCGCGACGACCTCATGGCCGTCTACGGCTACGCCCGGCTCGTCGACGACATCGGCGACGGCGATCTCGCCCCGGGCGGAGCGGACGCCCGCCACCTCGGCCTGGACCCCGAGCAGACCGACGACCGGCTCGCGACCCTCGACGCCTTCGAGGACGATCTGCGGCGGATCTTCCCCGGCGGCGACGGCGGTGCCCCGCGCCACCCCCTGCTGCGGGCGCTGGTGCCGACCGTGCGCCGCTGCGCTCTCACCCCGGAGCCGTTCCTCGGCCTGATCGAGGCCAACCGCCAGGACCAGCTCGTCCGCCGGTACCGGACGTGGGACGACCTGACGCGCTACTGCGAGCTCTCCGCCAACCCCGTGGGCCGGCTCGTCCTGGCGATCACCGGCACGGCCAGTCCCGAGCGCATCCGCCGCTCCGACGCCGTGTGCACCGCCCTCCAGATCGTCGAGCACCTGCAGGACGTCGCGGAGGACCTGGCCGCGGACCGCGTCTACCTGCCGGCCGACGACATGAAGCGGTTCGGGGTCACCGAGGACGACCTGGCCGCACCGACCGCGGGCACGCCGGTACGCGATCTGATCGCCCACGAGGCCGCGCGGGCCGCACGGCTGCTGGACGAGGGGATCCCGCTCGTGGGGAGCGTCCACGGCAGGCTCAGGCTGCTGCTCGCCGGCTTCGTGGCCGGGGGACGCGCCGCACTCGCGGCGATCGCGGCCGCCGGCCACGACGTCCTCCCCGGGCCGCCCAGGCCCACCAAGGCCCGGCTGACGCGTGAAGTGGGAGCCGTCTTGCACAGAGCGCGTAGAGAGGGGTGAGCCGGACCATGGAGGAGTTCACACACATGTCCGCGCCGGTCCGGGCCGCGTACAGCTACTGCGAGGCCGTCACCGGGACGCAGGCGCGCAACTTCGCGTACGGCATCAGGCTCCTGCCCGCCGACAAGCGCCAGGCCATGTCCGCGCTCTACGCCTTCTCCCGGCGCGTCGACGACATCGGCGACGGCTTCCTCGGTGAGACCGCCAAGCGGGACCGGCTCGAAGGGACCCGCGAGCTCCTCGGCAGGATCCGTGACGGGGCGGTCGACGAGGACGACACCGACCCGGTCGCCGTGGCCCTCGCGGACGCGGCGCACCGCTTCCCCATCCCGCTCGACGCCCTCGACGAGCTGATCGACGGCGTCCTCATGGACGTGCGCGGCGAGACGTACGAGACGTGGGACGACCTCAAGGTCTACTGCCGGTGTGTCGCGGGCGCCATCGGACGGCTCTCCCTCGGCGTGTTCGGCACCCTCCCGGGTGCGCGCGGCAGCGAGCGGGCCTCCGAGTACGCCGACACGCTGGGACTCGCCCTCCAGCTCACGAACATCCTGCGCGACGTGCGCGAGGACGCGAGCAACGGCCGCACGTACCTGCCCACCGACGACCTCGCCAAGTTCGGCTGCACCGGCGGCTTCCACCGCGCCATCCCGCCGTCCGGGGCCGACTTCACCGGCCTCGTCCACTTCGAGGTGCGGCGGGCCCGCGGGCTGTTCGCCGAGGGCTACCGGCTGCTGCCCATGCTGGACCGGCGCAGCGGCGCCTGTGTCGCGGCCATGGCCGGGATCTACCGCCGGCTGCTCGACCGCATCGAACGCGACCCCATGGCCGTCCTGCGCGGCCGCGTCTCCCTGCCCGGCCGGGAGAAGGCGTACGTCGCCGTGCGCGGCCTCTCCGGCCTCGACGCGCGCCACATCTCCCGCAAGGCCGTCAGGAGGCGCGTCTGATGCGGCCGCTGACATGCCCTCGGCGCCGAACGGCCGCCGGGCCGCCGGCGACAGCCCGGCACGCAGCCGAGTGCGGGGGTCCCTCCGCAGGGGAGGACACATGACCAACCGGGACGGCACCTCCGAGCGGCACGCCGTCGTCGTCGGGGGCGGGATCGCCGGTGCGGCCGCCGCACTCCGCCTCGCCGACGCCGGTCTGCGCGTCACGCTCCTGGAGAACCGGCCCCGGCTCGGCGGGCTCGCCTTCTCCTTCCGGCGCGGCGAGCTGACCGTCGACAACGGCCAGCACGTCTACCTCCGCTGCTGCACCGCCTACCGCTGGTTCCTCGACCGCGTCGGCGGCGCAGGCCTCGCGCCGATCCAGCCGCGCCTCGACGTTCCCGTCCTCGATGTGGCCCACCCCGAGGGGCCCCGTCTCGGGCGGCTGCGCCGCACCGCCCTGCCCGTGCCCCTGCATCTCGCCGCGAGCCTCGCCGGATACCCCCACCTCTCCCTCGCCGAGCGGGCCGCCGTCGGACGCGCCGCGTTCGCGCTCAAGGGACTCGACCCCGCGGACCCCGCCCTCGACGGCATCGACTTCGCCACCTGGCTGCGCCGCCACGGCCAGTCCCCGCGCGCCGTCGAGGCCCTCTGGGACCTGGTCGGCGTCGCCACCCTCAACGCCACCGCGCCGAACGCCTCCATGGCCCTGGCCGCGATGGTCTTCAAGACCGGGCTGCTCTCCGACCCCGGCGCCGCCGACATCGGCTGGGCCCGGGTCCCCCTCGGCGAGCTGCACGACACGCTGGCCCGGAAGGCACTCGACACGGCCGGCGTCCGCACCGAACTGCGCACGCGCGTCAGCCGGGTCACCCGCGCGGACGACGGGCGCTGGAACGTCACGGCAGGCACCGGCCGGCTGACCGCGGACGCGGTCGTCCTCGCCGTACCGCAGCGCGAGGCGCACGCCCTGCTCCCCGAGGGCGCCCTGGACGAGCCGGACCTGCTGCTCGGCATCGGCACCGCACCGATCCTCAACATGCATGTGGTCTACGACCGCACCGTGCTGCGCCGGCCCTTCTTCGCCGCGCTCGGCAGCCCCGTCCAGTGGGTCTTCGACCGCACCGACGCCTCCGGCCTGTCGGACGGCGGGCCCGCGGGGCCCGGCGGCGAACGGCGCGCCGGACAGTACCTGGCCCTGTCCCAGTCGGCCGCCCAGGACGAGATCGACACCCCCGTCTCCGTACTGCGCGAGCGCTACCTGCCCGAGCTGGAACGACTGCTGCCCGCGACCCGCGGCGCGAAGGTGCGGGACTTCTTCGTCACCAGGGAGCGCACGGCGACCTTCGCGCCCGCCCCCGGTGTCGGTAGGCTCCGGCCCGCCGCCCGTACCAACGCCCCCGGCCTCTTTCTGGCCGGGTCGTGGACCGCCACCGGCTGGCCCGCGACCATGGAGGGCGCTGTGCGAAGCGGACTGAGCGCCGCATGTGCCGCGCTCGCAGCTCTCGGCCGCCGCCATGAACATCCGCTCGAGGAGGCGGCATGAGAACCACGTCCGGAACCAGAGGAGAGAAAGTGCCGACTGCGCCTTCGGCGAACCCGGCTGTCGACACCGCGGCCGTCACCGCGCTGCTTGAGCGTGGGCGGACGATGTCCACCCCGGTGCTGCGCGCGGCCGTGGACAGGCTCGCGCCCCCCATGGACACCGTCGCCGCCTACCACTTCGGCTGGATCGACGCCCACGGCCGCCCCGCGGACGGCGACGGCGGCAAGGCCGTACGCCCGGCGCTGGCGCTGTTGTCCGCCGAGGCCGCCGGGGCGGCGCCCGAGGTGGGCATCCCCGGCGCCGTCGCCGTCGAGCTGGTGCACAACTTCTCGCTGCTCCACGACGACCTGATGGACGGTGACGAGCAGCGCCGCCACCGCGACACGGTCTGGAAGGTGCACGGGCCGGCGCAGGCCATCCTCGTCGGCGACGCGCTCTTCGCCCTCGCCAACGAGATCCTGCTGGAGCTCGGCACCGTGGAGGCCGGCCGCGCCACCCGCCGGCTCACCACCGCCACCCGCAAGCTCATCGACGGTCAGGCCCAGGACATCTCGTACGAGCACCGCGAGCGGGTCACCGTCGACGAGTGCCTGGAGATGGAGGGCAACAAGACCGGCGCCCTGCTCGCCTGCGCCGTCTCCATCGGCGCGGTGCTCGGCGGCGCCGACGACCGCACCGCCGACACCCTGGAGACCTACGGCTACCACCTCGGGCTCGCCTTCCAGGCCGTCGACGACCTGCTCGGCATCTGGGGCGACCCGGAGGCCACCGGCAAGCAGACCTGGAGCGATCTGCGCCAGCGCAAGAAGTCCCTGCCCGTCGTCGCCGCGCTCGCCGCGGGCGGCCCCGCGTCGGAGCGGCTCGGGGAACTCCTCGCCGCCGACGCCAAGAGCAATGACTTCGACAGCTTCTCCGAGGAGGAGTTCGCCGCACGGGCGGCGCTCATCGAGGAGGCGGGCGGTCGCGACTGGACGTCGCAGGAGGCCCGCAGGCAGCACGCCGTGGCCGTGGAGGCACTGGAGCGGGTCGACATGCCGGAGCACGTGAGGGCCCAGCTCGTCGCCCTCGCCGACTTCGTCGTCGTACGCAAGAGATGACCCCGGTTCCTCGGACGGCACCGACGGAGATGATCACGATCAATCGCATATGAGTTCGCAGTCGCCGGCCGGTGCCCTCTCGGCACCGGCCGACGGCAGACCCGAAGCAGCACGTCCGACTGCAAGAAGGGGAAGCCATGACAGCGACGACCGACGGAAGCGGCGGGACTCCGGCGTCCCGCGCGGCCTCGGCCAGCGACCGCACCACCGACCACCGCACGACTCCGGGAGACCCCGGAAACCTCGGCACCACCGCCCTGCTGACGGCGCAGCGATCCGTCGAGCACCTGCTGGGCAGACAGGACGCGCAGGGCTGGTGGAAGGCGGACCTCGAGACCAACGTCACCATGGACGCCGAGGACCTGCTGCTCCGTCAGTTCCTCGGAATCCAGGACGAGAAGACCACGGCCGCCGCCGCCGTCTTCATCCGCGGCGAGCAGCGCGAGGACGGCACCTGGGCCACGTTCTACGGAGGGCCCGGCGAACTCTCCACCACCATCGAGGCGTACGTGGCCCTGCGCCTCGCCGGCGACCGCCCCGACGATCCGCACATGGAACGCGCCGCCGCCTGGGTGCGGGCGCAGGGCGGCCTCGCGGCGAGCCGCGTCTTCACCCGCATCTGGCTGGCGCTCTTCGGCTGGTGGAAGTGGGAGGACCTGCCCGAGCTGCCGCCGGAACTCATGTATCTGCCTTCGTGGTTCCCGCTCAACATCTACGACTTCGGCTGCTGGGCGCGGCAGACCATCGTGCCGCTCACCGTCGTCTCGGCCGAGCGGCCAGTACGCCCCGCGCCCTTCGCGCTCGACGAGCTGCACACGGACCGCCACCACCCCAACCCGCCAAGGCCCCTCGCCCCGGCGGCCAGTTGGGACGGCCTCTTCCAGCGCCTGGACCGGCTGCTGCACGGCTACCACAAGGTGGCACTGCGCCCGCTGCGCCGTGCGGCCATGAACAGAGCCGCCCGCTGGATCATCGAGCGGCAGGAGAACGACGGCTGCTGGGGCGGCATCCAGCCGCCCGCCGTGTACTCGGTGATCGCCCTCCATCTGCTCGGCTACGACCTCGACCACCCGGTGATGCGCGCCGGACTGGAGTCGCTGGACCGCTTCGCCGTCTGGCGGGACGAGAGCACCGGGCCCGGCGGCCGCCAGGAGGGCCCGGCCAGGATGATCGAGGCCTGCCAGTCGCCCGTGTGGGACACCTGCCTCACCGTCGTCGCGCTCTCCGACGCCGGAGTGCCCGGTGATCACCCGGCGTTGGTCAGGGCCGCCGACTGGATGCTCGGCGAGCAGATCACCCGGCCCGGAGACTGGGCCGTGCGCCGGCCGCGCCTTGCCCCCGGCGGCTGGGCGTTCGAGTTCCACAACGACAACTACCCCGACGTCGACGACACGGCCGAGGTCGTCCTGGCCCTGCGGCGGGTGAAGCACCCGGACCCGTCCCGAGTCGAGGAGGCCGTCGCCCGGGCGGGCAACTGGACGCTCGGGATGCAGTCGAAGTCCGGCGCCTGGGGCGCCTTCGACGCCGACAACACCGGCACCTTCCCGAACCGGCTGCCGTTCTGCGACTTCGGCGAGGTCATCGACCCCCCGTCGGCCGACGTCACCGCGCACGTCGTCGAGATGCTGGCCCACGAGGGCCGGGCCCACCACCCCCGCGCCCGCCGCGGTGTCGAGTGGCTGCTGCGCGAACAGGAGCCGAACGGCGCCTGGTTCGGCCGCTGGGGCGTCAACCACCTCTACGGCACGGGCGCGGTCGTCCCGGCCCTCGTCGCGGCCGGTGTGCCCGTCTCGCACCCCGCGATCCGGCGGGCCGTCGGCTGGCTGGAGTCCGTGCAGAACGACGACGGCGGCTGGGGCGAGGACCTGCGCTCGTACCGCGAGGAGGCGTGGATCGGCCGCGGAGTCTCGACCCCCTCCCAGACCGGCTGGGCGCTGCTGGCGCTGCTGGCCGCGGGGGAGCGGGGCGGCGCCGCCGTCGGCCGGGGCGTCTCGTTCCTCGCCGCCACGCAGCGCGAGGACGGCTCCTGGGACGAGCCGTACTTCACCGGCACCGGCTTCCCCTGGGACTTCTCCATCAACTACCACATCTACCGGCAGGTCTTCCCGCTGATGGCGCTCGGCCGGTACGTGCACGGGGAACCGTCCACCGGCCGGAACGGGGCCTGAATGGCGTCCGCCCCGGGTACGCCGCCCGGCGACGCCCCCGTCCCGCCGCTGCTGATCGCCTGTGCGCTCGGCATCGAGCGGCTGGCCCTGCGGGCGGGCGGCCGCGGCGGCGCGCCGGGCCCGGTCACCGTACTCCGAACGGGCATGGGGCCGAAGAACACGGAGCGCGCGCTGGCGCGAGCGCTGGGTGACGGAACGCAGGGCCGGGAGGCTGCTCCCGGCGCGGCCCCGGCGGCCGGGGTCATCGCCTCCGGCTTCTGTGCGGGGCTGGCCCCCGGAATGCACCCCGGCGACGTCGTGGTGGCCGAGGAGACCCGCGGGCCCTGGGGCATCACGCCCTGCACGGCCACGGACGTGCTGACGGCCGCCCTGACCAGGGCGGTGCCGGGGCGGACCGTGCACACCGGCCCGCTCACCGCCTCCGACCACGTGGTGCGCGGGCAGGAACGGGCGGAGCTGGCGGCGACCGGCGCGATCGCGGTGGACATGGAGTCCGCCGCGACGCTCCACAGCGCCCTGAGGGCCGGGGTGCGCCCGGTTGCGGCCGTCCGGGTGGTCGTGGACGCTCCAGAGCATGAGCTGGTCCGTATCGGCACGGTGCGCGGTGGAATATCAGCTTTCCGCGTCCTACGTGCCGTACTGCCCGCTTTCTATGAATGGCACCGTTCTTTGCTGCTCCCCAGGAGGTGAGCCAGATGGCCATGCCGCTCCGCCAGACCATCAGGGTCGGGACCTATCTCTTCGAACAGAAGCTCCGCAGGCGTGAGAAGTTCCCGCTGATCGTGGAACTGGAGCCGTTGTTCGCGTGCAATCTGAAGTGCGAGGGCTGCGGGAAGATCCAGCACCCGGCCGGGGTCCTGAAGCAGCGGATGCCGGTCGCCCAGGCCGTGGGCGCCGTTCTGGAGTCCGGTGCTCCGATGGTCTCGATCGCGGGCGGCGAGCCCCTGATGCACCCCCAGATCGACGAGATCGTACGGCAGTTGGTGGCGAGGAAGAAGTACGTCTTCCTGTGCACCAACGCCTTGCTGCTGCGGAAGAAGATGGACCGCTTCACCCCGTCGCGGTACTTCGCCTTCGCCGTCCACATCGACGGGCTGCGCGAGCGGCACGACGAGTCGGTCGCCCAGGAGGGCGTCTTCGACGAGGCGGTGGAGGCGATCAAGGAGGCCAAGGAGCGCGGTTTCCGGGTCACCACCAATTCCACGTTCTTCAACACCGACACCCCGCAGACGATCGTCGAGGTGCTGAACTACCTCAATGACGACCTCAGGGTCGACGAGATGATGATCTCTCCCGCGTACGCCTACGAGAAGGCTCCCGACCAGGAGCACTTCCTCGGCGTCGAGCAGACCCGCGAGCTGTTCCGGAAGGCCTTCGCCGACGGCAACCGGCGGCGCTGGCGCCTGAACCACTCCCCGCTCTTCCTGGACTTCCTGGAGGGGAAGGTCGACTTCCCCTGCACCGCCTGGGCGATTCCGAACTACTCGCTCTTCGGCTGGCAGCGCCCCTGCTATCTGATGAGCGACGGTTACGTCCCCACGTACAAGGAACTCGTAGAGGACACCGACTGGAGCAAGTACGGCCGCGGCAAGGACCCGCGCTGCGCGAACTGCATGGCGCACTGCGGCTACGAGCCGACCGCCGTGCTGGCGACGATGGGCTCCCTGAAGGAGTCGTTGCGCGCCGCGCGGGAAACGGTGTCGGGTAGCGGGGGGTGAGGCCGGCGGCGGACGCCTCCGGCCGGAGTCCGACGGATCGGAGAGGGGGCCGAGAGTGACGATTCTGGAGCACATCCGGGGGCCGCGCGACCTCGAGGCGCTGACGGAAGCGGAGCTCGACGGGCTGGCCGAGGAGATCAGGGAGTTCCTTGTCCGGGCCGTGGCCAGGACCGGCGGCCATCTGGGACCCAACCTCGGCGTGGTCGAGCTGACCATCGCCCTGCACCGGGTCTTCGACTCGCCGGCCGACCGGATCCTCTGGGACACCGGTCACCAGAGCTACGTCCACAAGCTGCTGACCGGACGTCAGGACTTCTCCAAGCTGCGCGGCAAGGGGGGCCTGTCCGGCTACCCCTCGCGCGCCGAGTCCGAGCACGACGTCATCGAGAACTCGCACGCCTCGACCGTCCTCGGCTGGGCGGACGGCCTGGCCAAGGCCAACGAGCTCCTGGGGCGGGACGACCACGTCGTCGCGGTCATCGGCGACGGAGCCCTCACCGGCGGAATGGCCTGGGAGGCGCTGAACAACATCGCCCACGCCGAGGACCGCCCGCTCGTCATCGTCGTCAACGACAACGAGCGCTCCTACGCCCCGACCATAGGCGGCCTCGCGAGCCACCTGGCCACGCTGCGTACCACCGACGGCTACGAGCGCTTCCTCGCGCGCGGCAAGGACCTCCTGGAGCGCACCCCCGTCGTCGGCAGGCCGCTCTACGAGACCCTGCACGGGGCCAAGAAGGGCCTGAAGGACGTCGTCGCGCCCCAGGGCATGTTCGAGGACCTCGGCCTGAAGTACGTCGGGCCGGTCGACGGCCACGACATCGCCGCCGTGGAGTCGGCGCTGCGCCGGGCCAAGGGCTTCCACGGGCCGGTGCTGGTCCACTGCCTGACCGAGAAGGGCCGCGGCTACCGCCCCGCGCTCGAGGACGAGGCCGACCGCTTCCACACCGTCGGCGCGATGGACCCGGCGACCTGCCTGCCGCTCGCCCCGGCGGGCGCCCCGTCCTGGACCTCGGTGTTCGGGGACGAGCTGGCGGCCATCGGAGCGGAACGGCCGGACGTCGTGGCGATCACCGCGGCGATGCTCCACCCGGTGGGCCTGACGGCGTTCGCCGAGCGCTTCCCCGACCGGGTGTGGGACGTGGGCATCGCCGAGCAGCACGCGGCGACCTCCGCCGCCGGGCTCGCGGCCGGCGGACTGCACCCCGTCTTCGCCGTCTACGCCACGTTCCTCAACCGCGCCTTCGACCAGCTGCTGATGGACGTCGCCCTGCACAGGTGCGGAGTGACCTTCGTCCTGGACCGGGCCGGTGTCACCGGCACCGACGGCCCGTCCCACAACGGCATGTGGGACATGTCGATCCTCCAGGTCGTCCCGGGACTCCGGATCGCCGCCCCGCGCGACGCCGAACAGCTGCGGGCCCAGCTCCGCGAGGCCGTCGACGTCTCCGACGCGCCGACCGTGGTGCGCTTCCCCAAGGAGTCCGTGGGGGAGCCGCTGCCCGCGCTGGCGCGCGTCGGCGGGATGGACGTGCTGCACCGTGGCGCCGACCCCGAAGTGCTGATCGTCGCGGTCGGGGCGCTGGCGCCGGTCTGTCTGCAGGCAGCCGGGCTGCTGGAGGCCAGGGGGCTGCGGTGCACCGTCGTCGATCCCCGCTGGGTCAAGCCCGTCGACGGGCAGCTGGCGCCCATGGCGGCCAGGCACCGTCTCGTCGCGGTCGTCGAGGACAACAGCCGTGCCGGCGGGGTCGGGTCCGCCGTGGGCCAGGCGCTGCGCGACGCCGACGTGCACGTGCCGCTGCGGACGTTCGGCATCCCCGACGAGTTCCTCGCCCACGCGAAGCGGGCCGAGGTGCTGGCCGACATCGGGCTGACCCCGGTGGACATCGCCGGGCGCATCGCCGCCGCCCTCGCCAGGGGGAGGCAGCCGGAGACACTCCCGGCCACGGAGACCCGTACGGCCCCCGTGCCTGAGACCCGGACCCCGGCCACGGAGACCCGTACGGTCCCTGCGCCTGAGACCCGGACCCCGGCCACGGAGACCCGTACGGTCCCTGCGCCTGAGACCCGGACCCCTGCCCCGGAGACCCGTACGGTCCCTGCGCCTGAGACCCGGACCCCTGCCCCTGAGACCCGGACGGCCCGTTCCCCGCAGACCCGTACGGCCGGGCAGGCCCCCCACACCCCGAAGCCCGAGGAGCCCGGCGGATGAGCAACGAGTTCGACCTCGCGAAGCTGCTGGCGGAACGCGGGGGTGAGCGGTACGAGCTGCACGCCCGGCACCTCAACCACCAACTGCCGCGCATGCTCCGGACGATCGGCTTCGACAAGGTGTACGAGCGGGGGGAGGGTGCGTACTTCTGGGACGACGCGGGCAACGACTACCTCGACATGCTCGCCGGGTTCGGGGTGATGGGTCTCGGCCGGCACCACCCCGTCGTCCGCAAGGCGCTCCACGACGTGCTCGACGCCTCCCTCGCCGATCTGACCCGGTTCGACTGCCCGCCCCTGCCCGGACTGCTCGCCGAGAAGCTGCTGGCCCACAGCCCTCACCTGGACCGCGTCTTCTTCTGCAACAGCGGTACGGAGGCGGTCGAGACGGCCCTGAAGTTCGCCCGGTACGCGACGGGCCGGCCCAGGATCCTGTACTGCGGCCACGCCTTCCACGGGCTGACGGCCGGCTCGCTGTCGGTCAACGGCGAGGCGGGCTTCCGCGACGGCTTCGCCCCGCTCCTCCCGGACACCGCGGTGGAGCTCGGGGATCTGACGGCGCTGGAGCGTGAGCTGGCGCGCGGCGACGTGGCCGGCTTCGTCGTCGAGCCGATCCAGGGCAAGGGCGTGCACGAGGCGCCGCCCGGCTTCCTGCGCGCGGCGCAGGAACTGCTGCGCCGGCACGGGGCGCTGCTGATCGCGGACGAGGTGCAGACCGGTCTCGGCCGGACGGGGGACTTCTACGCCCACCAGCACGAGGACGGGGTGGAGCCCGACCTCGTCTGCGTCGCCAAGGCCCTGTCGGGCGGGTACGTGCCGGTCGGCGCGACCCTGGGCAAGGACTGGATCTTCAAGAAGGTCTACTCGTCGATGGACCGGGTGCTGGTGCACTCGGCGAGCTTCGGCTCCAACGCCCAGGCCATGGCGGCCGGTCTCGCCGTGCTGTCGGTGATCGAGGACGAGCAGGTCGTCGCGAATGCCCGGGTCACCGGGGACCTGCTGCGCTCCCGGCTCGCCGCGCTCGTGGACCGCTACGAACTGCTCCACGAGGTCCGCGGGCGCGGGCTGATGATCGGGATCGAGTTCGGGAAGCCGTCCTCGCTGAAGCTCCGCAGCCGCTGGACGATGCTGCAGGCGGCCCGCAAGGGGCTGTTCGCCCAGATGGTGGTCGTGCCCCTGCTGCAGAGGCACCGCATCCTCACCCAGGTCTCCGGCGACCGGCTGGAAGTGATCAAGCTGATCCCGCCGCTGATCATCGGGGAGCCGGAGGTCGACCGGTTCGTCGAGGCCTTCACCGCCGTCATGGACGACGCGCACGGCGGCAGCGGGCTGATGTGGGACTTCGGGAAGACCCTCGTGCGACAGGCGGTCGCCAACCGCTGAAGCCGTGGGACAGCGGGGCGGCCGGCGGTTCCGGCCGCCCGCACGGTCACCGGGCGGCGCGTGATCGCCCGGGCCATCCCCGCCGGGCCGGTGCCCCCGGGGACCGCCTCCCGGCCGGGCCGCCGGACGCGGTCAGACCGTTCCGTCGACCAGCCGCTCGCGGAGCCGCTCCCGCGTCGCGGGCGTGAGGCCGAGGCCGTCCGTGAGATAGCGCTCGGTGCCGCCCCAGACCTCGTCCATGGTCTCGAACGCGGCGGCCAGGTATTCGGCCCGGGCGTCGAACAGCGGGCTCAGCAGCTCCATCACCTCGGGCGACATCCCGGCCGGTGAGCTGTCGCTGCGGCGCACCTTGTAGCGCCGGTGGGGATCGTTCGACTTGAGGTAGTCCGCCTCGATGGCGTCCCGCTCCACCCCCACGGCCAGCAACGAGACCGCGATGGACAGCCCGGCCCGGTCCTTGCCCGCCGCGCAGTGCATGAGCGCCGGCGTGCTGTCCTCGGCCAGCGCGTGCAGCACGCGGCTGTGCTCGGCGGTGCGCTCCTTGATGATCATGCGGTAGGAGGCGATCATCCGTCCGGCCGCCTGGCCGTCGGCGAGGATCGACTTCAGCTGGTCGAGGTCGCCGTCCCGGACCATCCGCCAGAACTCGGCCCCGTCGGCCGGGTCGGAGAGCGGGATGTTGACGTTGCGCACCCCGGCGAGCTCGACGTCCGGGCCCTCCAGCCGCTGGTCCGCGGCGTTGCGGAAGTCGAAGATCGTGTGGAGCCCGAGTGAGGAGAGGAAGGCCGCGTCGGTGTCCGTCGCGTGCGCGAGATGGCCGCTGCGGAAGAGCCGTCCGTACCGCACGCGCCGTCCGTCCACGGTCGGCAGTCCGCCCACGTCCCGGAAGTTGCGCACACCGGACAGCTCGGGTTCGGTCGACGGGGTCTGGGGCAGCTGCTGCGTCACGGGGGCTCCTCCGTGTCTGCGGTCGGCGCTGCTCGCCGACGATGGCGCGGTGCTGACACTACGACATCGATTCCTCAGGCAATTATTTCGACCCGTACCGGCAAGGCCGTTGCCGTGCAGCCGAATTCCGCCCGATGATGTGCGGAGTTGTTCGAATCTGAGGGGTCTGGATGATCGAGACGGTCGGCGACGGTCGGATCTGGCTTCTGTCCGGTACGAAGAGTAGCTACGCACTGTTGCTCACCGAGCGGGACGAACTCCTGCATCTCCACTGGGGACCGCGCATCGCGCCGGCCGACGCCGAGGCACTGGCCGCCGATCCCCTCCCGCCGTACCGGCCCTTCGAGTCGCGCCTGGACGGGCACGAGGAGTACCCGGTCGAGGGCGGCCCCCGATTCGTGCGCCCGGCGCTGTCCGTGCGCACCCCCGAGGTCCGCGGCACCGAGTGGCGCTTCGTGGCGGCCCACGAGGGGCACGGCGAGGACGTGCTGCGGCTCGACTTCGAGGATCCGGTGCACGGACTCCTGCTCGGCCTGCACTACCGGATGCGGGACGACGCCGACGTGATCGAGCGCTGGGTCACCGTCACGCGCACCGGCGACGGGCCCGCGCCGGAGCTGCTGCGTGCCGACGCCGCCGTCTTCACGCTCCCGCCGCGCGACCGCCGCCGTCTCTCACAGCTCCACGGAAGGTGGGCGGCGGAGTCCCGGCTCGTACGCTCCGAGCTCACCCACGGCGAGAAGCTGATCGGCTCGCGCCGGGGCCACACCGGTCACCAGCACCTCCCTTGGGTCGCCGTGGACGACGGCGCGGCCACGGAGGAGTCGGGAGAGGTGTACGGCTGCGCCCTGGGCTGGTCGGGGTCCTGGCGCATCGCCGTCCAGTACCTGCCCGACGGGCAGGTGCAGATCGCCGGCGGAGCGGGCCACGACGACTCCGGGCTGCTGCTGCTCGGGCCCGGTGAGACCTATGTCTCACCGGTGTTCGCGGGGCTGTGGAGCGACGGCGGGTTCGGTGCCGCCAGCCGGGCCTGGCACGCCTGGCAGCTGGCCCATGTCGTGCCCGACGCCGGGGCCTCCCGGCCCGTCCTCTACAACTCCTGGGAGGCGACGGGCTTCGACATCTCCGAGGAGCAGCAGCGCGAACTGGCGGTGCGGGCGGCGGCGATGGGGGTGGAGCTGTTCGTGGTCGACGACGCCTGGTTCGGGCGGCGGACGAGCGACCGGGCCGGACTGGGAGACTGGACCCCGAATCCGGACCGCTTCCCGCGGGGACTGAAACCGCTCGCCGACGAGGCCCACGCGCTCGGGATGCGGTTCGGGATCTGGGTCGAACCGGAGATGGTGAACGCCGACAGCGACCTGTACCGGGCGCACCCGGACTGGGTCCAGCACCATCCGGGCCGGACGCGTACCGAGTTCCGGAACCAGCTCGTGCTGAACCTCGCCCGCGAGGACGTCCGCGAGCACCTCTGGGAGCAGCTCGACGCGCTGCTGTCCTCCGCCCCCGTCGACTACGTGAAGTGGGACTTCAACCGCTGTTTCACGGACGCCGGCTGGCCCGGGGAGCCGTACCCGCAGCGGCTCTGGGTCGAGCACGTCCACGGGCTGTACGCCCTGCTGGACCGGCTGCGGGCCGCTCACCCCCGGGTCGCCTTCGAGTCCTGCTCGGGCGGCGGCGGCCGGATCGACCTGGGCATCCTCTCCCGTACCGACCAGGTGTGGACGTCCGACAACACCGATCCGCTGGACCGGCTCGCGATCCAGCACGGCTTCGGGCAGCTGCACCCGGCGCGGGTCATGGCCGCCTGGGTCACGGACAGCCCGAACGTCCAACTCAACGGACGGGTCAGCTCGCTGCGCTTCCGCTTCGTCAGCGCGATGGCCGGGGTGCTCGGCATCGGCGGCGATCTCACCGGATGGAGCGAGGCGGAGCTGGCCGAGGCGCGCGGCTGGGTGGATCTCTACAAGGAGATCAGACCGGTCGTCCAGCACGGCGAGCTGTACCGGCTGCGCCCGCCGGAGGACGTGCTGAGTGCCGTGCAGTACGTACGCGGCGACGAGGTGGCGGTCCTGGCCTGGCTGCCTGCCCAGCGTTACGGCGAGCGCCCGCCGCCGCTCCGGCTGCGCGGCCTCGACCCCGCGGCGGAGTACGAGTGCCGGGACACCGGCCGCCGCCATCGCGGCGCCGTGCTCCTCCACCACGGGCTCCACACCGGCCTCCGCGGGGACCTCGACGCGGCCGTGCTGCGCTTCCGGCGCCTGTGAGCCACGGCGCGGACGCATCGGGATCCCGGCAGGGCCGGGTGCGGGGAGGCGCGGCGCGGTGTGCGCGGGCGGGATGAATCACGGCATTCGACGCGTTGTGCGAATGGAATTCCGCCTGTAGATGCGGAAGAGGGTTTTACGCGCCGCTCGCACCCTAAATTGCATTGCACCCGCAATGAGTGATGTGTCCGAATTGGCCGTTTTCAGGTAACGCGCCCCGGTTGGAAATGAGATGGCATCCGCCCGTGAGCTGAATCATATCCGTGACGTTCCGTGGAGTGCCCGACGGTCCAACTCCCTTGCCCGCGTGGAAATCGAAGATCCGTAATCCACGGAGCGTGACCGGGAAATGTGCGCTGATATCCGGCACTTCGATTCAGGGGGGAAATGACGGCTTGTTCATGCCGACCCGGCTCGCTTACGGTCACCGCAATCCGGTCGGAACGCCTAATCCTGCCGCCGTCCGGAATATCGCACCCACCCACATGTGGCAGGAGCGGGGGACCCAGGTACTGCGCCGTTCCGTGATCCCGGACGGCTCGGGGTGAAGCCGTGTCCCCAGCGCGGCCGGGCAGCTCCAGCCCGAACCCGACAGCTCACCTCGCAGGCGGCGGAGAGGAATGAGCCATGCCCGGTAAGGGGAAGCACCGCCGTCCGAGGACCAGCCCGTTCAAGCGCGGATTCGTCGCCGCCGGTACGGGCGGAGCCGCCATCGCCATCCCGTTCTTCGGTGCCGCCGGCGCGAGCGCCGCCGGGCAGTCCGCGCCCGCCGCCGGACACGCCGCCCCGACCGCCCACAAGGCTCTCGTCCCCCAGGCTCCGCAGGCCGGCAAGGCGGCCAAGGCCTACACCGTCGTGGCGGGTGACTACCTGTCGAAGATCGCCGCCGAGCAGGACGTCGCGGGCGGCTGGAAGAAGCTGTACGCCGACAACCGTGCCGCCGTCGGCGAGAACCCCTCGCTGATCCACCCGGGTCTGAAGCTCAGCCTCCACGGCAAGCCGAAGGCCCAGGGCGACGCCAAGCCGCAGCCGAAGGTCCAGTCGAAGGCCGCCGCGTCGAAGTCCGAGCGCAAGGCCGCCGCCCCGGCGAAGGCCGAGGCCCCGGCCGAGACCCGGGCCAAGGCCGAGAAGCCGGCCGCCTCCGCCGAGCGTGCCTCCCGTACCGCCGACCGCGGTGCCGCGGCCCCCGCGGCGGCCCCCGTCCAGGCCCCGGCCGCCGACACCGCCGTCAAGAACATCCCCTCGGGCTGGTTCTCCCCGGTGGTCGGCGGCGTCGGCACGGCGTACAAGACCGCGGGCGCCATGTGGTCGAGCGGCTACCACACGGGTGTGGACTTCATCGCCTCCACCGGCACGTCCGTGAAGGCCGTCGGCCCGGGCACCGTCGTCTCGGCCGGCTGGAGCGGCGCGTACGGCAACGAGGTCGTCATCAAGCACCACGACGGCACCTACTCGCAGTACGCCCACCTGTCCCAGCTCTCCATCTCCTCCGGCGAGAGCGTCACGGGCGGCCAGCAGATCGGGCTGTCCGGTTCGACGGGCAACTCCAGCGGCCCGCACCTGCACTTCGAGATCCGTACCGGCCCCGGTTACGGATCGGACATCGACCCGCTGGCCTACCTGCGCCGGCACGGGGTCTCGATCTGACGCCACGTCCGTACCTCACGCGGCGTCCCTCCGTCCACCGGTCCCGCGCAGGGGGCCGGCGGACGGCTTCGTGCCGGCCTCCGCAGCCGAGCCGGCAACGGGTGGCGGACCGCTCGGAGGCTATTCCCGCTTTGCCGAAAACTGACCTGGTGGTCTATATCACGCGCCGTCAACCCCTCCCTACGGTGGCGTAGGTCACTTCACGACGTGAATGATGACTCGACGTGGCAGATGATTCGCGATCACGAGCAAAGGACTCCTTCGGGTCGTACGCGGCGATCGGTGACAGCTTCACCGAGGGCGTCGGAGACCCCGGACCCGACGGACGGTTCGTCGGCTGGGCGGACCGCCTCGCGGTGCTGCTGGACGACCGCCTACCGGAACACACCTTCCGCTACGCCAATCTCGCCGTACGCGGCAGGCTCCTCGACCAGATCGTGGAGGAGCAGGTCCCGCGGGCCAGGCAACTCGCCCCCGATCTCGTGACGTTCTGCGCCGGCGGGAACGACATCATCCGGCCCGGCAGCGACCCCGACGACGTCGCCGAACGCTTCGAGCGGGCGGTCGCCGAACTCACCGCCTCCGTGGGCACGGTGATGGTGACAACCGGGTTCGACACCCGCGGGGTGCCGGTTCTCCGCCACCTCCGGGGCAAGATCGCCACCTACTCCGCGCACGTCCGCGCCATCGCCGACCGCTACGACTGCCCCGTCCTCGACCTCTGGTCGCTCAAGTCCGTGCAGGACCGGCGGGCCTGGGACGGCGACCGGCTGCACCTCTCGCCCGAGGGCCACACCCGCGTGGCGCTGCGCGCGGCGCAGGTGCTCGGTCTGGACGTGCCCGCCGACCCGGACCAGCCGTGGCCCCCGCAGCCGCCGCGCGGCAGCCTCGAGGTCCGCCGCGACAACATCCAGTGGGCCCGCGAGCACCTCGTGCCTTGGATCGGACGGCGGCTGCGGGGCGAGTCGTCCGGCGACCACGTCGAGCCGAAGCGTCCGGACCTGCTGCCGCTCTGATCGGGCCCGGTCCGGGCGTCAGCCCGGGCGCGAGCCCGCGCCGCCGCCCCGGCTCGTCGTGCCCGCGCCGCCCGGCCCGGAGTCCCGGTACCCGGCGGGGATCCGCTCCAGCACCCCGCCGGCGAACACGTCGTACAGCGGCAGCGACTCCAGATGGACATAGCCGATGTGGCAGTCGCACACCGCGAGCGGGCAGGCCCGCGGGCCCAGCGCCGCACGGTAGGAGCCGTCGTAGAGATTGCCCAGCTCGGATCGCACGAAATGGCAGCGCCGCACGGTGCCGTCGCCGTCCACCGAGACGACCGACTCGCCCGTACGGCAGGGCAGACCGGCCGAGCGGTGCGGATGCCGGCTGTACGGGAAGAGGGGGTCCAGCGCCGTCCAGCGGGCGGCCTCCTCGTCCGTGTACGTGTGCCCCTCCGCCGCGTTGACCCACAGATAGACGCGGTCCGGGAGGTCCGCCCGCAGCCGGCGCGCCGCCTCCAGATGCTCCTCGAAGCCGACGATGCCGACGCTGAACCTGATCCCGCGCGCCACCAGGTCCCGGCACTTGCCGAGGAAGCGGTCGTACGGTGTCTGGCCCGGGTGGTACGTGCACCACAGCGCCAGGGTGTCCGGGTCGGCGCCGTCCAGCCAGTCCGTGCGGCAGCTCAGATTGGTCTGGACGGCGACCCTGCGGACGTGCGGCAGCCGGGACAGCTCCGTCAGCGCACGCCGGTACCAGGAGCGCACCAGCCCCTCGCCCCACGGGGTGAACAGCACCGACAGCCGGTCCTCGCCCTCCCGGGCCGCCGCCCAGCCCGCGAACCTCTCCAGTGCAGCGCGGTCGGCCCGCAACTGCTCCCTGCTGTCCCGCCGTTTGGCGAAGGGACAGTAGGGACAGTCGTAGTCGCACGACGCCAGCGGCCCGCGGTACAGCACGGTCAGATCCATCGCGGCCTCACTTCGGCTCGTACGCGGCCATCGCGTCGCGTACGGCGGGCGAGAACAGCTCGGGGCCGAGCGCGTCCGAGTACGCCAGACCCTCCGGGGTGAGCCGCAGCAGACCCCCGCTCTCCTCCAGCCAGCCGCGCCCCGCGAACGCGGCCAGCTCGTCGGGGAAGTCCTCGGCGGGCGTGCCGCCGAAACGGTCCCGGTAGGCGGCCACCTCCAGGCCCTGTGCCTGGAGCAGCGACTGCAGCAGATGGCGGCGCCGGGCCTCGCCGCCGTCGATCCGCCTGCCGACCTCGGCGCGGGTGAAGTCCGCCGTCTCCGTGTAGTCGTCGATGATCGTGCGTATCCGGCGCATGTCGACGGCGTAGTCGAAGGAGTAGTGCAGTCCGGAGGTGTACGACCGGGCCCCGCAGCCGAGGCCGATCATGCCGTCGGTCTGGCAGGCGTGGTCGTCCGGGCCGCGCGGTGCGGTGCCCTGCCCGCCGGGACGGCGGAACATCCGCATGGAGACCTGCTCGTAGCCGTGCGACAGCAGATGGTCCCGGCCCTGCCGGTAGAGCCGCAGCCGCTGCTCGTCCCAGGCGGCGTCTCCTCCGGCGTCGTCCTGCCGGCCGAGCCCCGTCAGCGGCCGGACGTAGAGGGGATACAGATACAGCTCCTCGGGGTGCCAGGCGAGCGCCGCGTCGAGGGAGTGCCGCCAGGTCGCCTCCGTCTGGCCGTCGATACCGTAGATCAGATCGATGTTGAGGACCGGCACGCCGGTCTCCCGGATGCGGCCGAGCGCGGCCTCCACGTCGGCCCGCCGCTGCGGACGGACGGCGGCCCTCGCCTCCTCGTCCACGAAACTCTGGACGCCGATGCTCAGCCGGGTCGTGCCGCGCTCGGCGAGGACCGCGAGGCGGTCGGCGGTCGCGGTGGCGGGGGACGTCTCCACCGAAAGCGGCACGGCGCGCAGATCGGCGCCCATCCGCTTCTCGGCGATGTCGCAGAGCCGCTCCAGCTCCCCGGCCGTGAGGAAGGTCGGAGTGCCGCCGCCGAAGGCGGCGGCGGCGAACCGGACCGGGTCCTCGTCGCCCAGGGCGTCCCGCACGGCGACCGCCTGCCGCTCCAGCGCGTCGAGGTACCGCGTCGTCAGCTCGCCGGGAGCGCCGATCCGGGTGAAGAGATTGCAGAAACCGCAGCGGACCTCGCAGAACGGGATGTGCAGGTAGAGGGACAGCGCGTCCCTCCCCTCCCCGGTCCACAGTTCGCGCAGCGCGGGACGGTCCGGCAGGGGACGGTACGACGTCTTGTGCGGATAGGCGTAGACATAGCTCAGGTACGGGCGGATCCCGTGCGCCGCGCCGTTCACCGGGCCCCCTCCGACGCGTCGGGTCCGGGCAGGAAGAACTGCGCGTACGGCACGGTCCACACGACCTCGTGGCCGAGCCGGTGGCCGGTGTACCCGTCGTCGCCGTACGCCGTGCCGTGGTCGGAGCAGACGATCGCGAGGCAGCGCCGGCGGCTGCCCGCCGCGGCGAACAGCCGGCCGATGTGCCGGTCGACGTACTCCAGTGCCGCCGCGTGGGTCTCGCGCGAGTCGCCCGCCTCCCGTGTTGCGCCGGGCAGATGGAACCAGTTGGGCTGGTGCAGGGCCGAGACGTTGACGAACAGGAACAGCCGCCGGTCCGCGGGGAGCGCGGCGACGACCTCCTCTGCCCTTGCGACCTGCGCCTCGAAGGAAGTGGGGGAGGCCACTGCGAACTCCGGCTCCCAGTGGCTCTCCTGGAACATTCCCGGCAGCACGGTGCCGAGCGGTGCCTGCCGGTTGAAGAAGCCGACCCCGCCGATGCACACGGTCCGGTACCCGGCGCCGGCCAGCCCGGAGACCAGGTCGGGGGTGTCGTAGACGAACGTGCCGTCGGCGGTGGTCTCACTGCCCGCGAACCGGGCGGCGAACAGCCGGGGGTGGGGGCCGGGGGCCGCGGGCGTCGGCAGGAAACCGGCGAAGATCGCCTGGTGCGAGGCGAAGGTGAAGCTGCCCGGGGCGTGCCGCCGCTCCCAGCGGCCGCCCGGCAGATGACGGGCCAGGTGCGGGATGCGGCCGGCTGCCGCCAGCTCCTCCGCGACGTCGAAGCGCAGCGTGTCGAGGGTGACGAGCAGCAGGTCGTCCGTGCCGACGATCGACCGCATGTCGATCGGGGGCGCCGTGGCGGCGAGGACTGTGGAGCCGGCCGGCTCCACCGCGCCGGCCGCGTCCGTCGCGAGGGTGGGCTCTGTCATGCCGGCCGGACCGGTCCGGCCGGGAGGGGCTGGGTGCATGGTGGTTCCTCATGGTGCGGATGTACGGCGGCGACCTGCGCCGCATAGGTGTCGAGGCCTTCGCTGCCACTCCCCGGCAGTCCCGTCAGCCCCGGCAGGAGGTCGCCGAAGGCGTTGACCTCGCCGACGGCGAACCGGCGCCAGCCCGTGGCCGGCAGCAGGTCGACTCCGACGCACAGGGTTCCCGGGAAGCGGCCGGCCGTCCGCTCGCAGAGCCCCAGCACGTCGTCGCGCCAGCTGCGGCCGGCGGCCCGTACCGCGGCCCGGGCCTCGGCCAGGTCACCCCGCAGGCCGCCCAGATGGAGATTGGTCAGCGGGGAACGGCTCGTCCGCACCACGGCGTGCGTGGCCCGGCCCGCGACCACCACCACCCGCAGATCGGCGGCCCTGCCGTGCTGGACGGCCTTCGGCAGCCAGCGCTCGATGTGCAGACCGTCGGGCGCGAGGGCGTCCACGATCGCGGCGATCTCCGGTTCGGCGGTGTAGCGGCGCAGCCTGAGCGAGTTGAACAGTTTTCCGTCCGGCGTCCGTTCCACCGACGTCGTGGCCCGGATGCGGCCGCCGCCGGCGAACTCCACTGCCAGGACGCCGGATGCCGAGGAGCCGTGGGCGAGCTTCACGAACGCGCGGCGGTACCCCGGTTCGGCGAGGACGGCCCGCACGTCGTCCCAGCCGCGAACCGCGGGTGCCGCGGCGCCCGAGGTGGGCGACGGCGGCACCGCCACCCCGGCCGCAGTGAGCCGCTCGTGGCACAGCCGCTTGTCGAACAGCACGGCGAGCTCGTCCGGGTCGTCCAGCAGCGTGCCGCCCGCCGCGCGCACGGAATCCGCCAATTCCCGCACGGCTTCCGTGAAGCGGGCGTACCAGCGGCCGGTGCCCTCGACCCTGGACGGGTCCTCGACCCCGCGCAGCAGCCGGTCGACCTCCGGGTCCTCACCGGGCGAGTCGATCCGCACGGTCTCACCGGCGGAGAACGCCGCCCGGCCCCGAAGGACGTCCAGCCACGGCACCACACGCGCCTCGGGCAGCCCCGCCGTCCGCAGGGCCCGCTGGAAGAACGCGACCCGGCGGTTCCCCGGGACGCCGACGACGGCGAAGCGCCGCGACGCCGCCGGTCTCACTCGGCCACCGCGGTGAACCGGCCGTTGTCCTCGTCGTCGTCCCACGGCTCCTGCTCGTCGTCGAGGTCGACGCTCACTCCGGAGGGCTCCAGCGAGCCGCGTATGCGCTCGGCCATCGGTTCGCTGACGAAGTGGTGGTGGAGATCCAGCTTCCTGAGATGGGTGAGGGGCTGGCCCTCGAGCAGCGCGGCCGCTCCCTGGTCGCCCAGGGTGCCCATCGACAGGTCCAGTACCTCCAGCCGGGCGACGACCGGGGCCGCCGCGAGGGCCGCGGCGATCTCGTCCTGGATCTCGCTGTTGCGCAGCGCGAGACACCGGAGCTCCGGAAGCCGGGTGCCGGCGAGGAACGGCTCCAGATCGGCGAGTTCGGCGTCCCCGCCGTAGCCGGAGGTGCCGAGCCACAGGTCCAGGTTCTCCAGCGAGGGCAGCTCGCAGGAGGCCACGCCCCGCACCACCTCGGCCGGCAGACCACCGCTCTCGACCACGAGCGTCCGCAGGCGCTCGTGGCGGGCGGCGCCGAACCCCAGGCCCATGCCGCCTCGCACCCCGAACTCCTCCAGCTCCGGGAAGCCGTCGAGCAGCGGGGTGACATCGCCCTGGTTGATCCAGGAGATCTCGCACTCCTCGAAGGTGATGTCGCCGACGAACAGCGCCCGCAGCTCCGGCAGCCGCTCGCGCGCGCCGAGCAGCGCCGCGAACACCTCGTCGGGACCGCTGTCGTAGACATCGCTCCACGCGCCCACGATCAGGGCCCGGACCTTCGTGGTGTCCACGGCGGCGGCGAAGCGTGCGAAGGCGTCCTGCCACGCCTCCTCGCTCTCGTACGCGTCCACGCCGATCCGCCAGGCGACGGACGCGGGGTCCGGCAGCTCGCCGGACTTCGCGTCGGCGCCGGGGAAGTCGAACGCGGGCAGGCCGTGCAGCTCCTGCAGATGGACCCCAATGGTCATGACGATGCTCCAGACAGCGAACGGCGATGATCGGCTGATGTGCGAGCAGTTCTACCAAGCGCCACTGACAGGGCCCGCCGCGGGGCGCCCCGACGGCCATCGGCGGCCCGTGGCGTGCGCATGGGGGATCCGGGCACGAGGTCGCCGAGCGACGGAACACCACGACCGGCCCGGTGGGGCGGCCGCGGTCGACGGGACCGGTCGTGGGCGAGGACGGTTGGATCGACTGGTGACGCGGACTGTCAGACCCTGCCTCTAGCTTCGATCACAGCCCGGCGCACCTGGCGCCGACGGTCGAGGGGAGAGCCATGTACCGGCAGGGAGATGTGCTGATCGTGCCCGTCGCGGAGGACGCCGTCCCCGCCCGTGCCGAGGACGCGCAGGGGGAACCGAGGGACGGCCGGGGGCGGCTGGTGCTGGCGCTCGGCGAGGTCACGGGTCACGCCCACGCGGTCACGGGGCCGGGGCGGCTCTTCCGCGAGGCCGGCTCGTCCGGGCCGATGCTCCTCCATCTCCCGGAGGGCGGCCGGGTGGTGCACGAGGAGCACGCGCCGATACCCCTGCCCAGGGGCTGGTACCGGGTGGTGCGCCAGCGGGAGTACATCCCGGGCGCCGTGCGGATCGTCGCGGACTGAGTGCCGGCCCGCGACGGCGACGGACCGGCGGGCGGCGCTACACAGCGGGACAGCGGGACACGGGACAGGGAATCAGGGGACGGGGATTCGGGATGCAGTACATGGACAAGTGGCGGGCCGTGGCGGCGGCGACGGGCCCGGCCGACCGGGAGGCCGCGGAGGACGGGGTCCGGCTCGCCTACCGCACGGCCGGACTCGCGGAGCCCGAGCGCTTCGTGTGGGTGGGCTCGCCCAGGGCCGCCGTGACGGCGGTGCGGTCGCTGACCGACGCGGGCCGCTCGGTGCGGGACGAGGTGAGGACGGTGCCCTGGGCGGAGGAACGCCGCCGCGTCCACGACGCCCTCGGCCCCGCGGGCTGGACGGAGTTGTGGGGCAGGAGCGGCGCGCTGCTGTGGGACACCACGCGCGCGCTCGCCGAGCGGATACGGACGGGAGCGGCAGACGCCCTGGCCGAGGAGGCCGCCGTCCTTGCCGGAGTCGACCCCGAGGCCGCGGACGCCGAACGGAAGGCGGTCCGTCTGGTCCTGCTGGACGCGGTCCTGGGCCAGCACGACGCGGCCTGGCTCGCCGCCTTCGACGGCCGCAGCGACCGGCTCGCCGGCCTGGCCCGGGTGGCGGAGCACGCGGGCTGGTGGTGGCCGTTCGAGAAAGCGGTGGTGATCTGCGAACGGCCCGTGGAACTGCACCGCGACGAGGCCGGCCGGCTCGACCGCGGCGACGGCCCCGCGCTCGCTTTCCCGGACGGCTTCGCGCTCCACGCCTGGCGCGGCATGCCCGTACCGGCCGAGTTCCTGGCCGGACTCGCCTCGCTCACCCCCGAGCGCATACGCGGCGAGGAGAACGCCGAACTGCGCCGGGTGATGCTGGAGTTCTACGGTTACGACCGCTATCTGGCCGAGTCGGACGCCCGCCCCGTGCACCGCGACGAGACCGGTGTGCTGTGGCGGATCGCGCTGGCCGACGACGAGGACGTCACGATGGTGGAAGTGGTCAACTCCACGCCCGAACCGGACGGCACGCACAAGACGTACTGGCTGCGGGTGCCGCCCGCGACCCGGACCGCGAAGGAGGGTGTCGCCTGGACCTTCGGGCTGGATGCCGAGGCGTATGTTCCCGTGCGTCAGACCTGAGCGGAATCCAGGCCCTCGCGGCCGATGAGCGCCGAACTGCCGTTGCCCGTACAGGCGTAGGCGCCGGCGACCGCGCCCAGGCGTGCGCAGTCCTCGACGCGGCGGCCCGCCAGCCGGCCGTAGAGGAAGCCGGAGACGTACGCGTCGCCCGCGCCGTTGGAATCCACCACCGGTGAGGGCGGCACCGTCGCCGGTATGGGGCGGGGCGTGCGGCCGCCGTCGCGGGTCATCAGGTACGAGCCGCCGGCCCCGGCCGTGGCGACGACCGCCTCCGCGCGCCCCTCGCGCAGGATCTCCCGCATCACCGACGCGATCCGTTCGCCCGCGCCGGCCGCGCTCAGGAACACCACGTCCGAGCGCAGCGCGAAGTCCCGGTGGTGGTCGTCCACTCCGTCCCAGTCGTGGAGATCGGTCGACACGGGCACCCCGAGTTCCGCGATGTCGTCGTACAGGAACCGGGCGAAGTTCATGATCGACAGATGGACGTGGCGGGCGCGTCGCAGATGAGGGAGGTAGAAGTCGCGCGGCATCCGCAGGTCGCCCGGGTCGCGGGCGTCGTAGAACGACATCCTGCGGCCCGTGTCGTCGACCAGGTTCACCGCACGCCGGGTTCCGGTGGGGGAGACCAGATGCTCGAAGTCCACGCCGCCGCCGGCCAGCCGCTCGCGCACCTGCTCGCCCGGCAGGTCTTCACCGATGAAGTCCAGGAAGGTCACACCGAGTCCGAGGGCCCGGCAGCCGAGGGCGACATTGCCGCCGGTGTGGCCCGCCCACTCCCGGATCGGCGGCACCCCGATCGAGTCCACCTGCGGCACCGGCAGGGTGCCGACCCGAACGACCGTGTCGACCCCACTGCCACCGACCACGAGTACGTCGAGGGCGGACTGTTCCGTGCTCTGCGCCGACACCGTCTTCCTCTCCGCGTACCTGCCCGGCTAGGCACTCTGCCCGGTCAACGCCTCGCGGTCCAGCCCCAGTTCACGGGCGAGCGCTTCCTCGGCCCAAACCAGCATGGTGGCCCGGCCGAGCGAGCCCGCATACGACGTCATCTGCACGCCGAGGCCGTCGAGCAGTGCCGTCAGCCGCCAGGCCGCCGACGACGGATCCGCGCAGTGGAACTCGCCGGCCGCGGCGCCCTCCGCCATGACCGCCGTGAGTTCCGCCTTCCACCGGCGGTCGAAATCCCGGGACACCTCGCGCAGGGCGGGCTCCCGCAGCGCCGCCGCCCAGCCCTCGATCCACAGTCGCCACCCCTTGGCCTGCCCGGTCGGGGCGTACCAGCGGACGGCGGTTCGCAACCGCCGCACCGCGGAGGTCCGGCGCCCGAGGATCTTGCGCAGATGCGCCAGATCGCCCTCCGCCGCATAGGCGAAGGCGGCAGCGACGAGCTTCTCCTTCGACGAGAAGTGGTACAGCACCAAGGCGTTGCTCACACCGAGGGCGGAGGCGACGTCGGCGATCCGGACGGCGGCCACCCCGCGGACCTCGATCTGCTCCACGGCGGCCCGCAGCAGTTCCTCCTGCCGCTGCGCCACGCTCAACCGGACTCTCGTCACCCGGTCACCCTACACACGCGTGTCGCGAGAGCCGGCGGTCGCCGTTCGGTCACGCGGCCCAGGATGCGCCGAAGGGCAGCCGGCTCACCCCGATCCGCGCGGCAGCACACGGGGAAGACCGGCGCTTCCCGCCGGGGCAGGCGGCTCGGCCCGAGGTCATGCGGAGGGCTGCCTTCGGTTCGAGGGCCGTGCCTGCAGGCGGCCCCGGGGCCGCCTGCCCGAGCGCGGTGCGTCGCCCCTCCGTGGCCGGGGCCGCCGCCCCACACGGCGTACCCTCGGCCCAGCCCGGCAGCCCGGCAGCCCGGCAGCCCGGCAGCCCGGCGGGCCGCCCGGTCCGGCCGGCGATGCCCCATTGGCCACCGGCCGTACAGGCCGAAACGCGCCTACCGGCCGTACGGGCCGAAGCGTTCCAGGATCAGCGGCAGGCGGTCGGCCACGATCGCGTGGGCCGCGGCGCGCGGGGTCGTGCCGTCCGCGTCCGCGCGGGTGAGCATCCGGTCGACCAGTGCTCGCATGGACCGCCGGGTGTGGTCGAACGCCTCGTCCGCGTCGGCGCCGATGTCACCGAAGAGCGTCCACCACCACCAGGCGTTCGTCCCCGAGTTCACGACGACGTCCGGCAGCACGGTGACGCCCCGGGCCCGCAGTAGTTCCTCCGCCTCCGGAAGCACCGGCATGTTCGCCGCCTCCGCGATCCAACGTGCGCGGATCTCGGACTGGTTGGCCGGATCGACGGCGTACGAGACCGCGGCGGGCACGAGGACCTCCGCGTCCGCGGACAGCCAGGCGTCACCGGGCAGTTCGAGATCGCCGGGGCGCAGTGCCGCGCGGTCGACCGTGCCGAAGGAGTCCCGGGCGGCGAGCAGCGCCTCCACGTCGAGGCCGTCCGGGTGGGCGATCGTCCCCTTGACGTCGGCCACGGCCACGATCCGCAGACCTGCGCGGGAGAGGAAGCGGGCCGCCGCCCCGCCCATCGTGCCGAAGCCCTGCACCGAGACCCGGGTGCCCTCGCGGGGCACGTCCGCGCGTTCCAGGGCTGTGAGTACGGACTCGGCGACCCCGCAGCCGCCGACGAGCTCGTCGAGCCCGATCCCGTCGACGTCGAGGGCGAACGCGTCGGCCAGCCGCCGCCGCCCCGCCGTCTCGTCGTCGAGCAGCGGATACACGGCCTGCACCGTGGAGACCAGCCCGGCCTCGGTGGCGGCCCTGTCGATGACGTCCTGGGTGAGCCCCAGGTCCTCGCCGGTGGTCCACATGCGCTCGATGTACGGCCGCATCGCCATCAGGTAGCGGACCAGTACGCCGTATGCCTCCGGCGACCTCGGATCGCAGTCGATTCCGCCCTTCGCGCCGCCGAGCGGGACGTACCTTGCCTCCGGGTCGTAGTGGAGGGCCTCCTTCATGGTCATGCCCCGGGCCAGCCCGGCGACCTCGTCCAGGGTGCAGTCCTCGCGCATCCGCAGACCTCCGCTGCACACCCCGCGGACGAGGCGGTCGATCACGAGGTGGCCCCGCCGCCCGGTGACGTGGTCGGTCCAGGTGAGCGAGACGAGCGGGCTGGGCTGGGACACGGACGCCTCCGGATACGACAACCAACTGAACCGCCGGTCAGTATCCGGAGGCCGTGGACGGCCTGTCAACGCGAGTCGCCGGCGGCCGACGCCCCGGCCGCCCCGGGCCGCCCCGGCACCTCGCAGTGGTCCTTGAAGCCCTGGCTGGTCAGGCCGAGCGCGGAGTTCATGCGCGACCGCAGATTCTCCACCGCGACCATCGCCGTGAGCTCCACGTACGCGGCCTCGCCCAGGGCCGTCAGCAGCCGCCCGGCCAGCTCGTCGGTGACCTCCGGCGGATTGGCCGTCATGGCCTCCGCGTACTCCATCACGTCGCGCTCCAGCGGGGTGTACGCGTCACTTTCCCGCCACACCGGTACGTCGTGCACCTTGCGGACGTCCATGCCCCGCCGCTGGTTCTCCCAGTGCCCGAAGTCCATGCACCAGCTGCAGCCGATCGAGGCGGCCGACGCCATCACGGCGAGCGCCTTGAGGTCGGCGTCCAGCCGGTTCCACTTCGCGACCGCGAGTTCGAACCGCAGATCGGACCGGAGCACCTTCGGGTTGTGCGCCAGCGCCTTCGCGGGGTCGAGGACCTTCCCGTACGTCCGATTGGAGTACCACTCCATCGCGCGGTAGAAGAGCGTGCGGGGCGGGGAGAGGGAGATGCGGGCCATGGCGGGGCTCCTCGGTCGTGATGTGTTCCGTCGCCCGTACGACGGAAGGGGTGGTGCCGGATGTGACATCCGCCGGACGCGGCCTCCGGCATTTTTTCCGGGCCTCGTACGTTGCGGTTGCCGTGGGAGGCTCGTCGCCTCCGCTTCACGGACCCCGGCGTCCCGTGACATCCACCGATAATGGAACGAACCGAAGACCTCAGGAGGTCCCGTGACCGGCGCAGGTTCCCCGCACCCGCTGCGCTCCCGGCTGCGATCGCTGCGGCCCGTTGCCTTCGGGGCAGACCCCGCCGGAGAGCGGATGGAGCGGATCCGCCGCTCCCCGAATTTCGCCGACGGGGTGTTCCGGAACCCCGTGGCAGCCCGGACCAGGCCGTCCGGATCGACACTCGAGTTCGCGAAGATCTACTTCCGGAAAGAGTCCCGCAGACGCCGCGGCCCCGCCGCTCCGATACCCGTGCACCCCACCACGCTCGAGGACCTCGCCGGGCCCCCGGCCTCGGGGCTGCGGCTCACCTGGATGGGCCACTCCAGCGTGCTCGCGGAGATCGACGGCAAGCGCGTGCTCTTCGACCCGGTCTGGGGCCGGCGCTGCTCACCGTTCGCCTTCGCCGGACCGAAGCGGCTCCACGCCGTGCCGCTGCCGCTGGCCGCCCTCGGCCCGGTGGACGTGGTCGTCATCTCCCACGACCACTACGACCACCTCGACCTCCCCTCGATCCGCGCCCTGGCCTCGACGGACACGCTCTTCGCCGTACCGCTGGGGGTGGGGGCGCACCTGGAGCGCTGGGGCGTCGCGGAGAGCCGCCTGCGGGAGCTGGACTGGAACGAGTCGACGCAGGTGGACGGCCTGCGGCTGACCGCGACCCCGGCCCGGCACTTCTGCGGGCGCGGCCTGCGCAACCAGCAGCACACCCTCTGGGCGTCGTGGGCCGTCGAGGGCCCGTCCGGTCACCGGATCTACCACAGCGGTGACACAGGGTACTTCCCCGGCTTCCGGGACATCGGTGCCGAGCACGGCCCGTTCGACGCCACCATGATCCAGATCGGCGCGTACAGCGAGTACTGGCCCGACATCCACATGACGCCGGCCGAGGGCATGCGAGCGCATCTGGACCTCCAGGGCGGGCAGCCGTCGGGGGTGATGCTGCCGATCCACTGGGCCACGTTCAACCTGGCGCTGCACCCGTGGGACGAGCCGGGGGAGTGGACGCAGGACGCGGCCGAGGAGGCCGGCCAGGCGGTGGCGCTCCCCCGGCCGGGCGAGCCCTTCGAGCCTGCGGGGAAGCTCCCGGATGAGCCGTGGTGGCGGACCGTGTCCCATCCGATCGGACAACCGTTGAGCCGCCCGCGGCGCGCCGAGGCCGCGACCGGGACGCACGGCGGCGATCTCGATCTCGCGGGCGAGCGGTGACGTCGATCGGGGACGGCGCGTCTTCTGCACCGCAGCGATGTTCGGCATGTGCTACTGCCATGTCGTCGACGGCGGCTACATAAGCC
>NZ_FNHI01000048.1 GCF_900103455.1 Streptomyces wuyuanensis | reverse complement strand
AACAACGACACCCTCCTGCCCACCGAACTCACCGCATAGCCTCAAAACGAGATCGCCGAGTGGCCGTCGATACACCACTCCAACGGACGTGACCCGGTCATGCGCCGCAACCCGGCCCGTATCCGTCAGATTTGAGCCGAGCGGGACACTTACGGGGCGTCAGACGCGGTTCCTCGCGTACACCTTCTCCTCGCTGCTTGCCGGACCCAGGCCGTCTGACAGTGCCGACCCGTCCCGTACTTTGTCAGGGCTGCTTCCCGCCGCCACCTGCGTTCCCAGGCAGCGACTTCCCTCAGCTTCACCAGGCGGCTGCGACCGCCCGGCGGTGGAGTCCTTTCACCTCCACTCGATTCCGTCGCGCCTCGTGGCGCACTTGAGATTGTCCCAGCCAGCACGATCGGGCCGCCGAGCTGCTGGTGGGCGGTCTCGACAAGGTCGCGGTAGTCCTTCCAGGAGAAGCTTTTGCGTCCGTCGGGCCGAATGTCCGGGCAGGGCCGGTGGATCAGCCGCGAGCGTTCGCCCGTCTTGTAGCAGGCCAGGGCGGCCACCGATAAGCGGCGGCGCGAGCGGCCCCGCACGCGGATCACCGGGGTGTGGCCGCGGCGGGACCATGTGCGTGTGGTCGGCGGCGTCATCGAGAAGCCGGCCTCGTCCTCGAAGACGAGCCAGGCGTCGAGCGCCGCCACGGTCCTTCCACCTGGGGCCAGGTCTCCTTCACCCAGCCGGCCACCGAGGTCTCGTCCCGCTCGACCGCCCGCCGGGCGGGAACCTGGCAGCTCCAGCCATGCCGCTTGAGCAGGGCGGCCACCCCTTGCACGGTGTAGCTCGTGTGGAAGCGACGCCCGATCAGCTTCTTGATCCGCGACAGGTCCAGGTCTGGTCCGGCCAGCCGTGTGCCACGGGCCCCTTGGCCAGCTCCCGCTCCAGCACGGCGAACAATTCGTCACTGAGCAGCGGCAGCGATGCCGGGCCCTTGGACGCCAGAGCTCTGGTCCCGTTCTGTGACCAGGCCCCGCGCCACCGCTGTACCGACCGGACGCTGACCCGCAGGTCGTGAGCGATGACCGGGCTCTCGTCGCCCTGCCGGAACCGCTCGGCCGCCTCCATCCTCAACTTCTCGCGGAGGGCCCGCCGTTCGTCGGTCAGTCCGCCCCCTTGCGCATACCTCATGCCGTCGGCATACCGCAGGGATCATGAACCGTCAGCCCCGCCGACACCACGCTTTGAAGGTCAGTAGACTGTTGTGGTGTTTGATAGCCAGCGCACCCTCGCGTTCGTCAATACGCGCTTGGACCGGCCAACCGGACTGATCGACCAGCTCGCCGACCGTGACGCTGCGGCCGGATGGCTCGCCGGAGAGCTTGGCTACGACTCTCCGATCTCGGGACGCGACCATGCGGCGCTGCTTGAACTGCGTGACAGTGCCCGCTGGATCCTGCGCGCCCGCAGTGCAGGACTCACCCCACCACCCCAGGACCTGGACGTTGTCAACGCTGCGAGCGTGGCGGCTCCGAGGGCAGAGCAACTCGACGGCGACTGGAACAGTGCGGTCCACTTCGCTGCCAGCGGATCACCGGACGCGAACAATCTGACCGAGCTGCTGGCCGGCTTGGCCAGCGCGGTCGTGAATCTCGCCGCAGCATCAGAGAACCTGGTCGAGTGCGCCGCGGACGACTGCGTGGTGCTCTTCTTGCGTACCGACCCTCGCAGACGCTGGCATTCGAAGCGCTGCGGAAACCGCGTGCGGGCCGCACGTAGCTTCGCTCGTCACCGCAGCGGCGGGCCTCCGTGACCACCACCCACGGCGGCGCGGACTCGTCACTCAAGGGGTCTGCAGGCACCGTGGCGGGCGGTAACGATCCGGACCGAAGCAGTACGTCGCCTGCTGGCATCCAACATCTGGTCCGGCCAGGTCTTGGCTGCGGGCGACTGCAACGGGGCCGCGCTTGAGCGCTCTGGCACGGTATGACCCCGATTGGGCGGTGACGCGAGAAGCAAACGGCAGCGTGTCGGTCAGTGCGGCGTGACCTTGTTCTTCTGGCGGTCGTAGTAGCGGCGGGCTTTCAACCGGTTGCCACAGCTGGACATCGAGCACCATCGCGCACTGTTGTTCTTCGACCGGTCGAGAAGGAACAAGGTGCACTTGTCATTCCCGCAGGCTCTCAGCCGGTTCGAAGCCGTGCGCCTGACGCCGTCCCATTCGATCACGGCACGAGCGGCGAGCTCACGGTCGGCCGGAGCACTCAGGTGCCAGGTGAGCCCGTTATCGTCCAGCACGGGACGATAGCTGACACCCTGGATTGCTGGTGCCAAATCGTGTGGAGGGGCACCCTCGACAAGGACGCGCTGCAGAGCGTCGCGGATGGTGCGCAGGGTGGCGACATCCTCCTGAGACCCTTCACCCTCGCCGTGCTTCGTGATCCACGAGCGGGCCGCTGCCTCAATCGCGAGCTGATCTTGTACCGCACCGTCGATGGTAGGTGTGGTGTTCAGGAGTGCTAGCAGGAGGTCTGCCGCTTCTATCTGGCCGCGTTCCTTTTGCCGGGTGTCGAGCGTGGGCTCCGGCCTTGGCGCTTAGTACTCCAGCAGGATTTCACTGTCTGACCTGGTCTTTTCGCCGGGTGGCGGGAGCATAGCGGGACTTCGATCGTGCGGGGCGATCTCACGGGGACCGCCCCTCGATCGTGCGACAACGCCGCCGACAGTGACAGCGGCGGGGCAGCCTCCCAGGGTGATCACCGCGCAGGCCGCCGCGCAGTGGGACCTCGAACTGGACGACCTCTTCCTGACCATCGGACAGCTCAACTACCCAACCTCACGAGCAAGTTGGAAAGGGCTCACTGCCGGACGAGGAGCGCGCCGCGCTCGCGGAATGGGTGCGGCGTCGTTCCACGCCGCACGCCGTCCTCACCCTGCATTTGGCCAGCTCAGACCGATGATGGAAAAGCCTCAGTCTCAGCTCGGCCTTCGGCCGCCCCGTCCGTGCATGAAGCAAGCGTATATATCTGAATAAAATTTCTGACTCAGAAGACTAGGTGTTCTCCCTGCGCAGGGCCGCGAGCTCGGCGCGTTCGTCGGTGGTGAGCCGGTCGTCGCGCTCGCCGGCATCGGCTTCGGCCTGCCGGATCCAGCCGCGCAGGGCCTCCGAATCCACGCCGAGGTCGAGGGCCGGTTTCTTGATCTGCGGCTTCGGAGCGGAGGTGCGGTACATCCGCACCGCCCGCTCACGCAACTCGAGCGAGTGCTTTCTGGGGGCAGCCATGATCGAGGTGCCTCTCACGAGTCCCATCTGACCCGCTGTCGCCCATCCCCGCATCTCGGGGGAACCCCGGTGCTCAGCGCCTGCGTGCAGATGCTTCCCTGGAAACAGCCGAAGCCGCCGTCGACCCCCCGGTGGTGACCGCCGGGACAGCGACGTCCTGGCAGGTGTCCGAGCCCGGGGTTTACCCCCCGGTCTCCGGATCAGGAGCGCTGTGCGGTGCCTGGTTCTGCGGACGCGCGGTGTCACTGGGAATCGCGCGCATCGGCGTGTCCAGGAGCGCGCTGATCGCGGCTGCGGTCTCCTCGTTGCGCGGCAGCCACACCTGGAGCCAGTGGTTGCCGTCCCCCTCGTGGAGAATCTCGACCGTGATGTGCAGGATCCCAGCTTCCGGGTGGAAGATCTGCTTGATGTCCGGCTGCTGGGACGCGACTGAGTGGGCGGCCCACCGGGTCACGAACTCGGGAGCCGCGCTGAGCTCGTCGACCAGCGCCCGGAAGTCGTCGTCGTCGCCCCAGTACGGTTGGCCGGACCGCAGAAAGCCGACCAGCTCGTCCGCCTCTGCTGCCCAGTCGTCGCCGGTGAAGACCCGCCGCGATGCGGACGTCAGAAAGTGGTTGCGCAGCAGGTTGGGCGGGTTGCTGTCCAGCGCTCCCAACGGCCTGCCCAGCCTCTCCCACGACGCATTCCAGGCCACAATGTTGCAGATCGGCCCCAGCAGACAGGCCGGAGTGGGATCCAGGAGATCCAGCAACACAGGCAACGTCGGGCGCGGCACATCGTTGACCGGGCGGGGACTGGGGAACAGCGCGGAGGTGTGCCGCTTCATGGCCAGCAGCGCAAGGTGTCGTTTGTCGTCATCAGACATCTGCAGCGCCTGGGCAAGCGCGGCAAGCACGGCGACCGACGGATTGGTGTCCCTGCCCTGCTCCAGGCGCTCCAGGTATTCCATGCTCAGGCCGGCGAGCATGGCGAGCTCTGCTCGCCTCAGACCAGGGACCCGCCGCCGGCCGGAAGACGGCAACCCAACCTGCTCGGGTTTCACCTGTTCCCGGCGCGATCGTAGGAATGTTGCCAACTCACTTTCGGGGTACACGCGCTCATGGTGCCCTACGGACAGCCTCGGATGGTCTCCCTGTGAGTACTATCCTTGACCACCTCGGCAGGCTGGTCTCCTGCCTGCCCCCAGCCGCCGGCCCGTATCGTTCACAGGCCGGAAGGCGCGCCCCGGGGCGAGAGTGGACGGCAGCCGCGCCTTACCTCGCGCTCCCTGTCGACCCCTGCGTCCAGCCCATCGACCACGCTGGCCACCGTCGGATGACAACCGCAGCACCGTCGCGTTCAGCTTCGAGGGCGGGATGCGAGTCCGTGCTCGAACAGAGCCGGCGCGAGAACGAAGTGGACCACCACCCGCGAGGGCAGTAGCCGCCGGCGCCGGCGCCGAGGAGACCATCACGCACAGGTCGCGGCGGCCTTGGGGTCACGTCCGTTGGAGTGGTGTATCGACGGCCACTCGGCGATCTCGTTTTGAGGCTATGCGGTGAGTTCGGTGGGCAGGAGGGTGTCGTTG
>NZ_FNHI01000015.1 GCF_900103455.1 Streptomyces wuyuanensis | reverse complement strand
AATACGTGTCAATTCGGTATACCGACCGGCTGTCCGACATCGGAGCATCGGCCTCGGTCGGCTCGGTCGCGGACAGCTATGACAACGCGATGGCCGAGGCGCTGAACGGCACTTTCAAGGCCGAGCTGATCGAGATGCAGGGCCCCTGGAAGGACGTCGACCAGGTCGAACGGGCGATCTTCCAGTGGATCACCTGGTACAACGAAGAACGCCTCCACTCCGCACTCGACTACGTACCGCCCGCCGAGTACGAGAAAGCCTTCTGGCAGAGCCAGGAGCAAACCCCGCAGTCCGCCTGAAACAAGATCACCGGACTCTACGAAACTCGGGGCAGCTCAGGGTCTGCTCTCGGGCCCGCTCAAGCGGGACCTGCTGTGGAACAAGGTGCACGCCCTGGGGCCGGACGCGATAATGATCCGCGACGAAAACGCCCTGGCCGACGACGAGGCGGCCAAGGAAGCCAAAGCGTCCGGCGGCGGCAACGTCATCGGCTCCCGGGTGATGACCGAGGGCGGCACCGACCTCGGCAAGATCGTCGACGTCATCATCGAGGCCGGGCGGAAACCGGCCGTGGCCGGATACGAAGTCGAATCCGCCGCCCAGGGCCGCCGGCACATCCTGCTGCCGGTGATCAAGCCCGTGGCCATCTCCGGCGAGATGGTCCTCGTGCCGGACGCGACCGGCGAGTTCACCGCGGGTGACCTGGCCGGGTTCCCCGAAGCCGCCCACGGCCTGCGCACCCGCCTCGAACAGGAGACGTGATGCTGTTCACCCAGGCCAAGGGCCGCAACGTCATCGCCCTGACCACCGCCGAATCCCTGGCCACCGTCACCGGGATCGCCATCGCCCCTGCACCCGCCCGCATCGCCGCGGTCCGGGTCAAGACCCGCGGCCCCGGCACTCAGGTGACCTGGAACGACGTGCACTCCTTCGGCCCCGACGCTGTCACTGTCCGCACACCCGACACAATCCAGGGCGACCAGGACACCACCGCCCCCACCGACAAGCACCACGACCCCATCGGCAAACGCCTCCTGACCGAAACCGGACAGAACCTGGGCAGCCTCGACGACATCGACTTCGACGAAACCACCGGCCACATCAAACGCCTGATCATGGCCGGCCAGGACATCCCCGGCGAACGCCTCCTGGGCGCCGGCACCTACGCCATCGCCGTCGCCGCCCCGTAGGACCCGGGGGCGTACTCCGCCGCCTCGCCGGCGACAGTCGTCGAGGGTCGGCTCAATCGCCGGACATCTGCCCCCGACCCGGCACCTGGGGCGTCCTCGCGGCCTCGGCCTCGGCCTTCGCGTCGCTCACTACAGCGGCGGCCTGCTTCGCGACCTCATCAGCAGCCGCAGCGGCGTCAAGCGAAAACGGCGAGCCTGCCTCCAGCTCCGCAGCCCCGCCTTCGTCCGACGCGCCTTCGGCATCGGTGGTGGTTGCCTCCACCGGTTGTGCAGATGCGGGAAGACCCATCGTCGACCGGTCGCCGAATGCGTGGGTGACGGCGCGAACGGCCTCCGTCAGCTCCCCCGGGATCACCCAGAACGTGTTGTTGTCGCTCTTCGCCAGATGCGGGAGCGTCTCGAGGTACTTGTAGGCCAGGATCTTCGGGTCGGCATTGTTGGTATGGACAGCCTGGAAGACGCGCTCCACCGCCTTCGCCTCGCCGTCCGCCCGCAAGATCATGGCCTGTTGCGTGCCCTGTGCTTCCAGGATGTCCTTCTGCTTCGTGCCCTCCGCGGTGAGGATCTTGGCTTGCCGCTCCCCTTCGGCGTGCAGGATGGCCGCGCGCTTGTCCCGCTCGGCCCGCATCTGCTTCTCCATCGCCTCTTTGATGGTGTGCGGTGGATCGATGGCCTTGATCTCGACGCGGTTGACCCGGATGCCCCACTTGCCGGTGGCGTCGTCGAGGACGGTGCGGAGCCGGGTGTTGATCTCCTCACGTGAGGTGAGCGTCTGCTCCAGGTCCATGGATCCGATGACGTTCCTCAGCGTGGTCACGGTGAGCTGATCGATCGCATGCAGGTAGTCAGCCACCTCGTAGGCCGCCGCCCGCGGGTCGGTGATCTGGTAGTAGAGCACGGTGTCGATGTTCACCACGAGGTTGTCCTCGGTGATCACCGGCTTGGGCTCAGACGAATACACCTGCTCGCGCACGTCGAGTTTGGTGTTGACACGGTCCGCCACCGGCACGACGAAGTTCAGGCCGGGTTGCAGCGTCCGGCGATACCGGCCGAACCGCTCGATGTTGTAGCGGCGCGCCTGCGGGACGATCCGCACCGTGGCAGCCACGAGGAAGACAACGACAATCGCCGCCACAAGAATCGGAATGACAACCGGATCCACAATTCCTCCGTCGGGACGTGTTCAGCCGTTCACGGAAGCAGTTCGCGGGGGTAGACGACGGCTGTAGCGCCTTCGATCTCCATGACATCCACCAGTGCTCCCACCGGGATCACCTGGCTTTCGTCGAGGGCACGGGCGGACCATTCCTCGCCGGAGATTTTGATCAGGCCGTGGGTCGCGGTGACCTCCTGCATGACCTCGGCCCGCTTGCCGATCAGCGCGTCGCTGCCCTCGTGTGTGAGGGGTGACTGCGCCATATGCCGCAGCGCGATCGGACGGACGAGGACGAGGCCTGCTGCCGCTGCCACTGCGAGCGCCACGAGCTGGCCGAGAAGGCCGATGCCCACACCAGCGACTACGGCGGCAACCAATGCAGCGCCCGCCAGCAACCCGAAGACCAGCGTCAGGGTGAAAAACTCCGCGACACCAAGCGCCGCGGCGGCGAGCAGCCACACGAACCACGCCATCGACTCAGCCTCCCTCAGGGGACCTGTCTACCAACCTACCCCCGATATTCGGACAGATGCGGACATGTCCGGCCCGGTTCATGGCAGCGCATCGCGTCGGACGAGGCGAGCAAGCT
The DNA here is from genome assembly GCF_900103455.1 of Streptomyces wuyuanensis. GTDB lineage: Bacteria > Actinomycetota > Actinomycetes > Streptomycetales > Streptomycetaceae > Streptomyces > Streptomyces wuyuanensis. The sequence continues at coordinate 217,034 of NZ_FNHI01000015.1, read as the reverse complement.
GCCGGAACCGCCCGGTCCGCGATCAGGACGCCTGGACGGCGACAAGGAGGTCCGACCCGCATTGCCGGTGTTGCTCGGCGCCTTCCGCCAGCCTGGCCGCCTGCTTGTCGTCCCCATAGCCGTCCGGTGCACCGCCGCCTGCACGGAGACGTCCGTCTGCCGCCGGGTCCGGCCTACCTGCGGCCGACGGGAGGAAGTGCCGCATGAGGCGGGCGGAGGTAACCGTGCCGACCAGCGTCACCGCTGCGCCGTCGCGTTCGATCACGGCGACCAGAGGACTGTGGGTCCAAGCCGTGAAAAACACTGCCTCCATCGACCGCGCATCCGGCCCGACGACCGGAGGCGGATACAGGCGCCGCGCAGCCCACTCGGCCACAGCGAGCCCGGTAAGCCACCCGGGCGAGCTCGCCGTCGTGCTGCTCGGCTACGACGTCGGCAAGTGCCGAGTCGGTGACGTGGCGGACAGAAGCTGCCGGATCAGCTGAGAGCCCGGCACGATGGCATACGGCTGGTCATCGGCATCGAGGACCAACAAGGCGGGCAGCGTGCTCGGCCAGCATCCGGGCCGCATCCATCGGCTCGTCGTCCGTGGTCACGAAGGGGTGGGGCTCGGCAAGATCACATGCACGCATCACGGGCCTCCTTCAGTCCCCGCCCCGGCACGGCTGTGCCCGGTGGTGGTCCGGTGGTAGATGTCGGGGATGCCGTCGGCGTCCTCGTCCCGCATCTCCTCCTCCCACAGGCGGCGGTAGATCGTGTTGCGCCGCTTGACCAGCAGCGCGGCCACCGCGGCGGCGAGGAGCGAGCCGAGCAGGACGGCGGCCTTGATGTGCTCGGCGTCCGCCGGATCGGGGAAGGCAAGCTCACCGATCAGCAGAGCGACGGTGAAACCGATGCCGGCCAGTACTGCGAGGGCAAGCACATCCGCCCATCCCAGATCCGGGTTCAGCCGTGCCCGGGTAAACCGCGCCGCCAGATAAGTGCCCGCGAAGATCCCCACCGTCTTGCCCACAACCAGACCGAGCACCACGCCCAGGGGCTCCGGACGAGTGAACACCTCGCCCAGCACCGGAGGCGACACGCTCACCCCAGCGGCGAACAGGGCGAACAACGGCACCGCCACACCGGCCGAGACCGGCCGCAGCAGATGCTCGGCCCGCTCCCCCGGCGACGCCTCCTCGTCCCCGTCGCGGCTGACGCGCAGGATCAGACCCATCGCCACGCCCGCCACCGTGGCATGCACGCCGCCGTTGTACATCAACGCCCAGATCACGACGCCGAGCGACACGTACCACCACCAGCCCCGCACGCGGTACCGCTGCAACAGATAGAAGACGACCAGCCCGACCAGCGCCCCAGCAAGCGCGAGCAGGTTCAGGTCGGCAGTGAAGAAGATCGCGATGACCAGGATCGCGCCCAGATCGTCGACGACGGCCAGGGTCAGCAGGAACGCCCGCAGGGCGGAGGGCAGGTGGGTGGAGAGCACCGCGAGGACGGCAAGCGCGAAGGCGATGTCGGTGGCCATCGGCACCGCCCACCCCGCCCCGCTGCCTCCGCCCAAGCCGGTGGTGGCCAGGTAGAGGGCGGCCGGTACGGCCATGCCGCACGCGGCGGCTACCACGGGTAGGGCTGCTGCGGCCGGGGTGCGCAGTTCGCCGACCACCAGTTCGCGTTTCAGCTCGATGCCTGCGACGAGGAAGAAGACGGCCAGCAGCCCGTCCGCGGTCCAGTGCTCCACCGACAGGTCCAGACCGAGCGCGGGGATCCCGAAGTGGAAGTCGCGGATCTGCTCGTACGCTCCGCTCCACGGGGTGTTCGCCCACACCAGTGCCACGACGGCTGCTGCCAGCAGCACCAGACCGCCGACGGTCTCCGTACGCAGCGCCCGGGCCACCTGCACCCGCTCTGGCCACGGCAGCAGGCCGAGAAAGACGGAACGCTCACGCGGTGCGGCACACATCCGGAGACACCTCCGGGGCATCGACGTGTGGGCACACGGGCCCCTTCGACGCCGACCAGACTTCCCGCCAGCACACTCCGCATCTCCTGACGCGTTCTTTACACCCTATCCGTTGAGGCCCTGCCCGGACCAGTGCGCCCCAGCAGTCTCGGCGGCAGGCGGCGGGCCGCGTTCAACGTGCCGGGCGACCGCGTCGACGCCGGGCGAATGTACCGCCTGGCCACCACCGGCCCGAGTGCCTGTGCACAGCCGGCCACCCTTTCCGTGCAGCCCGCACCGCGCGGCGACACCGGCCCGGGTTGACCGGCCTGGCCCCACGGATCGCCCGCATCACAGACGCCCGCCCCCTCACAACCAGAGGGCCCCGAACGGGCCGACCCGCAGTCCACCACAAGGCGACGATTGCCGCCTGCCCCCAGCAGGCCAGGGGCAGCACTCTCCAGCCAGCCGCGGCAACCGGCATGGTCGGGCCCCTCGACCCGTACAGGGTCCCGACGCGCGATCCTGGAGACATCATGTCAGCAGCGCCTGGCCGCAGAAGTCGCCGCCGTACGGCAACCGGAGGAACCTGCAGCCGCTCCAGGCGGAGCAGTTCCGGTTCCGATCAGAGCAAAGACGAGCTAGCCTGCCATCAGGCGGCTGACCTGCAGAAACGGCCACTGGCTCAACTCCCGGGCCAAGGGAGCAAGCCTGTCGCCCCTCCCAAAGCATCAGCGGTGCTCAACGGAACCGGGCTGGGCGACAGAGCTGCGTAGACACTCCTGCCGACTCTCGAAAGACCGTCTCCATACCCTCGGCTGGGAACCTGATGGGAACAGCAAGACAAAGAAGGCCCGAGAAGGATCGCGAAAGATCACTCCCCCGCCTTCGCTCATCAGGTCGCTGACCTGCGAAAACGGCGAATCATCAAGCCAGATCAGGCAAGACGAGTAACCTCATGATCATGCTCCTAAAGCGGGTGTCGCAGGTTCGAATCCTGCCGGGGGCACAACACGAAGGGCCAGTTCAGAGGAGCGATCTCCTCGAACTGGCCCTTTCGCATGATCGCGGCCGTGCCACGGACGTGCCACTACGCCCCCGCGCCACCCGGTCTCTCACGGATCATGGCTCCCAGCCGATCCGCAATGGCACGGTCCCGGTCGGCGGTCATGTGCTGATAGATCAGCGCAGCCCGCGCGGTGCTGTGACCCATGCGCGTCATCAACTCACGGGTACTGGCACCCGCCGCCGCCAGGGTGTTGCCCGTGTGCCGAAGATCGTGGAAGTGCACATCACCGGAGAGCCGTGCCCTTGTGCGCGCCTTGATCCAGTCGTCGCGGAAGTTGCTGCGCCGGAGTCGGCCACCCTGGGGCCCGAGGAAGACGTGACCGTCGCTGCCGGCCCCCGCGTAGCGCGCCAGGTGTTCGGTCACGTCGGCCAGGTGCAGCTTGGTGCTCAGGCCACCGCGCGAGCGTCCGAGTCCGTGGCCGTCCGGCTCGGCGGCGTGGCCAGCGGGCGGCGAGGTGGCTGATGGTGCACAGTTCGGTGGCAATGGCGACCGGCAGGTTGCTGTCGGCGTTGGTCCCGTGACCCCGGTAGACGTGCCGCTACTCCTCCACTTGGCGCACGGAACCACGCGGCTGCGGCGGCCCTTGGGGTCCTCGCCCTGCAACGAGCCCCTACGGCGCCGAGTCTGCTGACGGACGCCTGCAACTCCCAGGACGATCGACGCCTTCTCCAACGACCACCGCCACTACCGTCCGGATAAGGAGAAATCGTCATACAGGTTGAAGGAAAGCTGCAAATCCCATCATCCTTGCCACCATGAGTCTCGCCTCCACCTCATTGAACGTGCCCTCCTTGGGCGACTACGCCTACGACTGGGCCCTAGTCGATGTGGAGACGTCGGGGCTCATGGCGCGGCGAGACCGCGTACTGTCCGTGGCAGTGATCACGATCGGCCCGGACGGCGAGCAGACCGGGGAGTTCTCGACGCTGCTCAATCCGGGGTGCGATCCGGGGCCGGTGGAGGTGCACGGGCTGACCGTCGAGCGACTGCACGGGGCGCCGACATTCGACCAGGTCGCAGGGCGGATCGGAGCAATGCTCCAGGACCGTGTTCTGGTCGCCCACCACGCCCAGTTCGACTACGACTTCCTGGCCCACGAGTTCGCCCGTGCGCGTATGTGGCTGCCTGTGTCGCAGCGGCTTTGCACGCTGGCCCTGAATCGCCAGGTGGATCCGCCGACCGACGACATGAAGCTCGGTACCCTCGCCGCTCATTACGGCGTCCCCCAGCAGCGTGCTCACGATGCACTGGACGACACCCGTGTGCTGGCCGGGATCCTGCGGGCATCACTGCGCGAGGCAGCGCGGCTGGATCTGCCCCTACCGCTGGTCACCTGCCCGCCCCGGGCGGAGTCCCAGTTCACGCCGAATCCGCCGAAGACTCCCTGCGCGTACCGCAATCCCGGACGGCTGGTTCCCGGCGGACCTCTCCAGCAGGGAATGAAGGTCGCGATCACCGGTGAGACCGCCCACGCCCGAGCGGAGCTGGTCGGCCGGGCAGTTGCCACCGGGCTGAACATGATGACCTCCGTAAGCCGGCACACCAGCCTGCTGGTCACGAATGAACCGGGGTCCGCTTCAGCGAAGGCCCGGCGTGCGCTCGCCGAAGGTGTGCCCGTCGTCGACGAGCACACCTTCCTACGGCTGTTGGCCGACGTACGGCCGGGCACAGTGCACGAGGCGACGGCCGTCGCTGTCGTCCCGGTGGCTGAGCCGGAAGCAGAACCAGTCGTCGGCCCCGTGGAGCCGGTGCCGACCGCAACCTCTGCCGCACCCGTTCCGCAAGCATCGGCCCCCCCTACGGCCGCCCCCGTCGTGCCAGTACCGGCTCCGCGCCAACCGAGTTCCTCCGTCGGCATCTTGGACAAGCCCCTGGCGGGACGCCGCGTGCTGGTGCTCGGTGGTACCCACGCCGATGCGGCGGCGACTCGTACCCAGATCGTCGGACTGGGCGGGTCCGCGGCGATCAACCTGTCCGCCAGTGTCACCGACGTCGTGCTCCTGCCGGGAGGGGAGGGAGACCGGCGGATGAGCCGCATCACCGCCCTCGGACTCCCCGTGCACGACGTTCAATGGCTCACAGCTCCGACCGCCGCCTCTCCGGTCGAGACGGCTCTCCGGCTTCAGCAGCCGTACGTAATGCCGCGGGGCGGGGTCATCGACCTGCCCATGCCGCACGGCAGTCCAGCACCCGAGTGGTACGTCACCGCCGGCTGGGCCCCGCAGTCGGGCTACGAGATCGACGTCGTCGCCTTCCTCCTCGACGAGGACGAACAGGTCGCCTACGACGGGGACTTCGTCTTCTACGGAGCTCCGGAGAGCCCGGCCGGCACTGTACGGCTGCTGACCGGCGGCCCGGCCGAGCAAACCATCGCCCTCGACCTGGCTTCCCTGCCGCCCGCGACGCGGAAGGTCGTCATCGCCGCCGCCATCGACGGCGCCACCACGTTCGGGACGGTCGGAGCGATCCAGATCGGCGTGGCTGCCGGCAGCAGCGGGGCCCCGCTTGCCAGGGCCACCCTGGATGCCGCCACGACCGAGCGCACCATGCTGCTCGCCGAGATCTACCGCAGGGGTCCGGTCTGGCGCCTACGCGCCGTCGGCCAGGGCTACGATCACGGCCTCGATGTCCTGGTACGCGGATACGGGGTCGACATCGCCGACTGAACGACGGCGCCAGGCGCAAAGGTCTGCGCCCCAGGGGTGGGGCACGCCAGATGGCGTGGTGCTGCCGACAGCCTCGCAGCGGCCGGTACGAGCGTCGCCTCCGATCCGGCCAGAGCCCACGGAGCAGGTGATGCCCACGAGAGAGAGGAGGGTGCGCGGTCGGCTCTGGCAGGTCATCCGCCGGCCATCGTCGAAGCCCGACCGTCGGTTGGGTCCCGGACGACTCTCCGGGCCGCCCCCCAGACAGGCCGGGGATGCAACCATTCCCTTCAGAGCTGGAACCCTCGTAGCAGATCGCGCACTTGAGACACCGACATCCAGGGCCGGCATCAACGGCCCCCCGGTCGCAGTGGGGCGTCGCTGTACGGTGCCTGCCGAGGGGGTCACCGTGCTTGATCAGAACTGGGATGACGACACCGACTACAGGTCGGCCGTGCGACGCACGCGGATCACGACGGCGATCGCCCTGGTCGTCGTCCTCCTGGTGATCGGGATCGGCGTCGTCGCCGTCCTCGGTGTGTCGCTGTTCCTGGACGTGGTGGAGATGCTCAGCCGGTAGGCGTGCCACTGGCGATGACACCGGCCGCTACGGCCCTGGCTTCCGTTGTGGTGTGCGGGGAGCGCGGAGATCGTGCCGCCGGCTTTGAACACCCCCGGTTCCTCCTCCGTTTCATAGGTAACTGCGTTTCAGCTGCAACGAGGAAGGGCGACCCATGCCTGGTTCCGCCCGGCCGGACGACTCCGATGTCGGGTACCGGCCGTCGTGGGAGCGGTTGTCGACGGCGTACCCGCCGACGGCGCGTCCCTTCCTCACCGCTGCGCTGCAGGCAGGGGGAGGCAGATGCTCGGGACGGCGGTCCGCGGATCGCTCGGGCATGACCAGGAATCCGTACGACATGCGGCTTTCCCGTCCGGGGGCTGCGGAACAGGAACGAACGTGATGTCCAAGCGAACCGGCCGGCTCGCGGTGCTCGCCGCACTTCCCGCTGCCCTCCTGACCACGTGTGCCGCGTCGACGGCGTTCGCCGCGGAGAACCCGGCGTTCCAGATCGACCTGGAGCAGCTGAACGACTCCGGATCTCGCGGGACGGCCATGCTGAGCCTTCGCGGCAGGGAACTGACCGTGTGGATCAAGTCGGAAGGCATGGTCCCAGGGCAGCCCTCGGCTCAGCACCTGCACGGATCGACCGACGGGCACGACTTCCACTGCCCGGACGCCAGCGACGACGCCGACGGCGACGGGATCCTCAACAACACCGAAGCCACGAAGGACTACGGCGACATCAACATCTCCCTGACCACGGAGGGGGACACGGACGCGGGCAGCGGCCTGGCCGTCGACCGGATGCCGGTGGCTGACAAGGAGGGCAAGATCACGTACAAGCGGACCATCACGGTCTCGCAGGACGTGGTCGACAACATCAAGGACCTGCACATCGTGCAGCACGGCATCGACCGCAACGACAACGACAAGTACGACGTCGAGGGCGCGGGCAAGAGCGAACTCGACCCGAAGCTCCCCCAGGAGGCGACCGCCCCGACCAACTGCGGAGTGGTCAAGGGCGCGGCGGTCGGGTCCATACCTGTCGGCGGGATCGAGACCGGCAGCGGGCCGGGCGCTGCCGGGCTCTCGCCGGGTTCGGTGGCCGGCGGCGCCGTCGTGGCCACGGTGACCGCGGCCGGTGCGCTGGTCGTCGTCCGCCGCCGGGCGGCGTCCGGGTCCGCAGCGGCGGCGAGGACGGAGGGTGCCGCATGAACCGCGCACCCGGCACCGGCACCGGAGCTGGGCCCGGCGCCCTGCGCGCCGCCGTGTCCGTGATCGCCCTCGCGGCGGCCCTGCTGCTCACGTCCTGCGGCGCCCAGGACACGGCGGCACCGCCGGCGGGCTCGGGCGGCCAGGGAGCGGCCCAGGGTTCGGCCGGTGGTCAGGAGCCGGCGGCGGGCGACGACGCCGGCCAGGGCGGCGCCGCGCTTCCCCGGTCCGCGCCGCGGGTCGTCTCCATTCCGTCCCTCGGAGTGCAGAGCGAGCTGGAGACGCTCGGCCAGAACAAGGACGGGACGATGACGACTCCGAAGAACCCCGATCTCGCGGGCTGGTACGAACCGGGCCCCACCCCGGGCTCCCAGGGGCCGGCGGTGATCGCCGGACATGTGACCTGGAACGGCAAGGCCGCGGTCTTCGAGAAGCTGAAGACGCTGAAGGCGGGCGACACGATCAAGGTGACGCGCGAGGACGGGAAGACGGCCGAGTTCGCGGTGGACCGCATCGCGGAGTACCCGAAGAAGGAGTTCCCCACCCTGGAGGTCTACAAGAACCTCGATCACGCGGGTCTGCGGCTGGTCACCTGCGGCGGCGAGTTCGACGCGGACCGCCACTACTACCCCAACAACGTCGTGGTGTTCGCCAAGATGGTCGGGGCCGCGTAGGGGCTTCGCGGGTCGCGGCCCTCCGACCGGACCGGGCCGGGACGTCACCGGCCGTGGGCATCGAGTGCGCAGCCCGTGGGGCCTGTGCGAAGGCTCCCGAGAACGCACCGGTGCCCACGGCCGCCGCGATCCGTTCGAGGCAGGGACGGTCTCGTCGATCTCGTAGACGTTGTCGCCCGCCGGGGCGTCGCCCTGCGAGGCGGGCGCGGGAGGCCCGCGGGGTACGGCGGGCGGGCGCCGTACCCCGGGTGGCTTCGGGCCGCCGGGCCGCCGGATGTCAGATCAGGTTGTAGATGTTGTAGCCCCAGCCGATCTTGACCGGCTTGCCGAGCGGGCGGATCGCGTCGCCCGTGCCGGAGTAGCGGTACAGGTCGCCGGTCTTCGTGCGGGCGACGATGTCGGTCCTGCCGTCGGCGTCGAGGTCGCCGACGGACAGCACGCGGTTGTGCGTGTTCCAGCCGGCGCCGACCTTGGCGCGGGCCTCGAACGGCGCCCTGTAGTCGCCGGTGCCCTTGTAGAGCCAGAGGTCGCCCGCCGTGTCACGGGCGACGACGTCCGCCTTGCCGTCGCCGGACAGGTCTCCCTGGCCGGTGATCTCGGTGTACTGGCTCCAGCCGCCGCCGATGCGCACGCGCTGATCGACCCGGCCGTCGGCGTGGCCCACGTAGACCCACATCACGCCGGACTTGTCCACGGCCATCAGGTCGGCGTCCTGCGAACCTCCGAGGTGCCCGGGAGACAGGACCTTGTTGTAGATCGTCCAGCCCTTGCCGATGTCCTTGGTGTGCACCTCGAAGCCCTCGGACCAGGTGTAACTCAGCAGGCCGTCCTTGTGGACGTTCCAGGTGCCGTCGCCGTAACCGTCCTTGTCGTTGTCGACCCTGACGACGGCGGCGGAGAAGTCGAAGCCGACCCCGACGTCGTAACGGGGCTCGAAGCCGCCCTGCCGGTCCGGGAAGTACAGGTACAGATTCCCGGTCTTCTTGTCGACGGCCGTCATGGCGAAGGTGGGCGTCGCCACCTGCCCGGGCTCCGCGGCTCGCGGGCCGGCGAGCCGCGGAGCCTTGGCCCGCTGCTGCGCTTCCGCTTCGGCTCGCGCCCTGTCCGCCCCGGCCGGGTCCTCGGCGGCGGTGGCGGTGCCGGCCGTGGCGGCCATCGCGGCGGCGATCACGGCGGTCGCGACGGCTCGGCTCAGCGTCCGGCCGCGCTTCACGAAGGTCATCTGGAATCCCCCTGCTGTCCTGCTCATCGGCATGCCCTCCCCGGCGATGCCCTGGGTCCCCAGAACTCTCTCACAGGTGCTTCACACACTCCGACGGGGTTTTCCGGGCCGAAATCGAGACGCGGCAGGGCCAACAGCACGGCAGAATGGCCCAGTTGTCCGGATGCCGTCCACGTTGGGAGTACGCCACGTCCCTCGACACATCGCCCCACGCCCTCACCTGGGCCGAACTCGACCCGGCGCACCACCCGTTCGTCTGGGACGACGACGAGGAGACCCGCGTCAGCGCGCTGATCAAGGCATGCGTGCCTCCGGTGCGGTCAGGCTACGAAGGCCGGTGGGCGGGCGAGCTCCGGTGCGTGGGCCAGGTGACGGCCCTGTTCTCCGAGCGGTACGGGTCGTGGGCGCAGTACTGGAACTGGAGCCCCGGGGAGGGCGACCGCGACGGAGGCGTCGTCGGCGTCTGGTGCTGCGGGCCGCACTCCGTCACCACCCCGGACGAGACCACGGCCCGCGTCGTGGCCGCGCTGCTGGAGTGGCGGGACTGGCTGGAGGAGCTCGCCGAGCGCTTCGCCGAGTTGGCACCGCCGCCCGACGCGACCCCCGAGCGGCGCAGCCGGCACCTGGAGAGGGCCGCGGTGCGACTGGTGACGCGGGTACTGGACCGTACCGGCGCCGAGAGCGGCTGGTACGGAATGTGCTTCCTGGTGCTGGAGTGGTTCCTCACGTCCAACGGCATGGGCCGCGCAGAGGCCCGGGCGACCGTCGACGACGTGATCGGCGGACGTTTCGCCAGCTGGGTCACGCCGCGCCCCGCGGTCATCGACTCCGTCGGCGAGACTCTGGCGGTCCGGCTGACGGGGCGGCTGCCGTACCGCGACCACAGGGAGCACGACGACCTCGAGGAGCGCCATGAGGGCGGCCGGCGCGACCGTCGCTGAAGACGGCGCTGACGCACTGGCCGTCTGGTGCGGCGTCAGACGGCAGGTCGACTGGGAGCGGCTCGACTCCGGCGTGGTCGCGGGACCGGTCACCCCCGCCGTCGACGGCTTCACGGCCTGGTGCGGCGGACCGGTCAGCCGGCGCGACCCCGCCCGCGCGCAGCGGCTGCTGTCCGCGTACGCGGCCGTCCGCGCCGACGCCGCGTGCGGCAGTCCTCTCACCTTCGGCGTACTGTCCCGCTGGCAGCAGTCCGTGCTCGGGACGAGCGAGGCGGTGCCGTTCCGCACGGGAGACGCCTACGCGAAGGGCGGTCGCGAGCGGTACGGCCTGACGCACAGCACCGAGGCCGACTTCGCCCGCTGCCTCCACGACTGCGCCGACCGCGCGGTACCGCTCGTCGCCCGCGCCGCACGGGTGTACCTGGACGTGGCCTTCTTCCACCCCTTCGACGACGGCAACGCCCGCTCCGCCCTGCTGGCCCTCGTGTTCGTGCTGGCCCGCGAAGGCGTCGCACTGGACGAGGTGGGCCCTCTGCGGACCACGCGCCACGCGGACGATCCGGCCGGCGCCGAGGATCTGGTGCGCTTGGTCGCGCTCCTCGTCCGAGCGTCGGCACGGCGGTCCGGGCGCTGACGTTCCGGTCACGTACGGCACCTCTCACCGCCGCGTCCGTCACCTGTCACCTGTCACCCGTCACCCGTCACCCGTCACCCGTCACCCGTCACCCGTCACCCGGGACGATCCCGGCCGGCGGTCCTACGGTGCCGGGCGGTGCAGACGCCAGACCACCTCGACCCCCACCTCGCCCGGAGTGGTCGGCCCGTCGGGGAGCGGCTCGCGTGCGATCTCCGTGAAGCCCAGTCGGCGCGGAATCGCCTCGCTCGCGTGGTTGGCCTCGTCGTGGCGGATCTCGATGCGGACGATCCCCGGCAGCGCGAAGCCCTGACGGACCAGTGCCGTGACGGCCATCGCGGCCAGGCCGCGGCCCGTCCACGCGGGGTGCAGCCAGTAGCCGATGTCCAGGCCGCCCGGGCCGATCCGGGGCATCAGGCCGCAGCCGCCGACGAGCGACCCGTCGGTCGTGATCGCGTACTCGTACGCCTCGCCCGCGTCCCACTGCTTTTCGGCGCGGTGCAGGAAGTCCACCGTCTCCTGGCGTCCCTCGTACTCGGCCCAGGGCATCCATGGCAGGAGGTGGGGGCGGGCCTCGACGAACGCCCGGTCCAGTGCCTCGACGTCGCCCACTCGCCATCGGCGCAGCACGGCCTTCTCGTGGTGGAGCGTCTCCGCGGGGAATCCCATGCGCGGGATGCTGCCTCAGCCCCGGGCCGGCCGCCAGCGCTTTTCACCCGGCGGGCGGTGGGCGAGCCCGCGCCGCGGGAAACCCGTGTTCCGTTCGTCGGCGCATCGGCGCGTCGACCTGTCGGCCCGTCCGGACGTCGGCACGGGGGCTCAGCGGCCCTCCGGCTCCAGGTCCCCGATCACTCCGATCCGGATGCCGAGCCACGGGTAGGTGTGCCGGTAGAAGTAGTTGTCCTGGGGCTGGAGTCCCACGGCGGAGGGCCACATCTGGTAGGGCGCCGAGTTCGACACCCCGCCGTGGAGACGGCGCCAGACCCGGCCGAAGTCCTGGCCGGTCGGGGGCGGGGTGATGGTGTCGGTCCACTCGACCGCGTTGCCGCCCTGGTCGAGGGTCCCCCACGGGGAGGTGGTGCGCGCCTGGCCGACCGTGCTGAGGCTGCCCTGGTACACCTCGGCGTAGGTCGTGGGGTCCAGGCCGAGCGGGTTCACGGTGGTGCAGTCGTCCGGCGGCACCTGGGCCGGGCACCAGGTGGGCGCCGCGCCGCCGGAGGGCCGGTACGAAGCGAGCGGCTGGGTCGACGCGTTGGTGACGTCGCCGGTCGTGGGGTTGAGGACGGTGGGGCTGGGCGCGGTCGCGTCGCCGTCGCCGAAGACGCCCGGGTTGGTGGGGTACTTCCAGTACGCGTTCGTACCGCCGCCGTTGGGGTCGTAGTACGCCGCCTTGACCCACTCGTTCTGGCTGGGCACGACGAAGCCGGAGTCCTCGGTGCGGGTGGTGTCCGGGCGGTCGAGGTCGTACATCCCCCGCTCGGTGCGCGGCGAGAGCCGCACCTGGTAGTTGACGTACGTGAAGCCGCCCTCAGTACGCGTGCTCTTGGACAGGATGCGGCCGTTGACGAGGGAGTTGACCAGGCGGGCCGCGTCGAGGAAGTCGGCGAAGCCGTACGGCTTGTCCGCCCACTCCGGCCGGGCCGGCGCGTAGTGGCGGCCCCTGCGCGCGTCCTCGGAGAACTCGACCTGGCCGTACTTGGGCCAGGACGCGCCGCTCTCGCTCTCGTCGTAGAGGTCGAAGGGATCGCGTCCTTCGGGGTCGGCGGTGTTCAGGAACGCCACCCACTGCGCGACGGTGATCTCGAGCCTGCCGATCTCGTACGGGTAGCCGACGGCGCCGACCGTGAGACAGCCGCGCGACGTCTCGGGGGCCGCGTCGCAGTCCGTGTAGACGGCGTCGGTGAAGGGGACGACGGCCACCGGAGGGTTGCCGGGGGCGCCGACCCTGGTGGTCGTCACGGAGATGACCACACCGGCCCGGTGACGATCGCCTTCGTCGGCGGGCGTTCCCGCTGTCGCGGCCGGGGCGAGGGGCGCCGACAGCACGCACGCCGCTGCGACGGCCTTGAGCAGGCGGGGGCGGGGGGATGCGAGACGCATGGGCGTACCTGTCCGATCGTGGCGGGCCGCCCCGCGAGCCGGAGGCGGGCGGGACGGCCCGTTGATCACAACAACAGCGGCCGCCACAGTAACCCCACCGGTCGCTCATCGCGTCGGAGGCGGCACCGAACGCATCGAATGGCGGACAGGCAGGGGAGGAGCCGGGAGGGTCCAGTGCCCGAGTCCCGCCCGACGGCGCGCGTCGCCCGGGCTCACATCGGACGCCGCCCCCGTCCGTCCGTACGGCCCGGCAGGCGCGTGGCCACGAGCGCGCCCAGGGAGGCCACCGCGGCGAGGACGACGAGCGCGGTCCCCATCGCGGCCGTGAAGGCCGGCCCGCCGACGGGTCCAGGACCGGCCCCCGGCGCCGCGGCGCCCATCAGCATCGTCACCAGCGCCACCCCCAGCACCGGACCGATGTTCATCGCGGTCTGCTGGAGCCCGCCGGACACGCCTTCCGCGCCGAGGGGCGCCTCGCGCACGACGACGGCGGTCGCCGTGACCATCACGAGGCAGAAGCCGGCGCCGACGACCAGGAAGGCCGGCCCGGACGCCCAGGGGGTCGACTGCCCGTCGAGGCGGGACGTGAGGAGGATGCCCAGCACGAACAGCGCCATTCCCGCCACCGCCGTGCGCCGGTGGCCGTACCGGCGCTGGAGCGGAGCGGCCGCGGGGGCACCGAGCACCATCACCACCGCCAACGGCAGCATGCGCAGCGCACTCGCGAACGGGTCGAGCCCGAGGACGTGTTGGAGCAGGTACGTGCCGAGGAAGAGGGTTCCGAACAGCGCGGCGGACGCCGACACCAGCACGGCCAGTGACGCCACGAGGGGCACCGACCGCAGCACGGCGGACGGTACGAGCGGACTCGCGGTCCGCCGCTCGCAGGCCGCGAAAGCCGCCCCCGCGACCGTGGCGGCGAGGACCGTGAGGGTGGTCGACGCCGTCCAGCCGGTCCCGGGCAGTCCCACGAGGGCGTGCACCAGGCTTCCGAGACAGACCGCGAACAGACAGGCGCCCGGCAGACCGAGACCGGCTCGGGAGTCGTCGGCGCGCTCCGGCTCCGGTGTCCTCACCAGGAGGACGAGCACGCCGACGGCGAGTGCGGGAGCGACGCTCAGGAAGAAGACGGAACGCCACCCCAGCCGGACGGCGAGCGCGCCGCCGACGAGCGGCCCCGCGGCGACCGCCAGCCCGATGGCGCTGGTGCGCAGCGCGATGGGCATGGCCAGCCTGCCGGGGGGATACGCGGCGCGGAGCATGCCGAGCGTGGCCGGCTGCAGCAGGGCGCCGAAGACGCCCTGGAGCACCCGCAGTCCGATCACGAGCCCGGCGCTCCCGGCGAGGCCGATCCCCGCCGATGTGACGGCGAAGCCCAGCGCCCCCGCGGTGAAGACGCGGCGGTGGCCGAAGCGGTCCCCGAGCCGGCCCGCGAACACGAGCAGGCTCGCCACGGCGATCAGATAGCCGGTACTGGTCCACTGGACCTGGGTGAACGACGCGTGGAGCTCACGCTGCATCACCGGCTGGACGACGGTGAGCACGGAGCCGTCCACGGCGACGACCACGGCACCGGTGATGCTGCTGGTGAGGGTCAGCCGCTGGAGGCGACGCCGGTCCCCCGGCCCCGTGGAGGTGCCCGTCCGCGCGACGGTCATCGGGTACGCGGACCGAGGTGGGCGTCCAGGGTGGCGCGCAGCAGGGGCCCGACGTCGTCGCCGCCCGTGGCGAGCTGGAGGCTGCCCCAGCCCCACAACTGCGCGATGCCGTGCAGGTTCGCCCACAGCGCCCCGGCGACGACCACCGGCTCGGCGCCGGTCCCGTTGCGGCTGATCGCGCCGGATTCGGCCCGCGCCCGGCCGACGAGGTCCACGAGGGCCCGGTACAGCGGGAGGCTGGTCTCACGCAGCCCCAGTTCACCGCTCTCCAGCAGATCGTGACGGAACATCAGCTCGTACATGCCGCGATCGGTCCGGGCGAAGTCCAGGTACACCCTCCCGAACACGTCGAGCTGTGCCCGCGGATCCTCCTTCGGCCCGTGGGCGGCGACGGCTTCGGTCGCGCGTCCGGCGAGGTCCTCGAACCCGCGGCGCGCGATGGCGGACAGCAGGGACAGATGCGTCGGGAAGTAGCGGCGGGGCGCACCGTGCGAGACACCGGCCCTGCGGGCGATCTCCCGCAGGGACAGGGCCTGCATGCCTTCCTTCGCCACGAGTTCGACGCCGACGTCGACCAGCCGGGCGCGCAGGCCCGTGTCCTGTTCACTCATGGGCCCTGTCTACAGGCTGGGAGTAGACACTGTCTACTCGCCGGGCCGGGAGGGACGGGGGACGGGCATCCGGGCCCGGGGGAAGCGGCGGGGAGAAGGGGCGGGGGCGGGGTCTGCGGGCAGCGGGCGTACCGCTCTACGCCGCGCCGCAGGTCAGCTTCATCTGGGCCGCCGCGTGGTGCGCTCCGATGCGCGCGGCGCTGCCCCAGTCCCGGCCGCGGTCGAGGAGTTGCACCGCGAAGACCTTGTCACCCTTGACCGGGTAGCTCTTGACGGACACGAGCTCGCCCCGGTGGACGGTCTGGCGGACGCCGAAGCCCGTGTAGCCGGACCGCACGTTGTCCGGGTCGGCGAGGACGCGGTAGAACGTGGGATCACCGGCGGATTCGGACGCGCGGTTCGTTTTGGGAACGAACACCTCGAGCGCACAGCTCTTGTAGTCGTCGTCCAGCTCCCAGCTCCAGATCGCCGTGCCACGGGTGTCCTTGGCCGCGCTGCCCGACATGGGGACGGCCGTGAAGCTGCCGTCGCAGTCGGAGTTGCTGCGACCACCGTTGCGCACCGTGTACCAGGCGGCGTCGCCGTTCTCGAACCGGCCCACCTCGCGGTAGGCGCCCGTCACGCATCCCGGGCCCGCCCACTGCTCGAACTGCCCGCCACCGGGCAGCTCCGTGGGCCCCACCCGGGTCGGTATCGCGCGCCCCGGGAGGTCGGTCTCGGCGGCCTGCGCGTCTCCGCCGCCGTCGCCGTCGGAGCCGGTGAGGAGTGCCGCGGCGGCGACGAAGCAGCCCAGCACGACCACGGTCCCGGCCGCCAGCAGCGCCTTGCGGAAGCGGGAGAGCAGGGAGATACGGCCGGCCATCGTCTCGCGGGCGACCCAGGACGGCCCGGCACGCCGCTGGTCCCCGACCACGTAACCGCAGTCGGGACAACTCATACCGGGCAGTGGCGTGTGCCGTTCACTGCCGCACCGTTCGCACGCCATACCAGCCCACTATGCAGGAACCTCGGGCGTCACGGGCGGGAACCGCCATGATCCGCGGTCCCCTCACCATCCGCAGTCGGGTCGTGACCTGCGGTCGGGTCACTGCCCGGCCGCGGTCGGGCCCAAGCCGCGCAGTGGGTCACGACCTGCAGTCGGCCCGGATCTGGGCGGCCGCGTGATGGGCGCCGTACCGGCCGTCGTACCCCCAGTCCTGCCCGCGGTCCACGAGCTGAACCGTCAACTCGCCTTCCCGCACGGGAACATCGTTCACGACGACGACACCGCCGCGCATCGCCCGCTGACCGATCTCGAAGGCGGCGAGCACGGATCCTGGGTCCCGGTCGTCGGCGAGGACGTGGTATCGGGTCGGTGCGCCGGCGACGTCCTCCTCGCGGTCGCTCCACGGCACGCTCACCGCGATCGAGCACCGCGAGTAGCCACTGCCCGGGTGCCAGTTCCAGGTGACGGTGCTGCCGCGGTCCCGGTCCCGGACGCCGGACATCGGCACGGCGAGGAACCGGCCGTCGCACCCGTTGCCCCGGTGGCCGCCCGAGCCGACCTCGTACCAGCCGTCTCGGCCGTCCGAGTAACGTCCGCGTGTTCGGACGCCGTTCGGGCAACCGGGTCCGGCCCACTCGCTGAACCAGGCCGCGTCCCCGGCCTGCGGACCGGACGGCGCCGGCCGGGGCGCGGGTGCGGACGGGGACGGCTTCGGCTTCTTGGCCGTGGGCTCGGGTTTCGGAGTCACGGACGTGGCGCTCGGTTCGGGCAGGTCCTCCGGGAAGAACGTCGGACCGATCCTCTGCGGCATGCCGCCCAGCGCTATGTCGTCCACGACCGGCCGCGCGTCGTCGGCGCGTTCGCCGTCACCACCACCGCCGGCGGTTGCGAGGAGCGAGACCCCGAGTGCCAGCAGACACAGCGAAAGGGCAACTCCCGCCCCCGCCAGCAGCTTTCGCTCGAGGGGCGGTTCACCCGGCACCCGGTGTGCCGGCACGGGCTCCACGGTGCACGAGTCGAGCACCATCCCCGGCAGCGCGCCCCGGTGCGTCCCTCCGCATCTCTCGCAAACCATGCGGGTCACTATGCAGCGGGCGGAATACCGGCCGGTAGGCGTCGGCGCATATCAACGCGGTATCAATCCAAGATCCGCCGGTGACGGACGGCGGACGCGCGGGTCGCCCACCGACGGCCGGGCCGGCGGACGTTGACCTTGCCCCAGGGGCAGACCGCATCGTCCTCCTCACCGGGCGGACCTCCCGCCCGGTGACGGAGGATGGGCCCCGTGTACGACGACTCCCTGCTCACCATCGGGGCCTTCGCCGCACGGGCACGGCTCTCGCCGAAAGCCCTGCGCCTGTACGACCGCCTCGGGCTGCTCACCCCGGCGTACGTCGACTCGGCGACCGGCTATCGCTGGTACCGCATCGAACAGGTCGAGCGCGCCCGGCTCGTCGCGCTTTTGCGCCAGATCGAGATGCCGCTGGCGCGGATCGCCGAAGTGGTGGAGCTGCCGGGGCCGCAGGCCGCTCAGGCGCTGACGGTGTACTGGGGCGAGGTCGAGGAACGCCGTGCCGTGCAGGGCGCCGTCGTGGCCCATCTCCGTGACCGGCTTTCGGGCAGGAGAGAGACGATGTACGAGATCAAGACGGTGGACTTGGCCGAGCAGGCGGTCCTCACCGAGCGTCGCCGCCTGCGGGGGGACGAGCTGCCGCGCTGGATCCCGGCGGCACTCGGCCGCCTGGAGCGGGCGGCCGAGGAGTGCGGAGGCGTCGCGGGCCCGCCGTACGTCGTCTACCACGCCGAGGTCGGCCCGGACAGCGACGGCCCGGCGGAGGCGTGCGTGCCGGTCACCGACGCGCGCGCCGCACAGCTCTGGCTCGAGAAGCACCGGACCGGGGCGAGCCTCCGCATCGAGCCGGCCGGCCGCCTCGCGTTCACCAGGGTCACCAAGGCGCAGGTGGCGTACCCGCAGATCGGATCGGCCTTCGACGCCGTCGAGCGCTGGACGGCACGGAAAGGGCTGACGATCACGGGCCCGTGCCGCGAGGTGTACTTCGCGGACTGGGACGCGGCCTCGGCGACGGACGAGGTCTGCGACGTGGCGTTCCCGGTGGGCTGACGGCCGCGACCGCCCTCGCGACGGAGCCGGGCGGGCGGCGGGCCGGCGCAGTCGGCGGACGGCGGGCCGGCACGGGCACAGTCGGCGGACGGCGGGCCGGCTTCACTCGGCCAGGCCCGGCGGCCGCCGAACCGCTGCCCAAACCGCCACGGGCCCGCCGCCGTTCCGTTCCGCTGCTCCCTACCCGCCTCAGTTCCTGCCGATCAATTCCCGCCGCTCAGCCTGCCGCTCAGTTCCTGCCGCTCAGCTCTTCCGGACACGGGGTGCCGCGAGGGAGCTGGTACGGGGCGGCCAGCCGGTAGACGCCCGCCCGCGGGGCGAGGAGTTCGGTCCATTCGTCCCCCGCCGTGTCCTCCTCCGCCTTCATCAGACAGCCGGCGACGTTGACGAAGTCCTTCGGCTCGTCGTCCTCCCGGAGCTTCGAGGCCGCCGTCTCCTGCGGCTCCTCCACGCTCCGCCCCTGCTCGTCCACGAGCCCCAGCCACGGCGAGTACGGAACCCGGATCAGCACCCGGCCCGCCTCGCGCACATGGATGCGCAGCTCACCGGCGCCCGCCCGGTCCACCGTCGCCGGCGGATCGGCGAGCGGCGTCGGCTCGCGGACGGCGAAGAGCCGCCAGTTCGCGTCCGACCACACCGGCTTCAGATAAGGCTGGCCGCGTTCGACCAGCTCGGCCTCCTGACGGGCGCCCGAGTCGGGCTTGCCCGTCGGCAGCACCACGTAGTGGACGGCCCAGCGGTCGAGCCACTCACGGTAGCTGGCGGCGTCGAGCGTGTCGTCGTAGAAGAGCGGGTTGCGTTCCATGTCGGCCTGCCGGTTCCAGCCGCGCGCGAGGTTGACGTACGGCGCCAGCGCCGACGCCTCGCGGTGGCTGCTCGCCGGGACGACCTCCACGCGGCCCTTCTCCGCGCCGACCTCCTGGAGTTCGTTCACCAGCGGCGCGAGCTCCCGCGTCCAGGAGGCGGCCGGCGCCGTGCGCACGATGTCGTCGACGCTCTTGAAGCCGATCCAGCCGTTGAGCCCGGCGAACGCCACGACGACCGCGTACCACTTGCGCGAACGCGGCACGGCGTACGGCAGCGCCGCCAGCAGCACCACACCGGCGAACAGCATCGGGAGCCGCGACACGTTCGAGCCGATCTGCGAGTCCACGAGGAAGGTCAGCAGCGTCCCGGCGGAGTACACGCCGGCCGCGGTACGGACGGTGCGCCAGTCCCTCGGGACGAGCACGAGGACAAGCACCCCGAAGAGGAACGGCAGCGACGTCGACCCGAGCGACATCGGCTGGGTGCCGGAGAACGGGAACAGCCACGCCGACAGCGCCACGACCACGACCGGGGCGATCCCGAGTGCACAGGCACCCGGACGGCGTTTGTTCAAGAACAGCGCCGCCGCGACCACTCCGAGGAACAGTCCGGCGACGGGACTGGACGCGGTCGCGAGACCGGCGAGCGGCGCGGCGAACGCGGCCTTCGCCCACCGTTTCCTCCGCCAGCGGTGCGGCCAGCAGAACACGGCCGCGACCGCCCCGAGGGCGAAGACCATCCCCAGCCCGAAGGTGACGCGCCCCGAGAGCGCGTTGCAGAGGAACGCGAACACCCCCGCGAGTGAGCAGGCCAGCGGGTTCCGCACCGCCCGTACCCTCGTCAGGATCAGCGCGGTCAGGGCGGCGGAGAGGGTCCCGACGACCATCATCGTCGTGCGCACGCCCAGGAGGGACATCAGATACGGGGACACCACGCTGTACGAGACGGGGTGCATCCCGCCGTACCAGGCGAGGTTGTAGGCCGAGTCGGGGTGCCGGCCCACGAACTCGGCCCAGGCGTCCTGCGCGGCGATGTCGCCGCCGCTGTTGGCGAAGAAGAAGAACCACCCGAGGTGGAGGAAAGCCGCCAGTGCGGTCGCCACGAGGACCGGGCGGCCCGACAGCGCGCCGGTGAACCGCGAGGCGGCGAACCGGAAGCCGTCGGACCGTGGGCCGCGGGACGCCGGGACCCCGGGAGGCGCGTCGCCGGGCGCCGGGGATCCCAGAGGCACGTCGCGGGACGCCGGGACCACGGGACGCACGTCGCCGGGCGCCGGGACGTCGCGGGACGCAGGGACCCCGGGACGCAC
Organism: Streptomyces wuyuanensis; assembly: GCF_900103455.1. Taxonomy (GTDB): domain Bacteria; phylum Actinomycetota; class Actinomycetes; order Streptomycetales; family Streptomycetaceae; genus Streptomyces; species Streptomyces wuyuanensis. The sequence continues at coordinate 196,544 of NZ_FNHI01000015.1, read as the reverse complement.
GTCGCCGGGCGCCGGGACGTCGCGGGACGCAGGGACCCCGGACGACCCGACGGGCCCGTGGGGTGCGGGGATTCCGGGAGAGGCGGACACCTCACGGGGCGCGGCGGGGTCGGGCGCCACCGGGGCCACGGCGCAGGCGGCGCACACAGCCGACGCGGCGGACGCGTGGGATGCGGCGGACGCGTGGGATGCGGCGGACGCGTGGGATGCGGCGGGCTCGTGGGACACAGGGCAACCAGGGGTCACGGGGCACGCGACGGACTCGGGGGAACTCGTTCCGGAATCCTCCCCTATTCGTAGGTCCTTCGCGGCTCGTGGCCCCCTCACGGCGCTGCTCTCGTCCGCGTGTGTCGGCTCGACGGTGGTCACTGCGGCTCCCGTGGTCGCTTCCCGTGCTCGGGGACGCCGTCCCGGCTTCGCGAATTGCCCCGGGACCGGGGACGCCGCGATCCGGGGACGCTAGCACGGTGCTGATGCGGCGGACGGGGGCACGAACCTCCGTGCCCCCGTCCGGCTGGCCGATGTCAGCCCAGGCGGGTCAGCTTGGCGCCGAACCCGGGCTCCGCGAGGTCATCCTGGAGGGTCACCGGCACGGTGACCTGGCTGGCGCCCTCTCCGACCGTCAGCGAACCGACCACCGTGCCGGCCGCGGCCTCGTGCGGCAGGGCCTTGCCGCCGTTCGTCAGCTCGAGCTTCACGGTCAGCCCGGACCAGCCGACCGCCTGCACGTCCTTGGTGGCCACGACCGGGACCGAACCGCCCAGACCGTCCTCGACCACACCGACGACCTGGCCCTTCTTGACGATCGTCGCGTTCTTCAGGGCGTCCTGGGTCGCGAGCATCAGATCCTTGCTCGCCTTGATCGCGGTACCGAGGATCGGGGTGTCGTGCTGTGCGAGCACGGCGCCGACGATCAACTGGTCCGTGTCGCCGACCATCTTGTGGGCGGCGAAGAGCAGGTTGCCGCCGGCCTTGGTGGTGCTGCCGGTCTTGATGCCGAGCGCGCCGTCGTACGGCGGCAGCTCGTTGTAGTTCCGCCACTTCTTGCCCGACGGGTCCGTCCACTCGGGCAGCTTGGTGATGTCCATCAGGGCCTTGATCTCGACCAGCTTCAGACCCAGTTTGACCTGGTCCTCGGCCGTGCTGACCGTCGTTGCGTCCAGCCCGGACGGGTCCGTGTAGGTCGTGTTCTTCATCCCGAGCTCCTCGGCGGCGGCGTTCATCTTCTCGACGAACGCCTTCTCCGAGCCGGAGTCCCAGCGAGCCAGCTGACGCGCGATGTTGTTCGCGGACGGGATCATGATCGCCGCGAGCGCGTCCCTCAGGCTGATCTTGTCGCCCTTCTTGACGGTGTTGAGCGTCGACTCGTTGTCCGTCTTGTCGAGCTGGCCGTCCGACTCGCCCTTGGCGTCGATCTCGATCATGGGCCCCGCCTCGCCCGGCTTGAGCGGGTGGTTCTTGAGGATCACGTACGCCGTCATCGACTTGGTCACGCTCGCGATCGGCACGGGCTTCTGCTCCCCGGAGGAGCCGAGCGTGCCGAGCCCGGACGCGGCCATGTACGCCTGGCCCTTGGCGGGCCAGGGCAGCTGCGGAGCCGAACCCTCGAACGCGTACGTCGGCTCGGCCGTGAGCGTGAGCGTGGGTGCCGGGAGCGGACGCAAGGTCTGTGCGACCGCGAAGACGATCAGGAGCAGCACGACCAGCGGCGTCCAGATCCTGACCCGCCGCACCAGGGTGCGCACGGGAGTCTGAGGGGGCGGCGGAGTGTTCGTCAGCTCGGCGAGCAGGTCGAGCGGCGGCTTGGGCGGCAGCGGCTGCTGCTTCGTGCGCTCGGGCTCGGCGAGCGACGCGGGCGGAGCGGCGGCGGACGCCGCGGGCCCGGCCGGCTTCGCGGCGGCGGGAGCCGACTGCGCCGAGGACGCGGCGGGCCGTACGTCGTCGCGCCGCAGCGGTACGAACGTGCTGGTCCGCTCCGCGGCGGACTCGGGAGTGTCACCGGAAGCGCCGTCGGAGGCGGGCCCCGGCTTGGACGCGGCCCCGGCAGCCGTGGCGGAGCCGGACGCGCCCCCGCCTCCGGAGGTGGTCCCGGCGCCGGGCGTGCCCGGGGACCCGGGCTTGCCGTCGGGTCCGGCCGCCGGCTTCCCGCCCGGCTTCGTGCCCGGCTTCGCCCGCTCGCTCGGGGGTGCGGTGACCCGGAGCGCCGTGGTGCGCTCGGCCTCCTTCTCGGAACCCGTGCGCTCCGAGCCTGTGCGGTCCGAGCCCGTGCGCTCCGAGCCCGACTGTGCGGAGGACTCGGAGGACTTCGTGGCCTGCTTGGGGGGCGCCGGCTGCCGGGTGATCTTCAGGGCGGTGGTCGGCTGGTCCACGGCAGGCCGGGGCAGCGCCTTGAACACGGCCGTCGGCTGGTCGACCGGCGTCCGGTCCTCGGCGCCGTCGGCCTCGTCGGCGTCCTGGTCGGAACCCGCCGCCACGGCGCGGTCGCCGTCCGCGGCGATGCCGTGGCCCTCCGCGGAGGAGCCCTCGGCTGCGGTTGCCTCCTTCACGGCGCGACGGGCGGCGGCCCAACTGGGCGCCCTGCTCCCGGAGCCGTCCTCGTCCCCGCCTTCGCCGCCCTCGCTCCCGCCCGCGTCCGCCTTCGCGTCGGCTGACGGTTCAGCGTCGTCGGACTTGCGGGGGGCGGGTGCCGTGGGCCTCTTCCCGGCCTTGTCGGCCGCCTCCGGGGTGCTGGGGACGTCTTCGGGGGTGCCATCACCCTCGACCGCCCCCGGAGCCTGTGCGTCCGCCTCGTCGCCGCCAAGGCCCTTGCCGTCGCCCTTGACGGCCGGGGCCGAGTCCTCGGCCGAGCCCGTGCCCTCGTCCGTGGCGGCAGCCGCCTTCACGGTCTCGGCCACGGTCCCGCTCGGGGTCTTGTCCTTGCCGGAAACCCATGCGGCCACCGCCGCACGGAGGCGGTCGTCGCCCTGCGGTGCCCGCTCGCCACCGCCGGAGGAGGGGGCCTCGGACGAGCGGTCCTCCGAGGACCCGGCTTCGGAGGCTCCGGCTTCGGCTTCGGCTTCGGAGGAAGCGGACCCGGCCTCGTCTTCGGAACCGGACGCCGAATCGGCCGCGTCCCCACCCGTGTCCGTGTCCGTTTCCCTGTCCGCGTCCGCGGCCACGCCACTGTCCGTACCCTTGCCCGAAGACGTCGGCTCCGACGGCGGCGTCCTGAACACCGCCGTCGGCTGGTCGACACGCCCCTCGGTGGACGCCCCCGCCGAACGGGCCACGGCAAGCCGCGGATCACGTTCGCCCGGAGTCGTCTCCCCCGACGACTTCTGCTGCTCCGACTTGTCGGGGGACTCGCCCGCCACCGTGCCTCCTCCGTGCCTCAACCTGAACCCGCGCCGTGGCGCTGGTACCACCCGCACCACTGTCCGAACCATCTACCAGTGTCCTGTGTGAGCCCCTTGGCCCCCGTGCTAGACGAGAACGACATACCTGCCGGTTCCCGTACGAAGCACCCAGGCACTCTCGACAGACCAATGTGAGAGGCGTCACCCTGTCATTCATCCACGCGGGGAGGCATGGATGGGCAGGAGCCGCAGAACACTTCCGGAGGAGCTTCTGCTGCTCGCTCTGGACCCGGCCACGGGTACCACAGCGCAGCCGCAGTCGCTCGACCTCGGCCTGGCCGGAGCACAGCTAGTGGAGCTGGCCCTGGCAGGACGGATAGCCCCAGACGGGGATCGTATCGCCGTGGTGATGCCACGGCCGACAGGAGATCCGACACTGGACTCCGCACTGGAACTGCTGCGCAGACGCGGCAGTCCGGTCCGGGCGGTCCACTGGATCGGCGGGCCCCGGCTGGGGTTGCGCCAGACCTACCTTTCACATCTGGAAAGGTGCGGCATGGTCCATGCCGTGGCGGGCCAGATGTGCGGGGTGCTGCCGACGACTCGCTACCAGGCGACGGACACGGCGATCAGCCGGGAGATCAGGGCCCGGCTGGACAGCGCGATCCGCACCGGCGTACCGCCGGACCCGCGGACGGCCGCACTCGCCGCACTGGCGCACGCGGTCGGCCTGGGCAAGCACCTCTATCCCGGGAACGAAGGGCGGTCCTCCCGCTCCCGGCTCCGGGACCTGATCAGGCACGACCCCATGGGCGGACTCGTGGCGCACGCCGTGATGGACGTTCAGAACGGTGCGTCCGCGCAGCCACGCCGTGCCTCGGCAGCGCCCGGCCGGCAGCCGGCCGTGCAGATGCCGTCACGACGCGGCAGCATGGCCCGCGCCGCCGTGCACTAGTACCGCATCAGGCTGGGTTTGCCCGTCAAGGAGCGGCGTCCGGTGCGTGGGGTCTCCCCAGGCCCTCCGGGCCGGGGAAGGGCCGCGAGGCGCCGGACCGACCTCGTAGCGGAGCTACTCGGTTGATCCGGCAACGCCGCGAGTCGCCGTGCCGGGCGTCGCGACGGGGCGAGCACTGCCCGATGCGGCGCCAGTACGGGTACGGGCCGGGTGTACGGAAGCGGCCACGGCCACGGGTGCTCATGTCGTACCCGTGGGCCGTGGACGCGGCCTGGACCACCCGTTCGCGTGCCCGCCGGGAGAGAACCGCCGGACCGACGTCACCCCGGACCGGGTACGGGAGCCGCAGAGGGTGCGGGGCAGTCGTACGAGCGACTGCCCCGCGCTCTCTTCATCATGCGCGGGCACTGTCGTGCGCGCGCCACTGTCATGGGGCCTCTGTCGCACGCGCTCCCACGTACGCGACCCGCACGGGGCGCGCCGCTCACGCGTACGCGCGCATGCCCGGACGGGTGTTCCGTCGCGCGCTCACGCATGCGCCCTGCCCCGACTTGCCGCGCACAGCCGGCGTTTTGTCCCCCGCATTGTGCGTGCGTGTCGTCGTTTTCCAGCGCGGGCAGCACCTTAGGTGGCAGTCTGCTGAGACGTAGATACGCACAGCAACAAGGACCGCGCAGCAGTCCACAGCCGGAGGTGCAGTTCCCGTGGCGTCCAACGTCAACCCCACCGTCAGGCGCCGCCGTTTGGGCCAGGAGTTGCGCCGGCTCCGAGAGCTCAAGGGCATGACCGCGGAGGAGGTGGCGGACCGTCTGCTGGTCTCCCAGTCGAAGATCAGCCGACTGGAGAACGGCCGGCGGTCGATCAGTCAGCGCGATGTGCGCGACCTCTGCGGAGTCTACGAGGTCGAGGACCACCGCGTGGTCGACTCCCTGATGCAGATGGCCAAGGACTCCCGCCAGCAGGGCTGGTGGCACGCCTTCGGCGACATCCCCTACAGCGTCTACATCGGCCTGGAGACGGACGCGGCGAGCCTCCGGGTGTACGAGCCGCAGATCGTGCCGGGCCTGCTCCAGACCAGGGGGTACGCGGAGGCGCTCATCACCGGCGCGCTCCCGGAAACCCCGAGCAGCGATGTGGAGAAGCGCGTCCAGGTCCGGGTCCGCCGCCAAGAGCGGATCGCCTCCGACGAGAGTCCGCTGCGACTGTGGGCCGTGGTGGACGAGGCCGCGCTGCGGCGGGTCGTGGGCAACAAGGAGATGATGCGCGAGCAGTTGGAGCATCTCGTCGAGCAGTCGCAGCTGCCGCACGTCACCGTCCAGGTGCTCCCGTTCAGCATGGGCGCCCATCCCGGAATCACCGGCCACTACGCCATCCTGGAGTTCCCCGACGCCTCGGACTCGAGCGTCGTGTACATCGAGGGCGTCACGAGCGACCTGTACCTGGAGAAGGCGAACGACGTGCACAAGTACACCGTGATGTACGAGCATTTGCGGGCGCAGGCGCTGAACGTCGAGCAGACACGGGAGTTCATCGAGGACATCGCCAAGTCCTACGCCAGATGAGCGCAGCTCCGGTGTCGCCCACCCGTCGTCGGACGGCCGCGGGGACACCATGGGGAAGCGGACCGGGAAGGCGCGGGGGCGCACGGTACACCTTCGTGACCATTTCCCGGAAGAGCACAGTGGAATATGCCATCCGGTCGGGTGAACGGACGTTCTCAGCGGTCAAGCGCGCCGAGTAGCGTCGTGATCACGCCGTCGAGCACGTCGGCAACACCGTCGAAACACGGAACCGGAGAAAGACATGGCTATTCACCAGGGCGCCACGGACACTTGGGTCAAATCCTCGTACTCCGGCGGAAACGGCGCATGCGTCGAGGTCAAGTCCCCTGTTGTGCAGGCGATCGCCGTCCGCGACTCCAAGGCCCCCGAGGGCCCCTCCATCACCTTCGTCCCCGGCTCCTGGACCGCGTTCGTGCACGGCGTGAGCAAAGGCTCCCTCTAGGGATCCGAAGCCGGAAGCAGAAAAGCGAGGAAGCCGAAGGCTTCCGACGCCGGCCCGCCCCACGGGCGCCGTGCCGGCCAGCGTCGAGGGACCCTGACTCGACGGACAGAGCCCTCTCGACTGGTCCGCCGTCCCGGCCGAGGGGGCTCGGCGCTGCAGGCCACGCCCCATGCCCGGGGACGGCTCGACCCACCTCTCGCCCAAGGTCCGTCCTTCATCGAAGCTCGTCCACATAGCGGTCCGTACCGGGGACCGTCGGAATGAAGGGCGCCACCAGCTCGATCCTCCCCAGCTCCCCCGCGTCGAGCCCGGCGAAATGCTCCTCCCAGACCTCCCTCGGATCCTGCTCCAGGAACCACAGCAGGGTCAGCCGGGTGTCCACGCCCTCGACCTGCTTCACGTACGTCATCCGGTCCAGCGGCAGCGGCGTGGGCCGGAACACCGTCACCATGGCCGCCGGGGACACGGCGGCCCCCTTCGGCGCGAGCCGCTTCGGCAGCTCCCTCGACCGCAACCACTCCAGCAGCTCCGCCCGGACCTCCGGGCTCTCCGCGTCGATCACCTCGACGACCAGCCCGGCGTACGGATGGTCGAGCGCGTGGTAGTCGCGCGGACCCGCGGCACCGTCCCGGTAGACGGTCGCCACATGGTCCTGGAACGCGGTGAACACATGGGTACGGGCCTGGTGGACACGGCCGTCCCGATTGAGCCTCTTGTTGATTCCGACCGTCCATCGCATGTGGTCGTCGTAGCGCCCGTCGGTGATCCAGTAGGTGGAGACGTAGCAGCCGGCGGTCACCGGGCTGGCCACCGCCGATTTCTCCGGATAGCGCAGCAGCTGCAGATCCCGGGTCGCGACCCAGCGACGCCCCGCGAACATCCAGGGCATCGCCATGGCGCCCGCGTAGTAGTGGTCGTCCTCGTACCAGCGGTTGTACGCGTACTCATGGCCGGGATGCGGCTCGACCATGGTGATCAGCGCATGGCCGGGACGGACCCCGTAGGGGCCGACGGCCGCCAGTTCCGCGTACACCCCGGACCGGGTGTCCTCGCTCACGACACTCCCCTTCCCTCCTGCGATGGGCGGACCTACTCTGACGCACCGTCAGATAAAGGGCCAGAGCCGGGAGGCGCCGAGATGCTGCTGCAAGGGAAGACCGTCATCGTGTCCGGCGTCGGCGCCGGACTCGGGCACCGGGTCGCCGAGACGGTCGTGCGCGACGGCGGGAACGCCGTCCTCGGCGCCCGCACCGGAGCGAACCTCGTGAAGACCGCCGGCGAGATCGACCCCACCGGCGCACACACCGCCCACCGCGCCACCGACATCACCGACGAGGGCCAGTGCGAGGCACTCGCCGCCCTTGCACTGGAGCGCTTCGGCGGCATCGACGCCGTCGTCCACGTCGCCGCCTGGGACAGCTACTTCGGCGGCATCGAGGACGCCGACTTCTCCACCTGGCAGCAGGTCCTCGACGTCAATCTGCTGGGCACCCTGCGCATGACCCGCGCCTGCCTGCCCGCCCTCAAGGAGCGCGGCGGATCGGTGGTCGTCATCGGCACCCAGTCAGCGGTGGCCGCCCCCTCACAGGTCCGGCAGGCGGCGTACGCGGCATCGAAGGGTGCGCTCACCTCCGCCGTGTACTCCCTGGCCCGGGAGCTCGGACCGCACCGGATCCGGGTCAACACCGTGCTCCCCGGCTGGATGTGGGGCCCGCCCGTCCAGGCGTACATACGGTTCACCGCCGACACCGAAGGCGTTCCCGAGGCCGAGGTGCTCTCCCGGCTCACGGAGCGCATGGCACTGCCGGAGCTCGCGACGGACGGGGACGTCGCGGAGGCCGTCGCCTTCCTCGCCTCGGACCGCGCCCGCTCCATCACCGGCCAGTCCCTCCTGGTCAACGCCGGTGAACTCATGCGGTAGCCACCGCGGTTGCACATACGGGGCGGCCGCCGCCGTTCGGTGCGCGGCACGCAGCGCGCCCCGAGGCGACCGGCACCCGCCACAAAGGCCGCAAGGGCCGCACGGGCCGCACGGGCAAGCGGGGTCACGTCCTTCGTCACCTGGTCCTTCCCGATCGCCATCGGCATCTTCATCGGGGCCAAGCTGTTCGCACCGCGGCTCAACCGGCTGCGGTCGCGCCTCCACGTCGCCTCGCCGCTCGAGTACCTGAAGAGCCGCTACAACCTGAAGACCCAGCAGGCACTCGCCTGGTCCGGAGTGCTGTTGAAGATCGTGGACGTCGGCGCCAAGTGGGCGGCGATCGCCACACTGCTCTCGGTGTTCACCGGGATCTCACTCAACCAGGGCATCCTCATCACCGGCGTCATCACCGGCATCTACTGCACGGTCGGCGGCCTCTGGGCGGACGCCCTCACGGAGATGGGCCAGTTCGTCATCCAGTTCTTCGCCGGCATCGCGATGCTCGTCGCCGTGATGGGGGAGCTCGACGGCTTCTCGACCTTCTGGACGATCTGGGACGAACCGGAGCTGCAGGGCCACGGAGCCCCCACCGCCGGCCCGTACACCGTGACCTTCCTCCTCGCCTTCCTCTTCATCAAGACGTTCGAGTACAACGGCGGAATGTGGAACCAGGCGCAGCGCTACATGGCGACCGCCAACGCACGCGAGGCCACACGTTCGGTCCGGCTCTCCGCCCTCCTCTGGTTCGTGTGGCCGCTGGTCCTGTTCTTCCCGATGTGGTGCGCGCCGCTGCTGGTGGAGGCGCAGAAGCCGGACGCCTCGGACTCGTACGCCCTGATGACCGAGCAGTTGCTGCCGCACGGCCTGCTGGGCCTGGTCATCGTCGGATTCTTCTCGCACACGATGGCCATGTGCTCGTCGGACGCCAACGCGATCGCCGCCGTCTTCACCCGCGACATCATGCCGGTGCTCTCCAGGAAGGCGCGGACGTGGAGCGAGCGCGCCGGGCTGTTCGCGGCCCGCTGGACGACGGTCGCCTTCCTCGGACTGTCGATGGCGATCGCCACCCAGGTGAACTCGCCGACCTTCAAGAACATCATCACCGTCGTCATCACCTGGGTGGCCGGTCTGATGGGCCCGATCGCGATTCCGTTCATGCTCGGCCTGCTCAAGTCCTTCCGCCGGTCGGGTCCGACGGCGGCGCTGAGCAGCTGGGGGCTCGGCCTGCTCGCCTTCTGGCTGGTCAACTACCCGATCAGCTGGGGCATCGACGGCGGTACGCCGCTGCAGTACAAGGTCTCGGTGCCGCTCGCGATCTCACTGATCGTGTACGTCCTCGTCGGCTTCATCAAGCCCGAGGACACGCCCGAGAGGGATCTGGTGCTGGCGAGGATCAACGGCGACGACGACCCGGCCGCGGCGGCGGTCCCGGCACCGGCAGGGCCGAGCGAGGTGCCGCCGGTCAAGGAGGGCGCGGACGGCTGAGGATCCCCTTGGCAAGGGCCCGGTACCGAGAGGGACGCCGTCGGTCGATCCGGGGCCTTTGCGCCCGGTCCGCTCTCAGCCGCGCGGATAGCGCTGGAGCCAACCGGGGGCGGAGGCGGCGGGGCCGTGCAGGGCCGGTCCCTGGGTCATCTCCATGGCGAAGTCGTCGGCGAGTTCGAGGATGGTGGAACGGCCCTCGAGTTCGGCCAGCCAGGCGGGCGGGAGGGCCGTCTCGCCGTGGAGCGCGCCCAGGAGGGCGCCGCAGAGGGTGCCGGTGGTGTGGGAGGGGCCGTCGTGGTTGACGGCCAGGCGGAGTCCGTGGCGGACGTCCTCACCGACGAGGGTGCAGTAGACGGCGACGGCGAGAGCGTCCTCGGCGTTCTCGGGATCGCCGAGGGCATCGATGCGGGTGGGGCTCGGGATGCCCTGGCGTACGGCGCCGAGCGCCTGCTTGAGCGCGTCGGTCACGGGCTGGTGGCCGGGCCTGTTCGTGAGGAGGGACAGCGCCCGCTGGACGGAGCCGTCGACGGTCTCGCCGCGGGCCAGCCCGTGGACGATCACGGCGAAGGCGCCGGCCGAGAGGTACGCGGTGGGGTGGCCGTGGGTCTGCGCCGCGCACTCCACGGCGAGCTGGCAGACCAGCTGCGGCTCCCAGCCCACGAGCAGTCCGAAGGGCGCGGAGCGGACGACCGCCCCGGCGTCGCGGGCGGTGGGGTTCTTGGGCTTGTCGACCGTGCCGAGGACCTCGTCGGCGAGGCCGGTGAGGCAGGAGCGGCTCGGGTCGCGACGCGTGTAGAGCCATTCCTCGCGGGCGAGCCAGCCGTTGTCCTTGCGGCGCTCGTCGGGGCCCCAGTCCCGCTGGGTGGCCGCCCAGCGCAGATGGGCTCTGTGGACGTCGGTCGGCGGGTGCCAGGCGCCGGTGTCCCGGCGGACCTGGGCGCGTATGAGGCCGTCGACCGTGAAGAGGGTCAGCTGGGTGGCGGCGGTGACGGCACCGCGGCGGCCGTAGGCGGGGACCAGGTCGGCAGCCCCGTCCGGTCCGTGGGCGGCGCGTATCTCGTCCAGCGACAGCGCGGCGATCCCGGCACCCAGTGCGTCGCCGACTGCCCCGCCCAGCAGGCAGCCGCGCACCCGGGCGCGGAAGTCCTGCTGCTCGGCACGTCCCCAGACGGCTGCGGCCGGTGTGGTCACGCGGCTCCCCCCTTCTCGTGCGCAGCACTGTAATCGACCGCGAGAGATCGCTTCATGGGCGGAATCCAGCCGGAACGGCTTATGAAGCGGAATGCGACGGTCAGCTTCGGCCCGGTTCCGATCACCGTTCCCGGTGCGGTGCGACACCGCCGCGGGGCGCCGTGACCTGCACCGTCGCCGTCGTCGTCACGGCCGCCGACGCGTGCCCGGAGCGACAGCCGTCGCACAGGCACGGCGACGGCTGTCGCGTGGGCGGGGCGGGAGTCGCAGGCGGGACGGCAGTCGCGTCGCGCCGATGGCCCCGGCGCGGGCCGGTGCCCGGCGCTGACCGGGCGGAACGGCCGACGGCCAGCCGGACGGCCGACCAGGCCGTGGACGGCCGGTGGTGGGGCCGCCGGGCCGTGGACGGCCGGGGGTGGGGGGCCGCCGACCGCCCGGCGTGACTCACATCACGGGCCTTCGCCCGCCCCGGCGATCACCGGGCGCCGGCTCAGCCCTGTTCCAGCACCGGCAGCAACTCCGGGAGGTGGCCGTCGGAGTCCGTCGCGGTGCGCTGCCGTTCCGCCGGGACCTCGCCGTACAGCGTCGTACGGGGCCTCGACGGACGACCGGCGGACTCGGCGATGGCGGTCAGGTCGCGGATGGAGCGGTACGAGCCGTAACCCGACCCTGCCATCCGGGAGATGGTCTCCTCCATCAGCGTGCCGCCCAGGTCGTTCGCCCCGGAGCGCAGCATCTCCGCGGCGCCGTCCGCGCCGAGCTTCACCCAGCTGGTCTGGATGTTGGGGATGTGCGGGTGGAGCAGCAGCCGGGCCATCGCCGTGACGGCGCGGTTGTCGCGGGTCGTGGGGCCGGGGCGGGCGATGCCGGCGAGATAGACGGGGGCGTTGGTGTGGATGAAGGGCAGTGTCACGAACTCGGTGAACCCGCCCGTCTCCTGCTGGATGCGGGACAGGGTGCGGAAGTGGCCCAGCCAGTGCCGGGGCTGGTCGACATGCCCGTACATCATCGTCGACGACGAGCGGATGCCCAGTTCGTGGGCGGTGGTGACGACCTCGATCCAGGTGGCGGTGGGCAGCTTGCCCTTCGTGAGCACCCACCGCACCTCGTCGTCGAGGATCTCCGCGGCCGTCCCGGGGATGGAGTCCAGTCCGGCCTCCTTGGCCGCGGTCAGCCACTCGCGGATCGACATGCCCGTGCGTGTGGCGCCGTTGACGACCTCCATGGGCGAGAACGCGTGCACGTGCATGCCGGGGACGCGCTGCTTCACGGCCCGGGCGATGTCGAAGTACGCGGTGCCGGGCAGGTCGGGGTGGATACCGCCCTGCATGCACACCTCGACCGCGCCGACGTCCCACGCCTGCCGGGCGCGGTCGGCGACCTGGTCCAGCGACAGCGTGTACGCGTCGGCGTCGGTGCGGCGCTGGGCGAAGGCGCAGAAGCGGCAGCCGGTGTAGCAGACGTTGGTGAAGTTGATGTTGCGGGTGACGATGTACGTGACGTCGTCGCCGACGACGTCACGGCGCAGGTCGTCGGCGATCGAGCAGAGCGCGTCCAGCGCGGGCCCGTCGGCGTGGAGCAGCGCGAGGGCCTCGTCGTCGGTGAGTTTCGTCGGATCGTCCGCCGCCGTGGCCAGAGCGTGCCGTACGTCGGTGTCGATCCGCGACGGGACCATGCCGGGCGCCGCCGCCTCGCGCAGGGCGCCCCAGTCCCCGTACACCTCGTCGAAGTCGTCCCGGCGGTCCGAGGTCCGGCCGTCGGTGTCGATGGTGCGGTGCAGATCGGTCCGCCCGCTCGCGACGAAGCCCTCGTCCGGTTCCTGCCAGGGCAGGCCCACGGGCAGCGCGCCCTCGTTCGCGAGACCGGTCTCGGGGTCGGCGAGGGCCCGCACGTGCGGGAGCAGCCGTGGGTCCAGCCAGGGCTCGCCGCGCCGGACGAACTCCGGGTACACGGCGAGCCGTTCGCGCAGTCGGAAGCCCTCGGCCGCGGACCGCTCGGCGAGCAGGTCGATCTGGGGCCACGGCCGCTCGGGGTTGACGTGGTCGGGCGTCAGCGGCGACACCCCGCCCCAGTCGTCGATGCCGGCGGCGATGAGGCGTCCGTACTCCTCGTCCACGAGGTTCGGCGGCGCCTGGAGGCAGCCGGAGGGTCCCATGATGTGCCGGGCGACGGCGATCGTGGCGACGAGGTCGTCCAGGTCGGCGTCCGGCATCCCGCGCATCGCCGTGTCGGGCTTGGCGCGGAAGTTCTGGATGATCAGCTCCTGGATGCCGTGGTAGGCGCGGGAGACCCGGCGCAGCGCGAACAGCGAGTCCGCGCGCTCCTCGTACGTCTCGCCGATCCCGATCAGCAGCCCGCTGGTGAACGGGACGGAGCTGCGCCCGGCGTCCTCCAGCACCCGCAGCCGCACCGCCGGCTCCTTGTCGGGCGATCCGTGGTGCGGGCCGCCGGGCTCGGACCAGAGGCGGGTGGCGGTGGTCTCCAGCATCATGCCCATGGAGGGGGCGACGGGCTTGAGCCGCTGGAAGTCCGTCCAGGTCAACACGCCCGGGTTGAGGTGGGGAAGGAGTCCCGTCTCCTCCAGGATGCGGATCGCCATGGCGCGTACGTAGGCGATGGTGTCGTCGTACCCCTCCGCCTCCAGCCACTCGCGCGCCTCCGGCCAGCGGTCCTCCGGCTTGTCGCCGAGGGTGATGAGGGCTTCCTTGCAGCCCAGTTCGGCTCCGCGCCGCGCGATGTCCAGCACCTCGTCGGGCGACATGAACATCCCGTGGCCGGCGCGACGGAGCTTGCCGGGGACGGTGGCGAAGGTGCAGTAGTGGCATTTGTCCCGGCACAGTCTCGTGAGCGGGACGAACACGCTCTTCGAGTACGTGATGACGCCGGGCCGCCCCGCCGCCTCCAGCCCGGCGTCCCGCACGCGCGCCGCGGACGCGCACAGGTCCTCCAGGTCCGCGCCCCGCGCCTGCAGCAGCACGGCGGCCTCGCCGATGTCGAGCGCGACGCCGTCCCGGGCCCGCCTGAGGGCGCGGCGCATGGCGTTGGCGGTCGGACGCCCCGCCTGGTCTCCGGCCCGGTCTCCGGCCTGGTGATCCGTCATGCAGCGAGCATACGAGCGCGGACGGACAGCGGGACGGGGGGTGGGGGCGTATGCGCCGAAAAGGGTCGGTGAGAGGGGGTGCGCGGGAGCGCGGGCCGAGAAGTTGCGAGCGGGGCGGACGTACCATCCGGGGACGCGGAGGTACGGGGCGCGGGCTCCGGCGGGGGCGGGGTCCCGGTGATCGGCGATCGAGCACCCGGCACCGGGGTCCGAGGTGCACGCCTCGGTACGGAGGAGGAGTACGCGTGTCCCGCGTTCGTGTCGACGGGAACGGGCCGGGAACGCCTATGCGCGAGGAAGCCGTCGTGAGACCACTCGACTGCCGCCCTCGACGCGTTCCGCGCCGTGATCCCAGCCGCCGGAGGAGATCCAGGAGACGGCCGACGGCAGTGACCCGGCACCCCGGCCCTCGCGCGGAGCCGGCTCCCTCTCCCGTAGGAGAGGCCGCCCGAACACGCCCCAATCGCCCTGTTTTGAGGCGCAATTACGCGTTGCATTCGGGAACGGCCCCATGACAGCATTCCGCCGTGAGTGACAACGGGGATGACACTTCGCGGACCGATCGGGCCTCAAAACTGGCCGACTTGGCCGACTGGACCGCATCCGCACCGCCGGCCGGCGACTCCATCGACCACACCGCGCCCGAAGTGCCGGAAACACCGGATTCAGGCGCGGCGAACACGAGGGCGGGCGTGGCCGTGGGCGGGACCGCGGGCGGGGCGGACGACCGCGAACTGACTGCGGCGAGGCGGCAGTTTGCGCGGTTGCTCGGGGAATTCCGGCGTACCGCCGTACTCGTACCGTTCGACGAGCACGACAGCCTGTGGACCGCCGATCTGAACGGTGTCCGCTGGATCTGTGCCTTCTCGAACGAGGAGGCCCTGGCGCGCTTCGCCCTGGCGCGGGGCGAGGCCCGCCGCGAGTGGAAGTACCGGAGGATCCTCGGCGCCCGCCTGCTGGACGTGATGGTGCCCGAGCTGCCGGGGCCGGGCGGTGTGGCCCTCGACGCGGGCAGCGACGACGGCATGCTGTTCCCGCCGGTCAGGGGCATCGTGCCCGACGCGGTGGCGGTGGATCTCGGCGAGACGGGGAACGGAACGGGGGCGCGCGATGACCGGGCGGGATCCTGATCTCAAGGCGCCGCCCGAGGCGCTCGCCGCCATCGTGAAGGGCATCGACCTCGCGCATTCCGAGCTCAAGGACCTCGGCATGATCGGCGAGGCGACCGCGGGGCGCGGCTTCTCGGAGCTCTCCCTGTCCGGGGTGGAGCTCGGCCACGGCGGTCTCGCCGACGCGTTCCGTACGTTCTGCGACCGCTGGGAGTGGGGCGTCCGGGCGCTGACGCTGAAGGGGAACGGGTTCGCGCAGGCCGTCGGCCTCTCGGCGGGCTCGTTCGCCGAGCAGGAGCAGTACGTCAAGGACTCGATCAAGATCGGCGTGAACTCGCTCAACGGCAACCCGCACCTCAGCGAGGACGAGGTCAAGGGCAAGAGCTGGGACGAGATCAGCACGCAGTCCGCCATCGACGACCCCGACTGGAGCGCCGAGTCCTTCTCCGAGGCGCACCAGGAGGTCAAACAGACCTGGAAGAACACCGGTTACGACGTGATGGACGCGCAGATGGACGCCTTCGAGCGCCAGGGGCTCATCGACCCGAAGCTGCGTGAGGCGACGGACGCCGAACTGCGCGAGACGCTGGATCCGTCGCAGGAGACGATCGCGCAGGCCGAGGAGCCGCGTTGGGGGGAGCGCCGCTGATGGTGGATCTGGGCGATCTGGGAAAGGCCCTCGACAAGGGCATCGACGTCGTCGACAGCGGCATCGACAGGGCCAAGGAGAAGGTCGGCGAGGGAGTCGACTGGACGACCGACCGGATCGGCGAGGGCCTGGAGAAGGTCGGTGCGGACGACTGGGCGGACAGCGTCGAGGACTGGGGCGACGAGACCGCCTCCTCGCTCGGCGCCGACGTGGGCGAGCAGCAACTCGGGCAGACCGAGGAGGCCAACGAGCTCATCCACGGGAACCCGGAGGCGATCACCTCCACGGTGAAGAACCTCCGCGACTTCCAGAAGGCGTTCGACCTCGTCGGCGGCGGGATGAAGAAGCTCGACTCGGCCCACTGGAAGGGCGAGGCGGCGGACACCTTCCGCAAGAAGATCGAGACGCTGCCGACGGACTGGCTGCACGCCGCCGACGCCTTCGAGGCCGCGGCGAAGGCACTGGAGACCTATGCGAAGGCGGTCACCTCCGCCCAGGGCAAGGCGCGGGAGGCCATCGCCCTCTACCAGGAGGGCGACGCGGACTCCAAAACGGCGGCCGACGCGTACAACAAGAAGGTCGACGCCTACAACGCCGCCCGCAACAGCGACAGTCCCCCGCCCCGGCCCGGCCCGTTCACCGACCCCGGCAAGGCGAAGCGGCAGCGGGCGCAGGAGATCCTGAAGGAGGCCCGCCGGCACCGCAACGAGGCCGCGGACACCGCGAAGACGGCGGTCACGGCGGCCATGGCCCATGCTCCGGAGGAGCCCACGGGCCGCGACAAGGTCAAGCTCGAGCTGGCGGACTACAGCCTGGCCCAGGGCGTGGAGATGACCCATCTGACCGGTGGCGTCGTCAAGGGGGCGGCCGGCCTCGTCAACTTCGTCCGCTCGGTCAACCCTCTCGATCCGTACAACCTGACGCACCCGGCCGAGTACTACAAGGGTCTCAACATGACCCTCGCCGGGCTCGTCTCCACCGCCGCGAACCCCGACCGCGCGCTGAAGAACGCCTGGGACGCGGCGAAGGGCGATCCGTCGGAGTTCCTGGGGCGCCTCATCCCGGAGATCGTCGGCAGCAAGGGCGCCGGGCTGGTCCGGGGCGGGATCAGGGCCGGGATGAAGGGCGTACCCGACAGCCCGTCGAAGGTCCGCGACGGGCACACCAAGGACCCCGACGGCAAGGGCAAGCAGTGCAGTGAGACCAAGTGCGACGGAGACCCGGTCGACATCGCGAGCGGCCGCGTCCTGCTGCCGCAGACCGACATCGCCCTCCCCGCCTCGCTGCCGCTGGTGTTCCGGCGCACCTTCGACTCGTCGTACCGGGCGGGCCGCTGGTTCGGCCCGACGTGGTCCAGCACCGTGGACCAGCGTCTGGAGATCGACTCCGAGGGCGTCGTCCTCGCCTGCGACGAAGGCAGCCTGCTCGCCTACCCGCATCCCGCACCGGGCGTCCGGGTGCTGCCCACGCACGGCAGGCGCTGGCCCCTGGAGCGTACGGACGGCGGTTACACGGTCACCGACCCGGACACCGGCCGGGTGTGGCACTTCACCGACCACACCGACGAACTGGCACTCCTGGCGCAACTCGACGACCGCAACGGCCGCTGGATCAGCTTCGACCACGACGAGTCCGGCGCTCCGACGTCGATCGTGCACCACGCCGGCTACCACCTGAAGCTCACCACGGACGAGGGCAGGGTCACCGCCCTGCACCTCGCGGGCGCGGCCGCCGACGGCTCGGACGTGGAGATCCTTCGGTACGGCTACACGGACGGCCATCTGACCGAGGTCGTCAACTCCACCGGCCTGCCGGTGCGGTTCGGCTACGACGACCTCGGCCGCATGACGTCGTGGACCGACACCAACGGCAGCCACTACGACTACGTCTACGACGGCCTCGACCGGTGCGTGTACCAGTCCGGCACGAACGGCCACGTCGAATCCCACTTCACCTGGGACGACTCGGACCCGGACACCGGCCTGCGCATGACCTCGATGACCGACGGCCTCGGCCACACCAAGCGCCATGTGGTCAACGAACGCCAGCAGGTCGTCGCCGAGATCGACGCGAACGGCGCCGTCACCCGCTTCGAGTACGACCCGTTCAACCGGCTCCTCGCCACCGTCGACCCGCTCGGCCACGTCACCAGCACGTCGTACGACGAGGCCGGGCGCCCGGTGGCCGTGCGGCGTCCGGACGGCCGCGAACTGACGGCCGAGTACGACGGCCTGGGCCTGCCGGTGCGCGTCCGGGGCGCCGACGGGACGGTGGTACGCCGGACGTACGACGAACGCGGCAACCGCACCTCCGCGACGGACGCCGCGGGCGCGACGACGCACTTCACGTACGACGGAGCGGGGCATCCGACCTCGGTCACGGACGCCCTGGGACACACCACGCGCGTGCGCTGCGACCGGGCCGGGCTTCCGCTGGAGATCACCGACCCGCTGGGCGCGACCACACGCTGCGAACGGGACCCCTTCGGCCGGCCGGTCGCGATCACGGACCCGCTCGGCGCGGTGACGCGGCTGGAATGGACGGTCGAGGGCAAGCTCGCGCGGCGCGTCGAGGCGGACGGCAGCGTGCAGTCGTGGACGTACGACGGCGAGGGCAACTGCACCACCCACACCGACGCCATGGGCGGTGTCACCACCTTCGAGTACACGGACTTCGACCTCCTCGTGGCACGGACGGGCCCGGACGGGGTGCGGTACGAGTTCGCCCACGACTCCAATCTGCGTCTGACCCGGGTGACCAACCCCCAGGGCCTGACCTGGGACTACGAATACGACCCCGTCGGCCTGCTCAAGTCCGAGACCGACTTCGACGACCGGACCCTTGCGTACGAGTACGACGCGGCCGGCCGCCTCGCGTCCCGCAGCAACGGCCTCGGCCAGCGCGTGCGGTTCACACGCAACGCGCTCGGCCAGGTCGTCCGCAAGGACGCCGAGGGGTCCGTCACCACGTACGAGTACGACGTCTTCGACGAACTCGCGGTGGCGGCGGGGCCGGACGCGACCTTGACCCGGCTGCGCGACCGCTACGGCCGGCTGAGGTCGGAGTCGGTCGACGGCCGCGAGACGACGTTCGCGTACGACGTCCTGGGCAGGCGGACCGGGAGGACGACGCCCGGTGGTGCGGTCAGCTCCTGGTCGTACGACGCCGCCGGGCACCGCGCGGAGCTGACGACCTCGGGACGCACGATCGGCTTCGACCGTGACGCGGCGGGCCGGGAACTCGCCCGCCGCATCGGCGGGACGGTCACGCTCCACCACGCCTTCGACGTGATGGGCCGGCTCACGGACCAGCACGTCACGGGCGCGAGCGGCAGCCTCCAGCGGCGCGGCTACTCCTACCGCGCGGACGGCCACCTCGTCGGCATCGACGACCGGCTCTCCGGCACGAGGACGTTCGACCTGGACGCCGAGGGGCGCGTCACCGCGGTCCACGCCGCGAACTGGACCGAGCGCTACGCCTACGACGCGGCGGGCAACCAGACCGACGCGTCCTGGCCCGACACGCACCCCGGCCAGGAGGCCACGGGTTCCCGCGCCTACACGGGCACCCGCGTCACCCGCGCGGGCGGCGTCCGCTACGAGCACGACGCGCAGGGCCGCGTCGTGCTGCGCCAGAAGACCCGCCTGTCACGCAAACCGGACACCTGGCGCTACGCGTGGGACGCGGAGGACCGGCTCACATCCGTGACCACACCGGACGGAACGGTGTGGCGCTACCACTACGACGCGCTGGGCCGCCGCATCGCGAAGCAGCGCCTCGGTGACGACGGCGTCACGGTGGTCGAACGGGTGTCGTTCACCTGGGACGGCGCGACGCTGTGCGAACAGACGGCGGAGTCCGTGGACCTGCCCCATCCGGTGTCCCTGACCTGGGACCACGACGGCCTCCGCCCGCTGGCCCAGACGGAACGCATCCTCCCGGCGGACGGGTCACAAGCGTCGCCGTCCTCGCCTGCATCGCGTGCGCCGCAGGAAGCGATCGACGAGCGCTTCTTCGCCATCGTCACCGACCTGGTGGGCACCCCGAGCGAACTCATCGACGAGTCGGGCGAACTGGCCTGGCACACGCGCAGCACGCTGTGGGGCACGACGACATGGGCGAGGTCGAGCACGGCGTACACGCCGCTGCGCTTCCCGGGGCAGTACTTCGACCCGGAGACGGGGCTGCACTACAACTTCCACCGGCACTACGACCCTGAAACGGGACGGTACGTCAGCTCCGACCCTCTCGGGCTCGAACCCGCACCAAGTCCGGCCATGTACGTGGCCAACCCCCTCACTTGGTCCGATCCTCTCGGCCTGAAACCCTGCAAGATTCGCGTTTCCCCTGTGGCCTCCGACTGGGCGACGAAAGGAGCACACATCCACATTCCGTTGAAGAAAAAGCCAGGGCTCGAAGACGAAGTTCGAATCTATGTCGACGATAGTGGAACCATCACCGGAGAGCCGATCAGGCTCGAGACGGGATGGGCGTCCGATAAGAGCGTCAAGGCAGCCGTCGACGCCGTCAACAGTGACCCTAAATTGCGCGATGACCTCCTAGCCAAGGCCAAGTCCGCACAAGAGCATATGCTCGATCACAACTGGGGAAACAAAAAGAACCGCTCGGCGGAAATGCAAGCGCTGATCGAAAAGCTGGAGAACTGGCCGTGAACGCTCTTCAAGTAATTGCCTCGTTTATCGCATCAGGGCGACTGCACGGGGTAGGGATCGGATCGACACTCACCCAGGTAGACGAGGCAATCCACTCCGACTTCATCGACGTCATTGACGAAGAGGGTCTCTCACTGCGCAGGGACTACGGCTTTGTAGAGTTCTACTTCAACCCGGGCCCCGACTGGGTCGTGACGGGAGGCTCGCTAGAGCTGCATAAACTAGCCAGGAACCACAGCTTGTCCGGACGGTGGCAAGAGGACATGCACGTCGATTTTCCCCAGTACGCCACATGGGATGAGCTGAACGAGGCGCTTTCCTGCCTGCAAGACCCTCTGGAAGATCCGAAGGTTACTGATCAAGGCGACTTCATGGAATATCGCTTCGTTTCGACCAAGGTATCCGTGCTGGTTTCAAACGACCACGAAGAGCGTGACGATTGGGTTGGGCACGGCGACGTGTGGAGTGTCAGCCTGGGGTGACGGGGGCCTGGCGTGAAGGCCGGTCCAGACTCGCCCATAGGATGTCTCACGGCGAGGGCCGCAAGATGATCGCGGGTCTCACGGGGAACGTGAATCGCCGGTTACGCCGTGAGGCGCCTATGGCCGGCGAGGACACGGAAGGTCCTCACCCCTTCGCAGGCCTCGCAGGAGGCGATCGACGAGTGCTTCTTCGCCATCATCACCGACCTGGTGGGCACCCCGAGCGAACTCATCGACGAGTCGGGCGAACTGGCCTGGCACACGCGCAGCACGCTGTGGGGCACGACGACATGGGCGAGGTCGAGCACGGCGTACACGCCGCTGCGCTTCCCGGGGCAGTACTTCGACCCGGAGACGGGGCTGCACTACAACTTCCACCGGCACTACGACCCTGAGACTGCTCGTTACACGACTGTCGACCCACTCGGCCTGTCACCATGCATTCCGCCGGAAACGGTGATCAACACACCGGAGGTCATCGCCCCGAAGCCCCTGAAGCCGCACCAAGTAATGAGCGAGTGGGAGAATTTCCTCGGGGATGGACCGTATACAAACATTCACCCTCGTACTGGTCAGCCCGACCCTAATAGACTCGTTTCAGCCGACGGCACGCGCAGCATCCGCCTCGGCGATCACGAAATGAACAGCAAGCCCACCAAATTCCATTTCCATAAGGAAACCTGGACCTTCATCGCCTCCTCGAACACTTCGATCGTGGATAACACAATGGTGCGAGTGCCGCTAGGATTGAAATAGACATGAGAATCACAATCACCGAAATTCTGGACACTCAAGAAAGAATTGTCGCCTTCGCTGGACCAAGCGGGTCGGCATGGGGACGCTGGCGCGATGAAAGTGATCCCGTAGCCGGGGTTTACGACATTGAGTTGGAAATCCCGGAACCTGTTTCCGATTGGAGGCTCACC
This sequence comes from Streptomyces wuyuanensis, assembly GCF_900103455.1. Lineage (GTDB taxonomy): Bacteria > Actinomycetota > Actinomycetes > Streptomycetales > Streptomycetaceae > Streptomyces > Streptomyces wuyuanensis. The sequence goes on along the minus strand of NZ_FNHI01000015.1, from coordinate 174,714 downwards.
TCCGGCGCAGATCAAATTTCGGGAGAGTATTCAGATAGGAAAGTCCGACTGCGCGGCACCGTCCAATCGGTCGACGAGGAAGACGGAGTCGTAGCGCTGCGGGTCGACACGGACATCGTACTGATTGAAGCAGCGCGAAATACCTCACGAGTGAGCATCGGCGCTTCACTTGAGTTCGAAACGCCGGACATGCACCTCTATCCTTATATGGTTTGACTGCATATTTCACCTGCGCGATCGGCGAATAATATTCACATATCAGGAGAATTGACATAGCGTTCCCTGCAGGAGGCAGCAGAAATGGCCTGCAGCACGCGAATTGCGCCGCGTGAGGACCCTACAAGTCGGCATGGGCGAGCTCGCATTGGAATTCGATGACGCATTCCGGCACATTTACGGACGGGTAGCGGCAGGAGGGCCGCCGAAGCCGTCGGGGAAATGACGCAAAGCTGCGTCGCCCCGTGCGGCTCGAACCTGGTCCGCCGCGATCTTGCAAATGTTGGCGAGGATATCCGAGGCCTGGTCGAACTCGTCGTCGGTCATGTCCGCCCCCATGTTCCGGCGCCCGGCGTCGCGATCGGTGCGAAGCCGTTCGGCGATCTGCGCCCGCGTCGGCTCACGCTCCGCCAGCTGCTGGACGAGTTGGCCGAGAGTGAGACCACGTTCGGCTGCGAGGGCCGCAAGATGATCTCGGGTCTCACGGGGAACGCGAATCGTCGTGGATGCCATGCGGCAACTATGGCCGACGAGGACACCGGAAGATCCTCGTCCCTCACCGTGCGCCCCCTCACGGAACTCGGACGAATCCACCCACCGCCACGCTCCGCAGCTACGCTGCACAGGGCAACCCTTGGAGGACACCGGGAGCGGCATGAGCCCTGAGCAGATCCGGCGCATGCAGGAGGTGGCCCGGCACCTCTCCGAGTGCGCGGAGCACTTGGAGAAGGGCTGGAGGGTGGAGACCACGGACGGCGAGGTGAAGCTCGTCATGATGAGCCTCGATCTGCCCCACACCACCAATGTCGACGCCTTCCGCGAGCAGATCAGGGCGCAGACTCCGGGCATCTCCGCGGTCAACGACACCGACAGACGGATCCCGTCACCGGTCTGGAGAAGGTTCCCGCCCTGATCGCGTTCCCGACCGAGGACGTCGACCCGCAGGCCGAGTCCGTCAATCCGCGCGCGGTGCTCCTCGTGGTCGAGATCGTCTCGAAGAGCAACCCCAAGAACGACCTCGTCACCAAGCTGGATGACTATCCGCGGATGGGCGTACCGCTGTACGTCGTGGTGGACCCCCGCAACGGCTCCATCGCCGTCCACTCCGAGCCCAAGGACGGACCCGACGGCCTCAGGTACCGGTGCTCCGTGCCGTACGGGTTCGGGGACGTCGTGCCGGCCGGGCGGTGGACGTTCGACACGTCGGCGCTCGTCCGCTACCGGTGACGGGCGCGCGAGGCGCCGGCGGACGCGTCGCCACTGTCCACGCCTCGAACCGGACCGGGCAGCTCGGCCCAGACCGTCTTGCCCACGGAACGGTCCGTTGCGCCCCAGTCCGTGGCGAGCGCGGACACGACGAGAAGGCCGCGGCCCGTCTCGGCGTCGGTGGGTGGGGGTGTCGCGGGAGGGAGCGGGGCACGTTCGCATCGGGTGTCGGAGACCTCGATGCGGAGGGTGGCCCCCGTGAGCAGCAGGCGCAGTTCGAAGTCGCGGCCGGGGACGCGGCCGTGGGTGACCGCGTTCGCTGCGAGTTCGGCGACGATCAGGGCGGCGGAGTCGGAGAGTTCGCTGCCGTACGGGATGCCCCAGTCGTCGAGGCAGTGGAGGGCCAAGCGCCGGGCGAGGCGGGCGCCACGGCGGGTGGTGCTGAGGCGTTGGGTGAACTCGACCGTGGGGGAAGCGGTTTCGGCTTTCATGTCACTGAGCGTGGTTGGTCGTGGATACCCTGACCAGGACTTGCGACACGACGGAGCGTAGCCGTACGAGTACGGCCGGGGCGCTGTACGGGTCGTGGACCGTGACCACTGCGGCAGGTGTGAGGGCGGTACGGGGTATGGCGGACGCGGAACGCGAGGAACGGCCGGAACGGCCCGCCGAGGAGGACGGGACGGCGCTGCTCTTCAACTCACTCGGCAAGCAGATCAAGGTGTTGCGTGAGGCGGCCGGACTCAGCCAGAAAGAGCTGGGGGCCGCCACGCATTGCGGCGAGGCGCTGGTCTCTTCGATGGAGCGCGGGGTACGGACGCCCCAGCCGGCGTTTCTGCGGCTGGCGGACGAGGTGTTGGGGGCGCGCGGTGTGCTGAAGGCGGCGATCCCGGACGTGGAGAAGGCGCTCGCGAAGGCACGGACGCGGCATCCGGACTGGTTCCGGGACTACGCGAAGGCCGAGGCGGAGGCCCTCGCGGTGCACGACTACAGCAATCAGGCAGTGCCCGGTCTTCTCCAGACCGAGGAGTACGCGCGGGCCGTGTTCACCCAACGGCGACCCCTGCTCGACGAGCGGACCATCGAGAAGCGTGTGGCCGACCGGCTCGCTCGCCAGCAGATCTTCGAGCGCTGGCCCGCGCCGACGTTCAGCTTCGTGGTGGAGGAGTCCGTACTCCAGCGACCCATCGGCGGGGCGACCGTTCACGAGCACCAGTTGCGTCGGTTGCTCCACATCGGTCGGCTGCGGACCGTCGAGCTCCAGGTGATGACCACTGATCGCGAGGAACATCCCAGCATGGGTGGCGCGTTCATCCTGCTGACGCCCAAGGGACTGCGACAGGTGGCGTACACGGAAATCTACGGGCATTCCCGCCTGATCACCGACCATGAGGAAGTCAGCGTCTTCACGGAACGCTATGGGATCATCCGAGCGCAAGCCCTCACACCCCGCGAGTCACTGGCCCTGATCGAGAAGAAGCTGGGAGAACGCCGATGAGCAGCGAGCAGATCCGCTGGTTCAAAAGCAGCTACAGCGACGGGGAAGGAGGCGCCTGCGTCGAGGTCGCCGCCTGTCCCTCCACCGTCCACGTCCGCGACTCCAAGAACCCCGCCGGCCCTCAGCTTGCCTGTGCCCCCGCCTCCTGGGCCTCGTTCGTCTCCTACGCTCAAGGACACATCACGCAGGGCTGAGAAGAGGGCTGGGGCCATGTGGCCACGAGTGAACGGCATGCGAGCGCTGGAGCTCGGCACGGCCGGTGAGCTGCGGGAGAGGCTGAACGCCCTCGTTCTGGCGGGGAGAAAGACCGCCACGACCGGCCTGCTCTCCGAGTACGTCGAGGAGACGGAAGGGCTGGAGTTCACCGGCGAGCGTCTCGCCCTCCTCGACAGCGATGGCGACTGCGTCGCCACGGTCGAGATCACCGGCGTGGAGCTGACCACGTTCGGCGACATCGCCTGGGAGCATGCCTCGGCCGAAGGTGAGGGCGACCGTTCGCTCGATGAGTGGCGCACCGGTCACCGCCGATTCTGGGACTCCGTCGGCACACCCGTGGACGACCGCACAGCCCTCGTGTGCCTGGCCTTCCGGCTCGTCGCGCCTGCGCAGTAGGACGATCTCTTGGTTGGTCGTGGCTCGTTGCCGGGTGAGATCAGGATCGCCGCCGCTCTGCGGGAGCCGGAGGAGCACGGTTGCCTCGCGCGCACGGGCCCGTCAGGCGGCGTACCGGACACGAAACCCCTGCCGGCCCCGGCGCTCGGCAGCCCGCTGTCAGCGGCTGACCGAAGCCGCACCGTCCGCCGGGACCGGTAGCGGGTCACACATACTTCCCGTACTCGTCCAGCACCCGCAGCACCTCCCCCTCCCCCGCCGGCGGCAACTGCAGCACGACCTCGTCGATGCCCAGCTCCTCGTAGTGCGCCAGCTTGCCCTGCGACGGCAGGACCGCGTACGGGACGATCTGGAGGGCCTTCGGGTCGCGGCCCGCCGCCGACCAGGTCTCCCGCAGGACCGGCAGCGACTCCGTGAGGCCCCGGCCGCCGATCGGAAGCCAGCCGTCGGCGTAGTCGGCGATGTGGGAGAAGAGCTTCGGGCCGGCCGCGCCGCCGACCAGGGTGCGGGGCGCGGGGCCGCTCGCCGGCTTCGGGTAGGCGTAGGAGGCGCGGACGGAGCCGAAGTCGCCGTCGTACGCGGTGGGTTCGGCGGCCCACAACGCGCGCATCAGATGCATGCGGTCGCGGCTGAGATCGCGCCGCGTCGACCACTCCACGCCGTGGTCCGCCGCCTCCTCCCTGTTCCAGCCGAAGCCGACGCCGAGGGTGAAGCGGCCGCCGCTGAGGTGGTCGAGGGTCGCGATCTGCTTGGCGAGGGCGATGGGGTCGTGCTGGGCGAGCAGCGTGATGCCCGTGCCGAGGCCGAGGGTGGTGGTGACCGCAGCGGCCTGGCCGAGGGCGACGAAGGGGTCGAGGGTGCGGCCGTACTCGGGCGGCAGGTCGCCGCCCGCCGGATAGGGGGAGGTCCGCTCGACCGGGATGTGGGTGTGCTCGGGCAGGTACAGCCCGGCGAAGCCGCGTTCCTCCAGTTCCCGCGCCAGCCGCGGCGGGGTGATCGTCTCGTCCGTCAGGAAGATCGTGGTCGAGATCCGCACAGCGGCTCCTCCGCCCTCGTCGGCTGCTCTGGTCGTGGCGGGGCCCAAGCTACGCGCTGCGGCGCGAGATTCCGAGAGCGCGGGACCGGAAGGGGGACGGCGCGCGTCCCCCGCGCCGGACGGCGGAACGCCATGTCCCGGTCATTCGTCGACCCCCGCCCCTTGCCGTCCCGTTCACGGCCGGGTACGAGGTTGAGGGCGCCAGGCACCAGTACCACTCCTGTCCCTCTCACCACCCCCGGGGAGCCGACGGCATGTGCAACGAGGACGACGCGAACCTCAGCAGACGCGGACTGTTCGTGACGGGAGCGGCCGCCGCGCTTACGTTGGGCGGCGTGAGCTTCGCCGAGGCAGCGGACACCGCGAACGGACAGACCACGAAGGTCGTGCGCGGCACCCTGCCGCCCGGCTCCCCCGACTTCGTGTACCTGCCCGTCGAGGTGCCGCGCGGGGTCGCGGAGATCCGGGTGTCGTACACGTACGAGAGGCCGCAGGTCCCGGCCGGCACGCAGGGCAACGCCCTCGACATCGGCATCTTCGACGAGCGCGGCACGGCGCTCGGCGGCGAGGGCTTCCGCGGCTGGTCCGGCGGGGCGCGCAGCGAGTTCTTCATCCGGGGCGACGAGGCGACACCCGGCTACGTCGCGGGGCCGGTACGGGCGGGCACGTGGCACATCGCACTCGGCCCGTACACGATCGCGCCGCAGGGCCTCGCGTACACCGTGACCGTCACGCTCACGTACGGGAAGCCGGCGCCGACGCCGAAGCCCGTGTACCCGCCGGAGCGGGCGAAGGGCCGGGGGCGTGACTGGTACCGGGGCGACTGCCATCTGCACTCGTGGTACTCGGACGGCCTCCGCACCCCCGACGAGATCGCGGCCCTCGCCCGGGCGGCGGGGCTGGACTTCGTCAACAGCAGCGAGCACAACACGCACGCGGCGCACGGGGCTTGGGCGGACGCCGCCGGGGACGACCTGCTGGTGCTCCTGGGTGAGGAGGTCACCACCCGCAACGGCCACGTCGTGGCGCTCGGCACCGACCCGGGCACGTTCGTCGACTGGCGCTACCGGGCCAGGGACAACCGTTTCGGCCACTACGCCCGGGCGATCCGCCGCGCCGGCGGCCTCGTCGTGCCCGCGCACCCGCACGCCACCTGCGTCGGCTGCAACTGGAAGTTCGGCTTCGGCGAGGCGGACGCGGTGGAGGTGTGGAACGGGCCGTACACCCCGGACGACGACGTGTCCCTCGCGGACTGGGACGGCACCCTCGTCGCCGCCGCCCGCTCGGGCGGCCGCTGGACCCCGGCGATGGGCAGCAGCGACGCGCACCGGGACCCGGACGCGGTCGGCACCCCGCAGACCGTCGTCCTCGCCGACGACCTGACGCGCGAGGCGATCCTGGACGGCCTGCGCGCCGGCCGGTCCTACGTCGCCGAGTCGTCGGCCGTGTCGCTGTCGTTCGCCGCGTACGGCGGCCGGGGCCGGCGTGCCGGTATCGGCGAGCGGCTCCGGGTGGACGCGGACGACCCGGTGACGGTCCGCCTGGAGGTAACCGGCGCCCCGGGCCGCACCGCCCGGATCGTCACCGACCAGGGCGTGCTGCACACGGTGGCGCTCCCCGCCGAGGGCAAGGGCACGGTGGAGTGGCGTACGACGGCGGCCTACGCGGCGTACGTCCGCGCGGAGGTGCGCCATCCCGCGGTCGTGCCGATCCCGGGGTTCCCCGGGCCGCTGGCGGCGTTCACGAACCCGGTGTTCCTGGGGCACCCGGGGTAGGGCCCGCGGCGGCCGTCACAGGGACGGCCCGGCGGCCCTCTCCGCGGCGGTTCACGCCACCCAGCCGCCCGTGGTCCCGAGCACCGCCGAGCCGTCCAGGTCGTTCAGCTTCATGCCGGTGAAGTCGCGTGCCCAGTCGGAGGTCTGGAGACGGAACGCGGGCCGGTCCGCCGTCAGCGCCTCCAGTACGGCCGCGGCGGCCTCGTCCTGGGTCTGGGCGCCGGTCAGGAACTGGGCCACGGTGCGGTTGACGTAGGCGTCGAGGGCCGGGGCGTAAGGGCCCGCCGCCGCGATCTCCGCCTCCGGGTCGAGGCCGACGTTGTTGACGAACTCGGTGGCCACGGCGCCCGGTTCGACAACGGACACGCTCACGCCGACGGACGCGGCGACCGGCGCCAGGCTCTCCATGTAGCCCTCGACGGCGAACTTGGCGGCGCAGTATGCCTCGTTGAAGGGCTGGCCGACGACTCCGCCGACGCTGGTGACGGTGATCAGCCGGCCGCCGACGGCCCGCAGATGGGGGAAGGCGGCCTTGGAGACGTTGAGGACACCGAAGAAGTTGACCTCCATGACCTTGCGGACGTCGGCGACGGTGTCGTTCTCCAGGGTGCCGAGATGCCCCGCGCCCGCGTTGTTGATCACGGCGTCCAGCCGGCCGTGGTCGGCGATCACCCCGTCGACCGCGGCGGCGACGGACGTCTCGTCGACGACGTCGAGCTGCCGGATGTCGAGCTCGACGCCGGCCTCTGCGGCGGCCTTGCGGAGCGCGTCGGCGCGGCCCGGATCGCGGAGGGTCGCGACGGTGCGCCAGCCGGCCTTCGCCGCGGCGACCGCGGCGGCCAGACCGATGCCGGAGGAGGTGCCGGTGATGAGGACGACCTTGGAGGAGGTGGGGGAGGTGGTGGAGGAGGACATGAGGGTTCCTTCGGAAGTGGAGGGAAAGCACACCCGGAGATCCGTGCGTGTACACACACCTTAAGCATTGTGTGTGCACACACGCAAGCCGGTATGATCGGAGGCATGGCGACCAGGAAACTCACCCCGGCGGAGATGCCCGAGGCCGATCACGCCTTCTACGGCCTGGTCTGGGCCGGGACCGTGCTCACCGAGCGCGTCGACCGCGCCCTGTCCAAGGCCCACGACCTGCCCGTCTCCTGGTTCGAGGTGATGCTCTGGCTCGCGAGCAGCGACGAGCCGGTCGCCGCCTCCGTACTCGGCAACAGCACCATGCTGAGCCGCAGCCAGGTGTCCCGCGTCCTCGACGCGCTGCAGGCCCGCGGGCTGGTCTCCCGTACGCCGTCGGCCAGGGACGCCCGTTCCGTCGAGGTCGCGCTCACCGCCGAGGGGCGCCGGGTCTTCGAGGAGGCCGACGCGACCCGGCGCGCGTGCCTGGCGCCCGTCTTCACCGACGTACTGGACCAGCGGGACATGGAGGCCCTGAGCGCGGTCTGGCGCAAGCTCAAGGCGCACAAGGACGCCTGACGCCGAGGCCCGCCTGGGCGGCCCCGAGAGCCCGGGCCCACCTGAAGCACCGGGCCGTCCGTCGCCACGTTCGAGGAAAGCGGCTGAGCGGTATGCCTGTGGGGTACCGATGACCCGCGCACGGGCCGCCGCCGGCACCGCGCAGGAGCCCGAGGGCAACCCCAGGAGGCCGGATGTCACACCCCGTCAGCTCTTCCACCGCGTCCGGGCAGCAGCCGCGGCACCGCCTCGTGGACACCCCGGGCGGACGCATCCACCTGGTGGAACAGGGCTCGGGGCCCCTGGTCCTGATGGTCCACGGCTTCCCCGAGTCCTGGTACTCGTGGCGCCACCAGCTTCCGGTGATCGCCGCGGCGGGCTACCACGCGGTCGCGATCGACGTCCGCGGCTACGGGCGGTCGTCGAAGCCCGTCGAGCGGGAGGCCTACGGGATGCTGGCCCACGTCGCCGACAACGTCGCGGTGGTGAAGGCCCTGGGCGCGGAGTCCGCGGTGATCGTGGGCCACGACTGGGGTTCGCCCATCGCCGCGAACACCGCACTGCTGCGACCGGATCTCTTCACCGCGGTGGCGCTCCTCAGCGTGCCCTACGCGCCGCGGGGCGGCGATCTCCCGCCGACCGACGTGTTCGCACGGCTCGGTGCGGCGGAGGAGTTCTACATCCAGTACTTCCAGGAGCCCGGCCGCGCGGAGGCCGAGATCGAGCCGGACGTCAGGTCCTGGCTCGCGGGGTTCTACGCCGGGGCCTCGGGCGAGGTGAAGCCCTCGGCCGACGGGCCGCGCTTCTTCGCCCCGGCGGGCGGAAGGCTCTGCGACCGGTTCCCCCGCGAGCCGCTGCCGGCCTGGCTCACCGAGGAGGACCTGGACTTCTACGCGGGCGAGTTCGAGCGCGGCGGCCTGACCGGCCCGCTCAACCGGTACCGCAACATCGACCGGGACTGGGTGGATCTCGCGGCCTGGGACGGGGCGCCGATCACCCAGCCGTCCCTGTTCATCGGCGGAGAGCACGACGGGCCCACCGTGTGGATGGCGGACGCCATCAAGGCGTACCCGACCACCCTTCCCCGTCTGGTCTCCTCCCACATCCTGGAGGGCTGCGGCCACTGGGTCCAGCAGGAACGGGCGGACGAGGTCGGCGCGCTCCTGGTCGACTGGCTGCGCGCCCTGCCGGGCGGCCCCGGGCAGCGCTGAGACCGGGAGGGCCGGGCCCCCGGGGGACGGGGGCCCGGCCCTTCGGGGGCGGGCCGTTGGGTCCGGGACCACCGGCCCTCGGTCCGGGGGCACGGGCGGATCAGTCCGGATCAGCGGATCAGTCCGGGACCACCGGCTCTCGGTCCGGGGGCACGGGCGGATCAGTCCGGGACCACGAGCCGATCAGTCCGGGACCACCAGCGACGGGGTGTCCTTCGTCAGGACCTCGCCCCGGAAGAAGGCGGGGCTGCGCCGCTGCATCACCAGCATGATCACTCCGCCGAGGAGCAGCAGGCCGACGCCGATCACGAAGACCGAGCCGACGCCGAAGACCGAGGAGCCGGAACCGTACGCCGGGTCCCACATGTCGTAGAGCGTCTTGCCGAAGACCGCCGAGAGCAGCAGGCCGCCGAGGACCGGGAAGAGGCCCTTGAAGGCGAAGTCCCGGCCGGAGCGGAAGAGCTCGCCGCGGAAGTACCAGGCGCAGGCGAAGGCGGTCAGCGCGTAGTAGAAGCAGATCATGAGGCCGAGCGCGTAGATCGTGTCGACCAGGACGTGCTCGCTGACCAGCGTCATCACGGTGTAGAAAGCGCCGGTGGCGATGCCCGCGACGACCGTGGCGCGGCCGGGGACCTTGAAGCGCGGGTGGACCTTGGAGAAGGACTCGGGCAGGGCCTCGTACGAGGACATGGCGAGCACGGTGCGGGCGACCGGGATGAACGTGGTCTGGAGGCTCGCGGCGGCCGAGGCGAGCACGGCGACGAAGAGCGCGACGCCGAGGACCGGGCCCATGACGGGGCCGGCGAGCGCGGCGAAGACGTTGTCGGAGGTGTCAGGGTTGGCGAGGCCGAGGCCCTTGTCGCCGGAGCCGACGGCCATCTGGGCGGCGACGCCGGTGGCGAGGTACGAGCCGACGAGGACGACCATCGCGATGAGCGCGGCGCGGCCGGGGGTCCGGTCGGAGCCGGTGGTCTCCTCGTTGGTCGACAGACAGGCGTCCCAGCCCCAGTACATGAAGATCGACAGCGACAGGCCGGCGGTGAAGGCCGCGAAGGACTGGACCGCGAAGGGGTTCATCCAGGACCAGGAGAAGTCGATGCCGGTGTCGAACGCGCCGCTGCCGGCCTTCTGGAGGGCCATCGCGACGAACACGGCGAGGACGACGAGCTGGAGTCCGACCAGCGTGTACTGCACCCGCTTGGTGGCGGTCATGCCGCGGTAGCTGATCGCGGTGGCGACGGCGATCAGGGCGAGGCAGGTGACGATGTGGACGGCCTTGTTGCCGTCGAGGGCGGCGACCGACTCGCTGCCCGTGATCTCTCCTGCCAGCAGCCAGAAATAGGAGGTGGCGACGCCGGCGAGGTTGGAGAGCACGATGATCGTGGCGATCACCAGGCCCCAGCCGCACATCCAGCCCACGCGTGGGCCGAAGGCCTTCACGGTCCAGGTGAAGGAGGTGCCGGAGTCCGGCATCACCCGGTTCAGCTCGCGGTAGGCGAAGGCGACGAGGAGCATCGGCAGGAAGCCGGCCAGGAACACGGCGGGCATCTGCAGGCCCACCTCGCCGGCCGTGGAGCCCAGGGTCGAGGTCAGGCAGTACACGGGGGCGACCGTCGAGATGCCGATGACGGCACTGCCGAGCAGGCCGACGGAGTTCTTCTCCAGCCCCTTGGCCCGGACGCCCCCTTCAGAGCGTCCCCGTACCGTGTCTCCGACCTGGGGCCGCGTCTCCAGCTGAGTCATGGAGAGGACGTTAAGTGCTGCGGTTCCCGTATCCGAAGGCGCCAACTTCACATACGAAACCTTGGATGCTTATGCATTCAAGGGATTCGCGCCACCGATTGAAAGGCGAGGAAGCCCCGAATCTCGGCATTCGCAGGTGTCGGGCGAGGCGTTCCGGATTGCGAAAACCGCAGCAGTGCCCGTTTTGCCCGTTTGGAAAATTTCCCGTGAGCTACATCTCCCGGTCGGCGGCTCACCCCCCGGGCCACACGATCGCCTGCAGCTCGCTGTACGCGTGGAGCGCGTACGAACCCACGTCACGCCCCACCCCGCTCTTCTTGAAACCGCCGAACGGCGCTTCCATGTTCCGGCCGACGGTGTTGACCCCGACCCCGCCGGCCCGCAGCCGGCGCGCCACCCGGAACGCCCGGGCCGCGTCGCCCGACCAGACGTAGTCGATCAGTCCGTAGTCGCTGTCGTTGGCGAGCGCGACGCCCTCCTCCTCGTCGTCGAAGGGCACCACGACCACCACCGGGCCGAAGATCTCCTCCCGGACGACACGCATTTCGTTGCCGCAGTCCGCGAACAGCGTCGGGGCGACGTAGAAGCCGCGCGCCGTGTCGGGGCGCTCCCCGCCGACGACCAGGCGCGCGCCTTCCTTCCTGCCCAGCTCGACGTACGACTCGACCCGCTCGCGGTGGGCGGCGGAGATCACCGGGCCGACGACGGTGTCCCGCTCCGCCGGGTCGCCGACCTTCAGCCGGCCGGCGAAGGCGCCGAGCCGCTCGACCAGCCGCTCGTACACCCCGCGCTGGGCCAGCACCCGGGTCGGCGCCGTGCAGATCTGGCCGCTGTAGAAGGCGAACGTCGTGCCGATGCCCAGAACCGCGGAATCGAGGTCGGCGTCGTCGAAGACCAGCGCGGCGCCCTTGCCGCCCAGTTCCATCAGCTGCCGCTTCATGCTCCGCCCGCACACCTCGCCGATGCGCTGCCCGACGGCCGTGGAACCGGTGAAGCTGACCATGTCGACGTCGGGAGAGTCCACGGCGGCCTCCCCCACCTCCGTACCGGAACCGGACACCACGTTGACGACGCCCGGCGGGGCGCCCGCCTCGGCGAGCGCCTCGGCCATCCGGTACACCGACAGCGGGTCCTGCGGGGCCGGCTTCACCACGACCGTGTTGCCCATCGCGAGCGCGGGGGCGACCTTGCCCGCCGGGTTGGCCCACGGGTTGTTGTACGAGGTGATGCACGTGACCACGCCCACCGGGCGGCGCGCGGCGAGCGCGCCGAAGACGCCCGCCCGCCCCATCGGCCCGGCCTCGTTGACCTGCGGCGGCAGTCCCTCCTCGACCGGCTCCAGCGCGCCCTTCGCGTACCGGCGGAACCGGGACACCCCGACCGCTACCTGCATGCCCCGCGCGGTGCCCGTGGTGGCGCCCGTCTCGGCCCGGGCGAGCTCCGCGTACGCGTCGAACTCCCGCCGGACGACGTCCGCCGCCCGGTCGAGGACCGCCGCCCGCTCCTCCGGTGCCGTGCGGGACCACGCCTCGAAGGCCTCCCGGGCAGCCGCGGCCGCCTCGTACACCTGGTCCCGGCTCGCCTCCGGGGCGAGGCCGACGACCTCCTCCGTGGCCGGGTCGACCACCTCGTAGTGGCCGCGAGCCGGCTCGACCCACTCCCCGCCGATGAAGAGCCGCTGCCCGGTGATCGTCCGCGGCGCGGCGGACCGCCCGGCCGCCCGGTGCCCACCGGTCACTTGGTGCTCACCGTCCTGGTGTCGCGGCCGGAGCGCAGCACCCGGCCCGGCACGGCACCGGTCACCCTGTCGTCCCGGATGGCCTCCACCCCGTTGACGCGCACGGACACGATCCCCGTCGCGCGCGAGTCCAGCCGCGGGCTGTCGCCGGGCAGGTCGTGCACGAGGGTGGCAGGTCCCGCGTCGATCCGCTCCGGGTCGAAGAGGACCAGGTCCGCGTGGTGGCCCTCGGTGATCCGGCCGCGTTCGCGCAGCCCGAAGAGCCGTGCCGGGTCGTCGGTGAGCATCTTCACCGCCGCCTCCAGGCCGACGAGCCTCCGGCCGCGCAGACAGTCGCCGAGGAACCTCGTCGTGTACGGCGCCCCGCACATCCGGTCCAGGTGCGCGCCCGCGTCGGAGCCGCCGAGCAGCACGTCCTCGTGCTGCCAGGTCTCCGCCCGCAGGGCCCAGCTGGCCGGGTCGTTGTCGGTGGGCATCGGCCACAGGACCGTGCGCAGAGCGTCGTTGGCGCAGATCTCCACCAGGCACCGGAACGGGTCCTGGCCGCGTTCGTCGGCGACGTCGCGCACGACGCGCCCGGTGAGGCCCTCGTTCGCGGCGGAGTACGTGTCGCCGATGACGTACCGCTCGAAGTCGGCGAGCCTGCGGAAGACCCCGGCCTCCTTGGACGCGGCGCGGCGCAGCATCTCCGCGCGGACGTCCGGGTCGCGGAGCCTCGCGATCCGCTCCGGCACGGGAAGGCCCAGGATCTCGCCCCAGCCGGGGATGAGGTTGAGGGCGCAGAAGGTGCCCAGCGACATGTTCATCGGGGTCAGGATCGGCATGGTGAGGGCGACGATCCGGCCGCCGGCACGGCGGGCCCGTTCGCTCGGCACCAGCTGGCGGGGGACGCGTTCGGGTACGGCGGCGTCGACGGTCAGCACGTTCCAGTTGAGCGGCCGGCCCGCGGCGGCGCTCATCTCGACGAGGAGGTCGATCTCCTCGTCCGCGAACCGGTCCAGGCAGCCGGCGACGATCGCCTCGAGCTGGGTGCCCTCGTGCTCGCCGACGGCCCGGGCGAGCGCGAGGAGTTCGGCGGGCTCGGCGTGCCGGGAGGCCACGGGGTTGCCGTCGCCGTCGGAGTGGGTGGACGACTGGGTGGTGGACAGGCCCCAGGCGCCGGCGTCCATGGCGTCGTGCAGGAGCGTGAGCATCTGCCGGAGCTGCTCGTCGGTGGGCCTGCCGCCGACGGCGTCCGGGCCCATGACGTGCCGGCGCAGGGCGCAGTGGCCCACCATGAAGCCGGCGTTGACGGCGATACGGCCGTCGAGCGCGTCCAGGTACTCGCCGAAGGTGTGCCAGTTCCACGGCGCCCCCTCTTCGAGGGCGACCAGGGACATGCCCTCGACCTTGGACATCATCCGCCGTGTGTAGTCGGCGTCCTCGGGGTGGTCGGGGTTGAGCGGAGCGAGGGTGAACCCGCAGTTGCCGCCGGCGACCGTCGTCACCCCGTGGTTCAGGGACGGGGTGGCGTACGGGTCCCAGAAGAGCTGGGCGTCGTAGTGCGTGTGCGGGTCGACGAAACCGGGGGCGAGGACGAGCCCGGTCGCGTCCTCGGTGGTCCGGGCCTCCTCGGTGACGGTGCCGGGCTCGGCGATGACGGCGATGCGGCCGTCGCGGATGCCGACGTCGGCGGTGTAGGCGGGTGCGCCGGTGCCGTCGACGACGGTCGCGCGCGTGATGAGGTGGTCGAGCATGGTCGTCCCTTTCGCGTGCGGGGCGCTGCCGCCGGCACGGGGTCGGGCGTCGACGCCGGGGCGCCGGGGCGGTCGGCTTGGGCAGCGCGGTCGGCCCGGGAGCGGTCGGCTTTGCGCGGGGCGGTGGTCGCGGGCGTGCGGCGGTGCGGGTGCGGTGCGGCGGTTCGGGTGCGCACTGCGGTAGGGGCCCGGTGCGGATGCGGGCGTGGCCCGGCCGGGGGCGCCGCGGCCGGCCGCGGCCGCGTGACCCTCCGGCCGGGCCGGATGCGGGAGGCGGCCCGGGATGCCACCGCCCGCGGTCCTGGGTGTCCGGTTCCGCGCCTCCGACGAAGCCCCGGTTCGGAGTTCGCCCGGCAGCGGGACCGGGGCGTCAGACCCGGGTCACGCGGACTCGCGGAACCGCGTCGTACGGTGGACCGGGTCCGTGTCGATCTTGGGGATGACGTGTTCGCCGACCAGGCGGATCGTCTGGAGGGTGTCCTCCTTGGAGATCCCGATCGGCAGGCCGAACGACAGCTGGTCCGCTCCCGCCTGCTCCCACCGCTTGCACTGCGCCAGCACCTCGTCCGGATCGCCGCAGATCAGCAGTTCCTCCTGGATGAGGAGTTCGATGAGTTCCTCGTTGAACTCCGGCAGGGTCTCCGGCCACACGGGGAAGCCCTCGGGCCGCGGGAAGGTGTCGTGGTAGCGGAACACGAGCGACTGCAGGTAGTGCAGCCCGCCGGCCGCCGCGATGCGCACCGCCTCCGCGTGCGTGGGGGCGCAGACGGCGGTCGACGTCACCATCACGTTGTCGTTGACGTAGTCGCCGATGGGCTCCGCCTCGCGGATCGCGGTCTTGTACTGCTCCAGCACCCATTCCATGTCGGAGACCTTCTGGACGCTGAAGCCCAGCACGCCGAGCCCCTTGCGGGCCGCCATGGCGTAGGAGGGCGGGGACCCGGCCGCGTACCACATGGGCGGGTGGGACTTCCCGTACGGCTTGGGCAGCACCTTGCGCGGGGGCAGTGACCAGTGCTTCCCCTGGAAGCCCTCGTACTCCTCCTGGAGCCACATCTTGGGGAACTCGGCGATGGTCTCTTCCCAGATCTCCTTGGTGTGGTTCATGTCGGTGATGCCCGGGAGGAAGCCGAGGATCTCGTGCGAACCGGCCCCGCGTCCCGAACCGAACTCGTGGCGGCCCTCGCTGAGGTGGTCGAGCATGGCGACCTTCTCGGCGACCTTGACGGGGTGGTTGACCTGCGCGAGCGGGTTGAAGATGCCCGAGCCGAGATGGATCCGCTCGGTGGCATGGGCGAGGTAGCCGAGGAAGACGTCGTTCGCGGAGAGGTGCGAGTACTCCTCCAGGAAGTGGTGCTCGGAGGCCCAGGCGTACTTGAAGCCGGACTTGTCCGCCTGGATGACGTACTCGGTCTCCTCCATGAGCGCCTTGTGCTCGGCGAGCGGGTCGGTCTCGGCGCGCTTGCCGACGTAACCCTGAACAAAGAGCCCGAATTCCAAGGGGGTTCACCGTCCCGTCCTACTTTTCTGACGCATCGTCAGATTCGACTCCGTCGACTGTTCCACCGCACGTCCGGGGCGTCAATAGAGCGAGGACAACCCGACTGACGAACCGTCAGAGAACGCTGACGCCGGCCAGCCAGCCGCCGTCGATGACGAAGGGCTGCCCCGTGATGTAGGAGGAGTCGTCGCTGGTCAAAAACAGCGCGAGCCTCGCCACCTCCTCCGGTCGGCCGACCCGTCCGAGTGGCACGAGCTGCCGGTAGAGCCCGTCCAGTGCGTCCGGGTCCGCGCCGTCGGGATTGCTCATCGGGGTGTCCACCGCCCCGGGGCACACCGCGTTGACCCGGATCCCCTTCGCGGCGAGCTCGATCGCGGCCACCCGCGTCAGACCGAGGACGGCGTGCTTGGTCGCGGCGTACGCCCCGACGTACGACATGCCCGTGAGCGCCGTGTACGAGGCGGTGTTGACGATGGTGCCGCCACCCGCCGCCTCGATCTCGGGCGCGACGGTCTTGATGCCCAGGAACGCGCCGACCTGGTTGACCTGGACGATCTGCTGGAACTCCTCCAGGGGGGTGCTGACCAGCTCGTTGAAACGCAGGATGCCCGCGTTGTTGACCAGGCCGTCGATCCGGCCGAAGGCGTCCTTGGCGGCGCCGACGGCGGCGGCCCAGCCTGCCTCGTCGCCGACGTCGAGGTGGACGTAGAGACCCCCGAGCTCCTTGGCCACCGCCTCGCCGCGGTCGTCGAGGACGTCCGCGAGGACGACCCTGGCACCCTCGGCACTGAAGAGCCGCGCCTCCTGCTCGCCCTGTCCGCGCGCCGCCCCCGTGACGATGACGACGCGCCCGTCCAGCTTTCCCATGCCGTACTCCCAACGGTCGAGGTGCGGAGCGACGTCACGCCTCACGGTCGAGGTGCGGAGCGACGTCGGCGGCGAAGGCCGCCATCTGGTCGGTGAGTTCACTGCGGCTCCGGCTGCGGAACCGCACCTGGATCTGGTCCACGCCCATGGCGCCGTACTCGCGCAGCGACTCGGCGAGCACTTCCGGCCTGCCGGTCAGCGTGCGCCGGCCCGTGTCCCAGCCGGCGTCGCCGACGTACAGGGGCTCGGTGATCGCGCCGATCACCAGGGGATCCTCGATCCCGGCCTCCGCCCGCAGCGTCCTGAGCCGGGCGATCTGCCGCGGGAGACGGTCTCGCGGATCGCCCTGCGGTAGCCATCCGTCCCCCTTGAGGGCCGCCCGGCGCACGGCGGCCGGCGAGGAGCCGCCGACCCACAGCGGCACCCTGGCCTGGGCGGGCCGCGGTCTCTGACCGAGCCCTTCGAAGGCGAAGTGCTTCCCCGTGAAACTCGGGAACTCCTCGGGCCCGAGCGCAGCCCTGAGCGCGTCGACGGTCTCGTCGAGCACGGCACCGCGCCCGTCGAAGTCGGCGCCGACCGCCTCGAACTCCTCGCGCACATGCCCCGCGCCGACCCCGAGGACCAGCCGGCCGCCGGACAGATGGTCGAGGGTCGCGTACTGCTTGGCCGTGACCAGCGGATGGCGCAGCGCGACGACGGCGACATGGCTGAGCAGCCGGACCCGCTCGGTCGCCGCGGCCAGGAACGACATCGTGGCGACGGGGTCGTACCAGACGGTCGACATCGCCCCGGCGAGCCGCAGCGGGATCGCGACGTGGTCGCAGACGGCGATGTAGGCGAACCCGGTACGGTCGGCGGCGCGTGCGATCGCGACGAGATCGTCCGGACCCGCGGCCGCCTCCCAGGACTCGGCGTAGATGGTGCTCTGCGACTGAACGGGCAGCTGCATCCCGTAGACCACCATGGTTCGGCCCCTTCGCCACCGGATCTGACGATCCGTCATATGAACTGGGGAACCATGGTCTTGGCTGGCGCCTGATCGGGCAAGGGGGTGTGCGGGGCCGGGACGGCGGGGCCACGGCCGCGCCGGGCCGGGGCGCGGACGCGTATGGGTGAGGGGTGGGCGCCGCGGAAGTACGCGCGTACGGGGCGGGGCACCCCGGCCGGGCCGGGACCGGGCCCGGCGCCGGAAGCGACGCCGGGGGCCGGTCGGTGGCCGCGTGCGGACCGTGCGCGGGCCGGGGGCGTCCGGGTGTGCGCGTACCCCCGTAACGCGGACGCCGTCACCCCGCGGTGGCACGTGCTCGCAGCCGCGCGGAAGGCAGCCCTCCGCGCCACCAGCACGTTAGGAGGCGGCCCGGCCCCCGGGCCACCGTGCACGGTGATCAGTTTCGGCGGCGGGCCGTGCACACTGCCCACCCGTCACGTCCAGCGCGTGGACGAGGTCGTGGATCCCCGAACCCGTCGTCAGCAGGTCGCGGTTGAGGAGGCGCTCGGCGGCGCGCAGCCGGGCCCTGACGGTGTTCCGGCTCAGCCCCAGCCGCGCGGCTGCCGCCCGGGCGTCCGTACCGGCGTCGATCCAGGCCTCCGCGGTACGGTGCAGATCACCGTGCCCGTTTCCGCACAGCGGGTCCACGAAGCTCTCGGCCCACGTCACGGCGGGCGCGGTGCGCAGCAGTTCGGGCAGCGTCGGCGCCGGTCGGGGCTCCTCGGCGGATCCGGGTGGGGCCGCCGGTCCGGGGTGGGCGGCGGTCAGCGACAGCGCCAGATCCAGCGCGGCCCGGGTGCGCACGTCGCCGAGGTCCGCGCCCAGCGCCTCCTCCGCCCGGCGGCAGTGCGCCGCCACGGTGGTGCGGCTGATCTGGAGCAGCCGCGCCACGGCGGCGCGGGGGAACGTCACGGCCAGGCGTGTGATGTCCACGGTCGGCTTGGGGACGTCGCCCAGCGGCTCCAGGAAGGCGGACGCCCAGGCGGCGGCGGGCCGCCGGGGCAGCACCTGCACCAGCGACGGCCGGCCGCGGTAGACGGCGAGCCGGTCCGGGGAGTTGCGGGCGACCGTGAGGGCGTGCAGCGCCTCTCCGTAGGCGTCGGCCATCGCGGCGAGCGGATGCGGTCTGCTGACGCCCAGCGCGTAACCGGGATTCTCCCGGACGAGTCGGCGCAGCACCCGGCCCTGCCGCAGCCGGCCCCCCGGTTCGGAGTCCTCGGCGATGGGGCAGATCAGATGCTCCTTGAACGCGGGGCAGTGCACCATCAGGGCGGCCCCGTGGTAGCCCGCGGGGTCCATATAGGTCCTGGCCAGCCGGTCGCGGTCGGCGGGCGTGCAGTGCAGCAGATGGACCCGTACGCGCTCCGCGCCCAGCAGCGGCGGCACATCGCCCGTCGTCATCCGACGGGCCAGGGTGACGTCACCGCTCATCAGCGCGGTCAGCACCGCGAACCTGAGCTGGCGGGACTTGGCCTCGTAGCCGCGCGCGCTCTCGTCCGCCCGGCCCGCCCTGCCCAGCAGTTCCAGGAGCCCGCCCGCGTGCGAGGCGAGCTCCGCCGACTCGCGCGGCAGCGGCGCGGACGCGGCGGTCACGAGCACCGGGCGCGGCGCACGGCCGCCGAACGCCTCGAGGCGCACCTCCCGGCCGTCCAGGCGGGTCGTGGCGGCGACCAGACCTCCGCCGGCCAGGGGGCCGGCGTACTCGGGCAGCGCCCGGGCGATCCCGGACGGGAAGCCCGGGGTCGCCGCGTCGACCGCGCCCGCGCTGCCGACCCATGCGACGTCCGCGCCGATCCTGCCGCCGAGCCAGGCCAGCACGGAGGCCGGGCCCCGGCGCCGCACCACGCGCAACAGTTCGTCGAGTTCCGCCTCGTGCGTCCCCGCCGCCACAACCGCTCCCACTCTTCCGCGGCCATCCCGCCGCCCCACCGCACCGCCGCGGACGGCGCCCGTCCGCGGTCCGGACCACCCGGTACGACGGCCCCGCCGCCCGGCGGGCCGGGACCGACCGGCCCGGAAGCCGACAGCGGAACCTTAGACGGCGCTTGGGCCGCGTCCGACAAGGGCTGTCCCGTCAGCCGAGCAGCGCGTACACGGTCGAGGCGCGGGCGGCGGGCTCCTCGGAGCCGTGCGCCGTCATCGTGATGTCGGCGAACGCCATCCGCCTGCCCAGTTTGGAGATCCGGGCGTCGACGAGGACGTCGGCACCGGTCACCGCCCGCTGGAACGTCGTCGACTGCTGGACCGTCGTCATCGGGACGAACCCTCCGCGGGCCGAGGACACGGCGATCACGGTGGCGGTGTCGGCCGCCGCCATCAGCGCCTGACCGGACAGCGCGCCGCCCTCCCGGGCGAGCCGCTCGGTCCACGGGAGGCGGAGCACGGCGTGGAGTTCGCCCGTCTCGACGACGGTCAGCCCGAGGTCGAGCACCCAGGGGGCGAAGTTGTCGGCGAGGATCTTGTCGGCTTCGGCCGGAGTGAGCGTCATGTGCCGATGGTGGCGGCGGCCGCGGGCCGATGTCCACGCCATGGGCGGATGTCCGCCCCATGAGTGGACGTCCCGGGCGCGGCACGACGCCCACGTCCCCGGGCGCGGCACGACGCCCACGTCACAGGCGGTCCCGGGCCGGGGAGCGTGCACGTCGCCGGCGGACGCCCCGGGGCACGGGCCTCCACGCGGCGGCGCCGCACCCGCCCGTCCGCCGCAACCGCTCACGGCCCCGCCCAGAGCCCGTCCTCCGTCAGCCCCAGCAGTTCGATCGCGTTCCCGCGCACGATCCGCTCCACCACGTCGGGGGCCAGGTGCCCCATCTGCGCCTCGCCGACCTCGCGGGACTTCGGCCAGGTGGAGTCCGAGTGCGGGTAGTCCGTCTCGTACAGGACGTTGCCGACACCGATCGCGTCCAGGTTCCGCAGGCCGAACGCGTCGTCGAAGAAGCAGCCGTAGACGTGCTCGGCGAAGACCTCCGACGGCGGCCGGTGCACCTTGTCCGCGACACCGCCCCAGCCGCGATTCTCCTCCCACACCACGTCCGCGCGCTCCAGGATGTACGGGATCCAGCCGATCTGACCCTCCGCGTACATGACCCGCAGATTCGGGAAGCGCTCGAACTTACCGCTCATCAGCCAGTCGACCATCGAGAAGCAGCAGTTGGCGAAGGTGATGGTGGAGCCGACGGCCGGCGGGGCGTCGGCGGACGTCGACGGCATCCTCGATGAGGAGCCGATGTGCATGGCCACGACCGTCCCGGTCTCGTCGCAGGCCGCCAGGAACGGGTCCCACTCGTCGGTGTGGACGGACGGCAGTCCGAGGTGCGGGGGTATCTCCGAGAACGCCACCGCCCGCACCCCGCGCGCCGCGTTGCGCCGCACCTCGGCGGCGGCGAGCTCCGCGTCCCACAGCGGGATCAGGGTGAGCGGGATCAGCCGGCCGCGCGCATCCGGCCCGCACCACTCCTCCACCATCCAGTCGTTGTAGGCGCGCACGCCGAGCAGCCCCAGCTCCCGGTCCTTCGCCTCGGTGAACGTCTGACCGCAGAAGCGCGGGAAGGTGGGGAAGCACAGGGCGGACTGGACGTGGTTGACGTCCATGTCCGCCAGCCGGTCCGGCACGCTGTACGAACCGGGCCGCATCTGCTCGTACGTGATGACCTCGAGCCGGATCTCGTCGCGGTCGTATCCGACGGCGGTGTCGAGCCGGGTCAGCGGCCGGTGCAGGTCCTCGTACACCCACCAGTCCCCGACCGGACCCTCGTCGCCCGGCGCGCCCATGACGGGGGCGAACCTGCCGCCGAGGAAGGTCATTTCCCTCAGCGGCGCGCGGACGATGCGGGGGCCGCTGTCCCGGTACTTCGACGGGAGCCGGTCCCGCCAGACGCCGGGGGGCTCCACCGTGTGGTCGTCCACCGAGATGATCTTCGGGAAGGTCTCCATGCCTTCCACGGTAGCGTCGATCTGACGGCCCGTCAGCTCCCTGGTGGGCAGGATCCTGCAGATCCTGTGCAGAGCGTCACCCCTTGCTGACGAGCCAGGCCCTCACAAGGCAGACTGTCGGGGGCGAACCCGCGACACCAGCGGCACGAAGCGGGACGAAGGCGGTACCGGCAGGGGGTAGCGATGCACCGCGAGGACGGGCCCTCCGCACAGCCACACATTCCGGAGCCGCGGACTCCGGACCCGTCGGACAACGACGGGGACCTGCGCTTCAGCGTGCTCGGACCCGTCCGCGCCCGGCGCAGCGGACAGGCCCTGCCCCCCGGCTCACCCCAGCAGCGCGCGCTCCTCGCCGCCCTCCTCCTCCGCGAGGGCCGCACCGCCACCGCCGCCGAACTCATCGACGCCATCTGGGGCGAGGACCCGCCCTCGCAGGCCCTCGCCGCCGTACGCACCTACGCCTCACGCCTGCGCAAGATCCTCGACCCCGGCGTCCTCGTCAGCGAATCCGGCGGCTACGCCGTCCGCATCCCCGCCGACGCACTCGACCTCCAGGTCGCCCAGGAACTCGTCGCCGAAGCCGAGAAGGCCCGCGCCGGCGGCGACCGCTGCCAGGCCCGCGTCCTCATCAACAAATCCCTCGGACTCTGGGACGGCGAACCCCTCGCCTCCGTCCCCGGCCCCTACGCCGAGACCCAGCGCGCCCGCCTCGAGGAATGGCACCTCCAACTCCTCGAGACCCGGCTCGAACTCGACCTCGACGTCGGCTGCCACGCCGAAGCCGTCTCCGAACTCACCGCCCTCACCGCCGCGCACCCCCTGCGCGAACGCCTGCGCGAACTCCTCATGCTCGCCCTCTACCGCAGCGGACGCCAGGCCGAGGCACTCGCCGTCTACGCCGACACCCGACGACTCCTCGCGGACGAACTCGGCGTCGACCCACGCCCCGAACTCTCCGCCCTCCAGCAGCGCATCCTCCAGGCCGACGCCGAACTCGCCCGCCCCGCGGAACAGCCCGCCCCCACCACCACCCAACCCGCACGGCCCGCGCAACTCCCCGCCACCGTGCCCGACTTCACCGGCCGCGCCACCTTCGTCCGCGAACTCGGCCACCGCCTCGCCTCCGCCGAAGGCGCCGTCATGGCCGTCTCCGCCCTCGCCGGCATCGGCGGCGTCGGCAAGACCACCCTCGCCGTCCACGTCGCCCACGAAGCCAAACCCCACTTCCCCGACGGGCAGCTCTACGTCGACCTCCAGGGCGCCGGCCACCGAGCCGCCGAACCCGAAACCGTCCTCGGCGCCTTCCTCCGCGCCCTCGGCACCGCCGACACCGCCATCCCCGACACCCTCGACGAACGCGCCGCCCTCTTCCGCTCCCTCCTCGACGGCCGACGCGTCCTCGTCCTCCTCGACAACGCCCGCGACGCCGCCCAGATCCGGCCCCTGCTGCCCGGCACCGCCGGCTGCGCCGCCCTCGTCACCAGCCGCGTCCGCATGGTCGACCTCGCCGGAGCCCACCTCGTCGACCTCGACGTCATGTCCCCCGACGAAGCCCTCCGGCTCTTCACCCGCATCGTCGGCGAAGAGCGCGTCACCGCCGAACGCGAAGCCGCCCTCGACGTCGTCGCCGCCTGCGGCTTCCTCCCCCTCGCCATCCGCATCGCCGCCTCACGCCTCGCCGCGCGACGCACCTGGACCGTCTCCGTCCTCGCCGCCAAACTCGCCGACGAACGCCGCCGCCTCGACGAACTCCAGGCAGGCGACCTCGCCGTCAAGGCCACCTTCGAACTCGGCTACGGCCAGCTCGAACCAACCCAGGCCCGCGCCTTCCGCCTCCTCGGCCTCGCCGACGGCCCCGACATCTCCCTCCCCGCGGCCACCGCCGCCCTCGGACTCCCCGAACACGACACCGAGGACCTCCTCGAAGCCCTCGTCGACACCTCACTCCTCGAATCCGCCGCACCCGGCCGCTACCGCTTCCACGACCTCGTCCGCCTCTACGCGCGTGCCTGCGCCGAACGCGACGAACAGCCACCGGCCGAACGCGAAGCCGCCCTGTCCCGCCTGCTGGACTTCTACCTCGCCACCACCGCACGCGTCTTCGCCCTCGAACGCCCCGGCGACCGCCTCGTCGACCACCTCGCCTCCACCGTCTACGAAGGACTCGCCTTCAGCGACCGCCACGAAGCGCTCGACTGGCTCTACCGCGAGGCCAACTGCGTCCTCGCCTGCGCGCGGCAGTCGTTCGTCGGCACCAGGCTCCGCCGCGCCGTCGACCTGCTCTGGGCCGCCAAGGACCTCGCCGAGTCCGGCGCCAACAGCAAGCAGTACGAATCCACGGCACTCGCCGCACGCGACGCCGCACGCGCATCGGGCGACGCCCACGCCGAGGGACGCGTACGCACCGCCCTGACCAACGTCCACCTCGTCGCCGGACGATACGAACAGGCCGACGAAGAAGCGCGCACCGCACGGGAGCTGGCCACCCGCGCCCAGGACCGGGCACCCCTCTACTGGGCCGACAACGACCAGGGCATCGCCGCCGCCGCCACCGGCCGCTACGAAGAAGCCGAGCAGCACCTCGTGAACGCGGCCGAACGCGCCCGCGCCGACGGCCACCTGCCGGGCGCGGCGAGCGCCCTGTGCAACCTCTCCCGCGTACACCTCTTCCTCGGACGCACCACCGAGGCCATCGACCTCGCCCGCCAAGGCGTGGCGATCTACGACAAACTCGGCCTCACCGTAAGGCTCGCCAACGGCCGCTACGCCCTCGGCGTCGCCCTGACCGAGGCGAACCGCACCGCCGAGGCACTGGAACAACTCGCCGCGGCACTCCAGATCTTCATCAAGGACCGCCAGCGGCTCTGGGAAGGGACGACACACTTCCGCATCGCCCAGGCCCACCTCAACGTCCGCAAGCCCTCCCAGGCCGCACAGCACGCCGAACAAGCCCTCGCCAGCGGCTACATGGGCGGAGAACGCATGCGCGCCAGCATCCTCACCACCCTCGGCGAAGCCCTCCACGCGCTCGGGCAGACCGACCGCGCACGCGCCTGCTGGCAGGAGGCCCTCGCCTACTACGAGCAGACCGGCGCCCGCGACGCCGAACGGCTCAAAGCCCTCCTGACCCCGGCAGCAGCCGCCTGAACTGCACGAACCGGGTCGTTCAGCATTTGTTTATGCCCGTACGGCAGTCTCTAGCCAACGGTCCGTCGCATCGGGGGGCAGACGGGTCACGAGGGGCTCACCACTAAGGTGAGCGGTCCCGAAACGCCCGTTCGGCGACCCACGGGGGAGTCGCCGAACGGGCGTTGCAACTGGTCCGAACACATGGGGAGCTGAGCACCATGAGCGCCGAGAAGAAGATCGAAGAGATCGTCACGATGGACAACCACCTGCCGGCCCCGCCCAAGGACGGCGGCGCCACCACGCAGGACAACCACCTGCCCACCCCGCCCAAGGACGGCAAGCCCGCCAAGGCGGAGACCGGCACCGTGACGACCATGGACAACCACCTGCCGGCCCCGCCCAAGGACGGCGGCATCACCACCATGGACAACCACCTGCCGGCGCCCCCCAAGCCCTGAGACCGCACACGACGGGGAGCGGCCGCGGCGGCGCGGAGGGGGAGCCGCCGCGGCCGCGGTGCGTTCAGCGGGCGTGCGCCTCGGCGCGCGCCCGCAGTTCCGTCTTCAGCACCTTCCCGCTCGCGTTCCGCGGCAACTCCGCCACGAACTCCACCGACCGCGGCACCTTGTAGTTCGCCATCTCCCGGCGCGACCAGGCGATCAGATCGTCCGCCGTCAGCGTCGAACCCGCCCGGCGCACCGCGTACGCCTTCCCCACCTCGCCCAGCCGCCCGTCCGGCACGCCGATCACCGCCACGTCCGCGACATCCGGGTGCAGACCGAGGAGCTGCTCGATCTCCGCCGGATACGCGTTGAAGCCGCCCACGATGAACATGTCCTTGATCCGGTCGGTGATCCGCAGATTCCCCTCCGCGTCCAGCACACCCACATCGCCCGTGTGCAGCCAGCCGTCCGCGTCGACCGCCTCCGCAGTGGCCACCGGGTCCTCGAAGTACCCCTGCATCACGTTGTGCCCGCGCACCAGGATCTCCCCCGGCTCCCCCGGCTCGGCCCGCACTCGCACCTCGGTGCCCGGGATCGCCCGCCCCGATGTCGCCGCGATCGTCGCCGGATCGTCCCCGCGACGGCACATCGTCACGATGCCCGAAGCCTCCGACAGCCCGTAGGCAGTGAGCACCGTCCCGATGCGCAACTCCCCCCGCAGCCGCTCCACGAGACGCAGCGGCACCACCGCCGCCCCCGTCACCACCAGCCGCAGCGCCGACAGATCGTGCGCGTCCCGCGCCGGGTGGTCCAGCAGCGACTGGTGCAGCGTCGGCGGGCCCGGCAGGACCGAGATCCGTTCGGACGCGATGTTCGCCAGCACCGTGTCGACGTTGAACACCGGCTGCGGCACCATCGTCGCGCCCCGCATCAGGCAGGCGATGATCCCGGCCTTGTAGCCGAAGGTGTGGAAGAACGGGTTCACGATCAGATAGCGGTCGCCCTCCCGCAGCCCCGCCAGCTCAGCCCAGATCGCGTAGCAGCGCAGCGTCTGCGCGTGAGTGATCACCGCACCCTTCGGCGCCCCCGTCGTGCCCGAGGTGAACACGATGTCCGACGGGGCCGACGGCTCCACCGCGTCCGCCCGCGCACGCACGAGGGACACCGGCACCGCGTCCCCGCCCGCCAGGAAGTCCTTCCACGTCCGGTAGTCCTCGGGCGCGCTGTCTCCGAGCACCACCACCTGCTCCAGGTACGGCAGTTCTACCTCGGCGCGTCGCAGCGAGGCCACGTACGAGGTGCCCAGGAACGTGCCTGTGATGAACAGCAGCTTCGCCCGGGAACGGGCCAGGACCCATGCGGCCTCCGTGCCCTTGAAACGGGTGTTGAGGGGCACGAGCACGGCTCCGGCCGACACCGCGCCCAGCGCGGAGACGATCCACTCCAGCGTGTTCGGCGCCCAGACGGCCACCCGGTCGCCCGGCTCGACGCCCGCGGCGATGCACGCGGCCGCGGCACGTTCGACGCGCTCGCCCAGCTCGCCGTAGCTCACCCGGGTGCGGCCCTCGACCACGGCCTCCCGGCCGCCGTGGCGTTCGGCGGCGCTCCGCACCAGCCTCGGGATGGAGCCCCACTCCAGGTCGCCGCGCATGGCCCGAACCTCCCGTCGTCGACTGCGTCTCGATAGCTGACTACCCGTCAGATTAGCTGTACGCTCGCCCGCATGGCGACCCTCAAGGACGCGACCGCGATAGCCGGAATCGGGCAGACCGCCTTCGCGAAACACCTCCACGAATCCGAGAAGACCCTCGCCTGCCGGGCCATCCTCGCCGCACTCGACGACGCGGGCGTGAGCCCCGCCGAGGTCGACGCCTTCGCCTCCTACACGATGGAGGAGACGGACGAGGTCGAGATCGCCAAGGCCATCGGCGCCGGGGACGTCACCTTCTTCAGCAAGGCCGGCTACGGGGGCGGCGGTTCCTGCGCGACCGTCGCCCACCTCGCCGCGGCCATCGCCACCGGGCAGGCGAACGTCGGCGTCGCCTGGCGCTCCCGCAAACGCGGCTCCGGACCCCGGCCCTGGAAGAACACCACCGCCCAGCTCCCCACCCCCGGGCAGTGGACCAGGCCCTTCGGCCTGCTGCGGCCCGCCGACGAGATCGGCATGCTCACCCGGCGCTACATGCACGAGTACGGCGCAACCCGCGACCACCTCTTCAACGTCGCCCTCGCCTGCCGCAACCGCGCCAACCAGAACCCGGCGGCGATCATGTACGAACGGCCGCTGACCCGCGAGATGTACATGACCTCACGCTGGATCAGCGAACCCCTGTGCCTCTTCGACAACTGCCTCGAGACCGACGGGGCACTGGCCTGCGTCGTCGTCGGCGCCGAACGCGCCCGAGACTGCCGCCGGCGGCCCGTGTACGTCCACTCCGTCGCCCAGAGCCTGCCCGCCCAGCACCACGGCATGGTCAACTACTGGAACGACGACCCGCTCACCGGCCCCGCCTGGGCCGCGGCCAGGCAGCTGTGGAAGAACGCCGACCTCGGACCGCAGGACGTCGACGTCGCCCAGATCTACGACGCCTTCACCCCGCTCGTCCCGCTGTCCCTGGAGGGCTACGGCTTCTGCGGGCGCGGGGAAGGCGGGCCGTTCACCGAGGGAGGCGCCCTGGAGATCGGCGGCAGGCTGCCGCTCAACACCGGGGGCGGCGGGCTCAGCGAGGCGTACGTCCACGGATTCAACCTGATCAACGAGGGCGTGAAGCAGTTGCGCGGCGTCTCCACGGCGCAGGTGCCGGACGCGTCGACGTGCCTGGTGACGGCGGGCGAAGGCGTCCCTACTTCGGCGTTGCTTCTGAGGAGTTGAACTGGCAGATGACAGATTCTGACACCGGGTATCTGACACCCGTCATCGACGAAGACGGCGCGCCCTTCTGGTCCTACGCCGCCCAAGGGCAGCTTCGCGTCCAGGCCTGCGCCTCCTGCGACGAGCTGCGTTTCCCGCCCCGCCCCTGCTGCCCCCACTGCCAGTCGTTCGACAGCACCTGGCGCCGCATGAGCGGTCGCGGCCGGATCTGGTCGTACGTCCTGCCCCACCCCCCGCTGCTTCCCGGCTATGCCGAGCAGGCCCCCTACAACGCGGTCGTCGTCGAGCTGGCGGACGCCCCGCACATCCGGCTGGTCGGGAA
The DNA here is from genome assembly GCF_900103455.1 of Streptomyces wuyuanensis. GTDB lineage: Bacteria > Actinomycetota > Actinomycetes > Streptomycetales > Streptomycetaceae > Streptomyces > Streptomyces wuyuanensis. Next base: position 146,427 of record NZ_FNHI01000015.1, on the reverse strand, counting down.
CGTCGTGGCCGCACCGGACGCCCCGCTGAACTCCGTCGACCCTGCGCGGCTGCGCGTCGGGGCGCCGGTGCGGGTGGCGTTCACTGAGGCCGGCGGCGGGGTGGCCGTGCCCCGCTGGCTGCTGGAGCGGTGATGGCGTATTCCGGGGTGCGCGTGGAGCGGGACAAGGATTCCGGGGTCGCCGTCGTCACCCTCGACCGGCCGGGCCGGCACAATGCCGTCGACCTGGCCATGGCGGAGGAACTGACCGCCGTCTGGCGGGAGTTCCGCTTCGACGACACCGTCCGCGCGGTGGTGGTCACCGGCGCCGGCGGCAAGGCGTTCTGCACCGGCATCGACCGGTCGGCGGTCGTTCCCCAGCCCTCGTCGCCGTACTCGGTGGACGATCCGCTGGTGCGGATCGGGCCGAAGGCGAACGACCTGTGGAAACCGGTGATCGCGGCGGTGCGCGGGCTGGCGTGCGGCGGCGCGTTCTATCTGCTCGGTGAGGCGGAGTTCCTGATCGCGGCCGAGGACGCCGTGTTCTTCGATCCGCACACGTCGTACGGCATGGTCAGCGCGTACGAGTCGGTGTACATGGCGATGCGGATGCCGTTCGGGGAGGTGGCCAGGACGGCGCTGATGGGCACGGCCGAGCGGCTGTCGGCCCGGCGGGCGTACGAGACCGGGCTGGTCAGCGAGCTGACCCCGCCCGGCGAGGAGGTACCGGCGGCGGTGCGCTGCGCCGAGGTGATCGCCTCGTACCCGACGGGCGCGGTGCAGGGGACGGTCCGGGCGGTGTGGTCGGCGAAGGATGCGGTCCGCGCGCAGGCGCTGGCGCACGCGCCGCAGCTGGTGACGCTGGGGAATCTGCCGCCGGAGCGGCAGGCGGAGCTGTTCGCCGCACGCCGGGCGGGGTTCCGGCTGCGCTGAGGGCCGCCGGGCGCGCACACCTCCTCCGTGGGCGGGACGCCTACGCCGGGGGCGTCGTGTCCAGGAAGCGGTGGAGTGAGGCGGTCATGGCGGCGACGAAGGCGTCGCGGGTCGGTTCGTCGAGGAGGTCGAGGGAGAGGTAGGGGTTGAGGTCCTCCAGTTCGACGAGGAGGAGGTCGCCTTCGCGGGTGCGGCAGGCGTCGACGCGCTGGATTCCGTGGTCGAGGGTGTTCCAGTCGATGAAGCGCCGGGCGAAGGCGAGGTCGGCGTCGGTGGGCTCGTAGGGTTCGAGGACCCAGCGGCGTTCGGGGTCGGGGGCGTGGAGGGCGTACTGGAAGGTGTCGTCGACGTAGTAGAACGACACTTCGTAGCGGAAGTCGATGCGCGGCTGGACGAGGACGTCGCCGTGGTGGGGGCCGGTGGCATCGATGGGCCGGGTGAGCGCGGCGAGTTCGCTGCGGGTGAGGAACCGGAGTCCTATGGAGTCCGCTCCGTCGCGGGGCTTGACCGCGTAGTGGTCGGTTTCGGGCAGCCGGTGGAGGTCTTCGGTCGGGTCGACGGTGGGGATGACGGGGTGTCCGTCCCGGGTGAGGTCGAGCAGGTACTGCTTGCCGGCCATGTCGCCGCGTCCGGTGAGCGGGTTGTAGACGCGGGTGCCGTGTGCGGTGGCCCGGGCGCGGAAGGCGTCGTGGGCCTCGCGGTAGTGGAGCACGGGGCCGCTGTTGCGGACGACGACGGCGTCGAAGCCGTCCATGAGGGCGGCGGCGTCGAGGGGGTGGCACAGGGCGAGGTCGAAGTCGGCGCGGAGCCGGGAGGTCAGGAGGATGTCCTCGTCGCAGTAGCGCCGTCCGCGGGCCGGGTAGGCGAGGTCGGTGACGTACAGGACGCTGGGGCGGGCGGGCACGGGCTTCTCCTCGGTGGGGCGGCCACCAATGTAGCGACCGGGGGCGGTGCGGCGGGTGGGGGCGGGTGCCCTGGCGGGCGGGTGTGGTGGCGGGCGGTGAGTCCGGGGCCCCCGGTCGGACGTATGGGAGGGCGGGGGTGCGCGAGTGGGTCGCGTGGCCCCTGTTCGGCCCGTCTCCGGCCGGTCCCTGTCCGGGGCGTGGCCGGTCCGGGGCAGGTCCGGGCAGGTTCAAGGGTCGCGATCGGGGTACCACGGGCGTAGCGTCGTGCTGCGGAGAGGAGGCTGGCCATGGTCCGCAACGTCGTCGGGTCGGTCCTGGCTCTCGCCGGAGCGGGGGCCGCCGTGTACAGCCCCTTCCGTGCCTGGTACGACGGCCGTCAGGGCATCGACTACCGCATTCAGGATCTGTTCGGCGGTATCACGGACGCGCAGACGGAGATCATGTCGTCGATCGTGCTGCCGTACGCGTTCGCCGCGCTGGTGACGCTGCTCGGGGTGGCGCTGCGCTCGCGGTTGCTGGTGGCGCTGGCGGGGCTGGTGGTTCTCGGTTTCACGGTCCTGTGGATGGTGCGCCAGGGGCAGGCGGCGGGCTATCTGTCGGTGGGGGGTGGGCTGCCGGGGTTGGGCGAGGGGGTCGCGGCGGCGTTGGGCGGCGGTTTCCTGCTGCTGCTGGCCGCGGTGGTGATGCGGGGGCGTGCGCCGAGGGTCGTGGGGTTCGAGGAGCCGGACTACGACGGTGGGCCGGTGGGTCCGGCCGGGTATCCGCCGGAGGACCCGGCCGGGTATCCGCCGGAGCGTCCTGCCTGGTATCCGCCGGAGGAGACCGGTCCGTACCCGTGGGCGCCGGGGCCGAACGACACTCAGCGGCTGCCGGCGTATCCGCCTCCTCCGCCGTACGGGTCGGGGCCGCGTCAGCCGCGGCCGGACCCGTACGGTGCGGGGCCGGCGCAGGATCCGTTCCGTGACGAGGGGCGCGGGCCGTAGTCGCGGTGTCCGTTCCGGCCGGGAGGGTATGGGCTCCCGGCCGGGTTCGTTTGCGGGCGTCTACCGGGGTGCGGCGCTCCGGCCGGTGGCGGTTCCCTTGGCGGCGTCGAGGGCGTAGACGCAGCGGTCCTTGGAGCAGGCGTAGACGACGCCGTTGCGGGCGACGGGTGAGCCGGTGATCTCGCCGCCGGTGGCGAGTTTCCAGCGGAGTTGTCCGCCGGCGGCGTCGAGGGTGTAGAGCACGTGGTCGGCGGAGCCGAAGTGGATCCGGCCGTCGGCGACGACGGGGCTGCCGGTGACCTCGCCGCCGGCGGCGAACCGCCATTTGGGGGTGCCGGTGACGGCGTCGAGGGTGTAGAGCGCGTTGCCGCTTCCGACGTGGACGCTGCCGTCGGCGACGAGGACGGGTTCGGCGGACTGGCGGGACTCGGTGGCGATGCGCCAGCGGTCCTTTCCGGTGGTGGCGTCGAGGGCGTAGACGGTGCCGAGGTAGTCGGCGAGGTAGAGCCCGCCGCCGGTGACGGCGGGGCCGGGGGCGAAGGCGGGCGGGGAGAGGAACGCGGCGGGGGCTTCGAAGTGCCAGCGCACGTGGCCGGTGATGGTGTCGACGCACAGGACGCGGGTGCCGGCGGCGAGGTAGGTGCAGCCGTCGGGGGCCTGGGTGGCGCGTACGGGTACGCCGCCGCAGGAGGCGGCGTCGCCGACGGGGTAGGACCAGCGTTCGCTGCCGGTGCGGGCGTCGAGGGCCTGGAGGCGGGCGTTGCGCCACACGTAGACGGTGTCGTCGCACAGTGCGGGTCCGGCTTCGGGGGTTTCGAAGTCGGTCTGGGCGCCGGTGATCTCCCAGAGTCTTTCGCCGTTGGAGGCTTCCCAGCCTTGTACGCCGCCGCCGCGGGTGGCGGTGACGACGGTGCCGCGGGCGGCTTGGAGGGAGTAGACCCAGGCGTCGGTCTGGGTGCGCCACCGTTCGCCGCCGTCGTTGGCGTCGAGGGCGTAGAGGGTGGGTCCGTCGGAGGCGTGGATGCGTCCGCCGGCGACGGCCATGGCCCAGGCGACGTCGCGGGTCTTGAACTGGCGGCGGCCGCTGGCGACGTCGAGGGCGTGGACTTCGAAGGAGGTGACGTAGAGGAGGTTGCCGTCGACGACGGGGGTGCCCCAGACGTCGTTGGACATGCGGAAGCGCCAGGGGCGCCAGCGTGCGGGGCCGGTGTCCGGCGGTGTGGTGGGTGCGGGGACGGGCGGGGCCGCGGTCATGGCGTTGGTGGCGGGCTCGCCTCCGGGCGGGCGGACCCAGCCGGTGGCCGGGCCGGCGTCGACGGCGACGGCTGAGCGGGCGTCGGCGGCGGCGCGGGGGCCGGGGCCGATGGGCACCTTGGCGCCGGGCAGCTGTACGGGTCCGAGGTCGGGGCCGGGCGGGGCGTGCTGGGGGCGGGCGGGTCCGGTGTTGCGGGGGTCTGGGCCGCCGGCGTGCTGGGCGGCTGCGGGGGCGTGGTCGGGCCTGGGGGGTGCGGGGGGTGTGTGGGGGCGGGGTCGGCCGGTGGTGCCGCCGGTGTTGGGGAGTCGTCCGCCGCGGCGGTCCTCGATGAGGGAGACGGCGCGGCCGGGCAGCCAGGCGGACGCGGTGCCGCTGTCGTCGCCGCCGGAGGAGAAGAGGTGGGGTGCGAGCTGTGCCTGGAGGTCCTCGGGGCTGGGCCGGAGCGAGGCGTCCATCTGCATGCAGGATTCGATGAGGGGGCGCAGTTCGTCGGGGAGCCCGGCGAGGTCGGGGCCTTCGCGCAGGAGCATGAAGACGGTCTCGACGGGGTTGGCGCCGTGGAAGGGTGCGTGTCCGGTGGCGGCGAAGACGAGGGTGGAGCCGAGGGAGAAGACGTCGCTGGCACCGGTGACGCTGCGGGAGTCCCGGGCCTGTTCGGGCGACATGTAGGCGGGGGTGCCGACGGCGACGTTGGTCATGGTGAGGCGGGTGTTGGAGACGCCTGACGCGATGCCGAAGTCGATCACTCGGGGGCCGTCCTCGACGACGAGGACGTTGGACGGCTTGAGGTCGCGGTGGACCAGGCCCGCTCCGTGGATGGACTGGAGGGCCTCGGCGATTCCGGCCGCCAGCCAGCGGACCGCCTGGGCGGGCAGGGGCCCGCAGTCGTTCACTATTTCCTCGAGGGAGGGAGCGGGGACGTAGGCGGTGGCGAGCCAGGGGACGGCGGCGCGCGGGTCGGCGTCCACGACGGCCGCGGTGTAGAAGCCGGAGACCGCTCGGGCCGCTTCCACCTCGCGTGTGAAGCGGACGCGGAACAGTTGGTCTTCGGCGAGCTCGGTGCGCACCGTTTTGATCGCCACGCGCCGGCCGGACGCCGACCGTGCGAGATAGACCAGCCCCATGCCGCCGGCTCCGAGCCGTCCCAGCACCTCGAAGGGGCCGATCCGCCTCGGGTCGTGCTGCGTCAGCTGCTCCACTTCGCCTGCCACCTCCCCGTAGGGGCCATGTAGGTACGGCCCCGTCGCCACCTGATTGTTCCTGCCGGAGGGCACGGTTGCGAACCCGGGGCGGTATCGGGGTGTCTCGGGCTATTTTGCCGGGCTGCCGGGGGTGGCGGGCGGGTTCGGCGGGTTCAGCCGGCGGGCCGGCCGGGGGTGTCGCTCTGGTGTTCTGCGCCGGGGACGGCCGGGGGTTCGTCCGTTTGTTCGGGATGCGGTTCGGCCTGGTGGTTCCCGGGCGGTGCCGTGCCGCGGTCGGGCCGCCTCTCGGGCGTGCGTCCGGGTGTGCGTCCGGGGGCGTGTCCTTGCTCGGGTTCGGCGAGGACGGCGAAGGCGGCTCCCTGGTCGTCGGTGAGGACGGCCATACGTCCGTAGGGGATGTCGAAGGGCGGTGCGGTGACGCGGGCGCCGAGCCGGGTGGCGTGTTCGACGGTGGCGTCGGTGTCGGCGACGGAGAAGTACACGAGGAAGTGGCCGGGCATCTCCACGGGGAACGCGTCGGTGATGACGGAGCGGGCGCCGATGGCGGTGTCCTCCCCCGGTTCGGTCCCGGCGGGCGACCACATGAGGTAGTCGACGGTCTCATCGGGCAGCGGGGTGCCCTGGAAACCGAATACTTCCTGGTAGAAGGGGTCTACGGCGTCCTTGTCCCGGGTGTAGACCTCGGTCCAGCAGAACGAGCCGGGTGCGCCGTGGAGTGCGAAGCCGTCGCGTTCGCCCTTCTGCCAGAGGCCGAACACGGCGCCTGCGGGGTCGGCGGCGAGGACGGTGGTGCCGAGGCCGTCGACGGGTGCGGGGGTGGTGATCACCTGGCCGCCGGCGTCCCTGATCTTCCGGGCGGTGGCGGCGGCGTCGTCGCTGGCGAAGTAGATGCCCCAGGTGGTGGGCATGCGGCCGTCGCTCTTGGAGGCGAGGGCGGCGACGGGCTTTCCGTCGCTGAGGGCGTCGGTGTAGTGCGGGTAGGGGCCGTGATCAGCGGCTTTCTCGCCGTACGTCCAGCCGAACAGTTCGCCGTAGAAGCGCTTGCCCGCTTCGAGATCGGGCAGCTGGGCGTCCACCCAGCAGGGCATGCCCTTGGTGAATGCGGCCATGGTCCGGCCCCTTCCTCGGCGAGGGTTCCGCGCGGGCGGGTTCCCCGGCGCGGAGCGCTCGGCACGGCGTGTGACGTCAGTCACAGTCAATCGGACTGTGACATGCGCCGCACTCAGAGGGGCCGTTCGTTGAGTTGTCCACCGAAATTATCCACAGGCTGTTGATAACACTATTGGCCCACCCGGGGGACGGTGTGGCAGCACCCCATTTGCAGTCGGCCGAATCGCGCGCCGATCACCCCTCGGTAAGCTGACGGCATGACAGGACAAGTACGCACTGTCGACGGCCGGGTCGCCGGCCGTCGCGGACAGGCGACGCGGCAGAAGCTGCTCGACTGTCTCAGCGAGATGCTCAGCTCCTCGCCGTACCGGGACGTCAAGGTCATCGATGTGGCCCGGAAAGCGGGGACCTCGCCCGCGACCTTCTACCAGTACTTCCCGGACGTCGAGGGCGCGGTCCTCGAACTCGCCGAGGAAATGGCCACGGAGGGCGCGGCGTTGACGGACCTCGTCGCGGACCGTTCCTGGGTCGGCAAGGCGGGCTGGCAGACCTCGGAGCAACTCGTCGAGGGATTCCTCGACTTCTGGCGCAAGCACGATGCGATCCTCCGCGTGGTGGACCTCGGCGCGGCCGAGGGCGACAAGCGGTTCTACAAGCTCCGCATGAAGATCCTGAACTCGGTCACCAGCTCCCTTGCGGACGCGGTGAAGGAGCTCCAGTCCAAGGGCAAGGTCGACAAGGACGTCAGCCCGATGGCGGTGTCGGGTTCGCTGGTCGCCATGCTGGCGTCGGTGGCCTCGCACCAGAAGGGCTTCCAGACCTGGGGCGTCAAGCAGGCCGAACTGCGGCCGAACCTGGCGCTGTTGGTGCACCTGGGCATCACGGGCAGGAAGCCGACGAAGTAGCGGGCGGGCCGCGATGACGGGCGCGCTCGCGCCAAGTCCTGTCACAGGCACGCCCGTTCACTCCCGGTGGCAACCGTTCGCCGGTACGTTCGCCGTCCGCGCGTCCTCCGCCGCCCGGCATGCCCTCGCCCCGTAGGCCCTCCATCGCGCCTCCGCGGACGCGTGCTCCGCCGGCACACCTCTCGGCCCGTACGCGCTCCGCAGGCGCGTCCGGCGCGGCCGCCCCGTGCGGAGGGTGGAACGGCCGATCCGGCGCCCACCGCGTCACTCCCCGTGGGCGTCCCGCCGCGTCAGCCGGAACAGCCGGATCTCCCGTTCCACCCTCGCCTGGTACGCGGCGTACGGCGGCCAGAACACGAGTGCCGCCTGCCAGGCCGCCGCGCGCTCCGCACCCGTCAGCAGTTCCGCCCGGACCGGCACGTCCCCGCCCCGCCAGCTGATCTCCGCCTCCGGATGCGCGAGCAGGTTGCCCGTCCAGGCCGGATGGCCGGGGCGGCCGAAGTTGGAACCGACGAGGATCCAGGTGCCCGTCGCCTCATCCGGCATGCACGCGAGCGGTGTACGGCGCGGGAGCCCGGTTCTCGCGCCGCGCGCGGTCAGCACGAGCCCGGGCAGCATCTGTGCGCTGAGCAGCACCTTTCCCCGGGTGAGCCGGTGCACGGCCCGGTCCAGGGCGGGGATGACGTGCGGGGCGAGGCGGGCGAAGGCACGGGTGGAGGAGATCCTCTGGACCGTACGGATCCCGGCGCGCATCAGACGCCCGCCCCCTCTCGTGCTCCGGATCCCGATCCGGCCCCGGCGCGGAAGGCGCCGGCGGGGGCCGCCGGGGCGAACAGGCCCGCCGTCTCCGCCGCCCGTGCGCGCAGCCGGTGGACGGGCCCGAAGAGGAGTTCGTCGGAGGCACCCCGCTTGAAGTACAGGTGGGCCTCGTGCTCCCAGGTGAAGCCGATGCCGCCGTGCAACTGGATCGCCCCACCGGTGACCGTCCGCAGCGCCTCCAGGCACTGGGCCAGGGCGAGCGGCCCCTCGCGCGGGTCCCAGGCGGCGTAGTACGCGGCGGACCGGGCCGCCTGGACGCGTACGTACAGGTCGGCGAGGCGGTGCTTGACCGCCTGGAAGGAGCCGACGGCCCGGCCGAACTGCTCCCGGTCCTTCACGTGCTCGACGGTGCGGTCCAGGGCGGCCTCGGCCGCGCCGACGGCCTCGGCGGCGAGCAGCGCCGCCGCGGTGCGGCCGGCGGCGGCGAGCGCGGCCGGCACGTCGGCGCCGGGGTCGTCGCCGAGCAGTTCGGCCCGGGTGTCGCGGAGCTGGACGCGGGCCTGCGGCCGGGTCTCGTCCAGGGCGGTCCACCGGGTGCGGCGCAGACCGTCGGCGTCCTGGCAGCGGACGAGGAAGAGGAGGGTGCGGCCGCGGGTGAAGCCACCGGTGTGCGCGGCGACGAGGAGGAGCCCGGCGCTGTGCCCGTCCAGGACCTGCTCGGCCTCCCCGTAGAGCCGCCAGCCGCCGTGGCCGTCGGGCCGGGCCTGGATGCCGCCGGCGCGGCCGCCGCCCGCCCAGGCGCCGTCCGCGTCGCCGCCGGTGAGGGCGAGGGCGGTGGCGAGCGCCGTGCCGGGGACGCAGAGGGCGGCGGTGAGCGAGCCGTCGGCGACACGGGGGAGGACCCCGGCGCGCTGCCGTTCGGTGGCGAGCCCGGTGATCAGGGGGGCGACGAGTCCGCAGGTCGCGAACAGCGGCAGCGGCACGAGCGCACGGCCGATCTCCTCGAAGGCGAGGGCGAGCTCCGTGGTGCCGCAGCCGGCGCCTCCGTACCTCTCGTCGAGGGCCAGACCGGGCAGCCCGAGGCCGCCGGCCAGTCGTGACCACAGGGCGGGGTCGTGACCCGGCCCGGCCTCGGCGGCGGTGCCGTCGCGTCCCGGCGGGCCCGGCGGCACGCCTTTCGCGAAGGCGGCGCGCACGGTGCGGCGGATCTCGGACTGCTCCCTGGTGAAGGCGGCGTCCATCGGGGCTCCCCTCGACGTCTGACGGGCCGTCATGTTAGGGGCGGGGGCGGCAGAAGCCCAGAGCCGGCCGTGCGGGTAGCGAGGACCGGAGCCGCCCCTGCGGGCACGGAGGGCCGGAGCCGGCCATCCGGGCGCCGAGGGCCGGAGCCGGGCGCCCTGCGTCGGCACCGCGTGGCGGACAGGGACACACCCGTGGCGCGGCCGGAGCCGGCCCGCCTGGCGCCCGCTGCGGGCGCCGGTCCGCCCTGCCAGGTCAGCAGCTCTCGCCGGGGCCCGCCGCGACCGCCTTCAGCAGGTCCTCCACGAGAGCGAAGTCGATCCGCTCGGCGCGGCGGAAGCGCAGGCACCCCTTGCCCATGTCCTGGTCCGCGAGCCGCTCGCCGAAGGCCTCACGGACGTCCGGCCGCATCAAATAGAAGGAGATGTACTGCTTCTGGTTGGCGAAGGCGATCTCCGGCTCCCCGCCGGGCCTGCGGTACGCGGGCATGCCGTACGCCATGACCTCCTCGTGGTCGCCGAGCCGGGTCAGGCACAGCTCGCGGATGCGCACGAGGGCGGTCACCCGATCGGGATCGGCCACCTCGGCGAGGTATCCGTCGACGTCTTCCGCATGGGATCCGGCCATGCCCCGAGGGTACCGCCGACCCCCCGTAGCTGATGTACCGTCAGATACATGCCAAGGAGTCCTCAGCGCCACCCCCGCAAGGTCGCCGTCGCCGGCATATCCCTCTCGGACTGCGGCCGTGTCGACGGCCCCACCCCGTACGCCCTGCACGCCCAGGCCGCACGGCGCGCCCTCGCCGACTCGGGGCTCGGCCGCGAGGTCGTCGACGGACTTGCCTCGGCCGGGCTGGGCACCCTCGCCCCGGCCGAGGTCGCCGAGTACCTGGGCCTCAGGCCGCGCTGGGTGGACTCCACGTCCGTCGGCGGCGCCACCTGGGAGGTCATGGCCGCGCATGCCGCCGACGCCATCGCAGCGGGCCACGCGAACGCGGTGCTCCTCGTCTACGGTTCGACGGCCCGTGCCGACATCCGCGCGGGCCGCCGCACCGCCAACCTCTCCTTCGGCGCCCGCGGCCCGCTCCAGTTCGAGGTGCCCTACGGGCACACGTTGATCGCCAAGTACGCGATGGCAGCCCGGCGCCACATGCACGAGTACGGGACGACGGCGGAGCAGCTGGCCCAAGTCGCCGTCCAGGCGAGGGCGAACGCCTCCCGCAACCCGGACGCGATGTTCCGCGACCCGATCACCGTGGACGACGTGCTGTCGGCGCCGGTGATCGCCGACCCGTTCACCAGACTGCACTGCTGCATCCGCAGCGACGGGGGATGCGCGGTGCTCCTCGTGGCGGAGGAGTACGTCCCGGACACCGCCAAGGCACCTGTGTGGGTCCTCGGCACGGGCGAGCACGTGTCCCACACGACCATGTCGGAGTGGGACGACTTCACGGTCTCCCCGGCCGCGGTGAGCGGGCGGCTGGCGTTCGGCCGGGCGGGCGTGCTGCCGGGGGACATCGACATCGCCGAGGTCTACGACGCCTTCACGTACATGACGCTCGTGACGCTGGAGGACCTGGGTTTCTGCGCCAAGGGAGAGGGCGGGGCGTTCGTGGAGAAGGGGCGGCTTCGGCTGGACGGCGAGCTGCCCGTGAACACCGACGGCGGTGGGCTGTCCGCCTGCCATCCGGGCATGCGCGGCCTGTTCCTGCTCGTCGAGGCGGTTCGCCAACTGCGCGGGGAGGCGGGCGGGCACCAGGTGCGGCGGGCCGACGGCAGCGTCCCCGAGCTGGCCGTGGCCTCGGGCACCGGCGGCTGGTTCTGCTCCTCGGGGACGGTGGTGCTGGGCCGTTGAACGGCACGGGCGGGCGCCGGTGGCGCTCGCCGGCGCAACGGGTTCCGCGGTGGAGGACCGCGTGGCCGGTTCCCGCGCGTCCAGGGCGGGGCGCGGGCGGCGGTTGCGGCACAGTGGGTGGACCGTGGGAGTCGGCCCGCTCCCGCGGACCGTTCACGAGCTCGTAAGGAGACTCCCGTGGCCCTCAGTCGCGAAGAGCGTGAGCAGTTCCTGGCAGAGCCCCATGTCGCGGCGATCGCGATCGACTCCGGTGAGGAGGACCGGGCACCGCTGAGCGTGCCGATCTGGTACCAGTACGAGCCCGGCGGGGACATCTGGATCCTGACGGGGCGCGACTCGCGCAAGCACCGGCTGATCGGCGCCGCGGGGCGGTTCTCGCTCATGGTCGACCGGCTGGCCCCCTCGATCCGCTACGTCCAGGTCGAGGGGCCGGTGACGTCGACGGAGCCCGGCGGCGAGGCCGAGCTGCGGGAGCTGGCCGCCCGCTATCTTCCGCCGGACAAGGTCGACGGCTATGTCGAGTTCGCCCTCAAGGACCACGGCGAGACGGTCGTGATCCGGATGCGGCCGCAGCGGTGGCTGTCGTCCGACCTGGGCCGGGTGTGATGATCGGGGCATGACGCACGAGCCCGGCGGCGACGGCACCGCCCGAGAGTTCCGTGAGCTGCTCAGGTCGTTGAAGGTCTGGGACACGGACCTGCCGCCCTTCGACCCGGACGGCGCACCGGCGGAACCGGTGCAGCTCTTCCACCGCTGGTTCGTGTCGGCCGCGGCCGCCGGCCAGCCGGAGCCGCACACCATGTCGCTCGCCACCGTGGACGAGGACTCCCGTCCGGACCTGCGGACGCTGATGCTGCACGACGCGGACGCCCGAGGCTGGCACTTCGCGACCCATGCGACGAGCGCGAAGGGCCGCCAGCTGGCGGCCCGTCCGGAGGCCGCGCTCGGCTTCTACTGGCCTCTGCAGGGCAGGCAGGTACGCGTCCGCGGCCGGGTCGTGTCGGGTACCCCGGAGGAGGCCTACGCCGATCTGCACGCCCGGTCCACCGGGGCGCTGGCGGCGGCCCTGGTCGGACGGCAGAGCGAGGTCCTCGGCTCGCAGGAGGAGTTGCGGCGGGCGAGCGCGGCCGCGTGGCAGCGCGCGGAGGCCGATCCGGAGGCGTCGGCCGAGACCTGGACGGTGTACGTGCTCGTCCCGTCCGAGGTCGAGTTCTTCCAGGGGGACACCCGCCGCCGCCACGTCCGGCTGCGCTACCGGCGTGAGGGCGACACGGACGGGTGGGTGCGGGAGCTGCTGTGGCCGTAGAAGGAACGGGCGGCCGGACGGCCGGCGCGGCGGCGCCCGTACCGGAGGGCTCGAAGACGCCGCCCCTGCCCTGAGCGGCACGCCATGTCGTGAGCCGAACGCCGCCTCGCATCGCCGCCGGGGCGGCTCCGCCCGATCCCCGGGACGCGGCCGGGTCCCGCCCGCCGACCGGGTGTTCCCTCCGACTCGCCCCGGCCCGACGGAAAATCGGCCGCTTCCGTTCTCAGCCCGAGGAACCATTCGTCGTGGCGCGTCCTCCTCCTGGGGGCGGACCGGGCTCGGGCCCGGCGAGGGATTCGCACAACTGCGCTCTGCGGAAGGGTGGATGGCAATCGACCACCCCCTTCACAAGGACCGGCATCATTGTGCGAAGCAGACGAATAGCCCCCGTTCTGGCCGTCAGCGCCGTCGCGACCCTCGTCCCCGCGCTCACGCCCGCCGTCGCCTCCGCGGCCACCCCGGCATCCAAGGCCCCCGCCGCCGCGGACCCCTTGAAGCAGTACACGCAGCAGAAGCCGAAGTGGAAGCGCTGCGACGCCCAGAGCCCGGCGTCCTACCAGTGCGCGACGCTCAAGGTGCCGCTCGACTACAGCCGTCCCGGCGGCAAGAAGATCGAGATCGCGGTGTCGCGGATGAAGGCGACCAGCACCAAGGAGCGGCGCGGCGTGCTGCTGCTCAACCCCGGCGGTCCCGGCGGAGAGGGCCTGGGCATGCCGCTGTACCTGGCGAGCGAACTGCCCGCGTCCGTGAAGAAGCAATACGACCTCATCGGGTTCGACCCGCGGGGCGTCGGCCAGAGCTCCCCGGTCAGCTGCGGGCTGAAGGAGGGCGAGCGCAACTGGGAACGGCCCTACAGGGCCGCGACGTTCGCCAAGGACGTGAAGTGGGCCCGTACGGTCGCCGAGAAGTGCCGGGCCAAGGGCGGTGACGCGCTGCTCCAGTTCACCACCCGCAACACCGCACGCGACATGGACGTCGTCCGCGCCGTGCTGGGCGAGAAGAAGATCTCCTACCTGGGGTACTCGTACGGCACCTACCTCGGCGCCGTCTACACGCAGATGTTCCCCAAGCGGGCCGACCGGTTCGTGCTGGACAGCGCCGTCGACCCGCAGCGGATCTGGCGGGGAATGATCCAGGTGTGGGCGGAGGGCGCCGAGCCCGCGTTCACGCACTGGAGCCAATGGACCGCGAAGCGGCACGCACAGTACAAGCTCGGTGACACCCCGGCCAAGGTCCGCAAGACCTTCTGGGACCTGGTCGCCCAGGCCGACCGCAAGCCCATCGAATTCGACGGCACGCGCATGACCGGCGACGACATCCGCGCCGGGCGGGCGGTGTTCTTCGACGTGGTCAACGCCGCCGAGACGGTCGCCGACCTGAAGAAGGCCGCCGCGGGCAAGAAGCCCGCACCGTCCCGCGAGCGCGGCTCCTCGCCGAGCCCCGTCCCGCCGTCGTTCGCCCGCGCCGTGCCCTCGGACAACGGGGACGCGAGCTTCTGGGCCGTCGTGTGCGCCGACACCCGCTCCTGGCCGCGCGACGCCGAGCAGTACCGCCGCGACGCGATCCGCGACAAGGCCAAGTACCCGCTGTACGGCGACTTCGCGTCCAACATCAAGCCGTGCGCGTTCTGGAAGAACGGCCCCGAGCAGGCCACCAGGATCGACAACAAGGTGGGCGCGCTCGTGCTGCAGAACGAGTGGGACTCCCAGACGCCGCTGACGAGCGGTCAGGGCCTGCGCCGGGCCATGAAGGGCTCCCGCATGGTCACCGTTCTCGGCGGCGAGGGCCACGGCATCTACGGCTCCAAGTCCTGCGCGGACAAGACGGCCACCGCCTATCTGACGACGGGCAGGCTCCCGGCGAAGGACCTGACCTGCCGGACGCCGGCCGGCCAGCGCAAGGACCGGCTGCAGCTTCCGCTGCCGACGCCTCCGGGGATCCCGGGCATCCCGGGGATGCGCGACCGCTTCTGACGCACGGCGACACCACCCCGGTCGAACGACGTGGGGCCTCCCGCCACGGGAGGCCCCACGTCGCGTCCGGGCCCGGCACCGGCCGCCGTCGCGGACTCCGGCTTCGGCGCTCAGCCCCGGCGCGCGCCCCGCACCGCGCGGTCCCGCCAACCGCAGTACACGGCGGCCGGGTCGGTCCAGTAGCGCCACGGCAGCGCGTCGACGTACCCGTCGACCAGCAGGAACTGCTCCAGCGCCGCGTCGTACCGGCCCTGCCGGGTCAGGAAGTACGCCAGGAGATGCCGCACGTCGGCCGTGTCCGGATGGTCCGGCCGGGCCGCCGCCACGTCCACCAGTGCGGCGTCGACCAGGCCCACGACGTCCGGCGTGCGGAAGTGGGCGGCCTTCGCGTCGCTGTCGCGGTGCTCGTACCAGGCGATCAGCGGCATGGCGGTGAGCAGGCTGCCCGGGGGCGCCGAGGCGGCGGCCTCGCGGGCGAAGGACATGGCCAGTTCCTCCGAGCCGTGCCACTTCCTGCACCAGAACTGGAGCGCCGCGTAGTGCGCGCCGTAGTGGTGCGGGTCCCGGACGGTGATCTCCTTCCAGAGCCGCCGCATGTCCTCGTGGGTGTAGCCGAGACCGAGCGCGGTCCAGATCTCGGCGACGTACGGCGTCGGGTCGTCCGGGTTCAGTTCGACGGCGCGCGCGTTCTCCTGCGGGGCGCGGGCGAGCGTCGCGTGGAAGCCGGCGAACTGCTCCCTGCTGGTGTCCTTCGCCCAGGCGCCGCCCCTGAAGTGCCAGGCCAGACTGACCGTCGCCCTCGCCCGTACCCCCGCCAGGTCAGGGTCGTCCGGACCGGCCGCGGCCTCCCACACGTCCAGCAGACCGCCCCGAACGGCCGACCTGTGCGAGCCGAACGCGTCGGCGTAGTGGGACCGGCGCGCCCAGTCCCGCTGCTCCCGGGTCACGGCCATCAGCCGCGCCGCCTCCTCCCACCGGCCCCGCGCCGCCGAGGCCGTGGCCCGCTCCAGCTCCGGCTCGGGAGCCGACCGACGGGTGTTCTGCCGGGACTCCGGGAGCAGTCCGAGCCGCTCGGCCTTCCGGGACGACCCCGGCCGTCCGGAGGAGGAGGGGCCCATGATGCGGCGGTAGCAGCCGATGGCGAACGCGATGCCGAGCCCGATGACGACGATGCGGGCGACGTCCACGGTCACACACCGCCCTTGACTGCGGGGGCGCCGGCCGTGGCGGACTCGTCCGGCGCCCACGGCGCGACGGCGAGAGGGGTCGGGGAGACCCGTGGAAGGAGCTTCACAAGAACCTCGGTGATCGGTGGCAGCCGGCGGCCGCGCGGTGTCGGAGCTGAACGGTGGCCGCCGTGCACGGGCGAACCGCGTGGACGCGGGCCCGCGTTCCCCGTCGGGCCGAGCCGGCCGGAAGACGCCGGCCGCACCCCGCGGCGGGCGCGACGTGGCACCCTGTCGGGGCGTTTCGGGGACGGTGGAGCGCATCGGGCGCGCGGCGAAGGTGCGGAACCAGGCATGGACGTACGCAACGGCCGAAATCCCCCGACAACCGGAAAAGCGTCATGGACAAAGATGTTGAGGGGAATCGGAGTATCGCCCGCGTACACCTGGTATCGCAAGCGTGTTCCCACGGCCTGCCGCGCTGCGCGGAGCGGGACCGAGGCCGGTGCCGTCAGCCCTCGGCGGTCACGAGGTCGGCGACGACCGCCGCGTGGTCGGACGGCCAGACGCCGTCCACCGGTCCGAAGCCCGCCCGCCGGACGGAGCGCACGTGTCCGAGCCCGCCCGGTCCGGGCGGACCGACGTGGATGTAGTCGATGCGGACGCTCGGCCCGAAGCCGGACAGGTACGGGTTGGCCGTGTCCCAGGTCGCGGACGGGGCCGACGGGTCCGCGTACTCCCAGGCGTCGAGGAACACCTGCCCCGCGACGGCGGGCGCGGTCCTGAGCCCGCCGAGCAGCCGGATCTCGTCGGAGTCCGGCCAGGCGTTGAAGTCCCCGGTGATCACCGGGGGGTGGGGGCCGTCGCCCCGGTGCCGGGCGACGAAACCGACCAGCTCGCGCACCTGTGCACAGCGCACGGCCGACGCGTCGGGGTCCGAGGTCAGATGGGTGGTGAAGAACGGCACGGGCGGGCCGCCGGGCACCTCCAGCCGGACGTGGAGCACGAGGCGGCCGTCCTCGTACCTCGTGTTCGACGGCAGCCGCAGGACCTCGCGGCCGGCGGCCGGCCAGCGGCTGAGCACGGCGTTGCCGAAGTCGACATCCGGCTCGCCGTTCCTCTTCTGCCACCGCTGCGGCGCGTCGGAGGCCGCCCATGCCCAGTGGAGCCCCAGCTCCCCGGCGAGCCACTGCGCCAGGTTCTCGTCACCCGTCGCCCACACCTCCTGGAGGCCGACGACATCGGGCCTCAGCTCGCGCAGGACGGCCAGGATCGCGTGCCGCCGCTTCTCCCAGGGCCCGAAGCGCCACCACACGTTCCACGTCACCACACGCATGGCGCGAGCTACCGGGCCGGGCGCGGGACGGCGGTCGTGGCGACGAACGCCGCCCAGGAGGCCGGGGCGACGCTGAGCATCGGGCCGTCCGGCACCTTGGAGTCGCGGACGTGGACGGTGTGGGGGCAGGCGGCGATCTCGACGCAGCTTCCGCCCTCGTTGGTGCTGTAGCTGGAGATGCGCCAGGCGTAGGCGACTTCGAGGCAGGCGCCGCCCTCGTTGTCGCTGTAACTGCTCTTGAACCAGACCAGGTCGGGGTTCACGGTCTCGCCGCCATCCTCTCGATCAGTTCCACGGACTCCCAGGGCGTGAGGGCCTGGGCCGCAGTGCCCCGAAGAGGTCGAACAGCCGGTTGACTCCGTCCGGCTTGGAGATCAACGTAGCTCCGCCGTGCCCCTCCGTATACCCGAGATTCCGCCCCTTGGCGGGTGCTCAGCAGTTGCATCGGCCCACTCAGTCCTGCGTGCACCTCCCGTTCCATCGGCATCACCTGCACCGTCAGATGGTCCCTCGTCCGCACCGACCCCAGCAGATGCGCGAGCTGTTCCTTGAGCACCGCCCCACCGCCGATCGGCCGGTGCAGCACCGACTCCTCGATGACATAGGCGACGATCGGCTTCGGCCTGCGGTCGAGCACGTCCTGCCGCTCCAGCCGTGCCTCCACGTGCCGGTCGATCTCCTCCGGCTCGTACACAGCTTGACCAGCTCGCCCACGTGCCTCCGCGCGGGCGAGGGCTACCTGCCCGATCCCACAGCTGCCACCGCCCTTCCCACATCCGCCCGATGTGGACCGTGTCCCTCTGGTCACGCTAAGCAACCGACGCGATCCTCGGGGGCAAGACCAGCGAGAACTCCCCGATTGGGTCCCGGCGTCCGGTGTTCAACTACGGCTCGCGGGGATCCACTTCGACGCCGTACGCGTCCACGGCGTCCGCGGCGAGGCCGTGCTGCACCACCTCGTCCGGGCCACCGGCGGTCGTCCCGGGCCCGTCGTGCGGGAGATGTGGCGCGGGCGGTGGACGTACTTCCTCATCCCGCCGGGCAGCAGCAAGGAGCATCCCTGACCGCCCGGTGCCGCCTGCTTCGGCCCGTGCGCGCGGGGACCAGTACGCCGGCGTCCCGGCCGCCGACGACAACACGTATCCGCTGTCCTGGCGCGCGGGGCCGCCGGGCGCCGGGGAGTTCGTGGACCCGGAGTTGCTGTTCGCCGTGGTCACCGCGCAGCTGTGCCTGTCGCCTGGGGGCTGAGCCGGGGGATCATGGCCGGTATGACGGGGTGGAGAGAAGAGTTCGCCGGGCTGATGGCACGCGCCGGGCTGGAGATCGTGGGCGAATGGCCCCGGGACGAGGACGTCCTGCCGTCGCAGGCCGCGTGGCGGCCGGTCGCCGCGACGGGCACGGAACCGGCCGCGACCGTGCGCCACGACCGGCCGGACCTCGTCTCCGAGATCAACGCGCAGTGGCACCGGCTCGCCGTCGAGTACGGGGTGATCGGCGCGGACGGCGTGTTCCTCGTCGACGTCGCCGATTCCCGCAGTGGTCCGAGGCGTTGGGTCCGGGTGCGGCTCGGCGCGTCGTGGGACCTCGCGGGCGTCCTCGGCGAACGGCCGGGGCGGCCCGAGTTCGTGACCGTGGCGGTCGACGGCGAGTCGCTGCTCGGCGTCACCTGCGAGGAGTACGACGTCCGGCTGGTCGCCGTGGACCGGATCCGGGAGCGGCAGGAGGAGGCCGCGCGGGCGGAGGCCCGGGAGACGCCCGAGGAGCGCGAGGCCGCGTGGACGTCGCTCTTCGAGGGACCGATGCGGCCCACGGAGAAACTGCGCGCGGGCTGGCGCGAGTGGCTCGGGTTCAACCGGTCGGTGCCCGAGGACGCGCTGGTGCGGCTGCTGGACTCGGCGGCCGATCTCCTGTGGCGCAAGGACCTGCCGCCGGAGGTGGTGGACGCCGCCGTCGGCCATCCGAACCCGGACGTACGGGCGCAACTCGCCGAAGTGCGGCATCCGTTGACCGCCGGGCAGTGGACGCGGCTGGTCCTGGCCGAGCCGGGTTCCGCGCGCCGGGCGCTGCTCGCCGAGGACGCCGTACGGATGGGCGCGGAGCTGACCGCAGAGGGGTACGAACGGCTCGCCGGGGACGCTTCGGCGCTCGTGCGGGCCGAGGCGGCCCGCTTCCCGGCGCTGCCCGGCGGGCTGCGGGCCGCGCTCGCGGCCGACGCCGACGCGCGGGTCCGCGCCGCCGCGTGCACGGGGTGGGAGGACTTGGCGCCCCCGGCGCGGGAGGCGCTGCTCGGCGACGCCGACTCCGGTGTGCGTGCCGCGGCCCTGCTGCGGCACCACGCGACGCACCCTCTGCCCCGGTCGGTGTTCGAGGAACAGGGCTTCGACGACGAGGTCCTGGAGACGTGCCGTCTGGAGCGGCGGTTCGCGGAGTACCTGTGCGGGCACGAGGACGCCGCACGGCGTCGGTCCGTGGCACGCAATCCCCGTCTGGACCCCGACCTGGTGGCCGTGCTCGCCGAGGACGACGACGACACCGTCCGCTTCCAGGTGTCCGTACGGCCCGAACTGACCGAGGAGCAGCGGGCGGCGGTCCGGGCGGAGGTCGACCCGGACGGTATGCGGCACACGCTGCCCTGGGTCCGTGCGCTCCACGACGACCCGGAGGCCATGCGCCGCTGCGCGGCCTCGTCCCATCTCCTCCTGCGCAGCAGTGCCGCGCGGGCGAAACGACTCCCGCCGGACGTCGTCGAGCGCCTGGCCCGGGACGAGGACCGGGTCGTACGGCTGTTCCTCGCCGAGTCCTGCGACGACGCGCCCGCGTCCATGCTGCTGGAGGTGTGGCTGTGGTGGGACGGCAGCTTCAGCTTCCCGGGGAGGCCCCGCTCGCACCCGAACTTCCCGCGCCGGGATCTTCTCCGGTACGCGGACGATCCGCATCACCGGCTGCGTCAGCTGGCGCTGGACGACCCGGACTCGACGGCGGAGCTGGTGGCGCGCTTCAGCCGGGATCCCCACTGGGAGGTGCGGCGCCGGGCGGCGGAGGACCCGCGGCTGTCGACGGCGTCGGCGGTGCGGTTGCTCGACGACCCGCACGAATGGGTGCGCGTGACGGCGGTGCGGCACGGGCGGTTGCCCGCGCGCACGCTGGTGCGGCTGCTGCGGGACCTGAGGACGGTCCGTGACGCCCTGGTCAACCCGACGATTCCCGTCGCCGTCATGCGCCGGATGGCCGAGCCCTCCGGCTGACGTCCGGCGCCGGGCGGAACACCGGCACCACCACTCCCCCGTCCTCCTCCCGGAAGGCGACCTCCAGCTCCATTCCGATGCGCAGGTCCGCCTCCGCGCACTCGACGATCTCGGTCATCATCCGCGGACCCTCCGCGAGATCGACGACGGCGGCGGTGTAGGGCGTGCGGGCGCCGAAGGGCGGCAGGTCGTTGCGGTGGACGACGGACCAGGTGTAGAGGGCCGCCCGGCCGCTCGCCTGTTCCCAGGCGACGTCCTCGCTCCAGCAGTGCGGGCAGAACTCGCGCGGATAGTGGTGGGCGCGTCCGCACGCGGCGCAGCGGCGGACCAGCAGCCGGCCCTCGGCGGCCGCGTCCCACCAGGGGCGGGTGAAGTCGTCGATGTCGGGGGTCGCCGCGGTCCCCGCCGCAGCCGTCCCGCCGGGGGCCGCAGCGGTCCGGCCGGTGCTCCCGCCGCCGTTCCCGCCCGCGCTCACAGGAAGAGCCCCAGTGCGCTGTCGAGGGACCAGGTCTGCCAGGACATGGCGAGCAGCGCGACGAGCGAGATCAACGCCATCATCGCGTTCTGCCCCTGCTCGGCCCAGTCGTGGATCATCAGGACCAGGTAGAGGAGATTCAGTATCAGCCCTCCGATCAGGGCGACCGGGGTGAGGAAGCCGGTGATCAGGCCGAGTCCGATGGCGAGTTCGGCGTAGACGACGACGTACGCCATAGCCTTGGGGCGCGGGGCGACGATCCGGTCGAATCCTGACCTGACCGCCGTCCAGCGGTGCTTCGCCGCGACGTCGGCGGCCCACGCAATGCCGGTGCCGCGCTCGAACCAGCCCTTCCTGTCCTTGTGCCGCCAGCTCTCCAGCCACCACACACCCAGGCCGATGCGCAGGACGGCGAGCCATTCGGCGCCGGTGAGCCAGATCGTCCGCATCCCCGGTCCCCTCCCCACACTTTCTGACGGTACGTCAGTTCACCGGAAGAGGGCCCGTGTGCGCAAGAGGTAGCCGGCCGTGACCGTTTCGCAACCGCGCGCCACTAGAGTCAGCGCTCATGCCCGACCACAGAGCCATCGACCTCACCAACGACCGCCCCGTGTACGTCATCGGGGCCGGACCCGGCGGCCTCGCGGTGGCCGCCGCCCTGCGGGAGCGCGGGGTGCGGGCGGTCGTCCTGGAGAAGTCGGACTCCGTGGGCGCGTCCTGGCGCGGTCACTACGACCGGCTGCACCTGCACACGACCCGGCGCCTGTCGGGGCTGCCCGGCCTGCCCATGCCGCGCCGCTTCGGACGCTGGGTCGCCCGGGACGACGTGGTCCGCTACCTGGAGAAGTACACCGAGTTCCACGAGCTGGAGCTGGTGACGGGTGTGGAGGTGTCCAGGGTCGAGCCCGAGGGCTCCGACTGGGTGCTCCACGCGTCCGGCGGCCGCCGGCTCACCGGGCGGGCCGTCGTCGTCGCGACCGGGTTCAACCACACCCCCCGTACGCCGGACTGGCCCGGCCGGGACTCGTACACGGGCGAACTGCTGCACGCCTCCGCGTACCGCAATCCCGCGCCGTACGCGGGCAGGGACGTGCTCGTCGTCGGAGCCGGGAACACGGGCGCGGAGATAGCGGCGGACCTGGCCGGGGCGGGAGCCGCGCGGGTGCGGCTGGCCGTGCGGACCGCACCGCACATCGTGCGCCGTTCGACCGCCGGCTGGCCGGCGCAGCGCACGGGGATCCTCGTGCGGCGGCTGCCCGTGCGGCTGGTCGACGCGGCGGGCCGGCTGATGGCGCGGGTGGCCGTGCCCGATCTGTCCGACCGGGGTCTGCCGCGCCCGGAGGCGGGCCTGTACACACGTGTCCGGCAGGGCGCGATCCCCGTGCAGGACGTGGGCCTGATCGACGCGGTCCGCACCGGGAAGGTGGAGCCGGTCGCCGCCGTCGACGCGTTCGACGACGGCAAGGTGGTCCTCGCCGACGGCTCCCGCATATCGCCCGAGGCGGTCATCGCGGCCACCGGCTACCACCGTGCGCTGGAGCCGCTGGTGGGGCATCTCGGCGTACTGGACGAGCGCGGCCGGCCGGTCGTCCACGGCGGCCGGACCCCGCGCGAGGCCCCGGGCCTGTACTTCACGGGGTTCACCAACCCCATCAGCGGGATGCTCCGTGAGATGGCCCTGGACGCTCGGAAGATCGCCAAGGCCCTGGCGAAGTGACCGGCCGGCCGGCGCGCCGCCTCCGGGGTGTCGCGACACCGGGATGTGGCGCCTCCGGGGTGTGGACGGTGCCCGGCGCCGGCCGTCGTGAACAAGGCTCGTGATCAATACACCTAGCGCTTGGGCCAGTACCAGAGCGGCTCGTCCAGGGGGCCCTCCCGGCCCGCGACCTTCGTCTCGCCCCACTCCTTGATCAGCTCGACCTTCCGCAGATCCGTCCTGCGGCGGCGGCCGCCCGCGTCGAGCGCCTCCGCCAGGGGCGTGGCGTGGGTGACGACGAGGGTCTGGGTGTCCCGGCTCGCCGTCACGATCAGGTCCGCGAGGGGTGCGAGCAGATCGGGGTGCAGGCTGGCCTCGGGCTCGTTGAGGACCATGAGCGACGGCGGGCGCGGGGTGAGCAGTGCCGCGACCCACAGCAGATAGCGCAGTGTGCCGTCGGACAGTTCGGCGGCCTCGAGGGGACGCAGGAGCCCCTTCTGGTGCAGTTGCAGTGCGAAGCGGCCGTCGCGTGAGTCGACGGCGATCCGGCTCCCCGGGAAGGCGGCGTCGACGGCCTCGTCCAGGGTCTCGGCGTCGCCGGTCTCCCGGATGGTCTGCAGCGCCGCCGGCAGGTCGGAGCCGTCGGCGGACATGACGGGCGTACGCGTGCCGATGCGGGCCGAGCGTGCCGGGGCCTCGGCGTCGGTGCGGACATGGTCGTAGAAGCGCCAGGACCGGATGCGTTCGCGCATGCTCAGCAGGTCCGGGGCCAGCTGGGGGTCGGCGAACTCGCTCAGCATCGAGTCGTAGGGGCGCAGCTCGCCCGTGCTGCGGTGCCAGTCGCCCTTCGCGGTGCGGGTCCGGACGGCCGGTCCGGACCGGTCCGAGAGCAGGGCGGCCGGGCGCAGCACCGGCCCTGCCCAGGTCGACTCCCGTTTGATCTCCGGGTCCAGGTTGAACAGCGACGGCGTCGAGCCGTTGTTCACGGGAACGGGGTGGCCGAAGTCGACGGCGTACCCGAAGTCGTCGCCGGCGAAGCCCAGGCGCAGGCTGACGGGCCCGCTGCGCAGCGTGCCCTGCAGGGGATGGCGGCCCTCCTTCACGGCACGGCTGATGTTCTCCGGGCCGGCCCAGAGCGTGGAGGGCAGGCCGCCTTCCCGGGCGAGGGCCGCCACGGCGCCGCCGCGGGACGTGTCGGCGAGGAGCCGCAGGGCGCGGTAGAGGCTGGATTTTCCCGTTCCGTTGGCGCCGGTCACCACGGTCAGCCGGCCGAGCGGGACGATCAGTTTGCGCAGTGAACGGTAGTTCTCAACCGCCAGGGTGGTGATCATTGCGTGGGGTGTTCCTTCGGGGGCGGTGCTCGGTCACCCGGGTAGACGCGGATCGGGCGGACGGCGTTGACCCGACGAGGGCTTCGGCGGGGGCGGTGGCGTCCGGTCCTGATGCCGGGGGCGACTTCCGCCCCGTGAGGGCCGGCACCGGCGCCGTCACGGCCCGTCCGCCCCGCAGGGCCCAGGCCCCGCGGTGAGGTTCCACAGCCCCACCGGTACCGGCGTTCCGGCCAGTCCCTCCCGTGCATCCGGCCATCCTGGGGCCGATCGCCCGGGGACGGGTTCCTTCCGGGCCGGCCCGGGCAGGCATCCCTGCGCGTCCCACCCGGCCGGACTCCCAGGTACTTCCCGGCGCACGGACAGTTCCTGACATGCCGTCAGTTCTGTAATCTGACTATGCGTCAGTAACCTGGCCGACGAGCAAGGAGCGGGCGGAACGATGCTTGGATCAACCCACGGCACCTTGACCACCGACCTCCGTGCCCGAGTCGTGGCCTGCGGGCAGCAGACCGGGGCAGCCGTCCACGGCGTCACCGCGGCCGAGGGCGACCTCGACGTCAGCGGCCGTCCGCTGTACGCGCCCGTGCCCGATCTGGACCGCTTCTTCCGGCCCGAGTCCGTCGCCGTCGTCGGTGCCTCCGACGCCGACGGCCGGCCCAACACCGGCATCACCCGGCAGCTGATCGCCTGGGCCGCGCGGGTCGGGGCGAGACTGCACCCGGTCCATCCGACCCGTACCGCCGTGTTCGGGCTGCCCTGTGTGCCGTCCGTCGCGGAACTGCCCGAGCCCGTGGACCTCGCCGTCCTGCTCGTCGGCGATCCGCTCCCCGTCATCGAGGAACTCGGCCAGGCCAAGGTGAAGTTCGCCGTGGCCTTCGCGTCCGGGTTCGCCGAGACCGGCGAGGCCGGCGCCGACGCCCAGCGTCGGCTGGCAGCGGCCGTCGAACGCTCCGGGCTGCGGCTGCTCGGGCCGAACACCAACCTCAACGCCTTCGAGCGGTTCCGCGACGACCTCGAAGGCCCCGCCATCGCACTGATCACCCAGTCCGGCCACCAGGGCCGCCCGGTCTTCACCATGCAGGAACTCGGCGTACGGCTCTCCCACTGGGCGCCGACCGGCAACGAGGCCGACCTGGAGACCGCGGACTTCATCTCGTACTTCGCCGGACGGCCGGAGGTCGGGGCGATCGCCTGCTACGTGGAGGGCCTCAAGGACGGCCGGTCCTTCCTGCTCGCGGCGGACCGGGCCGCCCGCAGCCGCGTCCCGGTCGTCGCGGTGAAGGTGGGCCGCACCGAGGCCGGCGCCCGGACGGCCGCCTCGCACACCGGCAAACTCACCGGGGCCGACCAGGTCGTGGACGCGGCGATGCGCCAGTACGGGGTGATCCGCGTCGACGGACTCGACGAACTCCAGGACACCGCCGCCCTGCTGGCCCGGGCCCGCCGGCCCGCCGCCGACGGGGTCGTCGTCTACTCGATCTCCGGCGGGACCGGCGCGCACTTCGCGGACCTCGCCACCGCCGCCGGCCTGCGGCTGCCCCAGCTGTCGGCGGTCCGCCAGGCCGAACTGCACCAGTGGATACCGGAGTACCTGAACGTCGCGAACCCCGTCGACAACGGCGGGCATCCCGTCGGCGACTGGCGCGGCCGGAAGATCATCGACGCGATCCTCGCCGACCCCGGCGTCGGCGTGCTGATCTGCCCGATCACCGGCCCCTTCCCGCCCATGAGCGACAAACTCGCCCAGGACCTGGTGGACGCGGCCGAGGCCACGGACAAACTGGTGTGCGTGGTGTGGGGTTCACCGGTCGGGACGGAGGAGGCGTACCGGACGACGCTGCTCGGCTCGTCCCGGGTCGCGACCTTCCGCACGTTCGGCAACTGCATCACGGCCGTCAGGGCGTACTTCGACCACCACCGCTTCACCACCGGCTACCGCTCCCCCTTCGACGAGGCACCCCGCACCCTGTCCCCCTCCTTCCGCAAGGCGCAGGCACTGCTGCGCCCCGGTCACCGGCTCAGCGAGCACGCGGCGAAGCAACTGCTGCGCGCCTACGGGATCCGGGTGCCGCGCGAGCAGCTGGTGACCAGTGCGGCGGCCGCCGTGCGGGCGGCGGGGCTCGTCGGCTACCCGGTGGTCATGAAGGCGTCCGCCCCGCAGCTCGCGCACAAGACGGAGCTGGGCCTGGTGAAGATCGGTCTGACTTCGGCCAGCCAGATCCGCGACACCTACCGCGAACTGACCGACATCGCCCGCTACGAGGGCGTGGACCTGGACGGGGTCCTCGTCTGCCAGATGGTCGAGCGGGGGGTGGAGATGGTCGTCGGCGTCACTCAGGACGAGCTGTTCGGGCCGACGGTGACGGTCGGGCTCGGCGGGGTGCTCGTCGAAGTGCTGCGGGACGTGGCGGTGCGCGTCCCGCCGTTCGGTGAGGACCAGGCCCGCTCGATGCTCGCCGAACTGCGCGGCCGGGCCCTGCTGGAGGGGGTCAGGGGCGGCCCGCCCGTGGACGTGGACGCGCTCGTCGAGGTCGTCCTGCGGGTCCAGCGGATGGCGCTGGAGCTCGGCGGGGACCTCTCGGAACTGGACATCAACCCCCTGATGGTCCTGCCCCGCGGGCAGGGCGCGGTGGCGCTGGACGCGCTGGCGGTGTGCCGGTGAGCGAGGGGGAGCCGGTGACGCGCGGCGTGCTGCACCGCGCGGAGAACGGGGTCTCGTGGATCACGCTCGACCGGCCCGCGGCGATGAACGCCGTCACCTGGTCCCAGCGCGAGCGGATCATCGCGCTCCTCTCGGACGCGTCCGCCGATCCGGACGTCCGGGCGGTCGTGATCACGGCGACGGGGAAGGGCTTCTGCGCCGGCGCGGATCTGCGCGGGGAGCGTCCCGGAGGGTCCGCTTCGGGGAGCCCCGCGTCCGGCGCACCCCCTGAAGGTGCGGAGGAACGCGGGCGGGAGCGGGTGCCCGGAGACGTGGCCCGGATGATCCGGCTCGGGGCCCAGCGGTTCATCGCCGCCGTGCTGGACTGCGAGAAGCCCGTGATCGCCGCGGTGAACGGCACGGCGGCCGGCATCGGGGCGCATCTGGCCTTCGCCTGCGACCTGGTCCTCGCCGCCGATTCCGCGCGTTTCGTCGAGGTGTTCGTACGGCGCGGGCTCGTCCCGGACGGGGGCGGTGCGTATCTGCTGCCGCGGCTGGTCGGACCGCAGCGCGCGAAAGAGCTGATGTTCTTCGGCGACGCGCTGTCCGCGGCCGACGCCGAGCGGATGGGGCTGGTCAACCGGGTCGTGGCGGCGGACGAACTGGAGAAGACGGCCCGCGCGTGGGCCGAGCGCCTGGCCCAGGGCCCGACCCGGGCCCTCGCGCTCACCAAGCAGCTGGTGAACGCCTCGCTCGACACCGACCGGGCCTCCGCCTTCGCGGCGGAGGCGTCGGCCGTGGAGATCGCCATGACGACGCGGGACGCGAACGAGGGCGTGGCGAGCTTCGTGGAGCGCCGGGCGCCGGAGTACCGAGGACGGTAGGGCGGGTCGCCGGCGCGGCACCCGGCCGCGGGCGGCCCTCCGACCGGCCACGGCACCGGCGACCGGCGACGAACACCGGTGGCACGGCGCGGCCGCGCGCCCTCGCCGACAGCGCCCGGCCGCGCCCCGGGGCGCGCGGGTTCAGTCCTTGCGGCCCGTCGCCGCGACGGTGACGCCGAGACCGATCATCGTGAGCCCGCCGACCCCGCCGACCACGGCGAGCCGCTGCGGCGACCGGGCGAACCAGCTCCGTGTGGTCGCCGCGACCAGGCCCCAGACGCTGTCGGAGACCAGCGCGATGACGTTGAAGACCAGGCCCAGCAGCAGCATCTGCAGCACGACGTGCCCCGCCTCCCGGTCCACGAACTGCGGCAGCACGGCGGCGAAGAACACGATCGTCTTCGGGTTCGCCACCCCGACCGCGAACCCCTCCCAGAGCGTCCGCGCGCTCCCGTGCCCGGGGCCGCCGGCCGTGATCGCCGACTGCAGGGATCCCCGCTGCCGTACCGCCCTGACCCCGAGGTACACGAGGTACGCGGCGCCCGCGAGCTTCAGCGCCGTGAACACCAGGACGGAGCGCTCCACGACGGTGCCGACCCCGAGGGCGACGGTCACGACGAGCAGATAGGCCCCCAGCGTGTTGCCGACGACCGTGGTCAGCGCGGCGCGGCGCCCCTGCGCCAGTGCGCGCCCGATCACGAACAGCACGCTGGGGCCGGGAATCACGATCAGCAGGAACGACATGGCCGCGAAGGCCAGCAGACGGTCGGTGGACGGCATGGGGCCATGGAACCCCCGGGCCGCCGCCCCCGCGACCCATTTTCCCGGCGCGGACCCGTCGGCCGTTCCTGCCGCGGCACCGTGCGCTCTCCCCGGGTCTGGCTCCGCCGCCCGCCTGGCCGGTCGGACGGCGGCTAGAGCTTCGCGCCCTGCTTCCAGTCCTGGGCGAGGAGCCCGAGGATCACCTCGTCCAGGAACTCGCCCAGCACCCAGGCCGAGGAGCGCAGCACGCCCTCGCGGACGAAGCCGTTGTGCTCGGCGGAGCGCAGCATGGCGTGGTTGTCCGACAGCGTCTCGATCTGCAGCCGCTGCAGGCCGCGCACGACGAAGCCGTAGTGGCAGAGCGCCGCGACCACGTCGGTGCCGTAGCCCTTGCCGCGGGAGGACGGCAGCAGGCCCAGCCCGATGTGGGCGGACCGGTTGTGGTTGTCGATGCCCCACAGCACCGCGGTGCCGACCAGCGTGCCGCCGTCCAGCTCCACCACGGAGAACGGGACGCTCCCCTGCTCCTTGTCGTCCACCACGAGCCGGGGATCCTTCGAGCCGGGCGTGATCGGCCGCCACGGCCCGCCCTCGGAACGCGAGGAGTTGACCACGTCGTCGTAGAGCTCGGCCCGCAGGATCGGGATGTCGTCATCGTGCCGGGCCCTGAGCCCCACCTTGTCGCCTCTGAGCATGCGAGCTTCCTATCGGGCCGGACTGTCCGGCGCAAACCGATTCGGCGACTGCCTCCGCCGGCGAAAGAGGTGGCAACGGATGGCTGCCGACAGTGAGTTGCACTCCCCGGGAAGAACCGCCCGCGACCGGTCCGGCGCCGGCCGCCCGCCACACCCCTGCCGGGGCGGCGAACCGGCGCCGGTCAGGACATCGTCCGGGCGCCGCGCGCGGCCGCGACGAACGCCGCGATCAGTTCGGGGCTCTTCACCCCGCGGCTGATCTCGATGCCGCTGGAGACGTCCACCCCCCAGGGGCGGGCTGTGCGCACCGCCTCCGCGACGTTGCGGGGGTCGAGTCCGCCGGCGAGCAGCCACGGCAGGCCGGGCGCCGGGAGTTGCTTGCCGGTGCGGTCCCAGACCTCTCCGGCACCGGGCACGGGCGCGTCGAGGAGGAGGATGTCCTCACCGCGCTCGCCGTGCCGCGGTACCGCGTCCTTGACGGCGACTCCCCGAAGCAGGGTCCTGCCGTCCGGGCGCAGGGCGTCGTAGTACGCGAGGTCCTCCTGGCCGTGCAGCTGCACCGCGCGCGTCCCGGTCCCGTCCAGCAGGGCGCGGACCTCGTCCAGCGGCTGGTCGCGGAAGACCCCGACGGTCAGGACGCCGTCGGGGACACGGGCGGCGAGCCGCCGCGCGGTGGCGGCGTCGATGCGGCGCGGGCTCGGGGCGAAGACCAAGCCGATGGCGTCGGCACCGGCCTCGACGGCGGCGTCGACGTCCCGTTCCGTGCGCAGACCGCAGACCTTGACGAACAGGGGTGTGCCCATGTCGGTGCTTCTCCGTAACTGCTGCGGCGGCGACTGGTCGACTGCCACGCTACCGGCCGGGCCGCCGGGGCCGTCGCGAGAAGGGGACGGGTTCGGGGCCGTTCACTTCTGACGGACCGTCAGGTTCAATGGATGCCGTGATGGGACACGCAGGGATGGCCGCGACCGCCGTACGCTACCTCCGCTCCGTCGGCGCCGCCCCGGCGGCCGCGCCGCCCTTCGACGTGCTGCCGCGTCCCGCGCTGCGCACCGTGCGGGAGGACGAGCGGCTACCGGTGCCTCCGGCCGAATTCCGGCGCGTGCTGGGGCAGTTCGCGAGCGGTGTCACGGTGATCACGGCCCACGACGAGGAGGGCGGCGGCCCGGCGGGCTTCGCCTGCCAGTCCTTCGCGTCGCTGTCGCTCGATCCGCCCCTGGTGGTGTTCATGGTCGCCCGTACGTCGACGACCTGGCCGCGCATCGCCCGCGCCGGGGCGTTCTGCGTCAACGTCCTGGCCGCGGACCAGGGCGGGCTCTGCCGCGCCTTCGCGGTCAGCGGCGCCGACAAGTTCGCCGGCGTCGCCCACGCCCCGGCCCCGGTGACCGGCTCGCCCCGCCTCGCCTCCGTCCCCGCATGGATCGACTGCACGATCAGCACGGTCCACACCGGCGGCGACCACCTGATCGTGGTGGGGCGGGTCGAGGCCCTGGGCGCCGAGGAACACGGCGACCCGCTGCTGTTCCACCGGGGGCGCTTCGGGCGCTTCGAGGGGTAGTCGCCGCGGGGGCTCCTCGTCGTCGGAAGAAGTGGTTCCTCGGGCTGAGTCCGCATCACCGCGGTACGGTCGCGTTCCATGTGGACCTGCTCGCTGAGCAGGTAGTCCTCTTTGGGCGGGCCGTCCGCGAGCGCAGAGAGGCCCTCGGAATGAGTCAGGCCGAGCTCGCCGGGACGGCCGGGGGTGCAGCAACCCGCCGTCGCCCGCTTCGAGTCCGGAGGCACGATACCGACGTTGCCCCTGCCGGGCCGGCCGGCGACCGCGCTGGGCATGCGTCTCCAGGTGGGGTTCGAGCCCCTCGACCGAGCGGGCTGACGTCGCGGCCCGGACCCCCGCGGCCGTGGCCCCGCCCGAAGCGCGGCCGCCCGGGGCCTCAGGCCGCCGCCACCCGCACCCGCGCCCCCGCTCCTCCCCGCCTGATCACCAGCGCCATCAGCGCCGCCGCCGCGCACAGGGCGCCCGAGGCGTACCAGACCACGTCGTAGGTGCCGAACACGTCGCGGGCGACGCCGCCCGCGAAGGCGACGACCGCGGCGCCGACCTGGTGGGAGGCGAGGACCCAGCCGAAGACGATCGCGCCGTCCTCGCCGTAGTGCTCCCGGCACAGCGCGATCGTCGGCGGAACCGTGGCCACCCAGTCCAGGCCGTAGAAGACGATGAAGAAGATCATCGGCGGGTGCACGGACGGTGCCAGCAGCATCGGCAGGAAGAGGAGCGAGATGCCGCGCAGCGCGTAGTAGACGGCGAGCAGCCGGCGGGCGTCGAAGCGGTCGGTGAACCAGCCGGATGCGATCGTGCCCACGACGTCGAAGACCCCGATGACCGCGAGCAGCGACGCGGCGGCCGTGATGGGCATGCCGTGGTCGTGGGCGGCGGGGACGAAGTGTGTCTGGACGAGGCCGTTCGTCGAGGCGCCGCAGATCGCGAAGGTGCCGGCGAGCAGCCAGAACGGCCCGGTGCGCGCGGCCGAGAAGAGGACGCCCAGGGTGCGGCGGGCCGCGCCCGGCACCGGCGGCGGCTTGGGCACGAACTCCTTGGCGCCGTACGGGGCGAGCCCCACGTCCGCCGGGTGGTCGCGCAGCAGCAGCCAGACGAACGGGACGACGGCCAGCGCGGCGAGCGCGACCGTGACGGCCGCGGGGCGCCACTGGTGCTCCTGGACGATCCAGGACAGCAGGGGGAGGAAGATCAGCTGCCCGGATGCGGCGGCCGCCGTCAGGATGCCGGTGACCAGGCCCCTGCGCTCGGTGAACCAGCGGTTCGTCACCGTCGCCGCGAACGCCAGCGCCATCGACCCGGTGCCGAGGCCGACGAGCAGGCCCCAGCAGAGCAGCAGCTGCCACGCCGCCGTCATCCACACCGCCAGGCCCGAGCCGATCGCGATGAGCGTCAGCGCGACCGCCACGACCTTGCGGATGCCGTAGCGGTCCATCAGGGCGGCGGCGAACGGCGCGGTGAGCCCGTACAGCGCCAGATTGATGGAGACGGCGAGCCCGATCGTGCCGCGCGACCAGCCGAATTCCCCGTGCAACGGGTCGATCGTCAGCCCCGGTAGGGACCGGAAGGCAGCGGCGCCGGTGATCGTCACGAACGCGACGGCGGCGACGAACCACGCGCGGTGGACGCGACGGCGGCGGCGAACCGCCTCCCCCGTGGGGGAGGCGGCGTGAGCTGCGGGGAGATCGCTTGTCTGGGTCACGTCACCAGCATCCGCAGGGCGGCCCAGCGGGAACGAGTGGCCAGAAGGACAGCATTCGATACGATCGGGCCATGGCCCGCAACCAGGCATCCACCCCGTCCGGAGCGTCCACCCCGCCGCGCACCGCGCCGCGGCCGCACCGCGTCGCCGTCCTGGCGCTGGACGGCTGCCTCCCCTTCGAGCTGGGCATTCCGCAGCGCATCTTCGGCCGCGCGGCCGACGCCACCGGACGGAAGCTGTACGAGGTCGCGACCTGCTCGGTGCGCCCGCCCGGGCCGGTCCGCACGGACGCCGACTTCGCCGTGCTGGTGGAGAACGGCCCGGAGGCCCTGGCCACGGCCGACACGGTGATCGTTCCGGCGTCGTACGAACTCGGGCCCGTCCACGACGAGGGCGTCCTGACGCCCGAGCTGGCCTCGGCCCTGGCCCGGCTGCGGCCCGGCACGCGGATGGTGTCGATCTGCACCGGCGGTTACGTCCTCGCCGCGGCCGGGTTCCTCGACGGCCGGCCCGCGACGACGCACTGGTCGTCCGCCGAGCACTTCCAGAAGACGTTCCCGAGGGTCAAGGTGGACGCGGACGTGCTCTTCATCGACGACGGGGACGTGCTGACGTCCGCCGGCGTGGCCGCCGGCATCGACCTCTGCCTGCACATCGTGCGCCGCGACCACGGCACGGCCGTCGCGAACGACGTCGCCCGGCGCACGGTCGTCCCCCCGCACCGGGACGGCGGCCAGGCCCAGTACATCCACCGCCCGGTGCCCGAGCCGCAGACCGCGACGACCTCGGCGGCCCGGGCGTGGGCGATGACGCACCTGCACGAGCCGATCCAGCTGCGCGACCTGGCCTGCCAGGAGTCCATGTCCGTACGGACCTTCACCCGCCGCTTCCGGGAGGAGGTCGGCGTGAGCCCCGGCCAGTGGCTGGCGCAGCAGCGCGTGGAACGGGCCCGGCAGCTGCTGGAGTCCACGGAGCTGTCCATGGACCGGGTGGCCCGCGACTCGGGGTTCGGTACGGCGCAGTCGATGCGCCAGCACCTGACGGCCGCGCTGGGCGTGTCGCCGACGGTCTACCGGCGGACGTTCCGCGCGACGGCCGTGCCGCGCTGACGCCCCCGGAACCGCGGCACCTGCGGCACGGCGGACCCCCGGCCGATGGCCCACGACGACGGAGGAGACGAGAACGGCGAGCAGCACGGCGCACCCGCGGCACCGCCCTCAGAACGTCAGCACCCCCCGTGCCACCCGCCCGTGCCGCGCGTCCTCGGCCGCCTTGGCGAAGTCCTCCACCGGGTACGTCTCCGTGACCAGCTCGTCCAGGAGCAGCCGCCCCTCGCGGTACAGCGCGGCGTACAGCGCGATGTCGTGCTGCGGGCGGGAGGAGCCGTAGCGGCAGCCGAGCACGGCCTTGTCCAGGAACATCGCGGCGGGCAGGAACGTCGCCTCCGCGGTCGGGGCCGGCATGCCGAGCAGGACCGCCTGGCCGTGGCGGTCGAGGAGGTCGATCGCCCGGCGCACCAGACCTGCGTGACCGACGCACTCGAAGACGTGCTGGGCGCCGTGCGGCAGCACGTCCCGTACCGCGTCGGCGTCGGTGAGGAAGTGCGTCGCGCCGAAGAACCGGGCCGTCTCCTCCTTGGCCGGGTTGGTGTCGACGGCGACGATCGTCACCGCGCCCGCGAGCCGGGCCCCCTGGAGCACGTTCAGCCCGATGCCGCCGGCGCCGATGACCACGACCGTGTCACCGAGGGCCACCCTGGCCCGGTTGAGCACGGCGCCCACGCCGGTCAGCACTCCGCAGCCGATGAGCGCGGCGGAGGTGAACGGGATGTCGTCGGGGATCCCGACCGCTTGTACGGCCTTGACCAGGGTGCGTTCCGCGAAGGCGGAGTTGGCGGCGAACTGGTGCAGCGGCTTCCCGGCGCGGGTGAACGGCCGCCCGGGCCTGCCGATCGAGGCGCGGCACATCGTCGGCCGCCCCCGGTCGCACTCCGCGCACGCGCCGCAGTTGGCGAGCGTCGACAGCGACACGTGGTCACCGGGCGCGACATGGGCGACGTCCGCGCCGACGGACTCGACGACGCCCGCGCCCTCGTGCCCCAGCACGACGGGCACCGGGAACGGGATCGTGCCGTCGATCACCGACAGATCGCTGTGGCAGAGCCCGGCGGCCGCGACGCGGACGAGCACCTCGCCCGGGCCCGGGGCGCGTACCTCGAGGTCGTCGGCGACCTCGACCCGTCCGCCGTCGAACACCACACCTCTCACCGCAGCTCCCTGGGTAGGCCGAGCACCCGCTCGGCGATGATGTTCCGCTGGATCTCGTCCGAGCCGCCGTAGATCGTGTCGGCGCGGGTGAAGAGGAACAGCCGTTGCAGCGCGTCCAGTTCGTACGAGGGCGACCAGGCGCCGGGGCCGGCCGCGGCGGCCGCGCCCCGTACCTGCACGGCCAGTTCGCCGAGCCGCCGGTGCCAGCCGCCCCACAGCAGCTTCGCCACGCTCGGCGCACCCGGATCGCCGGTGCGGCCGAGGGTGCGCAGCGCGTTCCAGCGCATGGTGCGCAGTTCGGCCCACTGTCGGACCAGGCGGTCACGGAGCACCGGGTCGTGGTCGAGGACGCCGCCGGCGGCGGCGAGGCGCAGGACGCGGCCCAGTTCCTCCTCGAAGCCGATCTGCTGGACGAGCGTGGACACCCCGCGCTCCAGGGCCAGCAGGCCCATGGCGACGCGCCATCCGTTGCCCTCGCCGCCGACGGTCCCGACGGCCTCGGCGCCGTCGAGGAAGACCTCGTTGAACTCGCTGGTGCCGGACATCTGCCGGATGGGCCGTACGTCGATGCGGCCAGGCTGGTCCATCGGCACGAGCAGGAACGACAGTCCGCGGTGGCGGGTGGAGCCCGGCTCGGTGCGGGCCAGGACGAAGCACCAGTGCGCCTCGCGGGCGAGCGAGGTCCAGATCTTCTGCCCGGTGACCCGGTAGCGGCCGCCGTCGGCGACGGCCGTGGTCCGTACGGA
Source organism: Streptomyces wuyuanensis (assembly GCF_900103455.1). Classification (GTDB taxonomy): domain Bacteria; phylum Actinomycetota; class Actinomycetes; order Streptomycetales; family Streptomycetaceae; genus Streptomyces; species Streptomyces wuyuanensis. The sequence goes on along the minus strand of NZ_FNHI01000015.1, from coordinate 111,523 downwards.
AGCCAGGTCGGAGCCCGCGCCGGGCTCGCTGTAGCCCTGGCACCAGAACTCCTCGCCGCGGGCGATGCCCGGCAGGTGGCGGGCCTGCTGGTCCTTGTCGCCGTGGGCGATCAGGGTCGGGGCGAGCAGGTTCTCGCCGATGTGTCCGAGCCGCGCGGGGGCGCGGGAGCGGGCGTACTCCTCCGCCCAGACGACCTGCTGGGTGAGGGTGGCGCGGCGGTTGCCGTGGTCGGCGTCCCAGCCGAGCCCGATCCAGCCGCCCGCGCCGAGTTCACGCTCCCAGGCGAGCCGGGTGCGGGCGCGTTCGTGTTCACCGCCGGGTGCGCCGTGCCCGGCGGCGTCCGCGAACGCGCCGGTGAGACGGGCCTCCAGCCAGGTGCGCGCCTCGTGCCGGAAGGCGGTGTCGTCGGGGCCGAACGCGAAGTCCATGGCCGCGGTCCCGCGTCAGCGGTTCGGGCGGTCGCCGGCGGCGGCCGCCTTCGCCATCGCGTCGAGTTGGGCGAGCATGGGCATCGGGTCGGTGCCGACGGTCCCGGGGAGGAAGTCGGCGATCCGTTGCGGCGTCCAGGCGCCCTCGGCGTAGGCGGCCCGCAGTTCCCGGGGCTGGGCCCACACCGCGATCTTGGGGCCGGCGATCGTGTAGACCTGCCCGGTGATGTTCTCCGCGCGCGCCCGCTCGGACAGCAGGTACACGACGAGCGCCGCCACGTCCTCCGGCTCCCCGATCTCCGTGAGTTCCATGGGGACGTTGGCCGACATACGGGTCCGGGCGACGGGCGCGACCGCGTTCGCCGTGACGCCGTACTTGTGCAGTCCGAGAGCCGCGCTGCGCACCAGCGAGATGATGCCGCCCTTCGCCGCCGAGTAGTTGGCCTGGGCCACCGAGCCCTGGTGGTTGCCGCTGGTGAAGCCGATCAGGCTGCCGCCGCCCTGTTCGCGCATGACCGCGGACGCCGCGCGGAAGACGGTGAACGTGCCCTTGAGGTGGGTGGCGACGACCGGGTCCCACTCGTCCTCGGTCATGTTGAAGAGCATGCGCTCGCGCAGGATGCCGGCGACGCACACGGCTCCGTCGATCCGCCCGAACCGGGCGAGCGCGGTGTCGACGACCCGCTGTCCGCCCTCCATCGTCGAGATGTCGTCGGCGACGGCGACCGCCTCCCCGCCCGCCGCCTCGATCTCCTTGACCACCGCCTCGGCGACCTCCGAGGCGGGTTCCCCGCCGCCGACCGGGACGCCGTGGTCGTTGACGACGACCTTCGCCCCCTGGGCGGCGCACGCGAGGGCCACGGCGCGGCCGATGCCGCGTCCGGCGCCGGTCACGGCGACGGTCCTGCCTGCCAAAAAGTTCCCCACGTCCGGCCCCTTCCGGTTTTCTGACGGACCGTTAGATTCTATGGTCCGCCGGATGCATGAGCACAAGCCCCAGGGAGGCGCCGATGTCGCTGCCGAAGGAGTTCCACGAGATCGCCGAGCGTGTGAACAACTGGGGGCGCTGGGGCGCCGACGACGAGATCGGGACGCTGAACCTGATCACCGACGAGGTGGTGCGCGAGGCGGCCGCGACGGTCCGCGCCGGCCGCCGGGTTCCGCTCGCCCTGCCGCTCCGGCAGGACGGCGTCCAGACCGGCATGATCCCGGGCCGGGTGAACCCCCTGCACACCATGGTGCAGATCAACCAGGAACTGTTCGGGCCCGGTACGGTCGCGACCAGCGACGACGCCGTCACGATGGGACTGCAGGCGGCCACCCACTGGGACGCGCTCACCCATGTCTCGCACTCGGGCAGGATCTGGAACGGCCGCCCTGCGGACAGCATCACCGCCCACGAGGGGGCCCGCTTCAGCGGCATCGAGACCGTCCGCACCCTCGTCTCGCGCGGGGTGCTGCTCGACGTGGCGCGTGCCAAGGGCGTGGAGCGGCTGCCGGGCGACCACGCGGTCACTCCGGAAGACCTCGCGGAGGCGGAGGAGTTCGGGGGCGTGCGGGTGGGGCCGGGGGACATCGTGCTCGTCAGGACCGGTCAGGTCCGGGCGTACCTCCTCGGCGACAGGCACGCCTACGCCCATCCCTCGCCCGGCCTCTCGGTCCGTACGCCCGAGTGGTTCCACGCCCGGGACACCGCCGCGGTCGCGAACGACACCCTCACCTTCGAGATCTTCCCGCCCGAGATCGAGAACCTCTGGCTGCCGGTGCACGCCCTGGACCTGGTGGAGATGGGCATGCTGCAGGGCCAGAACTGGAACCTGGAGGAGCTCTCCACGGCCTGCGCGGAGGAACGGCGGTACGCCTTCCTGCTGTCGGCCACCCCCGAGCCGTTCGTCGGCGGCACGGGGACACCCGTCGCGCCGGTCGCGGTGCTCTGAACCGGCACCGCACCGGCGGGGCCGCTCAGGCCGTGTACGCGCCCGGCTTCAGCCCCGAGGGGAGGACGGGGACACCGGGGACCGCGGGGGACGGCACCGAGGGACCGGGCACCACACAGCGGTCCACCTCGCACCAGATGCTCTTGCCCGCACCCTCGCGCTTCCAGCCCCAGCGGTCCGCGAGCCCGTCGACGAGCTCGAGTCCGCGGCCGCCCGTGTCGTCACCGGCCGCGCGGCGCGGCTGCGGAGGCCGAGCGCAGGTGTCCGCGACCTCGACCCGCACGGTGCCCGCCTCCGCCGCGCCGAGGCCGAACAGCATCCGCAGCACGGCCGGACAGCCCGTGTGGACCACCGCGTTGGTGACCAGTTCGGAGATGAGCAGCACCAGCGTCTCGGCCAGCGGCTCGTCGTCCTCTATGCCCGATCCGGCGAGCCGGGAACGGGCCCATCTTCGGGCCCGCCCCACCTCCGCGGGATCCGGCCCGACCTCCAACTGAACCTGAAGCACCTGCACCGCTCACACCATCCGAACCGGCGGACACATCGCCTCGCGCCTCACAGCCATCACGGAACGTGATTTCCCTGCGAGACAGCATGGTTGACGTACAGTCACCGCAACAAGCGCTTCGGGCATATTCCAGCGCGAAGGAGTACCCGTGGTGCATACTGTGCGGCGCACCTTGCGAATAGTCGAACACCCTGTGCGAGCGGCGCGTTCTTCCCCGCCGGCCCTGTCTGGATCCGGCCGGAGCGTCGGGATCACTGCCCCCGGGCAGTACGCGTCTCGCACCCCACGGAGCGTACCCGAGGGCAGGCCCGACTCCGGGCCGTGACGGCCCGTGCCAAGGACACAACCCGATATCGACGCAGGGTGACTCCCGCCCGTCCGACGCCGGGTTCGCCTTCCGACCACCCGCTGCCCTCGCCCTCCACTCCGGCCGGCCGCTCAGAGCGCGGCCGCCAGCGCCTCCTCCGCCTGCGCGGCCGTCTGGCCCAGCTCGGCGCGCACCCAGGCCCGTTTGAGGTGCAGATGCACCTCGGCCTCCCAGGTGAAGCCCATGCCGCCGTGCACCTGGAGACAGTCCCTGGCGCCCTGGACCGCCGCCTCGTCGGCGAGGAGCTTGGCGCCTGCGATCTCCACGGGGTCGGCGGTCACGGCCGCCGCGTACACGGCGGCACGGGCCAGTTCGGCGCGTACGAGCATCTGCGCGCAGAGGTGCTTGACCGCCTGGAAAGCGCCGATGGGCCGGCCGAACTGCTCGCGTTCCTTCGCGTACCGCACGGCCGTCTCCGTGGTGCGCCCGGCGGAGCCCAGCTGTTCGGCCGCCGTCAGCAGCACGGCCGCCGGGTCCGGGTCGCCGGGAGGCGCGGAGGGGATCCGGTGCAGTGGCGTGAGCGGGTCGACGGACCGTACGGGCACGGCGTCCGAGGAGTTCCCGAGCACCACGTCGGCCTCGTCCAGCCAGGGCACGAGCCCGCCGTCGGCCCGGGTGACGACCGTGGTCCCGTCGCCGGCGCCCGGGACGGTTCCCGCGGCGAGGTGCGTGGCCACCAGCGGCCCCGGCAGCAGTACCCGCCCGGCCTCCTCGAAGACCAGCACGGCCTCCGGCAGTCCCAGGCCCACGCCGCCCTCGGCCTCCGGCAGCCGCAGCGAGAAGAACCCCGTGCGCCCGAGCTCCCGCCACAGGGCCCGGTCCAGTCGTGCCCCGGCCGTCCGCAGGGCCTGCGGGGCACAGCGGGCCGCCAGCAGCTCCCGGACGCCCCTGCGCAAGGCCCGCTGGTCCTCGGTCGGTTGGAAGCGCACGGACCTCACCGCTCCTTCGGCAGGCCGAGGATCCGCTCGGCGACGATGTTCCGCTGGATCTGCGAGGTGCCGGCGGCGATGGTGTACGACAGCGACGACAGCCGGTCGAGGTTCCACTCGCGGGACAGGTCGAGGGCGTCCGGGCCGAGCACCTCGGCGGCCGCGTCGTACAGCTCCTGACGGGCGTGGGAGTAGCGGAGCTTGAAGACCGATCCGCCGGTGCCGGGGACGCCGCCGGTCGCCTCGGCCTCGCTGACGTTCCACTGGGTGAGCCGCCACAGCGCGCCGAACTCCGCATTGAGCCTGCCGAGCCGGCGGCGCAGGACGGCGTCGTCCCAGCGGCCGTTCTCCCGTGCGGTGCGGGCCAGCGCGGCGAGCGTGCGGCGGCAGGCGACGACCTCCCCGACGAAGGCGGTGCCGCGTTCGAAGGACAGGGTCACCATCGTCACGCGCCAGCCGTCGTTCTCCGCACCCACCCGGTTCGCGGCCGGCACCCGCACCTCGTCGAGGAAGACCTCCGCGAACTCGGTGGAGCCCGCGAGGGTGCGCAGCGGCCGGACGGTGACGCCGGGCGCGTCCATCGGCATCGCCAGCCAGGTGATGCCGCGGTGGCGGGGCGCCTCCGGGTCGGTGCGCACGAGCAGTTCGCACCAGTCGGCGACCTCGGCGTGCGAGGTCCAGATCTTGGCGCCGGTCACCACGTAGGCGTCGCCGTCCCGGACCGCCCTGGTCCGCAGGGAGGCGAGGTCGGAGCCGGCGTCCGGCTCGCTGAAGCCCTGGCACCAGATCTCGTCGCCGCGCAGGATCGGCGGCAGCCAGCGCTCGCGCTGTTCGCGCGTGCCCTCGGCGGCGATGGTCGGGCCGGCGTGCAGGAGTCCCACGAAGTTCGCGCCGACGTACGGCGCCCCGGCCTTCTCGGTCTCCTCCAGGAAGATCAGCCGCCGGGTCGGGGACGCGTCCCAGTGGACGTCCGCGTATCCGGCGTCGTACAGCGCCCGCTGCCAGGCGGTGTCGTGGGCGCGGCGGGCCGGCCAGTCGCCGGGCGAGGGCGGGGGCGGGAGTTCGGGCAGGGCGACGGCGAGCCAGTCCCGCAGCCCGGCCCGGAAGCCCTCCTCCTCCTCGGTGTACGAGAGATCCACTACGCGTCCAGGTCCAGGCCGAGCATCCGGATCGCGTTGCCGCGCATCAGCTTGTGGACGGTCTCGTCGTCGAGGTCCTTCACATGGTCGAGGGCGACCTCCCTGGTGTGCGGGAAGGTCGAGTCGACGTGCGGGTAGTCGGTCTCGAAGGTGGCGTTGTCCCGGCCGACCACGTCGAGCGAGGCGACGCCGTGCTTGTCGCGGAAGAAGCAGCAGAAGATCTGCCGGTAGTAGTAGGTGGACGGCGGCTCGGGGACGAGGTCCCGCACGCCGCCCCAGGCCCGGTGCTCCTGCCACACGTCGTCGGCACGCTCCAGCGCGTACGGGATCCAGCCCATCTGGCCCTCGCTGTAGGCGAGCTTGAGCGCCGGGAACTTCACCAGCACCCCGCTGAAGAGGAAGTCCATCATCGACGCCATGGCGTTGTTGAAGGACAGCGACGCCTGGACGGCCGGGGGCGCGTCGGGCGAGGCGGCCGGCATCTGCGAGGACGAGCCGATGTGCATGTTGACGACCGTCCCGGTCTCCTGGCACACGGCGAAGAACGGGTCCCAGTAGCCGGAGTGGATCGACGGCAGCCCCAGGTAGGTCGGGATCTCGGAGAAGGTCACGGCCCGGACGCCGCGGGCCGCGTTGCGCCGGATCTCGGCCACCGCGAGGTCGATCTCCCACAGGGGGATGATGCAGAGGGGGATGAGCCGGCCGCCGCTGTCGCCGCACCACTCCTCCACCATCCAGTCGTTGTACGCGCGCACGCAGGCGAGCGCGACCTCCTTGTCCTTGGCCTCGGCGAAGGTCTGCCCGCAGAAGCGGGGGAAGGTGGGGAAGCACAGGGACGCCTCGACGTGGTTGAGGTCCATGTCCTCCAGCCTGGCCTTGGGGTCCCAGCAGCCGCGCCGCATCTCGGCCCGAGTGATCCCCTCCAGGGTCATGTCGTCGCGGTCGAATCCGACGGCGGCGATGTTGCGCTTGTACGGGAACTTCAGGTCCTCGTAGATCCACCAGTCCGTGGGCGGCCCGTCCGGGTCCATCGTGATCTGGTACTTCCCGCCGATGTAGGCGAGCTCGCCGATTCCGGCGGTGAGGGGCTGGGGTCCGCGGTCCCGGTACTTCGCCGGCAGCCAGGTCTCGAAGAGATGCGCGGGCTCGATCACATGGTCGTCGACGCTGATGATCCGAGGCAGTTCCCGTTCCATCGGGCCCCTCCGTTCGCCACTTTTCTGACGGGTCGTCAGACATCAGGCTAGCTCCGCACCCCTGGACCGACAAGGCGACGAGCCCTACGCTTCCGGCACTATCTGACGCTCCGTCAGACGAAGTCGGCGAGGAAGGGACGGCCGTGACCGACACCGCACACTCCCTGGGCGACTCCCGCACGCTCTGGGAGCTGATCGACCGCCGCGCCCGGCTCACCCCCGACCGCCCGGTCCTGCTCCAGGACGAGCGCCGCCTCTCCTTCGGCGAACTGCGCCTGCGCTGCGAGCGGGTCGCCGCCGGGCTGTACGCGCGCGGCGTGCGGCCCGGAACGGTCGTGGCCTGGCAGCTGCCCACCCGGATCGAGACCGTCCTGCTCGCCGGGGCGCTGGCCAGGATCGGCGCGGTGCAGTCCCCGGTCATCCCCTTCTACCGGGACCGGGAGGTCGGCTTCGCCCTCGACGCCTGCGCGGCGGAGTTCTTCGCGGTACCGGGCGTCTGGCGCGGCTTCGACCACACCGCGATGGCCGGCCGGATCGGCGCCCGCGGGGTCTTCGAGGCATACGGGGAACTCCCCGACGGCGACCCCTCCGCCCTGCCCCCGCCGCCCGCCGACGGCACCGAGGTGCGGTGGATCTACTGGACCTCCGGCACCACCTCCGACCCCAAGGGCGTCCTGCACACCGACCGTTCGCTGATCGCGGGCGGCTCCTGCCTCGCCCACGCGCTGCGGCTGACGTCCGACGACGTCGGCTCCATCGCCTTCCCGTTCGCCCACATCGGCGGCGCGGACTACCTGGTCATGCTGCTGCTGTACGGCTTCCCGGCCGTGCTCTTCGAGAAGTTCGCACTCCCCGAGGCGCTGGACACCTACCGCAGGCACGGGGTCACCACGGCCGGCGGGTCCACGGCCTTCTACTCGATGTTCCTGGCCGAACAGCGCAAGCAGCCGGACGAGCCGGTCGTCCCCACCCTCCGGCTGCTGGCCGGCGGGGGCGCCCCCAAGCCCCCCGAGCTGTACCACGCCGTCGTACGGGAGATGGGCGTGCAGCTCACCCACGGCTACGGCATGACCGAGGTCCCCATGATCACGATGGGTGCGCCGGACGACCGCCCGGAGGACCTCGCGACGACCGAGGGACGGCCGCCCGAGGGCATGGAGATACGGATCGTCGACGGCGAGGTGCGGCTGCGCGGCGAGGCCGTCTGCCGGGGCTATCTGGACCCGGAGCAGACCGCGGCCGTGTTCGACGCAGACGGCTTCCTGATCACCGGAGACCTCGGTCACCTCACCGACTCCGGCCATCTCGTCCTGACCGGGCGCCTCAAGGACGTCATCATCCGCAAGGGAGAGAACATCTCGGCCAAGGAGATCGAGGACCTGCTCCACGAGCACCCCGGCGTCGGCGAGGCGGCGGTGATCGGACTGCCCGACCCGGAACGCGGCGAACGGGTCTGTGCCGTGGTCGAACAGCCCGAGGGCGCCGGGCCGCTGCGGCTGGACGAGGTCGCGGATTACCTGCGCAACGCGGGCCTGGCCGTGCACAAGCTCCCGGAGCAGCTCGAGGTCGTGGACGCGCTGCCCCGCAACGACACACTGCGCAAGGTGCTCAAGTACAAGCTGCGCGAGCGGTTCACTGGGGCGGACACGACATCCAGGACGTGAACGACATCCCCGACACGAACGGCACGACATGAGCCTGAGCATCCGCAACCAGCTGCCCGGCACCGTGATCGCGGTCACCGGCGGCCCCGCCATGGCGACGGTGAGGATCCGCCTCGACAGCGGCGACGAGGTCACCTCGGCCGTCACCGCCGAGGCCGTCACCGAACTTGGCATCTTTCCCGGCGGAGCGGTCAGCGCCCTGATGAAGGCCAGTGAAGTCGCCCTCGCGACGGCGCGCGTGGAGGGCCTGAGCATCCGCAACCAACTGCCGGGCACGGTCACGTCGGTGACGCCGGGCGCGGCGGTGGCCACCGTCCGGCTGAGGCTGGACGGCGGCCAGGACCTGACCGCCGTGATCACCAAGGACGCGCTGGACGAGCTCGGGTTCGCGGCGGGCAGTTCCGCGGTCGCCCTGGTCAAGGCGACGGAGATCTCGCTCTCCACCGCCTGAGCCGCACCGCCAGGGACGGCCGCCTGAGCCGCACCGCCAGGGACGCCGGGGACGGATCGGCGGGCTCACCGCCCGTCAGAGCCGGGACAGCGAGGCCGCCGCGAAGAGGACGTCCCGCACGGCCTCGCGGTCCCCGTCCTGACCGGCCGCCGCGTCGGCCGGCGGTACGTGTCCGGCGACCAGCTGGCAGAACTCCACGCCGTCGAGGGCGATCTGGGCGACCGTGCGCTCCGGGTCGCCCACCGCCGCGGGCGAGTCCAGCGCGATGTACCAGTGGCCGCCACCCGCGCCCTCCACCTCCAGGTGCAGCGAGCGGCCGGGCGAACCGGCCGTCACCAGGTGGCGGGCCGGGCCCGCGAGGCCGGCCCGGCGCCTGGCGGCCAGCGCAGCGGGCAGCAGCCGGGCCGCCAGATCGATCATGCGGTGCAGATGCGCGCCGGCCGGGGGCTCGTACGGATAGTCCACCGCGGCCGCGATGTCGTCCGCGTGCACCCAGCACTCGAAGGCCCGGTCCAGCATCGCGTCCTGCAGCGGCAGTGCGAAGTCGCCGTACGACACCGACAGCTGCTCCACCCCGAGCCCGGCGAACGACACCGTCCGCACCAGCGCGTGGCCCTGCTCCCGCCACGGCACGCGCACCGAGCGCGTCGCCGGGCGCTCGCCCGAGCTCCAGAGCCGCTCGGTGCGCTCGGCCGGGGAGGCGGGGGCGTCGGGACCGGCCGGATCGCCCAGTCCCAGGGCCGAGGCCACCAGCCCGTCCACGGACATCAGATGACCGATCACCCCGGCCACCGTCGTCCTGCGGCTCACCTTCGCCTCGCCGTCGAACCACTTCAGCCGCACCGGCGCGTGCCACTCGGAGTCCCCGATGTCCCGCAGCAGCGCGTCGAGCCGCGCGGTCTCCGCGTCGTACGCGCCGGCCCAGGCGGGCACCGGGATACGCGGGGGCCGCCGGCCCAGGCAGTTCTCCAGAACCCGGGAGCGCAGCAGCGGATCGAGGTCGAGATCCCGGTCGGTGTGCAATAGCCCCACGGCGTCCCGCAGCCGCAGCGCCTCCTCGGCGCAGGGGGCGCAGCCGGTGAGGTGCTCCTCCACCGCCGCGGTCTCCTCGGTCGAGCACGCCGCCAGCGCCCAGGCGCCGAGCAGCGACTTGAGCACGCCGTGGGCCAGCGGCTCGGGCGGCGGCGAGGGCAGCACGTCCGGCGGCGAGAGGTCGTCCCCCGCCGCACGCGGTCCCGGTATGCGCGGCGCCGCCCCCGGCATGTCCTCGGGACCGCCGGGGCCGCGGCCGCCGTCCAGTGGCCCGTTCACCGGCGGCGCCCCGGTCCCGGCGGCGACGAGCCGTCCCTCACACGGGTGTTGGCCGTCGCCAGCAGCTGGAGGCCGAGCCGCAGCCTGCGGCGGGCCTCGTCCTCGGTGACCCCGAGATCGGCGGCGGTCTGCCGGTAGTCCCTGCGCTGGAAGTACGCCAGCTCCAGTGCGGCCCGCAGCGGCGCGGGCATCGACGTCACGATGTAGTCCGCGCGGGCGGCGACCGAGGCACGGCGCACCTTCTGCTCCAGGTCCTCCGCGCTGCCGCCGCTCTCGGCGGCCGCCGCGCGCTCGTGCTCCCGCAGCCGGTGCACGGCCTGGCTGTGCGTGAGCCGCGCGACCCAGGAACGCATCGAGCCCTGTTTGGGGTCGTACGCGTCCGGGTTCTCCCACACGTAGCCGAACACCTCGCGCGTCACCTGGTCGGCGGCGGCGTCGTCGTCGAGCACCCGGTGGGCCTGACTGTGGACGAGCGAGGCGAACCGGTCGTACAACTCGCCGAGCGCGGCGGCCTCGCCCCGCGCCAGCCGCTGCTGCATCCTGCGGTCCCAGCGAGGTGGTGCGTCCTTGCCCATCCGGCGGCCCCCAAGCCTCTGCCCGTCCTCGTCGCCTTCTGCTCGTCCCGTCGTCCACTCGAATGTAATGCGACGCGGCCTAAACGCACGCCCCTTTACGGCAAGAACGCCCCGGAGAAGACCGCTCGTGATAGAGGGTTTCGCCGCAGTGGGGCGGGGCAGCAGCGCCGGAAGGGAACGACTACTTCCGGATGGGGCCCGGTGTGACGAGAGAGCCACGCGAGACGCTCAGGGTGGAACGAACCGAGCAGACCCCCTGGACGATACTGCACATTCAGGGCGAACTGGATCTGGTCAGCTCCCCCGAGGTCCGGCGGCACGTGCACGACGCCGTGGCCACAGGACGCCGCCATGTCGTCCTCGACCTCTCCGGAGTGGTCTTCTGCGACTCCAGCGGCGTGGGTGTGCTGATCGCCTCACGCCGGCTGCTGCACTCCTGCCGCGGGCGGCTGAGGCTGATCCTGCCCGCCCGCGGAGCGGTCGAGGGCTCCCATGTGAACCGGGTCCTCGCCGCCCTGGGGGTGCGCAGACTGTTCGAGGTGTACGAGGACGTCGGCGCCGCCACCGACGACGAGACGCGGCCCCTGTCCGCGTAACGGGACGCACGGATCGCCGTGACGTCGTACGCTCCCCGCATGGACAGCGCAGAATACGAGCGCAAGATCGCCCACCGGTTCGCCGAGTTCGACCAGGACGGCAACGGCTACATCGATCGCGCGGACTTCAGCAAGGCGGCCGCGGCGCTCCTCGCCGAATTCGGCACGACCGCACGCTCCGACAAGGGGCAGGCCCTCTACTCGGGCGCGGAGGCGTTCTGGCAGGGCATGGCGGGCATCGCCGACGTCGACGGCGACCAGCGGGTCTCACGCCAGGAATTCGTCACGGGCGCGGTGAAGCGCCTGCGCGACAACCCCCGCCGCTTCGCGGAGATCGCCCGGCCCTTCCTGCACGCGGTCGTCGCCATCGCCGACGAGGACGGTTCCGGGGTCACCCGGGCCGGCGCCGAGCGGGTGCTCCGCGTCCTCGGCGTCGACACCGACCGCTGCAGCGCGGTGGCCGCCGCGCTGGACTCCGACGGGGACGACCGGATCAGCGAGGACCAGATCCTCGAGGCGTTCGCCGCCTACTACGTGACCTCGGAGCCCGACACCCCCTGACCCTGCGGCCGTCCGGCCCCACGGGCCCCGGAATCCACGCGAGGCGCCCAGGCGCCGGGGGCTCCGGGGCCCCCGTCTTTGCCCCCGCCACCCGAACGCGTCATCGCCCGCCGTCCCTCGCCACCGCCCGAACGCGTCATCGCCCGCCCCGGCGCGCGGCCTCCGCGGGCACGCCGGGCCCACCCGTCCCGGGGCGCCTGCCGGCGAGTCACGCCATGGGTGCCTGCGACATCGTCCCGGCCACATTGACGAATCCCGGCCGCTGGGCCACCAGGCGGCCGTCCCGGACCACCTGGAAGGTCACGTTGGGGTTCACGATCCGGGGATAGCCCGGGACGCCCAGCATGTCCTCGAAGCGCCAGCGCAGCGCGGGGGTGAGGCCGCCGGTGTCGACGCTGACGCCGGTGTCGAGGGCGTGGGAGACCGAACCCGGGGTGATGCTGTCGCGGTCGAGCGCCTCGATCACCCTCTTCAGCACGGTGTACGCGATCCAGGTGGTCTGCACCCCCGCGTCCGCCGGGTCGATCCGGTCGTCGCCGAACGCGTGGTCCTGGATCACCTGCCGCATCACGCCCCAGCGCGCGTCCCCCGCGTCCGGGTACCAGCCGGTCATGAACGCGCCCTCGAAGGGCCCGCCGGCTCCGCCCGTGCGGTCGATCAGCGGCTGGCCGACGGAACTGAGGACGGAGGAGATCCGCACGCCCTCGCCCTCCTCGGGCAGCCGGCGGAAGGAGTCGAAGAAGTTCGCGGTGCGCTCGCCGAGCACGGCCGTGACGCAGCCCCGTCCGTCGCCGGCCTCGTCCCGTGCCCGCTCGGCCTCCTCCAGGTACTCGGTGGCGTCCTCCGCGGCCTTGACGTCGGTGGACGGCCGCCCCCGGCCCTCGGACAGCCCGGTGTTCAGCAGCACCGGCAGCTCGTCTCCCGCGACCGTGTCGGGCCGCACCAGCGAAACCCGCCGGCAGCTGTTCGCCAGCTGCCGGCCGTTGCCGGCGAGGAGTGCCGCCTGGCCCCCGTTGACGGGGTAGGAGAGATAGCTGGTGAACTCCTCCTCGGACACCCCGTAACCGCCGATGTACGGAATGCCCTCGGCCTCCAGCGGCGCCATGAAGGCCCGGCCGTTCTGGCTGTACGAGCCGACGACGGCGACCGCGCCCTCGGCGACCGCACGCCGGGCGCAGGCCGCCGCACCCGCGGTCGTGTTGCGCTCGTTGCAGGTCAGCACCCGCAGCTCGTGGCCGTCGATGCCGCCCTTCGCGTTGACGTACTTGGCGTACGCCTGGGCCATGGCGGGCATGCCGGGCATGTTCGTGGCCCGGGTCTCCTCGGGGGCGAAGGTCATCACGGTGATCGGGTCCCTGGCCCCGGCCGAGCCGCCGGGGAGCACCCCGCACCCGGCGAGTGACGCGCCGACGGCCGCCGTGCACGCGGCGAGGGCGGTCGCGGTCCTGAAGGGGCGGGGGAAGGAGAAGCGTCGCCTACCGGTCATGTCCCTGCACAATTCCGCCCCATGGGTAACACCGGAGTGGTGACGGTTCAACGCAGGGTGACGGCGAGGTGAATTGCAGGGGGCCGGGATCGCCGCCTGGCGGAGAACGTACGATCGAGTCCGCGAAAGCTTCGATGCTGACCGTGTCGCGGAGCTCGCAAGGACCGAGCTCCTGAGGTGAACGTCAATGAACTCTTCCCGCCGCGGCCGTGGCTCCTCCACCATGGGCGACATGCCGCTCAACGACATGCCCTGGTGGCGCTGGCGCACGAACGTGCGCTCGGCGCTGCACATGTTCTCCGACCCCGCCTTCCACCAGGAGACCTGGCTGGCAGGCCGCGAGGGGTACGGCGACGTCACCGACGCCGTCTACCGGCTGGTCGAGGACACCTGGCTGGACAACTGGTCCGCCGAGAAGTACGTGGGAACGATCTTCCGGGACTCCGGTGAGGCCGCGCTCGTCGACGTGGCCGTGCTGCGGGTGCTGCGGATCATGCACCAGGTCGGCGCGGACGCGCCGGTCTCGGCCTACATGGAGCACCACGGCTGGCCGGAGGCCGTGAGGGCCGCTCGGGACGCCCACGTACGGCTCGCGACGAACGACGGCGAGGACCCGGACGCTCCGCCGCGCACCCTGGAAGTGCTGCGGATCATGACGCGTTCGGCCTGACGGACCCGGAGCGCGACGCGACCCGGCCGCCGAGCGGGCCAGGGCGGTCCGCCCCGCGGGCGAGGCGCGGTCCACGGCCGGTCCGCCTGCCGGACGCGTCTCCGCCGCAGGCCCGGGGGTGTGACACCCTACGAGGATGACCGACCAGTACGTCCTCACGCTTTCCTGCCCGGACAAACAGGGCATCGTGCACGCCGTGTCCAGCTACCTCTTCATCACCGGCTGCAACATCGAGGACAGCCAGCAGTTCGGGGACAGGGACACCGGCCTGTTCTTCATGCGGGTGCACTTCTCGGCCGAGGAACCGGTGACGGTGGACAAGCTGCGCGCCGGCTTCGCCGCGGTGGGCGACTCGTTCTCCATGGACTGGCAGATCCACCGCGCCGACGAGCGCATGCGGGTCGTGCTGCTGGTCAGCAAGTTCGGCCACTGCCTGAACGACCTGCTGTTCCGGTCGAGGATCGGGGCCCTGCCGGTCGACATCGCGGCCGTGGTCTCCAACCACACCGACTTCGCGGAGCTCGTCGCCTCCTACGACATCCCGTTCCGGCACATCCCGGTCACCAAGGACAACAAGCCGCAGGCAGAGGCGGAGTTGCTCGAGCTCGTGCGCGAGGAGCACGTCGAACTCGTCGTCCTCGCCCGCTACATGCAGGTCCTCTCCGACGACCTCTGCAAGCAGCTGAGCGGCAGGATCATCAACATCCACCACTCCTTCCTGCCGAGCTTCAAGGGCGCGAAGCCCTACCACCAGGCGCATGCGCGCGGTGTGAAGCTGATCGGCGCGACGGCGCACTACGTGACGGCCGACCTGGACGAGGGCCCGATCATCGAGCAGGAGGTGGAGCGCGTCGGGCACGAGGTGACGCCGGAGCAGCTGGTCGCGGTCGGCCGCGACGTGGAGTGCCAGGCGCTGGCCCGTGCGGTGAAGTGGCACGCGGAGCACCGGATCCTGCTGAACGGACACCGCACGGTGGTGTTCGCCTGAGGGCGACGCCCGTCGCAGGACGGGACGGCGCCTCCGTACGGGGCGCCGGACGCCGGCCCGCGCCCACGCGGAGCGCGGAACGGCTCAGAGCTGTTCCGCGCGGCGCTCCGTCAGGTCGTACTTCGTCGCGATCCGGTTCCAGAGAGTCGCGGCCTCGCGCTTCGCCTTGGTCGCCACACCGCTCTGGGCGTTGCCCTGGGCCGTCTGGCCCGTGTTGCGGGCCTTGCCGCCCTTGCAGCCCTTCTTCTCCTTGACCTGGCCCGCCCACGCCGCGTAGTGGTCGTCCGCCGCGGCCGACGCCTCCCACGCCTTCCGCAGGGAAGCGGTGAGCGCCTGGTTGTCCGGGAGCTCGTCCACGGAGACGTCCTGGAGACGGGTCACGAGCCCGCGGCGCTGCTCCGCCGCGCCGCGCAGGTCCGCGGCCGCCTGGTCCAGGTTCTGACAGGTCTTGATCGACTCGACGGAGCGGATCACTGCGGCACGACTGTCGTTGCTGTCCGCGAGCAGCTTGTCGAGCTCCACGGCCTGGGCCTTCGCCGGGTCGTCCGCCGCCTCCTCGGACGACTCGGCCGCGGGCGAAGTCGCCGCGGCCACACCGGTGTTGACACCCTTCCCCTCGTCGTCACCACCGCCGCCGAACATCAGCGCGCTCGCACCGAGCCCGAGCACCGCGCAGCCGACGACGACCGCGGCGATCAGCGGCAGCCGCGAGGAGGTCCGTGAGGCGCCCCTCGGAGAAGCACCGGAATCGGGCGAGCGGCGGGACGCGCGGCCGCCCGGGGAGGCGTACGACGGCTGGGCACCGTGCGGCGGCTCCTGCACGGGCGGCAGGTACTGCGTCGCCTCAGCGCCGCCGGCCGCGCCGGCCTCGCTGCGGAACAGGTTGTCGAACTCCGCCGGTGGCTGCCGGTCCCCCGGCGCTCCTGGACGGATGCCGAGCGGGGCGCCGGGCGGCGGCGCGGGGGTTCCCTGCTGCGCCGCGTTCTGGTGCGCCGCGTTCTGGTGCGCGACGGGCGGCAGGTACTGGGTCGACTCCGCGTCCCCGGCCGGAGCGGCGCCCGCCGGCCGCGCCCCCAGGAATTGGGTCGACTCGGCCGGGTTCTCCGGCGGCAGCGCCCCGGCCCCCGGCACGACCGGCGCGATGTACTGCGTGGCGTCGGCGGCCCCCGGCACGACCGGCGCGATGTACTGCGTGGCGTCGGCGTCGGGCCCGGCGGGCGCGGTCCGCGGCCCCGACTGCCCGTACCCGTAGGGCGCTTGCGCCTGCTGCGGAGGCAGCGCCCGGGCGGGCGCCGGCTGCGCGTACGGCATGGCCGCACCCCCGCCCGGTTGCTCCTCCTGCGGCAGCGGCTGCGCGTGCTGCCCGGGGCCCCAGGGGTCACCCCACGGGCTGCCGCCGGCCGGAGCGACCTGCTGCGCGCTGACTCCGGGTATGAAGGGTTCGCTGCCGTCCGCGGGCAGCACGACACCTTCGTGCGCGGGCCGCGAGGCGGGATGCCGCGACTCGTCACCCTGTCCGCTGTGCGTCACCGGGACTCCTACGTGTAAACCTACGGAATCGTCGGTTCACGCTACCGGGTGACTCAGGGCGTCCGCACACACGTGTGGTGGCGGTAACAAGAACGTCCGCGGAGACGCTGTTATGGCTCAAGATCCATCCGGGGGCGCGGAGACAGCGCGCCCGGGCGCGGCCGCGCGAACCCCCGGGGCGGTCCCGCGGGACCGCCCCGGGGCCCGGTCAGGCCGCCTGCAGCTGCAGCCTCGCGGCGAACTCCCGCACCGACGGCTCCGCCGCGTACGGCTCCAGCCGCTGCTGCAGGTCCTCCAGGTACTCCGTGCCGCGGTTGGAGCGGAGGGTGCCGAGGAGTTCCATCGCCCGTGTGCCCGTGCGGCAGGCCTCCTCGACCTCGCGCTGCTGGAGCCGGGCCGTGGCCAGCAGCACCAGGCCGATCGCACGGCGCCGGGCGCGCGACTCGGGATGGCCGTCCAGGGACTCGGTGGCACGGCGGGCCGCCTGGTCGGCCTGGCCGAGGTCGCGGTGGCAGTGCGCGAGTTCGTCGGAGAGGTACGCATGGTCGAAGTGGGCGATCCAGTCCGGATCGTCACCGGACTCGGGGTTCGCCCCGTCCAGCGCGGCGATCGCCCTGCCCGCCGCCTCCTGGCAGGTGCGGACGTCCCCGAGGAGCGCGTGCCCCCGTGCCTCCGCCGCGTGGAACATCGCCTCCACGCGCGGCGTGACCCGGCCCCGGGCGCCCTCCTGGGCGGCCCGGGCGAGCTGCGCGATCTCCCTCGGGTTCCCGAGTTCCGCGGCGAGATGGCTCATCGACGCGGCCAGGACGTACCCCCCGTACGCCCGGTCGCCCGCCGCCTGGGCCAGCCGCAGGGCCTGGATGTAGTACCGCTGGGCGAGGCCCGGCTGGCCCGTGTCGACGGCCATGTAGCCCGCCAGCTCCGTGAGTCGCGCCACCGCGGCGAAGAGCTGCCGCCCCACCGGCTCCCGGTACGAGCCGGAGAGCAGCCCGGACACCACGCTGTTGAGGTAGTGGACGACGACCGGCCGTACGTGCCCGGCCCCGAACCGGTGGTCGAGAGCGGTCAGCGCCTTCGTCATCGCCCGCACCGCCTCGACGTCCGGGAGCCCCACCCGGGCCCCGGCCTGCCGGGCCACCTGGGCGTCCGCCCCGGTGATCAGCCAGTCCCTGCTCGGCTCCACGAGCGCCGAGGCGGCCACCGTCGAGCCGGTCAGGAAGTCGCGCCGGCCCACGTCGCTGCGCCACAGCTCGCAGACCTGCTCGATCGCCCCCGGCACCGTGGGGGCGAACTGCAGCCCCACCCCGGACGCCAGGTTCTTGCCGTTGGCCATCCCGATCTCGTCGATCGTGACCGTGCGGCCCAGCTTGCGGCCCAGTGCCTCGGCGATGATGCCGGGCGCCCGCCCGCGCGGTTGCTGCCCGCGCAGCCAGCGCGCCACCGACGTCTTGTCGTAGCGCAGATCGAGGCCGCGTTCCGCCCCGACCATGTTGACCCTGCGGGCCAGACCGGCGTTGGAGCATCCGGCTTCCTGGATCAGCGCCTGCAGCCGTTCGTTCGGCTGACGGGCGACGAGTGGCCTCGCTGCCATCACTAACCCCCTGTGCCGGACCGCGCCGGTCGTGATCTCCGTGGTGATCTGCCATCGATCACTTCCCGGCGTTATCCGGAGAATGCCAATGAGCTCGGACGATTACGGGTGAATGCCGCTCACCCGCAACTGGCTACCCGCCCGCCGGGCCGGGCCCGCACGCGCGCCCCCGTCCGTGCACCCGTGCGCCCCACGTGCGGGATCGGTGCGCCACCGCGCGGCACCGCGCGCCCGTAACCCGTCCTGGTGGGGGGAGTTGTGTTTATCGTGGAAGACACCATCGAAGGGTCGATCGGCCTCACCGAAGCGGCACAGATCCCCGCACAGCGCGGCACACAACTGCTGGACAGCGCGGTCCGTTACGTGGAGGAGCGCCACTGGGACGTGTTCCCCGGGACCTGGCTGGAGGCCGTTGAAGGCGCCGAGCGATGCTCCTGCGGCGCGCCCGTGTGCGATGCGCCGGGGGCGCACGCCGCCCGGCCGGACTGGTCGGGCCAGGCGACCGGCAGCGCCGTCGCCGCGCGCCGGCTGTGGGGCAAGCACCCCAAGGCGTCGATCCTGCTCCCCACGGGGCGGACGTTCGACGCCCTCGACGTGCCGGAGTCGGCCGGCTTCCTCGCGCTGGCCCGGATGGAGCGGATGGGCGCGGCCCTCGGGCCGGTGGCCTGCGCCCCGAACCGGCGCATGCTCTTCCTCGTCCTGCCGGGCGCGGCCGTGAAACTCACGGACCTGGTGCGCAGGCTCGGCTGGATGCCCAGCTCGCTCGACCTGGCGGCTCGCGGCGACGGGCAGTACATGGCGGCGCCGCCGACCCGCGTCGGCGGCCAGGGCGCCGTGCAGTGGGTGCGCAAGCCGACGCAGGTGAACCGCTGGCTGCCGGACGCCGAGGAGCTGATCAGCCCGCTCGCCTACGCGTGCGGTCGGCAGGCCGCCGACGAACGGGGCCGCCGATCGTAGGGTTGTCCCGTACGACGGGGACGACGGAAGGCGGCGGAACATGCCGGACCAGGCATCGAACCGGACGATGGACACCGCGGGCGGCGCGGCCGGAGCGGCGCCGCCCGCCGTGCGCGTCGAAGGGCTCTGGAAGCGGTTCGGCGAACAGATCGCGGTCGCCGGCGTCGATCTCGACCTGCCCGCGGGCAAGTTCATCGGCCTGGTCGGACCCAATGGCGCCGGCAAGACCACCACGCTGTCGATGATCACCGGGCTGCTCCGCCCCGACCAGGGTCGCATCGAGGTCGTCGGGCACGACGTCTGGAAGGACCCGGTCGAGGTGAAGGCCCGCATCGGCGTCCTGCCCGAGGGCCTGCGGCTGTTCGAGCGGCTGTCGGGCGGCGAACTCCTCTCCTACACCGGCAGGTTGCGCGGGCTCCCGGGCGAGGAGGTCGACAAGCGGGCCGCTCAGCTGCTGGACGTGCTGGATCTCGCGGGCGCCCGGCACAAGCTGGTCGTCGACTACTCGACTGGCATGCGCAAGAAGATCGGTCTGGCGGCGGCGCTGCTGCACAATCCGCAGGTGCTCTTCCTGGACGAGCCGTTCGAGGGCGTCGACCCGGTCTCCGCCCAGACCATCCGGGGGGTCCTGGAGCGGTACACCGCGTCCGGAGCGACCGTCGTGTTCTCCAGCCATGTGATGGAGCTGGTGGAGTCGCTGTGCGACTGGGTCGCGGTAATGGCCGCCGGCCGGATCAGGGCGCACGGCCCACTCGCGGAGGTCCGCGGCTCGGCGAGGTCCCTGCAGGACGCCTTCCTCCAACTCGTCGGCGCGAACGGGCGGGACACCGGCGACGCGCTCGACTGGCTCGGCGGCGGTGCGCGGTGACGGCCACGGCGGCCGGCCCGGCCCCCTCGCTCACGTCCGTCTTCGTACGGCTGAAGCTGTCGCTGCTGGCCAACGGGCTGCGGCAGTCGTCCGGCCGCACGGCCGCGTTCATCACCTCGGCCGTCCTGGCACTGCTGGTCGCCGCGGGCCAGCTGATCGGCTTCGTCCTGCTGCGCGGCACCGCGCACGCGGCCTCCCTGGTGGTGCTGCTGATCGCGGTGCTGGCACTGGGCTGGGCGTTCCTCCCGCTGTTCTTCCCGAGCGGTGACGAGACACTGGACCCGACCCGGCTCGTGATGCTGCCGCTGCGGCCGGGCCCCATGGTGTCGGCCCTGCTGGTGGCGTCCCTGGTGGGCATCGGCCCGCTGTTCACGCTCTGTCTCGTGGTCGGCGCCGCGCTGGCCCTGGCGCACGGAGCCGCCGGGGTGGTGGCCGCGGTGGTGGCCGTGCCGCTGGCGCTGCTGGTGTGCGTGGCGCTGGCGCGGGCGGTGGCCGCCGCCAACATCCGCCTGCTGACCAGCCGCAAGGGCCGCGACCTGGCCGTGCTGAGCGGTCTGGTGATCGCGGTCGGGATCCAGGTGGTGAACTTCGGCGTGCAGCGCCTCGGCCAGGCGGGCGGACTCACGGCACTGGACCCGGCGGCGGCCGTGGTCCGCTGGATCCCGCCGGCGTCGGCGCTCGGCGCCGTCGACTCGGCGAGCACCGGCGCGTACGGGACGGCTGCCGCCCAACTCGGGCTGTCCGCCGCCGCCCTGGCCGGACTGCTGTACGGATGGCAGCGCAGCCTCACCCGGCTGATGACCGCCCCGGACGGCTCGACGCTCGCCGCGGCCTCGGAGCCGTCCCGCCGGGGCGCCTCGACGGGACTGCACCGGCTGCTGCCCGGCGGGCGCACGGGCCCGGTCATGCAGCGCAGCCTCCGCTACGTCTGGCGTGACCCGAAGACGAAGACGGCGTGGGTGACGGCGCTGGTGATCGGGCTGATCGTGCCGCTGTTCAACGCGCTTCAGGGCACCGGCTCGATCTACATCGCGTGCTTCGCGTCGGGGATGCTCGGCATCCAGATGTACAACCAGTTCGGTCAGGACACGTCCGCGTTCTGGATGGTCGCGCAGACCATCGCGTCGCCCCGTGACGCCTATCTCGAACTGCGCGCCCGCGCACTGGCGCTGCTGCTGATCACCCTGCCGTACACGATGCTGGTGACGGTCGCCACGGCCGCCGTGCTGCGCGACTGGCGGGCACTGCCGGAGGCACTGGGAATCGCGCTCGGGCTGCTCGGCGCCATGATCGCGACGGGCGCGGTGGCCTCGGCGCGCTTCCCGTACTCCATCCCGCAGGACAGCGCGTACAAGAACGTGGCTCCGGGGCAGGGCGGGCTCGCGTGGATCTCCATCTTCGGCGGGATGATCGCGTCGGCGCTGCTGTGCTCCCCGTTGATCGCGCTGACGATCTGGCTCAACGCCGCGAACGCCGAGTCGGCGATATGGATTCTGCTGCCGCTGGGTGCCGTTTACGGCGCGGTGGTGGCCTGGGGCGGGCTGCGGGTGGCCGCCCCCCAGACGGCCGCGCGGCTGCCGGAGATCCTGACGGCCGTCAGCAAGGGATGACCGCGGCCTGATCCGTACCGCACGCCGGGCGCCGCGGGCCCATGACGTACGGTACGGATCATGTCCATGCCTCCTCCGCCCCAGGGCCAACCGCAGTACCCGGGACGTCCGCCGCAGCCCCACGGACCCCAGCCCGGTCCCTACGGCCCGCCGCAGCCGGGTCCGTACGGTCCCGGACAGCCGGGCCCCTACGGGGGGCCGCCGCAGCAGGGAGGCCCGTACGGCCCGCCGCCGGGAGGCCCCTACGGGGGGCCGCCGCAGGCGCCCTTCCCGCAGCAGGGCGGCTGGGCTCCGCCGCCGGTGCCGCCGAAGAAGTTCTGGTCCGGCCCGAAGGCCGCGATCATCGGGGTGTCGGTCGCCGTCGCCGTGGCGGTGCTCGGCTGGGCGGGCAACCGGGGCGGCGGCTCCGGCTCCTTCCCCGAGGCGACGCACAAGGTCACCCTTCCCAAGACGCTGCTGGGCGGCCAGTACACACTGGCCCAGGACCTGTCCGAGCAGGGCGAGTCCGCGCTGGCAGGCGCGAGCGAGGCCAACATCCGCGACCCGAAGGGGGTCGTGGGCCAGTACGCGTCCGCCGACGCGAAGCAGGCCGGGGTTCTGGTCCTCTCGGCCCTCTACGGCCGGATCAAGGACCCGGACGACGCCCGGGAGAGCATGCTGAAGGGCGCGGCCGGATCGGAGGGCGCGACGATCGCCGTGCCGCCGAAGGACATCGAGGTGCCCGGCTCCGACGTCGTCGTCACCTGCCAGGTCCTGACCGCCGCGTCGGCCGGCGACAAGAGCTCCTTCCCCATGTGCGCCTGGGCGGACGGGAACACCAACGGCTCCGTCGCCGAAGTGTCCCCGAAGGCCGCGACGCAGAGCCCCGAGTCGCTGGACCTCCGGGCGGCGGCCGCGAACACGCTGAAGGTTCGCGAGGAGGTCAGGAAGCCCATCGGCTGACCCTCCGATTGTGGAGGTCGTGTGCGGAATGCACGGCCTCACGACGACGGGCCGGTAACGGAGTCGAACGACTCCGCTGCCGGCCCTTCGCTGTATACGAAGGCGTACGGCGGGACGTGACGAGCCCCTCGGGCGAACGCCCGCCACAGGCACCGGATTCAGGCCGAAGGGCGCCGCGCGGCGACATTCCGAAGTGCAATCGGTTTCACGTCTTCGCAGGCCAGGCTTTTGTTCTGAGTTGGACCACTCGTCGTTGTCCATATACCGGACAGCCGATCACCAGGCCTGCACACCCCTCCCGAGCTGCCCGAACGGCCATTCGGTCGGCACGCCTTGAACGTATGCGGCCGGAAACAGGTGATGAATGTGCGATCACTGTACGCATCAGCAAGACTCCCGACCGCAACCGCACACACCGTCAAAGGGGTTCACTCATGCGTTACATCGTCCACACACTCGGCGCGACGGCCTCCGCAGCGGCGCTCGTGCTCAGCGGCCTGGCCGCGGGCACCGCGCACGCCGATGCCGCCGGTCACACGGGGCTCTACGCGCCGTCCGCCCTGGTGCTGGCGGTCGGCAGGGGCGAGACCGCCGCGACGGCGACCGTCGAGCGCGCGGTCACCCTCAACTGCGCGCCGGCACCCGGCGGCACCCACCCGTCCGCCCGCGCCGCCTGCAGTGAACTGTCGGCGGTGGACGGCGAGTTCGCCATGCTGACGGGCACGTCCGGCCGCCCCTGCACCCGGCAGTGGGATCCGGTCACGATCACCGCCACCGGGGTCTGGCAGGGCAAGCGCGTCGACTGGTCGGCCACCTACGGCAACGCGTGCGAGATGCGGGAGAGCATGAACGGCTCGGCCGTCTTCGCCTTCTGAGTCACCCTCAGCCGCGGCGGACCGGGGCGATACGACGGCGGTCCCGGTCCGCCGCACCGTCGACGCGCCGTGTCGGCACACCGTGGACCGGACGGCCCCCTCCCCGGCCGTCCGGTCCCGCGCGGAACCGGCGCGGAGGCGGGCGGCGCGGAAGGGGCGAGCCGCGCCGAGGCGAACGCACGGGGGCGTACCCGCGGAACTCCGGGCGGGAATCCGGTGCGGGCACGCCCCGGCATGGCTCGCCGTCCGCGGCCCCGTCGGGCCGTCAAGCTGTCGGGCCGGCCGTCAGGACACCTTCCAGGAAGGGTTCGACGACCGCGCGCCAGGCGTCCGGCTGGTCGTAGTGGACGAGATGGCCGGCGTCCGCCACCTCCGCGTAGTGCCCGCGGGGCAGGACGCGGACCATCTCCTGGGCCTCCGCCCGGCCCAACTCCCCGTCGAGCCCGCGCACCACGAGCGTCGGGCACGTGACCTGGGCGAGCGAGTCCCAGTGCGCGTCGTGCACCCAGGTCGCCCGGGACCGCAGCATCTGGCGGCGGGAGAAGACGGGGCGCCAGCCGTCCGCCCGTTCGGCCATCACCTCGGCGAAGAACTCGCCCCGCGCGGGGTTGGGACGCTCCACCCAGGGGTCGTCCTCGCCGAACCACTTGCGCACGTCGGCAAGTGTCGCGAAGGGCACGGGCCACGAGCGGAACCAGTCCTCCCACTCCCGCTGGGAGGCGGCCCCGAGCGCGGAGGCGCGCATGTCGCAGACGACCAGGGCCTGGACGAGGTCGGGACGCTCGGCGGCGAGCTGCCAGGCGGTGAGGGCGCCCATGGAGTGGCCGACGACGACGGCCGGTGCCAGCCCCAACTGCTCCACCGCGGCCGCCGCGTCTGCTACGTACGCCTCTCTGGTGAACGCGCCGTCGGCGGGCCGCTCGCTGCGGCCGTGCCCCCGCTGGTCGAGGGCGACCGCCCGGTGCCGCTCGGCCAGCCAGCGGGCGGTGGGGGCCCAGTGCGAGGCCCGGCCCATCAGTCCGTGGAGGAGTAAGACGCCCGGGGCGCGGTCCGTCTCGCCGCGCCCCTTGGGCGGGTCGGCGAACTCCCAGGCTGCGAGCCGTACACCGGCCGTACCGGTCACGTCGATGCGCCGCACCATGGTCCTGGCACCCCCTTCTGGCCCCCGTGGATCTCCGGGCTCTCCGAAGCGATCGAGCTCCGCCAGACTATCGAACTTCTATTCGAAAACCGGCCTCCGGCGAGCAACACCCCTCGTTCGAGTGACCACCCTCAAGGATTGACGGCCGCCGCCGAGGGGAGATCTTCAGCGGGAGGCGGGCCGCTCGGGGAAAACGGTCCGAGGGGATTGACCCTGAGAGCTCGGGGCTCCGGGTCAGCAAAGGGGAGGACAGGCCCCGGCGCCCCAGGGCGCCGGGGCTCTCCGCGTTCGACAGGCGCATGATCCGCTCCCTCCCCTGCGGCGAACCGACCCCCCGGCCCGCCCCGGCCCACCCAGGTCATATGCCCCAGCCACAGCGTGGCACGCGAACCGCCCGGGCGCTGCCGTTCCGGCCGGAAAGCGCATTCTGAATGAGGCGCCACGGCGGGCGGAGGAGTCGCGCGACGAACGACGAAGCGCGCCCGTACCGCGGATGTGCGGTACGGGCGCGCCGGATGAGCCTTCGTCGCCCACTGAGGCTCCTGCGAGCCGGTGAACCGATGCGGTGGGACTGACCCCGGTGGCCGGGCGGGCCGTGCGGACCGATCAGGGCCTGTGCGCCGGTCGCTCGGCGGCTCCGGCGACCGGCCCCCCGGACCGGACGGGCTCCGAGTGAGGAATCAGCGCTTCGCCACGAAGACGTGGGAGGCGACGTCCGCCTCCAGCTCCGCGGCCTCACCGCCGCTGCCCACCAGCACACCGCCGGCCGACTCCGTCACGCTCACCACCGAGCCGGGCTGCACACCGGCTCGCCGCAGCGTGTACATCAGCTGGGCGTCCGTCTGGATCGGCTCCCCGATGCGCCGGACGACCACCGTCTTGGCCTCCGCGCCCGCGTCGAGATCGGCCAGGCTGACCATGCCGTCGTCCAGGAACGCCTCGGCCTCCGACTTCTCGCCCAGCTCCTCCAGACCCGGGATCGGATTGCCGTACGGCGACTCGGTCGGGTGCCGCAGCAGCTCGAGCACGCGCCGCTCCACGGCCTCGCTCATCACGTGCTCCCAACGGCACGCCTCGGCGTGGACCTGCTCCCACTCCAGGCCGATCACATCGACCAGGAGGCACTCGGCGAGCCGGTGCTTGCGCATCACGCGGGTGGCGAGCCTGCGGCCCTCCTCGGTCAGCTCCAGGTGACGGTCGCCCGCGACCGTCACGAGCCCGTCGCGCTCCATCCGCGCGACGGTCTGGCTGACGGTCGGCCCGCTCTGGTCGAGCCGCTCCGCGATACGGGCGCGCATCGGGACCACGCCTTCCTCTTCCAGCTCGAGGATGGTGCGGAGATACATCTCCGTGGTGTCGATCAGTCCGGACATACGTGCCCCTCGATGAAGTCGTGCGGTGGCCCTGCCCCAATTCTGACGCATGCCGCCGACAACCGGGCCATGCCTGCCTGGAACCCGTATTGACAGAGCAATGGTCCAGACCGCAACGTGATCCGCGACACGACGAGAAGGGGCGACCGCAATGGGCGAGGACAAGCTGGCGGGTCGGTTCTTCGACGCCGCGATCGGCCTGCTGGAGCGCGTGCGCGACGAGGAGGCGGCGAACATCGCCGCGGCCGGTGCGGCCATCGCCGACACCGTCGCCGCGGGCGGGCGGCTGTTCGCCTTCGGCGCGGGCCACTCCTCGCTCGCCGCGCAGGACGTGGTCTACCGCGCGGGCGGTCTGGCGCTGATGAACCTGCTGGCCGTCCCGGGCGTCGTCGGCGTCGACGTGATGCCGGCGACCCTCGGCTCCGCACTGGAGCGCGTCGACGGCCTCGCCGGTGCCGTGCTCGACTCCAGCCCCGCCCGCGCCGGCGACGTGCTGGTCGTCATCTCCCTGTCCGGCCGCAACGCCCTGCCCGTCGAGATGGCCATGAACGCGCGCGCGCTCGGTCTGAAGGTGATCGGTGTGACGTCCGCGGCCTACGCCACTGAGACGAAGTCCCGGCACGCGTCCGGCACGTATCTCAAGGACCACTGCGACATCGTCCTCGACTCCAAGATCGCCGTCGGCGACGCCGAGCTGACCGCCGAGGGCATCGCGGCCCCGTTCGCTCCCGCCTCCACGGTCGTCACCAGCGCCCTGATGCAGGCGACCATGGCCGCGGCGGCCGGCGAACTGGCCGAGCGCGGCATCGAGCCGCCGCTGCTGCGGTCGGGCAACGTGGACGGCGGACACGAGTGGAACGGCCGGG
The DNA here is from genome assembly GCF_900103455.1 of Streptomyces wuyuanensis. GTDB lineage: Bacteria > Actinomycetota > Actinomycetes > Streptomycetales > Streptomycetaceae > Streptomyces > Streptomyces wuyuanensis. The sequence continues at coordinate 84,963 of NZ_FNHI01000015.1, read as the reverse complement.
TCATGGCCGAGTACGCGGACCGGATCTTCTACCGCCGCTGAACTCGCGCCACTCCCCCTCGCACCCGCCCGGCCGGGGCCGGCGCGGAACGCACGAAGGCGGAACGCACGAGCCCGCGGCCACCCCGGCCCGCGGCCCGGTCGCCCCGGCGGCGGAGGGCGCTATCCGCCCTGCACGCCCGCCAGGTCCAGCGCCGAGGCCACGTGCGCCGCGACGCTCTCCGCGTACTCCGCGTCGGGGCGTTCGAAGCGGGGACGGTTGGCGGACCGCAGGAAGGTGACGACGCCGAGCGTGCGACCGCGGCTGCGGAGCACCGTGGACAGGGCGTGCACCGCGTCGCGCGGCCACTGGCGTTCGGCGGCCCAGCTCTCGGTGCGGTCCGGCCCTCCCCCCGTGCTCGTGCGGACGGAACCGGCGCGGTCCATCGCCTGGAGCGCCGGGTGGCCCTGCGGGTAACGGAGCGGGATGCCCGCTCCCACCACCCTGGCGACGGGTCCCGGGGCGCCCGACGGCGTCGCCGCGGCCCGCACCAGCCGTCCGCCTTCCGGCGACAGCACGTCGAGGAGGGCGTGGTCCGCGAACCCGGCGAGGGCGAAGTCCAGCTGCGTCGTCGCCGCCTCCATCGGGTCCTCGCACTCCGCCGCCGCCCTGGCGGCCCGGTGCAGCTGGCTGGACCTGAACCGCTGCCGGTCCGCCTCCTGCTCCGCGAGCCTGGCCTCGGTGACGTCCTGGAACAGCCAGCCGACGCCGAGCGGCACCGGCTCCTCGGCCAGTGGCGAAGCCAGCCTGAGGAATCCGCTGCGCCAGCACCTGCGCTGCTCGCCCTCCTCGGTGCGCACCGTCAGCCAGAGCTCGACGAGCGCGCCCGGCGCACCGTCGGCGAGGACGTGGTGCAGTGCGCCCTCCACCTCTTCGACGCCCTGCACGATCAGCTCGCCGAGCGGGCGCCCGAGCGCCGTCGTACGCCCGCCGGCGCCCAGCATCCGGGCCGCGTACCGGTTCACGACGGCGGGCCGCAGGTCGACGTCCACCAGCACGACGCCCCACGACGCGTCCTCGAACAGCGCCTCGCTCAGGGCGATCGAACGCTCCAGGTCGATCTGGGCGTGCACCTCGCTGAACGCGCAGTACACCCCGGCGGGCCGGCCGTCGGCCCCGGGGACCCCGGCCGACTGCGTCCGTACGAGTACCCGCCCGCCGTCCTTGCGCAGCAGCGCGAACTCGTGCACCTGGCGGCCCGGCGCGGTCATCGCGGCCATCAGCCGGCCCTGTACGTCGTCCGCGTCAGCGGTCCGCACCGCCCACCCGGCGAAACCGCGCCGTCCGACGGCCTCCTCGGCCGACCAGCCGAGGATCCGCTCGGCCTCCCGGTTCCAGTGGGTGATCACACCGTCCGCGTCGAACGCGCACAGCGCCGCGTCCATCCCGTCCAGCAGCGCGGCGAGCAGATCGGAACCGGGGCCGTCGCGCTCCGGCTCGTCCGGACCCAGCGCGCTGGCGGCCTCGCTCTTGGAAGCACTCATCCTGGCACCCCCTGCAGGACGCGTCCTCGGCCCGTGCCGCCCTCCGCAAAGCGGCACCCCAGATCATTCAACTGGAACGTGACTCAGGGCACATCAATTTCCCGGAAATCGTCGCCCGGGCAAAAAAGGGTTGAGTCGTCCTCCCGAGGTTCCTAGTGTGGGACGCCTCGAGAAGGGAGGTGATTCGGAACATGATGGCATTCCGGACGCGAGAGGTGGCTGCGGGCTAGCGGCCCGTCGTCGCACCTTCGTGCACCTCGGCAGGGCCACTGCCGAAATCCAAGCAGTCACCGACCCGCGGGCTCGCCGGCACGTCCGGCCGGCTTCCTCCTCGGAGGGACCCGAGCCCGCGGGTTTCTGCGTTTCCGGCCCACCCTCCCGAAGACGCCCCGCACGCCGCCCGGCTGCCGGCACGGGCCCGCCGTGCCCCCTACGGAGCGAGCCGCTCGACGCGCCAGCCACCGGGCTCACCGGGTGTGCGGACGTACCGGAGCCGGTCGTGGAGCCGGTTCTCGTGGCCCTGCCAGAACTCGACCGTCTCGGGCGTCACCCGGTACCCGCCCCATTCCGGCGGCACCGGGATCTGCTCGCCGGCCGGGTACCGGCCGGCGAGCTCCTCGTACCGGCGCAGCAGTTCCCCGCGGGACGACAGCACCGCCGACTGGGGGCTCGCCCAGGCCCCGAGCTGGGAACCGTGCGGCCGGGTGCGGAAGTACGCGGCGGTCTCGTCGCGGCCCACCCGCGCCGCGGTTCCGGTGACGATGACCTGGCGCGTCAGCGGGTGCCAGGGGAAGAGCAGCGAGACGTGCGGATTGGCGCCGAGTTCACGGCCCTTGCGCGAGGCGTAGTTCGTGTAGAAGACGAAGCCGCGGTCGTCGAAGTGCTTCAGCAGCACGGTCCGGGAGGACGGCCGGCCGTCGGGCGTGGCCGTGGAGACGATCATGGCGTTCGGCTCGTGGAGCCGGCCGGCCGCGGCGTCCTTGAACCAGTGGACGAACTGTTCCATCGGCTCGGCGGGCAGTTCCGCCTCGTCGAGCGGCGTCGAGCGGTAGTGCTCGCGCATGGCGGCGGGATCGAGGGCGTCGGTCACGGAATCATCCTGCCGCACGGTGCGCCGGGTGATCCTCCCGCGATCCCGGGCCTGCGCCGAGGCGGTCGGAGTCGCGGCGCGGCCGGGCTCCGCCATCACCCGTTCGGGGCGCGGCGGAGTCTTCCCGGCACGGAGTGCCGCCAACCCTCCGGGGCCGGTTCGGCGCACTGTGCCGGATGTCACGCTTCCCCGCACCAGTGGGACCGGCCAAAATCGTGCGCTGGGCCCTGTGGCCTCCCTACGACGCGGAGCGGGTGACCACGCCCCGCGCGGGGCATCACCGTGGTGGTGACCCACCCGGGCCGAAGCTTGTCTCGCACACATCCTGAGGAGCCGCCTGATGTCCGATTTCGTACCCGGACTCGAGGGAGTCGTCGCGTTCGAGACGGAGATCGCCGAACCCGACAAGGAAGGCGGCGCGCTCCGCTACCGCGGTGTCGACATCGAGGACCTCGTCGGCCATGTCTCCTTCGGGAACGTGTGGGGGCTGCTGGTGGACGGGGCGTTCAACCCCGGACTGCCGCCCGCCGAGCCGTTCCCGATCCCGGTCCACTCCGGTGACATCCGCGTCGACGTCCAGTCGGCGCTCGCGATGCTCGCCCCCGTGTGGGGCCTGAAGCCGCTCCTCGACATCGACGGGGCGCAGGCGCGGGACGACCTCGCCAGGGCCGCCGTGATGGCGCTGTCGTACGTGGCACAGAGTGCCCGCGGCCAGGGCCTGCCGATGGTGCCGCAGCGGGAGATCGACAAGGCCGAGTCGGTCGTCGAGCGGTTCATGATCCGCTGGCGCGGTGAGCCGGACCCCAAGCACGTCAAGGCCGTCGACGCCTACTGGACGTCGGCCGCGGAGCACGGCATGAACGCCTCCACGTTCACGGCCCGGGTCATCGCCTCGACGGGCGCCGACGTGGCGGCCGCGCTCTCCGGCGCCGTCGGCGCCATGTCCGGCCCGCTGCACGGCGGTGCCCCGTCCCGGGTGCTCGGCATGATCGAGGAAATCGAGCGCACCGGCGACGCGGTGGCGTACGTGAAGAAGGCCCTGGACAAGGGCGAGCGGCTGATGGGCTTCGGTCACCGGGTGTACCGGGCCGAGGACCCGCGCGCCCGTGTCCTGCGGCGCACCGCGAAGGAGCTGGGCGCGCCCCGGTTCGAGATCGCGGAGGCGCTGGAGAAGGCGGCGCTGGAGGAGCTGCACAACCGCCGCCCGGACCGGGTCCTGGCCACGAACGTGGAGTTCTGGGCGGCGATCACGCTGGACTTCGCCGAGGTCCCGGCGCACATGTTCACGTCGATGTTCAGCTGCGCCCGTACGGCCGGCTGGTCGGCGCACATCCTCGAGCAGAAGCGCACCGGCCGGCTGGTGCGCCCGTCCGCCCGCTACATCGGCCCGGGGCCGCGCGACCCGCGCTCGATCGAGGGTTACGCCGACATCTCCGACAGCGCCGACACCGCGCGCTAGAGCCAGCGCGCCGCGTGCGACGCTCCGGACCGGGTGCCGCCCGGCCGGCGGTCAGGCCGCCCGCTCCACGAGATCCGCGTGGTGGCGGGCGGCGACCAGGGGGTGCGCCCGCAGCTTGCCCTTGAGTTCGTTGCGCCCGTACTCGGCGAACAGCGGGTTGGCCGGGTCGGTGGTGACTCCGGGCGCGGCCGTCGCGTACGGGAAGGGCAGCGGCGCGACCCGGGCGTCGAGCCGCGGGTTGAAGAAGAACGGCACCGAGAAGCGCTCGGTGGCACCGGGCGGGCTGACCACCCGGTGGTTGGTGGCGACGAGGTAGCCGTTGGTGGCGACCTCGAGGAGTTCGCCGAGGTTGACGACGAACGCGCCGGGCAGCGGCGGCACGTCGTGGAAGCGGCCGTCCTCCCGCTGCACCTGGAGACCGCCGATCCCGTCCTGGTGCAGCAGGGTGAGGAAGCCGTAGTCCTTGTGGGCGCCGACGCCCTGGTCGGCGCCGTCGCCGGCGCTGCCGGGGTAGCGGACCAGCTTCAGGTGCAGATGCGCCCGGTCGCCGAAGATGTCGTCGTAGAAGTCCGGCGGGGCGCCGATGGCCGCGAGCAGCTCGTGGAGCAGCCGGTGCGCGACCGCGCTGAGCCGCTCGATCCAGCCGAGCGCGGCGGTGCGCAGCTCGGGCAGTGCGGCCGGCCACTGGTTGGGGCCCTCCAGCCACCAGTACGGGGGCTCGCCGGGCGCGGGTACGTGCGCGGGCCGCTCGGCGCCGATGTCGAGCTGATCGCGCCAGTCGCGGCTTCCGCCGGTGCGTTCGTCGCCGATGCGGGTGTAGCCCCGGAAGTGCGGCGAGTTGACGTTGTCGATGGCGTGCCGCTCGGCCTCGGGCAGGGCGAAGAACGCGCGCATGGCGGTCATGAGGGCGTCGGTCTCGGCCTCGGTGACGCCGTGGCCGACCAGCTGGAAGAAGCCGACGTCGTGTGCGGCGCCGTGGAGACGGGCGTGCAGGTCGGCTCGGGCCGCGGGGCCGCGGTCGGCGGCGGAGAGGTCGATGACCGGGAGCTGCGAGAGGTCGCGCGAGGCGTGCCGGGGGAGGTTCTGCGAGGAAGACATGGGTGCGTCCGCTGTTCTGTGTCCCGGCCGCCGGTCCCGGTGATGACCGGGAGTGTCTGCCGCCGACGTCCGCCGGGGTGGGGGCGGGGCCGGTGGGCCGGGTGGGGTGGAGTCAGGGCGTGGGGCGGAGGTGAGCCCGACAGCCCATGCTCGTGACGCGGAGGAAGTCCACGTGGCGACGGCGAACGAGCGGAAGCATGGGAAAAGGGTACGACGCCGGGCACGACGCGCGGTCGTGACCCGGGTCACAGGGCCGGAACGGTGGGTGCGCGACCGGGGGAGGCCCCGGGTCGCGGGCCCCACCCGCCCGACCGGGCCGACCGCGGAGGGCGGCCCCGGTGCCGGGGGGTTCGTCCCTCGGACGGTCCGAGGGCCGCGCCCCGTCCGGCCGACCGCGTAGCCTCACCGCACCCGGCGGCGGGGCCGGAAGGAGATCGTGGCCGTCGCGCAACGCACCGAACGCGGCATCGCTCTCGCTCTGTCGTTCACGGCCGAGAAGTCGACCCCAGCGTCTCCTCCAGCAGCCGCGCCCACTGCCCCACGACCCGCTTCCGCCGTGCGGCGTCGTCGGTCAGCAGGTTCGCCAGCCCCAGGCCGCGGGCCATGTCGAGCAGGCCCTGGACGGTCTCGCGCACGCCCGGCACCGTCTCGTCCGCACCGAGCAGCTCCACCGCGATCCGGTGGGTCTCGCGGCCGACGCGCGCCTCCAGTTCGGTGACGCGGCCGCGCAGCTGCTCCTCGTTGGAGGCCGCGACCCACAGATGGAGGGCGGCGCGGAAGAGCGGGCCGGTGTAGAGGTCGACCAGGGCGGAAACGACGGCCGCCCGGCTCTGCCCCGGAAGGGACCGCAGGGCCGAGGAGCGCTCCTCGGCCACGTACTCAACGGCCGCCGTGAACAGGTCCTCCCGCGTCGGGAAGTGGTGCTGTGCCGCGCCCCGCGAGACCCCGGCCCGTTCGGCGACCACCGAGACGGTGGAGCCCGCCCAGCCGCGTTCGGCGAGGCAGGCCACCGCGGCCTCCAGGAGCCGCTGCCGGGTGGCCCGGCTGCGGTCCTGCTTGGGCTCCTTGGCGGAGCCGGCGGGGGAGGTCACAAAACCCATGCGGGGTCCCGTCGTTCGAGGAAGGCCGTCATCCCCTCGCGCGCCTCCGCGGAGGCGAAGATCGACGCCGAGCGTTGGACGAGGTCCTCGGCGTCCCGGTCGAAGGTCTCCCGCACCCTAGCCGTGAGCAGCTGTTTCGTCGCGTCCAGGGCCTGTGGCGAGGCCTTGCGGAAGCCGTCGAGCACCGGCGCCAGGGCCTCGTCGACGTCCTCGGCGACGGCCGTCAGCAGACCCATGCGGGTCGCCTCCGCGGCGTCGAAGCGTTCCCCGCTCAGGTAGTAGCGGGCCGCCGCCCGGGGTTCCAGGCGCGGCAGCAGCGGCAGGGAGATCACGGCCGGCGCCACCCCGATCCGCACCTCGGTGAACGCGAAGTCGGACCCGGCGGACGCCGCGGCGACGTCGCAGGCTCCGACGAGGCCCAGCCCGCCCGCGCGCACATGGCCGTCCACCCGCGCCACCACGGGCTTGGGCAGTTCGACGATCCGCCGCAGGAGCGCGACGAACGTGTACGGGTTCGGCGGCTCCTTCAGGTCGGCGCCGGCGCTGAACGTGGTGCCGGTGTGGGTCAGGACGACGGCCCGCACGGCGGGGTCCTTCCCGCACTCGGCGACGGCGTCGGCCAGCTCGCCGACGAGCCGCGCCGAGAGGGCGTTGCGGTTCGCCGGCGAGTCCAGCGTCAGGGTCGTGATGCCGCGAGCGGTCGCCGCCTTGACGGTCTCCGTGCCGGTGGTTGTCACGTGGTCTCCTTCTCCGAGTCCTCCCGGGCCTCCCGGGTCTCCCGGTCGCGCAGTTCACGGCGGAGGATCTTCCCCGAGGCGGCCCGGGGCACCCCTCCGATGAACTCGACGCGCCGGATCTTCTTGTACGGGGCGACCCGCTCGGCGACATGGGCGAGGACGGCGTCCGCGGTCAGGTCGGGCGCGGCGGCCTGCCGTACGACGTACGCCTTCGGTATCTCGTTCCCGTCGTCGTCGTACACCCCGATCACGGCGGCGTCCGCGATGCCCTCGTGGGTGAGCAGCAGGGCTTCCAGTTCGGCCGGGGCGACCTGGAATCCCTTGTACTTGATCAGCTCCTTGACCCGGTCGACGACGAACAGCCAGCCGTCCTCGTCGACGCGGCCGATGTCGCCGGTGTGCACCCACCCGTCGTCGTCGATCATGGCGGCGGTGGCGTCGGGCCGGTTCAGATAGCCCTTCATCACCTGCGGCCCGCGGATGGCGATCTCGCCCTCCTCGCCGGGCGCGGCGTCCCGGCCGGGGTCGTCGAGCGCCAGGATCCGCATCTCGGTGCCGGGGAGCAGTTTGCCGACGGCGCCGGGCGGCGGGTCCTGCGCGTCGAGGGGCACCACGTGGGTGCCGGGCGAGAGTTCGGTCATTCCGTACGCCTGGAGCACGGGCGGCAGCCCCAGCCGCTCCGAGCAGGCCCGGGCGAGCCGGGCGTCGAGCGGGGCGGCCGCGCTGACCACGTACTCCAGCGACGACAGGTCGTACCGCGCGACCGCCGGGTGCTTGGCCAGGGCCAGCACGATCGGCGGAGCGACGTACAGGGCGTTGATGCGGTGCTTCTCGATCGCCCCCAGGAACTGGTCGAGGTCGAACCGCGGCAGGACCACGACGGTGGCGCCCCTGCGCAGCGGGGCGTTCATCAGTGCGGTGAGGCCGTAGATGTGGAAGAACGGCAGCACGGCGAGGATGCGGTCGCCGGGCTTCATGGGGATGACCGGTTCCAGCTGCGCCAGGTTGGTGGCGATGGACCGGTGGGTCAGCATGACGCCCTTGGGCACGCCGGTCGTGCCGGAGGAGTACGGCAGGGCGGCGACGTCCTCGGCCGGGTCGATGGCGACGTCGGGTTCGGGGGCGGTGGAGCCGAGCATGCCGAGGACCGAGCGGTGGCCGTCGGCCTCGTCGCAGACGAAGATCTCCTCGATCCCGCCGACCAGTTCGGCGGCGCGCCGGGCCGCTTCGAGCAGCGGGGAGACGGTGACGATCCAGCGGGCGGAGGAGTCGCGCAGCTGTTTGGCGAACTCCTCCGCCGTGGACAGCGGATGGACGGTGGTGACGGACGCCCCGGCGCGCGTGGCGGCGTAGAAGACCGTCGGGTAGGCGATCGTGTTGGGGCTGTGCAGGGCGAGCACGTCGCCCTTGCGGACGCCGGCGTCGGCGAACGCCGCGGCGAGCCTGCGGTGGTACGTGTCGAGCTGGGCGTACGTGATCGTCGCGCCGCCGGTCCCGTCGATCAGGGCGACGGTGTCGCCGTACTCGGCCGCCCGGCCCAGGACGGCTTCGTGGATGGGGACGGAGAGGGACGGGACATCCGCGTACTCGCTGTGCATCACCATGGCAGCCCCTTCACGGTCGGGTCGTGGTCGCCAGAATCGCGGCTGTCAGTACGACTTGGGGAGACCCAGGGACTGGTGGGATACGAAGTTCAGGATCATTTCGCGGCTGACCGGCGCGATCCGGGCGACCCGGGCGGCGGTGACCAGGGAGGCGAGGCCGTACTCGCGGGTGAGGCCGTTGCCACCGAGCGTGTGGACCGACTGGTCGACGGCCTTCACGCACGCCTCGCCGGCCGCGTACTTGGCCATGTTGGCGGCCTCGCCGGCGCCCAGGTCGTCGCCCGCGTCGTACAGCGCGGAGGCCTTCTGCATCATCAGCCGGGCGAGCTCCAGCTCGATGTGCGCCTGCGCGAGGGGGTGGGCGATGGCCTGGTGCGCGCCGATGGGGGCCTTCCAGACCTGGCGGTCCTTCGCGTAGTCCACGGCACGGGCCAGCGCGTAGCGGCCCATGCCGATCGCGAACGCGGCCGTCATGATCCGCTCCGGGTTGAGCCCGGCGAACAGCTGGAGGAGTCCGGCGTCCTCCTCGCCCACCAGCGCGCTCTCCGGCAGCTCCACGTCGTCGAGGACCAGCTCGAACTGCTTCTCCTGCGCGTGCAGTTCCATGTCGATCTGCGAGCGGCCGAAACCGGGCGCGTCCCGCGGGACGATGAACAGGCACGGCTTCAGCTTCCCCGTGCGCGCGTCCTCGGTGCGCCCCACGATCAGCGTCGCGTCGGCGATGTCGACACCGGAGACGAACACCTTGCGGCCGGACAGGACCCAGCCGCCCTCCGTGCGCCGCGCGGTGGTGGTGATCCGGTGGGAGTTGGAGCCGGCGTCGGGCTCGGTGATGCCGAAGGCCATCGTGCGGGTGCCGTCGGCCAGACCGGGGAGCCACGCCTGCCGCTGCTCCTCGGTGCCGAACCTGGCGATGACGGTGCCGCAGATGGCCGGCGACACCACCATCATCAGCAGGGGGCAGCCGGCGGCGCCGAGCTCCTCCAGCACGATGGACAGCTCGGCCATGCCCCCGCCTCCGCCGCCGTACTCCTCCGGGAGGTTGACACCGAGGTAGCCGAGCTTGGCGGCCTCGGCCCACAGCGCCTCGCGGTCGTGGTCGCGGCCGTGCCGCTTTCCGAGGGCGGCGACCGCGGCGCGCAGCGCCGTGCGCTCTTCGCTTTCGATGAATGTGCTCATGATGCGTGCTCCTCCTGTGCTGCGGCTTGTACGACGGCGAGAAGGGCACCGACCTCGACCTGGTGGCCGGGGGCGGCGTGGAGCGCGGTGAGAGTGCCGGAGGCGGGAGCGGTGATGCGGTGCTCCATCTTCATCGCCTCCAGCCAGACGAGCGGCTGGCCGGCGGTGACCGCCGCGCCGGGGGCGAGACCCTCGGCGACACGGACGACCGTGCCGGGCATGGGTGCGAGCAGCGAACCGGGCTCGCGCTGGGCGGTGGGGTCGGGGAAGCGGGGCAGCCGGGTGAGCGTGTGGGCGGAGGTGGGCGTGTCGACGTGGACCCGGTCGCCCTCGTACACGGTGATCCGGAACTCGCGTTCCACTCCGTCGACCTCGAGCCGGACCGCGTCCGGGGCGGTGCTGCGGACCCGTACGCCCGGAAAGCCCTCGGCGTGCGAGCCGTGACGGGTGACGCGGTAGCGGACCTCGTGCTCGTCGTCCCGGCCCCGGTAGCGCTTCACCTGCGGCTGCGAGGGGAGGTTGCGCCAGCCGCCGAGGCGGGCCGTCGTGCCCGCCGCGGCGCCGTCGGCCTGCCGGGCGGCGGCATCGGCCAGGGCGGCGGCGAGCGCGGCGAGTTCCTCGCCGTCCTCCGCCGCGGTCAGTGCGGGCAGATGCCGGTCGTAGAAGCCGGTGTCCATCCGGGCCGAGACGAACTCGGGGTGCCGCAGGGAGCGCACGAGCAGACCCCGGTTCGTCACCGGGCCGTGGATCCGGCCCCGCGCCAGGTCGCCCGCGAGCCTGCGCACGGCCTCCTGCCGGGTGGGCGCCCAGACGACGACCTTGGCGATCATCGCGTCGTAGTGCACCCCGATCCGGTCGCCGTCGCCGTACCCGGCGTCGATCCGCGTCCGTGCCCGCGGCTCCGCCGCGCCGTATCCGCCGGCCTGCCCGCGGCCGGCCGGGAAGGACAGCGCGTGGAGCGTGCCCGTCTGCGGGGCCCAGGAGCGCGACGGGTCCTCGGCGTACAGCCGGGCCTCGACGGCGTGGCCGTGCGGGGCGGGCGGGGCCGGCGGCAGGGCGACTCCCTCGGCGACCGCGATCTGCAGGGCCACGAGGTCGATGCCGAACACCGCCTCGGTGACGGGGTGCTCCACCTGCAGCCGGGTGTTCATCTCCAGGAAGTGCGCCCGGTCGCCGACCACGAGGAACTCCACCGTGCCCGCGCCCCGGTAGTCCGTGGCCCTGGCGGCCCGGACGGCCATCTCCTCCAGCCGGGAGGTCAGTTCGGGGCCCAGCCCCGGCGCGGGGGCCTCCTCGACGACCTTCTGGTGGCGGCGCTGGAGCGAGCAGTCCCGGGTGCCGAGCGCCCACACCGTGCCGTGGGCGTCCGCGAGGACCTGCACCTCGACGTGGCGGCCGCCCTCGACGTACGGCTCCACGAAGACCTCGCCGTCCCCGAAGGCGCTGAGCGCCTCGGCCCGGCCGGCTGCCAACTCGGTCCGGAGCACGGACAGTTCGCGGACGACGCGCATACCGCGGCCACCGCCGCCGGCCGCCGCCTTCACCAGCACCGGCAGATCGTCCTCGGTGACCGCCTCCGCCGCGAGCGGCGCGACCCCCATCAGCTCCTTGGCCCGGGTCTTGGACGCCATCGCCTCGATGGCCTCCGGGGGCGGGCCGATCCAGGTCAGGCCGGCGCCGATGACCTCCCGGGCGAAGTCGGCGTTCTCGGAGAGGAATCCGTACCCGGGGTGGACGGCGTCCGCGCCGGCCGCGAGCGCCGCCTTCACGATCAGGTCGCCGCGCAGATACGTGTCGGCGGGCGCGGCACCCGGGAGCCGCACTGCGGTGTCGGCCTCCCGGGTGTGCAGCGCGCCCTCGTCCGGGTCGGCGTACACGGCGACCGTCGCGATGCCGAGCTCCCGGCAGGTGCGGAAGACCCGGCAGGCGATCTCACCGCGGTTGGCGACGAGCAGGGTTTCGATCATCGGGGCCTCACATCCTGAAGACGCCGAAGCCGCCGCGCGCGCCTTCGACCGGGGCCGTGTGGATGGCGGAAAGGCACATGCCGAGAACCGTGCGGGTGTCGCGCGGGTCGATGACGCCGTCGTCGTACAGCCGCCCGGACAGGAACATCGGCAGCGACTCCGTCTCGATCTGCTGCTCGACCATCGCCCGCAGCCCCGCGTCGGCCTCCTCGTCGTAGGGCTGCCCCTTCGCCGCGGCCGAGGCGCGCGCGACGATCGACAGGACGCCGGCGAGCTGCTGCGGGCCCATCACGGCGGACTTGGCACTCGGCCAGGCGAAGAGGAAGCGCGGGTCGTACGCCCGGCCGCACATGCCGTAGTGGCCGGCACCGTAGGAGGCGCCCATCAGAACCGACAGATGCGGCACCTTCGAGTTGGAGACCGCGTTGATCATCATTGCGCCGTGCTTGATGATGCCGCCCTGCTCGTACTCCTTGCCGACCATGTAGCCGGTGGTGTTGTGCAGGAAGAGCAGCGGGATGTCGCGCTGGTTGGCGAGCTGGATGAACTGGGCGGCCTTCTGCGACTCGGCGCTGAACAGCACGCCCTGCGCGTTGGCGAGGATGCCGAGGGGATGGCCGTGGAGCCGCGCCCAGCCGGTGACCAGGCTCGGGCCGTACAGCGGCTTGAACTCGTCGAAGTCGGAGCCGTCGACGAGCCTGGCGATGACCTCGCGCGGATCGAACGGGGTCTTCAGGTCCTCCGGGACGATCCCGAGGAGCTCCTCCTCGTCGTACACGGGCGGTGCGGCCCCGGCGGCCGGAGCGGGATGCGCCTTGCGGTGGTTGAGGCGGGCGACGATCCGGCGGGCGTGGCGGACGGCGTCGTACTCGTCCACGGCGTAGTGGTCGGCGAGGCCGGACGTACGGGCGTGCATCTCGGCGCCGCCGAGGGACTCGTCGTCGCTCTCCTCCCCCGTGGCCATCCTCACCAACGGCGGTCCGCCGAGGAAGACCTTCGACCGCTCCTTGATCATGACGGTGTGGTCGGACATGCCGGGGACGTAGGCCCCTCCGGCGGTGGAGTTGCCGAAGACCACCGCGATCGTGGGGATCCCGGCGGCGGAGAGCCGGGTGAGGTCGCGGAAGAGCGCCCCGCCCGGGATGAAGATCTCCTTCTGGGACGGGAGGTCGGCGCCGCCGGACTCGACGAGGCTGATCACCGGCAGCCGGTTGGCGAACGCGATCTCGTTCGCGCGGAGGATCTTCTTCAGCGTCCAGGGGTTGCTGGCGCCGCCGCGCACGGTCGGGTCGTTGGCGGTGATCAGGCACTCGACGCCCTCGACCGTGCCGATACCGGTGACGACGGAGGCACCGACCGGGTAGTCGCTGCCCCAGGCGGCGAGCGGCGACAGCTCCAGGAACGGGGTGTCGGCGTCGAGGAGCAGCTCGATCCGCTCCCGGGCCAGGAGTTTGCCCCGCTTGCGGTGCCGCGCGGTGTACTTCTCGCCGCCGCCCGCGAGGGCCTTGGCGTGCTCGGCGTCGAGCGCCTCGAGCCGGGCGAGCATGGCCTCCCGGTGGGCGGCGTGCTCGGGGGTCGCGCTGTCGAGTGCGCTGGCGAGGACGGTCACGGGGTCACCTCCGGTGCGGGATGCGGTGCGGTGCGGACGGGCGCGCGCCGGGCGGCGCTCGGTGCGGACGGTCCGGCGGCCCGGTGCGCGGCGGACGGCCCGCACGGAGCCGGGCGCGCGGGACGGCGGTCGCCGCCCCTGGGTACCGGAGTCACAGCAGGCTCTCCGGGATGTCCACGTGCCGGGCCCGCAGCCACTCCCCCAGGCCCTTCGCCTGCGGATCGAACCGCGCCTGCGCGGCGACGCCCTCGCCCAGCAGGCCCTCGACGGTGAAGTTCAGCGCCCGCAGGTTCGGCAGCACGTGGCGGACGACGGTCAGCCCGGCGGTCTCCGGCAGGAGTTCGCGCAGCCGCTCCACGGTCAGCTCGTGCGCCAGCCAGCGCCACTCCTCGTCCGTGCGGACCCACACCCCGATGTTCGCGTCGCCGCCCTTGTCCCCGCTCCGGGCACCCGCGACCAGGCCGAGGGGGGCGCGGCGGGTTGCGCCGCCGGCCGGCGGCGGCTCGGGCAGCGGCGGTTCCGGGACCGGTTCCAGGGCGCGGGTGCGCGGAGCCACCGGTACCGGCAGGCGCCGCCCGTCGTCGAGTACGGCGGTGTGCGCGACCGACCCGGCGTCCACGTACGCGGCCTCAAAAACCCCGTAGGGCGCGCCTTTCCCGGGCGGGGAGGTCACATGGAAGCCCGGGTAGCCGCCGAGGGCCGTCTCCACGGCCGCCCCGCTCACGACCCGGCCGACGGCCTCCGCGTCGCGGTCGCGCACGACCAGCCGCAGCAGCGCGCTCGCGGTCTCCTCGGTTGCGGCGTCCGGCCGGTCGGTGCGGGCCAGTTCCCAGCAGACCTCCGCCGGGCGGGACTTCGCCCGGCCGAAGGCGTCCTCGATCTGCTCGCGCACGAGTCGCGCCTTGGCGTCGATGTCGAGCCCGGTCAGGACGAACACGACCTCGTTGCGCCAGCCGCCGAGGCGGTTGAGGCCGGTCTTGAGCTCCGGCGGCGGCGCCTCGCCGCGCACGCCCGAGACGCGGACCCGGTCCGGGCCGTCCTGGGTGAGCCGTACGGAGTCCAGGCGTGCGGTGACGTCGGGGCCCGCGTAGCGCGCTCCGCCCGTCTCGTACAGCAGTTGGGCGGTGACCGTCCCGATGTCCACGAAGCCGCCGGTGCCGGGGTGCTTGGTGATGACGCTGCTGCCGTCCGCGTGGAGTTCGGCGAGGGGGAACCCCGGGCGGCGCAGGTCCCGGCCGGCGTACCGCTCGTCGGCGAAGAAGGCGTAGTTGCCGCCCGTCGCCTGAGTGCCGCACTCCAGGACGTGGCCGGCGACGACGGCGCCGGCGAGGGCGTCGTGGTCCTCGGGCCCCCAGCCGAAGTGCCACTGCGCGGGCCCGGTGACGAGCGCGGCGTCGGTGACCCGGCCGGTGACGACGACGTCCGCGCCCTCCGCCAGGCAGGCGGCTATCCCGCCGCCGCCGAGGTAGGCGTTGGCGGCCAGCGCGCCGGGGAAGCGCCCGGTGAGGTCGTCGCCCTCGACATGGGCGACGCGCACGGGGACCCCCACCCGGGCGGCGAGTTCGCGCACGGCGTCGGCGAGACCGGACGGGTTGAGCCCGCCCGCGTTGGCGACGATCCGCACGCCGCGCTCCCGCGCCAGGCCCAGTCCCTCCTCCAGCTGCCGCAGGAAGGTCTTGGCGTAGCCGAGGCGCGGGTCCTTCATCCGGTCCCGGCCCAGGATGAGCATGGTCAGTTCGGCCAGGTAGTCCCCGGTGAGGACGTCCAGTTCACCGCCGGTGAGCATCTCTCGGACGGCGTCGAAGCGGTCGCCGTAGAACCCGGACGCGTTCCCGATCCGCAGCGGGGCGGACTCCGCGGGCGGCATCGGTCAGTCGCCCTTCGGGGCGCGGCCGGTCCCGGCCGGGCCGGCGAAGGCCTGGGCGATGTCCAGCCAGCGGTCGGCGTCGGTGCCCTCGGCGCGGACGGCGAGGTCGTCGCGGTGGGCGCGCTGGGTCACGAGCAGGCAGAAGTCCAGCGCGGGTCCGGTCACCCTTCCCCTGCCCTCGGCGCCGGGGACCCCGGGGGCGTCCTCGGGCCCCCACGTCCACAGTTCCCCGCCCGGCCCGGTCAGCTCGACCCGGAACTGCTCCTTCGGCGGCTCGATCCCCCGTACGAGATAGGCGTAGTCACGGGCCCGTACGCCGATGTGCGCGACGTGCCGCAGCCGGGCGGTCGGCTCCCGGACGACCCCGAGGGCGTCGGCCACGTCCTGGCCGTGCGCCCACGTCTCCATCAGCCGGGCGGTGGCCATCGACATGGCGCTCATCGGCGGCCCGTACCAGGGGAACCGGGCGCCCGGGGGCGCGTCACGGAGGGTCTGCCGGAGCCTGTCGCGGCCGGTCCGCCAGTGCGCGAGCAGTTCGGTCGGCGGGCGGCGGGCCCCGGCCTCCGCGGCCCGGTCGACGAAGGTGTCGGGCTCCGCGAGCGCCTTCTCGACCTCCCGGGCGAAGGCGCCGGGGCTGGTGGCGGCGACCAGCGCGACCTCGTCGGTCCAGGCGAGGTGCGCGATCTGGTGGGCGACCGTCCAGCCGGCCGCTGGGGTCGCCGTCCCCCATTCCTCGTCGCTCAACCCGGCCACGAGCCGGTCGAGTTCGTCGCTCTCTGCGCGCAGGTCGTCGATGACGGCCGCGGGGTCGGACACGGGGCGCTCCCTCCGGGACACGGCGTGGTGCCCCGGAGCATGACAGCGTCCACAGAAACAATCAAGCATGCTTGCTTTAGTTTTCCGGCCGACCGAGGCTTCCGGGCCGGGCGGCGGCGCCTCGGCCGGCCGGCGGCGAAGGCCCGGGCCCGGCGGCGGAGACAACGGGTAACGTGCCGGCCCGTGAGCAGACAGAGCAGGCACATACCGTTCGAACGACTGCACAACTTCCGGGACTTGGGCGGCTACGCCACCGAGGACGGACGCTCCGTGCGGTGGGGGTGGCTGTACCGCTCCGACTCGCTGGCCAAGCTCGCCGGGGAGGACTGGGAACGCTTCCTCGGCATGGGCATCGGCACGGTCGTCGATCTGCGCTACCCGTGGGAGATCGAGGCCCGCGGACGCGTCCCGGACGACGCCTCGTTCACGTACCACAACCTCAGCATCGAGCACCGGCCCTACGACCAGCCCTCCCTCGGCCCCGAGATCGAGGTGGGGCCGTTCCTCGCCGAGCGGTACATGGAGGTGGCCGACGACGGGGTGGCCGAGCTGCGCGAGGCCCTGGAGGTGATCGCGGCGGCGGACGGCCCGGTGGTGTTCCACTGCGCGTCCGGCAAGGACCGCACGGGTCTGCTCGCCGCGCTCGTACTGATCCTGGTGGGGGTCTCCGAGGCGGACGCCGTCGAGGACTTCGCCCTCACGGAGCTGGCCACCGGGCGCCTGCTGGCGGACTGGCGGGCGGCGCACGGCGGCAGGGAGCCGAAGTGGCCCGGTTACGGCCGCGCGCCGGAGCAGGTCATGACGCTGTTCCTCGCGGCACTGATCCGCAGGCACGGGTCGGTACGGGACTACGCGGCGAACGCACTGGGAGTGGACGAAGCCCTGGTGGAGGCGCTGCGGGAGAGGCTGCTCACGCCGGCGGAGGCGGAGCTGCCGGCGGCCGCGGGTGCCGGTCCGGGCGGGGTCCCGGGCGCCCCCGTGGCCGGGGAAACGCGCACGGAGGCGGCGGGGCGGGCGTAAGGCGCCCTGCGGCGCGAGGGCGTGCCGGGCGGCGGTTCGGGGACGGCGGCCGGGACCGGACGGGCACCCGCGCATCACCCTCCGCGCGTACGGGTGGCACCTCGCCGGCGCCACTCTGCGGGCGCGCGCCGCGAAGGGTGCCGGGCGGACCGCCGGTCCGCGCGGCTCTCAGGCCGTACGGTTCCCCGCCCCCACCTGGGTGCGCACCGCGCCCATGCTCGCCGCGACGACCAGGGCGATCGCCAGCGCGTCCGCCGCGGACAGCGCCTGGTGCAGCACGAGGAACCCGGCGGTCGCGGCGATCGCCGGCTCCAGGCTCATCAGCACGGCGAACGTCGGCGCGGGCAGCCGGCGAAGGGCGAGGAGTTCCAGCGTGTAGGGCAGCACGGACGACATCAGCGCGACCAGCAGGCCCAGCCCGATCAAGGAGGGGACGAGCAGCTTGCCGCCCGCCTCCGCGATGCCGAACGGCAGACTGAGGACCGCGCCGACCGCCATCGCGAGGGCGAGCCCGTCGGCCTGCGGGAAACGGCGTCCGGTGCGGGCGCTGAAGACGATGTACGCCGCCCACATCGCACCCGCCCCGAGGGCGAACGCCGCGCCGACCGGATCGAGCCGGTCGAAGCCGCCACCGCCGAGGAGGACGACGCCGCCGAGCGCGAGGCCCGCCCAGAGAAGGTTGATCAGCCGCCGCGAGACGATCACGGAGAGCGCCAGCGGGCCGAGGACCTCGAGGGTCACGGCCGCGCCCAGCGGAATGCGGTCGGCGGCCTGGTAGAAGAGCATGTTCATCCCCGCCATGGCCGCGCCGAAGGCGAGGACCGTGCCCCAGCTGGCGCGGGAGTGCCCGCGGAGCCGGGGGCGGCAGACCAGCAGGAGCACGACGGCGGCGAGGACGAGCCGGAGCGTGACGACGCCGAGCGCTCCAGCGCGGGGCATCAGGAGCACGGCGACGGCGGCCCCGAACTGCACGGAGAGCCCGCCCGCGACGACGAGGGCGACCGGCCCGAGCGAGCCACGGCCGCGGCGCGTGCCGTGCTCCAGTTCACCGGTCGCCTCGGGGAGAGCGACCGCGGCGGCTGCCAGCTCCGCACCCGCGCTCTCGCGACCACCGGTACCTGCGGTCGCGTCTGCGCCACGGAGCCTGCTCACCGTTCCACCCTCGTCCATCCGACTGAACCTACAGTTCAAAATACTGCACTGGAGGTACTCGGTCCACTTCGATTCCCCTTTCACGCTACGGAAGCCCGTGCCGTCCGTGAAATGCCGATTGGGCTGCGGTTATGCTCCGCACGCATGAGCATCGAGGTGCGCCATCTCCGCTGTTTCCTGGCCGTCGCCGAGGAACGGAGCCTGACCAGGGCCGCCGCCGCACTGCACATCACCCAGCCGGCGGTCTCGCGCACGCTCGCGGCACTGGAACGCCGGCTCGGCGTGCGACTCGTCGACCGCTCCACGCATCATCTGGAGCTCACCGCCGAGGGCCGGGCATTCCGCGAGAAGGCCGCCGCGGCCGTGACCGCGTTCGACGACGCGCTCGATCCCGCCCGGCTGCACCACCGGCCCCTGCGCCTCGGACACGCCTGGTCGGCCTTGGGCGCGTTCACCACTCCCCTGCTGCGGCGCTGGCAGCGGGAACACCCGGACACCCCACTGGAACTCCTCCGCATCGACGACCGCACGGCGGGGCTGGCGCGCGGCGCGGTGGACGCCGCCGTGCTGCGGGGCACGGTCGACACCCCCGGCCTGGTGACGGCGCTGCTGTTCACGGAACCCCGGGTCGCCGCGGTCACCTCCGACGGTCCGCTCGCCCGTCTCGCGTCACTGACGCTCGCCGATCTCGCGTCCGTCCCGGTCGTCCTCAACACCGTCTCGGGGCTGACGACGCCCGACCTCTGGCCCGAGGGGGCGAGGCCGGTGACGACGCTGACGGTCGGGAACACCGACGACTGGCTGACCGCGATCGCCGCGGGCCGTGGCGCGGGCGCCTCCGCGGCTTCCACGGCAGAGATGCACCCCCACCCGGGCGTCACCTACCGTCCGCTCACCGATGCGCCACCGGTCCCGGTCCTCCTCGCCTGGCGCGCCGCCGCGCCGCACCCGGCACTCGGGGCGCTGGCGGAACTGGCACGCGAACTCGGCACGCGGGCCTGAGAGAACGCTGACGGGTGGGGCCCTTCGGGTGGCTCCCGGCCGGACGAGCGCGTGCTGCACGGGATCGCTCGGGACGCGGCCGTGCTGCGCGGCACCGCCCGGGTCGAACCGGCCGCCCGTGAGCACCCTCTCAGCCCTCGCCCAGCGGCTCGGCTTCCTCCGCTGCGAGTTGGTGATCGGCCCAGACGTAGCTTTCGGGCAGCAGGTCGGTGATGCGGACGGCCCGGACGCGGTCGCCCTCGCCGACGATGACCCGGAGGGCGGGGAAGTAGTCGAGAAGGGCCTGGCGGCAACGGCCGCACGGGGGAACGATCCCCCGGTCGCGGTCCCCGACCGCGACGATCGTGTCCAGCTCGTAGGCGCCCTGGGCGGCTGCCGTGCCGATGAGAACGAGCTCGGCGCAGGGCCCTCCCGTGAAGTGGTAGGCATTCACGGCGGTGACGATCCGGCCGTCCCGGGTGCGGGCCGCGGCTGCCATGGTGTGGTTGTCGCCCCGGCAGCGCGTCCGGGCCACGTGCGCTGCGGCCTGGACGAGTTCACGGTCGACGGCATGGGACTGCGTGGTCATCTTCTCTGCTTCTCCGCCTTCGTCGGGTGTCAGGCGACGGTGGCCCGTGGCACGAGGGCGCGCAAGCGAGTATCGGCGAAGAGCTCGTCGCCCGGACGGGCCGGAAGGCAGGGCGAAGCGTGCGACGGCGCCGTTCCCGCTCGGGCGGCACGCTCGGATCCGTATCGCTCGAGGTGGAGCAGAACGCACCCCCAGGGAAGGCGAACGACCCGGGCCGAAGTCGCCTGACGGGGCCCTAACATGGGCCGATGCAGCGCCACCGTTCCCGCCCCCGGCTGGTCGCCACCGACCTGGACGGCACGCTCCTGCGCCGCGACGGCACCGTTTCGGAGCGTACGCTGCGCGCCCTGCGCGTGGCTGTGGAGGGCGGCGCGGAGCTCGTGTTCGTCACGGCCCGGCCGCCGCGCTACGTGGACGCGCTCGCCGCCGCCACGGGGCTCGTCGGCACGGCGGTGTGCAGCAACGGCGCGCAGGTGTACGACGTGCGGGCTCGTACGGTCGTCCGCTCCCTGACCCTCGTCCCGGACACGGCCCGCAAGGTGGCGACGGCACTCGCGGTGGCCGCACCGGGACTGGGCTTCGCCGTGGAGACGGGCCTGCGGGTGCTGTACGAGCCGGCCTACCTCCTGCGGTTCGGCGGCGGCCTGGGCGCGGAGTCGCCCGTGGCGTCCCTGGGCGACCTCTGGCTGCTGGACGTCCCCATCGTCAAACTGCTCGCCCACTCGGCCCGCATGGACGCGGACGTGCTCGTGGCGCTGGCCCAGGAAGCGGCGGGCGGGGAGGCGCAGTTCACCCACTCCGGCGGACGCGGCCTGCTGGAGATCAGCGCGCGCGGCGTGACCAAGGCCGCGACGCTGTCCGCGCTCTGCGCGGTACGGGGCGTCGACGCGGCGGAGGTGGTGGCGTTCGGCGATATGCCCAACGATCTCGCGATCCTCCGCTGGGCGGGCGGCGGTTACGCGATGGGCAACGCGCACCCGGCCGTGCTCGCCGCCGTTCCCCGGCGGACGGCGTCCAACGAGGAGGACGGCGTGGCCCGGGTCCTGGAGCGTCTCTTCGACGGGGACTGAACCCGGCGACGGGTGCGGCGCGGGCAGGACCACCGTCGAATTCGAGCCCCGCACGGCTGCGGTGACATCCCGTCGGAGCGGCGGGACCGAGGGCCCGGGAGCTCGATGGCAACCCCGGGAACCGCTTGTCGGGTACACCGCGTCTGCGGTAAAAACGCGCGACACTCAGGGATCAGATCCGGCCACCTCATCGCCGACGACATCCCATGAATTGACGTGCACACAACTATCTGGGGGGTCGTCATGCAGGGACGCTTGGAGAAGCTGAAGCAGAGAGGCGGCATCAGCCTTTTCGTCCTCGCGGTGGGACTCGGAATCTTCTTCTTCGTCGGCAGCGCCTCGCAGGCGCCGAGCGGCTGGGGAGCCGCGTACGCCGCCGGCAAGCCCGTCACCGTCCAGCTGTCCAGCTCATGCCGTATCGAGACCGTCGGCGACGGCAAGAGCACCGGCAAGTGCGAGGGCACCAAGTGGACCGCCGACGGCGAGTCCCGCACCGGAACCCTCTACGCCTACGGCGACGACATCACACGCTCCGCGGACGGCGCCCTGACCTTCACCGGCGAGGCGAAGGCCCTCGGCGACCGCGCCTACGGCCGCCCGGACACCTGGCTGACCGTCGTCCACCTCGGCGCCCTCGGCATCGCGGCCATCGGCGTCCTCGCCCTGCTCGGCAGCCTGGTCTCGGTCATGCTTCCGTCCCGCCGGACGGCCTGAGCCGCGCGGGCACGGCCGGGCCGCGACGCCCGCCCCGCGAGGCCGCCGCACCCGTGCGGCGACCTCGCGAGCCCGGCGGCACACCACCGGTTCACGAGGCCGCCGATCACGGTGACCGTCGCGCCGTTCAGCCCCCGGCCATCCCGAGCAGCGCGGGAAGCTCCCGCATGTCGTCGAACACCACCGTGCCCGGCCCCTCCAGCCGCGCCGCCGGGGTCAGGCCCCCGCAGTAGCCGAAGGCCCGCATACCCGCCGCCCGGGCGGCCCGCACTCCGTAGGCGCTGTCCTCGACGACCGCGCACCGGCCGGGCTCCACGCCCAGGGAGCGCGCCGCGTGCAGGAAGAGGTCCGGCGTCGCGACGGGCTGAACGTTGTCCGACGCGGCACCAGGTCCGCGCACTTCGGCCGGAGGCCATGCTCCTTGCCCCAACGACTCAGTCGCGGGGGAACTCCCCCGTCCCGAGGGTGAGACCGACGGACGTGCCGGTCAGGTCGACGTCCGCGCCGAAGGCGACGGTCGTCTCGACGAGATAGTCGCCGCCCTTCGGCTGGGTGTGGACGTGGCACCGGCCGACGTAGGGGTCGACGATCAGGTAGACCGGGACCTCGGCGTTCGCGTAGGCGGCCTTCTTGGGGCCGTAGTCGTTGGCGCCGGTGCTCCTGGACACGACTTCCACGACGAGGACCACGTCCTCATGGCGCCACAGCCCTTTCGCGTTCTTCTCCGCGTCCCCCGTGAGGAGAGTCAGGTCGGTGGCGAACCCGTTGAGGTGGCCGGGGTAGTCGATGCGAACGTCCGACTTGATCCTTCTTCTGGCGTACTGCCCGCGCAACTGGTCGTAGATGTCCGCGATGATGTCCCAGTGCGTGTCCCGCTGCGGCGACATGAAGACGGTCCCCTCGACGATCTCGACCTTGTACCCCTCGGGGACGGGCATCCGCTCGAGCGCATCGAACATCGCGTCCAGGGTGCGCTCGTTGTCGCTCTCAGCCATCTCGATCCTGTCGGTCTCCACGACGGTCACCATGGCGCTCCTCCCCGGCCGCCGCGTGGTGGCGGGCAGCCGCGCAGTACAACGATACGTACGGGAGCAGGGACACGCCCGGCACCGTCACACGCCGTCCACCGGCTCCGTCGGCTCCGTCGGCTCCCCCGTCAGCCCCTCCGCCAGCACCTCCGCCAGATGCCGCCCCCTCCGGACGGCCAGCTGCTCCAGCTGGGTGCGGCAGGAGAAGCCGTCCGCGAGGAGGACGGTGCCGGCGGTCGCCGCGCGCACCGCGGGCAGGAGCCGGTCCTCCGCGCAGGCCACCGACACCTCGTAGTGGCCGCGCTCGAAGCCGAAGTTGCCCGCGAGCCCGCAGCAGCCGCCGCTCAACTCGCCGGTGAGGCCCGCCCGTTCGCGCAGCCGGCGCTCGGCGGCGTCCCCCAGGACGGCGTGCTGGTGGCAGTGGGTCTGGCCGGCGACCGGGCGGTCCAGGCGGGGTGGGCGCCAGTCCGTGGCGTGCTCCTCCAGGGCGGCCGCGAAGGTGCGTACGGAACCGGCCAGCCGGTGTGCCCGCGGATCGTCGGCCAGGAGTTCCGGAAGGTCCGTGCGCAGAGCCGCCGCGCAACTGGGTTCGAGTACGACCACGGGCGCGCCCCGGTCGAGGACCGGTTCCATCACGTCCAGGGCGCGGCGCATGACGGCGCGGGCGCGGTCCAGTTGGCCGGTGGAGACGTAGGTCAGCCCGCAGCAGACCCGGCCCGGTGGGAGACGGACGCCCAGGCCGGCCGCCTCCAGGACCCGGACTGCGGCGCGGCCGACCGACGGGGAGAGGTGCTCGGTGAAGGTGTCGGGCCAGAGCACCAGCGGTGAACCCGGGGTTCCGTTGCGCCGCCACCAGGAGGTGAAGGTCCGCGTCGCCAGCCGCGGGAACTCCCGTTCGGGGGCGATGCCGCCAAGGCGTTTGGCCAGCGAGGCGAGGGGCCCCACCCGCGAGGCCGCGTTCAGCGGCCCGGCGAACGGCGCGGCCGCCCGCAGCCAGCGCGGCAGCATGCCCATCGAGTAGTGCGCCGCCGGGCGCCTCCGCCCCGCGTAGTGGTGGTGCAGGAACTCCGCCTTGTACGTGGCCATGTCGACGTCTACCGGGCAGTCGCTGCGGCAGCCCTTGCAGGACAGGCACAGATCGAGGGCCTCGCGCACCTCCGGCGAGCGCCAGCCGCCGGTGACCACCTCGCCCGCGAGCATCTCGTGCAGCAGCCGGGCGCGTCCGCGCGTGGAGTGCCGCTCCTCTCCGGTCGCGCGGTAGGACGGGCACATCACCTCCGCCCCCGAGGAGGGCCCCTCCACCCGGCACTTGGCCACCCCGACACACCGCCGCACGGCCGCCCTGAAGTCCCCGCCGTCGTGCGGGTAGCCGAAGGCCACGTCCACCGGCTCCCTCGGCAGGACGGCGAAGCGCAGGTTCTCGTCAAGTCGCGCGGGCCGGACCAGCATGCCCGGGTTCAGCCCGCCGGCCGGGTCCCAGAGGTCCTTGAACCGGCCGAACTGGGCGACCAGTTCGTCGCCGTACATCCTCGGCAGCAGTTCCGCGCGCGCCTGCCCGTCGCCGTGCTCGCCCGACAGCGAGCCGCCGTGCGCCACGACGAGTCCGGCCACGTCCTGCGAGAACGCGCGGAAGCGCCGTACGCCCTCCTCCCCCAGCAGGTCGAAGTCGATGCGGACGTGGATGCAGCCGTCGCCGAAGTGGCCGTACGGCGTGCCGCGCAGCCCGTGCTGGGCGAGCAGTGCGCGGAAGTCCCGCAGATAGGCGCCCAGCCGGGCCGGGGGCACCGCGCAGTCCTCCCAGCCGGGCCAGGCCTCTCCCCCGGAGCCTGCCCGGGTGGGGGTGCCCCCGGCGTCGCCGGGGGGAGTACCAGCACCGTCGGGGATCCGGGTCGCGGTGCCGGAGGCGTCCTCCCGGATCCGCCACAGCGCGCGCTGCCCGGCCGGGTCGGTGACGACGGTCCCGTCGAGGGCGTCCGCGCCGCGCACGATCTCCTCCGCGCGGGCCCGCGCCTCGGCGGCCGTCGCACCGCCAGTCTCGACGAAGAGCCACGCCCCGCCCCTCGGCAGCCCCTTGCCCTCGCCGTCCGGGACGAGGTCGTCCGCCATGCCCTCGACCGTGAGCGGATGGTGGGGCAGCAGTCCGGCGGCGGCCTCGGCGGCCGCGCTCTCGTCCGCGTACCCCAGCAGGGCGAGGGCGCGAGCGGGCGGCGAGTCCACCAGCCGTACGGTCGCCTCCGTCAGCACCGCGAGCGTGCCCTCGCTGCCGCAGAAGGCGCGGGCGAGATCGGTGCCGTTCTCGGGCAGCAGGGCGTCCAGCGCGTAGCCGGAGATCCGGCGCGGCAGCCCGCCGGGGAAGCCGGTGCGCAGCAGAGCCAGATGGTCCGCCACCAGTTCCCGCAGTCCTTCCGGGGCGCCGGCCGCGCCCGGCCTGCTCCCGGGCGGCCCCCAGCCCTTGCCGAGCCGCAACTCCGCGCCCCCGTACGTCACCACGGACAGCTCCCGCACGTTGTCCGCGGTCGTCCCCCACGCCACCGAGTGCGAGCCGCACGAGTTGTTGCCGATCATTCCGCCGAGCGTGCAGCGGCTGTGCGTGGACGGGTCGGGCCCGAAGGTCAGTCCGTGCCGGCCCGCCTCGCCGCGCAGCCGGTCCAGCACCGCGCCGGGCTGGACCACCGCCGTGCGGGCCGCCGGGTCGACGGAGACCACGGACCGCATGTGGCGGGTGAAGTCGAGCACGACGCCGGTCCCCGTCGCCTGTCCGGCGATCGACGTCCCCGCTCCGCGAGGCACCACCGGGACCCCGTGGGCGCGGCAGACGGCGAGCGCCGCCGCGACGTCCGCGGCGTCGTACGGCGCGACCACGCCGTCCGGCACCCGTCGGTAGTTGGACGCGTCCATCGTCGTCAGCGCCCGCGCCCCGGGCGAGAAGTCCACCTCGCCGCGGACCTCCGCCCGCAGCGCCCGTTCCAGCCCCCTGCGATCCGCCACCGTGCGATCAGCCATGGGCCCAGCGTGCCCCACCCTCGATCGGGTGATGCCGAAACCCGTCCCGACCAGTGATCGCTTGTCTCATTCGCCGGACATCGAGCCCGGTGACCTGGCGGAACCGACTAGGCTCCGGCTCGTGGCCGATATCCAGATTCCCGCTGACATCAAGCCCGGCGACGGTCGTTTCGGCGCCGGACCCTCCAAGGTGCGTACGGAGGCGCTTGACGCCCTGGCCGCCACCGGTACGTCCCTGCTCGGCACCTCCCACCGCCAGGCCCCGGTCAAGAACCTGGTCGGCTCGGTGCGCGAGGGCATCCGCGAGCTGTTCTCCCTCCCCGAGGGATACGAGGTGATCCTCGGGAACGGCGGCTCCACCGCGTTCTGGGACGTCGCGACCCACGGGCTCATCGACAGCAAGTCGCAGCACCTGTCCTTCGGCGAGTTCTCGTCGAAGTTCGCCAAGGCGGCGAAGCTGGCACCGTGGCTGGCCGAGCCGACCGTGATCTCCTCCGACCCCGGCACCCATCCGGAGCCGCGGGCGGAGGCGGGCGTCGACGTGTACGCCTTCACCCACAACGAGACCTCCACCGGTGTCGCCGCCCCGATCAAGCGCGTCGAGGGTGCCGACGAGGGCGCGCTCGTGCTCGTGGACGCGACGTCCGGCGCCGGCGGCCTGCCCGTCGACATCACCGAGACGGACGTCTACTACTTCGCGCCGCAGAAGTCGTTCGCGTCGGACGGCGGCCTGTGGATCGGCGTATTCTCGCCCGCCGCGCTGGAGCGCGCCGCCCGCGTCCACGCCTCCGGCCGGCACGTGCCGGAGTTCTTCAGCCTGCCGACGGCGATCGACAACTCGCTGAAGAACCAGACGTACAACACCCCCGCGCTGGCGACCCTCTTCCTGCTCGACGAGCAGCTGAAGTGGTTCAACGGCCAGGGCGGGCTGGACTGGGCGGTCCGGCGGACCGCGACCTCCGCGCGCAACCTGTACGGCTGGGCCGAGGAGTCGAAGTACGCCACGCCGTTCGTCGCGGACCCGGCGCAGCGCTCGCAGGTCATCGGCACGATCGACTTCTCGGACGACATCGACGCCGCGGCGGTCGCGAAGGTGCTGCGGGCCAACGGGATCGTGGACACGGAGCCGTACCGCAAGCTGGGCCGCAACCAGCTGCGGATCGCGATGTTCCCGGCGATCGACCCGGCCGACGTGCAGGCGCTGACGGCCTGCGTCGACCACGTGATCGAGAAGCTGTGACCTCCGCGTCGTGAGCACCGGTTCCGGCCGGTCGCGCC
Source organism: Streptomyces wuyuanensis (assembly GCF_900103455.1). Lineage (GTDB taxonomy): Bacteria > Actinomycetota > Actinomycetes > Streptomycetales > Streptomycetaceae > Streptomyces > Streptomyces wuyuanensis. The sequence continues at coordinate 58,079 of NZ_FNHI01000015.1, read as the reverse complement.
ACGGCGGCTGAGGTACGGGTAGGGCCCGGCGGCATGCCTCCGGGCCCTTCGTCGTGTCCGCGCACGGCACGGACCTGCCCTTCGCGGCACTCGGGCACGGGGGCGCCGCGACCTCACCACACGCACACAAGGTGCCCAATATGTGAAAACGACGTGTGGCAGGCGTGGAGGTACGGCTGATAACCGCCCTATCCGCAGAGGGAGTTGGTCCCTACGATCCAATCGATCCGATGCGTTGACATGTTCACGCCTCAACAGTCCAGTGCTGTCGAAGGGCGGGACATGGGATCGGCTGGACCCCCCACGGTTCACGTCCCCGCAAGGCCACCGACCGGCTCTCCTCCAACCACAGGAGTACGCATCATGTCCCGTGCCTTACGCACCAGCGCCGCCCTCACCGCGGTCCTCGCCTCCACGCTCGTCGCCGGGAACGCCGGCAGCGCGAACGCGTCCATCGTCGCGCCACCCGACAAGATCGTCATCGAGGTCGCCACGGTGAACGGCTCGGGCTGCAAGCCCGGGACCGCGGCGGTGGCGGTCTCCCCGGACAACACCGCGTTCACCGTCACCTACAGCGACTACCTCGCCCAGGTCGGCGGAGGCGCCTCGCCCACCGACTTCCGCAAGAACTGCCAGCTGAACCTGATCGTCCACGTCCCGCAGGGCTTCACCTACGCGGTCGCCAGCGCGGACTACCGCGGATACGCCAGCCTGCAGCGCGGCGCCACGGCAGTCCAGAAGGCGTCCTACTACTTCCAGGGCTCGCCCGACACGGCCGCCAGAAACCACCCCTACAGCGGCCCGTACGACGACAACTGGCAGGCCACCGACGAGACCGAATGGGGCCAGCTGGTCTGGGCCCCCTGCGGAGTGAAGCGGAACTTCAACATCAACACCGAACTCCGGGTGAAGGCGGGCACGTCCGGGCCGTCGAAGACCAGCTTCATGACGATGGACTCCACGGACGGCGAGATCAACACCATCTACCGGCTCGCCTGGAAGGAGTGCCCGGCGTAACGGGAGCGTCCGGCGACGGCGGACCGGGCCTGCGGGAACCGCCGGCCCCGGGCGACCGGTGTGACGCCGTCCGGCCTCCCGCGGATTGGCGCCACGCCGCCGGGTGGGCCCGCGCCCTCTCGCGGGCCCACCCTCCGGCGCACGCCCCGCCGCCCTCGCGGACACGGCCGCCGGCACGACTTCCGGCGTCGCGCATGCGGTCGCGAGCCCGGTGATGGGATCGCGGGCCTTCCACTGCCCGACCTCCGCCTCGTCCCGGTAGCGGTCGGGGTCGTAGCCGGCCCTCACCACGGAGGCCACCGGTACGGGCGCCTCGCCCGGGCCGTCCGTGGAGCGGCGCCCCGCCGCCGCAGCGGCTCAGCCGCGGCGCCGCCGGGACCTGAGCACGAGGAACGCCAGCACCACGGCGACGACTGCGCCGGCCGGCACGGCGAGGCCGTTGCCTTCGCCGCCGCCCTCGCCCCGCGCGGACTGGTCGGCGCCCCCGGAGCGGGAGGGCGACGCCGCGTCCGAACCCTTGCCGTCGTCGCGTCCCGCGTCGCGGCGCACGACCTCGCTCTGCTCGCCCTCCGTCCCGAACATCAGCGACCTGCCGTCCGGAGTGAAGGTCACCGACTCGGCCTGGCCCTGGAGCGGCGCGCTGACGTGGCGGTCCGCGCCCAGCCGTCCGTCGCGCCAGGCATAGCCGCGTGCGCTGAAGTACGAGCGCAGCACCAGTTCCCTGCCGTCGGGCGAGAAGGCGCCGTCCGTCACCCACGGCACCTCGCCGATCCTCCGGAAGACGTTATCCCCGCCGGTCACCAGCCGGGCCGGGCCTTCGTAGAGCCCGCCGCCGTCCTCGTTCTTGCTGGCGATGTAGACGCGGCCGGTCTTCGGATGCACCATCATCGCCTCCGCGTTCCGGGGGCCGTCCGCGTACCGGACCGTGTACTGAGTGGCGTGGACGGTCACGTCCCGCAGTGTCCGCGGCTCGGGGAATCGGTAGATCCAGACGTGGTCCCAGCTGCCGTTCGCGTTGTCGCCGATGTCCCCGACGTAGACGTCCCCGTCGGGGCCGACGGAGATCGCCTCCATGTCGCGCGGCCTGCCCACGCCCTTGAGCGTGACGGTCGCCACGGTCCTGCCCGTCCGGGAGTCGACCGCGAAGACCCGCGGCTCGTCCTGGTCGTTGTGCGTCCAGTAGACCCCGGGGTGGGCACGGCTGGCCGCGAGCCCGCTCGACTCCGTGATCCGCGGGTCCTCGATGGTGAAACCGCCGGAGTCGTCGTCGGCGGCGGCGGGCACGGCGGCCGCCAGGACCACCACGGCGGCGGCCGCAGCCGCAAGAGTCGTACGCAACGAACGCATGCCCCAAGTGTCCATCGTCACGTCACCGGCCGGAGCCACGCCCGCCGGGGGTCGGCCATCATTACCCCCATGCGTTTCATGTTCGTCGGTGACTCCATGACCATCGGACGCGCCGGCGACTTCACCTGGCGCTACCGGATGTGGCAGCACCTGAACCGCTCCTTCGGCGGCCCGTACTCGATCGTCGGCCCGCGCACCGAGCTGTACGACACCGCCTCCGACGCGCCCGTGTCCACCGACTACGCCCGCCCGGACTTCCCGGCGAAAGCCCGCCGCCACCTGGCGGGCTGGGGCGAGGGCTGGCTGCACATGGCACCGGTCATCGGCGGGACGGTGAGCGCGACGAAGGCCGACGTACTCCTCGTGTCGCTGGGGCTGATAGACCTCGGCTTCTACACGAACAGCACTCAGACCGCCGCGAACGCCCGGCAGTTCATCACGGCGGCCCGCGAGGCCAACCCGCACGTCCGGGCCGTGCTGCTGCCGGTCATCCCCAACGTCCGTGCCCTGGTGGACGCCCCGTTCGCCGCCGAGTGCGACCGCTTCAACGAACTGCTCGCCAAGGCGGTCGCGGACCTGGACACGCCCGCGTCGCCGCTGCTGCTGGCATCGACGCCGGACACGTACGACCTCCGCACCGACACCTACGACGGCACCCACCCGGGCCCCTCCGGCGAGCACAAGCTGGCGGCGGCCTTCGCCGGTGCGATGCATCAGGCGTGGGGGCTGGGCGGACCGTACGAGCGGGCGGCGGACCAGTAGGCCGTGTCCGACAGAAGGCGCCCCGGCCCGGACCGCGTTTCGGAGTGCCTGCCGCCCGGACTGCGGGCGGCAGGCACCGGTTCCGGCCCGCCTTCCGGCAGCCGGTGAGGGCCATCACCAGGTGGCGCCCGCGACCTGCCTCGTCGTGGCGTTCAGCCGGTTGAAGAGGTTCGTCGTACCGATCATGAGGATGATCGCGGCGAGCTGCTGCTCGTCGTAGTGGTCCGCCGCCTCGTCCCAGACCTGGTCCGGCACCGGGTCGGACCGGTCGCTGAGGCGCGTCGCCGCCTCCGTCAGCGACAGGGCGGCCCGCTCGGCGTCCGAGAAGTACGGTGCCTCGCGCCACGCCGCCACCGCGGAGAGCTGCTCCTCGGTCAGGCCCGCCTTCCTCGCGCTCCGCACACCGCCCACCACGCAGTAGCCGCAGCCGTTGATCTGGCTGGCGCGCAGGTGCACCAGCTCCAGCGTGGTCTCGGGGACACCGCCCTTCCTCGTCGCCTTCAGCAGGTCGAGGATGGCCGGCATGGCCTCGGGGATGACGGTCGCGGGGTTGTCCATCCGTGCCTGCATGGTCTCTGCCCTCCGGGTTGTCGTCGTCTCATCGCACTGACGGATCCCGCGCGGAGGATGTGACCGGACGGCGGGAAAAACTTCCGCCCGGTTCCGCCCTCGCCGTTCGGCCTTCCGGGTGACCGCCCGCGCAGATGCGAACGGCGCAAGGGGAGGCGACCCTGGAGGAGCGGGGGCTTACGGCAAGGAGGACTGCCCATGTCCATGATGGACAAGCTCAAGCAGATGCTGAAGGGCCACGAGCACCAGGGCTCGAAGGGCGTCGACAAAGGCGGGGACATGATCGACGAAAGGACCCGGGGCAAGTACAGCGGCCAGGTCGACACAGGCCAGGACAGGCTCAAGGAGCAGTTCGGCGGCGACCAGCCCGGCCAGGGGCAGGACAAGCCGCCGCAGCCCTGACGGAGGGCGCCCGAGGCAAGCCCCGAGGAACGGAAGGCAGACATGACCGGGAACACCAAGCTCACGGCCCGCGACATCATGAGCGGCGGAGTGCAGTGCATCGGTGCCCACCAGTCACTGCGGGAAGCGGCGCGCATGATGCGCGACCTGAACGTCGGCGCCCTTCCCATATGCGGCGACAACAACAGGCTCACGGGCCTGGTCACCGACCGCGACATCACCGTCCGGTGCTGTGCCGAAGGCATAGACCCGGCGACGGTCCAGGCCGGTTCCCTGTCCGGTGACCTCCGCTGGATCGACGCGAGCGCCCCTGCCGACGAGGCGCTTCACCTGATGGAGGAGCACCAGATCAAGCGGCTGCCGGTGATCGACGTCGAGCACGGACACCAGCTCGTCGGCATGATCACGGAGGCCAATCTCGCCAAGAACCTCTCGGACGAGCAGATCGCCGAGTTCGTGTCCAAGGTGTACGCGAACGCCTAGAAGGGCCGGACCCCACACGGTCCGGCCGTCCTCGGCGACCGCACATTCTCCTGACAACCCCACCCCCGACAGGCCGCGCCGCCGCAGCAGTTGACCGTCGAAACCCGCGGCGCCCGCGGCGCCGTGCACGCCGTGAACGTCACCAGGGCGTCCACGGCGTCCGGCCGTCCACGGCGTCCGGCCGTCCGCGGCGGTCCGGCTGGCCTGGCCGGTGCGGCTCCCGGGGCCGGCCGGCGCGGTTCAGGCGAGCCAGCCGCAGGGCAGGCGCAGCACGGCGGCGACGCGGTCGGCGACATGGACCGCGTGCGGTGGGACGCCCCCCTCGGCGAGGCCCCGGGTGAGGTGCAGATGCAGGGCCTGGAGCGTGGCGAAGGTGTTGAACGCCCATGGCGGAACGGGGCCGGGACCGCCGCCCGCCAGCGCGTCGGTCACCACGGAGAGCCAGCCGGCGGCCTGTTCGGCAGTCAGGCCGGGGGCGAGCAGGATGCCGGTGATGGCACGGGCGAGGCGCGCGTCCTCCAACTGCTCATAGCGGTAGTCGGTGTGCGGGGCCGTGAACCGGCGCGCGCACAGATCGAGCAGGCCGGTCCGTTCTTCCGGGAGCCGGCGGGCGAACGCCGCGGCGGCGTCGGCCCCGTGGGCCACCGCGTGCAGCCAGCCGAGGGAGTCGTCCCATCCGCGGGTCTCGCGCTCGGACGGGTACCACGAGGCGAAGCCGGCGTACCAGCGCCGAACGGCCGCCTCCGGCACCAGGCCGGGGACTGCGCCGGCCCGGTCCAGCACACACCGCAGTACGAGCGGGGCGAAGGTCCTGGCCTGCACCTCGGGGTGCGTGAACCGCTCGGCCGCGGTGTCCCCGAGCCGCTCCAGCACCCCGTCGAGGTGCCCTTCCCGGGCCCAGCGCGCGAGGGCCGTGTACGCCCGCGCGTCGCGCACCTCCGGGTCGGCGTCCACGAGCAGGTCCGACAGCCCGTCGGCGATCAGGGCCGGCGAGACGCCGTCCGGGAAGGGGAAGCCCCCGGCGGCGGTCGAAGGCCAGTCGACAGGATCCGTGGTCATCCGGCAGAGCGTAGGCTCACCGCCCTGCGAGGCCGTGACCGGGCCGTCCCGGGCTAAGGTTCCGGGGTGCGAAAACCCCGTAGCGCGGCGCGTGTTGCCGTCCTCGACCCCGACGGCGCGGTCTTCCTCTTCCGGTACGACAACGAGGAGGTCGGAGTCCACTGGGCCATGCCCGGCGGAGGGCTGGCGCGCGGGGAGTCCCCGCGCGAGGGGGCCCGGCGCGAGTTGGGCGAGGAGACCGGGTGGACCGATCTGGAGCCCGGAGCACTGCTGTGCACCTGGGAGCACGACTTCACCCGCGCCGGTGTCCCCGTGCGCCAGCACGAGCACGTCTACGTCTGCCACGGCCCGCGCCGCGAGCCGACGGACGATGCCGCCGCCGCGCACGCCGAGGAGAAGATCCTCGCGTGGCGCTGGTGGCCCCCGAGCAGCTGGCCCGGGCGACGGAAGCGGTGTGGCCGCCGGACCTCGCGGAACTGCTGGCCGCACTGCCGAAGAGCACCTGACCGCTCCGCCCGGCGACCGGCGCGCCGTTCCGCGGACGCCGGTCACCCGGCGGGAACCGGCTCCGCCCGGGGCCCCGCACGCCGGGGGAAGGACGGGAGCACCGCCCGTCCCCCGGCGCCCGGGTGAGGGGCCTCTCCCAGGCCCCGTCGCTCACCAGGCGAACGCCTCCGGGGACGGCCCCGGCCCCGGGAAGATCGCGTCGAGTTCCTTCAACAGCTCCTCCGGAAGCTCCAGTTCGAGCGCCCGGAGCGCCGACGCGAGCTGGTCCGCGGTGCGCGGGCCGACGATCGGGCCCGTCACACCGGGGCGTGTGAGGAGCCACGCCAGGGCCACCTCGCCCGGCGCCAGGCCGTGCTTGTCCAGCAGGTCCTCGTACGCCTGGACCTTCTCCCGTACGGACGTGTCGGCCAGCGCGTCGGCCGAGCGCCCGGCGGAACGCCGCCCGCCCTCGGACTCCTTCCTGATCACCCCGCCGAGGAGACCGCCGTGCAGCGGCGACCAGGGGATCACGCCGAGGCCGTACTCCCGGGCCGCGGGGATGACCTCCATCTCGGCGCGCCGCTCGGCGAGGTTGTACAGGCACTGCTCGCTGACCAGGCCGTAGGAGCCGAGCCGGCGGGCGGTCTCGTTGGTCTGGGCGATCTTCCAGCCGGGGAAGTTGGAGGAACCGGCGTAGAGGATCTTGCCCTGGGCGATGAGGACGTCGATCGCCTGCCAGATCTCCTCGACCGGCGTGTTCCGGTCGATGTGGTGGAACTGGTAGAGGTCGATGTAGTCGGTCCGCAGCCGCTTGAGGCTGGCGTCGACGGCCCTGCGGATGTTCAGGGCGGACAGCTTGTCGTGGTTGGGCCAGACCTCGCCGTCCGCGGCCATGTTCCCGTACACCTTGGTGGCGAGGACCACCTTGTCGCGGCGGTCGCCGCCCTTCGCGAACCAGGATCCGATGATCTCCTCGGTGCGGCCCTTGTTCTCGCCCCAGCCGTAGACGTTCGCGGTGTCGAAGAAGTTCAGGCCCGCGCCGAGGGCGGCATCCATGATCGTGTGGCTGTCGGCCTCAGTGGTCTGGGGCCCGAAGTTCATTGTGCCGAGGACGAGTCGGCTTACCTTGAGTCCGGTGCGTCCGAGCTGCGTGTACTTCATGGGCCTCAGCCAACTGCTTCGAGTCCGCTCGAAGCAAGGGCGGACCGGCACGGCTCGGCCCCCCGGCCCTCCCCGAGTGCCCCTCGCCGCCCTCGAGCGCGCTCAGCGCCCCAGCGCAGCCGCCACCGCGACGACGGCGAACATCAGCACGAGCACACCGGCCATGATCCGGTTACGGGTCTTCGGGTCCACCCTTTGAGCCTAACGGGCCGGTCCGGGGTTCCCGCGCGGGGGGCGCCGCTCCGCGACGGCGTCCCGGCGTCCGCTGCCGTCCCGCGTCAGTCCGCACCGCCGAGGGACCAGCTGCCGGTCTCCTCGTAGCGGGGCCGCTCCCCCGGACGGCCGCCGCCCGGCAGATTGCTGCGGACGAGCAGCAGCCGGGACACCGTCCACGGCCGGCCCTCGAAGGGCGCCAGGGCGTCGACGAACGGGCGCAGGTCCGTGTCGGTGCGGGTGCGGGCGAGGGTCAGATGGGCGTGGTAGCGGCGGTGCTCCTCCATCGCGACGCCCGCCCGCCGCGCGGCCGCGTCCGTGCGCTCGGCGAGCATCCGCAGGGCGTCGAGCCCGCCGGCCGCGCCCACCCAGAGCGTGCGCCGGCCGAAGTGGCCTCCGCCGCGCAGCCGCAGCCGGAACCCGTCGCTGCGCCGTGCGGCCCGTCCGAGCCGTTCGCGCAGGTCGGGGAGGAGAGCCTCGTCGACCTCGCCCATGAACGCGAGGGTGAAGTGCCACCCCGGCCGCCCGGTCCAGCGCAGGCCGTCCGCCCCCGGCAGCGCGTGCAGCCGGTCCACGGCCCGCCCGAGCTCCCGCAGGGCCTCGTCGGGCGGCAGCACGGCGGCGAAGAGTCTCATGCTCCGAGTCTGGCAGCGACGGGTTCGGCCCGGGTGCCGGCCGAACCGCTCCCGTCCTCCCGGCCGCCCCCTACGCCGCCGCCGTCAGTCGTTCACGCGGGACCATCCGTACGTGCCGGTGCCCGGGGCGGAGGTCCACCTTCAGGCGCATACCGCCGACCCTGACCAGGATCAGGCCGATCGTGACGGCCGCGATCACCGCGACCGCGCCGCCCGTGGCCATGCCGACCCGTACGCCGTAGGTGTCCGTGAGCCAGCCGACGAGCGGTGCGCCCAGCGGCGTACCGCCGACGAAGACCATCATGTAGAGGCTCATGACCCGGCCCCGCATCACCGGGTCCGTCGCCATCTGGACGGACGAGTTCGCGGTCACGTTCACCGTCAGCCCCACCATGCCGATCGGGACGAGCAGCACCGCGAAGACCCAGAAGGAGGGCGAGAGCGCGGCCGCGATCTCCAGCACGCCGAACAGGGCCGCGGCGCCTAGGAGCATCCGCAGCCGCGAGGAGCCGCGGCGGGCGGAGAGCAGGGCGCCGGCCAGGGAACCGGCCGCCATCAGGGTGTTGAACAGGCCGTACGTCCCCGCGCCCGCATGGAAGACCTTGTCGGCGAAGGCCGTCAGCCAGATGGGGAAGTTGAAGGCGAACGTGCCGATGAATCCGGCGAGCACGATCGGCCAGGTCAGCTCGGGGCGGCCGGCGACGTACTTCAGGCCCTCCCTGAGCTGGCCCTTGCCGCGCGGCACCCGCTCGGTCCGGTGCAGCTCGGCCGGGCGCATCAGCAGCAGGCCCGCGATCGGCGCGAGGAAGGACAGGCCGTTGAGCAGAAAGGCCCAGCCGCTGCCCACGGCGGTGATCAGCACACCGGCGACCGCGGGCCCGACGAGCCGCGCCGACTGGAAGTTCGCGGAGTTGAGGCTGACGGCGTTGCGCAGCTGCCCCGGCCCGACCATCTCGGAGACGAAGGACTGTCGGGTCGGGTTGTCGACGACCGTGACCATGCCCAGCAGGAAGGCGACCAGATAGACGTGCCAGACCCGGACCTCACCGGAGAGCGTGAGTACGGCGAGCGCGAGCCCGCAGAGGCCGAGGGCGCCCTGGCTGAAGAGCAGGAGCCGGCGCTTGGGGTAGCGGTCGGCGATGACTCCGCCGTACAGGCCGAAGAGCAGCATCGGCAGGAACTGCAGGGCCGTGGTGATGCCGACGGCGGCGGACGAGCCGGTGAGGCTGAGGACGAGCCAGTCCTGGGTGATGCGGGCCATCCAGGTGCCCGTGTTGGAGACGATCGCTCCGGTGAAGAACAGCCGGTAGTTGCGGACCTTGAGCGAGGAGAACGTCCCCTTGCCCGCCGGTGCGTCTCCCGGGGCCGTGCCGTTCGTGTCGTTGTCGTCGTGGGGCTTCGGTGCGGGTGCGGAGTCTGCTCCGGGTCCCGAACTCAAAAGAGGTCGCCTCCTCGGGCTGGTCGGTTACAGGTGGGCGAGCTTCTCCAGTACGGGGGCGGCCGCGCGCAGCTTGGCCCACTCCTCCTCGTCCAGGCCCTCGGCGAGCGTGGCCAGCCAGGCGTTCCGCTTGCGGCGGGACTCCTCGAGCATGGCCTCGGCCTGCTCGGTCTGGCTGACCACCTTCTGCCGGCGGTCCTCGGGATGCGGCTCCAGCCGGACCAGCCCCTTGGACTCCAGCAGCGCCACGATGCGTGTCATCGACGGCGGCTGGACGTGCTCCTTGCGGGCCAGCTCACCGGGGGTGGCCGAGCCGCAGCGGGCGAGCGTGCCCAGCACCGACATCTCGGTGGGGCTCAGCGATTCGTCGACGCGCTGGTGCTTCAGGCGCCGGCCCAGCCTCATGACGGCCGAGCGCAGGGAGTTCACGGCGGCGACGTCGTCGCCGTGGGACAGGTCAGGCATGTTCATTAGCGTAACTCATTACCCATGCTAATGACCACTGGGTTGTACCCCGGATGGATGCGTCACTCAAACGAGTGAGAGGGATTCGGAAAGTGACGCACCGATCGGTTCCGGCCAACGATGCTGGCCGGCATGGCAACGACAGCATCGAGGGCATCGGCAGTGCTCAGCCTGCGGATGGACGGCGAGCTGCTCGACCGGCTCCGGGAGCATGCCGCCAGACGCGGAATGAGCGTCCAGGACTACGTGGTCCGGACGCTCGTTCGCGACGACTTCGACGAGCGCTTCAAGGCGGCCGTCGACGAGACGGAGAAGTTCTACGGCCCGGTGCCGGAGCTGCCGGGGCCGCGCGAGGACCCCGGCCCGTCCGGCACCGGGCGCGGCAAGGCGACGTGAGGCCGGCCGCCGCGCCCGGATGGGGCGGGGCCGACCGGGGGCTTAAGGACCCGGCTCAGGTCAGGCCCAGGGCCGGCATCGCGTAGTAGAAGACGAAGACAGCGGAGACGACGTACATCGGGACCGGCACCTCACGGCCGCGCCCCACCGCGAGCCGCAGCACGCTGAAGGCGATGAAGCCGATGCCGATGCCGTTGGTGATCGAGTAGGTGAACGGCATCATCACCATCGCCAGGAACGCCGGCACGGCGATCGTGAAGTCGCTCCAGTCGATGTCCTTGACCGACCCGGCGAGGATCAGGAAACCGACCGCGAGCAGCGCGGGCGTCGCCGCCTGGGAGGGGACCATCGTCGCCAGCGGCGTCAGGAACAGCGCCACCGCGAAGAGCCCGCCCGTGACGACGGACGCGAGGCCCGTGCGCGCGCCCTCGCCGACGCCCGCCGTGGACTCCACGAAGCAGGTGTTGGCGGAGGAGGAGGTGGCGCCGCCCGCGGCGACGGCGACGCCGTCGACGATCAGCACCTTGTTGATGCCGGGGAAGTTGCCCTTCTCGTCCATCAGCTTCGCCTCGTCGCCCACGCCGAGGATGGTGCCCATCGCGTCGAAGAAGCAGGACAGCAGCACGGTGAAGACGAACAGCGCGCCCGTGAGCAGGCCGACCTTCTCGAACCCGCCGAACAGGCTGACCTGGCCGACGAGCCCGAAGTCCGGGGTGGCGACGGGATTGCCCGGCCACTCCGGCACGGTCAGCCCCCACGCCCTGCCGGGGAGCTGGGCGACCAGCTGGATGACGACGGCGACCACCGTCATCACGACGATGGAGACCAGGATGGCGCCCGGCACCTTGCGGATGATCAGCGCGAGCGTGAGCAGGGCGCCGAGGACGAAGACCAGGACCGGCCAGCCGGAGAGATGTCCGGTGAGCCCGAGCTGGAGCGGGACCGTCGTGTGGGCTGCGTCCGGGATGCGGGAGACGAAGCCGGAGTCGACGAGACCGATCAGCATGATGAACAGGCCGATACCGATCGCGATGCCCTTGCGCAGGCCGAGCGGCACCGCGTTCATGACCCGTTCGCGCAGGCCCGTCGCCACCAGCAGCATGACCACGAGGCCGGCGAGGACCACCATGCCCATGGCGTCGGGCCAGCTCATGCGCGGGGCGAGCTGGAGGGCGACGACCGTGTTCACGCCGAGACCGGCCGCCAGGGCGATCGGGACGTTGCCGATGACGCCCATGAGGAGCGTCGAGAAGGCGGCGGTGAGCACGGTGGCGGTGACCAGCTGGCCGCCGTCGAGCTGGTGCCCGTACATGTCCTTGGCGCTGCCGAGGATGATCGGGTTCAGCACGACGATGTACGCCATGGCGAAGAAGGTGGCGAAGCCGCCGCGAACCTCGCGGGCGACCGTGGAGCCGCGCTCGGAGATCTTGAAGTAGCGGTCGAGCCTGCCGAGGGCACGGGAACCGGGGTCGGGCCGCTGCGGCTGCCGGACGTCCGCGGGAGCGGTGGCCGTGGGGGGCATACGAGTCCTCGTCGAGGTGGTGCGGGGAGCTGACTGCGACCGGTTCCTTGGGTGTTCATACGAAGAAAACCGGTCGGGCACAAACCGTTTCAGTATGAACGTATAAGTCGAAGATCGGTATCTCCGCGCGTAGACACGCGTGGGCCAGGCCCTTCGCGGTCCCCGAGGACGCCGTCGAGGGCCGCAGGAGTGCCGCCTACACTGACCGCATGGCGAAGTGGACCCCCAAGCACGAGGCACCCGAGCCCCTGGAGGGGCCGGTCGTCGCCACCATCACCGGCGGCACGATCCTCTGGTTCGTCCTCTTCCTGGTCCAGGTCCCCTTCTACGGCTGGTTCGCCGAACGCGAGCTGGACTGGTGGGTGTGGACCTGTCTGGCCGGTGGCGGACTCGGCCTCATCGGCATCTGGTACGTGCGCAAGCGCGACGCGGCCATCAAGCGCGCGGAAGCCGCGCACGACGCCCACTGACGGGCCCGCTCCGCCCGCGCGTCCGGCCCACCGCAGACCCCGTTCCCGTCATGGCCGAATCCGCGGCTCGGGGGGTGAAGGGGCGCGCGTCCCCGTACCGTCGGAGGCATGACTCAGCGGTCGGAGATCGGCAGCGACGGAGCCGAGCCGCGTGGCGGCCCGGTCATCGACGCGGGGGCGGAGCTCGACCCCGTACACCCCGTGGCGCCGCCCGTGCGGCACCGGCCGCGCGGGCTGAGCGCCGCCGAGGTCGCCGAGCGCATCGCGCGCGGAGAGGTCAACGACGTCCCCGTACGCAGCAGTCGCTCCACCGCCGACATCATCCGGGGCAACGTCTTCACCCGCTTCAACGCGATCATCGGCGTGCTCTGGGTGATCATGTTCTTCGTCGCGCCGTTCCAGGACACCCTGTTCGGCTTCGTCATCCTCGCCAACACCGGCATCGGCATCATCCAGGAACTGCGCGCCAAGAAGACCCTCGACGGGCTCGCCGTCATCGGCGAGGCGAAACCCACCGTCCGCCGCGACGGCGCCTCCGGCGAGGTGTCCACCTCCGAGATCGTGCTCGGCGACCTCATCGAACTCGGACCGGGCGACAAGGTCGTGGTCGACGGCGAGGTCGCCGAGGCCGATGGCCTCGAGGTCGACGAGTCGCTGCTGACGGGCGAGGCCGACCCGGTCCTCAAGAGGCGCGGGGACCGGATGATGTCCGGCAGCTTCGTCGTCGCCGGCGGCGGCGCCTTCACCGCCACCAAGGTCGGCCGCGAGGCCTACGCGGCCCAGCTGGCCGAAGAGGCCTCCCGTTTCACCCTCGTCCACTCCGAGCTGCGCTCCGGCATCTCCACGATCCTCAAGTACGTCACCTGGATGATGGTCCCGACCGCCCTCGGCCTCATCGTCAGCCAGCTCGTCGTCAAGGGCGACAACGTCAAGGACTCGATCGCCCGCACCGTGGGCGGCATCGTGCCGATGATCCCCGAGGGGCTCGTCCTGCTGACCTCCGTCGCCTTCGCGATCGGCGTGATCCGGCTCGGCCGCAAGCAGTGCCTCGTCCAGGAACTCCCCGCGATCGAGGGCCTCGCCAGGGTCGACGTGGTGTGCCTCGACAAGACCGGCACCCTCACCGAGGGCGGTATGGACGTCACCGAGCTGCGCACGCTCGACGGCTGCGACGAGGACTACGTACGCACCGCCCTCGGCGCGCTCGGCGAGTCCGACCCGCGGCCCAACGCCTCCCTCCAGGCGATCATCGAGGCCTATCCGGACCGTGAGGAGTGGCGCTGCACCGAGTCCCTGCCGTTCTCGTCCGCCCGCAAGTACAGCGGCGCCGCGTTCAGCGAGGGCGACGGGCAGAGCTCGACCTGGCTGCTCGGCGCGCCCGACGTACTGCTGCCCCCCGGCGCCCCGGCCCTGCGTGAGGTCGACGGACTCAACGAGCTGGGCCTGCGCGTACTGCTGCTCGCCCGCGCCGCGGGCGAGCTCGACGACCCCGACGTGGCCGCCGGCGCCCGGCCGGCCGCGCTGGTCGTCCTGGAGCAGCGGCTGCGGCCCGACGCGGCCGACACCCTGCGCTACTTCGAGGAGCAGGACGTCGCGGCGAAGGTCATCTCGGGCGACAACGCCGTGTCGGTGAGCGCCGTGGCCGGCAAGCTCGGTCTGCCGGGCGCCGCGGACACCGTGGACGCCCGCAAGCTGCCGGCAGAGCGGGACGCGATGGCCGACGAGCTCGCCGCCAACGCCGTCTTCGGCCGCGTCACGCCGCAGCAGAAGCGGGACATGGTCGGCGCGCTCCAGTCACGCGGCCACACGGTCGCGATGACGGGCGACGGGGTCAACGACGTCCTCGCCCTCAAGGACGCCGACATCGGCGTCTCCATGGGCTCCGGTTCCGAGGCGACGAAGGCCGTCGCACAGATCGTTCTCCTCAACAACAGCTTCGCCACGCTGCCGTCGGTGGTGGCCGAAGGCCGCCGCGTCATCGGCAACATCACCCGGGTCGCCACGCTCTTCCTGACCAAGACGGTGTACTCGGTGCTGCTGGCGGTCCTGGTGGTCTGCGCCCAGGTCGAGTACCCCTTCCTGCCCCGGCATCTGACCCTGCTGTCCACGCTGACCATCGGCGTCCCGGCGTTCTTCCTGGCCCTCGCGCCCAACAAGGAGCGCGCCCAGCCCCACTTCGTACGCCGTGTGATGCGGTACGCGATCCCCGGCGGGATCGTCGCGGCGGGCGCGACGTTCACGACGTACCTCCTCGCCCGGCACCACTACAGCGGCCCCGGCGCACTGGCCGCCGAGACCAGCGCGGCGACGCTGACGCTGTTCCTGGTCGCCATGTGGGTCCTGGCGATCGTCGCCCGCCCCTACACCTGGTGGCGCGTGGGCCTGGTCGCGTCGATGGGCCTGGCCTTCCTGATCGTCCTCATGGTGCCGTGGCTGCAGGACTTCTTCGCCCTGCGGCTGGTGGGCACCACGATGCCGTGGGCGGCGGTCGCCATCGCCGCGGTCGCCGCGGCCGTCCTGGAGTTCGCGTGGCGTTGGGTGGACCGCCGCTTCCCGGCCTGAGGACCGGCGGCCGGGGCGGAACGCCCCGGCCGGCCTCCGGAACGCGGGCCCTCAGTCGAACCAGCGGTCCCGCGCCAGCTCGGCCGTTCGCGACGGGTCCTCGAGCAGCGCCGCCACCTCGAAGCGGCGGGGCCACTGGCCCGCGGCCCAGGCGAGACCGGCGGCGACGCCCTCCAGCGTGGCGGCGTGGATGACCCCGTCGGAGGTGCGGCGCCAGTCGAGTTCGACACCGCCGGCGAGGAGTTCCTCGTGCTCGACGTACGACGCGGGCGTCGCCGGGCCCAGCAGCGCGTGCACCGAATCCGGCACGTCGTGCTCCTCGCCGACCGTCGTCACCTCCGCCTCGACCGCCTCGCTGAGGCGCCCCACCTGGAACAGTTCGGCCAGATCCGCCGCCCGCTCCGGTGAGACCGGCAGCAGCGGACGACCTGCGGTCAGCGGCAGCAGATCGGGGGCGTCCGCGACGAGCGCGTCCGCGGCGTCCACCACCCGCACCTCCCCGTCGACGACCGCGCGCAGGTCGTCCGGGAGGGTCACCTGTTCCGGGTCCAGATCCGCGAGCGCCGTGTAGAGGGCGTGCAGCTGGGACGGGGTGACCGGGCGGTCAGGGTCGGCGAGACGCCCCAGCAGCTCGGCCGCGCCGCCCGGCTCGTCCAGCAGGGCGGCGACGGACGTCCGGACGCCGAGGGCGTGCAGCACCTGCTCGTCCTCGAAGCCGGTCGCGTCGGCCGAGTCGTACAGGCCGACCAGCAGCGGATCGCCGCCCGACGACCGCAGACCCGCGGGGCGGCGGCCGCCCAGCACCGGGTGGCCGCGCAGCCACCAGGCCGTGTACGGCCGGACCGTCTCGGTCGTGCCGTCGGGCAGCAGCACCCGGACGGGCTGGGTCAGCGCGTCCCGCAGCGGCGGCCTGGCCAGCAGCGCGAGGGCCTGCGGCCACCGGTCGTCGTCCACGAGATCCAGGTCGCGCACGGCGGCGATCTCCGTCGCCACCGGCGGTACGGGGGTGTCGGCCAGCCGGTCCAGGACGTCCTCGCACCACACGTCGACCGCGTCCAGCAGCCCGGCGTCGTCCGGCTCCGCGAAGTCGCCCTCGCGCGGCTCCAGTTCGTCCGGGTCCAGGACGACGTCGGTGGCGCGGACGAGCGCGAAGTTCGCCAGCACCCCGCAGGCGGCGAGCGGCTGCTCGCCCCAGCGGTCGGCCAGCTCGGCGTCGACGAGGGCCAGTTCGCCCTCGCGCATCACGGACGCGAACGGACTGCCCGGCAGCACCAGCTCCCCGGCCGGCGCGAGTTCGCCGTCCTCGTCCGGCAGCGCGAGCGCGCCCAGCCAGGGCTCGTCGCCCGGCTCCAGCCCCGCGTCCCGGACGAGGGCGAGGACGATCTCCGCCAGCTCCTCGCTGTCCGGCGCGTCCTCGTCCCAGAGCCCGTCGCCGTCCTCCAGCGACGCCGCGACGGCGGCCCTCACCTGCGGGGTCGTCAGCACCGCACGCGGTGTCGCGGGCAGCGCGCCCAGCTTCTCCAGCAGCGGATGGGCGGCGTCCTGATGGGCCACCTTCAGTCCGAACCTGGCCAGCCCGCCCGGGGTCTCCGCCGTCGGCAGCAGCACCTGCCGCGGTCCGATGGTGGTGCGGGGCGCGCGGCGGGGGCGCGGCTCCTCGTCCTCGTCCCCGGCCATGCCCTCTCCGGCCGCCGCACCGGTGCCGGCGAGCGGTACCGGCAGACCGGACAGCCGCTCCGGGTCCACACCGGCGAGGCTGTCGTACAGCCGCCACCACCAGGACGGGTCGCGCTCGATCCCGGCGAGCCGGTCGACCGCCTCGGTCAGCGGGACCCGGGCGACACCGAGCGACCGCAGCTCCACCCGGCGCTCCAGACCGGCGGGCAGCAGCGTCGGCAGCACGTCGGCCAGGACCCGTACGGTCTCGGCGCCGGCGCCCTCCACGACCTCGGCCTCCAGCGGCCGCAGCGCCACCACGTCGTCCGAGGGGGCGGCGGGGGCGAGGAACGCCACGCGCGGCAGCAGCTCCAGGATCGCCGCGCGCAGCGAACCGTCGAGCGCGCCCTTGCCCAGCGGCCCGGGGACGAGGTCGATCAGCCCGGTCCCGACCGGCTTCCAGTCGCCGAGCAGTTCGGCGTACGCGTCGGCCGCGCGCCGCACCAGGAAGTCGGTGAGCGGACCCGGGGCGGGATGCCGGCGCGCGGTGTCGAGCGGCAGGGAGGCGATGAGCAGCGCGGGCACGCCGAGGGGCTCGTCCGTCGGGGTCGGCGCGTGGACGACCGGCGCGGTCGCCGGGTACACGGGCATGCCCTCGCCGTCCACGGGGACCGCCCAGGTCACGGTCCAGTGCGGCCGCAGCCGCTCCTCCACCGGCCGGTCCGCGAGCAGTGCGGGCTCGATGGGCCCGTGGTGGCTGACGACCCGCCAGCGGTTCAGCCCGCGGGCGCTGTCCTCGACGTGGACGTGGTCGCCGTGCTGCGAGCGGCGCAGGGTCCTGACGCCCTCCGGGGTCTCCACCACGACCTCGGTGAGCCCCGGCAGGGTCAGCAGCAGCGCGTCGTCGATCCCGGCGAGCAGCCGGCCGACCAGGTCCTCGGCGGTCCCGTCCCGCAGCGGCAGGATCACGACGGTGTCGTAGCCGTCGGGCGCGGTGCCCTCGGCGGGCAGCGGCAGCCGCAGCAGCGGCACATCGCCGTCACGGCGGCGCAGTTCGTCGCCGAGACCGGGACTGGCCTGCGCGGCCTGCGCGGCGAGTTCCCTGGCCTCGGCCAGCGACCAGCGGACACCGCCGTGCCGGCCGACGACGGCGGGCTCGTCACTCACGGCCAGTACGGCGGCGAAGCCCACGCCGAAACGGCCCACGGCCGTCCGGTCGTCCTCGCGCTTGGCCGACGCCCGGAGCGTCGACAGCGACTCCACACCGGCGGCGTCCAGCGGGGTGCCGGTGTTGGCGGCGACGAGCGTCCCCCGGTCGAGGGTGAGCCGGAAGCGCCCGGGGACGCCGGCACGGGCGGCGGCGTCGGCGGCGTTCTGGGCCAGCTCGACGATCACACGGTCGCGGTAGCCGCCGAGGGCGAGGTCCTCCTCGGCGTTGGCGTCCTCGCGGAAGCGCGCGGGGCTTGCGCCCCAGGCGTCGAGCACCCCACGCCGCAGCCGCGCCGTCCCGAACGGGTCGGCCCCCTCGGTCGTCCTGACGCTCACGCCTGTCTCCGCTCTCTGACTGTTCCGGCAGGTCCGGCGGGGTTCCGCGGTTCCCGCTGTTGCGGCTGTCACGGCCGCGCGGGCCGCGGCCCGTCCCGGGGCCCGAAGGTACCGCGTCGCAGGCGCCCCCGCGCGACCGCTCCACTGGGGGATCGCACCGCCCACCCGGGTGGCGTGGTGCGAGGCGGCGCCCAGGCCGAGTCGATCAGCGTTCGGGCCGACCAGGTGGTACGGGTGCGGGAGTCCGTGCCCCCTCGGTGAACCCGCCCTGTCGCCGTCCGCGACGGCGGTGGCGGTGGCGTCAAGTGCCCTCCCCACGACCTGCCGGCGGCCCGCACCGTCCGGGTGCATCAGGCCATCGTCGTGGACCACCCCGGCAGCCGCCGCGCTCGCCGGGCTCGCGGAGAAGGGCGTCCTCACGCCGCGCACGGCCGAGTGCGCCCCCCGTCGGAGATCGCGAGGGCACACCGCCTGCTGGAGGAAGGAGGGGTTCGCGGCCGGCTGATCGCGGCGTTCTGACCGGAGCCACGGGCCGGGCCCTTCCGGACCCGGCCGAGAGCCGGCGGCGTGGTGCGGACCCGGCACGGGCCGGCGCGCCCGCGGGCGAAAGCGAAGCCCTACGAGTGGCCCAGGTCCTCGTCCTGCGCGGCCGTCTCCACATGGTCCGGGACCGAGCCGCTGTCCGGCGCCGGCCGGAGCGGGAACTCGTCCGGCCGCATCGAGTCGAGCACCGGCGGCGCGGGCCTCGGCGGCTTCGGCATGACGGCCGCCTCGGAGTGTCCGCCGCACCCGTACGAGAGCGACACGACACGCCCGTCCGCCGGGGAGAACTCGTTCGCGCACACCCCGAACGCCTGCTTGAGCGACCCCGACAACGGCATCAGGAAGCCGCAGGACTGGCACGACGCCGGCGCGGCCTGCGCCATCGGCGTCTTCGCACCGAAAGAGTCCTCCCAGCGGTCCGCGGCGACGTGCAGCCCGTAGCGGGACAGGACCCGGGCGCGGCGCATGCCCAGTTCCTCCGCCACGGAGGCGATCGCGCCGCGCGACGGGGCGCGGGTCACGATCACCGCGTCCTCGGCGTCGACGCGGTCGGCCATCTCCCCGGACACCGCCGAATTCGGCGGCGGCGCGTCCTCACCCGAGTAGCCGGGCTCGAGCCGGAGGTCCTCCGCGTCCGTGGGCAGCAGATCGCCCGGGCCGAGGTCTCCCGGCCGCAAGCGCTCGCTCCACGGCACCCACTCGGGCGCGAGCAGCGCGTCCGGCCCGGGCAGGAGCACCGCCTCGTCGACCGTGACGTTCTTCGCGCGGGACGCGCGGGCCACCGTGACGGCCCAGCGCCAGCCCCGGTAGCCGGGCTCGCGGCACTCGAAGTAGTGGGTGACGACGCGGTCGCCCTCGGACACCAGCGAGACGTGCTCACCCACCACCCCGGGCGCGGCCGCCTCGTCGGCGGCCGTCCGGGCGAGGTCTACCGCCTCGGCGCACAGACGGTCGGGGGTACGGCTTCGCGTCGTCGCAGCACTCACAGGTCTCGCTTCTCTCCTACGCCGTCTCACGGGTGCGCCTGGCCGATTCGCGATGTACGAGCGGCGGGCGGAGCGGACCAGGGGGCCGCATCGACGTCCGCGCCCGGGCACTCTGTCTCGGGCACACCTACCGTCACCCATTCTGCGGGATGGCGAAAAGGCGCGCGGCCGGGAACTACCGCCGGTGGCGCGCTACGCACGCTACCCCCTCCGTGGCGCGCCGCCCACCTGCCCGTCCGAATCCCGGTTCGGGTCGGCGGCGGTTGGGGCACTATGACGACGTGACAGCCGCGAGGTCGTCCGGCGCTCCCGGGCCGCTGAGCAGGGCGTGCCGCGCCGTCGGCCGCGCCCTGCACCTGCCGTTCACCCGTACGGCCAAGGGCATCCGCCGGGCCACCCATGCGCACGGCGCGGGCGAGTCAGGGCTGGGCAAGCTGATCGAGCTCCACGCGGTCAACGGCGCCGGCGACGTCATGATCACCGTCGCGCTGGCGTCGACCGTCTTCTTCTCCGTGCCCACCGACGAGGCCCGCGGGCGCGTCGCGCTCTACCTGGCGATCACCCTGGCACCGTTCGCCCTGCTCGCCCCGGTGATCGGCCCGCTGCTCGACCACATCCCGCACGGCCGCCGCGCGGCGATGGCGGGCACCATGACGGCCCGTGCGGTGCTGGCGCTGACCATGTCGGGCGCGGTGGCGACGGGCGGCATCGAGCTGTATCCGGCGGCGCTCGGCGTGCTGGTGTGCTCGAAGGCGTACGGGGTGATCCGCAGCGCCGTCGTACCGCGCCTGCTGCCGCCGGGGTTCGCCCTGGTGAAGGCGAATTCGCGGGTGACGCTGGCCGGGCTGCTCGCCACGGGGATCGCCGCGCCGATCGGGGCGGGGCTCCAGCAGATCGGCCCCGCCTGGCCGCTGTACGGCGCTTGCGCGATCTTCGTCGCGGGCACCTTCCTCTCGCTGAGCATGCCCCCGAAGGTCGACTCGGCGAAGGGCGAGCGCAAGGCGCACATGCTGACGCACGGCGAGCGGAAGCCGAGTCTGCGGACGGTCGGCCCGTCGGTGCTGCACGGGCTGCAGGCGAACGCGGCGCACCGCATGCTGTCGGGCTTCCTGATCTTCTTCCTGGCCTTCCTGCTGCGCGTCCATCCGCTGGCCGGGCAGAGCGCGGCCGCGTCGCTGGTGATGGTGGGCGTCGCCGCGGGGATCGGGAACGCCTGCGGCACGGCGATAGGGGCGTGGGTGCGCCACCGGCCTCCCGAGGTGATCGTCGCCACGGGGCTGATGCTGGCGCTGTCGGCCGCGGTCCTCGCCGCGGTGTTCTTCAGTCCGCTGATGGTTGCGGTGCTCGGTGCGGTGGCGGGGTTGTCCCAGGCGCTGTCGAAGCTGTCGCTGGACGCGATGATCCAGCGTGACGTGCCGGAGTCCGTGCGGACGTCGGCGTTCGCCCGTTCGGAGACGCTGCTGCAGATGTCCTGGGTGGTCGGCGGGGCGATCGGGATCGCGCTGCCGCTGAACGGTGCGGTGGGCATGTCCGTGGCGGCGGGCATCCTGGCCCTGGGCGCGGTGCTGGCGCTGCGCGGGCTGCTCGTGGCGTCCCGCCGCAGCACCGCCGCACCGAGCCGGGTCACGGTGTCGCCCCGCGTACGGTGAGGCCGCGGCGCCGGGCCCGCCGTGACCGCGGCCGGCCGCGAGGCCGTCGGCCCCCACGTGCCGCACGGTGCCGGCGGGGCCATCGGGGGCGCCACGCCGCACCCCCGCGCTGCGGGACACCGGGCGCCCGATAGCCTTCGGACCATGACCGTTGCGTTCCTCTCCGGCAAGCACCGCCGGGCCGCCGCCGCCCTCGGTGCCGTGTCCGCCGGCCTCCTCGTACTCTCCGCCTGCGACAAGCCGACGCCGCTCGCGACCGTGACGGTCGGGACGACCTCGGTGCACACCGAAGCCGCCTGCTACAACGACGGCAAGGCGATCAAGGAGTCGCAGATCCAGGACTGCCTCAACAAGAAGGCCGAGAAGTCCATCACGGTCGCACCGGACGACAAGATCCGCTTCGGTGTCGACCCCGAGATCGCCGAGAACGGCTGGACGATCTTCATCGGCGGCGAGCGCGCCGAGCAGGAGCCCTACCACAAGACGTACCGGACGATCCCGGCCAGCGCCTTCTTCACCAGCCCGACGACCGGTGAGCCCTCGAGCTCGGCGCAGGTGTCCATCGTGGAGACCTCGGGCAAGAAGCTGACGGGCATCTGGCACTTCAAGCTGGCGCAGGACTGAGTCCGGGACGGAATCCGGGGGCCGACGGTCCGGCGGCCCCGGCCCCGAGGCCCGGCGGTTCCGGGCCGGCGGTCCGGCAGGCCAGGACCGAAGCGACTACACCGAAGGGACCCGGCCGGGCGGTACCCGCCCGAACGGCTCAGCCATGCGCGTACTCGTCGTCACCGCGGTGCGGGCGGAGGCCGACTCCGTCGTCGCCGGGCTCTGCCCCGACGGCCCCGTGACCTCCCACCGCGTCCCGGGCGGCCACACCCTGCGCCGCTGCGCGGGCACGGGGACGGCGGTGGACGTCCTGGCCGGAGGCGTCGGTCCCGCCGCGGCGGCCGCGGCGACGGCCACCGCCCTGACCGCCGCGGCCTCCACGCCCGGCGCTCCCCCGTACGACCTGGTGGTCTCCGCCGGGATCGGCGGCGGCTTCGCGGGCGTCGCCCCGCTCGGCGCGGTCGTGGTCGCGGACGCGATGGTCGCCGCCGACCTCGGCGCACAGACACCCGACGGTCATCTGCCGGTCGAGGAACTCGGCTTCGGACGCTCCGTGCACCGGCCCGCCGCGCTGTCGGAGCGCGTCGCCGAGGTGCTGGGCGCGGTGCACGGCCCCGTGCTCACCGTGTCGACGGTCACCGGCACCGCCGCCCGGGCCGCCGAGCTGACCGCACGTCACCCCCGGGCCGCCGTCGAGGCGATGGAGGGCTTCGGGGTCGCCGAGGCGGCCGCGTCGCACGGGGTTCCCGTGGCCGAGATCCGCGCCGTGTCCAACGCCGTCGGCCCCCGCGACCGGGCCGCCTGGCGCGTCGGCGAGGCCCTGGACGCCCTGCGGGACGCGTTCCGGCTGCTGATCCCCGTCCTCGATGAGGAGGCCCGATGAGCAAACTCAAGATCGCCTACTCGCCCTGCCCGAACGACACCTTCGTCTTCGACGCCTGGGCGCACGGACGGGTCCCGGGCGCGCCCCGCCTCGACGTGACGTTCGCGGACATCGACATCACCAACGGCATGGCCGAGCGCGGCGAGTTCGACGTGCTGAAGGTCTCGTACGCGGTGCTCCCGTACGTGCTGGACGAGTACGCGCTGCTGCCCTGCGGCGGCGCGCTGGGCCGGGGCTGCGGCCCGCTCGTGCTCACCCGTGGGCCGGGCGCCGACCTGAGCGACGCGACGGTCGCGGTGCCGAGCGAGAGGTCGACGGCGTACCTGCTGTTCCGGCTGTGGGCCGCGGACGTGCTGCCGGACGGGGTCGGCCGGGTCGTCGTCCTGCCGTTCCACGAGATCATGCCTGCCGTACGGGACGGCAAGGTGGACGCCGGACTCGTGATCCACGAGGCGCGGTTCACTTATCAGGAGTACGGCCTGCACTGCCTCGCGGACATGGGTGAGCACTGGGAGAACACGACCGGGCTGCCGATCCCGCTCGGCGCCATCATCGCCAAGCGTTCGCTGGGCCCGGAACTGCTGGGCCTCCTGGCCGAATCCGCTCGCGCGTCCGTCCGCATGGCGTGGGACGACCCGGTGGCGTCGCGCCCGTACGTGATGGAACACGCCCAGGAGATGGACCCCGCCGTCGCGGACCAGCACATCGGGCTCTACGTCAACGAGTTCACGGCCGACCTCGGCGAGTCGGGCTACGCGGCCGTCCGCGGTCTGCTGACGCGTGCCGCGGCCGAGGGGCTCGTACCTCCCCTCGGCCGCGATGCGCTGTCCTTCGTCTGACCCGCCGCGCCACCGTCCGGAGGGGCGGCGCGGCGGCGGAGGTCAGACGTCGAGCTGGTCGGCGACCGCGCGCAGAAGTCCGGCGATCTTCTTGCCGTGGGCCTTGTCCGGATAGCGGCCGCGCTCCAGCTGCGGGGTGATGTTCTCCAGGAGCGTCGTCAGGTCCTGCACGATCGAGGCCAGCTCGTCCGGCTTCCGGCGCTGAGCGGCGGCCACGGAGGGGGTGGGGTCGAGGACCGTCACCGAGAGTGCCTGGTCACCGCGCTGTCCCGCGACAACACCGAACTCGACCCGCTGACCGGGCTTCAGGGCGTCGACTCCGTCAGGAAGCACCGACGAGTGGACGAAGACGTCGCCGCCGTCGTCGCGGGAGAGAAAGCCGAAGCCCTTCTCGCTGTTGAACCACTTGACCTTGCCGGTAGGCACGTCTGTCCTCGTCCTCGTACTCGTCGGGAATTGCGAAAAAACGGTCTGGATAGCACTGCAGCGGGCCGCTCGACCCGCCACCACACAAGGCTAATGGTC
Source organism: Streptomyces wuyuanensis (assembly GCF_900103455.1). GTDB lineage: Bacteria > Actinomycetota > Actinomycetes > Streptomycetales > Streptomycetaceae > Streptomyces > Streptomyces wuyuanensis. Next base: position 33,859 of record NZ_FNHI01000015.1, on the reverse strand, counting down.
CGAGGGCCACTGACAAGACGTCCCCGGTGGTTCCTACGCGCTGGGAACTACCCTGGTCGGGTGACTCATGAAACCCAAGCGAATTCGGCCGGTCCCGGCGACGGGCTCGTCCGTGCCGGCGCGATCGTCTTCATCATCGGGGCCGTGGCCACTCTCGTCACCGTGGCCCCTCTGTTCCTCGGCACGGAGCCGTTCCCGACGGCCGCGTACCTCGTGAGCATGCTGATGGGCGTCGGCTTTCTCATCGCGGGAACCGGTGTGCTCCGGTCGATCGCCGTGCAGCGGCGTCAGGCGCGCTCGTCCGCGCCGTCCGCGCCCGCCGCATAGGGGACCGCGGGCCGCCGCGCAGGGACGGGACGATGCAGGGGGTCCGCGCCCGCCGCACAGGGACCGCCGTGGTCCGAAGCCGCGAGCGGGCCGCCGCCCGCCTCCGCACAGCGCGTCTCGTCAGCCTGCCGCTGCCGTGCCCGTGTAGCCCGCGAACCAGGCGGGGAACGCGGCGAGGTCCGGCAGGACCACGTCCGCGCCCGCCTCGCGCAGCTCCCGCTCGTCGCACGGCCCGGTCGGCACCGCGACCGACAGCGCCCCCGCGGTCCGGGCCCCGCGGACATCGCCGACGTGATCGCCCACGTACACCCCGGCGTCGTACTCGCGCAGCGCCTCCGCCTTGGCCTCCGCCCACAGCCATCCGATGACTTCGTCGGGCTCGATGCCGAGGTGGGCCAGGTGCATCTTGGCGTTGGGCTCGTGCTTGGCGGTGACGACGATCGCGCGACCGCCCAGCGCCTGGACCGCGGCGACGGCCTCGCGGGCGCCGGGCATCGCGTGGGTCGGGGCGATGGCGTAGGCGGGGTAGAGCTCGCGGTAGCGGTCGCCCATCTCCAGGATCCGCTCGTCCGGGAACCAGTGCGCGAGCTCCTGCTCCAGCGGCGGTCCCAGCCGGGTGACCGCGAGGTCGGCGTCTATCCACACCCCGGTCTCCGCGGACAGCGCCCGGTAGGCGGCCCGGATGCCGGGGCGCGAGTCGATCAGGGTCATGTCGAGGTCGAATCCGACCGTGAGGGGCCGCGTCAGGGGTTCCGGAGCCATGAGGGCCATTGTGCCCGGGGCCCGGAAAGGGGCACCGGGGGGCAGGTCGGGCGCCGGAGGGGCGGTGCCTAGACTTAGCCGACCCTTACCGGACTCCCGATGGGAAACGATGTCAGCCGCCGCTCCCGGAACCAGACGCGTGCTCGCGATCGCGGCTGCAGTCGCGGCGCTGCTCGTCGCGGTCCTGCTCAGTCTCGCGGTGGGCGCGCGTCCCATCGCCCCGTCCGCGGTGCTCGACGCACTGCTGCACGGAGGCACGAGCGAGTCCGCCCAGGTCGTCCTGGAACTGCGGCTGCCGCGCACCCTCATCGGTCTGATGGTCGGTGCGTCGCTGGCGCTCGCCGGCACCGTGCTGCAGGGGCTGACCCGCAACCCCATCGCCGACCCCGGGATCCTCGGCATCAGCCAGGGAGCCTCCGTCGGAGTGGTCCTGGCGATCGCCTTCGCCGGGGTGCACACGCTCAACGGCTACGTCTGGTTCGCCTTCGCGGGCGCGGCAATCGCCTCCGTCGCGGTGTACGCGGTCGCCTCCAGCGGCCGGGGCGGGGCGACGCCGGTGAAACTGGCCCTCGGCGGGGCGGCGATCAACGCGCTGCTGGTCTCGGTGACGACCGCCGTGCTCACCACCAGGGCCGCGGCCCTCGACGAGTTCCGCTTCTGGCAGGTCGGCGCCCTCGGCGGACGGAACGCCGAGATCGCCGCACAGATCTGGCCCTTCCTGCTGCTCGGCACCCTCCTCGTGCTGTCCGTCGCCCGCGGGCTCGACGCCCTGGCCCTCGGCGACGACGTGGCCAAGGGGCTCGGCCGGCGCGTCGCGACGGTCCGTGTCGTCGGCGGCATCGGCGCGACGGTCCTCACGGGCGCGGGCGTCGCCGCCGCGGGCCCGGTCGCCTTCGTCGGCCTCGCCGTACCGCACATCGCCCGCGCGATCGTCGGCTCGGACCACCGCTGGGTACTCCCGTTCGCGGCCCTGCTGGGACCCGTGATGCTCCTCGTCTCCGACGTCGTCGGACGGATCCTCTTCCCGCCGGGCGAGATACCCGCGGGTGTGACGACCGCACTGATCGGCGTGCCGTTCCTGGTCGCCATGGTGCGCCGGAAGGCGGTCCCCGCATGAGCGCCGCAGAGCGGACGGCCGTTCGGCCGGGGGACGTTGCGGCGACGGGCCGCGCTTCGGCCCGGCCGGCCGGGCACAGCCGGCTCGGCACCGGACGCGCGAGCTTCCTCCTGCACCGGAGGGCCGCGGGGGTCGCCGTGGCCCTCGCCGTGCTCCTCGGGGGCGTGTGCGTGGCGTACCTCTGCGCCGGCGAGAGCTTCGTCGCCCCCGGCGAGGTCGTGAACGTGCTCCTCGGCCGGCCCTCCCCGGACGAACTCGTCGTCGGCACGCTGCGGCTGCCGCGCATGGTCGTGGGTCTGCTCGTCGGCGCGGCGTTCGGAGTGGCCGGAGCACTCGTCCAGACCGTCGCCCGCAACCCGCTCGCCAGCCCCGACGTGATCGGCATCAGCCAGGGCGCCGGGGCGGTCACGGTGGCGGCGCTGACCTTCGGCGTCACCTCGTACGGCGTGCTCCCGTACCTCTCGGTCGCCGGCGGGATCGCGGCCGCCGCGCTGGTCTACGTGTTCGCGTGGCGCGGCGGTCTCCACGCCGCCCGGTTCGTCCTCGTCGGCATCGGCTTCGCGATCGCGCTGCGCTCGGTCACCACCCTGTTCATGACCAAGGGCGACTACCTCGTCGCCCAGCAGGCACAGATCTGGATGACCGGCTCGCTCAACGGCCGCGGCTGGGACGAGGCCACGCCGCTCGGCTGGACGCTCCTCACGCTCGTCCCGGCAGCGGTCTGGGCCTCGCGGACCATGCGCAACGTCTCCCTCGACGACCACACCGCCACCGCGCTCGGCATACGTCTGGGGCGCGTACGCCTCGGCCTGGTGGTGCTGGGCGTCGTCCTCGCATCCGTCGCGACGGGCGCGGCGGGCCCCGTCGACTTCGTGGCGCTGCTCGCACCGCAGATCGCCCGCCGGCTGACCCGTACCGCGCAGATCCCGCTGCTCTGCTCGGCGCTCACGGGCGCGCTGGTGGTCGTGCTCGCCGACCTGCTCGGCCGGCGGCTGCTGGCACCGACCGAACTGCCCGTGGGTGTGCTGACCGCCGCCGTCGGCGCCCCGTACCTGATCTGGCTGATCGTCCGCGGCCGCACCGGCCGCGCCACTGGAGGCTCCGCATGAGCACGCTGACGGCCCGTGACCTGACGCTCGCCTACGAGGACCGCACCGTCGTCCACGAGCTGGACCTGGCCGTGCCCGACGGCCGGGTGACGGTCATCGTCGGCCCGAACGCCTGCGGCAAGTCGACCACCCTGCGCGCGCTCGGCCGGCTGCTGCGGCCGAAAGGCGGCGCGGTGCTCCTGGACGGCACCGAACTGGCCCGCATCCACACCAAGCGGATCGCGCGGCGGATAGGGCTGCTGCCGCAGTCGCCCGTGGCGCCGGAGGCTATCACCGTCGCCGACCTGGTCTCCCGCGGCCGGCAGCCCCACCAGGCGTGGTGGAGGCAGTGGTCGGACGAGGACGAACGGGCCGTCACGGAAGCCATGGAGCGCACCGACGTCGCCGATCTCGCGGACCGCCCCGTGGACGAGCTGTCCGGCGGTCAGCGGCAGCGGGTGTGGATCGCGATGGCCCTGGCCCAGGAGACCGATCTGCTGCTCCTCGACGAACCCACGACGTTCCTGGACATCGCGCACCAGGTGGAGGTCCTCGACCTGGTGCGCCGGCTCAACCACGAGCGGGGCCGTACGGTCGTCGCGGTCCTGCACGACCTCAACCAGGCCGCCCGCTACGCCGACCACCTCGTCGCCATGAAGGACGGCCGCATCGTCGCCGAGGGCCACCCCTCGGACATCGTCACCGCCGAACTCGTCCGGGACGTCTTCGGCCTCGCGTCGGTCGTCGTCCCCGACCCGGTGACGGGGTCGCCGCTGGTCGTTCCGGGGGTGCCGTGGGGCGCGGGCGTGGCGGCCGGGGCGCGCGGCGGCACCGTCTGATCGAGCCGTCCCGCATGCGCGGCGGCACGGGGCCGGCGCCCGCGTGCGGCGCCCTCCGCGCGGGGCGGGGCACTTCGGGCGCGACGTTTCCGGGCGTCGCGGCCCGTGCGTCCGCCCTCGGGGCCTTGGACGGACCGAGGGTCGCCCGGTCCGCGCGGCGCGTCCGCCGCACCCCACGGGCCCGGCGACGGGCCCCGAGACCGTGGGCCCCCGTACGCATGCGCGCGAAGCCGCACCGCGCCCGGACGTACCACCCGCCGCGGGCGCGGCGTCAGCGGCGGCGGGCGCGCCAGAGGAGGAAGACGGCGGACGCGACCGCCGCGCCGCGGACCACCCACGGCCAGGCGCCCGTCAGCGCCTCCCGCATCGCGTCACCGCCCGGGGCGATCGGCTCGCCCCACCGGCCCTCGACACGTCCCCAGATCCAGACCGCCGCGCTCGCGGCGACGAGCCCGGGGATGCCGAGGACCGCCAGCTTGGCCTCGGCGCGGGACAGGGCGCGGGTCGCGTAGGCGAGGAGCCAGCCGCCGGCCAGGGCCACCAGCGACCCCAGGACCGCGCCGACACCGAGGAGCGTCGCCGCGAACAGCAGCATGGGGTTGCCCAGCGCGCGCACCGCCCCGCGGGACGGCGCGGGGGCGGCCGGGGGCGCACCCGCCGGAGCACCGGCCCCTCCAGCGGCACCCGAGGCGTCCAGGGCGCCCGCCGTCTCGCGCCGACGCCACCGCAGAAGCCGTCCGCGCCGCGCCCCGCCCCGCTTCTCCGGCCCGCCGGCGGCGCGCTTCCCCCCGTCTTCTTCGTCCTCTTCGTCCTTCCGGGGAGGCCGCAGCAGGTCGGGGATCTCCACGCCGCCGACGAACGCGCCGAAGTCGGCGTCCTCGCGCCGTCCGCGTTCGATCCGCCACCACTCGGGTTCCCCGGCTCCCGTGGCCGCTCCGGGGACCGCCGCCCCGGAGGGCACCCCGGCGGCTTCGGCCTCCGGCGCCCCCGAGCGCTGCTCCGGCACGGACGCGGGGGCCGTCCCGGCGGCGGAGCCGTCCGCCCCGTCCGGGGCCGGGCGCCGGCCCGGTCCGGATGCCGCCCCGTCCACCACCTCGTCGGGGGTGCCGAGCCGTCCGAGGATGCGCTGGACTGCCGCCGGGCTGTCGGTGCCGTACCTGGCGCGCTCCCGGTCGATCTCGTTACGCAGCGACGACACGAGTTGCATCCTGGTACCGGAGGGCAACTGGCGCTGCTGCGCCAGATCGCCGACCCGGCTCAGGTAGTCGAAGACAAGCTGATCGCTCTCGATCCCCACGGTGCCCCTCCACAGCGCGCCCGTCCCGGCGCCCGGTCCTGACGTTAGCGCCTGGGCAGGGGCTAACGTGGGGCGGATGGGGGACCGGTGAGCTCGATCGGGAGGCGCACGTGCCCGCAGGAACGTCCGCAGGGAGACCGGCAGGACAGCCGGCGCGTGAGGCGGGGGGCACCGCCGCCGGTGCGCCGGTGCGCCCGCACGACGAAGCCTCCGCGCACACGCCCGCCGACGCCCCCGACGGCACCGCGCCGGACGCCCGAGACGGCTCGGAGGCACCCCCCGGCACCCGAACCGCCGACCGCACCGGCACACCGCCGCGCACCCTCGCCGAGGCGCTCCGCAACCGCGGCGACCGGGGGCTCGCCGCGCTGCTGCGCGCCCGCCCCGACCTGCTGAGCCCCGTGCCGAACGATCTGACCCAGCTCGCCACCCGCGCCGGCACCCGCGCCTCCGTCGTCAGGGCGCTGGAGCGGCTCGACCGGTTCGCCCAGCAGACCGCCCAGGCGCTGGCCGTGGCCGTGGAACCCACCTCGTACGGGACGCTGCTCGCGCTGATGAGCGGCGACGACGGCGACCCCGCCGTCGAGGCGGCGCTCCCCCGCGCCCTCGAGGTGCTGCGCGAGCGGGCGCTGGTGTGGGGTGACGACGACCGGCTGCGACTGGTGCGGACCGCGCGCGAACTGCTCGCCCCGTCCCCGCAGCACCCGTCCCCGACGGGCCTCGGCCCCACGGCCGCCGAGGCGACCGCGGGGATGTCACCCGGCCGGCTGCAGGAGATCCTCGCCGCGGCGGGTCTGCCGACGACCCATGATCCGGTTTCGGCCGTGGCGTCGCTGACCTCGCTGTTCACCGACCGGGAGCGGATGGCGGCGCTGCTGGACACGGCGCCCGCCGAAGCGCTCGCCGTGCTCGACCGCCTGGTGTGGGGCCCGCCCTACGGGACGGTGGCTCCGCCGGGCGACTCCTCGGGCGCGGCGGAGTCGACGCCGGTGCAGTGGCTGCGGGACCGGGGACTGCTGCTGCCTTCGTCGCTGCGGACGGTGGTGCTGCCGCGCGAGGTGGCGCTTCATCTGCGCGGCGGGCGGGCGCACCGCGAGCCCGAACCGGTCGCGCCGGGGATCGAGGTCGCGGCCGAACACCGTCCACAGATTGTGGACAGCACGGCCGCGGGGCAGGCGTACACCGCGCTCGCCACCGTCGAGGAGCTGCTGAAGGGCTGGCAGACGGGCGGGCCCGCGGTGCTGCGAGCGGGCGGCCTGAGCGTCCGGGACCTGAAGCGGACCGCCGCGGCGCTCGACGTCTCCGAGCAGATCGCCGCCTTCTGGCTGGAACTGGCCTACGCGGCCGGGCTGCTGGCCTCCGACGGCGGCGAGGGTACGTCCCGTGCCACGGGGGAGGGCGAGAGGTTCGCCCCGACACCCGCGTACGACGAGTGGCTGGACCTGCCGGCGGCCTCGCGCTGGACGGCCCTCGCGACGGCCTGGCTCACGGCCACCCGGACGTCGGGACTGGTCGGCGGCCAGGACGCCAAGGGCCGTACGCTCGCGGCACTCGGCCCGGACCTGGACCGCGGTGCCGCCCCCGAGGTGCGGCACCGTGTGCTGGCCCTGCTCGCGGACCTGCCCTGGGGCGCGGCGCCCGACCCGGAGTCGGTCCTGGCCCGGCTCCGCTGGGAGCACCCGGTCCGCACTCCGGCGCAGCCCGCCCCCGGCACCCCGGAGCCCTCCGATCTGCGCTCGCGCATCGCCGTGTGGACCCTGACCGAGGCCGAGCTCCTGGGACTGACCGGCCGCGGCGCCCTCTCCACCGCCGCGCGCACGCTCCTGGCCGCCCCCGCGCTCCCCGCGACGGCCGACCGGAACCGAGGGGAGCGCGGCGCCGGCGTGGTCCCGGGCACGGCGGAGACCGCGCCCGAACCGGCCGGAGGCGTCCCCGTGGGGTCCGCCACGCACGGCCCCGCCGATCTCGCCGCCCGGGCCGCGCTCGCCGCCGGGGTGATCGCCCCGCTGCTGCCGGAACCGCTCGACCACGTGCTCCTCCAGGCCGATCTCACCGCCGTCGCGCCGGGCCCGCTGGAGCGCCCGCTGGCCGAGGCGCTGGGGGTCCTTGCGGACGTGGAATCGAAGGGTGGCGCGACGGTCTACCGGTTTACGCCGGCGTCCGTGCGGCGGGCATTGGACGCCGGGCAGGCCGCGGCGGACCTGCACGCCTTCCTCGCCCGGCACAGCCGTACCCCGGTGCCGCAGCCGTTGAGCTATCTCATCGACGACGTCGCCCGCAAGCACGGCCATCTGCGCATCGGCGCCGCCTCCGCCTACGTGCGCTGCGACGACGACGCTCTGCTCGACGAGATCCTGGCCGACCGCCGTTCGCACGGCCTGCGGATGCGCCGGCTCGCTCCCACCGTGCTGGCCGCCCAGGCCGACCCCGCGACGCTGCTCGAAGGACTGCGGGGCATGGGCTTCGCGCCCGCCGCCGAGTCCGCGGAGGGCGATGTGCTGATCACCCGCGCCGACGCCCACCGGACCCCGCACCGCACCCCGCCGGTCCCCGTTCCGGACGGGCCGCCGGTCCCGAACGACACGCTGCTCGGCGCCGCGGTGAAGGCGATCCGGGCGGGCGACCTGGCCGCCACGGCCGTACGCAAGCCCGCACCGCACACCGGCGCGGGGGAACTGCCCCGCACCACCCCGGCCGAGACCCTCGCGACCGTGCAGGCGGCCGCGCTCACCGGCTCCGCGATCTGGATCGGGTACGTCAACGCCGACGGGGCCGCGAGCCAGCGGGTCATCGCCCCGGTCCGCGTCGAGGGCGGCTTCGTCACCGCGTACGACCACACCGCCGACGAGGTGCGCACCTATCCCCTGCACCGCATCACCGGGGTCGCCGAGCTCGCGGACGAACCGGCCTGAGCGCCCCGTCCCGGACACGGCTCGCACGAGGCGGACGCCCAGGCGCCCCGGCGATTGCGCGAATCATGCGCGCAACCGCGGCGGTTCCCGCCCCGGAGTGATCAATTCCCCACCCAGGGGCGACCTTCGGCATTCCGGCTCGGGGCCCTGGGCAGCCACCCGGCGTCCCACTGACGATCCCGGGCCCGTCCGGCCCGGGACAGCCGGAAGGAAGGTCGTTCCATGCGTCGTGTCACCACCGTCCTCGTCGCCGCAGCCGCGCTCCTGGGCGCGATGGCCACACGGGCCTCGGCGGTCGGCATCGATCTCGGCGGCGGACTCACGGTCTAGGCCACTGTGGGCCACGTCCGACGAATCCGGCCTTGCCGGTGGGTCCGCACCACGCCGAGCGGCGCGGGCCCGCCTCCGTCCGGGCCGTCTGCGACGGCCACCGCAGCGCTCGCCACGGGGAGCGCCCGGCACAGAAAGGTCCCGGGCCATGCGCGGTATCGCTGCCGCCCTCGCAACGGCCGCGTTCCTCGCCCTCGGCCACCTCGTCCCCGTTCCGGTCCTGCTCCAGATCGAAGGTCCACTGGTCAACAGCCCGCTGATCTGAACCCGGCGGGCGGGACCGGGCGCCAGGGCGGGGCGGTGGCCGGGGGGCCGGGGGAAACGGGCGGCCGAGGGGGCGGGGGGCGGGGGCAGGGGGTGGGTCGCCTCCGGGCAGAGGGGGGCGACGGCCGGGGGCCGGCCGCTCGGAGGGGCTTCGCGGGCGGCCGGGGGGCCGAGGGGGCTTCGTTCGGGGAGGGGGGCCGCTCAGGGGGGTCACGGGAGGGGCCGTCGGGGGCTTCGTCGGGGAGGGGCGGCCGCTCGGGGGTGGGGCCGGTCTCGGGAGGGCGGCCCCGCGGGCCCGGTGCCGGTCCCCCGGTGCCGGTCCCCCGGTGCCGGTCCCCCGGGGCCGGTCCCCCGGGGCCGGTCCCGGGTGCCGGTCTCACGGCGGCGGTTCCGGGAGCCTCGGTCCGGGGCCGCCCGAGGCGGCTTCCGGAGGCCGCGGCCGATCCCGCCCATGGCCGGTCCGGGCGGTGTGGCCGGGGCCACGCGGTCGCACCGCCCGATGAGGCAAACTGGACGTTTGGCCGCACGGGATCGCCGGGACCCGGACGCAGGCCACGAGGAAAGGTCACCCGCGTGAACGGACCGCTCATCGTCCAGAGCGACAAGACCCTCCTGCTCGAGGTCGACCACGACCGGGCCGACGCCTGCCGCCGCGCCATCGCCCCCTTCGCCGAGCTGGAGCGCGCCCCCGAGCACATCCACACGTACCGCGTCACCCCGCTCGGCCTCTGGAACGCACGGGCGGCCGGGCACGACGCCGAGCAGGTCGTGGACGCGCTCGTCGAGTTCTCCCGCTATCCCGTCCCGCACGCCCTGCTCGTCGACGTGGCCGAGACGATGGCCCGGTACGGCCGCCTGACGCTCGTCAAGCACCCCACGCACGGTCTGGTGCTGTCCACGACCGACCGGCCGGTGCTGGAGGAGGTCCTGCGCTCCAAGAAGATCCAGCCGCTGGTCGGCGCCCGGATCGACCCGGACACGGTCGCCGTTCACCCCTCCGAGCGCGGCCAGATCAAGCAGACGCTGCTGAAGCTCGGCTGGCCCGCCGAGGACCACGCCGGATACGTCGACGGCGAGGCCCACCGCATCGACCTGGACGAGTCCGGCTGGGCCCTGCGGCCGTACCAGAAGCAGGCCGTGGAGGGCTTCTGGCACGGCGGCTCGGGCGTCGTCGTACTCCCCTGCGGCGCGGGCAAGACGCTCGTCGGCGCCGGTGCGATGGCCCAGGCTAAGGCGACCACGCTCATCCTCGTCACCAACACCGTCTCCGCCCGCCAGTGGAAGCACGAGCTGATCAAGCGGACCTCGCTGACCGAGGAGGAGATCGGCGAGTACAGCGGCGCCAAGAAGGAGATCCGCCCGGTCACCATCGCCACCTACCAGGTGCTGACGACGAAGCGGAAGGGCATCTACCCCCACCTGGAGCTGTTCGACTCCCGCGACTGGGGCCTGATCCTCTACGACGAGGTTCATCTGCTGCCCGCGCCGGTCTTCAAGTTCACGGCCGATCTGCAGGCCCGCCGCCGGCTCGGACTGACGGCGACGCTCGTGCGCGAGGACGGCCGCGAGTCGGACGTATTCTCGCTCATCGGCCCGAAGCGGTTCGACGCGCCCTGGAAGGAGATCGAGGCGCAGGGGTACATCGCGCCCGCCGACTGCGTCGAGGTCCGGGTCAATCTGACGGACTCCGAGCGGCTCGCGTACGCGACGGCCGAGACCGAGGAGAAGTACCGCTTCTGCGCCACGACGGACACCAAGCGGAAGGTCGCGGAGGCGCTCGTCCGCAGGCACGCGGGCCAGCAGACGCTGGTCATCGGCCAGTACATCGACCAGCTCGACGAGCTCGGCGAGCACCTGAACGCGCCCGTCATCAAGGGGGAGACGCCGAACTCCCAGCGGGAGAAGCTCTTCGACGCGTTCCGGAACGGCGACATCTCGGTCCTGGTCGTCTCCAAGGTCGCGAACTTCTCGATCGACCTGCCGGAGGCGACGATCGCCATCCAGGTCTCCGGCACCTTCGGCTCCCGCCAGGAGGAGGCCCAGCGCCTCGGCCGGGTCCTGCGCCCCAAGGCCGACGGCCACAAGGCCCACTTCTACTCGGTGGTGGCCCGCGACACGATCGACCAGGACTTCGCGGCGCACCGCCAGCGCTTCCTGGCCGAGCAGGGGTATGCGTACCGGATCGTGGACGCGGACGACCTGTTCGCGGACGACTAAGGGCTGTCCACCTCCTGATCCGCCTGCGCGGCGGGGGGTGCCGTCGTCCTCCGCCCGTGCCGGCGCCCCGGGAGACCGGTGCTCGCTACGCTGGTCCCCGGGCGCCGTCCTGGGCGCCCGGGAGGTACCCGGTTGCCGGACCGGCACGTACGACGGAACGCGACACGTACGAACGGTCCGTGCGACTGCGACCCGGCACGCGGACCCCGTACGTACGACCGGCCCCGGCACGCAGGACCCGGAGCGTACGACGGAGCGGGCGGCCGGCGACCGGTGCGCACGACCGGCACGCGCACGACGAACGACGACCGGTGTGCACGAAGGGCCGACCCGAGGAGGACCCCATGCCGCACCACGACAGCTACGAGGTGCTCTTCACGGAGTCGGCGGCCCGTGACCGCGACCGCCTGGACCCGGTGCGCCGGGCCTCGTTCGACAAGGCGGTCGAGATCCTCGCCCGCGACCCGTACACCGCGCACTCCCGCCCGATAGGCCCCGGCGAGCAGGACCGCGAGATCCGGCTGACCTCGCAGGTCGTGGCCGAGTACATAATCTCGCGGGGGCGGCTCCTCCTCGTCGTCCTGCGGATCTTCGACGACGCGGACATCCTGCTCCCGGAGAGCTGACGCCGCCGGTCGCCCCGGCGGCCGCGCCCAGGCGCGGAGGGCCGGGGCATGCGGCGGCCTCGAGACACCGCGGCGGCGGCGCGGCTCAGCGGACGGCGCCCGTGTCCGCGGCCGCTCCCGTCGCCCCGGCCCCGCGCTGCACCGGCAGCCCGCCGTCACCGCCGTCGCGCGCCCGCAGGGCCGCGATCCCCAGGACCGCCAGCCCCAGCGGTGCGTACGGGGACGCCAACGGCTGCTGCCACCACTGCAGCCGGAGATCCAGGTCCCCCGCGTGCGGCACGAGCCACATGGTGCGGGCCAGGAACACCACGGCCATCAGCGCGGCCGTTCCCCTGCGCCCCTCGGCGATCAGGACGGCCAGCAGCGGCACGCACCACACCCAGTGGTGGGACCAGCTGATCGGCGAGACGAGCAGCGCGGCGTACGCGACGGCCAGCACGGCCCATCGGTACGGCGCCCGGCGGGCGGTCCACAGCGCCGCGACGGCGGTGAGGAGCGCCACGGCCGCCCACACCGCACCCGGTTCCGCCCGGTGCAGTACGCGCGCGAACAGCCCCTGCAGTGACTGGTTCTCGATGATCCAGGCCTTGCCGACCCGGTCGGTCTCGAAGATCCGCCGCGTCCAGAAGTCGGCGCTGGCCTCGGGCAGGACGAGCGCGCCGAGCAGGACCGTACCGGCGAGGGACGCGAGCGCGGTGAGCCCGCCGCGGCGGCGCCCGGTGATCAGCAGCAGGACGACGAAGACGACGGGGGTGAGCTTCACGCCCGCCGCGATCCCCAGTGCGAAGCCCTTGCCGACCGCGTCGTCCGGCCGGGAGAGGTCCCACAGCACCAGACACACGAGTGCGAGGTTGATCTGGCCGAAGACGAGGGTCTGGAAGACGGGTTCGAGCCACAGCCCCACGGCGGTGGCGGCCAGGACGGCGGGCGCGGAGGCGGGCAGTCCGGCGAAGCGGCAGGACAGCCGTACGAGCAGGGCGAGGAGCAGGGCGTTCCCCGCGACGAAGACGACCTTGAGGGCGGCGACCGGCAGCCAGGTCGTCGGCACGAACAGGATCGCGGCGAAGGGCGGATAGGTGGCGGGCAGCCGCCAGTTCGTGACGGTGAAGCCGTAGATGTCGGTGCCGTTGGCGACGGCCGCTCCCTCGGCGCGGTACACGAGGGTGTCCGCCATCGGGATGCGCTGGGCGACGCAGAGTGCGGCCAGCGCGGCGAGCGAGAGGACGAGGACGGAGGTCGCGGGGAGCGATCGGGTGGTCACGGTCCGGTACGGAAGCGTCACGGCCGCGACCCTAGTGGATCAGCGGGCGGCCGTCCGTCGGGCGGGGGCGCTCCGCGACGGCGGGGGGTCCGCCGCTCGCACCGGCGCGGACTCCGGGGGTCTTCGGGCAAGGGCTCCGGGCACGGTCTTCGGGCTCCGGGCGTGGCCGGGCGGTGCTCAGAGGATGCCGGGACTCAGAGGTGCCGGGACTCAGAGGTGCCGGGACTCACAGATGCCGGGACTCACAGATGCCGGGACTCACAGATGCCGGCGGACTCCGGCCTCCTCGCTGTACTCGCCGAGGACCACGACACCGAACGCCGTGGAGACGAAGACCTTGACCGCGCGCAGCGCGTCGCCGAGACGGTGGGTGTGGTGGGCCTGGGCGCCGGTGGCGGTGGCTCCGCGACCGGGCCGGGACGCTGGGGTGAAGCTGGCTGCACTCATGTGACCAGGATGGGTTCTCGGCGTCCGCGGCACATCGATCTACGGGCTGAACGCCGGTCGCGGGCTTGTACGACTTCGGATATAGGGCCTCCCCTACGGGGTGGACCCCGCCCCGCGAAATCCATTCGCCCCGGCACGACGGGCTGAGTATTATCGCCCGTCTTGCCCGCCTCCCTCGCAGGAGTGCCGCCTCCCGGACGGAAACCGGGTGCGCTGTCATGTCGTACTTCCAACGTACCTTCGGAGGCAGCACCGTGCCCGCGCCCGAAGCGCCCGAAGCACCGGCGCACGATCCCCTGGGCCGTGAACGGGCCCATCTGACCGCCTCGCGCGCCGCCCTGCGCGCGATGCGCGAGGACGTCGAGGCCCTGGACATCCGCGACGTCACGGCGAACTGGGTGAACGCCGCCGTCCTGGAGTCGCAGATCAACGAGCGGATCAAGGCCCTCGCGGATCTCGCCCACACCCCGCTCTTCTTCGGGCGGCTGGACTATCTGCAGACCACTCAGGAGGGGCAGCGCTTCTACATCGGCCGGCGCCATGTGCACGACGGCGAGGGGGACCCGATGGTGATCGACTGGCGCGCGCCGGTCTCGCAGCCGTTCTACCGGGCGTCCCGCAAGATCCCGATGGACGTGCGGCTGCGCCGCCGCTTCGGCTACACGGGCGGCGACCTCACCGCGTACGAGGACGAGCACCTCACCGACCCGACGGAGGCGGACCGGACCAGCCGGCTGCTCCAGGCGGAGATCGAACGCCCGCGCGTGGGCCCGATGCGGGACATCGTGGCCACGATCCAGCCCGAGCAGGACGAGATCGTACGGTCGGGCCTCTCGGGCACGGTGTGCGTGCAGGGCGGTCCGGGCACCGGGAAGACCGCCGTCGGCCTGCACCGGGTGGCGTACCTGCTGTACGCGCACCGGGAGCGGCTGGCCCGTACCGGCACGCTGGTCATCGGACCGAACCGGTCCTTCCTCCACTACATCGAGCAGGTCCTGCCCGCGCTGGGGGAGTTGGAGGTCAAGCAGGCGACCGTCGCGGATCTCGTCGCCCATGTCGAGGTGCGCGGGGCGGACGAGCCCGCGGCCGCCCTGGTGAAGGGTGACGCGCGGATGGCGGAAGTGCTGCGCCGCGCGGTCCGTTCGCACGTGACGATGCCGACCGAGCCGGTGATGGTGGTCCGCGGGTCCCGGCGCTGGCGGATTCCCGCGTACGAACTCGAGGAGATCGTCCGGGAGTTGCTGGATCGCGACATCCGCTACGGAGCGGCCCGCGACGCACTGCCGCAGCGCATCGCGCACGCGGTGCTCGTGCGGATGGAACAGGCCGGTGAGGCGCCGGACGACCGGGTCCAGGACTCGGTGGCGCGCAACGCGGCGGTGAAGGCTGCGGTGAAGGCGATCTGGCCGCCGGTAGACCCGGCGAAGCTGGTGCTGCGCCTGCTCTCGGACCCGGACTTCCTGGCGGAGCACGCGGACGGAGTGCTGAGCGCCGACGAGCAGAAGGCGGTCTTCTGGACCAGGCCGCCGCGCTCGGTCCGCTCCGCGCGCTGGTCCGCGGCTGACGCGGTGCTGGTCGACGAGGCGAACGACCTCGTCGAGCGCACTCCGTCCCTCGGCCATGTGGTCCTCGACGAGGCACAGGACCTGTCGCCGATGCAGTACCGGGCGGTGGGGCGCAGATGCACGACGGGTTCGGCGACGGTCCTCGGCGACCTGGCGCAGGGCACCACCCCGTGGGCGACGGCGGACTGGTCCGAGGCGCTGGCACATCTGGGCAAGCCGGACGCGGTGGTGGAGGAGCTGACGGCGGGCTTCCGGGTGCCCCGCGAAGTGATCGCGTACGCGTCCAGACTGCTGCCCCACGTGTCGCCCGGGCTGACGGAGGTCCGCTCGGTCCGTGAGTCTCCCGGCTCGCTGGAGATCCGCCCGTCGGAGGGTGACGGGGACGTGGTCGCCGCGTGTCTGTCCGCACTGCGGCACGAGGGTTCGATCGGCCTGATCGCCGCGGACGACCGGGCACCGGCACTGGCCGCGGCGCTGACCGGTGCCGGTGTGCGCTTCCTCGCCCCCGGCGAGGAGACCACACCGGACGCCCGGCTCACCCTGGTGCCGGCGTCCCTCGCGAAGGGCCTCGAGTACGACTACGTGGTGCTCGACGACCCCGCGGCCGTCGTCGCCGCCGAGCCCGACGAACGCACGGGTCTGCGCCGGCTCTACGTGGCCCTGACCCGTGCGGTCTCCGGCCTGACGGTGCTCCATTCGTCGCCCCTGCCGTGGCAGCTGGGGTGAATCGGGCGGAGCCCCGCGCGAGTTGACCCCGAGCCCCGCGCGGGTTGACCCCGAGCCCCGCGCGGGTTGACGCCGAGCCGGGCACGGGTTGACCCCGAGCCGGGCACGGGAGATCGCGTTCGCCGCCCCGGACGGGTCCGGACGGGGCGGCACCTCGGCCGGTCCGGGCAGGACCCCGGCCCATTGCGGCCGGATCCCGCCCACGCCCGGCGGCTGGTGCCGCGGCGGGCAAGGTCTGCCCGCGGGGCGAACGTTGCCCGATGCGGCGCCAAGGGCTTGCAGGAAATCAAGGTGCTGCTTCCCTGCAAGCCCTCAGCCGTCCACCGCCTCGCGCCACTCGCGCACCGCCGCCGCGTCCACGGGGGCCTCCCAGCCGCCGGGCCGCGCCGCGCCGCCGATGTGGAAGCCGTCCAGACCGGCCGCGCGGAGGGCGGGAAGGTGGTCGAGACGGAGACCGCCGCCGATCAGCATCCGCGGCTCATAGCCGGGCTCGTCCCGTCGCGCCGCCTCCGCCAGCAGCACCGGCAGCCCGTCGTCGACGCCTGCCGCGCTGCCCGCGGTGAGGTACGTGTCGAGTCCGGGCAGGTCGGCGAGTTGCTTGCGCAGGGCGTCACGGTCCGCGGCCCGGTCGACGGCCCGGTGGAACGTCCACCGGCAGCCCTCGATCTCGGCGACCAGCCGTTCGACCGTGACGAGGTCCGGATCGCCGTGCGCGTCGAGGAAGCCGAGCACGAACTCCTCCGCTCCCTCCGCCCGCAGTCCGCGTGCCACCCTGACGAGCGCGTCGACGTCCCCCGCCCCGAAGCCGTCCGCGAGCCGGAGCATCACCCGCAGCGGGATGTCCACCGCCCCGCGGATGCGGCCGAAGGTCTCCCGGGAAGGGCTGAGCCCGTCCGCCGCCATGTCGCTGACCAGCTCGAGGCGGTCCGCTCCCCCGGCCTGCGCGGCGACCGCGTCCTGCGGGTCGAGGGCGATCACCTCCAGGAGTGCACGGTTGCTCATGGCTCATCCTCCGCCAGTAGACGCGATATAGGTCTAGTCCAATTACGGAGCCAGCCTAGTCGGCGTCCTTGCACACCGCACCCAACCCCGGCGCGCATACCCCCGCCTCGGCACTCCCATCGGCCACGGCGCCCCGCCCCGGGGCACCCATGGACCAGCGCGCACCCGCCCGACCCCGGCCACATCAGCCGCCCGCACACCCCCCGCCCGCGGCGCACCGTTGACCGCCGCGCACACACCCCCGCCCCGGCCCACCCCTGGGCCGCCGCGCCCTCCGTCCACCGGGCGGACGCAGGCACCGCCCACCCAGCCGCGGTAACCGGTACCGCTCACCACACGGCCGTGGGACCGGCACCGCTCACCCGGCCGCAGGGGTCAGCCGCCCAGGCTGCCGCTCCCGAACGCCCCACCGCTGCGGCTGCCGTGCTGCGGCCGGGCCTCGGGCCCCTTGCCGGTGGTGTGCGACGTGTGGGTCTTCAGGTTGTAGGGGAGGAGACGGCTGCCGTCCTCGGGGAAGGCGTCGTCGTCTTCTTCCCTGACCTCCTCGATGTGCTCGCGGTGGTCGGCCGGCTTGGGCTGCTCCTCGGGGGTCGGGACACGCAGCCGGGCCCGCCGCCGCCCGTCCCACCACATCGCGCCACCCAGCAGGACGATGAGGATGACCCCGAAGGTGAGCGGACCTATCGCGGCCAGAATCTGGGCCGCCAGCTCCGTCTTCGGCACGCTCTGGGCTATGACCGCTGCGTTCATGGTGTCCGCCTCCGCGCATGGGATGAGACACAGGCGCTATCCATTATCGCCCGGTATGACCTATACGCCAGTACTCCGGTCAACGGATGCGCACCGATACGGAACGCCGGTGACGGAGCAGTCCCTCGCGTCGGTCGCGGGCCGGGCGGCGGACGGCCGCAGGCACCCGGGGGAAGGCGGCCCGGCAACGGCCGGCCGGCTGGAGAATGTGGCCATGCCCGCGCTTCCGCACCACCCCGCCCATGACGATCTCCGCCGCCGCTGGGCCGCCACCGTGGCGGCGGCCGCCGGCCGCGCACCGGACCCCTCCTCGCCCGGCCCGGACCGGTACGCCGACGATCTGCTCGGCCGCTGGGCCGAACCGCAGCGGCGGTACCACACCACCGACCACCTGGTCGCGGTCCTGGACCGCGTCGACACCCTCGCCGAGTACGCGCACGACATCGACCTCGTACGCCTCGCGGCCTGGTTCCACGACGCGGTCTACCTGCCGGAGCGCTCCACCAACGAGGAGCGCAGCGCACGCCTCGCCGAGCGCGCCCTGCCGGAGCTGGGCATCGACCGGGCAGGCACCGAGGAGGTGTCCCGCCTGGTGCTCCTCACCCGGACCCACGCCGCGGGGGACGACGACGCCAACGGCAAGGTCCTCTGCGACGCCGACCTGGCGATCCTCGCCTCGCCGCCGGACGTGTACGAGACGTACGCGGCCGCGGTGCGCGAGGAGTACGGCTTCGTCCCGGACGACGCCTTCCGTGCGGGCCGGGCCGACGTGCTGCGCCATCTCCTCGGACTGCCGGGGCTGTTCCGCACTCCGCACGGACAGCGGGAGTGGGAGGCCCCGGCACGGCGCAACGTGGCGGCGGAGCTGGAGCGCCTCCGGGCATCCTGAATCGGACGGTTCGGGCAGCCGGGAATGACAGGCGTCATCCGGCTGTTGGGCACTGTCATGCCCGCCGCCTCCGTCGCCCCACGCCCCCGTATGCCGCTGGCCGTCTACATCCTGGGCCTCTCGGTCTTCGCGCTGGGCACCAGCGAGTTCATGCTGTCCGGGCTGCTGCCGCCCATCGCCGAGGACATGGGCGTCTCGATCCCGCGGGCGGGCCTGCTGATCTCCGCGTTCGCGATCGGGATGGTCGTGGGCGCGCCGCTCCTCGCCGTCGCGACACTGCGGCTGCCGCGCCGCGCCACCCTCATCACCCTGATCACCGTCTTCGGCCTGGGCCAGGTCGCCGGTGCCCTGGCACCCACGTACGAGGTCCTCTTCGTGTCCCGCGTGGTCAGCGCCCTCGCCTGTGCCGGGTTCTGGGCGGTCGGAGCGGCGGTGGCCATGGCGATGGTGCCCGTCGACTCCCGCGCCCGAGCGATGGCCGTGATGATCGGCGGGCTGTCCGTCGCCAACGTCCTCGGTGTTCCGGCCGGCGCGTTCCTGGGCGAGCACCTCGGCTGGCGCTCGGCGTTCTGGGCCGTCGGCGCGGCCTCCGGGGTGGCCCTGGTCGGCGTGCTGACCAGGATCCCGCCCATCCCTGTGCCCGACGAGAAGCCGCGGCTCCGCCGCGAGCTCACCATCTACCGCGACCGCCAGGTCTGGCTCGCCGTCGCGGTCACCGCACTGTCCGCCGGCGGCGTCTTCTGCCTGTTCTCCTATCTGGCGCCGCTGCTCACCGACGTCGCCGGGCTCGGCGACGGCTGGGTGCCGACCGTCCTGGGGCTCTTCGGCCTCGGCGCGCTGCTCGGTACGGCGATCGGCGGCCGCATCGCCGACGCGCACCTCTTCGGCGTGATGCTCGGCGGCATCACCGCCTCGACGGTGCTGCTCGCCGCGCTCGCCCTGACCGCCGAATCCCCGGTGCCCGCGGTGGGCCTGTCGTTCCTCATCGGCGTGGCGTCGTTCTTCACGGCCCCCGCCCTGAACGCCCGGATGTTCAACGTCGCGGGCGCGGCCCCCACCCTGGCCGCCGCGACGACCACGGCCGCGTTCAACCTGGGCAACACCAGCGGACCGTGGCTCGGCGGCACGGTCATCGACGCGGGCCTCGGCTTCGCCGCCACGGCGTGGGCGGGCGCGGCGATGACGGTCGTCGCCCTCGGGCTCGTCGCCCTGGCGCTGCGATTCGAGCGCCGCGGGGCGGTCGCGGGCGACGGGAGCAGCCGTATGGCCGTCCCGTCCACCGTGGGCCGGGAGGCCGCCGGCCCGCCCCGCTGCGGCACCGCCTGACCCGGAAGGCTCCGGCGCCCGTCCCCGTCGAACACGCCTGCAGCGGGTTGCGCCGGATGGCGGGCGTCTCGGTTGCCGGTGCGCGGCGCCGGGGTGAGGGTCGCTCAGGGGAGGTAAAGCCCGTCAGTCTTCTCCTGGAGCGCCCAATGAGATTCGTCGCGAGCGCGGGCGGCGCCGTCGCCCTGGCTCTGGCCGTCGTACCGATGACCCCGGTCCAGGCCGCCTCCCACAACCCCGACCACGGAAACGACCGCATCGCCTGCAGCGCGGATGCGCTGAGGAACGCAATCACAGGCGCCGTCAGTGCGGGGGGCGGCACGATCGAACTGGCTCGCGACTGCCGCTACGTCCTGGACTCGGTCGACAACAGCGCGGGGCCGAGTGGCGGCGCCAACGGTCTGCCACTGATCGCGTTCCCCGTCACCCTGCACGGGGGCAAGGGAACGAGCATCGAACGTTCGAGCGCACCCGGTACGCCGCGGTTCCGCATCTTCGAGGTCGCGGGCGACGCCGGTTTCCTCACCCTGGACGACCTGACCGTCCGCAACGGGTACACCGTCGATGGCGACGGTGACCCGACCGACGGCGGCGCGGTCTACGTCGGGACCGGCCGGACCCTGCTCCTCAAGTCCGCCACTCTCACTCGCAACCGGGCCACCGGCAACGGCGGAGCGGTCGCCAACGCCGGTGGGCGGGTGATTCTCCGCGACAGCAGGGTGGACAAGAACTCCGCGGACGACGACGGAGGCGGCATCCACACCTCCGGCGGCGTGGTCTCCGTCCACTCCAGCGCCGTAACCCAGAACAGGGCGACGCAGGGCAACGGAGGCGGAGTGGCCTCCGTCGGCGGCTATGTGACCATCGCCCACGGCAACGTGGACAAGAACGAAGCCGTCGACGGGGGCGGCATCGACAACAACGGGACAGCGGACATCCAGTCCACCAGCGTCACCGGCAACAGGGCGAGCGGAAACGGCGGCGGCATCCACAACACGGACACCCTGGTCGTCGGTCGCAGCAGCATCAACAAGAACACCGCGGCGAACGGCGGCGGGATCCACAACACCGGCAGCGCGTGGATCGGCCGCAGCGTGATCAAGGACAACGTCGCCGACACCGCGGGCGGCGGTCTCTGGAACGGGGGCGAGGCCACCGTGGAGTCGAGCGACATCACCGGCAACGAGACACGGGACGCGGGCTCACAGGGCGGCGGCGTGTTCAACAGCGCCGGCAACACCGTCCTGACCGACAGCACCGTCACGAAGAACCAGGCAACGGACGGCGGCGGCATCTACGAAACCCCGGGTGGCGGCGCCGCCACCCTCAACCGCACCCGTGTGAAGGACAACGTGCCGAACAACTGCAGCCCCACCAACGCAGTCGCCGGCTGCGTCGGCTGACCATGCGGCCCGAGGGGCCCTCCCGCACTCGCGGGAGGGCCCCTCGGGCGCCCGGGCCCTGCGGCCCTACCGCCCGCCGCCGTGCTTGCGCCGACGCAGTCCCGCCTCCGTGAGCCGCCGGACGAGTTCCTTCGACCCGATCTCGACGGCGCCCGCCCGCACGGCGTCCTCGTAGCGGTGCGCGGGCACGTCGTAGTGGTCGCGTTCGAAGGCGCGCGTAGGGCAGCCGATCGACCTGGCGAAGGTGTGCAGTTCCTCGAACGACACATCGCTGACCAGATGGGACCAGAGCATCCCGTGTCCCGGCCAGGTCGGAGGGTCGATGTAGACGGTCACGACAGTCCGCCGACGGGCGCCACCACGACGCCCGCCTTGCCGCACACCCAGTGCGGGTCGGGGCCCAACTCGGGCTCCACGTCCAGCGCATGCGGCTCGCCCGAGGTGCAGACCGGGCACAGCGGCCACCGCCCGTACCGTTCCAGCAGGGCGTCCTGTACGTCCTGGGCCAGCAGCCCGGCCACGTACTCCGCGCCCTCCGGCCATTGCTCGACCCACCAACGGCGCTCCCCGACCGCCTCCTCGAGGAGGGAGACCACCTCGGCGTGCGCCACGTCCCGGGAGGTGAGGTCCGCGAGGACAAGGGCGCGGGCGGCGTGCAGAGCCTGCTCGAGCGGGTCGACGTCCATACCGTCATTGTCACCCCTTCGGGTGCCGGCCCCGGTACGTCCCGGACCGCCCGAGGGCGGCGAGCACCCCGGAGTCCCCGTCCGCACGAGCCCGTTCACGGGACAAAGGGGGTTGACCGTTCACAGCGGACGAAAATATCTTTCAAGTGTGACCAAGGACCTGAAGGATTCTTTCAATGCCGCGGGATCCGGCCGACGCCCCGGCGCGCCGGGGGCGGCCGCGTCCGTCTCGGGTGGCATCGGCACCAGCGGGGCGGGCAGGGGCACGGCCACCGGCGGCACGAGCAGCGGCGGCTCCGGCGTGGGCGAAGCACCGCCCGCCCCCGCCGCTCTCGCCGCGAAGGTCCGCACGCTCGCTCCGTCCATGACCCGCTCCATGCAGCGGGTCGCCGAAGCCGTCGCCGGCGACCCGGCCGGCTGCGCGGCCCTCACGGTCACGGGTCTCGCCGAGCTCACCGGCACCAGCGAGGCGACGGTCGTGCGGACCGCGCGGCTCCTCGGCTACCCCGGCTACCGCGATCTGCGTCTGGCACTCGCCGGTCTCGCCGCCCAGCAGCAGTCCGGCCGCGCCCCGGCGGTCACCGCGGACATCGCGGTCGACGATCCGATAGCCGACGTCGTCGCGAAGCTCGCGTACGACGAGCAGCAGACCCTCGCCGACACCGCCGCGGGCCTGGACACCGTCCAGCTCGGTGCCGCGGTCACGGCCCTCGCCGGCGCGCGCCGCATCGACATCTACGGCGTGGGGGCGTCCGGGCTGGTCGCCCAGGACCTCGCCCAGAAGCTCCTGCGGATCGGACTGGTCGCGCACGCGCACAGCGACCCCCATCTCGCCGTGACCAACGCCGTGCAGCTCCGCTCCGGCGACGCGGCCGTGGCGATCAGCCACTCCGGCTCGACGGGCGACATCATCGAACCGCTGCGCGTCGCGTTCGATCACGGCGCGACGACCGTCGCCATCACCGGCCGCCCTGACGGGCCCGTCTCCCAGTACGCCGACCACGTCCTGACGACCTCGACGGCACGCGAGACCGATCTGCGCCCGGCCGCCATGTCCTCCCGGACGAGCCAACTCCTGGTCGTCGACTGCCTGTTCATCGGCGTCATGCAGCGCACGTACGAGTCGGCCGCACCGGCCCTGGCCGCCTCGTACGAGGCCCTCGCGCACCGCCACAGCCCCCGCACCCGCTGAACCACCCGAGAGAGCCGCCTTCCATGACCTCCACACCCGGACCGGCCGAACTGCACGCCCAGCTGGAGATCCTCACGACCGAGGCTTTCCGCCCCGAGCTCGCCGACATCGACCGGCTCCCGACCGCCGAGATCGCCCGCATCATGAACGGTGAGGACCGGACCGTCCCCGATGCCGTCGCCACACAGCTCACGGCCATCGCCGCCGCGATCGACGCGACCGCCGACCGGATGGCCCGCGGGGGCCGGCTGGTCTACGCGGGCGCGGGCACGGCAGGCCGGCTCGGCGTCCTCGACGCGAGCGAGTGCCCGCCGACGTTCAACACGGGCCCGGACGAGGTCGTCGGACTGATCGCGGGCGGCCCTTCGGCGATGGTCGAGGCGGTCGAGGGCGCGGAGGACTCCAAGGAGCTGGCCGCCGCCGACCTGGACGGTCTCGGTCTGACGGCGCTCGACACCGTGGTCGGCATCTCCGCCTCCGGCCGCACCCCGTACGCGATCGGCGCCGTCGAGCACGCCCGTGCGGCCGGCGCGCTCACCATCGGCCTCTCCTGCAACGCGGACAGCGCGCTGGCCGCGGCCGCCGAGCACGGCGTCGAGGTCGTCGTCGGTCCCGAACTCCTCACCGGGTCCACCCGGTTGAAGGCGGGCACGGCACAGAAGCTGGTCCTCAACATGATCTCGACGATCACGATGATCCGCCTGGGCAAGACGTACGGGAACCTGATGGTCGACGTCCGCGCCTCGAACGAGAAGCTCCGCGCCCGGTCCCGCCGGATCGTGTCGCTGGCGACCGACGCTCCGGACGAGGCCGTCGAGACGGCCCTGACCGCGGCGGGCGGCGAAGTGAAGAAGGCGATCCTGATGCTGCTCGCCGATGTCGACGCCCCCACGGCCACGGACCTCCTCAAGCGCGCCCACGGTCACCTCCGCGAGGCACTCCGCCTCTGACGGGGCGCCGACGCCCGCACCCCCATTCCCTTGCGTGAGGGGGCCGGCAGCGGGCCGGCCCCCTCACGACCGGGCCCGCGTCCCCTGAGGAACGCGGGCCCGGTGTCACCGTGCCTGTCAGGCGTCGTCGCCCGCCTTGCGGCGACGCGTGAAGACGACCGCGCCGGCGCCCAGCACGAGCACCACGCCACCGGCCAGGGCGATCTTCGGCAGCGCGCTGCCGGCACCCGTCTCGGCGAGCGGGCCGCTGCCGGTGCCGCCGTTCCCGTTCACCGGCGTGGTGGAGCTGCCACCCTGCTCGGTCGTGTCGTTGCCCTTGCCGGGCTTGCCCTCGGCGTCCTCGACCTTGCCCGGGTCGGTGCCCTTGGCCAGGATCTGGAACTCGTAGTAGTCGAGGTCCGGGTAACCGCCGCAGGAGTCGTCCTTGTTGACGTAGTCGGCCGTCACGAAGGCGGCGCCCTGTCCGGCCGGGATGTCGGCGTCGACCTTCAGTCGCAGCTTCACGTCCACCGAGGACCTGGCCTTGAGGGCGCCGACGGACAGCTCGCCCTCAGGGGCGGCGTCGCGCCACTTCGGGTTGGCGGCCGTGGACCACTCCAGGTCGAGGTAGGAGTCGAGCTCCTTGAGGCCCTTGGAGTCGAAGGCGTGGACGGCGGCGTACGGGTACACCTCGTCCATCGTCTTGGTGGTGCCGTTGGTGACGCGCAGCGTGAAGTTCACGGTGGTGCCGCCGACGACCTTGTTCGGCAGGCCGCTGACGACGGCGGTGAGCTTGGGCTCGGGTACGCACTCGCCGCCAGGCTCCTCGCCCTCCTCGGCCTCCGCCTCGGCCAGCGCCTTCTTGGCGTCGTCCAGCTTCTTCCTGGCCTCGTCCCTCGTCTTCTGGAGGAGGCCGATCTTCTGGGACTGGGCGACGCGGGCGTCCTGGAGGGCCGTGTCCGCCTCGGTGTGCTTCGCGTCGGCGGCGGTCTTGGCCTCGGCGGCGGCAGCGGCGGCCTTCCGGGCCTCGTCGAGCGCCGTCTGGGCCGCGGCCTTCTCCTCGTCGGTGGTGGCGGCGTCCAACTCGGCCTGGGCGTCCACGACGGCCTGGTCCGCGTCGGTCTTGGCCTTGCCGGCTGCCTCGGCGGCCTTTCCGGCCTCGATGGCGGCGGCCCTGAGCGGGAAGGTGTCGGCCGCCATGTCCTCCTTGAGGAACCGAATGGCCTCGTTCACCGCGATGACGGCGGCGTCGTACTCCTTCTGCGCGACGTCGACGGCCTGCTTGAGCTCGTCGATCGTCGGCTTCGCCTGCTGCGTCTGCGCGGCCGGCTTCTCGTCGGCGAAGGCCGGCGCGGCCGAGAGGAGAACGACCGGAGCGGTCACGGCGGCGGCGACGGCGGTCGCGAGAACACGGCGGATCTTCAAGATGGGCCCCCGGTCGGGTGGGTGGAAAGCGAGAAGGGGTCGCACCTGCGGAGTGCTCACGCGGCGCGACGACCCGGTGATCGTATGGCCCGCCTGAGCAAGCGCACAGGTGTTTTTCCGCGCCCCCGACCGAACGGGCGCGCCCCCTCCCGGACGAACGGGGCAGACAGGGACAGTTGCCCACCTACGCCGCACTATTTCTGTGACCCATGTCATCACTCCGCCCCCGGGGCGGCCGGACCCCCGACCCGGCCCGCCCCCGGCCCCCGCACCGGCCGCCGACCCGGTGGGCGCGGGGTTACTACGCCGCGCCGACCACCTGCTCCCGGATCGTCACCCGGCCCTTCCTGATCGTCGCCACCCTGGGCGCCCGCCGCGCCAGCACCGAGTCATGGGTGACCATCACGAACGTCAGCCCGTTCTCCTCCCACAGCCCTTCCAGCAGCTCCATGATCTCGTCGCGCATGGACTCGTCCAGGTTGCCCGTCGGCTCGTCGGCCAGCAGCACCGCCGGGCGCTTCACCAGCGCCCGGGCGATGGCGACCCGCTGCTGCTGACCGCCGGACAGTTCGCCCGGCAGATGTCCCCGCCGCTCCCCGAGCCCGACCGACACCAGCGCCTCGCCGGCCCGCTCGCGCCGCTCGGCCGCCTTCAGTCCGAGGGGTACGAGCGCGGTCTCCACGTTCTCCTGCGCCGTGAGCGTCGGCACCAGGTTGAAGCCCTGGAAGACGAAGCCGATCTTCTCGGCCCGCACCCGGGTGAGCCGCGCCTCGGGCAGCGTCGCGAGATCGACCCCGTCCAGCACCACCGCGCCCTCGCTCGGCCGGTCCAGCCCGCCGAGCATCTGCAGCAGGGTCGACTTGCCGCCGCCCGTGGGGCCCTGGATGACCAGCCGCCCGCCGTCCGGGATGGC
This sequence comes from Streptomyces wuyuanensis, assembly GCF_900103455.1. Lineage (GTDB taxonomy): Bacteria > Actinomycetota > Actinomycetes > Streptomycetales > Streptomycetaceae > Streptomyces > Streptomyces wuyuanensis. The sequence continues at coordinate 7,569 of NZ_FNHI01000015.1, read as the reverse complement.
CAGATCGACCCCGTCGAGGGCCCGGACGGTGTCCTTGCCGCGCCGATAGCGCTTGGTGACGCCTGTGAGCTCGTACATCGTGATTCAACTCCTGCTGTGTGTGGTGACGTTCGTCGTTGGGTCGGGACGGCCGCTACTCGACGCGCCGCAGCGCGTCCGCGGGCCGCAGCCGCGACGCCCGCCAGCCGCCGAATCCGCCCGCGATCAGTCCGCCCGCGACCGCGAGCGCGACGGCGAGCCCGATCGTGGTGAGGGACACCGGCGCGGTGAGCGCGATGTCGAGGGCCCTGGACGCGCCGTCGCTCATGGGGCCGCCCGGACCGCCCGGACCGCCGACGAGCATCCGGCCACCGCCGCCCGCGCCCGCGCCGCCCCCGCCGCCCGCGCCCAACTGGGCGGTGAGCGTCGGGCTGAACGCGGTGATCGCCCAGGCGCCCGCGAGCCCGATCCCGATGCCCAGCGCCCCGCCGATCAGACCGTTGACGAGCGCCTCGCCCGCGACCTGCCCGGTGACCCGGCGGCTCTTCCAGCCGAGCGCCTTCAGCGTGCCGAACTCCCGCACCCGCCTGCTCACCGCGGACGACGTCAGCAGCCCAGCCACGAGGAACGCCGCCACCAGCACGACGATCGACAGCCACTTGCCGACGCCCGCCGCCAGATCGGAGGCCGTGGACAGCGAGCCCGAGACCGTCTGGGCGAGATCGGCGGACGTGGTCACGGTCGTGCCGGAGATGTTCTTCTGGATCGTGTCCTTGACGCCCGCGATCCGCTGCGAGTCGGTCGCCTTCACATAGACGGTCGTGATCTTGCCCTTGGCGTCCGCCAGGGTCTGCGCCCGGGCGAGCGGCAGATAGACGTCGGCGGCCGCGTCCCCGCTGTCCGCCGTGGCGATGCCGACGATGGTGAGCTTCGAGCCCGAGACGGTCAGCGTCCCGCCGACCTTCAGCTTCTTCTCCTTGGCGTACGCACTGTCGACGACGGCGACGGCCGCCGAGGTCTCGCCCGCCGCGAACGTACGCCCCGACGTGATCTTCGAGGAGGTCAGCGGCCCGAGCCCTTGATGAGCCACGTCCGTCCCGTACACGGAGTACGAGTCGACGTCGAAGTCCGCACCGCCGCCGCGGACCTCCCCGGCGGCCGGGCCGCCGCGCTTGACCTCCCCCGGCTCCTGCTTGAACTCGCCCGGCTTGAACTGCCCGTCGACCTTCATGACCCGCACGTTCAGGCCGCCGACCGCGTCCGCGACCCCGTCCTGCCCGGCGACCCGCGCGACCGTCGACGCCGCGAGCGTCTCGAAGCCCTGGACCATCACGATGTCCTGGCTCTGCCGGGCGTCGTCGTCACCGCCCTTGGCATCGAACCGGAACCGCGGCCGCTTCACGGTCGCGCCCTCCTCGGGCGGGGCGGCTGCCTTGGTGACGGTCATGTCGGTGCCGAGCCCGTACAGCGACTCCAGCACCCGGCCCTGCGCCCGGTTCATGCCCGCGGAGACCGAGTTGACGACGATGACCAGGGCGATTCCGAGGGCGAGCCCCGAGGCGACGACGAGCGCCGCCTTCCTGCGGCGGCGCAGCTCGCGCCTGAGGTAGGTGAAGAACATGGCGCGAAAGCTATGGAGGCGGTGTGAGGGCCGGTTAAGGCCCCGATGAGACGGACATGAGAAGCGGACGGCGGCCGTCGGCCCCGGGCCGCTCCGTCACGGCGACACGTCCGGCCGTCGATGCCGGTGGCCCGTCAGCGCGAGCACGTCCGATCAGCGCGAGCACGTCGAGCACGTCGAGCACGTCCGGTCAGCGCGAGCAGCGCGAGCACGTCCGGTCACCGCGAACACGTCGAGCACGGGAGCACCCGCCCTGTGCCGGTGGCCCGTCAAGCGGCCGGTTTCGTCCCGACGACGACGGTGGCGTACAGCTCCTCGCACGTGGCCGCCCGCGGCACCAGCCCACTGGCGGCGACCGCCGCCAGCGCGTCCGCGGCCTGCCGCTCGCTGGTCTCGAACAGCAGGATCCCGCCCGGCGCCAGCCACTCCCCCGCCTCCGCCGTCACCCGCCGCAGCACGTCGAGCCCGTCCGTGCCGCCGTCGAGCGCGACCAGCGGCTCGTGCACCCGGGCCTCGGCGGGCAGCAGCCCGACCTCCTCGGTCGGTACGTACGGAACGTTCGCGGCGAGGATGTCGACGCGCCCCCGCAGCCCGCCCGGCAGCGGATCGAACAGGTCGCCCTCATGGACCCGTGCGCCCTCGGGGAGGTTGCGCCGGGCGCACCGCACCGCGGCCGGCTCGATGTCGGAGGCGTGCAGCTCCACCGCGGATCCCGGCAGCGAGGCCGCCAGTGCCGCCCCGACGGCACCCGAACCGCAGCACAGGTCCACGACCACACCGGCGTCCGGGTGGGCGGCCACCGCCCGGCGCACGAGGAACTCGGTACGGCGCCGGGGGACGAACACCCCCGGCTCCACGGCGACCCGAAGACCGCAGAACTCCGCCCAGCCGAGGACGTGTTCCAGCGGATGACCGCAGGCCCGCCGCTCCACCATGGCGGTGAGCTCGGTGTGCGTCCGGGCGGCGGAGAGCAGCAACTCCGCCTCGTCCTCGGCGAAGACACAGCCGGCGGCCCGCAGCCTGCCGACGACGGCGGGAAGAGAAGAGGAAGGATCGAAGGAGATCGACAAGGGAGCCTCTCGGAAGTCCGAAGCGGGGCTCCCTCACGCACCTTCGGCGACGCGGAGACGAGCACCCGGTCCTGCGGCAGCGGTAATGGGTCTCACCTCCCGACGTCCTGGTACTGGAGTCAGCAACCTTATCGCGGCCCTACCCGCGCAGCCTCCCCTGCCGGTTGCGCTCCCTGACGCGCGCCCGCAGCAGCACAGCGGGGGGCACGGGCCGCAGCGCCTCGGGAGGACAGTCCCACTCGCGCCCGCCTCCCGGCGGCCGTAGTTGCACGTACGGCCCCTCGCGCCCCATCACGCGCCCGATGCGCCCGTCCCGCGAGTCGATCATGTACTCGTCCGGCCCGCCCGCGCTCACCCGCGGGCCCCGTGGAGCACCGCGGCAAGACGGAGCGCGGTGTCCAGGTTGCAGCGCCCCAGGTCGACCAGGGGATACGCCCCCGAATCGCTCGTCAGCGACACGAGGTCCACGCGCAACGACGGCAGGGTCACCCCCGTCGAGTCGAGCTCCTCCCGCAACTGCGCCACGACCTCCTCGGCCGCACGCAACCGCTCCTTCGGACAGGGTGGAACCACCGTGCACCTCCACTCTCGGTATGCACGTTCCCTACACAGCGTGGTCATGGCGGGCTAGCCTGACCAGTGTCGAAGGCCCAACAACCCGACCTGTGTCACACGGAGTTGACCTTGCCTGGACCGAAGGATCTGGACCCGTCCACGTCTCCCAGGGCCCTGCTCGGCGCCGAACTGCGCCACGCCCGCGAGAACGCCGGCCTCAGCCAGCGGGAGCTCGGCGAACCGCTCTTCGTGAGCGCGTCGTTCATCGGCCAACTGGAGTCGGGCACACGGCGGATGCAGCCGGATGTCGCACGCAGGATCGACGAGATACTCGGCACGAACGGCTTCTTCGAGCGGAACTGCCTCGCCGCCAACAAGTCGAGATACCCGGACCACTTCGCCGAGGCGGCCGAGGCGGAAGCGGTCGCGACGACGATCCGCGAGTACGCGCCGCTGCTGATCCCGGGGCTACTGCAGACGGAGGCGTACGCGCGGGCGGTGTTCCGTGGCGGCCGCCCCACAGCGACAGACGATGCCATCAACGAGCTGGTGGCAGCGAGACTGGAACGCTCACGACTCCTCGACGATCCAACAAGCCCCATGGTGTGGACGGTGCTGGACGAAGCCGTGCTCCGCCGCAAAGTGGGAGGCGCTTCAGTGATGTCGGAGGCACTCCGCCATGTGGCCACCTTCGCGCGCAACCGCCGCGTCATCATGCAGGTGATGCCGTTCGACGCGGGCGCCCACATGACAGACGAGGGGGCACTGAAGCTGATGTCCTTCCCTGACGCTCCGCCGGTCGCCTATCTGCAAGCCTTGGGCACGGGCCAGTTACAGGATGATCCAGCAACAGTGGCCCGATACGAGCTGGCCTACCATCTGCTCGCGGCAGGCGCCCTGTCTCCCCGCGAGTCCCTGGCCCTGGTCGCATCGGTGGCGGAGGATTACTCGCATGAAGATCAGCAGCCCTGAGTACGACCTGAGTGCCGCGGTCTGGCGCAAATCCAGCTACAGCGGCGGCGATGGCGGCAACTGCCTCGAAGTGGCCACCTGGCGCAAGTCCACCTACAGCGGCTCCAGCGGCGGCGACTGCCTCGAAGTCGCCGACGACCACCCCGGCATCGTCCCCGTGCGCGACTCGAAGAACCCCGGCGGCCCGAAGCTCGTGTTCCGGGCCGCCGCCTGGTCCGCGTTCGTGGACGGGGTCAAGGCGGAGCGCTGAACAACTCCGACGACGGAGCCCGGGGCTTGAGCCTCGGGCTCCGAGCACTCTGAAAAGGGAATGGTGAGGGGCCTCAACCCGCCCACCCTCACCGCGAGTTGACTTTCTGCGAGCCATTCGCCACGGAGGGTCACGACCCCCCTCTAGCGTGTCCGGAAAACGAACAGCCCCCGTCAGGTGCGCCAACACCAGCGGGGGCTTGACCACCTAGATCGAAGAGGCGATCCGGATGGCTGACAGCCAGTTTAGTGCTCCCTCCCTGCCCGCGCACGCCGCTCCGCACCCGATGGTCCGCCCCGGCTACGGAAAGCGCACCACACCGGGCCAACCGCCCCGCACCGCCGCGGACTTCACGCACCTGCCACCGCGCGAGGCCGCCGTCGCCGCGTACATCGACCGGCTCGCGGACGGGGCCGACATCTCCGTGAAGACGCTGGCCAAGGTGCTTCCCTACGGACAGTGCGCGCTGCGGACCGCCCTCAACCGCATCCAGGCCGCGGGTCATCTGCGGCGCGGACGGGAGCACTTGGCCCATTCCGGGAGCCCGCGATGGATCACCCGGACGTGGTGGTCGCGTGCGCCCCGGGACGACACCTGGTGGGCGGCGTACCGGCGTGGTGACGTCCCCGAGGAGGGTCCCCGGCGACCGACGCGTTCCCGGGCGGTGATCCTGCTCGCGGCTCTGGGGCGGGAGACGCCGGCGATGTCGCTGTCCGCCGCCGAATGCGCGCAGCTCGCCCCGCTGGTGGAGGAGTGGTTCGCGCGCGGCGCCGACGAGGCGCACCTGATGCGCGCCCTCACGGCCGGTCTCCCCGTTCCGGTCCATCACCCCGCCGCGCTCGCCCGGACGCGCCTGACGGCGAAGCTCCCTCCCGAGCGGCGCCCGGCGCCTCCTGTCCTCCGGGTCCTCGAATGCGGCAAGTGCGGCGCACCGGCGCGTGCCGAGGCCCTGCGGGACGGCGACTGCGCCGCGTGCCGCGGTGAGCCCGCGCCTCCGTGCTGTCGCCGTCCTCGGTACGCGCCCACGCCGCCGAGGCCCGTGCCGCTGCCCGGTCGAACGAAAGGAATCGCACATGACGGTGCAGTTCGTCCGTGCCGAAACCGAGGCACGATGGAGGGGAGGAGGCGACACCATGACCCCCAGCCCCGCCGACACCCCGGACATGTCCGTCGAGGAGTTCGAGGAGCTCGCCCGCCGGGCCCCCGAGACGGTCACGCTCGAATACATCAACGGAAAGCTGAAGGTAAAGCCAGTGCCGGACGGCGACCACGTCGAGATCGTCATGTGGCTGCTCCGGCAGTGCATGCAGCAGCGCCCCCAGCTGAACCTGTACCCCGACCAGGGCCTGGTGATCCCGACGTACCGAGCCGGCCGTGCCAGACCCGATGGAACCCTCGCTCCGGTCGACTACTTCGCCGGTCGGGGGGAATGGACCCGCCCGGAGGGGGTCCTCATGGTCGCGGAAGTCACCTCGCACGACTCCGACACCCGCCGTCGCGACCACGGCGACAAGCGGGTCGGCTACGCCACCGCCGGAATCCCCGTCTACCTCCTCGTCGACCGGGACACCGACAGCCTCGTCGTCCACAGCGAGCCGGACGGCGACACGTACCGGTTGTGCCGGTCGTACAAGTACGGAGACACGGTCTCTCTCCCCTCCCCCGTCGACATCACCCTCGACACCGAGAGGCTCAAGGACTACTCCGGCTGACGCTCCGGCCGGTCCCTCCGCCGAGCCGGGCGGGGCTTTCGGCCGGCAGCAGGCCGGCTCCGGCCTCCAGGACGTGCTCCGCCTCCTCGGGGACGAGCGTCTCCTCGATGAAGGTGACGGCCCGGCGCAGCTTGTCCCCGGTCTGGTACGGGAAGTCCGTGCCCAGCATCAGCCGGTCCGCGCCGTACGAGTCGGCCGCCGCGCGCAGGGCGGGCGCATGGCCGTGGGCGACGGTGTCGTAGAACATCCGGCAGGCGGCGGACGTCGGCAGCTCGATGACGTCGGGCGCCTCCCACGGAACGTGGTCGTCGGCGCGCGGCAGCAGCAGGGGCAGGGCTCCACCGAGGTGCGCGTTGACGATCCGCAGCCTCGGGAAGCGGCTCGGGACTCCTTCGAGGATCAGGTGCATCGCGCAGATCGTGTCCTCCGTCGGCGCGCCCACCATCCACCGCATCCGGTTCCGCGCGATGAGCGGTGAGCCGGCGTCCCGGCCGGCCGGATGCACACTCAGCACCGAGCCCCGGTGGTCCAACTCCTCGAAGAGCGGCCGGAAGAGGGGGTCACCGAGGCTCCGGCCGAGCACCGACGTCGTGAGCCCGGCACCCGCCATCCCCAACTGGTCCAGTGCGCGCGCCAGTTCCTCCAGCGAGGCATCCAGATGCGGCAGGGGCAGTGCGGCGAAGGCGGAGAAGCGTTCCGGCTGGGCGCGGACGAGTTCCGCGTAGTGGTCGTTGGCCAGCCGGGTGGCCGTGACCGCCTCGGTCTCGTCCGGGAAGTACGGCGTCTGCGGGGAGACCGACAGGATCTGGTGGTCGATGCCGGCGGCGTCGTTCATCGCGAACCGTGCGTCGAGTTGCGCCGGGCTGTCCCCCGCTCCCAGGCCCCGTTGCGTGCCGGTGTCGTCCCGGCCGTAGGACTCGAGGAGGCGGAGATAGTCCTCGCTCCACAAGTGGGCGTGCACATCGGTCCGCACCCCTTCAGCTTCCCGCCGCCCCGGACCGGCCGCCACCGGACGGGGGCCGGTCCCGAAGACGCGCCGGTCCGGGCGGCGGAACGGCCACCGAGCGTGCGATTCCATTTCCGATTCCGCAATCGCCATCGCCGGTCAGAATCGGACTCTCCGGGGTATGCCGGAAGGCATTGCGGTGAGATGTCCGGATACCGCTGCCGCGGTCACGGCTATGGGCAGAATCCGTCCGGGAGGCAAGCATGGAAGGCATCACCACGGCGGTCGCATCGGAGTCCGATCTAGACACCGGTATCGCCGGAAGCTGTCATTGCCGGACGATCCCGCGCCCGGGGGCTCGCGCGGGCTCCGCCGAGGAGCGGTTCCGGGGGTTGCTCGAAGCGGCGCCGGACGCGATGGTCATCGTCGACGACGGCGGAACCATCCGCCTCGTCAACGCCCAG
>NZ_FNHI01000017.1 GCF_900103455.1 Streptomyces wuyuanensis | reverse complement strand
TGCTGCGTGGACGATACTGGGATTGAACCAGTGACCTCTTCCGTGTCAGGGAAGCGCTCTCCCGCTGAGCTAATCGTCCTTGGAGGTGGAGACGGGATTTGAACCCGTGTAGACGGCTTTGCAGGCCGTTGCCTCGCCTCTCGGCCACTCCACCCCGGAGTGCGGGGGTTCGGGAAGATCCCCCTTCTTCGAGCGGACGACGAGATTCGAACTCGCGACCCTCACCTTGGCAAGGTGATGCTCTACCAACTGAGCCACGTCCGCCTGTCGTTTCCGGTCCGCTTCCGCGTCCCGGCGACGTGTTGAACTTTAGCGGATTCCTGGGCCAGCACAAAAACGCGTTTCCGCAGCGTGCTGAGCTGTGCTCACGCGGGGTCCCTCCCCGGGTGCGCGCCGGAGCGGCCGCCGGGGGCCCGCCATAGACTCACAGCCGTGCACGACCTCGCTCCCATGGCCCGCTTCGGCGGCCTCGTCGCCACCGACCTCAGGGATGTCACCACCGACCCCGAGGCGCTGGACTCGTCCGGCTTCTGGGCCGTCGCGGCCGACTTCGAAGGGCGCCTGACCTGCGCCCGCTTCGGGGACGTCCGCCAGGCACCGGTGCCCGTCCCGGACCCGGCGCGCTGGCGCGGCCCCGCCGCCGACGACTGGACGTCCTCCCTGGACCGGGCCGCGTACACCGCGGGCGTGCGCCGCATCCGCGAGCACATTGCGGCCGGCGAGGTGTACCAGGCGAACCTCTGCCGGGTGCTGTCGGCGCCGCTGCCCGACCCGGCCGCCGCCGACGTCGACGCCCTGACCGCTCTGCTCGCGCGCGGCAACCCGGCTCCGTACGCGGGAACGATCCGGCTCCCCGCGCACGGCGTGGAGATCGCCACCGCCTCGCCCGAGCTCTATCTGCGCCGCGGCGGGAGCACGGTCGAGTCCGGGCCGATAAAGGGCACCGGCCGCACCGCCGCCGACCTGCTCGAGAAGGACCACGCCGAGAACGTGATGATCGTCGACCTGGTCCGCAACGACCTCGGCCGCGTCTGCGCCTCGGGGTCCGTGACCGTCCCCGCCCTGTGCGAGGTCGAGGCCCACCCCGGTCTGGTCCACCTCGTCTCCACCGTCCGCGGCGAGCTGGCGGCGGGCGCGGGATGGCGCGAGCTGCTGGACGCCACCTTCCCGCCCGGCTCGGTCACCGGTGCGCCGAAGTCCAGCGCCCTGCGGATCCTCGCCGGGCTGGAGACGGCACCCCGCGGCCCCTACTGCGGCGGCATCGGCTGGGTGGACGCCGACCGCGGCACCGGCGAGCTCGCCGTGGGCATACGCACTTTCTGGATCGACCGCGCCCAGGGAGTCCTCCGCTTCGGCACCGGCGCCGGGATCACCTGGGGCTCCGACCCGGAGCGCGAGTGGGACGAGACCGAGCTGAAGGCATCCCGGCTGCTCGCGGTAGCGTCGGGAACGTACGTGCAGAGTGGAAGGACCGTGTGATGAGGATCTGGGTCAACGGCGGACTGCGGGACGCCGACGACGCCCTGGTTTCCGTGTTCGACCACGGGCTGACCGTGGGCGACGGCATTTTCGAGACCGTGAAGGCGACCGACGGCCGCCCCTTCGCCCTCACCCGGCACCTCGACCGGCTCACCCGCTCGGCCCGCGGCCTCGGCCTGCCGGACCCGGACCACGACGAGGTGCGCAGTGCCTGCGCCGCCGTGCTCGAGGCCAATCCCATGCCGCTGGGCCGGCTGCGGATCACCTACACGGGCGGCCTCTCCCCGCTCGGCTCCGACCGCGGCGACAAGGGCCCCTCGCTCATCGTGGCCCTCGCCGCGACTTCGCGCAGGCCGGACACCACCGCGGTGATCACGGTGCCGTGGACCCGCAACGAGCGCGGTGCGCTGGTGGGGCTGAAGACCACCTCGTACGCCGAGAACGTCGTCGCCCTCGCCCGGGCCCACGAGCAGGGCGCGTCCGAGGCGATCTTCGCCAACACCGTCGGGCAGCTCTGCGAGGGCACCGGCTCGAACATCTTCGTCGTCGTCGACGGCCAGCTGTTCACCCCGCCCGTCTCCTCGGGCTGCCTCGCCGGCATCACCCGCGCGCTGACCGCGGACTGGACCGGAGCGCAGGAGGCCGACCTCCCGATGGACGTGCTGGAGCGTGCCGAGGAGATCTTCCTGACCTCCTCGACCCGTGACGTCCAGGCGGTTCACCGAGTCGACGGCCGCGAGCTGCCCGGCGCCCCCGGCCCCCTGACGGCCAAGGCCATGCGGATCTTCGAGGAGCACGCCGCCGCGGACCCCGATCCTCTGCCCGCCTGAGGCACGAGCCCGTACGGGCATGGTGACGGGTGGCCGCAGGACAGGTAGAACACCCCTGATGACCACCACCCTGCGGCCGGTCCGGCCGCTTCAGCGGGGCGCGGACGGCGCCATGGCACGCGGCTACGACGTCTGCGTCAACGGCAGGCCCGTGGGCTCCGTCGAGCTCGCCCGCGACCCGGACGCCGGTCCGTCCACGGGCGTCCTGCGGTCCCTGACCATCCACGAGGACGACCGGGGCCGGGGCCGGGGCACGGTCGCCGCGCTCGCGGCCGAGGAAGTGCTGCGCGGCTGGGGCTGCACCCGCATCGTGACCGCCGTCCCCGCGGAGGCCACCGCAGCACTGCGCCTCGCGTCCGCGCTCTGGTACGCGGAGAGCGGCCGTACCCTGCGCAAGGAGGTGCCGCCCGAGCCGCCGGCACTGCCCGCGGGAGCGGTGGGCCGCCCCCTCACCGACGAGGAGTTCCCGTCGTGGCGGGCGGAGGCCGTCGAGCGGTACGCGCGGACCTGGGCGGACCGGGGCCTGTCCGCCGAGCGGGCCCGCGCCCGGTCCGAGGCCGATCACGGCGAGAAGCTCCCCGACGGCCCAGCGACCCGGGGCGCGTGGCTGCGCGCCCTGGTCGTGGACGGCACCGCCGTGGGGCACGTCTGGGTCGCGGAACGTGCGCCGCGCCCGGGGGAGCCGGGCGCATACGTGTACGACGTGCACGTCGCCGAGGCCCACCGCGGCCGGGGGTACGGACGGGCGCTGATGCTCGTCGCCGAACGGATCGCGCACGACGCCGGTGCGCCCGTGCTCGGACTGCACGTCGCCGCCGGGAACACCCGGGCCGCCGGCCTCTACGAGGCACTCGGCTACCGGCCCGTGCTCCACCACTTCGCCAAGCCGTTGCTCTGAGGGCTGTCCCGTGATCAGCGGTGGATCAGCGCGCGGCGGCGGATGCGGTGCATCGCAAGGGAGAGGGTAGTCCTCGTACCGGGCGTATTCCGGCGGTCCGACAACGCGGCGGGCGCGCGTACCGGGCGTCGTGAGCGAGGCCGGAGCAAAGACACGGCCCGCCGCCCCGACCGCGCTCTCACCCCGCGAGGAGCCGGTCGGCGATCTCCTCGATGCGCTCGCGCAGCCCCTCCTGGCTCTTGCCGCCGTCGAGCCGTTCGTCGCCGATGACGTAGGTCGGGGTGCCCGTGACACCGATCGCCTTGCCCTCGGCCTGGTCGGCGTCGACGATCAGGATGTGCCGCCCGTCGACCAGCGCGGTGTCGAACTCATCGGCGTCCAGGCCGAGTTCACCCGCGACCCGGACGAGGAACGACTCGCCCTCGCGGTCCAGCTCTTCCACCCGGGTGAGCACGGCCTCCACGTAGTCCCAGCCCCGTCCCTGCTCGGTGGCCTCCTCGGCGGCCTGTGCGGCGGCGAAGGAGTGCTTGTGCTTCTCCAGCGGGAAGTGGCGCAGGCGGAGCTCCAGCCTGTCGCCGTAGCGTGCGCGCAGGGCCGCCAGATCGGACAGGGCGGTACGGCAGTCGGGGCACTGCAGCTCGCACCAGACGTCCAGGACGACGGGGGCGCGGGAGGAGTCGCTCATGGGAGCCAGTCTTCCAGCCGTGCCGGCGTGGCCCCAACCCGGACCTCCCCGGCACCTGAGGAGGAGGACGTCCCGGAGATCTCCCTGAGGTGGGGCGGGACCGTGGCCCCTTCCCCGCCGACCGGTGCAGGATGGAGGTGACCGCAATCCCCCGGGTCGCCCCCGGGGTGCCGTCCCGCTCGCCTGGAGGACCGGATGCTTGCCGAGACGATTTGTGCCGCGGTGTCCGCGGCCGGGCTGGGCATCGCCGCGGTCGCGGCGTACCGGAAGCGTTTCCTCACCGCGGCCCGCGTCGCGGCGTACGCGCTGGTTCCCCTGGGCCTCGTGCTGACGGGCGTCGTCGAGTGGGCCGCCGGCACGGTCTTCAGCCCCACGGCCTGGGTCGGCGTGGGAGTGCTGGGCACGGCGTGGGGACTGTTCATGACCACGCGTGCCGTCGAGCGGCGCAGGGCGGCGAGGGCGTCCGTCGGGGACGGCGGCACCGGCCCGCATGCGGTCGCGCCCTCCGCCTCGGCTCCAGCACTCGGCAAGGCCGGACGTCCGGCGGCGGAGCCCGGGGGAAGGGCCAAGCCCAAGGGGAAGCAGCCGGCCGCCGGCACGGACGACGACTTCAGCGACATCGAGGCCATCCTGAAGAAGCACGGCATCTGAGCCGAGGGAGACGGCCCGTCGCGGCGGCGGCGTGCGGCGCCGACGGCGAGCGGTACCACGGGATCCGGTGAACTCCCCCGGCGTTCACGCGTGTTGGTCGATCATCGGGGCCGGTCCTGCGTCATCATCACCCCGAGATGCTGGATACCTCCCGGGGCCAGGCCCCCGCCCCCTCCGACGAGCCGCGTGGCTGTCTCTTCGCGCTCTCCCAGCCGCCCCTGATGATCTTCCTCGGGGTGATCGGCTGTCTTCTGCTCATGGCCGCGGTCCACGACCTCTTCCTGCTGTGAGCCGAAGGTGACCCGACTGGAACTCAGCCGGCCGCTTCCCTGCGGCGCGCCCGGTAGGCGGCGACGTGCAGGCGATTGCCGCAGGTACGGCTGTCGCAGTAGCGGCGCGAGCGATTGCGGGACAGATCGACGAAGGCGCGGCCGCAGCCGGGGGCCTCGCACCGCCGCAGCCGCTCCTGCTCGCCCGCCACGATCATGAACGCCAGCGCCATGCCGCAGTCGGCCGCGAGGTGCTCGGCGACCGAGGCGCCCGGCGCGAAGTAGTGGACGTGCCAGTCGTAGCCGTCGTGGTCCGTCAGCTGCGGTGTGGTCCCCGCCGAGGTCACGAGCCGGTTGATGAGTTCGGCGGCGGTGCGGGCGTCCGGGGCCGCGAACACCTCCTCGAACCGGCTCCGCACCTCGAGCACGGCGTTCAGGTCGTGTTCGCCGAGTTCGCCCACGTCGCTGATGTTGTACTTCTTCACGAACGTGTACAGCGACGACACGTCGCCGAGCTCGTCGACCTCGGGACTGCCGGCGCGCTCGGGCGCGGTGTTCACCAGATCGACGACGATGTCGAGGGCGATGCGGGTGTCGTGAGGGATCAGCACGATTCGCTCCCTGGCCTGCTGCGGGCTGGGCGCCCGCCGAATTGCGCTGACTCTAGCCGGTCCCCGCCGAACGCGACGGCGCCGTCGTCGCGGTGGATTCCGCGACGACGGCGCCGGAGCCTGCCCTATGCGGTTGTCCGTGTCCGTGCGGTGCCGTCTCCCCGAGTCGGACGGCACCTGCTGCGCTCGCCCTGGTTCAGCTTTCCGCCAGGATGTGCGAGAGCTCGGTATCGAGATCGAAATGGCGATGTTCCGTGCCGGGTGGGACCGCGGCGTCCGTCCGCTTCAGGAACGACTCCAGGGCCCGCGCCGGGGCCTCCAGCAGGGCCTCGCCCTCCGGAGAGCTCAGTGCGATGCAGACGACGCCCTGACCGTGACTGCGCGACGGCCAGACTCTGACGTCGCCGGTGCCGGTGGGCCGGTGAAGGCCTTCGGCGAGAAGGTCGCGGGCGAACACCCATTCGACCGTCTCCTCGGCTCCGGTATGGAAGGTGGCGTGCACGGCATACGGATCGGCCGTGTCATACCGCAGGCCCGCGGGTACAGGCAGTGAGGACTCGCTCGACACAACGAGGCGCAGGTGCAGCTCGCAGCTGACCGTGGTGTTCATAAGCGCCAGGGCCTTTCGCTCAGTGTGCGCTCGGGGATTCGCACGTCGGCGAAATCGACATGCCACCTACGGTGCCGTTGTAAACCCCTCTGTCTGTTTTGTGATCCTTGGGGTACCCCGTACGGAGGAGTCCCACGTACGACCGTGCGGTCATACCGGCGGGCCGATTCGTCGGGTACGTTGGGTTTATGAATGCGGAGAGTGACGAGCGGGCCGGGGCTGCCGCGACAGCGGCCCGGGGCACCGCCACGGGGGATGTGACCGCGCCCGCCCAGCCGATTCTGGGCTCGAGGGCGCCCGAGTTCGTGAAGAGACGCCGGACGCTTCATCTGAGCTGGCAGGTCGGCGTCTTCATCGTCGGCCTCGCCGTCGTCGTGGCCGGAGTGATCATGCTCCCGCTGCCCGGGCCGGGCTGGCTGGTGATCTTCGCGGGCATGGCGATCTGGGCGACCGAGTTCGTCTGGGCGCAGCTCGTACTGCACTGGACGAAACGGAAAGTGACCGAGGCGGCACAGCGGGCGCTCGACCCCAAGGTCCGCCGGCGCAACATCATCCTGACCACCGTCGGCCTGGTGATCGTCGGCGTGCTGTGCGCGATCTACCTCTGGAAGTTCGGGATCATGATGCCCTGGAAGATCGAACAGTGACCCACGCCTGACGGCGACCGGCCGAAGAGCCCTTCCCGGCCGGTGGTCAGGTGGTCATGAGGCACCGCTGACATGGGGTAATGTGTGCGGTGCGCCCGGGCGATTAGCTCAGTGGGAGAGCGCTTCGTTCACACCGAAGAGGTCACTGGTTCGAACCCAGTATCGCCCACCACCCGGACCGAAGGCCCCGGAGACCGAAAGTCTCCGGGGCCTTCGGCGTGCCCTCCTCGCGCGAGGAGGGTCACCCGGTCAGCGCATCCGGCCGAGGGTTTCCCGAAGCCGGCGTGCGTCGCGCAGCCGCTGCTCGTACGTCGCGCCCACGGCCAGCAGCAGCAGCCCCGCCAGCGCGGGCGGCAGCCAGCGCGGCAGGGCGTCGACGACCTGGACGACGTACGGCGCGAGCTCGTGCAGCGCGTCCAGGGCGAGCGTCAGGCCGCCGAGGAGCAGCGGGGCTCGCAGCCGCAGACGGGCGCCGGCGAGCGTCACGCCGAGCGCGGCGATGCCCAGCAGCAGCGGACGCGGCCAGTCGGTGTCGCCCCAGGCCGCCAGAAGGCTCGGCGCCAGCGTCGCGGCGAGCCCCGGACCGTAGGCGACCCACGACGAGGCGGAGGGATCCCTGCGCCGCCGCAGCACACCCACGGCCAGCGCCGGGACGGAGACCGGCAGCGTGTACGCCTCGGGCACGTCCACCCCGGACGCGGCGAGGCGCACCCAGGTCGCCGTGACGAAAAGGACGGCGGCGACGTACCCGGCCAGGGGCCGGCGCTCGGCCCTGACCGCCGTGCCCGCGGCCACCACGCCCGCGAGGGCCAGCACCAGCGCCAGGGTCGGCGGGTGCGGTACCGCGAGCGCCACGGCGATGGGTACGGTCGCGGCCGCCGTTGCCTCCACCGCGGCGGCGACCGGGTGCCTGCCGAGCCGGGCGCCGAGCAGCGCGGCCGCCGCCGGTACCGCGAGGAGCGCGAGACCGACGCGGTGGCCGGGCAGCTCCGCGGCCGCCGCCGCCGCGGCCACGAGCCCCGTCGTGCCCACCACGGCGGCGCAGGCGACGACGATCCGGACGAGCCCCCGGGCCGCGACGGCGGCGGCGGCGTTCAGCACCACCAGGACGCCCAGCGCGGTGAAGGTGGCGGGCCGGCTCGCCAGCCCGAGCAGCGCCGCGCCGGCCGCCGACGCCAGCCCGCAGGCGAGTGCCGTCCCGGCGAGGGTGCGGACGGGGTCGTGCGCGCGGGCGGCGGACTGCGGCGGCGCGGAGGTGTGCTCCTCGCCGGAGGTGTCGCCGGGGGCGGCCGCTCCCGCGGCAGCGCCCGCGGGGCCGCCGGACGACTCGGCCGCGTCGCGGCCGTCGCGGGCCGTCCCGGCGGAGGGGCCCGCCGGGCGCGGCTGTGCTCCGGGCTCCGCCTCCGCCGCCGTCGGCGGCAAGGCCGCCACGAGCGACGGACGGGCCGCCGTCGCGAGGGCCGCGGCCGTCACTGCCAGCTGGACCGCCAGGGTGGGGCCCAGTGGGAGCGACAGGGCGACGGGGGCGGCGACGACGGCCGACCACGCCGCCACGAGTGCCCAGCACTCCACTGCGGGACGGGACAGCTGCGCGGCAGGCAGGAACCGGGGCGCAGCCCACAGCGTCACGGCCACGGCTGCCAGGACCACCGGGGCGGTGGCGGCGCCCGGCAGGACGACATCGCGGACCGGCGCTCCGCCCCACACGTCCTCGAGGGTGGCGGCCGGTCCGGTCAGTGCGAGCAGCACGACCGGTGCGGCCCACAGCGCCGCGGCGCCGTGGACCAGGCCGGAGGCGACCCCGAGTCCGGTGAGCACGCCCCGCGGCATCCGGACGCGGACGGCCAGGAGCAGCGCCGCCGCGCACAGCAGGTACACGGGCACGGCCCAGTCCGCCGGCACCACCGTCCGCAGCACACCACCGACGGCGGCGACCGCCGCGAGAGCGCCGGCGGTCGAGGCCGCCGCCGCGGCCGCCGGTGCGCGCCACGCGGCACCCACGGCCAGCGCTCCCGCCGCCAGGAGCAGCAGGGCCGGTTCCACCGAGTCGGCGGGGGACTCCGCGGACACGGACAGCCAGGCGCCGGTCAGCAGGGACCAGCCGCCCGCCGTCACGGCGCCCGCGACCGCGAGCGCCCGGACGGCAGCCCGCCGGGCGGCGAGCGCGATCACGACATCGAGACCGGCGGTCGCCAGCGTCGCCCACGCGGTGACCTCGATGCTCTCGCCCGCGGCCAGTGCCCACAGCGGCAGCGGCAGCTGTCCCGCCACCACGGCGGCCGGCAACGGCAGCCGCAGCCCGCCGAAGGCGCGCCCGTACGCCGCCCACACCGCGGCGAGCACCGCGGCGGCGACGGCCGTGTAGACCAGGGCGTCCGTCGAGGGAAGGACGGCGCGCCGCAGCGCGTACGCGTCCAGGACCGTCAGGACGAGGCCGAGCGCGGCCACCGACTCCGCGGTCGAGACCAGCTTGCGGCGCAGCAGCAGGAGCGGCGTCCCGAGGGCGGTGACGGTCACCGCGCCAAGGACGAGCGCACGGCCGCCGATGCCCATGTGCCCCCAGCTGACCAGGGTGAAGGCGACGGCGGCGATCGTCAGCAGGATCCCGCCCAGGGTGAGCAGGACGTTCTGTGCGCTCGGCGGGGACGTCTCGGCGGCCGTCCCCGGGGGCCGGCCGGGGCCCTGGGCGGGCGCGGGCGCGTGACCGGCGGCCCTGAGGGCCGTCAGCAGCCACGCCCTGCGGGTGAGCAACTGGGCCCGGCGGGCATCGAGTTGGACCAGCTCGCGATCGATGAGCCGGAGCTCCTCGGCGGGCGGCAGTACGTTCTCCATGGCGGCGAGTGTGGCGCGGGACACAGTCCGCCGGAATGCGCGCGGATACTCAGATCGCCGGTGAGTACGTACCTGCGCGGTGCCGGACTCCGCGCGAGGGGCCTCCGGAGGCCGGAAAGGGAGTTTGAAGGAAACCCGCCGGTACCTGTATGGTTCAGTGCGTTCCCGGGCGATTAGCTCAGCGGGAGAGCGCTTCGTTCACACCGAAGAGGTCACTGGTTCGAACCCAGTATCGCCCACAGGCAGAGGCCGGTCCGTCACCTGACGGACCGGCCTTGCGCGTTCCCCGGTGGTCGCGGGCGACGGTGTCGAGGGGATGCGGCCCACCGGATCTGACAGGCCGTCACCGGGGCCGTGTGATGCCGGGTGTTGGAACCGGCTCCCACCTGCTCCTTGACGCCGTCCCGGCCATTGGATTCAATGCACAGGGAGAGGTCCAGACCAATCGCCTTCATCATGAGGGCGGAACGGTCTTCCCCACGTCCCGGTGCCGGCGGGCCGGCGCCCGGGCGGGGGAGACCGGCTAGGGTCTGAACCGGCGGCCGTTGCCCGGCCCCACGGAACGTACGGGTGTCCCGAAGCGGCGGGGCACCCGTACCCGTGTCCGGCCCGCCGGGCTGTCCGGAACGCCGGTCATGCCGCCTGGGCCGGGATCTCGGGGCGCAGCGGCCACGCCGGATCCACCGACTCCTCCGAGCCGTTCCGCGCGAACCACGCCTGTAGCCCCCGCGCCTGAGCCGCGTGCCACACCGCCTGCAGTGTGTGCAGCTCCGCCGCCGACAGCCGCTCCAGGCGTGCGGCGAAACGGCGCCCGACCGCCCGGACCACGTCCAGCGCGGCGGTCGCGTCCGCCGCCGCGTCGTGGGCCCCCGCCAGTTCGACCGCGTACTGCTCGCACAGGTCGGTGAGCGTGCGGCGGCCCTTGCGGTAGCGGTCCAGATGCTTGTCCAGGACGCGAGGGTCCAGCACGCACATCGGGACGTTCTCGAGGTAGCGCGCCAGCGACGAGGCGCGGTGGCGGCGCAGTTCGCGGTCCAGCAGGGTCAGATCGAACGGCGCGTTCATCACCACGAGGGGGCGGCCCGCCGCACACTGCTCGGCCAGCGACCGGCCTATCTCCTCCATCACCGGCGACGGCCAGCGGCCGTTGTGCTGCAGATGCTCCTCCGTGAGGCCGTGCACGGCCGTCGCCTCGGCCGGCACCGGCACGCCCGGATTGACCAGCCAGCCGGTGACGCGCGTGCGTCCTCCCGGCGAATCCTGGACCACGAGCGCGGCCGACACGATCCGGTCGTGCTCGACGTCCACCCCGGTCGTCTCGGTGTCAAATGCGGCCAGGGGCCCTTCGTACCATCGCGTCATCCCCGAACTCCTCGCCCATGCCTGGCAGATGGTGATATCCCCTGCCCGAATCGGTGATACCCGGACTGTTTGCGCACTACGCAGGCGGGTGACAACACAGATGACGGGGCGCGATGTTGACGGTCCGTCGTGAGGACAAACCATCGGCACAGCCCGGAAGGCAGACGGAGCCATGGCGCTCGCGCAGCCCGAACCGGGTGCGCTGCCCGAGCGGACCGCACCGCTGCGCGGAGCACTCGCCACCACCGCCTGCATGGAGACGCTCCAGGTGGGGTACCTCCACGCGGTCGCGGCCGCCGCCGGCTGCTCGCTGTCCCAGCCGTTCCCCGACAACGGGATCGACTGGCACGTCAGCCACAGCGCCCCCGGACACACCGTCGACGACGAGGTCACCATCAAGGTGCAGTTGAAAGCCACCTACCAGCTCGCGCCGCACCCGCGCGGGCCCGCGTTCTCCTTCACGCTCGACAACGACCACCTGGTGAAGCTGGCCCGTACACCCGTGTCGGTGCACAAGATCCTCGTCGTCATGATCGTGCCGCGGGCCCGGGACGAGTGGCTGCGGGCCGGGCACGACCGCCTCGATCTGCGGCACTGCTGCTACTGGACCAATCTGGCCGGCCACCCGGTGACGGGCCGGCGTCGGACCACCGTGCGGATCCCGACCTCGCGCATCTTCGACGACCGGGCGCTCTGCGAGATCATGACGCGGGTCGGGACGGGAGGGAGACCCTGATGCACCGCCCGATCGACGACCCCGCGCCCGGGCCTGCCGGCTCCCCCTCGGTGCCGCACGCCCGGCAGGCGCCCCTGCCCTTCCCCGACGGCGTACCCGCGCCCTGGTACGGCAGCGGAGCCCCCGACCCCGCCCTGGTCGACCCCCTGGTGCTCGGGGCGCTGCTGCACCGGCACGGATGGCGCAGGCGGGGCGGCGCGGCCGGCCGGTACGCCCGCTGGACGCCGCCGGGACCCGGCGCCGGCGGCACGAGCCTGCTGGTACCCGAGAGCCGGGAGTTCCCCGACTGCGAGGACCTGCTGGGCGAGGCGCTCACCGCGCTCGCCCGCTCCGCCGCGCCCTCGGCACGCGAGGTGCTGGTCGGGCTCGCCGTGCCGAGCGACGAGTTCCGCTGGTGGCGCGACGTACCCCACGGACCGTCGGGAGCGGCGTCCTGGACCGTGCAGGAGCAACTGAGGTCCGCCGCCCGGCAGCTGCTGCTCGCGGGGGCGCTCGCCGTGCGCGGCCGCGCCGGATACCACGGGGCGCGCCGCCGGCGGCAGGCGCAGGCGGTTCTGGAGGGAGTTCTGGTCGGACCGGCTCCGGGCGGGCGCGGTCTCACCGCGTTCGTGCCGGTGGACACCGGCCGGTCCGTCGCGGTCCGGCTGCACCACGCCCTGTACGCGGCGCGCGAGGCCATCGACTACCAGCGGGCCACCGGCGGGATGGACGCCTTCGACGCGGCCGTGGCGGCAGGGGTCAGCCGCGAGCTGACCGAGGCTCTCGTGGCACTGGTACGGGGTGCCGAGGGGGCCCGCGTCGCGGTGGCGTGGTCGCCCTCGGCGGGTGCGCCGGAAGGCTGCGCGGCCCGGCCCGAACCGGTGGAGTTCTCGCCCGGCGACCTGCCCGCCCTGCGCGCTGCCGGCGCCCGCTATCTGCGTGACGAGCCGTCCGTCCCCGTCCGGGTCACCGGCACGGTGGTCCGGATGCGGCGCTCGGGCACGCGCGGCGCGGGAACGGTACGGCTGCGCGTCCTCGCCGGAGCGGAGGTCCCGCACGTGCGCGCGGTCCTGGACGAGGAGTCGTACCGGACCGCGGGCCACGCCCACCTCGTCGGACTCCCGATACGCGTGGTCGGCCGCCTGGAGAGCCGCGGCGGCTTCCGGCGCCTCAGCGACGCGACCGACGTCGTGCCGGTGCAGGTGGACGAGGCGGAGCGGGACAGGCTGATGAAGTCCCTGCACGAGAATCTGGACTTCTTCGAGGAGGCGTGCGGCGGGGGGGACTGATCGGGTCCGCCGCGCCGGCGGTGGGCGCGCCACGCTCTGCGCGCGCGGCGCCCCGCACGCGTGCTCGACCGCGTGCCGCGGGACGCCGGTGTGCGGTGTGATCGCGGTGCGCCGCGGGGCGCCGGTGTACGGCGGGACGCGTGAGCCGGGAGTGCGACGTGATCTCGTCGCGCGGCGCGGTGCGGCGCGAGCCCGGGCCGGGCGGGCCTCATCCGCGCCCCGACCCCGCACGAGGCGCGACGCACGGGAAGCGTCACGCCCACCGCCGGCGAAGCGCACGCCCGCAGCGCGTTTCGCGGGGCCGATCCGTCGCTCGGTAGCATGACGTAGTGCACGCGCGATACCTCTGCGCGTGTTCCCCTTCAGACAGGAGAGACCGGTGTCAGACGTCCGTGTGATCATCCAACGCGATTCCGAGCGGGAAGAGCGCGTGGTGACCACGGGCACCACGGCGGCCGATCTCTTCGGCGGCGAGCGCACCGTGATCGCCGCCCGGGTCGGCGGGGAGCTGAAGGACCTCGCGTACGAGGTGAAGGACGGCGAGACCGTCGAGCCCGTCGCGATCTCGTCCGAGGACGGGCTCAACATCCTGCGCCACTCCACCGCGCACGTCATGGCGCAGGCCGTGCAGGAGCTGTTCCCCGAGGCAAAGCTCGGCATCGGCCCGCCCGTCCGGGACGGCTTCTACTACGACTTCGACGTGGAGAAGCCCTTCACCCCCGAGGATCTCAAGGCCATCGAGAAGAAGATGCAGGAGATCCAGAAGCGCGGTCAGCGCTTCTCCCGCCGTGTCGTCACCGACGAGGCCGCGCGTGACGAGCTCGCGGACGAGCCGTACAAGTTGGAGCTCATCGGGATCAAGGGCTCCGCCTCGCACGACGACGGTGCTGACGTCGAGGTGGGCGGCGGCGAGCTGACCATCTACGACAACCTGGACGCCAAGACCGGCGAGCTGTGCTGGAAGGACCTCTGCCGGGGCCCGCACCTGCCCACGACCCGCAACATCCCGGCGTTCAAGCTGATGCGCAACGCGGCGGCGTACTGGCGGGGCAGCGAGAAGAACCCGATGCTGCAGCGCATCTACGGCACCGCCTGGCCGTCCAAGGAGGAGCTGAAGGCTCACCTGGACTTCCTCGCCGAGGCCGAGAAGCGCGACCACCGCAAGCTGGGCAACGAGCTGGACCTGTTCTCGTTCCCGGACGAGGTCGGCTCCGGACTCGCGGTCTTCCACCCCAAGGGCGGCGTGATCCGCCGGGTCATGGAGGACTACTCGCGCAAGCGCCACGAGGAGCACGGCTACGAGTTCGTCTACTCGCCGCACGCGACCAAGGGCAAGCTGTTCGAGAAGTCGGGCCACCTGGACTGGTACGCCGAGGGCATGTACCCCCCCATGCAGCTCGACGAGGGCGTGGACTACTACCTCAAGCCCATGAACTGCCCGATGCACAACCTGATCTTCGACGCGCGCGGCCGCTCGTACCGTGAACTGCCGCTGCGCCTCTTCGAGTTCGGCACCGTGTACCGGTACGAGAAGTCGGGCGTCGTGCACGGCCTGACCCGTGCCCGCGGCTTCACCCAGGACGACGCGCACATCTACTGCACCCGCGAGCAGATGGCGGAGGAGCTCGACAAGACCCTCACCTTCGTCCTGGACCTGCTGCGCGACTACGGTCTGACCGACTTCTACCTGGAGCTGTCCACCAAGGACCCGAACAAGTTCGTCGGCTCCGACGAGGTCTGGGAGGAGGCCACCGAGGTCCTGCGGCAGGTGGCCGAGAAGCAGGGCCTTCCGCTGACCCCCGACCCGGGCGGCGCGGCCTTCTACGGCCCGAAGATCTCCGTCCAGGCGAAGGACGCGATCGGCCGTACCTGGCAGATGTCGACGGTCCAGCTCGACTTCAACCTGCCGGAGCGCTTCAACCTGGAGTACACCGGCCCGGACGGCACCAAGCAGCGTCCTGTCATGATCCACCGGGCACTGTTCGGCTCCATCGAGCGCTTCTTCGCGGTGCTGCTCGAGCACTACGCCGGTGCCTTCCCGGCCTGGCTGGCGCCCGTCCAGGCGCTGGGCATCCCGATCGGCGACGCCCACGTCCCGTATCTGCAGGACTTCGCCGCCAAGGCGAGGAAGCAGGGGCTGCGCGTGGAGGTGGACGCCTCCTCGGACCGGATGCAGAAGAAGATCCGCAACGCCCAGAAGCAGAAGGTGCCCTTCATGGTCATCGCGGGCGACGAGGACATGGAGCACGGCGCCGTGTCCTTCCGCTACCGCGACGGCTCGCAGGAGAACGGCATCCCGGTCGACGAGGCCATCGCCAAGATCGCGAAGGTCGTCGAGGAGCGCGCCCAGATCTGAGCCCGGCAGCTCCCCGGTCTGTAGCGGTCCGCGCCGGTCCACGCAGGCCGGTCACGAGCCGGCCGGGCCCGTGACCGGCCCGACCCGTCAGGAGGAGGCCCCCGGAGGACGTCGGTCCTCCGGGGGCCTCCTCTCGTCCTCGCGCGTGAACACCTGGATCAGCCAGGAAGAGAAGGAGCCGGTCACCGCGCCGAGCAGCGCCAGCCCACAGATCATCAGCCCGACGGCGATGATCCTTCCCCACGTGGTCACGGGGGTGACGTCGCCGTACCCGACGGTGGTCAGCGTCTCGCACACCCACCACACGGCGTCGCCGAAGGTGAGGATCGTCGCCCCGGGAGCGGTCCGCTCCGCGTGGAAGACGGCGAGCGCCCCGGCCCAGCCCAGCAGCACCGCGCCCAGGCCCGCGTAGACGATCACCCGCGCGTAGAGGCTGAGGACCGGCTCGTCGCGTCGCCGCTGGAGCGTCGTGTACAGCTTGACCAGCCGCAGCGGGCGCAGCAGCGGCAGCAGCAGCACCAGGGCGTCCAGCCAGTGCGTCCGCAGGAAGCGGGGGAGCGGCTGACCGCTGAGCCGCAGGCGCACCACGAAGTCGGTCAGGAAGACCAGCCACATCAGCAGCATCGTGGCGAAGGCGATCTCCCGCCAGACCACGTCCACGTCATGGGCGAGGATCCGCACCGAGTACGCGGCCAGGAAGACCAGTGAGGCGTAGAAGAGCGGTAGCTCGGCCCGCTGCTCCCAGCGGTCGAGCGGGGTGTCTGCCTCGTCGACGTCCATGCGGCCAGCATCGCCGGGAGCCGCCTGCGTCCGCCCCCGGCGACACGCTCCGTACGGGCGAAGTCATATGCTGCACCACATGACGAGTGAGCCGGAGCAGCAGATCGGGGTCGGCATCCAGGACGCCTTCCAGCGGCTGTGGACGCCGCACCGGATGGCGTACATCCAGGGCGAGAACAAGCCGACCGGGCCCGGGGCCGACGACGGCTGCCCCTTCTGCTCCATCCCCGCCAAGTCCGACGAGGACGGGCTCGTCATCGCGCGCGGCGACAGCGTGTACGCCGTGCTCAATCTGTACCCGTACAACGGGGGCCACCTGATGGTGGTGCCGTACCGGCACGTGGCCGACTACACCGACCTGCGCGAGGCCGAGACCTCGGAGCTCGCGGAGTTCACCAAGCGCGCGATGACGGCGCTGCGGACGGCCTCCGGGGCGCACGGCTTCAACATCGGCATGAACCAGGGCACGGTGGCCGGTGCGGGCATCGCCGCGCACCTGCACCAGCACGTGGTGCCGCGCTGGGGCGGCGACACCAACTTCATGCCGGTCATCGGGCACACGAAGGTGCTGCCGCAACTCCTCGCCGACACCAGGAAGATGCTCGCCGACGCCTGGCCCGCCGCGTAGCACCCGCAGTCCTCCCGGCCCCGGACGCCTCGCGGACGCTCCGGGGCCGAATCGTCACGCGTCGTACGCGTCCGCCTTGCGCGGCATCGGGTCCTGCACACCGGTGCTGAGGAACGAGGAGCGGGTGCTGAAGCGCTCCGTGTCCACGCCGTTCTCCTCGAGCACCCGCATCGCGGCGGAGTGGGCCACCCGCAGCACCGGCGTCGCCGCCCGCATGGCGTCGTCCGCCATGAAACGGTGCCGCCACGGCTGCTCCGCCCACGCGTGCCGCAGCCCGAACGGCTCGGGCAGGATCAGTTTCCCGCCGAGGAAGTCCAGCATCGGCGGGTACCAGGTGAAGGGTGCCCGGACCATCTGCCGTACCACCTCGGTGGTGTCCACCAGCGGCAGCTGGCGCTCGACGGTCTCCCAGAAGCGGATGGTCTTGGCGACCTCGACCGTCTTGGGCGCCGGCTTGCCGGTGAAGAGGGAGTGCACCGGGCCGAGCGCATGACCGGTCACCTCGATGCGCAGCGTCTCGAACAGCACCGTCACCGTGATCATCATGGTGATCACGAGCTGGCCGTCCCACAGCGTGAACTGGACACCGAGATAGTGCCGGTTGCCGCTCCCGAACTGCTGGTGGTCGCAGATCCGCTGGATCTCGTGGCGCTTCACCTGGAAGGTGTCCACGTCCTGGCCCTCGGGACGGGCGACCTCGGTGGCGCCCTCCCCGACCGGCACGACGATCCAGTGCTTCACCGACGGCTTGGGGAAGCCGCCCGTGTTCAGCGGGCCGCGCTGGAGCAGGGTCAGCTGGTCGTGGATGACCTTGATGACGTCCCAGCTGCGGAACTGGTGGAACTCCTTGCCCGGCTCCTTGGCCACCAGCTCCTCGGCGAGCTGCCAGCTGCCCCACCGGGTGCCCATGCCGAGTATCCCCTTGGGACCGGCGTAGAACACCGAGTTGGACTGCTGCTCGGCCGTGAGCTTCTCCAGGCCCTGGCGCAGTTGCTCGGCCGCCGTCTCGTTGGGGTTGCCGGGCACGGCCTCGGGGACCTTCGCCCCGATGCCGCCGCCGGAGAGGAGGCTGTCCCAGCGGACCCGCAGGTCCTTCGCCGTGGACTCGCAGATCCGCTTGGCGAACAGCCAGCCGATCACCGGGGCGACGACCATGGCCCGCAGGTAGTACGCCCAGAATCCACCGAACGGCAGGGCGACGAGGAACACCACCGCGAGGACGCCCACGGCGACCAGCAGCGCCGATCCGATGGCACCGGCCTTCCTGTCCTTCGAACCCGCGAGCGTACGGCGCAGCTGGAACACGCCGATCCACAGCAGTGCCCCGGGCAGGAACAGCAGTCCGAACACCGCCATGACAGCGGTCAGCCGGGCGTCCCGCTGCTTGCGGATCCGGCTCGCCGCCAGCGCGTGTTCCACCACGGCCTGCGGCTCGGCGCCGAACGACTGGATCAGCGGTTTGCGGGCCCCGCCGAGCATCCGCACCTGGACCGCCCGCGAGAAGGCCTCGCCCAGGTTCGGCTCGAACAGCGAGAACTTGCCCTTCTTCACCTTGGACTGGTGCCACTCGTTGTTGGCCTTGAGTATCTCCTCCAGCGGACTGTCCCGGTAGGCGGCCGAGGCGAGGGCGTGTGTCGCCGCCGTCTGGCCGGCCGCCCCCTGCACCGGGATCTGGGCCCCGGGAGAGAAATCGAATGCCTGGTCCGCCACTACCGCCCCCATCGCCGCCTCGTCCGCACTGCGGCCTTCCCAACTACCGCGCCCCGCACACCTTCTGAGCTGCGCAACACAGCGTATCGGGGTG
The DNA here is from genome assembly GCF_900103455.1 of Streptomyces wuyuanensis. GTDB lineage: Bacteria > Actinomycetota > Actinomycetes > Streptomycetales > Streptomycetaceae > Streptomyces > Streptomyces wuyuanensis. The sequence continues at coordinate 161,555 of NZ_FNHI01000017.1, read as the reverse complement.
GCGGCCCACGCGTCAGCACCGCCTTTCGGCCCTCCGGACCGATGGGGCGGGGACGCACGAGTGCCGCCCGCCGAAGGGTGGTTCGGCGGGCGGCATGCCCAAGCCGGCTCCGCTTCCCGTTCCTTGCCGCGCCCGGGGCGCGGCGGTCAGAGGCCGCCCTCCCGTGCGGCGGGGCGGGGCCCGCGCGGAGGCCGGCCGGCGGCTCCTACGCGGCCGTGGCCTCCTCGCGGACCTTGGCCGCCATCTGGGGCGGCATCGGCTCGTGCCGCGCATACGCCCGGTCGAAGCGGCCCGTGCCGTGCGAGACGGACCGGAGGTCCACCGCGTACCGCCCGATCTCGATCTCCGGCACCTCGGCCCGTACGACGGTCCTGCCGGTGCCCGCCTGCTCGGTGCCGACCACCCGGCCGCGGCGGCCCGACAGATCGCTCATGACCGCCCCGACGTACTCGTCCGGCACCATCACCTGCACCTCGGCCACCGGCTCCAGCAGATCGATCCGGGCCTGCGACGCCGCCTCGCGCAGCGCCAGCGCGCCCGCCGTCTGGAACGCGGCGTCGGAGGAGTCGACCGAGTGCGCCTTGCCGTCCAGCAGTGTCACCCGCACGTCGACCAGCGGATGGCCGACCGACAGGCCCTTCGCGGCCTGCGCCCTGATGCCCTTCTCCACCGAAGGGATGAACTGGCGCGGGACGGCGCCGCCCACGACCTTGTCGACGAACTCGATCCCCGAGCCCGGCGGCAGCGGCTCTACCTCGATCTCGCAGATCGCGTACTGGCCGTGCCCGCCGGACTGCTTCACATGGCGGCCCCGTCCCGCCGACGGTACGGCGAAGGTCTCCCGCAGCGACACCTTGTGCGGCACCACGTCGACCTGGACCCCGTACCTGCTGCGCAGCCGCTCCAGCGCCACGTCCATATGGGCCTCGCCCAGGCACCACAGCACGACCTGGTGGGTGTCCTGGTTCTGCTCCAGGCGCATCGTCGGGTCCTCCGCGACCAGCCGGGACAGGCCCTGGGAGAGCCGGTCCTCGTCGGCCTTGCTGTGCGCCCGGATGGCCAGGGGGAGCAGCGGGTCGGGCATCGCCCACGGTTCCATCAGCAGCGGATCCGACGTCGAGGAGATCGTGTCACCGGTCTCGGCCCGCCCCAGTTTGGCGACGCAGGCGAGATCGCCCGCGATGCACCGGCCGACGGTGCGCTGCTGTTTGCCGAAGGGCGAGGAGAGGGCGCCTATGCGCTCGTCGACGTCGTGGTCCTCGTGCCCGCGGTCGGCCAGCCCGTGGCCCGACACGTGCACCGTCTCGTCCGGGCGCAGCGTGCCGGAGAACACCCGGACCAGGGACAGCCGGCCGACGTACGGGTCGGACGCGGTCCTGACGACCTCGGCGACCAGCGGCCCGTCCGGGTCGCAGCTGAGGGCGGGCCTGGGGCTCCCCTCCGGGGTGGTGACCGCGGGTGCCTCGCGCTCCAGCGGGGTCGGGAACCCGCCGGTGATCAGTTCCAGCAGCTCGACCGTGCCGAGCCCGTGCTTCGCCCCGTTCGTCGCGGGTGCCGCGGCCAGTACCGGATGGAAGGCGCCCCGCGCGACGGCCTTCTCCAGGTCGTCGATCAGCGTCTTGAGGTCGACCTCCTCGCCGCCCAGATAACGCTCCATGAGCGTCTCGTCCTCGCTCTCGGCGATGATCCCCTCGATCAGGCGGTTCCTGGCCCCTGCCAGCAGTGCCTCCTCCTCGGGCCCGGGCGCCTTCTCGACGCGCTCGCCGCCGGAGTAGTCGAACAGCTTCTGCGACAACAGCCCGACCAGGCCCGTGACGGGCGCGTGGCCGTCGGCGGCCTCGGGGCCGTACCGCGGCAGATAGAGCGGCAGCACCGCGTCCGGATCGTCACCGCCGAACAGCTGCCCGCACACCTCGATGAGTTCGTCGAAACCGGTGCGGGCCGTCTCCAGGTGGGTGACCACGATGGCCCTGGGCATGCCGACGGCCGCGCACTCCTCCCACACCATGCGGGTCGAGGCGGGCACCGCGTCGGCCTCCTGCGCGGCCGAGACAACGAAGAGGGCCGCGTCCGCGGCTCGCAGACCGGCCCTGAGTTCCCCCACGAAGTCGGCGTACCCGGGGGTGTCCAACAGATTGATCTTGTACCCGCCCCATTCGACCGGGACGAGGCTCAGCTGTACGGAGCGCTGCTGGCGGTGCTCGATCTCGTCGTAGTCCGAGACCGTCCCGCCGTCCTCGACGCGTCCCGCCCGGTTGACCGCCCCCGCCGTCAGCGCCAGGGCCTCCACCAGGGTCGTCTTCCCCGATCCGCTGTGGCCGACCAGCACCACATTCCGTACGGATGTCGGCCGGTCGGCCGTCGTAGCCCTGCCGGCGGCTCCGGATTGTGCATTCGCCTTGTCGCCCATGATTCGTTCCTCCCGACTCATCGCACGGTGAGGTGAGGGCGCGGACCCGGGGGCGCGCGATGGGGAGACCCCCGGCCGGAGCCTGGGGGATGCGCCGGCGAAGCCCGCGGTTGTCTTTCGAGCTTTCCACTCCCGCCATGGTGCGTCCATACGTCGTACGCGACCGGGCCAGGCGGCTGGCCCGCCGCCCGCGTGGCTACGATGGGCCCGCCGGTGGCCGAAGGGGCCGCACGGCCCACCGACCCCTCGGGAAGGCCATGCTGAACAAGTACGCGCGTGCGTTCTTCACGCGTGTCCTCACACCGTTCGCCGCGTTTCTGCTACGCCGCGGAGTGAGCCCCGACGCGGTGACCCTCGTCGGCACGGCCGGAGTGGTCGCGGGCGCGCTGGTCTTCTTCCCCCGCGGAGAGTTCTTCTGGGGGACGATCGTCATCACCCTGTTCGTCTTCTCCGACCTCGTCGACGGCAACATGGCCCGGCAGGCCGGGGTGTCCAGCCGCTGGGGCGCCTTCCTCGACTCCACGCTGGACCGGGTCGCCGACAGCGCGATCTTCGGCGGCTTCGCCCTCTGGTACGCGGGCAAGGGCGACGACAACGTGCTGTGCGCGGTGGCCATCTTCTGCCTCGCCAGCGGCCAGGTCGTCTCGTACACGAAGGCGCGGGGCGAGTCGATCGGGCTGCCGGTCGCGGTGAACGGGCTGGTGGAGCGCGCCGAACGGCTGGTGATCTCGCTGGTGGCGGCCGGGCTCGCCGGACTCCGCGCATTCGGCGTCCCCGGTGTCGAGGTGCTGCTCCCCATCGCGCTGTGGGTCGTGGCCGCGGGCTCGGTGGTGACGCTGGGGCAGCGAGTGGTCACCGTGCGCCGTGAGGCGGCCGAGGCGGATGCCGCCCCGTCCGGCGGCGGCTCCCCGCAGGGCCCCTCGCACGGGAGCACCCAGGGCACCTCGCAGGGGAGTGAGGCATGAGCGCCATGCAGGACCGGATGACGGACACGCTGTACGGGCTGGGTTGGGGGGTGGTCAAGAAGCTTCCGGAGCCCGTCGCCGCCGCGCTCGGCCGCACCATCGCCGACACCGCGTGGAAGCGGCGCGGCAAGGGCGTCCTGCGGCTGGAGGCCAACCTGGCCCGCGTCGTGCCCGATGCCGGACCGGAGCGGCTCGCCGAGCTGTCCAGGGCCGGCATGCGCTCGTACATGCGCTACTGGATGGAGTCCTTCCGCCTGCCCGCCTGGGACAAGGAGCGCCTGCGCCGCAGCGTGGACATCGAGAGCATCCAGCGCCTGCACGACGGGATGGCCGACGGCAGGGGCGTCATCATGGCCCTGCCGCACCTGGCGAACTGGGACCTGGCGGGGGTCTGGGCCACCCGCGCGCTCGGCATACCGTTCACCACCGTCGCGGAGCGGCTGAAGCCGGAGACGCTGTACGACCGCTTCGTCGCCTACCGCGAGTCCCTCGGCATGGAGGTACTGCCGCACACCGGCGGCTCCGCCTTCGGCACGCTCGCCCGCCGACTGCGCGACGGCGGCCTGGTCTGCCTGGTCGCGGACCGCGACCTGTCCGCCTCGGGCACCGAGGTGAAGTTCTTCGGCGAGACGGCCAGGATGCCCGCCGGCCCCGCGCTGCTCGCCCAGCAGACCGGCGCGCTGCTGCTGCCCGTCACCCTCTGGTACGACGGGACGGTCATGCGGGGCCGGGTCCATCCGCCCGTCGACGTACCCGAGACAGGCACGCGGGCCGAGAAGACGTCCGTGATGACACAGGCGCTGGCCGATGCCTTCGCCACCGGAATCGCGGACCACCCGGAGGACTGGCACATGTTGCAGCGGTTGTGGCTCTCCGACCTGGAGGACCGCGGCGAGACGGGGGAGCCCCGCACGTGAGGATCGGGATCGTCTGCCCCTACTCGTGGGACGTCCCCGGTGGCGTCCAGTTCCACATCCGCGACCTCGCGGAGCATCTGATCGGACTCGGGCACGAGGTGTCCGTCCTCGCCCCGGCCGACGACGACACCCCTCTGCCGCCGTACGTCGTGTCGGCGGGGCGTGCCGTGCCCGTGCCGTACAACGGCTCGGTCGCCCGGCTCAACTTCGGCTTCCTGTCCGCGGCCCGGGTGCGGCGCTGGCTGCACGACGGCACGTTCGACGTGATCCACATCCACGAGCCGGCCTCGCCGTCCCTGGGGCTGCTGTCCTGCTGGGCGGCGCAGGGGCCGATCGTGGCGACCTTCCACACCTCGAACCCGCGCTCGCGCGCGATGATCGCGGCCTATCCGATCCTCCAGCCCGCACTGGAGAAGATCAACGCACGGATCGCGGTCAGCGAGTACGCCCGGCGCACGCTCGTGGAGCACCTCGGCGGCGACGCGGTGGTCATCCCCAACGGCGTCGACGTCGACTTCTTCGCCGAGGCCGAGCCGAAGGCGGAGTGGCAGGGCGGGGGTCCGACCGGCGAAGGCAAGGGGGGCACACTCGGCTTCATCGGGCGCATCGACGAGCCGCGCAAGGGCCTGCCCGTCCTGATGAAGGCCCTGCCGAGGATCCTGGAGGCACGGCCGGACACCCGGCTGCTGGTCGCCGGGCGCGGGGACGAGAAGGAGGCCGTCGAGTCGCTCCCCGTCGCGATGCGCGAGCGCGTGGAGTTCCTGGGCATGGTCAGCGACGAGGACAAGGCCCGGCTGCTGCGCAGCGTCGACTTGTACGTCGCGCCCAACACAGGCGGCGAGAGCTTCGGCATCATCCTGGTCGAGGCCCTGTCGGCGGGAGCGCCGGTACTGGCCTCGGACCTCGACGCGTTCGCCCAGGTACTGGACCAGGGCGCCGCGGGCGAGCTCTTCGCCAACGAGGACGCCGACGCGCTGGCCGAGGCCGCGATCCGGCTGCTGGGCTCCCCGTCCCGGCGCGCCGAGCTCAGCGCCCGGGGGAGCGCCCATGTGCGGCGCTTCGACTGGTCCACGGTCGGCGCGGACATCCTCGCGGTGTACGAGACGGTGACGGACGGAGCGGCCTCGGTGGCCGCGGACGAGCGCCCCGGCGGTCTGATGGCCCGCTTGGGCCTGGCCCGCGACTGAGCCGGTACCGCGCGGGGTGAGTGACCGGGGCCCGGGGGGTGCGACCCGGGCCGGTACACCTCAGCGGGAGCGGGTATCGGACGCTCCGGCCCGGCCGATCGTTGGCCGGCTGAGCTCCACCGGACCCGCTTCGGGGTGGGGCCGCACAGCGTGGGCCGGGCCGGTGCGCCGCACCTGCCGGGGCGGATCGGGCGCACCCCGGGGACCGGCCCGCTCCGGCGCGGTCCGCCGGCTCGCGGGGGGACCCGCCGGGACGATCCGCACCGGGCCCGCGGGCGAAGGCGCCCGTGCGCGCCCCGGTAGATTGACCCGGCGTGACCGCAACCTTGATCTGGATCCTCGTCGCGCTCGTCGCCATCGGCCTCTACCTCAGCTGGACCGCCGGCCGCCTCGACCGCCTGCACGCCCGGATCGACGCCGCCCGCGCGGCCCTGGACGCCCAGCTGCTCCGCCGTGCCTCGGTCACCCAGGAGCTCGCCACCTCGGGCGTGCTGGACCCGGCCGCCTCGATCGTGCTGTACGAGGCCGCTCACGCGGCGCGTCAGGCGGACGAGGAGCACCGCGAGGTCGCCGAGAGCGAGCTCAGTCAGGCACTGCGTGCCGTCTTCGGCGAGACGGAGCAGGTGCAGGCCGTGCGGGAGGCCCCGGGGGGCGACGACGCCGCCAACGAGCTCGCCGCGGCGGTACGGCGGGTTCCCATGGCGCGGCGGTTCCACAACGACGCCGTGCGTGCGGCGCGGGCGCTGCGCCGGCACCGCAAGGTCCGCTGGTTCCGCCTCGCCGGGCACGCCCCGTTCCCGATGGCCTTCGAGATGGACGACGAGCCCCCGGTGGCGCTGGCGGACCGGCCCTAGCGGGGTCCCGCGGCAGCGGGCCGCGGCCCGGGCCCGGGCTCCTCGGTTCGCCCTCCGGCCGCGACGGCGCCCTGCCCTCACCCTCGCCCCGCCCTCGCCCGGCTCGAGGCCGACCCCGTGGCCGGGCCGGGCCCCTCGCCCACCCGCCCCCGGCCGGGCTGCCCCTGCCGCCGACGCCGCCAAAACGAGCCACGGCGTCCCCATTGGCCCTTGCAGTGGCCTGGCACCGGACTGTTTCCTCGTCGGAGCACCATTTGTCGTCACCGAATGAGGTCGATCGTGTCCAGCACGTTCCCCAACTCCCCGCAGGCTCCCGAGACCGGCACCGCGCGCGTCAAGCGAGGCATGGCCGAGCAGCTCAAGGGCGGCGTGATCATGGACGTCGTCACGCCGGAGCAGGCGAAGATCGCCGAGGACGCGGGCGCCGTGGCCGTCATGGCCCTGGAGCGCGTCCCGGCCGACATCCGCAAGGACGGCGGCGTGGCCCGGATGTCCGACCCGGACATGATCGAGGGCATCATCGACGCCGTCTCGATCCCGGTGATGGCCAAGTCGCGCATCGGCCACTTCGTCGAGGCCCAGGTCCTGCAGTCGCTCGGCGTGGACTACATCGACGAGTCCGAGGTGCTCACCCCGGCCGACGAGGTCAACCACTCCGACAAGTGGGCCTTCACGACCCCCTTCGTCTGCGGCGCCACGAACCTGGGCGAGGCCCTGCGCCGGATCGCCGAGGGTGCGGCCATGATCCGCTCCAAGGGCGAGGCCGGCACCGGCAACGTCGTCGAGGCCGTCCGCCACCTGCGCCAGATCAAGAACGAGATCGCCCGCCTGCGCGGCTTCGACAACAACGAGCTGTACGCCGCCGCCAAGGAGCTGCGCGCCCCGTACGAGCTCGTCGCCGAGGTCGCCCAGCTCGGCAAGCTGCCGGTCGTGCTCTTCTCCGCCGGTGGTGTCGCCACCCCCGCCGACGCCGCGCTGATGCGCCAGCTCGGCGCCGAGGGCGTCTTCGTCGGCTCCGGCATCTTCAAGTCCGGTGACCCGGCCAAGCGCGCCGCGGCCATCGTGAAGGCCACCACCTTCTACGACGACCCGAAGATCATCGCGGACGCCTCCCGCAACCTGGGCGAGGCCATGGTCGGCATCAACTGCGACACCCTGCCCGAGGCCGAGCGCTACGCGAACCGCGGCTGGTAACCACCCATGAGCACACCCGGCACCCCTGTTATCGGAGTACTGGCTCTGCAGGGCGACGTACGGGAGCACCTGATCGCCCTGGCCGCGGCCGATGCCGTGGCCAGGCCGGTCCGGCGCCCCGAGGAACTCGCCGAGGTCGACGGTCTGGTCGTCCCCGGCGGCGAGTCCACCACCATCTCCAAGCTGGCCCACCTCTTCGGGCTGATGGAGCCGCTGCGTGAGCGCGTGCGCGCCGGGATGCCGGTCTACGGCACCTGCGCCGGCCTGATCATGCTCGCCGAGAAGATCCTCGACCCGCGCTCGGGCCAGGAGACCATCGGCGGCATCGACATGATCGTGCGCCGCAACGCCTTCGGCCGCCAGAACGAGTCCTTCGAGTCCGCGGTCGCGGTCGACGGGATAGACGGCGACCCCGTGGAGGGCGTCTTCATCCGCGCCCCTTGGGTCGAGTCCGTCGGCGCCGAAGTCGAGGTGCTCGCCGAGCACGAGGGCCACATCGTCGCCGTCCGCCAGGGCAACGCGCTGGCCACGTCGTTCCACCCGGAGCTGACCGGGGACCACCGTGTGCACGCCCTGTTCGTCGACATGGTGCGCACCGCACAGTGACACGATCCCGGTAGGATCACAGGCGAACGCAGCAGAGATTGGTTACGCGAAGGAGACAGGCAGATGTCCGGCCACTCTAAATGGGCCACGACGAAGCACAAGAAGGCCGTGATCGACGCCAAGCGCGGCAAGCTCTTCGCGAAGCTGATCAAGAACATCGAGGTCGCGGCCCGTACCGGCGGCGCCGACGTCGACGGGAACCCGACCCTCTTCGACGCCATCCAGAAGGCGAAGAAGCAGTCGGTCCCCAACAAGAACATCGACTCGGCGGTCAAGCGCGGCGCGGGCCTCGAGGCCGGCGGCGCGGACTACGAGACGATCATGTACGAGGGTTACGGCCCGAACGGCGTCGCCGTGCTCATCGAGTGCCTCACCGACAACCGCAACCGTGCCGCCTCCGACGTGCGGGTCGCCATGACGCGCAACGGCGGCTCGATGGCCGACCCCGGTTCCGTGTCGTACCTCTTCAACCGCAAGGGCGTCGTCGTCCTGCCGAAGGGCGAGCTGTCCGAGGACGACGTGCTCGGCGCCGTGCTGGACGCCGGTGCCGAGGAGGTCAACGACCTCGGTGAGAACTTCGAGGTCATCAGCGAGGCCACCGACCTGGTCGCGGTCCGCACCGCGCTCCAGGACGCCGGCATCGACTACGACTCCGCCGAGGCCAACTTCGTCCCGACCATGCAGGTCGAGCTGGACGAGGAGGGCGCGCGCAAGATCTTCAAGCTGATCGACGCGCTGGAGGACAGCGACGACGTGCAGAACGTCTTCGCCAACTTCGACGTCTCGGACGACGTCATGGAGAAGGTCGACGCCTGATCCCGCTTCGTGCGACGGGCCGACGGGGACACCACCCCGCCGGCCCGTCGCGTTTTCGGCCCCTCGCCTGTCGGCGGTTGTCAGTGGGAGCCGATAGCCTGCACGAACGCCGGGGACACCGCCCGGCTGCGGCCGGGGGCCGGCGAAGAAGGGGTGGGCGTGTGCGCGTGCTGGGGGTGGACCCGGGGCTGACACGGTGCGGCATCGGCGTCGTCGAGGGCGTCGCGGGCCGTCCGCTGACCATGCTCGGCGTCGGGGTGGTGCGCACCGCCGCGGATGCGGAGATCGGCGACCGGCTCGTCGCCGTCGAGCGCGGCATCGAGGAGTGGCTGGACGCGCACCGGCCCGAAATGGTCGCGGTGGAACGGGTGTTCAGCCAGCACAATGTGCGCACGGTCATGGGCACGGCCCAGGCCAGCGCCGTCGCCATGCTGTGCGCGGCCCGCCGCGGGCTGCCGGTCGCCCTGCACACCCCGAGCGAGGTCAAGGCGGCCGTCACCGGCAGCGGCCGGGCCGACAAGGCGCAGGTCGGCGCCATGGTGACCCGGCTGCTGCGACTGGACGCCCCGCCGAAACCGGCCGACGCCGCCGACGCCCTCGCCCTCGCCATCTGCCACATCTGGCGCGCGCCCGCGCAGAACCGACTGCAGCGCGCGGTCGCCGCCCACCACGCGACGAAAGGCCGTACCGCATGATCGCCTTTGTGAGCGGCCCGGTCGCCGCCCTGGCCCCGACCACCGCCGTGATCGAGGTCGGCGGTGTGGGCATGGCCGTCCAGTGCACCCCCGACACCCTCTCCGGGCTGAGAGTGGGTCAGGAGGCCCGGCTCGCCACGTCGTTGGTGGTCCGTGAGGACTCGCTGACGCTGTACGGCTTCGCCGACGACGACGAGCGGCAGGTCTTCGAGCTGCTCCAGACCGCGAGCGGAGTCGGCCCCCGGCTGGCACAGGCCATGCTCGCGGTGCACAACCCGGACGCGTTGCGGCGCGCGGTCGCCACGGATGACGAGAAGGCGCTCACCGCCGTCCCCGGCATCGGCAAGAAGGGTGCCCAGAAGCTGCTGCTGGAGCTGAAGGACCGCCTCGGCGAGCCGGTCGGGTCGCCGGGCCGCGCCGTCGGCGCTCCCGTCACCCAGTCCTGGCGCGACCAGCTGCACGCCGCGCTGATCGGCCTCGGCTACGCCACCCGCGAGGCCGACGAGGCGGTCACCGCCGTGACCCCGCAGGCGGAGGCGGCGGCCGGCGAGCCGCAGATCGGTCTGCTGCTCAAGGCCGCCCTGCAGACGCTGAACCGCACCCGCTGACCCCGAACCGCACCGGCACACCGACGCGAGGCAATCCACTGTGAACTGGGACGACACCGCACCGCCGACCGACGCCGCCGCCGACGACGGCAGGCTCGTCGGGGCCTCCGCCGACGGCGAGGACCAGGCGGTGGAGGCGGCCCTGCGGCCGAAGTCGCTGGAGGAGTTCGTCGGGCAGGAGCGCGTACGCGAGCAGCTCGACCTCGTCCTGAAGGCCGCCCTCGCGCGCGGTGCCACCGCCGACCACGTCCTGCTCTCCGGCGCGCCAGGGCTCGGCAAGACGACGCTGTCCATGATCATCGCGGCGGAGATGGGCGCCCCCATCAGGATCACCAGCGGCCCGGCCATCCAGCACGCGGGAGACCTCGCCGCCATCCTGTCCTCCCTCCAGGAGGGCGAGGTGCTGTTCCTCGACGAGATCCACCGGATGTCCCGGCCCGCCGAGGAGATGCTCTACATGGCCATGGAGGACTTCCGCGTCGACGTGATCGTCGGCAAGGGCCCCGGCGCCACCGCCATCCCGCTCGAGCTGCCGCCGTTCACCCTGGTCGGTGCCACCACCCGGGCCGGACTGCTGCCCCCGCCGCTCCGCGACCGCTTCGGCTTCACCGCGCACATGGAGTTCTACGGTCCCGCCGAGCTCGAGCGCGTCATCCACCGCTCCGCCCAGCTCCTCGACGTGGCGATCGACACGGACGGAGCGGCGGAGATCGCCGGCCGCTCCCGCGGCACGCCCCGCATCGCCAACCGGCTGCTGCGCCGCGTCCGCGACTACGCGCAGGTCAAGGCGGACGGCCGGATCACCCGTGAGATCGCGGCGGCGGCCCTCGGCGTGTACGAGGTGGACGGCCGCGGCCTCGACCGGCTCGACCGCGCGGTGCTCCAGGCGCTCCTCAAGCTGTTCGCCGGCGGCCCGGTCGGTCTGTCGACCCTGGCCGTGGCCGTGGGGGAGGAGCGGGAGACCGTCGAGGAGGTCGCCGAGCCCTTCCTGGTCCGGGAGGGTCTGCTGGCCCGGACCCCGCGGGGCCGGGTGGCGACCCCCGCGGCATGGGCGCATCTCGGCCTTGTGCCGCCCCAGCAGGGCCCAGGCGCAAGCGGACAACAGGGTCTGTTCGGGACGTGACGGCGCGGAGGGTCGCCCGGGCGGGAACCGGGGTGCGATGCTGGGCGTTGTTCCATCGATGCGGACTCGCTTAGACTCCGCCGATGCCGCCCGTGAAGGTCGGCGTACCCACCCCCGTAGACCAGGCCGCTCCTCAGCGCGGTCGTGCGAAGGAATTCCGTCCCGTGGATATCGTGACCCTCCTCCCGTTCATCGTGCTCATCGGGGCCATGTTCCTGATGACCCGCTCCGCCAAGAAGAAGCAGCAGGCGGCGGTGAACATGCGGAACCAGATGCAGCCCGGCACCGGCGTCCGGACCATCGGCGGCCTCTACGCCACGGTCAAGGAGGTCAACGACGACACGGTCCTCCTCGAGGCCGCGCCCGGCGTCCACCTCGTGTTCGCCAAGAACGCCATCGGGGCCGTCCTGGAGGACGCCGAGTACAACCGGATCGTGCACGGCGACGGTGACAGCGACCTCAAGAGCGACACGCCGATCGTCCCCGACGACGCCTCCTCGCTGACCGACGCGGGTGACGGCGACGCCGCCAAGGATGCCAAGATCGACCTCGGCAAGAAGGACGAGGCGGACGACGCCGCGCCGGCGCCGGAGGCCAAGGACGCCAAGGGCGACGACAAGAGCGGCGGCGACACCGACGCGAAGTAGCCGCGACCGGGGACCGCGGCGCGCCCACCGGCGCACGCGGTCCCCGGTGCGTGCCCACTTCTTCCGCGGGGGCAGGTCCCCACAACACATCGTGGCCGACCCGTCGCATACCCGGCGCGGGGCGGTTGGACAGGGAGAAACGACAAGGTGGCAGCACCGAAGAAGGGCCGAAAGGCGCCGGGGGGTCAGGGGAAGCCGGGGCGCACCCTCGCGCTGATGCTGATCGTCATGGCCGCTCTCGTCGGCGGGATGTTCTGGTCCGGGGAGACCACGCCGCGGCTCGGCATCGACCTCGCGGGCGGTACGACGATCACGCTCAAGGCCGAGGCGGAGCCCGGCAAGGAGAGCGCGGTCAACGAGACCAACATGGCCACGGCGGTCGGCATCATCGAGCGCCGCGTCAACGGTCTGGGTGTCTCCGAGGCCGAGGTCCAGACCCAGGGCAAAGAGAACATCATCGTCAACATCCCCAAGGGGACCGACTCGGAGCAGGCCCAGAAGCAGGTGGGCACGACGGCCCAGCTGTTCTTCCGCCCCGTGCTCAACGTGGCGCCCGCCGGCCCGGCGACTCCCGAGCCGGCCGGAAGCCCGAGCGCCTCGCCGTCCGGCAAGCCCGCCGACAAGGCCACCGACGGCAAGGACAAGGCCACCGCGCCGAGCAGCAGCCCGACCACGCAGGGCCGGGCCGTCACCGAGGCGCTGAAGGCGCCGTCTCCGTCGCCGAGCGGTGCCCCCGCGGACCAGCCGAAGGCCCCGGAGAACCCGGTGCCCATGCCCAGTGGTGCCGCCGCCAACCCGGAGCTGGAGAAGCAGTTCGCCGCGTTGAACTGCCTCGACCCGAAGGCACGCGCCAACGCGGGCAAGGGCGCCCAGCCCGAGCAGGCCACCGTCGCCTGTGGCAAGAACAGCGTCGGAGGCTGGGAGAAGTACCTGCTCGGTCCGGCCGAGGTCGACGGCAAGGACGTCGACGACGCCAAGGGCGTGCTCGACCCGCAGCGCGGCATCTGGATCGTGCAGATGGACTTCACGGGCGCGGGCTCGAAGAAGTTCGCGAAGATCACCGGCAAGCTGTCCCAGCAGCCCTCGCCGATGAACCAGTTCGCGATCGTCCTCGACGGCGAGGTCGTCTCCGCTCCCCAGGTCAACCAGACCCTCAGCGCCAGCGCCGAGATCTCCGGCAGCTTCGACCAGCAGTCGGCCCAGGACCTCGGCAACATCCTGTCCTACGGTGCGCTGCCGCTGAGCTTCGACCAGCAGAGCGTCACCACCGTCACCGCCGCACTCGGCGGCGAGCAGCTCAAGGCGGGTCTCATCGCGGGCGCCATCGGCCTCGCGCTCGTCGTGATCTACCTGGTGGTCTACTACCGGGGCCTGTCGATCGTGGCGCTGCTCAGCCTGCTGGCCTCGGCGATCCTGACGTACGCCCTGATGTCCCTGCTCGGCCCGGCCATCGGCTTCGCGCTGAACCTGCCGGCCGTCTGCGGTGCCATCGTCGCCATCGGCATCACCGCCGACTCGTTCATCGTGTACTTCGAGCGCATCCGGGACGAGATCCGCGAGGGCCGCACACTGCGCCCCGCCGTCGAGCGCGCCTGGCCGCGCGCCCGGCGCACCATCCTGGTCTCCGACTTCGTGTCGTTCCTCGCCGCAGCGGTGCTCTTCATCGTGACCGTCGGCAAGGTCCAGGGCTTCGCGTTCACGCTCGGCCTGACCACCCTGCTCGACGTCGTCGTGGTGTTCTTCTTCACCAAGCCGCTGATGACGCTCCTCGCCCGCACGAAGTTCTTCGCGAGCGGACACCCCTGGTCCGGACTGGACCCGAAGCGCCTCGGTGCCAAGCCGCCGCTGCGCCGCTCGCGCCGCGTCTCCGCCCCCGTCGACCCGAAGGAGGCGTGAGATGTCGCGTCTCGGCAACCTTGGCGCCAGGCTCTACCGCGGTGAGGTCGGCTACGACTTCGTCGGCAAGCGGAAGATCTGGTACGGAATCTCGATCCTGATCACCATCACGGCCATCGTCGGCCTGGCGGTACGGGGTCTGAACATGGGCATCGAGTTCAAGGGCGGTGCCGTCTTCACCACCCCGAAGACGAGCGTGTCCGTCACGCAGGCCCAGGAGTACGCGCAGGAGGCCTCCGGCCACCCGGCGATCGTCCAGAAGCTCGGCAACGACACGCTGCGCATCCAGGTCAGCGAACTGGACACCGAAGAGGCCAACACGGTCGGCAAGCAGCTCTCCGAGGACCTGAAGATCCCGGCGGGGCAGATCAACGCCGAACTGGTCGGTCCCAGCTGGGGCGAGCAGATCGCCAACAAGGCATGGACCGGTCTCGGCGTGTTCATGATCCTCGTGGTGATCTATCTGGCCATCGCCTTCGAGTGGCGCATGGCACTCGCCGCCCTCGTGGCGCTGATCCACGACATCACGATCACGGTGGGCATCTACGCGCTCGTCGGGTTCGAGGTCACGCCGGGCACGGTGATCGGTCTGCTCACGATCCTCGGTTACTCGCTGTACGACACGGTGGTGGTCTTCGACAGCCTCAAGGAAGGCACGAAGGACATCACCAAGCAGACCCGCTGGACGTACAGCGAGATCGCGAACCGCTCGATCAACAGCACCCTGGTCCGCTCGATCAACACGACGGTCGTGGCGCTGCTGCCGGTCGCCGGCCTGCTGTTCATCGGCGGCGGCTTCCTCGGCGCGGGCATGCTGAACGACATCTCGCTGTCGCTGTTCGTCGGGCTCGCCGCCGGTGCCTACTCGTCGATCTTCATCGCCACTCCGCTGGTCGCCGACCTCAAGGAGCGCGAGCCCGCGATGAAGGCGCTGAAGAAGCGGGTCCTCGCCAAGCGCGCGACGGCCGCCGCCAGGGGCGAGTCCGGTGAGGACGGCGACGCGGAGCCCCATGGCGAGCCCCAGGACGCCGCGTACGACGAGACGGCGACGGCGGGAGCCGTCGTCGGTCAGCGCGGCCGCGGCCGGGGCCGCCCCTCGGGCAGGCGCCGATGACCACGGACATGCGGGAGCTTCTGCTCAGCCGCATCCGGGACGTCTCCGACTACCCGAAGCCGGGCGTGATGTTCAAGGACATCACCCCGCTGCTCGCCGACCCGGCGGCCTTCACGGCCCTCACCGACGCCCTGGCCGACATGTGCGCCCGCCACGGCGCGACGAAGGTCGTGGGTCTGGAGGCCCGCGGCTTCATCCTCGCCGCCCCGGTGGCGGTCCGCGCGGGCCTCGGCTTCATCCCCGTGCGCAAGGCGGGCAAGCTCCCCGGAGCGACGCTGGCGCAGGCGTACGAGCTGGAGTACGGCACTGCCGAGATCGAGATCCACGCCGAGGACCTCGACGGCGACGACCGGGTCATGGTGATCGACGACGTCCTCGCCACCGGCGGCACGGCCGAGGCCTCGCTGGAGCTGATCCGCAGGGCGGGTGCCGAGGTCGCGGGCGTCGCGATCCTCATGGAGCTGGGCTTCCTCGGCGGGCGGGCCCGTCTGGAGCCCGCGCTGCGGGGTGCACCGCTGGAGGCGCTGCTGACGGTCTGACCTGCGCGGCACCGCCGTACAGGCACGTCAACGGGCACCCGGGAACACCGGGTGCCCGTTCCGCGTTGTGGACAGTCCCCGTCCCGGGGCGAGGTGAACGCCCGGGATCGATACCATGGCCTTTCCGGGCCTGACCGGGGGACCCGGATCCGCACGAGGAGCGCTCTTGCCAGACGAGGCCCGTCCCGCCACCGCGCAGCCCGACCAGCAGGCCGACAAGGCTGTGGCGGCCGCTGCCATGCCCGAGAAGAAGCCGGCGGAACGGACCGCGGCCGCTCAGGGGAGTGCGAGCGGCCCGGCCTCGGCTCCGGTGACGGCGCCCAAGCCCGCGCAGCAGCCCGCCCCGGCTCCCGCGCGCTCCGGCGGCTCGTCCAACCGGGTCCGCGCCCGGCTGGCCCGGCTCGGCGTGCAGCGCTCCAGCCCGTACAACCCGGTGCTCGAGCCGCTGCTGAGGATCGTCCGCAGCAACGACCCGAAGATCGAGACCGCCACGCTGCGCCAGATCGAGCGCGCCTACCAGGTCGCCGAGCGCTGGCACCGCGGCCAGAAGCGCAAGAGCGGCGATCCGTACATCACGCATCCGCTCGCCGTCACGACCATCCTCGCCGAGCTCGGCATGGACCCGGCCACGCTCATGGCCGGGCTGCTGCACGACACGGTCGAGGACACCGAGTACGGTCTGGACACCCTGCGCCGCGACTTCGGCGACCAGGTTGCCCTGCTCGTCGACGGCGTCACCAAGCTGGACAAGGTCAAGTTCGGCGAGGCCGCCCAGGCCGAGACCGTCCGCAAGATGGTCGTCGCCATGGCCAAGGACCCGCGCGTCCTGGTCATCAAACTCGCCGACCGCCTGCACAACATGCGCACGATGCGCTATCTCAAGCGGGAGAAGCAGGAGAAGAAGGCCCGCGAGACCCTGGAGATCTACGCCCCGCTGGCCCATCGGCTGGGCATGAACACCATCAAGTGGGAGCTCGAGGACCTCGCCTTCGCGATCCTCTACCCGAAGATGTACGACGAGATCGTCCGCCTCGTCGCCGAGCGCGCCCCCAAGCGTGACGAGTACCTGGCGATAGTGACGGACGAGGTGCAGTCCGATCTGCGCGCCGCCCGCATCAAGGCCACCGTCACCGGCCGGCCGAAGCACTACTACAGCGTCTACCAGAAGATGATCGTCCGCGGCCGGGACTTCGCGGAGATCTACGACCTGGTCGGCATCCGCGTCCTCGTCGACACCGTCCGCGACTGCTATGCGGCACTCGGCACCGTCCACGCCCGCTGGAACCCCGTTCCGGGGCGGTTCAAGGACTACATCGCGATGCCGAAGTTCAACATGTACCAGTCGCTGCACACGACGGTGATCGGGCCCAACGGAAAGCCGGTCGAGCTCCAGATCCGTACGTTCGACATGCACCGCCGGGCCGAGTACGGCATCGCCGCGCACTGGAAGTACAAGCAGGAGGCCGTCGCCGGCGCGTCCAAGATCCGCACCGACGTCCCCAAGGGCTCGGGCAAGGACAAGGACGCCATCAACGACATGGCGTGGCTGCGGCAGTTGCTGGACTGGCAGAAGGAGACCGAGGACCCGGGCGAGTTCCTGGAGTCCCTGCGCTTCGACCTCTCCCGCAACGAGGTCTTCGTCTTCACGCCGAAGGGCGACGTCATAGCGCTCCCCGCGGGCGCCACTCCCGTCGACTTCGCGTACGCGGTCCACACCGAGGTCGGCCACCGCACGATAGGCGCACGCGTCAACGGGCGGCTCGTACCGCTCGAGTCGACGCTGGACAACGGCGACCTGGTCGAGGTCTTCACCTCCAAGGCGACCGGCGCGGGCCCCTCGCGCGACTGGCTGGGCTTCGTCAAGTCGCCCCGGGCCAGGAACAAGATCCGCGCCTGGTTCTCGAAGGAGCGCCGCGACGAGGCGATCGAGCAGGGCAAGGACGCCATCGTCCGGGCGATGCGCAAGCAGAACCTGCCGATCCAGCGCATCCTCACCGGCGACTCGCTGGTCACGCTCGCGCACGAGATGCGCTATCCCGACATCTCGTCGCTGTACGCGGCGATCGGCGAGGGACACGTCGCGGCGCAGGGCGTGGTCCAGAAGCTCGTCCAGGCGCTCGGCGGCGAGGAAGCGGCCAGCGAGGACATCGCCGAGTCGACACCGCCGTCCCGCAGCCGCGGCCGCAAGCGCCGTGCCAACGCCGATCCGGGTGTGGTCGTCAAGGGTGTCGACGACGTGTGGGTGAAGCTCGCCCGCTGCTGTACGCCCGTGCCCGGAGACCCGATCATCGGGTTCGTCACCCGCGGCAGCGGCGTCTCCGTGCACCGGGCGGACTGCGTCAACGTGGACTCGCTGTCGCAACAGCCCGAGCGCATGCTCGACGTCGAGTGGGCGCCGACGCAGTCCTCGGTCTTCCTCGTCGCCATCCAGGTCGAGGCGCTGGACCGCTCCCGGCTGCTGTCGGACGTCACCCGAGTCCTGTCCGACCAGCACGTCAACATCCTGTCCGCGGCCGTCCAGACCTCCCGTGACCGCGTCGCCACCTCGCGCTTCACCTTCGAGATGGGCGACCCGAAGCACCTGGGCCATGTCCTGAAGGCCGTCAGGGGAGTCGAGGGCGTCTACGACGTCTACCGCGTGACGTCGGCACGGCGCCCGTAACGACGGCCGCCCCGGGGCCCGGCCGGGTCCGGCACGCTCACCCGGCCGGCGGGTCCCGCCTTCCGCCGAAGCCGCGGACGCAGCGGCCGACAGGAACACGGATGTGGGAGGGGCCCGGCGGCACATGCCGCCGGGCCCCTCCCACATCCGTGTCCGCGGTGTCAGCCGCCGAACTCCTCCAGGCCCTTCAGCGCCTGGTCGAGCAGCGCCTGACGGCCCTCAAGCTCGCGCGAGAGCTTGTCGGCCTTCGCGTTGTTGCCGGCGGCCCGGGCCGCGTCGACCTGCGTGCGCAGCTTGTCGACCGCGGCCTGCAGCTGACCCGTCAGCCCCTCGGCACGCGCCCGCGCTTCGGGGTTGGTGCGGCGCCACTCGGCCTCCTCGGCCTCCTGGATCGCCCGCTCCACCGTGTGCATCCGGCCCTCGACCTTCGGGCGGGCGTCACGCGGGACGTGACCGATGGCCTCCCAGCGCTCGTTGATGGAACGGAAGGCGGCACGCGCGGCCTTCAGATCCGTCACCGGCACCAGCTTCTCCGCCTCGACCGCCAGCTCCTCCTTGAGCTTCAGGTTCTCGGACTGCTCGGCGTCCCGCTCCGCGAACACCCCGCTGCGGGCGGCGAAGAAGATGTCCTGGGCGCCGCGGAAGCGGTTCCACAGGTCCTCCTCGTGCTCACGCTGCGCGCGCCCCGCGGCCTTCCACTCGGCCATCAGGTCGCGGTAGCGCGCGGCCGTCGGACCCCAGTCGGTCGAACCCGACAGCGACTCCGCCTCGGCGACCAGCCGCTCCTTCGTCTGCCGGGCCACCTCGCGCTGAGCGTCCAGCGCGGCGAAGTGCGCCTTGCGGCGCTTGGAGAAAGCCGACCGCGCATGGGAGAAGCGGTGCCACAGCTCGTCGTCGGACTTCCGGTCGAGCCGCGGCAGGCCCTTCCAGGTGTCCACCAGGGCCCGCAACCGCTCGCCGGCCGCACGCCACTGCTCGCTCTGTGCCAGCTCCTCCGCCTCGGCGACCAGGGCCTCCTTTGCGTGCCTGGCCTCGTCGGTCTGCTTCGCCTTCTGGGCTTTGCGCTCCTCGCGACGCGCCTCCACCGACGCGACGAGCGCGTCCAGCCGCTTGCTCAGCGCCTCGAGGTCGCCGACCGCGTGGTGCTCGTCGATCTGCCCGCGGATGTGGTCGATCGCGGCCATCGCGTCTTTCGCCGACAGATCGGTGGTCTTCACCCGCTTCTCGAGGAGGCCGATCTCGACAACCAAGCCCTCGTACTTGCGCTCGAAGTAGGCCAGTGCCTCCTCGGGAGAGCCGGCCTGCCACGATCCGACGACCTGCTCGCCATCGGAAGTCCGCACGTACACGGTGCCCGTCTCGTCGACGCGGCCCCACGGGTCGCTGCTCACAGCGCCTCCTCCACATGATGCCCCCGAGGGGCTCGGGCCCCCGGGCATCGTCCACAGTTTCCTGGACGGGCCTCGCCCGCCCTCCCGCAACGCGGACCCAGCCCGCGCTGCACAACGCCAATCTAGGCGACCGGCTGCCCGGCTGTCCGCACTCGGCGCCGCCGAATTCGCCGGGTCACCCCTTGCTGACCGCCGCCTTCTTCACGGTGACCGCCTTCGCGGGTGCCCCGTCCGTGGCCCCGCCCACGACACCGGCCGCCCCGACCGCCTCGACCACGGACAGCCCGGCCTCGTCGATCTTGCCGAACGGCGTGTACGACGGCGGCAGCTTGCTGTCCTTGTAGACGAGGAAGAACTGGCTGCCGCCGCTGTTCGGCTGGCCCGTGTTCGCCATGGCCACCGTGCCCGCGGGGTAGGTGACCTTGCCGTCGGCGGCCGGCTTGCCGAGGGCCGTCAGGTTCTCGTCCGGGATCGTGTAGCCCGGGCCGCCCGTGCCGTCGCCCTTCGGGTCTCCGCACTGCAGTACGAAGATGCCCTCCGTGGTGAGTCGATGACACTTGGTGCCGTCGAAGAAGCCCTTGTCCGCAAGGTGCTTGAACGAGTTGACCGTGCGCGGCGTCTTCGCGGCGTCCATGGTGAACGCGACGGCGCCCCGGTCGGTGTCCAGCGACATCTTGTAAGAGCCCTTGGCGTCGATGGCCATCTTCGGCTCGGGCACGCTGCTCTCGCTCTCGGCGGGCGTCGGCGTCGGGGCGGCCTGCTGCGACGCGTCGTCCCGCGAGTCGCCGTCCGCCAGACCCACCGAGAGGTAGGCGGCGCCCCCCGCCGCCACCACGACGGCGAGTCCGGCCGCGACGACCGCGTTGCGGCGTTTGGCCTTCCTGCGGGCCTCCTCACGGCGCCGCTGCTGCCGCTCGAACTTCTCCCTGGCGAGCTGGCGCCGCCGCTGATCGCTGCTGACCACCGGTTCTTCTCCTTGGTGATGGTGTGATCCATGAGGCACGGGTGTGCCCGTACCGTATACGGGTTGGCTGTGAAATGAGCAGCGCCGGTAGGCTCTGACCTGTTGCAATCCGTGACGCAATATCCCCGTCGGACGACATACAGAGGACGATCGTGCTTATTGCCGGGTTCCCCGCAGGGGCCTGGGGGACCAACTGCTACCTGGTCGCCCCGGCCGCAGGCGAGGAGTGCGTGATCATCGACCCGGGCCACCAGGCCGCCGAGGGAGTCGAGGAGACGCTCAGGAAGCATCGGCTCAAGCCCGTCGCCGTGGTCCTCACCCACGGTCACATCGACCACGTCGCCTCGGTCGTCCCGGTGTGCGGGGCCCATGACGTACCGGCGTGGATCCACCCCGCCGACCGGTACATGATGAGCGACCCGGAGAAGGCCCTCGGCCGCTCCATCGGGATGCCGCTCATGGGCGAGCTGACCGTGGGGGAGCCGGACGACGTCCACGAGCTGACGGACGGCGCCGCGCTGAAGCTGGCGGGTCTGGAGATGACCGTGCGGCACGCGCCCGGCCATACCAAGGGGTCGGTGACGTTCGGTCTGCCCGAGGCGGAAGACATTCCGCCGGTCTTCTTCTCGGGCGACCTGCTCTTCGCCGGCTCCATCGGACGCACCGACCTGCCCGGCGGTGACATGGCCGAGATGCTCGACTCGCTGGCCCGCGTGTGCCTGCCGCTCGACGACTCGACCGTGGTGCTGTCCGGCCACGGTCCCCAGACGACCATCGGCCGCGAGCGCGCCTCCAACCCGTATCTGCGGGAGGTGGCCGCCGGCCAGGGAGACGGCGGCAGCGCCGCTCCCCGACGAGGAATGTGACGAGAACTTCCGTGACCACCTTCCAGGCCCCCAAGGGCACGTACGACCTGATCCCGCCGGACTCCGCCAAGTACCTGGCGGTGCGCGAGGCGATCGCCGCGCCCCTGCGCAATTCCGGCTACGGCTACATCGAGACGCCCGGCTTCGAGAACGTGGAGCTGTTCGCGCGCGGTGTCGGGGAGTCCACCGACATCGTGACCAAGGAGATGTACGCCTTCGAGACCAAGGGCGGCGACAGGCTGGCCCTGCGGCCCGAGGGCACCGCGTCCGTGCTGCGCGCGGCGCTGGAGGCCAACCTGCACAAGTCCGGCAATCTGCCGGTGAAGCTCTGGTACTCGGGCTCGTACTACCGCTACGAGCGACCCCAGAAGGGCCGCTACAGGCACTTCTCCCAGGTCGGTGCCGAGGCCATCGGCGCCGAGGACCCGGCGCTCGACGCCGAGCTGATCATCCTCGCCGACCAGGCGTACCGCTCGCTCGGCCTGAGCGACTTCCGGATCCTGCTGAACTCGCTCGGCGACAAGGAGTGCCGCCCCGTCTACCGCGACGCGCTGCAGGGCTTCCTGCGCGGGCTGGACCTGGACGAGGACACCCGCCGCCGCGTCGACATCAACCCGCTGCGCGTCCTCGACGACAAGCGCGACTCCGTCCAGAAGCAGCTCGTGGGCGCCCCGCTGCTGCGCGACTACCTGTGCGACGGGTGCAAGGCGTACCACGAGGAGGTGCGCGAGCTGCTGACGGCGGCCGGCGTGGTCTTCGAGGACGACGAGAAGCTGGTGCGCGGGCTGGACTACTACACCCGTACGACGTTCGAGTTCGTCCACGACGGACTCGGCTCGCAGTCCGCGGTGGGCGGCGGGGGTCGCTACGACGGGCTGTCCGAGATGATCGGCGGCCCGGCGCTGCCGTCGGTCGGCTGGGCGCTCGGTGTGGACCGCACGGTCCTGGCCCTGGAGGCCGAGGGGATCGAGCTCGAACTGCCCGCGTCCACCAGCGTGTTCGCGGTGCCGCTCGGGGAAGAGGCGCGCCGCGTGCTCTTCGGCGTCGTCACCCGGCTGCGCAAGGCCGGGGTCGCCGCGGACTTCTCCTACGGCGGCAAGGGCCTCAAGGGCGCCATGAAGAGCGCCAACCGCAGCGGCGCCCGGTACACGGTCGTCGCCGGCGAGCGGGACCTCGCCGACGGGGTGGTCCAGCTCAAGGACATGGAGTCCGGTGAGCAGGCACCGGTCGCCCTCGACGCGGTGGTCGAGGAGATCCGGGCGAAGCTCGGCTGACCGGGAATTGCGCACGAAGGCCCGGCCCGTGGGGGCCGGGCCTCCGCGTTCCCGTGCCGCCCGGCGGGCCGGGGAGCCCCTTCCTTATGTCCAGCGAACGGTGGACAGGGGCGTGGGTGCGGCAGAATGACCGTGCCAGAGCAGTGACCGAGCGATGGAACGGCGATATGACGACTGCAGCGGTTGACGGCGTGTCCTCCGGCCAGGATGCGGAGCGCGTGGGCGGCGCCGTCGGTGGCAGCCGTGCGTTCGCATGGCTGCTGGTGATCACGGGCGCGGCCGGGCTGCTCGCCGCGTGGATCATCACGATCGACAAGTTCAAGATCCTCGAGGCCAAGATCGCCGGGACGACGTTCACCCCCGGCTGCAGCCTCAACCCGATCGTCTCCTGCGGCAGCGTGATGGAGAGCGAGCAGGCCTCGGCGTTCGGCTTCCCGAACCCGATGCTCGGCCTCGTCACCTACGCGATCGTGATCGGCGTGGGGATGAGCCTCCTCGCCGGTGCCCGCGTCCGCCGCTGGTACTGGCTGACGTTCAACGCGGGCACGCTGTTCGGCGTCGCGTTCTGCACCTGGCTCCAGTACCAGTCGCTGTACAGCATCAACGCGCTGTGCCTGTGGTGCTGCCTGGCCTGGATCGCCACGATCTTCATGTTCTGGTACGTCACTTCGCACAACATCCGCAACGGACTGCTGCCGGCTCCGGCCTGGGCGAAGGGTTTCCTCGCCGAGTTCACCTGGGTGCTGCCGGTACTGCACACCGGTGTGATCGGCATGCTGATCCTGACGCGCTGGTGGGACTTCTGGCTCGGCTGAGCCGCCGGGCCCGTGCGGTGCGGGGCGATCCGCGGGCCGACCTTCGCGGGATCCGCTCTCCCGGGCCCGAAGCGGGGGCGGCGGGGGTTGTCAGTGCCCTCACATAGGCTTCAGCACGTGGAGCCCGATCTTTTCACCGCCGCCGCCGAGGAACGCCAGGAGAAGGACCCGTCCGCGAGTCCGCTGGCGGTCCGCATGCGTCCGCGCACTCTCGACGAGGTCGTGGGCCAGCAGCACCTGCTCAAACCGGGGTCCCCGCTGCGCCGGCTCGTGGGCGAGGGGTCCGGCGGGCCGGCGGGAGCGTCCTCGGTGATCCTGTGGGGCCCGCCCGGCACGGGCAAGACCACCCTGGCGTACGTCGTCTCCAAGGCGACCAACAAGCGCTTCGTCGAGCTGTCCGCGATCACCGCCGGCGTCAAGGAGGTCCGGGCCGTCATCGAAGGGGCCCGACGGGCCGCGGGCGGCTTCGGCAAGGAGACCGTCCTCTTCCTGGACGAGATCCACCGCTTCAGCAAGGCCCAGCAGGACTCCCTGCTCCCAGCCGTCGAGAACCGCTGGGTGACGCTGATCGCCGCGACCACGGAGAACCCGTACTTCTCGGTGATCTCCCCGTTGCTGTCCCGCTCCCTGCTGCTCACGCTGGAGCCTCTCACCGACGACGACGTGCGCGGTCTGCTGCGCCGGGCCCTGACCGAGGAGCGCGGCCTCGGCGGCGCGGTGACGCTGCCGGGCGACTCCGAGGAGCATCTGCTGCGGATCGCCGGGGGAGACGCGAGACGAGCCCTGACCGCACTGGAGGCCGCGGCGGGGGCCGCGCTCGCCAAGAGCGAGGCGGAGATCTCCCTCCAGACCGTGGAGGAGACGGTCGACCGCGCTGCGGTGAAGTACGACCGGGACGGCGACCAGCACTACGACGTGGCGAGCGCCCTGATCAAGTCCATCCGGGGCTCGGACGTGGACGCCGCGCTGCACTATCTGGCGCGGATGATCGAGGCGGGTGAGGACCCGCGCTTCATCGCCCGGCGGCTGATGATCTCGGCCAGCGAGGACATCGGGCTCGCCGATCCGACGGCCCTGCCGACCGCCGTCGCGGCCGCGCAGGCCGTGGCCATGATCGGTTTCCCGGAGGCGGCGCTCACCCTGAGCCACGCCACCATCGCGCTGGCCCTGGCGCCGAAGTCCAACGCCGCCACGACGGCGATAGGCGCGGCTCTGGCGGACGTGCGCAACGGGCTGGCCGGTCCCGTCCCGCGGCATCTGCGCGACGGCCACTACAAGGGGGCCGCGAAGCTCGGTCACGCCCAGGGCTATGTGTATCCGCACGACGTCCCGGGTGCGATCGCTCCACAGCAGTACGCGCCGGACGCCGTCCACGGCAGGCGCTACTACGAGCCGACGCGGTACGGAGCCGAGGCACGCTACGCGGATGTGGTCGAGAAGGTCCGGGAGCGGCTGCGCGGCGAGACCCCGCCGGGTTCCTGACCCGGCCGCCCGGTGCGGCGCACGGTCACCCCATGGACGCGGCGAAGAGGGTGTGCATCGCGTGCCGCAGCTCTGCGGTGTCCTTCACGGGCGCGGGGAAGTCGAAGCGCGCGTCGAACGTACGCCCTTCCACGGCGGTGAGACGCAGCCGCAGCCCGAAGCGGTCGAGGGCCAGCGGCACCACGCCCCGCACGGCCGCGCCCCCGCGCTCCCCGAGCAGACCGGCCAGCCCGCGCACCTGGTCGCCGTGCGCCGAGTGCAGGTGCTGCAGGAGCTCCGCCTCGTGCCGTCCGACGGGGTCGGGTTCGGCCGCCCCGAGGTCCGCCGGCTCCACGCCTCCCGCGCCCCACAGGTCGTCCACCGAGATCTCGCCCGTCTCCAGCCGGACCAGCATCCAGGCGGGACGGTCCGCCTCGGTGAGCGACGGGGAGCGCTCGGGGTGCCGCTCGGCGAGCAGCCGCTCGAACCGGGCGCGGTCCTCGTTGCGCACGGCGGTGAGCCAGCCGGCCAGCCAGGCGCGGCCGCGGATCCGCTGCCGCACGGCGACCGGGGCGACATCGGTGATCTCCATCACGCAGGTCAGGTCGTCGTCCTGGGCGTACGCGGCCGCCCGTGCCGTGGGAGAATCCCATGGCACAAGGAGAACGACGTCCCCCTCGGGAGTGACGGTGCGTGCGGCGGGTTCCCAGTAGCCGGGACCGTGGTCGCGAGCACCCGGCAACGTGAGGGATACTGAGGCGTTGTTCTCAACGAGGGTTCGTACGCGCTCGGCTTTGGTGGGCTGCCGAGCGTCTTCCCTGGGACGCGGCTGACCTTGTTCATCGTCGTCGTAAGCAGGCGCTGGGGCGTCTGAACTGCGATGCGCACTGGGCAGGGGGATCCCATGCGGTCGAGACATTACGTCCTCCTCGAATAAGGTAAGGCTCACCTAACTTACATGGAGGTAGGTTCCCCGTGAACCAGTCGCGACCCAAGGTCAAGAAGTCGCGTGCACTCGGCATCGCCCTGACGCCGAAGGCCGTCAAGTACTTCGAGGCTCGCCCCTACCCGCCGGGTGAGCACGGCCGTGGCCGCAAGCAGAACTCGGACTACAAGGTCCGTCTGCTCGAGAAGCAGCGTCTTCGCGCCCAGTACGACGTCTCCGAGCGTCAGCTGGTCCGTGCCTACGAGCGCGCCAGCAAGGTCCAGGGCAAGACGGGTGAGGCCCTGATCATCGAGCTCGAGCGCCGTCTCGACGCCCTGGTGCTCCGTTCCGGCATCGCCCGCACGATCTACCAGGCCCGTCAGATGGTCGTCCACGGCCACGTCGAGGTCAACGGCGGCAAGGTCGACAAGCCCTCGTTCCGTGTCCGCCCGGACGACGTCGTCACGATCCGCGAGCGCTCCCGCGAGAAGCACCCCTTCCAGGTCGCCCGTGAGGGTGGCTACGCGCCCGACGGTGAGACCCCGCGCTACCTGCAGGTCAACCTCAAGGCGCTCGCCTTCCGCCTGGACCGGGAGCCGAACCGCAAGGAGATCCCGGTGATCTGCGACGAGCAGCTCGTCGTCGAGTACTACGCCCGCTGATCCAGCGGCGCAGTACCACCGGCCTTCGCGCCCCGGCCCGCCGCCTCCCCGCCCTCACCGGCGGGGGAGCGGCGGGCTCTCGCGTTCCGCGGCGCCCGTCCCCGGGGCGCGATGGGCACCGAGAGTGCGCGGACGGGAGCGCCCCGTAGAATCCGCGCAACTCCCGTTCTGCGGTCACTGATCCGTTACGGGGTCCGACCTCGGGCGCGATAGGGTCGGACAAGGACTTTCGAAGTGACCCTCGACGAGCAGAGAGCGGTGCAGCGTGACCGGTGGAGAGGTTGCCGGGATCCTGGTGGCCGTCTTCTGGGCGATCCTGGTCTCCTTCCTCGCCGTGGTGCTGGTGAGGCTGGCCCAGACGCTCAAGGCGACCACCAAGCTGATGGCGGAGGTGACCGAGCAGGCCGTGCCGCTGCTGGCCGACGCCTCGGCCACCGTCCGCTCCGCGCAGACCCAACTCGACCGGGTCGACGCCATCGCCTCCGACGTCCAGGAGGTCACCTCGAACGCGTCGGCGCTCTCCACCACGGTCGCCTCGACGTTCGGCGGTCCGCTCGTGAAGGTCGCGGCGTTCGGCTACGGCGTGCGCCGCGCGATGAGCCGCAACCGGGCCGACGCACCACCCGCGCAGACGAGGCGCACGGTCGTCGTCGGCCGCACCGTACCGGCCGCGAGGCGCCGGAAGCAGAAGGACTGAGACCCGATGTTCCGTCGTGCGTTCTGGTTCACCGCCGGCGCCGCCGCCGGCGTGTGGGCCACCACCAAGGTCAACCGCAAGCTCAGGCAGCTGACCCCCGAGAGCCTCGCCGCCCAGGCGGCGAACAAGGCGATCGAAACCGGTCACCGGCTCAAGGACTTCGCCCTCGACGTCCGGTCCGGGATGGCCCAGCGCGAGGCCGAACTCGGCGACGCGCTGGGGATCGAGGGCCCCGCCGACAGGGGACTTCCCGCACAACGCCGCCGGGCCGCCCTGGAAAACCACAAGCACCACAAGAAGCACTACGAGATGCTTGACGAGAAGCGCTCGTACAACCGGAATGAGGACCACTGATGGAGTCGGCTGAAATCCGCCGCCGCTGGCTGAGCTTCTTCGAGGAGCGCGGGCACACCGTCGTGCCTTCGGCGTCGCTCATCGCGGACGACCCGACTCTGCTCCTGGTCAACGCAGGCATGGTCCCGTTCAAGCCCTACTTCCTGGGCGAGACCAAGCCGCCCGCCCCGCGCGCCACCAGCGTGCAGAAGTGCGTGCGCACGCCGGACATCGAAGAGGTCGGCAAGACCACCCGCCACGGCACGTTCTTCCAGATGTGCGGCAACTTCTCGTTCGGCGACTACTTCAAGGAAGGGGCCATCAAGTACGCCTGGGAGCTGCTCACCGGCTCCGTGGCGGACGGTGGCTACGGCCTCGAGCCCGAGAAGCTCTGGATCACGGTCTACCTCGACGACGACGAGGCCGAGCGCATCTGGCGCGAGGTCGTCGGCGTCCCCGCCGAGCGCATCCAGCGCCTGGGCAAGAAGGACAACTTCTGGTCCATGGGCGTCCCGGGACCGTGCGGCCCCTGCTCGGAGATCAACTACGACCGCGGCCCCGAGTTCGGCCCCGAGGGCGGCCCTGCCGTCAACGACGAGCGCTACGTGGAGATCTGGAACCTGGTCTTCATGCAGTACGAGCGCGGCGAGGGCTCCGGCAAGGAGGACTTCGAGATCGTCGGCGACCTGCCGAGCAAGAACATCGACACCGGTCTCGGTCTCGAGCGTCTCGCCATGATCCTGCAGGGCGTGCAGAACATGTACGAGACGGACACCCTGCGCGTCGTCATCGACAAGGCCACCGAGCTGACCGGCGTCCGCTACGGCGACAGCCACGAGTCGGACGTGTCCCTCCGCGTGGTCGCCGACCACATCCGCACGTCGGTGATGCTCATCGGCGACGGCGTCACCCCCGGCAACGAGGGCCGTGGCTACGTCCTGCGCCGCATCATGCGCCGCGCCATCCGCAACATGCGGCTCCTCGGCGCCACCGGCCCCGTCGTCTCGGCGCTGGTCGACGTGGTCGTCAAGACCATGGGGCAGCAGTACCCGGAGCTGGAGACCGACCGCAAGCGCATCGAGACCGTCGCGCTCGCCGAGGAGGCCCGCTTCCTCAAGACTCTGAACGCCGGTACGAACGTGCTGGACGGCGCCGTCACCGAGGCCCGCAACGCCGGCTCGACCGTTCTCTCCGGGGACAAGGCATTCCTGCTCCACGACACCTGGGGCTTCCCGATCGACCTCACCCTCGAGATGGCCGCCGAGCAGGGGCTGTCCGTGGACGAGGACGGCTTCCGCCGCCTGATGAAGGAGCAGCGGGAGCGCGCCAAGGCCGACGCCAAGGCCAAGAAGACCGGCCACGCCGATCTGTCCGCCTACCGCGAGGTCGCCGACTCGGCCGGCGCCACCGAGTTCACCGGCTACACGCACACCGACGGCGAGTCGACCGTCGTCGGCCTGCTCGTCGACGGCGTGCCCTCGCCTGCCGCCTCCGAGGGCGACGAGGTCGAGGTCGTCCTCGACCGCACCCCGTTCTACGCCGAGGGCGGCGGTCAGCTCGCCGACCAGGGCCGGATCAAGCTGGACACCGGCGCCGTCATCGAGGTCCGCGACGTGCAGCAGCCGGTCCCGGGCGTCTCCGTGCACAAGGGCTCGGTGCAGGTCGGCGAGGTGACCGTGGGCGCCTCCGCCTACGCCACCATCGACGTCAGGCGCCGCCGGGCCATTGCCCGCGCCCACAGCGCCACGCACCTCACCCACCAGGCGCTGCGCGACGCGCTCGGCCCGACGGCCGCCCAGGCCGGCTCCGAGAACTCGCCGGGCCGCTTCCGCTTCGACTTCGGTTCGCCCGCCGCCGTCCCCGGCACGGTCCTGACCGACGTCGAGCAGAAGATCAACGAGGTCCTGGCCCGTGAGCTCGACGTCCAGGCCGAGGTCATGAGCATCGACGAGGCCAAGAAGCAGGGCGCCATCGCCGAGTTCGGCGAGAAGTACGGCGAGCGGGTCCGGGTCGTCACCATCGGCGACTTCTCCAAGGAGCTCTGCGGCGGCACGCACGTCCACAACACCGCCCAGCTCGGTCTGGTGAAGCTTCTCGGCGAGTCGTCGATCGGCTCCGGCGTTCGCCGTATCGAGGCTCTCGTCGGCGCCGACGCCTACAACTTCCTGGCCAAGGAGCACACGGTCGTCGCCCAGCTCCAGGAGCTGGTCAAGGGCCGTCCGGAGGAGCTTCCGGAGAAGATCGCCACGATGCTCGGCAAGCTGAAGGACGCCGAGAAGGAGATCGAGAAGTTCCGCGCCGAGAAGGTCCTCCAGGCCGCCGCCGGTCTCGCCGAGAAGGCCAGGGACATCCACGGCACCGCCCTGGTCACCGGCCAGGTCCCGGACGGCACGTCCGCCGACGACCTGCGCAAGCTGGTCCTCGACGTCCGCGGCCGCATCCCGGGCGACCGCCCGGCCGTCGTGGCGCTCTTCACCACCGCCAACGGACGTCCGCTGACCGTCATCGCCACCAACGAGGCCGCCCGTGAGCGCGGGCTCAAGGCCGGTGAGCTGGTCCGTACCGCCGCCAAGACCCTCGGCGGCGGTGGCGGCGGCAAGCCGGACGTCGCCCAGGGCGGCGGGCAGAACCCGGAGGCGGTCGGCGACGCCATCGACGCCGTCGTGCGTCTGGTCGCCGAGAAGGCCTGATGCGCAGAGGACGTCGTCTCTCGATCGACGTCGGGGACGCCCGGATCGGGGTCGCCTCGTGCGACCCCGACGGGGTCCTCGCCACACCGGTGGAGACCGTGCCGGGACGCGACGTCCCGGCCGCCCACAGGCGGCTGAGGCAGCTGGTCGACGAGTACGAGCCGATCGAGGTGGTCGTGGGCCTGCCCCGTTCGCTGAGCGGTGGTGAGGGTCCCGCGGCGGCCAAGGTCCGGGCCTTCGCCCAGGAGCTCGCCCGCGGTGTCCATCCGGTTCCGGTGCGACTGGTGGACGAGAGGATGACCACAGTGACGGCCAGTCAGGGGCTTCGTGCTTCGGGCGTGAAGTCCAAAAAGGGCAGGTCTGTCATCGACCAGGTTGCGGCGGTTGTCATCCTTCAGAACGCTTTGGAGGCCGAACGGACCTCGGGGGGTCCCCCGGGCGAGGGCGTCGAAGTGGTCATCTGATCGCGATACGGTAACGTTCCGCGCGATGCGGCGGTGTTCGAACAACCACCGCACAACGTAGAGGCGGAGCGTTCCGGCGCTCGTCTCGCGGCTCTAGGGGATCGATGACTGAATATGGCCGGGGCCCCGGCTCCGAACCGTGGCACCCCGAGGATCCTCTGTACGGGGACCAGGGGTGGAGAGGGCAGCAGGGCGGCGCCGGCCCTGCGTCCTACGGCGGCCAGCAGCAGTACCCGCAGCAGCCGCAGGACCAGGCCCACTACGGGGACGGCCAGTACCCGACGGGCCACCAGCAGCAGTACGGCACCGGGCAGTACGACACGGGTCAGTACGGGCAGCAGCACGCGCAGCAGCAGTACGGCACCGGGCAGTACGACGCGGGTCGGTACGGGACCGGTCAGTACGACACGGGCCAGTACGACACGAACCAGTACAACACAGGCCAGTACGACACCGGGCAGTACGGACGACAGGACAACGGCGCCCAGCAGTACAACGGCACCTGGGACACCGGCGCGCAGCCCGTCATGCCGTACGACCCGAATGCGGGGGCCGCCCCCTATGGCGGCGCCGACGCCGACTACTACGGCACCCCCGACGCCTACCCGCCGCCGCAGCCTCCCGGGCGCCGCAACGCCCCGCCGGCGCAGGGGCGGCAGCAGCCTCCTCCGGCGGACGACGACTGGGTGTCGGACCCGCAGGAAGAGGACCACCCGTTCTTCACGGGCGACGACCGCCGGGGCGGCGACGATGACGACGAGCCCGGCGAGGCGCCGCGCCGCGGCGGCGACGGACGCGGCCCGGCCAAGAAGAAGAAGAAAGGCCGCAACGGCTTCGCCTGCCTCTTCGTGGCCCTCGTCCTGGTCGGCGGCGCCGGCGGTGCCGGCTACGTCGGATACCAGTTCTGGCAGGGGCAGTTCGGTGAAGCGCCCGACTTCGACGGCCCCGGCAGCGGCAGCGTGCAGGTCGAGATCACGCTGGGCGCGAGCGGCACGGACATCGGCAACGCGCTGAAGAAGGCCGGTGTGGTGAAGAGCGTGGACGCCTTCATCTCCGCCCAGAACGACAATCCCCGCGGCACCCGGATCCAGGACGGCATCTACACCCTGAAGAAGGGGATGTCGGCCGAGGAAGCCGTCAAGGCGATGCTCGACCCCAACAACCGCAACGCCCTCAGCATCGCCGAGGGCGCGCGCAACGCCGCGATCTACCAGCTCATCGACAAACGGCTCGAGCTCGACCCCGGCACGACGAAGGCCGTCGCCCTGAAGGAGGCGAAGAACCTCGGGCTTCCCGTGTGGGCGCAGAACCACAAGGACGTCAAGGACCCGCTGGAAGGATTCCTCTACCCGGCAACGTATCCGGTCGCACCGGGCTCCAAGCCGGAGACGATCCTCAAGGCCATGGTCGCCAGGGCCAACCAGGAGTACGGGAAGGTCGACCTGGAGGCCAAGGCGAAGCAGCTCAAGCTGAACAACGCCTGGGAACTGATCACCGTGGCGAGCCTGGTCCAGGCGGAGGGCAAGAACGAGGACGACTACAAGAAGATGGCCGAGGTCATCTACAACCGTCTGAAGCCCACCAACACGGAGACCAACCAGCTGCTCCAGTTCGACTCGGCCTTCAACTACCTCAAGGGCCAGAGCAAGATCGACATCAGCGAGCGGGAGATCAACAGCAATCTGGACCCGTACAACACGTACACCCAGAAGGGGCTGCCGCCCGGGCCCATCGGCAACCCGGACCTGACGGCGCTCAACGCCTCGATCACGCCGACCTCGGACGGCTGGCTGTACTTCGTGGCCACCGACGGCAAGCAGAAGACCGAGTACGCCAAGACCCACGCGGAATTCGAGAAGCTCAAGGCCAAGTTCAATGACCAGCGCGGCACGAACTGACCGGCGCAGGGCCGCGGTCCTGGGCTCGCCCATCGCCCATTCGCTCTCCCCGGTGCTCCACCGCGCCGCCTACGCGGCGCTCGGCCTGACCGACTGGTCGTACGACCGCTTCGAGGTGACCGAGGGGGACCTGGCGGGCTTCCTCCAGGGGCTGGACGCGAGCTGGGCCGGGCTGTCCCTGACCATGCCGCTGAAACGCGCCGTCATCCCGCTGCTCGACGAGATCAGCGACACGGCTGCCGCGGTCGAGGCCGTCAACACGGTCGTGCTCACCGAGGACGGCCGGCGGACCGGCGACAACACGGACATCCCCGGCATGATCGCCGCCCTGCGCGAACGAGGTATCGAGAAGGTCGACCACGCGGCCGTGCTGGGCGCCGGCGCGACCGCCTCCTCGGCGCTCGCCGCGCTCGGCCGGATCTGCACGGGACCGGTCACCGCGTACGTGCGCAGCCGGGCCCGGGCCGACGAGATGCGCGGCTGGGGCGAACGGCTCGGCGTCGAGGTGCACACCGCCGACTGGGCGGAGGCCGCCCACGCCTTCGACGCTCCGCTGGTCGTCGCCACCACCCCGGCCGGGGCGACGGACACCCTCGTCCCGTACGTCCCCGAGGGCCCCGGCACCCTCTTCGACGTGCTCTACGACCCGTGGCCGACACCGCTCGCGGCGGCCTGGGACGAGCGGGGCGGCTCCGTCGTCGGCGGCCTCGACCTGCTGGTGCACCAGGCCGTGTTCCAGGTCGAGCAGATGACCGGACGCTCCCCGGCTCCGCTGGCGGCGATGCGCACGGCCGGCGAAGAGGCGCTCGCCGGGCGCTGATCCCGAGGTCCTCCACGGCTCCGGAGCGCCCCGGTCGCGTCCCGTCCGGCCGTCCGCCTGCTGGACCACTGGCCTGGTCCGCGGCCCGGACGTGGGAGGATCGGGGGAGGCGGGCCCGGGCCGCGCCGCTCCCGGCCACCACGGGTCGGGGGTGTCTCCAGCCGCTGGAGGAGTGCCCCGAGGCCGCGCCGTCGCAGTTCCAGGCGCGAGCATGAGGAGCACCGTTGAGCAGGTTGCGTTGGCTGACCGCGGGGGAGTCGCACGGACCCGCACTGGTGGCGACGCTGGAGGGTCTTCCCGCCGGTGTCCCGATCACCACGGAGATGGTGGCGGACCACCTGGCTCGGCGGCGCCTGGGCTATGGCCGCGGTGCGCGGATGAAGTTCGAGCGCGACGAGGTCACCTTCCTCGGCGGAGTGCGCCACGGGCTCACTCTCGGCTCCCCGATCGCGATCATGGTGGGCAACACCGAGTGGCCCAAGTGGGAGAAGGTCATGGCGGCCGACCCGGTTGACCCGGCCGAGCTTGCCGAACTGGCCCGCAACGCCCCGCTGACCCGGCCCCGGCCCGGCCACGCCGACCTCGCCGGCATGCAGAAGTACGGCTTCGACGAGGCCCGGCCGATCCTGGAGCGCGCGAGCGCCCGGGAGACCGCGGCCCGCGTCGCCCTCGGCGCCGTCGCCCGCTCCTACCTCAAGGAGACCGCGGGCATCGAGATCGTCTCGCACGTGATCGAGCTCGCCGCCGCCAAGGCCCCCCACGGGGTCTACCCGACCCCGGCCGACGTCGAGAAGCTCGACGCCGACCCCGTGCGCTGCCTGGACGCCGACGCGTCGAAGGCGATGGTCGCGGAGATCGACCAGGCCCACAAGGACGGCGACACCCTGGGCGGAGTCGTCGAGGTGCTCGCCTACGGCGTCCCCGTCGGGCTCGGCTCTCACGTCCACTGGGACCGCCGGCTCGACGCCCGTCTGGCCGCGGCGCTGATGGGCATCCAGGCCATCAAGGGCGTCGAGGTCGGCGACGGATTCGAGCTGGCCCGGGTGCCCGGCTCCCAGGCCCACGACGAGATCGTCTCCACCGAGGACGGCATCCGCCGCTCCTCCGGCCGCTCCGGCGGTACCGAGGGCGGCCTGACCACGGGCGAGCTGCTGCGCGTCCGCGCCGCGATGAAGCCGATCGCGACCGTGCCGCGCGCGCTCAGGACCGTCGACGTCAGCACCGGCGAGTCCGCCGCCGCCCACCACCAGCGCTCCGACGTGTGCGCCGTGCCGGCCGCCGGAATCGTGGCCGAGGCGATGGTGGCCCTGGTGCTGGCGGATGCCGTCGCGGAGAAGTTCGGCGGCGACAGCGTCCCCGAGACCCGCCGCAACGTGCGCTCGTACCTCGAGAACCTGGCCATCCGGTGAGCGACGCACACGAGGCCGCGACCCCGCGGCCCGGCGCGGGCGGCCCGAAGGTCGTACTGATCGGGCCGATGGGCGTCGGCAAGTCGACGGTCGGCGCGCTGCTGGCCGAGCGCCTCGGCACCGGCTACCGCGACACCGACGCCGACATCGTGGCGGCCGAGGGCCGGGAGATCTCGGACATCTTCGTCGAGGACGGCGAACCGCACTTCCGTGAGCTGGAGCGTGCGGCGGTCCGCACCGCCGTCGCCGAGCACACGGGCGTGCTCGCCCTCGGCGGCGGCGCGATCCTCGACCAGGGCACCCGCGAGCTGCTGTCCGGGCTGCCCGTCGCCTACCTCTCGATGGACGTCGAGGAGGCGGTGCGCCGCGTCGGACTGAACACCGCCCGCCCGCTGCTGGCCGTCAACCCGCGCCGCCAGTGGCGCGAGCTGATGGAGGCCCGCCGGCACCTGTACACGGAAGTCGCCCGGGTCGTCGTCGCCACCGACGACCGCACGCCCGAAGAGGTCGCCCAGGCGGTCCTCGACGCACTCGAATGGAAGGACGCATGACCGAGCAGGCAGTCACCCGCATCCAGGTCGGCGGCACCGCGGGCACCGACCCGTACGAGGTGCTCGTCGGCCGCCGTCTGCTGGGGGAGCTCCCGGGACTGATCGGGCCCAGGGCCAAGCGCGTCGCCGTCATCCACCCCGAAGCCCTCGCCGAGACCGGGGACGCGATCCGCCAGGACCTCGCCGACGAGGGTTACGAGGTCGTCGCCATCCAGGTGCCCAACGCCGAGGAGGCCAAGACCGTCGAGGTCGCGGCGTACTGCTGGAAGGCGCTCGGGCAGACCGGCTTCACCCGCACCGACGTCATCGTCGGCGTCGGTGGCGGCGCCACGACCGACCTCGCCGGGTTCGTCGCCGCGAGCTGGCTGCGCGGAGTGCGCTGGAT
Source organism: Streptomyces wuyuanensis (assembly GCF_900103455.1). Lineage (GTDB taxonomy): Bacteria > Actinomycetota > Actinomycetes > Streptomycetales > Streptomycetaceae > Streptomyces > Streptomyces wuyuanensis. The sequence goes on along the minus strand of NZ_FNHI01000017.1, from coordinate 125,717 downwards.
CGCCGTGCCCACCACGGTCCTCGCCATGGTGGACGCCGCAGTCGGCGGCAAGACCGGCATCAACACCGCCGAGGGGAAGAACCTCGTCGGGGCCTTCCACCCGCCCGCCGGGGTGATCTGCGACCTCGGCGCGCTCGACTCCCTGCCCGTCCACGACTACGTCAGCGGCCTGGCCGAGATCATCAAGGCCGGATTTATCGCGGACCCGGTCATCCTGGATCTGATCGAGGCGGACCCGGAGAGCGCCCGCACCCCTGCCGGGCCGCACACCGCGGAGCTGATCGAGCGCTCGATCCGGGTCAAGGCGGACGTCGTCTCCAGCGACCTCAAGGAGTCCGGACTCCGGGAGATCCTCAACTACGGGCACACGCTGGCGCACGCCATCGAGAAGAACGAGCGCTACAAGTGGCGGCACGGCGCCGCCGTCTCGGTCGGCATGGTCTTCGCCGCCGAACTCGGCCGTCTCGCGGGACGGCTCGACGACGCGACCGCGGACCGGCACCGGGCCGTGCTGGAGTCGGTCGGCCTGCCGCTCACCTACCGCGGGGACCAGTGGCCCCGGCTGCTGGAGACCATGAAGGTCGACAAGAAGTCCCGCGGCGACCTGCTGCGCTTCATCGTGCTGGACGGCCTCGCCAAGCCCACCGTGCTGGAGGGACCGGACCCGGCCGTGTTGCTCGCCGCGTTCGGCGAGGTGTCCGCGTGAGCCGCCGCGTCCTCGTGCTGAACGGCCCGAACCTCGGCCGCCTCGGCTCCCGGGAGCCCGACGTGTACGGCTCGACCTCGTACGCGGGGCTGGTCGACGCCTGCCGGACGCTGGGCAAGGAGCTCGGTTTCGACGTCGACGTCCGGGAGACGAACGACGAGGGCGAGATGATCCGCTGGCTGCAAGAGGCCGCCGACGCCTCGATCCCGGTCGTCGTCAACCCCGGTGCGTTCACGCACTACTCGTACGGCATGCGCGACGCCGCCGCCCAGCGGACCGCCCCGCTCATCGAGGTGCACATCTCGAATCCGTACGCACGCGAGGAATTCCGCCACACTTCGGTGATCGCGGCGGTCGCCTCCGGAACCGTCGCCGGCTTCGGGATCGGCTCGTACCGGCTGGCCCTGCGCGCGCTGGCCGAGGAACTCGACGGCTGAACCCGCCCGCCCCGGGCACTTCGTACCGGCCCCGGCCGTTCCCATTGGAGCGGCCGGGGAGGGTACCGTTCGGTACGGACGGGCCAACTCCCGTCCGACCAGCGTGAAGTCGTACGAGACGGAGTGGCACCGGATGCAGCACGCAGTGGGAGCCCCGCTGCCTCCCCACGGCCCGGGACGCGTCCCGGGACCCGAGACCGGGCACGGCCCGGCTGCCGGATGGGAACACCGGGCCCAGCACCCCGGCCCCCCGCCGCCGCAGAGCCCTCCGCCCCCGCAGGGCCCGCCCGCCCAGGGCTGGAGCGGCCCGGCCCCACAGCAGCAGGCAGCGGTGCCGCCCTCGCCGGACACCACGGGCCACGTCTCGCTCCCGCCGGGCGGACCGGTTCCCATACCCTCGCCGCCCCCGCCCGCCGACAACGGCACCGGCACCGCCACGCTCGCGGTCCTGCTGATCGGCCCGGCGGGTGCGGGCAAGACGACCGTCGCCCGGCACTGGGCGCAGCGCCGCCGCGTGCCCACCGCGCACATCAGCCTCGACGACGTGCGGGAATGGGTCTGCTCCGGCTTCGCCGACCCCCAGACCGGCTGGAACGACCAGTCGGAGGCCCAATACCGCCTGGCCCGCCGCACCTGCGGGTTCGCCGCCCGCAACTTCCTGGCCAACGGCATCTCCTGCATCCTCGACGACGCCGTGTTCCCCGACCGCCCCGTCGTCGGGCTCGGCGGCTGGAAGCGGCACGTCGGCCCCGGTCTGCTGCCCGTGGTCCTGCTGCCCGGCCTGGAGATCGTCCTGGAGCGCAACGCCGAGCGCACGGGCAATCGCCGGCTCTCGGACGAGGAGGTCGCCGGCATCCACGGCCGCATGGCCGGCTGGTACGGTTCCGGCCTCCCGATCATCGACAACTCCCAGTGCGACGTGGAGACGACCGCGCGCATCCTCGACGACGTGCTGGCCCGCGCGCTGAAGAGCCCACCGGCCTGGTAGGCACACGCCGGACGAGTGGGGTCGCGCGTCCGCTGCTGGCGTTCCAGGCGGTGCGGATGCGGCTGCCGCACGCCCGCACACCCGCGCGGCCGCTTGCGATGCGGGCGCGGGTGCCACCCGGTGCCCCGCATCGGCCGCCACGCGGTCTCGCAGCCGTGTGCTGCCCCGGACCGCCGTGTCCTGGCCCCGGGCCTCGCGCCGTTCACCGGTCGGCCGGCATGCGACGCGGCAGTGCGCTTCGACGCGGGGTGAGGGGTGCGCCGTCGGCGTGCGGCACCCTCCGAGGGACCCCGCACGGACGCTCTCAAACGGCCGGATCCGCTCCGCGCTCTTAGGCTCGTCACATGTCCGAGGTGTTCGCTGTCCGCCGCAGCCGGCTGCGCGACCGGTGTGTCGCGGCCGGGAGCGCCGCGGCGCTGATCTCCCGGCCCGCCAATGTCCGCTATCTCGCGGGAGGCGCCCCGCCCGGCGCCGTACTGCTGCTGGGCTCCGCAGGGGAGTGCGCCGACGAGCTGCTGTGCCCCACCGCGCCCACCGGTGACCCCGTCGACGGGCGTCTGGACGAGCAGCTGCGGCTGACCGTCCTCCCGGCGCACGGACACGACCCCGTCGTCGCCGCCGCGGAGACCGCCGCGGGTTCCGGCGCCGACGCGCTGGCCGTCGAGGAGAACCACCTCACCGTCGCCCGCCACCGCGCCCTCGGCGCTGTCGCTCCCGGCCTGCGGCTGACCGACCTGGGCGGGGCCGTCGAACAGCAGCGCATGGTGAAGGACGAGGACGAGATCGCCTGCCTGCGGATCGCGGCCGAGATCACCGACCAGGCCCTCGGCGAGCTGCTGGAGTCCATCCTCGTCGGCCGCACCGAGCGCCATCTGGCCCTCGAACTCGAGCGCCGGCTCGTCGACCACGGGGCCGACGGCCCTGCCTTCCCGACCTCCGTCGCCACGGGCCCGAACGCGGGGCGCCGCCGCCACCGGCCCTCCGACCGGCGCGTCGAGGAAGGCGATTTCCTCTCCGTCTGCCTGGGCGCCAACTACCGCGGATACCGCTGCGAGATCGGCCGTACGTTCGTCATCGGCACCACGCCCGCGGACTGGCAGATCGACCTCTACGACCTCGTCTTCGCCGCTCAGCGGGCCGGCCGCGAGGCCCTCCTGCCGGGTGCCGGGTACCGGGACGTCGACCGCGCGGCCCGTCACCTCCTCGACTCTGCGGGCTACGGTGAGGGGCTGTCGCCCCTCACCGGCCACGGTGTAGGACTGGAAATCGACGAGGACCCGCAGCTGGCACCTGCGGCCATGGGTAAACTGGACGCTTGTGTGCCGGTCACCGTCGAACCGGGGGTCCACCTCCCGGGCCGGGGCGGAGTCCGGATCGATGACACGCTCGTCGTGCGCCAGGAGGCGGACGGCGGACCCGAGCTACTCACCATCACGACCAAGGAGCTGCTCGCGCTCTAGCTCCGCTCGCAGCGCGCACCTTCGCTTCTCCTCGGTCGTCCACCAGCGTCAGTCCAGGAGATTCCGCAACCGTGGCCACCACGAACGACCTCAAGAACGGCATGGTGCTCAAGCTCGACAACGACCAGCTCTGGTCCGTCGTCGAGTTCCAGCACGTCAAGCCCGGCAAGGGCCCGGCCTTCGTGCGCACCAAGCTCAAGAACGTGCTCTCCGGCAAGATCGTCGACAAGACCTTCAACGCCGGCGTGAAGGTCGAGACGGCCACCGTCGACCGCCGCGACATGCAGTTCTCGTACATGGACGGCGAGTACTTCGTGTTCATGGACATGCAGACGTACGACCAGCTGCACGTCGCCCGCACCGCCGTCGGCGATGCGGCGAACTTCCTCATCGAGGGCTTCACCGCGACCGTCGCGACGCACGAGGGCGAGGTGCTCTACGTCGAGCTGCCGGCCGCCGTCGAGCTCGTCATCCAGGAGACCGAGCCGGGCGTCCAGGGCGACCGCTCCACGGGCGGCACCAAGCCCGCCACCCTGGAGACCGGCTACACCATCCAGGTCCCGCTCTTCATCACCACCGGTGAGAAGATCAAGGTCGACACCCGTTCCGGCGACTACCTCGGCCGGGTGAACAGCTAACCGTGGCTGCCCGCAACAAGGCCCGCAAGCGCGCTTTCCAGATCCTCTTCGAGGCCGACCAGCGCGGTGCGTCCGTGCAGCAGGTCCTCGCGGACTGGATCCGGCACTCGCGGTCCGACGACCGTCAGCCGCCGGTCGGCGAGTTCACGATGGAGTTGGTCGAGGGGTACGCGGAGCACGCGGCCCGTATCGACGAGCTGATCGCCACCCACGCGGTCGGCTGGACGCTCGACCGGATGCCCGTCGTTGACCGCAACATCCTGCGGCTCGGCACGTACGAGCTGGTCTGGGTGGACGACACCCCGGACGCCGTCGTGATCGACGAGGCGGTGCAGCTCGCCAAGGAGTTCTCCACCGACGACTCGCCGTCCTTCGTGAACGGCCTGCTGGGTCGTTTCAAGGACCTGAAGCCGACCCTCCGCGACGCGTAGGCCACCGGCTGAGCCAGGCCGAGCCGCAAGGGCCCGCAGCACCCCGGGTGCTGCGGGCCTCGGCGTTCCCGGACGCGTACCGGGACGCGTGCCCGGCCATGGCGGATCGCAGGATCACCTCCACGGGGCGGAACACGTCACGCGGGTCGCGGAGCCCGGCTCCGGCAGCCGTTCGCGGGCCTTCCCCGAGCGCGACGCACTGACGGCCGCCCGAGCGGGACCGCACCGGCAGCGGAAACGTCGCCGGGCCGTGGGAGGCAGCCCCTCCCACGGCCCGGCGGCAACGTTTCTGCTGTTGTGGCGTCAGCCCTCTTCGTGGGCGACCGCGCGACGCGCGTCGGCGTCCAGCACGCCCCAGCTGATCAGCTGCTCGGTGAGCACCGACGGCGACTGGTCGTAGATGACGGCCAGCGTGCGCAGGTCGTCCTGCCGGATGGAGAGCACCTTGCCGTTGTAGTCACCGCGCTGGCTCTGGATGGTCGCCGCGTAACGCTGCAGCGGTCCGGCCTTCTCGGCGGGAACGTGGGCAAGACGCTCGAGGTCGAGAACGAGCTTCGGCGGCGGCTCGGCGGCACCGCCCGGCGTGGTGCCGGGAAGGAGCTCCTGCACCGGTACACCGTAGAAGTCCGCCAGCTCGGCCAGGCGCTGCACGGTCACGGCGCGGTCCCCGCGCTCGTACGACCCGACGACGACGGCCTTCCAGCGGCCCTGGGACTTCTCCTCCACCCCGTGGAGCGAGAGCCCCTGCTGGGTACGGATGGCGCGGAGCTTGGCCCCGAGCTGTTTTGCGTATTCGCTGGACATATAGCTCCCCGGACGCTGTATCACGTGCGGCTCGGCCGCGCGGCTGGTCACTCACTGTGAAGGTTACGCAGCGTTACTTGGCTGCGTCAAGCCGAATGGTCCGTACGCCCCTCCCGAGGGGGTGGTCGGGGACCCCTCGCGGACCCTGGTACGGTGGACGGCGCAAATCCGACGTCCTTTAAGGTCCGTCCCGTGAGGCGGAGAAGGAGGTCCGTTTCGTATGGACGCACACACTTCCGACATCGCGCGCCCCGTCCTCGAGGGCCCCGACATCGCGCGGGTACTCACCCGCATCGCCCACGAGATCGTCGAGCGCGCCAAGGGCGCCGACGACGTCGTGCTCCTCGGCATCCCGACGCGCGGTGTCTTCCTGGCCGACCGGCTCGCCGCCAAGCTCGCCGAGATCACCGGCCGCACCATCCCCGTCGGCTCCCTCGACATCACCATGTACCGCGACGACCTGCGGCTCCGTCCCGCCCGTGCCCTCGCGCGCACGGACATCCCGGCCGACGGGATCGACGGTCGCCTGGTCGTCCTCGTCGACGACGTGCTCTTCTCCGGGCGCACCATCCGCGCCGCCCTCGACGCGCTGAACGACATCGGCCGTCCGCGCGCCGTCCAGCTCGCGGTCCTGGTGGACCGGGGCCACCGGGAGCTGCCCATCCGCGCCGACTACGTCGGCAAGAACCTCCCGACGTCGCTGCGGGAGACGGTCAAGGTCCAGCTCGCCGAGGAGGACGGCCGCGACGCCGTGCTGCTGGGCGAGCGGCGCGAGGCGGGGGTCTCCCCGGCCGACGGCCGGGCGGCGGACACCGCGCCGGCCGGCGAGCAGTAGCAGCCCCGCACGGCCCCCGTCCCGCCCTCCGGGCAGCGCTCGCGCGCCCGCATGCCCGCACATCTCCACACCCTGGAGCACACCCAGATGAAGCGTCACCTCATCTCGGCCGCCGACCTCACCCGTGACGACGCCGTCCTGATCCTCGACACCGCCGAGGAGATGGCCCGGGTCGCCGACCGGCCGATCAAGAAGCTGCCCACCCTGCGCGGCCGGACCGTCGTCAACCTCTTCTTCGAGGACTCGACGAGGACCCGGATCTCCTTCGAGGCGGCTGAGAAGCGGCTGTCAGCGGACGTCATCAACTTCGCCGCCAAGGGCTCGTCCGTCTCCAAGGGCGAGTCGCTGAAGGACACCGCGCAGACCCTGGAGGCGATGGGCGTCGACGCCGTCGTCATCCGGCACGGCGCCTCCGGCGCCCCCTACCGGCTCGCGACCTCCGGCTGGATCGACGCCGCGGTCATCAACGCCGGTGACGGCACGCACCAGCACCCCACCCAGTCGCTGCTCGACGCGTTCACCATGCGCCGCCGCCTCGTCGGCCGGGACGCCGGGATCGGACAGGACCTCTCGGGCAAGCGGATCACGATCGTGGGCGACATCCTGCACAGCCGCGTCGCCCGCTCCAACGTGGACCTGCTGCACACCCTCGGCGCCGAGGTCACCCTGGTCGCGCCGCCCACCCTGCTGCCGGTCGGCGTGGGGCACTGGCCCTGCGAGGTCTCGTACGACCTGGACAGCACGCTGCCGAAGAGCGACGCGGTGATGATGCTGCGGGTGCAGCGCGAGCGCATGAACGCGGCCTTCTTCCCGACCGAGCGCGAGTACTCGCGGCGCTACGGCCTCGACGGCGACCGCATGGCGAAGATGCCCGAACACGCCATCGTGATGCACCCCGGCCCCATGGTGCGCGGCATGGAGATCACCGCCGAGGTCGCCGACTCCGAGCGCTGCACCGCCATCGAACAGGTCGCCAACGGTGTGCACACCCGCATGGCGGTCCTCTACCTGCTTCTCGGCGGCAACGAGCCCGCCGTCACCCACGCCCGTACCGAGGAGACGAAGTAACCCATGAGCAAGACGCTTATCCGTGGCGCGAAGGTGCTGGGCGGCGCGGCACAGGACGTACTGATCGACGGCGAGACCATCGCCGAGGTCGGCACCGGGGTCGAGGCCGGCGACGCCACCGTCGTCGAGGCGGAGGGCAGGATCCTGCTGCCCGGTCTGGTCGACCTGCACACCCATCTGCGGGAGCCCGGCCGTGAGGACTCCGAGACCGTCCTCACCGGCACCCGCGCGGCCGCGAGCGGCGGTTACACGGCCGTGTTCGCCATGGCCAACACCTTCCCCGTGGCCGACACCGCCGGCGTCGTCGAGCAGGTGTGGCGGCTCGGCAGGGAGCACGGCTACTGCGACGTCCAGCCCATCGGCGCCGTCACCGTCGGCCTGGAGGGCAAGAAGCTCGCCGAACTCGGCGCCATGCACGACTCCGCCGCCGCCGTCACCGTCTTCTCCGACGACGGCAAGTGCGTCGACGACGCGGTGATCATGCGCCGGGCGCTGGAGTACGTGAAGGCCTTCGGCGGCGTCGTCGCGCAGCACGCGCAGGAGCCCCGGCTCACCGAGGGTGCCCAGATGAACGAGGGCGTCGTCTCCGCCGAGCTGGGCCTGGGCGGCTGGCCCGCCGTCGCCGAGGAGTCGATCATCGCCCGGGACGTGCTGCTGGCCGAGCACGTCGGCTCCCGTGTGCACATCTGCCACCTGTCGACCGCCGGCTCCGTCGCGATCGTCCGCTGGGCCAAGTCCCGCGGCATCGACGTCACCGCCGAGGTCACCCCGCACCACCTGCTGCTCACCGACGAGCTGGTCCGCTCGTACAACCCGGTCTACAAGGTCAACCCGCCGCTGCGCACCGAGCGCGACGTGATGGCGCTGCGCGAGGCCCTGGCCGACGGGACGATCGACATCGTCGCCACGGACCACGCCCCGCACCCGCACGAGGACAAGGACTGCGAGTGGGCCGCGGCGGCGATGGGCATGGTCGGCCTGGAGACCGCGCTGTCCGTCGTGCAGCACACGATGGTCGACACCGGGCTGCTGACCTGGGAGGGCGTCGCCGACCGGATGTCGCACAAGCCGGCCCGCATCGGCCGCGCGGAGGGCCACGGCCGGCCCGTCTCGGCAGGTGAGCCCGCCAACCTCACCCTGCTCGATCCGGCATACCGTGGAACCGTGGACCCCGCGGGCTTCGCCTCCCGCAGCCGCAACACGCCCTACGAGGGCCGTGAGCTGCCGGGGCGCGTCACCCACACGTTCCTGCGGGGCCGCGCGACGCTCATGGACGGGAAGCTGGCGTGACGACACCACTCATCATTCAGGCGGCCGGAGAGGTCGAGCGGAAGTCGGCGGAGGTGACCGACTGGGCCGCACGGCTCGGCTGGGTCGCCGGACTGCTGCTCTTCATCGCCCTCGTCTACTGGCTGATGCGCCAGGGCTGGAAGTGGCGGGGTGAGCTCCAGTCCGGGCTGCCCGAGCTGCCGACCGCCCCCGAGGACGCCGGTGACGCGAAGCTCCGGCTCAGCGGCCGCTACCACGGCTCCACGACCGCCGGGCAGTGGCTCGACCGCATCGTCGCCCGCGGCCTCGGCAACCGCAGCCGCGCGGAACTGACGCTCACCGGCGCCGGGATCGACGTCGTGCGCCCCGGGGCCGCCGACTTCTTCATCCCGGCCGGGGCCCTGCGCGGGGCCCGCCTCGACAAGGGCATCGCCGGGAAGGTCCTGACCGAGGGCGGTCTGCTGATCGTCACCTGGGAGCACGGCGACCGGCTGATCGACTCCGGCTTCCGCTCCGACCGGGCGGCCGGGCACTCGGCCTGGGTCGAGGCAGTCAACTCCATGACCAAGAACGACACGACGGAAGGCGCCGCACGATGACGACCTCCACCAGGGGAACCCGCGTTCCCGCCGTACTCGTCCTGGAGGACGGCCGCACCTTCCGCGGCCGTGCCTACGGGGCCGTGGGGGTGACCTTCGGCGAGGCCGTGTTCTCCACCGGCATGACCGGCTACCAGGAGACCCTGACCGACCCGTCGTACCACCGCCAGGTCGTGGTGATGACCGCCCCGCACGTCGGCAACACCGGCGTCAACGACGAGGACCCCGAGTCGTCGCGCATCTGGGTGTCCGGCTACGTCGTCCGCGACCCCGCCCGCGTCCCCTCGAACTGGCGCTCCCGACGCTCCCTCGACGAGGAGCTCGCCGCCCAGGGCGTGGTCGGCATCAGCGGTGTCGACACCCGCGCCCTCACCCGCCACCTGCGGGAGCGCGGCGCGATGCGCGTCGGAATCTTCTCCGGCAACGCCCTGCCCGACGAGGGCACGATGCTAGCCGAGGTCCGCCAGGCACCCGAGATGAAGGGCGCCGATCTCTCCGCCGAGGTCGCCACGAAGGAGGCGTACGTCGTCCCCGCGATCGGCCCCGACGGCGAAGCCGTACCAGTCGGCTCGGCGAGGTTCACCGTCGCCGCCGTCGACCTCGGCATCAAGGGCATGACGCCGCACCGCATGGCCGAGCGCGGCATCGAGGTGCACGTACTGCCCGCCACCGCCACGGTCGAGGACGTGTACGCGGTCGCCCCCGACGGCGTGTTCTTCTCCAACGGCCCCGGTGACCCGGCCACCGCCGACCACGCCGTCTCCGTCATGCGGGGCGTGCTGGAGCGCCGGACTCCGCTGTTCGGCATCTGCTTCGGCAACCAGATCCTGGGGCGGGCGCTCGGCTTCGGCACGTACAAGCTCAAGTACGGCCACCGCGGGATCAACCAGCCCGTGCAGGACCGTACGACCGGCAAGGTCGAGGTCACCGCGCACAACCACGGCTTCGCCGTGGACGCCCCTCTCGACAAGGTCTCCGAGACCCCCTACGGCCGCGCCGAGGTCTCCCACGTCTGCCTCAACGACGACGTGGTGGAGGGCCTCCAGCTGCTCGACCAGCCGGCCTTCAGCGTCCAGTACCACCCCGAAGCGGCCGCGGGCCCGCACGACGCCGCATACCTGTTCGACCGCTTCGTCTCCCTGATGGAGGGCCAGCGTGCCTAAGCGCACCGATATCCAGTCCGTCCTGGTCATCGGCTCCGGCCCGATCGTCATCGGTCAGGCAGCCGAGTTCGACTATTCCGGCACCCAGGCCTGCCGGGTCCTCAAGTCCGAGGGCCTGCGCGTCATCCTGGTGAACTCCAACCCGGCGACGATCATGACCGACCCGGAGATCGCGGATGCCACGTACGTGGAGCCGATCACCCCCGAGTTCGTCGAGAAGATCATCGCCAAGGAGCGCCCCGACGCGCTCCTGCCCACCCTCGGCGGCCAGACCGCGCTCAACACGGCGATCTCCCTCCACGAGGCCGGAACGCTGGAGAAGTACGGCGTCGAGCTGATCGGTGCCAATGTCGAGGCCATCAACAAGGGTGAGGACCGCGACCTCTTCAAGGAGGTCGTCGAGGCCGTCAACCGCAAGATCGGCCACGGCGAGTCCGCCCGCTCGGTGATCTGCCACTCCATGGACGACGTCCTCAAGGGCGTCGAGACCCTCGGCGGCTACCCCGTGGTCGTCCGCCCCTCCTTCACCATGGGCGGCGCGGGTTCCGGCTTCGCGCACGACGAGGACGAACTGCGCCGCATCGCCGGCCAGGGCCTGACCCTGTCGCCCACCACCGAGGTGCTCCTGGAGGAGTCCATCCTGGGCTGGAAGGAGTACGAACTGGAGCTGATGCGCGACAAGAACGACAACGTCGTGGTCGTCTGCTCCATCGAGAACTTCGACCCCATGGGCGTGCACACCGGCGACTCGATCACGGTCGCGCCCGCGATGACCCTGACCGACCGCGAGTACCAGGTCCTCCGCGACATCGGCATCGCCGTCATCCGCGAGGTGGGCGTCGACACCGGCGGCTGCAACATCCAGTTCGCCGTCGACCCCGAGGACGGCCGGGTCATCGTCATCGAGATGAACCCACGGGTGTCCCGCTCCTCCGCCCTGGCCTCCAAGGCAACCGGCTTCCCGATCGCGAAGATCGCCGCCCGGCTCGCCGTGGGCTACACCCTCGACGAGATCCCCAACGACATCACGGAGCAGACGCCGGCCTCCTTCGAGCCGACGCTCGACTACGTGGTCGTCAAGGCTCCGCGCTTCGCCTTCGAGAAGTTCCCTTCCGCGGACAGCACGCTCACCACGACCATGAAGTCCGTGGGCGAGGCCATGGCCATCGGCCGCAACTTCACCGAGGCCCTGCAGAAGGCGCTGCGCTCGCTGGAGAAGAAGGGCAGCCAGTTCGACTTCGTCACCGAGCCCGGCGACAAGGACGAGCTGCTGCGCGCGGCGGGCCGCCCGACCGACGGCCGGATCAACACGGTCATGGAGGCCATCCGCGCCGGGGCCACTCCGCAGGAGGTCTTCGAGGCCTCGAAGATCGACCCCTGGTTCGTCGACCAGCTCTTCCTGATCAAGGAGATCGCCGACGACCTGGCCGCCGCCGAGAAGCTCGACCCCGAGCTGCTCGCCGAGGCGAAGCGCCACGGCTTCTCCGACGCCCAGATCGGCGGCATCCGCGGGCTGCGCGAGGATGTCGTCCGCGAGGTGCGCCACGCGCTGGGCATCCGCCCGGTCTACAAGACCGTCGACACCTGCGCCGCCGAGTTCGCCGCGAAGACCCCGTACTTCTACTCGTCCTACGACGAGGAGTCCGAGGTCGCCCCGCGCGAGAAGCCCGCGGTGATCATCCTGGGGTCCGGCCCGAACCGCATCGGCCAGGGCATCGAGTTCGACTACTCCTGCGTCCACGCCTCCTTCGCGCTCCACGACGCCGGCTACGAGACCGTCATGGTCAACTGCAACCCCGAGACGGTCTCCACCGACTACGACACCTCCGACCGGCTGTACTTCGAGCCGCTCACCCTGGAGGACGTCCTGGAGATCGTGCACGCGGAGCAGCAGGCCGGTCCGGTCGCCGGCGTGGTCGTCCAGCTCGGCGGACAGACCCCGCTCGGTCTCTCGCAGGCCCTCAAGGACAACGGCGTCCCGATCGTGGGAACGTCCCCCGAGGCCATCCACGCGGCCGAGGACCGCGGCGCCTTCGGCCGCGTCCTCGCCGACGCCGGCCTCCCCGCGCCCAAGCACGGCACCGCGACCACCTTCGCCGAGGCCAAGGCCATCGCCGACGAGATCGGCTACCCGGTGCTCGTCCGGCCGTCGTACGTGCTCGGCGGCCGCGGCATGGAGATCGTGTACGACGAGACCCGCCTGCAGGCGTACATCTCGGAGTCCACCGAGATCGGACCCGACCGGCCGGTCCTGGTCGACCGCTTCCTCGACGACGCCATCGAGATCGACGTGGACGCCCTCTACGACGGCTCCGAGCTGTACCTCGGCGGCGTCATGGAGCACATCGAGGAGGCCGGCATCCACTCCGGCGACTCGGCCTGCGCCCTCCCCCCGATCACGCTCGGCGGCTTCGACGTCAAGCGGCTGCGTGCGTCGACCGAGGCCATCGCGCGCGGAGTCGGGGTGCGCGGACTGATCAACATCCAGTTCGCGATGGCCGGCGACATCCTGTATGTGCTGGAGGCCAACCCGCGCGCCTCCCGCACGGTCCCGTTCACCTCGAAGGCGACCGCCGTGCCGCTGGCCAAGGCCGCCGCCCGGATCTCGCTGGGCGCCACCATCGCCGAACTGCGCGAGGAGGGCCTCCTGCCGGCCCAGGGCGACGGGGGCACCCTCCCGCTGGACGCCCCGATCTCCGTCAAGGAGGCCGTGATGCCGTGGAGCCGCTTCCGCGACATCCACGGACGCGGTGTCGACACGATCCTCGGCCCGGAGATGCGCTCCACCGGCGAGGTCATGGGCATCGACAGCGTCTTCGGCACGGCGTACGCCAAGTCGCAGGCCGGGGCCTACGGGCCGCTGCCCACCAAGGGCCGCGCCTTCATCTCCGTCGCCAACCGCGACAAGCGTTCGATGATCTTCCCGGCCCGCGAGCTGGTGGCGCACGGCTTCGAACTGCTCGCCACCTCGGGCACCGCCGAAGTGCTCAAGCGCAACGGAATCCACGCCACCATCGTGCGCAAGCAGTCCGAGGGCGAGGGTCCCGGTGGCGAGAAGACCATCGTCCAGCTCATCCACGACGGCCAGGTCGACCTCATCGTCAACACCCCGTACGGCACGGGCGGCCGTCTCGACGGCTACGACATCCGCACCGCGGCCGTGGCCCGCGGCGTGCCGTGCCTGACGACGGTCCAGGCGCTCGCGGCCGCCGTCCAGGGCATCGACGCGCTCAACCTCGGCGGGGTGGGCGTCCGTTCGCTCCAGGAACACGCGGAACAGCTGATCGCGGCCCGCGACTAGCAGCCCACGAGGGGGACACCGAACCGGTGTCCCCCTCTTCGTGAGGACACCGTCCTCGTGAGGACACACAGGACACCACTGAGATGTACAAGTTCTTCTTCAACCTGGTCTTCAAGCGGATGGACCCGGAAGCGGCCCACCACCTCGCCTTCCGGTGGATCCGGCTCGCGGCCCGCGTCCCGGTGCTGCGCACGTTCGTCGCCGCCGCGCTCGCACCCCGCTACGAGGAACTGCGCACCGAGGCCCTCGGCCTGCGGATGCACGGCCCCTTCGGCCTCGCCGCCGGCTTCGACAAGAACGCCGCCGCCATCGACGGCATGTCGATGCTCGGGTTCGACCACGTCGAGATCGGCACGGTCACGGCACAGGCCCAGCCGGGCAACCCCAGGAAGCGCCTCTTCCGTCTCGTGCCGGACCGCGCGCTGATCAACCGGATGGGCTTCAACAACGACGGCTCCGCGGCCGTCGCCGCCCGGCTCGCCGCCCGCCGGGAGGTCTTCCGCACGGTCGTCGGCGTCAACATCGGCAAGACCAAGGTCGTCCCCGAGGCGGAGGCCGTCGGCGACTACGTCACCTCCACCGAGCGGCTCGCCGCCCACGCGGACTACCTCGTGGTCAACGTCAGCTCGCCGAACACCCCCGGCCTGCGCAACCTCCAGGCCACCGAGGCCCTGCGCCCCCTGCTCAGCGCGGTGCGCGAAGCCGCCGACCGCACCGTCACCGGCCGCCGCGTCCCCCTCCTGGTCAAGATCGCCCCGGACCTCGCCGACGAGGACGTGGACGCCGTCGCCGACCTCGCCGTCGAACTGGGCCTCGACGGCATCATCGCCACCAACACCACCATCGCCCGCGACGGTCTCGGCCTGAAGTCGGATCCGGCGCTGGTCAAGGAGACCGGCGGGCTCTCCGGCGCCCCCGTCAAGGAACGCTCCCTGGAGGTGCTGCGCCGCCTGTACGCACGGGTCGGCGACCGCATCACCCTGGTGGGCGTCGGAGGCATCGAGAACGGCGAGGACGCCTGGCAGCGCATCCTGGCCGGCGCCACGCTCGTCCAGGGCTACAGCGCCTTCGTCTACGAGGGCCCCTTCTACGCCCGGGCCGTGCACAAGGGCCTGGCCGCACGACTGGCCGCGAGCCCGTACGCCACCCTCGCCGAGGCCGTCGGCGCCGAGACCCGAAAGGCAGCCACCGCATGAGCCCTCTGGAACCGTTCGGCACCCGCCTGCGCCAGGCCATGGACACCCGTGGGCCGCTGTGCGTCGGGATCGATCCGCACGCCTCGCTGCTCACCGCCTGGGGGCTGAACGACGACGTCAACGGCCTGGAGCGGTTCACCCGCACGGTGGTCGAAGCGCTCGCCGACCGGGTCGCCGTCCTCAAGCCGCAGTCCGCGTTCTTCGAGCGCTTCGGCTCGCGCGGGATCGCGGTGCTGGAGAAGGCGGTGGAGGAGTCCCGGGCCGCCGGGGCGCTGGTCCTGATGGACGCCAAGCGCGGCGACATCGGCTCCACCATGGGCGCCTACGCGGAGGCGTTCCTCCGGAAGGACTCGCCGCTGTTCTCGGACGCCGTGACGGTCTCGCCGTACCTCGGGTTCGGTTCGCTGCGCCCGGCGCTCGACCAGGCCGTCCTGAGCGGCTGCGGGGTGTTCGTCCTGGCGCTCACCTCCAACCCGGAGGGCGCAGAGGTCCAGCGCGCCACGGCGTCCGGCGGCGGCTCGCTCGCCCAGCTCATGCTGAACCACATGGCGGACGAGAACGCCGGGGCGGACCCGATGGGCTCGGTCGGCGCCGTGGTCGGTGCCACGCTGGGCGACGCGGGCGTGGACCTGGACATCAACGGCCCGCTGCTCGCGCCGGGCATCGGCGCCCAGGGCGCCACTCCGGCCGACCTGCCGGGCGTCTTCGGCGCCGCCGTGCGCAACGTCGTGCCGAGCGTCAGCCGCGGCGTCCTGCGCCACGGGCCGGACGCCGCCGCCCTGCGCGGGGCCGCTGAGCGTTTCGCCGACGAGATCCGTGTGGCGGTCGCCGGCGCGTGACCGGCCGCGAGGGACGTCCGGGAGTCCGTTCGGAGGCCCTGAGGGGCTCTCCGGAGCGGAGCCCGGCCCTCCGAGGGCCCTGCCGAGTCGTTCGGCGGGGCCCTCATCTGCGCCTTCGACCGATGCTTTCTTGACAGAAACCGGGTCGGTATGTCTGGAATATCCAGGTCGGCCGATGCTGACCAGGACTTTTCCGCTGTTCTCGCTGACTGGAGCGGTCTCGGCCGCTAGTCTCCGTCGAGAGTCAGCGATGCAACGGCCACTGCGTTGTTCGTTGCTCGCCTGGTGTGGGCCGACTAGGTTCCTCACCGGTCCGTATCCGACAGTTCGACATCCGAGGTGACGTAGGCGTGGCTCTTCCGCCCCTTACCCCTGAACAGCGCGCAGCCGCGCTCGAAAAGGCCGCCGCGGCTCGCCGGGAGCGGGCCGAGGTCAAGAATCGACTCAAGCACTCCGGCGCCTCCCTCCACGAGGTCATCAAGCAGGGCCAGGAGAACAACGTCATCGGCAAGATGAAGGTCTCCGCCCTGCTCGAGTCGCTCCCCGGCGTCGGCAAGGTCCGTGCCAAGCAGATCATGGAGCGACTGGGCATCTCCGAGAGCCGCCGTGTGCGGGGTCTCGGCTCGAACCAGATCGCGTCGCTCGAGCGTGAGTTCGGCGGCGGCGCCGCCTGACGTTCCCGGGCACTCCCGAGAACCTGGATAATCGCTGCATGGCAGCAGAGGCACGTCCGCGGCTGACCGTGCTCTCCGGCCCTTCCGGGGTCGGCAAGAGCACGGTCGTCGCCCATATGCGCAAGGTCCACCCCGAGGTCTGGCTCTCGGTGTCGGCCACCACCCGGAAGCCGCGCCCCGGCGAACGTCACGGTGTCCAGTACTTCTTCGTCGGCGACGACGAGTTCGACAAGCTGGTCGCCAACGGCGAGTTGCTGGAATGGGCAGAGTTCGCGGGCAACCGCTACGGCACTCCGCGCCGTGCGGTCCAGGAGCGCCTGGAGGCCGGTGAACCAGTGCTCCTGGAGATCGACCTCCAGGGCGCACGCCAGGTCAAGGAATCCATGCCGGACTCCCAGCTGGTCTTCCTGGCTCCGCCGAGCTGGGACGAATTGGTCCGCCGCCTCACCGGCCGCGGCACCGAGGCTCCCGAAGTGATCGAGCGGCGTCTCGAGGCGGCGAAGGTCGAGCTGGCGGCGGAGTCGGAGTTCGACACCACCCTGGTCAACACCTCCGTCGAGGACGTCGCGCGTGAGCTGCTAGCCTTGATGGAAGTTGTCTGATCTTTCTGTTTTCCCCGTAGTTTCTTCGGAAGGCTAGAGCGTGTCCTCTTCCATGACCGCGCCCGAGGGCATCATCAACCCGCCGATCGACGAGCTGCTCGAGGCCACCGACTCGAAGTACAGCCTGGTGATCTACGCGGCCAAGCGCGCGCGTCAGATCAACGCGTACTACTCGCAGCTCGGTGAGGGTCTCCTCGAGTACGTCGGTCCGCTGGTGGACACCCACGTGCACGAGAAGCCGCTGTCGATCGCCCTGCGCGAGATCAATGCGGGGCTGCTGACCTCCGAGGCCGTGGAGGGCCCGGCCCAGTAGTCCCGGCCCGGGACCGGCTGCGGCCGTCCCGGCAAGCATGCGGCACTGTCACCACAGGCCCGGCGGAGCATCCGCCGGGCCTGTGGTGTGTCATAGAGGCGATACGTATCGCCATCGGTGGGGAGCGGGAGACGCAGTGGACAAGCCGAAGGTCGTTCTGGGTGTCAGCGGCGGCATCGCCGCCTACAAGGCGTGCGAGCTGCTGCGCCGGCTGACCGAGTCCGGACACGACGTCCGGGTCGTGCCCACCGGCTCCGCGCTCCAGTTCGTCGGTGCCGCGACCTGGTCGGCCCTGTCGGGGCACCCGGTCTCCACCGAGGTCTGGTCGGACGTCCACGAGGTCCCGCACGTGCGGATCGGGCAGGGCGCCGACCTCGTCGTCGTCGCCCCGGCCACCGCCGACATGCTCGCCAAGGCGGCCCACGGACTGGCGGACGACCTGCTGACGAACACCCTGCTCACCGCCCGCTGCCCGGTCGTCTTCGCCCCCGCGATGCACACCGAGATGTGGGAGCACCCCGCCACCCAGGAGAACGTGGCGACGCTGCGCCGCCGCGGCGCGGTCGTCGTCGAACCCGCCGTCGGCCGGCTCACCGGTGTCGACACGGGCAAGGGCCGGCTGCCCGAGCCCGGCGAGATCTTCGAGGTCTGCCGCAGGGTGCTGGCCCGTGGTGCGACGGCCCCCGATCTCGCGGGCCGCCATGTGGTGGTCAGCGCCGGCGGGACCCGTGAGCCCCTGGACCCGGTCCGCTATCTGGGGAACCGCTCCTCCGGCAAGCAGGGCTACGCGCTGGCCCGTACCGCTGCCGCCCGCGGGGCCCGGGTGACGCTGATCGAGGCCAACACCGGCATGTCCGACCCGGCCGGCGTCGACGTGGTCCACGTGGGCACCGCGGTGCAACTGCGCGAGGCCGTGCTGAAGGCCGCTCCCGACGCCGACGTGGTGGTGATGGCCGCCGCCGTCGCCGACTTCCGCCCGGCGGTGTACGCCGAGGGCAAGATCAAGAAGAAGGACGGGCACGAGCCGGCGCCGATCGCGCTCGTGCGCAACCCGGACATCCTCGCGGAGATCTCCGCCGACCGGGCCCGCCCCGGGCAACTGGTGGTGGGTTTCGCCGCCGAGACCGACGACGTGCTCGCCAACGGCCGGGAGAAGCTGCGCCGCAAGGGCTGCGACCTGCTCGTCGTCAACGAGGTGGGGGAGCGCAAGACCTTCGGCTCCGAGGAGAACGAGGCCGTGGTCCTGGCCGCGGACGGCGGTGAGACGCCCGTTCCGTACGGCCCCAAGGAAGGGCTCGCGGACACCGTCTGGGACCTGGTGGCCGCCCGGCTGGTGTGATCCGTCCGGATGCGCGACCGCCGTGCGGCCCCGTCACCGGAACACACGGCTCCGCCCCGGAGACGGGGTGTGACGAAGTGCTCACCCGGTGGGGCGGGTCGGTGGACACGCCCGGCTCGGGTGAATCCGGGATGAATTCCTCATCCCTCGCAAAGGCGGCGCCAAATCCGGCGAAACCAGTCCTTCCGGCCGCGCGCGGTCGCCGCCGGCGACCCGGGGACGGGTGATTCGGCCCACGGTTGGCAGCCCAGGGTGCGAGACGCTGGTCCGGTCGCCGGGAGTGCCCGATAAACTGTCCCTCGGAACGACGCGGGGCGCAGCCCCCCGGCCGGTCCGCCAATGATCAGCCAGCAGCCGCTGCAACCCCAGGGAGCGTTGTGTCCCGTCGCCTGTTCACCTCGGAGTCCGTGACCGAAGGTCACCCCGACAAGATCGCTGACCAGATCAGCGACACCATTCTCGACGCACTGCTTCGCGAGGACCCCACGTCCCGTGTCGCCGTGGAGACCTTGATCACCACCGGCCTGGTGCACGTCGCGGGCGAGGTGACCACCAAGGCGTGGGCGGACATCCCCACGCTGGTGCGCAACAAGATCCTCGAGATCGGCTACGACTCCTCGAAGAAGGGCTTCGACGGCGCCTCCTGCGGTGTCTCCGTCTCCATCGGCTCCCAGTCGCCCGACATCGCCCAGGGTGTGGACACGGCCTACGAGAGCCGGGTCGAGGGTGCCGCCGCGGGCAGGGACGCGGACGAGCTCGACAAGCAGGGCGCCGGCGACCAGGGCCTGATGTTCGGGTACGCCTGCGACGAGACCCCCGAGCTGATGCCGCTGCCGATCTACCTCGCGCACCAGCTGTCCCGCCGACTCTCCGAGGTCCGCAAGAACGGGACCATCCCGTACCTGCGTCCGGACGGAAAGACCCAGGTCACCATCGAGTACGACGGCGACAAGGCCGTCCGCCTCGACACGGTCGTGGTGTCCTCGCAGCACGCCTCCGACATCGACCTGGACTCGCTGCTCGCGCCGGACATCCGCGAGTTCGTCGTCGAGCACGTGCTGAAGCAGCTCGTCGAGGACGGCATCAAGCTGGACACCGACGGCTACCGGCTGCTGGTCAACCCGACCGGGCGTTTCGAGATCGGCGGCCCGATGGGCGACGCCGGCCTCACCGGTCGCAAGATCATCATCGACACCTACGGCGGTATGGCCCGCCACGGCGGCGGCGCGTTCTCCGGCAAGGACCCGTCCAAGGTGGACCGCTCGGCCGCCTACGCGATGCGCTGGGTCGCCAAGAACGTCGTCGCGGCCGGTCTCGCCTCCCGCTGCGAGGTGCAGGTCGCGTACGCGATCGGCAAGGCCGAGCCCGTCGGCCTGTTCGTGGAGACCTTCGGCACCGCCGCGGTCGACGTGGAGAAGATCGAGAACGCCATCGGCGAGGTCTTCGACCTCCGCCCGGCCGCGATCATCCGCGACCTCGACCTGCTCCGCCCGATCTACGCCCAGACCGCCGCCTACGGTCACTTCGGCCGCGAACTGCCCGACTTCACCTGGGAGCGCACGGACCGCGTCGACGCGCTGCGCGCGGCGGCGGGCCTCTGACGGCACCCGCTCCGCGCGAAGGCCCCGGACCGGACGGCGGTTTCCAGGACTCGTCGCAACAGGTGGTCGTGTTGATCAGGCCGCGAGCGGTTCATGCAGGCGCTCGGCTGGGGTTTCCCGGCCGAGCGTTTTGCGTGGGCGGCGGTTGAGCTGGTCGGCGACGGCGGCCAGGTGATCGGGGCGTGGACGGACAGGTCCGGGGGCCTCGCGCGTTCGCCGGGCGCCGGCCGGGAGGACGGTACTCGGGCCCGGGGCGCTGTCGGTGCCGTCTGGTAGGAATGTGGCTGTGAGCAGCGACGACGAAGCCTCCGAGCGGACCGGGGACGGTTCGCCGGAGCAGCTTGCGCTCATCCGGGAGACCGTGCGGAAGGCCGGCAGACCACGGGCCAAGCCGCGCACCTGGCGAGGGGCGGCCCTCGCGGCGGAGCGCCCGGTGGCCCGGGTCGTGGTGAACAAGGGCGTGCTGCACCTCGACCAGTACTTCGACTACGCGGTCCCCGAGGAACTGGACGAGGCCGCACAGCCCGGCGTCCGCGTCCGGGTGCGCTTCGGCGCCGGATCCCACCAGGTCCGGGAGGGCCGCCGGGAAGGCGGCCGGCTGATCGACGGGTTCATCGTCGAGCGACGGGCCGACTCCGACTACTCGGGCCCGCTCGCCGCCCTCGCGGACGTGGTCTCGCCCGAGCCCGTGCTCGGCCCCGGTCTGCTCGGTCTGGCCAGAGCGGTCGCCGACCGGTACGCGGGCAGTCTCGCCGACGTGCTGCAGCTCGCCGTCCCGCCCAGGAGCGCCCGCGCCGAGTCCCGGCCGTCGCCCGCTCCGCTGCCGCCCCCGGCGGCGCCGGAGCCGGGATCCTGGAGCCGGTACGCGCAGGGGCCGGCCTTTCTGCACGCCCTGGCGGGAGGGGGAGCGCCGAGGGCCGTGTGGACGGCACTGCCGGGCCCGCACTGGGCCGGCGAGCTGGCGGGAGCCGTCGCGGCGACCCTCTCGTCCGGCCGGGGTGCGCTGGTCGTCGTCCCGGACGGGCGGGCCGCCGCACGGGTGGACGCGGCCCTGACCGCACTGCTGGGCGAGGGACACCACGCCGTGCTCACCGCGGAAGCCGGCCCGGAGAAGCGGTACGGGCAGTGGCTCTCCGTGCTTCGCGGCTCGGTGCGGGCCGTGGTCGGGACGCGGGCGGCGATGTTCGCGCCGGTCCAGGACCTCGGGCTGGTCGCGATATGGGACGACGGCGACTCCAGCCACAGCGAGCAGCACGCGCCGCTGCCGCATGCGCGGGAGGTGCTCCTGCTGCGTGCCGCGCACGAGCGCTGCGGATTCCTGCTGGGCAGCGTGAGCTGCACGGTCGAGGCCGCCCAGCTCGTCGAGACCGGCTGGGCGCGGCCGCTGGTGGCGGACCGGGAACAGGTGCGCCGCGCCGCGCCCCTGATCCGCACGGTCGGCGACGGCGAACTCGCGCGCGACGAGGCGGCCCGGGCCGCCAGGCTGCCGTCGCTGGCCTGGCAGACCGTGCGGGACGGCCTGCGCACCGGCCCCGTGCTGGTCCAGGTGCCCCGTCGCGGCTATGTGCCGAGGCTCGCCTGCGAGCGCTGCCGGGCGCCCGCGCGCTGCGGGCACTGCTCAGGTCCGCTGGAGGCCCCGCGGGAACAGGACCTCGCCTGCGGCTGGTGCGGCCGGGACGCCGCCGGCTGGCACTGCGCAGAGTGCGGCGGGGCAAGGCTGCGCGCCCGGATAGTGGGGGCCCGGCGCACGGCGGAGGAGCTGGGGAGGGCGTTCCCCGCGGTGCCGGTGCGGACGTCGGGGCGGGACCACGTCCTGGACTCGGTGCCCGACCGTCCCGCGCTCGTGGTCAGCACACCCGGCGCGGAGCCGGTCGCCGACGGCGGCTACGCGGCCGCGCTGCTGCTCGACGGCTGGGCCATGCTCGGGCGGCCCGACCTGAGGGCGGGGGAGGAGGCGCTGCGGCGCTGGACGGCGGCTGCCTCGCTGGTACGCGGACAGGCTGAGGGCGGCACGGTCGTCGTGGTCGCCGAACCCACGCTGCGTCCCGTCCAGGCCCTGGTGCGGTGGGACCCCGTCGGCCATGCCCAGCGCGAGCTGGCCGACCGCGCCGAACTGGGCTTCCCGCCGGTGTCGCGGATGGCTTCGGTGACCGGGCGGGCGGAGGCGGTGGCGGACTTCCTGGCCACGGCCGCCCTGCCCGCCGACGCCGAAGTGCTGGGGCCGGTGCCCCTTCCACCGCCCCCTCCCGGGCGGCCCCGGCGGCCGGGCGACCCTCCCCCGGATTCTCCGGGGGGAAGCAGGCCGGGCGAGCATGGGGAGCGCGCCCTGCTGCGCGTACCGCCCGGCAGCGGGGCCGCCCTCGCCGCCGCCCTGAAGTCCGCCCAGGCCACCAGGCTCGCGCGGGGAGGCGGCGATCCGGTACGGATCCGGGTGGATCCTCCGGACATCGGCTGACGGGCGACCGGGCGGCCACGGTCGCACCACCGGGGCGCGCTCTCGGGCGGCATCGTGACCTGCCCGGCAGCGGCACGACGCGGAGCGCCGTCCGGTCCGGGGTCGCCTTCCGCACGGCAGCGCCCCGGCGCACCGCGAAGGTGTGCCGGGGCGGACGGGGAGGAGTCAGCCGTTGCGCGGGCCGGGGAAGGCGCTCGGGCGGACCTCCTCGCGGAGCGGGTGGGCGCCGGGCCCCGGCTGCGGCGGCATGGAACGGGCCGCCGGAACCGCGGGGGCGACGGGCATCGTGCGGGTCGCGCCCGGCTCCGGTTCCGTGGGCACGGCGGTGGCCGGCTGCGGCGTGGTCCGCCGCGAGCCGTAACGGCGGTGCACCGCCTGCTTGGTGACGCCGAGCGCCGAGCCCACCGCGTCCCACGAGAAGCCCAGCGAGCGGTCGAAGTCGACCGCTGCGGTCACCAACGTCTCCACGCTGTCCCGCAGTTCCTGGGCCAGACGCACGGTCGGGGCGGGCGCCCGGCCGTAGACGACGAAGCCCGTGGACGGGCCGGAGCGGCGCGGACGGTAGACGTTCCCCAACTGAGCCGTGAGCGTGCGCAGAGCGTCCACCTGCCGGCGGACCCGCTCGATGTCCCGCACCAACAGATGCAGACTCGCCCGGGCTTGGGCGTCGTGGGTTGCGTGGTCGGCCATGAACAAGCCTCTCGAACCGGCGTTGAAAAGGTCGGGCCGCACCGGCGGCCCGCTTCGGTCAATCTCTCTTGACAACGCGCCACCAGGCGATCTGGTCACGCTGCGGAGGTGCAAGCGCACATGCGCGGGGCGCGCACCAGTCCGCGCGCCCCCTGTCGGTGCGGCCAAATAGACTGGTGCGTCGCGCGATCACCCCGGCACACAGAGCGAGGTATTACCAGTGAAACTTGTCTTCGCAGGCACCCCCGAGGTCGCCGTCCCCGCCCTGGACGCCCTGATCGCCTCCGGCCGCCACGAGGTGGCGGCGGTCGTCACCCGTCCGGACGCCCCCGCGGGCCGCGGCCGCCGTCTGGTGGCCAGCCCGGTCGCCCAGCGCGCGCAGGAGGCCGGCATCGAGGTCCTGAAGCCCGCGAAGCCCCGAGACGAGGACTTCCTCGCCCGGCTGCGCGAGATCGCGCCGGACTGCTGCCCGGTGGTCGCCTACGGTGCGCTGCTGCCGCGGACGGCACTGGACGTCCCGGCCCGCGGCTGGGTCAATCTGCACTTCTCGCTGCTGCCCGCCTGGCGCGGAGCCGCGCCGGTGCAGCACGCGATCCTCGCGGGCGACGAGATGACCGGCGCCTCCACGTTCCTGATCGAGGAGGGCCTGGACTCGGGCCCGGTCTACGGCGTGATCACCGAGCACGTGCGGCCGACGGACACCAGCGGCGATCTCCTCACCCGGCTCGCCTTCGCGGGCGCCGGGCTGCTGGCCGCGACCATGGACGGAATCGAGGACGGCACGCTGAAGGCCGTGCCTCAGCCGGCCGACGGCGTCACCCTGGCGCCGAAGATCACCGTCGAGGACGCCCACGTGGACTGGCACGCGCCCGCCCTCCGTATCGACCGCCTCGTGCGCGGCTGCACTCCCGCGCCCGGTGCCTGGACGGTCTTCCGCGGCGAGCGGCTGAAGCTGATCAACGTCCAGCCGCTGCCGGACCGCACGGAGCTGGCACCCGGCGAGCTCTCGGTGGGCAAGAACCACGTGCACGCCGGCACCGGTTCGCACGCCGTCGAGCTCCACTGGGTCCAGCCGCAGGGCAAGAAGCCGATGCGTGCCGCCGACTGGGCCCGTGGCGTGCGGATCGCCCCGGGGGAGACCCTCGGCTCCCAGGCGCAGTGATCGCGAGCGGGGTCCCGGGCGGTACCGGGGCAGGGACGGGGACGCCCGGCCGGCCGACGTAGGCTGAAGGGGTTCGACCCTTCCGAAACGCGGAGCACCTTTGAGCCAGCAGAGCCGTCGCCGTCCCTCGCAGCCCTATCGCCCCCCGAAGAAGGACCCGGTGCGGATCCTCGCCTTCGACGCGCTGCGGGCCGTGGACGAGCGCGACGCGTACGCCAACCTCGTCCTGCCGCCGCTGCTGCGCCGGGCGCGTGAGCAGGGCGACTTCGACAGCCGGGACGCGGCGCTCGCCACGGAGCTGGTGTACGGCACCCTGCGGCGCCAGGGCACCTACGACGCGATCATCGCCGAGTGCGTCGACCGGCCGCTGCGCGAGGTCGACCCGCCCGTCCTCGACGTGCTGTCGCTCGGCGCGCACCAGCTGCTTGGCACGCGCATCCCGACGCACGCCGCGGTGTCGGCGAGCGTCGAGCTGGCCCGGGTCGTCCTCGGCGACGGCCGGGCCAAGTTCGTGAACGCCGTGCTGCGCCGGATCTCGCAGCACGACCTCGACGGCTGGCTGGACCGCGTCGCGCCGCCCTATGACGAGGACCCCGAGGACCATCTCGCCGTCGTCCACTCCCACCCCCGATGGGTCGTCTCGGCGCTCTGGGACGCGCTGGGCGGCGGCCGGGCCGGGATCGAGGACCTGCTGGAGGCCGACAACGAGCGGCCCGAGGTGACGCTGGTCGCCAGGCCGGGCCGGTCCTCCACCGGCGAGCTGCTCGATCTGCTCGGCGAGGAGGGCGGACTGCCCGGACGCTGGTCGCCGTACGCCGTTCGACTCGCCGAGGGCGGGGAGCCGGGCGCGCTCGATCCCGTGCGGGAGGGCCGTGCCGGGGTGCAGGACGAGGGCAGTCAGCTCGTCGCGATCGCTCTCGCCGGCGCGGCGCTGGAAGGCCGGGACGAGCGCTGGCTCGACGGCTGCGCCGGGCCGGGCGGCAAGGCGGCGCTGCTGGGCGCACTGGCCGCGGGGCGCGGGGCCGCGCTGGTCGCCGCCGAGAAGCAGCCGCACCGGGCCCGTCTCGTCGAGCGCGCGCTGGCCGGCAACCCCGGCCCGTACCAGGTCGTGACCGCCGACGGCACGCGTCCGGCCTGGCGGCCGGGCACCTTCGACCGCGTCCTCGTCGACGTGCCGTGCTCGGGTCTGGGCGCCCTCCGCCGCCGGCCCGAGGCCCGCTGGCGCCGCCGCCCCGAGGACCTGGACGGCTTCGCCCCGCTCCAGCGGGCCCTGCTCCGCGAGGCGCTGGAGTCGGTCCGGGTGGGCGGGGTGGTCGGATACGCCACGTGCTCGCCCCATCTCGCCGAGACGCGCGCGGTCGTCGACGACGTGCTGGAGGCACGCGACGGCTCGTTCGGGGCCGAGTGGATCGACGCCCGACCCCTGATGCCGGGGGTACCGGCCCTCGGCGACGGACCGGACGTCCAGCTGTGGCCTCATCTCCACGGAACTGACGCCATGTACCTGGCGCTCCTGCGCCGAACGGCCTGACCCTCGCGCCGCGACGGCCGCTGCCACCACGACCGGGGACGCGAGAGGCGGCGGCCCGGCCGGCTCAGCGCAGCGCGCGGCACAGCAGCGCGACCGGGCTTCGTGACGAGCCCAGACGGCCGGTGTACGCGATGCCGGCGGCGTACTCGTCGCCGGCGCACTGCCCCTTGTGGTGGCCGTGGGCGAAGTCGCCCCCGCCGGCCGCCGGCGGGCGGTTGTCGGACCGGTCGAACCACACGGTCCGGCCCGCCGTCCCCGGAACCCCGCCCGCCTCGACGCACAGGGCGGCGGAGACGGCGGCGCCGCGCACGCTGTAGCCGGCGAGGAAGTACCGCGGCGGGCACTGGAGCTTGGTGTATCCGGAAGCCCAGTCGCGGCCGGGTTCCACGTGCCGTTCGTCGCGGACGATCTCGTGGGCGCCGGCGGACGCGCCGAGGCCCCGGGCCCCGGCGTCGGAGCACAGCCCCCGGTTGCCCGTGTGGCTCAGCCCGACCAGCCGCTGGTCGTCCGGGCACGCCGCCTTGCGCGCGCCCGGGTCCCAGTCCGGCAGGGCGCGCATGCGCAGGGACTGGACGAAGTCGCCGTGGTCCGGGCTGAGCATCGACCAGCGGTCCACCGGGGCCACCCGGCCCGTCCTGCCGGGTGCCTCGACCAGCCGCCTCCAGGGCTCGGCGCGCCAGTCGTCCCCGTCGAAGAGGCCCGCCCGCCGCCCTGCCGAGTCCCAGTGCAGCAGTGCCCAGCCGTTGCCCTTCCGGTCCTCGTGCCAGCCGACGAGCGGCCAGTAGGCGAAGTCGGCGTCCGCATCGACGAGGAAGTCGACGAAGTGGTCGAACCACGCGCGCTGCTTCGCCCCGGTCTCCTGGCGCCCGCCGACGCCGAACTCGCTGATCCAGACCGGCGCGGTGAAGTGCCGGTCGGTCTGTGCGGCGACGTAGAAGGCCTGCCGGCGCAGCACGTCGTACAGCTCGGAGCGGCCGAAGTCGCGGTAGCGGGGGTCGGACGTCTCGCCGAGGCCCGTGGCGCCGCTGTGGTTCGGCCCCGTGTAGTCGTAGAAGTGGGCCGAGTACACGAGCTTCCCGGATCGCACCAGGGTGTGCGAGAGCCGCTGGACGGGCTCGAGGGTGGGTCGTTCGTGGGGGAATCCGTCCACGGGGATCCCGGTCCAGTTGATTCCCTCGACGATCACCAGCAGGTCCGGGTTGGCCTCCTGGAGGATCCGGTCCCCGAGGCGCTGGGACGCCGCGAACCAGTCGTGCCGGTCTCCGAGCCCCCAGTTGGGGTCGTCGAGCACGGAACGGCGGACCTCGTTGTAGAGATCGGCGCCGACGACGCGGGGGTTGTCACGGTAGCGGCGGACCATGACCAGCCAGTCGCTCTCCCAGGTCTCGGCGCTCTGGGACGAGTTCCACCGCTCGTTGCCGTCGACGCCGCAGCACCAGCGCGTGGTGTTGGTGTGGTTGTTGAGGATCACCGCGAAACCGGCGTCCGTCAGGGCCTTGACGGCGGCGTCGTAGACCTGGAGCGGGGTCATCCCCTTCAGCGAGGGGTTGGCCGCCACCGAGGCGTCCGCGACCGGGCGGGTGTCGTGGACCATCTCGTTGGAGAACGGCAGCCGGACGCTGTTGAGGCCGAGTTCGCGGAAGCCGGCGACGATCTCGGACAGGGGAGCGCGGTCCAGGCCCAGCGGCATCCGGTCCGACTTCTCCCCGGCGTGGTTGTTCGCCGGGTCGTCGGGGCTCCCCGAACCGGTCCAGGTGCCGCTGGCCCCGTGCCAGTTGCCCGACTTCAGCTTGAACCGGTCGCCCTCGGCGTCGACGACGTACCGGCCGCGGGTGCTGAGCGGTGGGGTCCACTCCGGTACCGGCGGGACCACGGAGGGTCCGGAGGCGTTCCCGGCCCGTGCGGAGGGAGCGGCCCCGTCCCCGGCGGCTGCCGGGGACGGGACGGGCGCGGCCGCCAGGGTGCACAGCAGCGCCAGGGCCGACAGCGGCCTGAGCAACGACCTCGTCACCAACACCCGCACCCCCGTCGTGCGCGCCCCGGCCCGCGAGCGCGCGATTGGCATGTCTGCGACATGATGTCGGGCGCACGGCGGGTTGACCAGTGCGCCCGCCCGGCGGTGACGGCGCTCGACGGGAGGCGGCGCGAGCGGCCCCGGCGGTGCGGAATGCCGGAATCGTGGCGACTGGGGTGTCCCACGGAGCGGACGGTGCCTCGGAAAGGACGGCTTCCGTCGGCTTCGAGGCCAGGAAGTGCTCCGGAGCATGGCAGTCTTGGCACATGGCCCAGATCAACCCCAGCATCCTGTCCGCCGACTTCGCCCGACTCGCCGACGAGGCGCAGGCGGTCGAAGGGGCCGACTGGCTCCACGTCGATGTCATGGACAACCACTTCGTGCCCAACCTGACGCTGGGGATTCCGGTCGTCGAGTCGCTGAGCCGGGCGACGGACACCCCGCTGGACTGCCATCTCATGATCGAGAACCCGGACCGCTGGGCCCCCCAGTACGTGGAGGCCGGCGCCGGGTCCGTCACCTTCCACGCTGAGGCCGCCGCGGCACCCGTGCGGCTGGCGCGGGAGATCCGGGCCAAGGGCGCGCGCGCCTCCATGGCGCTCAAGCCCGCCACACCCGTCGAGCCGTACGAGGACCTGCTCCCCGAGCTCGACATGCTGCTGGTCATGACCGTGGAGCCCGGCTTCGGAGGCCAGGCGTTCCTCGACATCATGCTCCCCAAGATCCGCCGTACGAGGGAGCTCATCAACAAGCACGGCCTGGAGCTGTGGCTCCAGGTCGACGGCGGGGTCTCGGAGGCGACGATCGAGCGGTGCGCCGAGGCGGGCGCCGATGTGTTCGTCGCCGGATCCGCGGTGTACGGGGCCGAGGACCCGGCGCAGGCCGTCCGGACGCTGCGCGAGCAGGCCGACGGGACGATCGCGTCGGCGCCCTGGGCGTGCAACCACTGAGCCACAGCTCGGTGAACGGGGCCCTACCGGGCTGATCAACATCACCCGGATCTGTCAGGATGGCGGTTCCGGAGTGTGAACAGCAGTGAGGAGAACGCGGTGTCTGCTATGTCGGCGGGACGGTCGGCCCTGCGGATGGGACCCGCGGAGCTGGTGCAGGCGGCGGCCATGGCCCGACGCTTCTATCTCGAGGGAAAATCCAAGATCCAGATCGCGGAGGAGTTCGGCGTCAGCCGCTTCAAGGTGGCCAGGGTCCTGGAGACCGCGCTCGAGCGCGACCTCGTACGGATCGAGATCCGCGTGCCCGCCGAGCTGGACGCCGAGCGCTCCGACGCGCTCCGCGCCCGCTACGGTCTGCGGCACGCGGTGGTCGTGGAGTCCCCGACCGAGGGCGAGGACGAGTCGCCCGACCCGGAGAACCTCGGCGAGGTCGCGGCGGACCTGCTCGGTGAGCTCGTCACCGAGGGAGACGTGCTGGGACTGGCCTGGGGCCGCTCCACGATCCACATGGCGGCCGCGCTCGACCGGCTGCCGCCCTGCACGGTCGTCCAGCTCACGGGGGTGTACGACGCCGGGACCGCGGAGCGCGGCTCGGTGGAGGCGGTGCGGCGTGCCGCGCAGGTGTCCGGTGGCGAGGCGCACCCGATCTACGCGCCCATGCTGCTGCCGGACCCGGCGACTGCCGCCGCCCTGCGGAACCAGACGGGCATCGCCCGGGCCTTCGAGTACTTCGACAAGGTCACGGTCGCCTGTGTCTCGATCGGCTCGTGGGAGCCCGGCATCTCGACGGTGCACGACATGCTGAGCGACGAGGAGCGGGCGCACTACGCCTCGCTCGGTGTCGCGGCCGAGATGTCGGCCCATCTGTTCGACGCCGACGGCAGACGCGTCGGGCGTGACCTGGGCGAACGGTGCATCACCGTCGAGGCCGACCGACTGCGCCGCATTCCCGAGGTCGTCGCCATCGCCGGAGGCCAGCGCAAGGCGGCGGCGATCGGTGCGGTCCTGCGCTCCGGTCTGGTGACCAGCCTGGTGACGGACACCTCGGCGGCGGACTACCTCCTCACGGAGTCCCGCCCCGCGCCGCGCCCCGCGCTGGAGCGGGCCGACCCGGACGACTGACCGGCGTCGAGCCCGGCCCGGGCGGCCGACCGGGGTGGAAGCGGGTCCGGGCGGCCGACCGGCGTCGAGCCCCGCCCGGGCGGCAGCCCTGCACTGCTTTGGCCCCTGCCGCCGGTGCACCACCACGGCGGTGCCGGCCGGGGCCGGACACCGGGCCCCGGCCTCCGGCCGCCCCGGCGGAAGGCGCCGCTACGGCCCCGCCGGGGCGTTGCCGGGGCCTCCGGCGACGGCCCGCCGTACGCGCTGGCCGCGCGCTGCGCAAGCGCCGGGTCCGCTCGCGGATGCCGTCGTACCACCTGCCTCGCCGGCGCTCGCGCCCGGGCCGCACCCGTCCCGTGGCCGGTGCGGCCCCGTCTGCGGCGGGCCCGCCGGCCGTGCGGCCCGCTCTTCACGGGTTCGAGCGGCTCGCGGGCACCGTTCGTGTCGTCGCACGGCCGGTCGGCCGGCTTCACGACTCCGCCGGTACCAGCCCGTAGAGCCGCGCAGCGTTGTCCGCCGCCAGCAGACCCGCGATCCGCGTCGCGTCACGCTCCGACCAGGCGCCGGACGACGTCCAGTCCTCGGTGAGACGGGTGAGCGCGTCCTCGAAGACCCGCGCTCCGACGAGGTACAGCTCCGGCAGCCCGTAGGCGTCGCTCGAGTACAGCAGCTTGCCGAACGGGGTGAGCTCCAGAGCCTCCGCGAGCACGGCGGCCGCCCGGACGCCCGTGTGGGACAGGGCGAGGCCCACGTCCGCGTACACGTGTGTGAACGCATGGGCGAGGTAGGCGGCGTTCCGGTGGTAGGGGTAGCCGTGCAGCAGTACCAGGGGACAGCCGTGTGGGGCGACGGCCCTGATGAAGTCCGTCAGCAGCAGCGGATCGCAGCGGTCGAGCCGCAGGTCGGGGTCGCCGAAGCCGGTGTGGAGCTGCAGCGGCAGCCCGGTGCGGACCGCAGCCCAGAGCAGATGCCGCAGCAGCACCGGATCCGTGAGCCGCCCGCCCGGGTCCCGCTCCGCCAGCCAGCGCGAGGCGGCCGCGTGGACCTCGGGGGAATCCGGCGGATCGGGCTCCAGCCCGAGGCCGTAACGGTACGCGGCGACCGACTTGAAGCCGAGGGCGGTCCGGGCGGATGCCACGACGGCGTGGTCGAACACCTCGACGAAGCCGGCCGCGTCGTGGCTCGTGTCCGCAACGCGCTCGGCGAGGGCCTCAAGGCGCACGATCACGCCCGCGTCCCCGCCGCCCAGCTCCGCCAGCTCGGCGGGTCCGGTGAGATCGCCCGGCAGACCGGTGTCGACCAGGTAGGTGCCGGTGCCGCTCGCCCGCAGCAGCCGCCGCGCCACTTCCTCGGTGCCGAGTTCGCGACGGCGCTCCAGATAGGGCTCCGGCGGGCAGTGCGCCGGCAGCCCGAGCAGCGGCGGGCACCAGCGCAGTACCGCGAACCCCAGCTGGCTGTCGAAGAAGCTCGTACCGGGCGCGGGCGGGGAGTCCGACTCCGTCAGGAACGAGGCGAACCCGTCCCGTTCCGGCGCGTGCCGCAGCACCCCGTGGCAGTGGTGGTCGACGAGCGGAGGCAGCGTGAGGGGCATTCAGTACCGCCCCCGTGTCGCGTCGGCGATCTGCTGCGGGGCCCGGCCGGCGAACAGCTCGCTCTCCGCACGGCGAACCGACGCGATCGCCTCGAAGAGCGCGTCGCCGAGCGCTTCACGCAGCACCTCCGAACCCTCGAAGTACTCCAGTGCCTCCGGCAGCGACCGGGGCAGCCGCGCCGGCCCGGTGCCGACCTCCCGGCGGGCCGTTCCCGTGCCGGTGCGCGGTTCGCCCGTTCCGCCCGCCGCCTCCCGTCCGGCCGCTCCCGCCCCTGTCGCTCCGCCGGGGACCGCCACGCCGCCCGTCACGGCCGGATCGCCCTGCACGGGCGCCGGGAGCCTCGCGCCCGCCTCCAGGCCCGCCAGCCCCGCGGCGATCACGGCGCCCGTGACCAGATACGGATTCGCCGCCGCGTCGAAGCACTTCACCTCGGCGTTCGCACCGTCCGGATCGTCGGGCGCACCCGTGATGAAACGCAGGGCCGCCTCGCGGTTCTCCAGCCCCCAGCACTGGAACACACCGGCCCAGTGAGACGGTTCGAGACGCAGATAGCTCGCCGGTGTCGGCGCGCCGATCGCGAGCAGCGCCGGGAGCGCGCCGAGCACACCCGCGAGGAAGGACTCGCTGTCTCCCGTCATCCCGAACGGCCCGTCCCCGCCCCGGCACAGATTGCGGCCCTCCCGCCACAGGCTCAGATGCAGATGGCCGCCGTTGCCGACGCCGCCGGCCTCCACGACGGGGCCGAAGAGGGCGGTGAGCCCGTGCCGCAGGGAGACCGCGCGGACCGTCTCGCGCACCAGTACGGCGAGGTCCGCCGCGCCGACCGGATCCGCCGGGGCCACGGAGACCTCGAACTGCCCGGCCGCGTACTCGGGATGGATCTGCAGCACCTCCACGCCCTGGGCGCCGAGCGCGCCCAGCACCTCGTCCACGTAGTCGGAGAGCTCGACCACCCGGGCCATGCCGTACGCGGGTCCCGTCCACGGGCAGGTGCCGTCCCGCTGCACGACCCACTCGGTCTCGAAGCCCATCCGCAGGTCGATTCCGCGGTCGGCCGCCCGACGTGCCATCCGGCGGGCGAAGAGCCGCTGGCAGGCGGCATAGGGCCGGCCCTCCTGGTCGTAGCGGTCGACGGGTGCCCAGGCCCAGCCCGGTTGGGCCGCGAGCACCGTCAGCCGCTCCAGGTCCGGCACCAGTCTCAGATCGCCGTCCGGCCCGCCGATGTGCGGGCTGGTGGTGATCGAGTCGTCCACCAGATAGACGTCGAACACCGGGGACATGCCGACCCCACGGCCGGCGACGTGGGCGAGGCGGCCGGTGGGGATCGCCTTGACCCTCGTGAGGCCGGCATTGTCCACCCAGGTCAGGGCCACACCGCGGACGCTCTCCGCGTTGAGCCGGGCGGCCTCCCGGCGGGCCGCGCGCTGAGTCTCGTCACTGTGCTGCACGGGGCATTCCCTACCCGCGCGGGGCCGTCCTCACCGCCACCGCCGAGCCGGCGTGACAGCATCGGCGGCATGCCGAACCGGCCCGCGCGGCTCCTCCTCGTGCTGCTGTCGGCCCTCACGGCCCTGCTGCTGACCGGCTGTCCGGGTGGCACCGGGACGGGCAGCGGCGCGCGGAGCCCAGCCGCCTCGGCCCCCGGCGGTCCGGCCACCGTCCAGGCCGCCGACCTGCCGCCGGAGGCACGCGAAACCCTGCGGCTCATCGACGACGGAGGCCCCTTCCCGTACCGGAAGGACGGCAGCACCTTCGGGAACTTCGAGCGGCTCCTGCCCGAGCGGGAGCGCGGCTACTACCGGGAGTACACGGTGCCCACGCCGGGGGAGCGCGACCGCGGCGCACGCCGCATCGTCACGGGCAGGGAGGGGGAGGTCTACTACACCGACGACCACTACGAGACGTTCAGGGTGGTACTCCGATGAGAAACGGTCCCCTCGCCGCGCTGTTCGGCGCCACGCCGGGGCGGAACATCACCGTGCTCGACCTCCACGGCGTCACCGACAAGAAGACCTTCATGGAGCGCTGCGCAGGCGATCTGGGTCTGCCCGCCTGGTTCGGCCGGAACTGGGACGCCCTCGCCGACTGCCTCACCGATCTCCCGGGCGAGGAGGGCACCCTCGTCCTCGTCTGCCGCTGGCAGGAGTACGCGACCGCCCGGCCCGGGGAGTGGGGGATCGCCCAGGAGGTCTTCACCCATGCCGTCGACACCATGCCGGGGCAGCTCGCCGTGCTGCTCGTCCTTGGAGGATCCGACGAGAGCCCCTCCAGCGGTCCTGGATGATCGGCCCGCACGGTTCCGTCCCCGGCTCATGGGACAATGAAGTACGTGCGTTTTCTCCCGGACGAGTGTCCGGGACCCCTCCGAATCGACTGGGATGTTCAGCACGTGCGTTTCCTCAATGACATCAAGCCGCCGTACGACCTCACGTACGACGACGTGTTCATGGTCCCGAGCCGCTCGGCCGTGGGCTCCCGTCAGGGCGTCGACCTCGCTTCCCCCGACGGCACGGGTACCACCATCCCGCTGGTCGTCGCCAACATGACCGCGATCGCCGGCCGCCGGATGGCCGAGACCGTCGCCCGCCGCGGCGGCCTCGTCGTCATCCCGCAGGACATCCCGATCGACGTCGTCACCGACGTCGTCACCTGGGTGAAGACGCGACACCTCGTGCTCGACACGCCGATCGTGCTCAGCCCGCACCAGACCGTCGCCGACGCCCTGTCCCTGCTGCACAAGCGGGCCCACGGGGCGGGCGTCGTCGTCGACGAGGAGCAGCGGCCCGTCGGCGTCGTCACCGAGCACGACCTGTCCGGCGTGGACCGCTTCACCCAGCTCGCCGAGGTGATGTCGAAGGACCTGCTGCTCGTCGACGCGGACATCGACCCGCGTGAGGCGTTCACCAGGCTCGACGGCGCCAACCGCAAGCTCGCCCCGGCCGTGGACCGGGACGGCCGGCTCGCCGGCATCCTGACCCGCAAGGGCGCCCTGCGCGCCACGCTGTACACGCCGGCCACCGACGCGAACGGCAAGCTGCGCATCGCCGCCGCCGTCGGCATCAACGGCGATGTGGCGGGCAAGGCCAAGCAGCTCCTCGACGCCGGCGTGGACACTCTCGTCGTCGACACCGCGCACGGCCACCAGGAATCGATGCTCGCGGCCATCAAGGCGGTCCGCGCGCTCGACCCGCAGGTTCCGATCGCCGCGGGCAACATCGTGGCCGCCGAGGGCGTCCGGGACCTCATCGAGGCCGGCGCGGACATCATCAAGGTGGGTGTGGGCCCCGGCGCCATGTGCACCACCCGCATGATGACCGGCGTGGGCAGGCCGCAGTTCTCCGCCGTCCTGGAGTGCGCCGCCGAGGCGAGGAAGTACGGCAAGCACGTGTGGGCCGACGGCGGAGTCCGCCACCCGCGCGACGTGGCCATGGCCCTCGCAGCCGGCGCCTCCAACGTGATGGTGGGCTCGTGGTTCGCCGGCACGTACGAGTCCCCCGGCGACCTGCAGCAGACGGCCGACGGCCGGCTCTACAAGGAGTCCTTCGGCATGGCCTCCGCGCGTGCCGTCCGCAACCGGACGAGCGAGGAATCGGCGTACGACCGGGCGCGCAAGGCGCTGTTCGAGGAGGGCATCTCCACCTCGCGCATGTTCCTCGACCCGGCCCGCCCCGGCGTCGAGGACCTGATCGACTCGATCATCGCGGGCGTCCGCTCGTCCTGCACCTATGCGGGTGCCGGCTCCCTGGAGGAGTTCGCCGAGAAGGCGATCGTCGGCATCCAGAGCGCCGCCGGCTACGCGGAGGGCAAGCCGCTGCACGCCAGCTGGAACTGACGTACCGCCGGCCCTGGCCGGCGCGCGTCGCACACGGACGGCCGCGGCCCCGGGGGAATCCCCCGGGGCCGCGGCCGCTTTCCGTGGGCGGTCCGTCGTCCGTGCGCCTGCGGAGCGTCCGGGCCCCGCGCTGGTCGGGCGCCTCGTCGTCGCGAACGTCAGACGCCACCCGCGGCCGCGGCAGCAGGCGTCAGGGCGAGACCCGACGTCCGTACGGCTCCGGCCACCGCCGCCGCCATCCGGGCGTGGCCCGTGTCGTTCGGGTGCAGGCCGTCCGCCAGGTCGTCCGCGGTCAGCAGGCCGGCACCGGGCAGCAGAACCAGCCGGTCGTCGCCCGCGGCGACGAGATCCCGGACGGCCTCCTCCATCGCCGCCCGGAGGTCCGCCAGCGTCGCGCCCAGCGCGTTGCGCGTCGTCTCGGCCTCCGGGCGCAGCACGGGTGAGACCAGCAGCAGCGGTGTGGCCGGGTGCCCCCGGCGGACGAGGGAGAGGAAGGCGCGGGTCGTCTCGTACAGCAGGGGAGCGGAGCAGGGCACGGACGACCAGCAGTTCGTGCCGAAGGCCAGCGTGAGCAGGTCGGCGGGCAGCGCGGCGAGCTGCTGGGCGGTCGCGAGCTCGCCGCGGGCCGATCCGGCGTAGCCGAGGTTGACGCAGTCCAGACCGAGGGCTCGGCCGGCGGCCGAGGGCCAGGCGTGCGCGGGCCGGGTCGACCACCAGCCCTCGGTGATCGAGTCGCCGTGGACCACCCAGCGCGGCCGTCGCGGAGCCGGGACCACCCTGCCGCCCAGCCCGCGCAACCCGAGAACCACCGGAGCCTGCGATTGCGGTGGATGGACGGTGAACGGCCCCGGCCCGGGCGGCAGGGGGACGGTGACCGTCGCCTCCTCCGCGGGCTCGGTGAACGACTCGGCGGTGCACCGGTCGCCCTCCCACACCGCGAAGCAGTGGGCCAGGTCGCGCAGCGCGTCGGTCGTGCCGGGCACCCGGGCCCGGTAGCGCAGTTCGATGGCGCGGGCGCCGTCGGGAGCCGTGAACTCCAGCCGTACGCCGATGGGGAGCGCCGCGCGCTCCCGGGTGTCCCACGGCAGCCGGGCCGCATCGCCGGGGTCGGCCCGTACCGGACGCCCGCCGTCGAGCCAGGCCACGCCGCGCAGGAACGGTCCGGGGTCGAGCCAGTTCGGGTCCGGCGTCACGTGGGCCTCCGTTCGGTCGGGTGCGGGAGTTGACTCCTACCCCGTGCGCGCCGATCGGTGCCCCTCGCCCGGCTCTGTCCCTTCTGGGCCCTGCCGGCGGTACCCCTCGGCCATCGTGCTGTCACTGCCAGTGGCCGATAACCGCCCCCGGCGTTACCGGCGGGAGCATTGCGCGGCCCACGACGGATCGCGTAGCTTCTGCCCCTACCCGGCGGTAACACCCGCTGGCCGTATGTCCCGAACGTCCAGGGGAGCCCATGCGCCGGCGATTGCGCCCTCCCACGATCCGCGGCCGGATCGTGGCCCTCACTGCTGTGCCCGCCGTTGCCCTGCTGGCGTTGTGGAGCTTCGCCATGGTGTCCGTGACGGGGGATCTGCGGGCCCTGATCCGGCTCCAGAGCGTGTACGAGACGTTCGGCACCCCGGTCGACACGGCTGTCGGGCAGATCCAGATCGAACGCCGGCTCTCCGCCGCCTATCTGGGTGCCGGGCAGCGGAACGGCGGGGCGGCCGACGCCGCCGCGCTGCTGGCCCAGCAGCGTTCGACGGACCGTGCCGTGGAGGCCATGCTCGACGCCGTCGGCGACCAGGACCGCCGCGAGGACCTCTCCGGACGGCAGCGCGAGTCCCTGGACGCGATGGCCCGCGCCGCCGAGCGGCTCGACGCCCTGCGGAACGCGGTGGTCGACCGCCGTCTCTCCTGGAGCGAGGCGGTCGACGCCTACACGGTGATCGTCGAGCCGACCTTCGACGTCCAGTCCCAGCTCACCGCGCTGCAGGCCGGACAGCTCGCACGCGAGGCGCAGGTTGTCGTGGAGCTCGTGCGGGTGCGGGAGTTCGTCTCCCGCGAGGACGCGCTCGTGGCCGGGGCACGGGCTGCCGGAGCCCTCGGCGACGCCCAGTACGACACGCTCACCGCGGCCATCGAGGACCGGCGCGTCTTCCACCGCACCTACGTCCCCGATCTCCCGGCGGACTCCCGGAAGCTCTTCACGGACTTCCAGCGGAGCGCCGAGTACCGGGCCCTGACCTCGGGGGAGGACGCGCTGCTCCGGGCCGGTGCGGCGAACGCCGGCGAGGCGATGGCGGATGCCTCGTGGCGTACCACCACGGACCGCGCGGTCAAGCGGTACATGCTGCTGTGCACCGAATCCGCCCTGAACGCGGCCGAACGCGGACGCGCGTTCGCCTACCGCGAGATGGTCAAGGCGGCCGTCGTCGGCCTCGCCGGGCTGGCCGCGGTCGGCCTCTCCGTGTGGCTCTCGGTGAGCGCCGGCCGGCGGATCGCCCGGCGGCTGGAGGAGCTGCGGGACGCGGCGGACGTACTCGCCACCCGTCGGCTGCCCGAGGTGATGGAGCGGCTCGGCGCGGGCGAGGACGTCGACCCGGCGGCCGCGGCGCCACCCCTGGACTTCGCCGACGGGGACGGGGAGCCCGACGAGATCGCCCAGGTGGGCACGGCTCTCAACGCGGCGCGCCGGGCGGCCGTCGAGGCGGCGGTGAAGCAGGCGACGCTGCGGCGCGGCGTCTTCGCCGTCCTGCTGAACATCGCGCGACGGAACCAGGCGCTGGTGCACCGGCAGGCGAAGCTCGTCGACACGCTGGAGCGGCGGACGACGGACCCTGACACGCTCGAGGACCTGTTCCGCATCGACCATCTGACCACCCGTATGCGGCGCCACGCGGAGGGCCTGATCATCCTCTCGGGCGCGGCGCCCGGCCGGCGGTGGCGCAAGCCGGTGCCGCTCGTGGACGTGGTGGCGGCCGCGGTCGGCGAGATCGAGGACTACACGCGGGTCGTGGTGCCCCCGATGCCCGCGGTCGGCGTGGGCGCGGACGCCGTGGCGGACGTGGTGCATCTCGTCGCGGAGCTGGTCGAGAACGCCGCGGCCTTCTCGCCGCCGCACACCCAGGTGACGATGCGCACGGGCGAGGCCCGCAACGGCTTCGTCCTGGAGATCGACGACCGCGGCCTCGGCATGGACGGCGAAGAACTCGCCCGGGCCCACCGCACCCTGGCGCGCCCGGGCGACTTCGACCCGGTCCAGGACGAGCGCCTCGGCCTGTACATCGTCGGCCGGCTCGCCGCCAGGCACGGCATCACCGTCACCCTCACCCGCTCCCCGTACGGGGGCACCACCGCGGTGGTGCTGCTGCCCAACCCGATCATCACCCCGGCGGACCCGGCGCCGGACCCCGACCGGGGGCCGTCCTCCGCACCGGACCGGGCGCACGAGGCGGCCCTCGCCGGCGCTGCGACGGCCTTCGGGGCCGAGCCTGCGGCGACAGCGCCTTCCGGGGCCGGCGCGGTGGTCCGCACCCTCCCGACGCGCTCCGTGCCGCCGGTGGACGAGCCGGCCGAGCACGGCAGCGCGGCGCCCGATGGACGAGGCACCACGAGCCCGCGGCCCGGCGCAGGAGGTGAGGAGTCGGAGGTCCGATCCGGCGCAGGAGGTGAGGAGTCGGGGGTCAGGCCGCTCGGCGGGCCGCCGAGCCCGCTGCCCGTCCGCCGCCGTTTCCACCCCTCGACGGCGGACCGGGCGGAACAGCAGACCGGCCCCGGCGCCGACCCCGGACCGGAGCAGGCGCGGGCCGACGCGGCCCCGCCCTCCGGCAGCGGGACGGGAGACGACCCGGCCGGGACCCGGAGTGCGGCTCCCGCCCCGGGATCCGGCGGCGAACCGCCGGCCGAGCACGGCCCGGCGCCCCGGACCCTGCCCACCCGGATCCGCCAGGCGTCCCTCGCCGCCCCGCTGCGCGAAGGGCGCCCCGGAGCGGAGCAGGACGGGCCCGGAAAGCCGGAGAGGGAGATCAGCGCGGAGGAGATGCGAGCCGTCTTCGGTGCCTTCCAGCGAGGGCTCGACCGCGGACGCAGAAGCGAGCCGCGGGGAAGCGAATCGCGCGCGAGCGCGCCGGGTGACGGGGGCGCTCCGGGCGGCGGGAGCACGCCGGCCGGGCGGGGATCCACGAACGACGAAAGGACGCACGACGATGGCTGAGCCGTACGCCGGAGAGCCCGGACGGACCGCCGCGGACGGCCTCGGCTGGCTGCTCGACGACCTGCTGGACAGGACCGACCACGTCCGCCGGGCCGTGCTGCTCACCGCGGACGGCCTGGTCACCTGCGCCTCCCGGGGGATGCCGCAGCGGGACGCGGAGCATCTGTCCGCCGTGTGCGCGGGCTTCCACAGCCTCGCCGGTGAGGCCGGTTCCCGATTCGCGGCCGGGAAGGTCCGCCAGACGATGGTCATGCTCGACGACGCCTATCTGTTCATCACCCCGGCCGGCGACGGCAGCCGGCTGGCGGTGCTCAGCGGCACCGAGACCGACGTCGGACAGCTCGCCCACGAGATGGCGCTCCTGGTGAAGCGCGTCGGCCGGCACATGGCCGTCCCCGCGCGCTCGGCCGCCGAGGCCCCCGACGCGTAGTCCCGTGAACGATCACTGGTACGAGGACGAGACCGGGTCGATGGTGCGGCCGTACACCGTCACCCACGGCCGGACCCGTCCCGTCGCGGAGCACCACATCGATCTGATGTCGCAGGTCAGAGCCGTGGAATGGGACAGACCCGAGCCGCGACTCGACCATGCCCGCAGCGCGCTGCTGGAACTGGTCCGCCGCGCGCCGCGACCGGTCGCCGAGGTCGCGGCGGACGCCGACATGCCCCTGACGGTCGTCCGGGTCCTGCTCGTCGACCTCGTCGAAGCGGGTCTGGTGCGGGTCTCCGCGCCGCCCGACCGGCGAGGCGAGCACGACCCGTCCCTGCTGAGGGAGATAGCAGACCGGTTGCGCGAAATCTGAACACCTTTGCGCGGCCGTGCAACGAACCCCCGTCGTCGCCCCCAGTACGCAATGATCTTGCGCAGGTGCGCAAAGCTCATGCATTACGGTCGGGAACGTCAACCTCGTAGGGTTCCTGCCTGTACGTGGAGTGGCGGGGACCGCCTGCTCGGCGATTCCCCCGCGCTCCGGGCTGCC
The DNA here is from genome assembly GCF_900103455.1 of Streptomyces wuyuanensis. Lineage (GTDB taxonomy): Bacteria > Actinomycetota > Actinomycetes > Streptomycetales > Streptomycetaceae > Streptomyces > Streptomyces wuyuanensis. The sequence goes on along the minus strand of NZ_FNHI01000017.1, from coordinate 84,955 downwards.
CTCGGTCATGCCTGCGCCGGGCCGCCGCGGTCGCCGCCTCACCGATAGGCAGCGATAAGGAGCCTCCCCAGTGTTGGACCACGGCGCAGCGCCCCCCGTCACCCCCCAGAGGGACCCCGGTGGCCCCGCCCAGGGCCTCGGCAGCCGTCTGATGCGGCGCAAGCCCGTCGAGCAGCTCGTCTCCGAGGGCGGCCAGGGCGAGGGCGGCACGCTCCGCCGCTCGCTCACCATGTGGCAGCTGACCATGATCAGCATCGGTGCCACCCTCGGCACCGGCATCTTCGTCGTCCTCGGCGAGGCCACCCCGCTCGCCGGCCCGGCCGTCGCGATCTCCTTCGTCGTCGCCGGCCTGACGGCCCTGTTCTCGGCCCTGTCCTACGCCGAGCTCGCCGGCGCCGTGCCGGTCTCGGGATCGTCGTACTCCTACTCGTACGCGACCATGGGCGAACTGATCGCCTGGGTCTGCGGCTGGTGCCTGGTGCTGGAGTACGGGGTCTCCGTCGCGGCCGTCGCCGTCGGCTGGGGCGAGTACCTGAACGAACTGCTCGACGGCACGATCGGGGTGACGATCCCGAGCGCCGTGTCCGCGCCGATCGGCGAGGGCGGGTTCATCAACCTCCCCGCGCTCGTCGTCGTGCTGCTCGCCATGGTCTTCCTGATGGGCGGTGCCAAGGAGAGCGCCCGCGTCAACACGGTGATGGTCGTCATCAAGATCGTGACGCTGCTGCTCTTCATCGGCATCGGCTTCATGGGCATCAAGGCCGGCAACTACGCCCCGCTCGCCCCGCTCGGCATCACCGGGATCAGCGCCGCCGCGGCCACGCTGTTCTTCTCCTACATCGGCTTCGACGCCGCCTCCACCGCCGGCGAGGAGGCGAAGAACCCGAAGAAGGACCTCCCCCGCGCGATCATGCTGTCGCTGCTGATCGTCACCGTGCTCTACTGCCTCGTCGCCCTGGTCGCCGTCGGCGCCATGCCGTGGCAGGACTTCGAGGGCACCGAGGCCGCGCTCGCACAGATCATGAAGGACGTCACGGGCCAGAGCTTCTGGGGCGTGGTGCTCGCCGCCGGCGCCGTCGTCGCGATCGCCAGCGTCGTCTTCGCCGTGCTGTACGGCCAGACCCGCATCCTGTTCGCGATGTCCCGCGACGGCCTGGTGCCCAAGGTCTTCGCCAAGGTCAACGAGAAGACCGGCGCCCCGCGCGCCAACACCGTGATCGTCTCGCTGTTCTGCGGAGTCCTGGCCGCCTTCATCCCGCTCGGCGAACTGGCCAACGCCACGAGCATCGGCACCCTGTTCGCCTTCGCGCTGGTCAACGTCGCCGTGATCATCCTGCGGTGGAAGCGCCCGGACATGAACCGCACCTTCAAGGTGATGCTCTTCCCGGTCACCCCGATCCTGGGCTTCGGATTCTGCGCCTACATGATGCTCAGCCTCCCCGGCATCACCTGGGTGTGGTTCGGTGGCTGGATGGCCGCCGGGCTCGTGTTCTACTTCCTCTACGGCCTTCGCCGCTCCCGGTTGGCAACTGCAGAGAAGTGATCCACCCCCCGTGCGACTGAACGATCTCGACGAACGCATCGTCCACGCCCTCGCCGAGGACGCCCGCCGTTCCTACGCCGACATCGGTTCGCTCGTCGGCCTGTCCGCGCCCGCCGTGAAGCGGCGCGTGGACAGGCTCCGGGCGGAGGGGGCCATCACCGGCTTCACGGTCCGCGTCGACCCGGCCGCGATGGGCTGGGAGACCGAGGGCTTCATCGAGATCTACGCACGCAGCAACACCTCTCCCGGGACCATCAAGCGCGGGCTCGAGCGGTACCCGGAGGTCGCGTCCGCCTCCACCGTCACCGGGGAGGCGGACGCGATCGTCCAGGTCTTCGCCTCCGACATGCGCCACTTCGAGCGGGTGCTGGAGCGGATCGCCGGAGAACCCTTCGTGGAGCGGACCAAGTCGGTCCTGGTGCTGTCGCCCCTGCTCAGGCGGTTCTCCTCGGGGGCACCTGCCTGAGCCCCCGGGTCCCGGCGGGTGCCGCCACGGACCGCAGGGAGCGCCGACGGCCGAGGCGCAACGAATCGCCGGTCCTCGCCGAATTCACGCAACGGATCGACACTCTGAACGCAACGGTCTCGCCTTGTCCCGGCGGTTGGCCGGAACGTACCGTTTTTGACGTCTCCCAGACACCCAGCCCACTCCTTCCGAGGTAGGTCCATGCCGCCGCTGCGCACCGCCCTGCTCCAGAGCTCCGGGACCCCCGGCGACCTCGCCAAGAACCTCGAGATCCTCGACACCCACGCGGCCCGTGCCGCAGCGGCCGGGGCCGGCCTCCTCGTCGCCCCGGAGATGTACCTCACCGGCTACGCGATCGGCGATGACGTGCGACGCCTCGCCGAGACCGCCGACGGCGCCTCCGCCGGGGCCGTCGCGGCGATCGCCGCCCGCCACGGGATCGCCGTCGTCTACGGCTACCCGGAGCGCGGCACCGGCGACCGGGCGGAGACGGTGTACAACGCGACGCAGCTGATCGGTCCGGACGGCACGCGCCTCGCCAACTACCGCAAGACCCATCTCTTCGGCTGCTTCGAGAAGGAGTGGTTCACGCCCGGCGACGAGACGGTCGTCCAGGCCGAGCTCGGCGGCCTCCGGATCGGTCTGCTGATCTGCTACGACGTCGAGTTCCCGGAGAACGTGCGCGCCCACGCCCTGGCGGGCACGGACCTGCTCGCGGTGCCGACCGCGCTGATGAACCCCTTCCAGTTCGTCGCCGAGAAGCTCCTCCCGGTCCGCGCCTTCGAGAGCCAGATGTACGTGGCGTACGCCAACCGCACCGGCCCCGAGGGCGAGTTCGACTTCGCCGGGCTGAGCTGCCTCGCCGGCCCCGACGGCATCGTCCGGGCCCGCGCCGGCCACGGAGAGGACCTGGTGATCGGCGATGCCGACCCGGACCTGCTGGCCGCCTCCCGCGCCGACAACCCGTATCTGCGCGACCGCCGTCCCGGCCTGTACGGGCCGCTCGCCCGCTGAGACCTCCCGCCCAGCCCCGCCACACCAGGAGCAACACCCCATGACGTCCACGGTGCCCACCGCCGTCCCGCACACCGACGCGCAGCCGCCCATCACCATGTTCGGGCCGGACTTCCCCTACGCCTACGACGACTTCCTCGCGAACCCGGCGGGCCTGGGGCAGATACCCGCGACCGAGCACGGCACCGAGGTCGCGGTCATCGGCGGCGGCCTCTCCGGCATCGTCGCCGCGTACGAGCTGATGAAGATGGGCCTCAAGCCGGTCGTCTACGAGGCGGACCAGATCGGCGGCCGGCTGCGCACGGTGGGCTTCGAGGGCTGCGACCCGTCGCTCACCGCCGAGATGGGCGCCATGCGCTTCCCGCCCTCCTCGACGGCGCTGCAGCACTACATCGACCTGGTGGGGCTGGAGACCCGGGCCTTCCCCAACCCGCTCGCCGAGACCACCCCCTCGACCGTCGTCGACCTCAAGGGCGAGTCGCACTACGCGGAGACCATCGACGACCTGCCGCAGGTGTACCGGGACGTCGCGAAGGCGTGGAACGACTGCCTGGAGGAGGGCGCGGACTTCTCCGACATGAACCGCGCCATGCGCGAGCGCGACGTCCCGCGGATCCGCGAGATCTGGGCGAAGCTCGTCGAGAAGCTCGACAACCAGACCTTCTACGGCTTCCTCTGCGACTCCGAGGCGTTCAAGTCCTTCCGGCACCGCGAGATCTTCGGCCAGGTCGGCTTCGGCACCGGCGGCTGGGACACCGACTTCCCCAACTCCATCCTGGAGATCCTCCGCGTCGTCTACACCGAGGCCGACGACCACCACCGCGGCATCGTCGGCGGCTCCCAGCAGCTGCCGCTGCGGCTCTGGGAGCGCGCACCGGAGAAGATCACCCACTGGTCGTACGGCACCTCGCTCGCCACGCTGCACGTGGACGGGCAGCCCCGGCCCGCCGTGACCCGGCTGCACCGCACCGCGGGCAACCGCATCACCGTCACGGACGCCTCCGGCGACATCCGCACCTACCAGGCGGCGATCTTCACCGCACAGTCCTGGATGCTGCTCTCCAAGATCGCCTGCGACGACTCGCTGTTCCCCATCGACCACTGGACGGCGATGGAGCGCACGCACTACATGGAGTCGTCCAAGCTGTTCGTGCCGGTGGACCGGCCGTTCTGGCTGGACAAGGACGAGCAGACCGGCCGCGACGTGATGTCGATGACGCTCACCGACCGGATGACGCGCGGCACCTACCTGCTGGACGACGGCCCGGACAAGCCGGCCGTCATCTGCCTCTCCTACACGTGGTGCGACGACAGCCTCAAGTGGCTGCCGCTGTCCGCGAACGAGCGCATGGAGGTCATGCTCAAGTCGCTCGGCGAGATCTACCCGAAGGTCGACATCCGCAAGCACATCATCGGCAACCCGGTGACCGTGTCCTGGGAGAACGAGCCCTACTTCATGGGCGCGTTCAAGGCCAACCTGCCGGGCCACTACCGCTACCAGCGGCGCCTGTTCACCCACTTCATGCAGGACCGGCTGCCCGACGACAAGCGCGGCATCTTCCTGGCCGGGGACGACATCTCGTGGACGGCCGGCTGGGCCGAGGGCGCGGTGCAGACGGCGCTCAACGCCGTGTGGGGCGTGATGCACCACCTCGGCGGCGCGACCGACGCCACCAACCCGGGCCCGGGCGACGTCTTCGACGAGATCGCCCCCGTGGAGCTCCCCGAGGACTGACGCCCTCCCTGGCCCCGCTCCGCGGGGCCCGTGAACGCACCCCCGCCGCCGACCGCGACCCGGTCGGACCCGGGAGGTCACCTCAGCCGCCGCCGGCCGGACACCCCGGCCGGCGGCGGCTCCGTGTTCGCGCCCTGGGGCCGGAGTGCCGCGGCCCCGGTCCCGTTCGGGTCAGTGCCGTCCGGGCCCGTCGCCGTGGCCCTCGTGCTGTCGCTCTCGTCAGCGGAGCGGGGTGAGCAGGCAGCGACCGACGAGGCCGACCCCGGCGTCCAGGCGCTCGGTGAACTCCTCCGCCAGCGCGGGGAGTTCCCGCAGCCCCCACAGCAGCCGCGCCGCCGACCAGGCGCCGTCGCGGGCCCGCTCGAGACTCCACGAGCCGAGCAGATGGGTGAGCGGATCGGCGATCTCCAGCAGATCGGGGCCGGGCATCAGATCCTCGCGGATGCGCTCCTCCAGCATCGTGAGGACGTCACCCACGCGGTCGAAGTCCCCCTCGACGTCGGTCGGTCGGCAGCCGAGCGTACGGCAGGTGTCCACGACCGCCAGCGCGAGATCGTGCCCGATGTGCGCATTGATCCCGGCCAGCGCGAACTGCAGCGGACGTACGCCGGGATGACGGCGGAACTGGAACAGCGGCCGCCAGCAGGCCGGTGCCCGGCCGCCCGCGGCGACCGTGTCCGCGGTCGACAGATAGCGCTCGGCGAAGAGAACGTGCAGGGTGACCGCGGACCTGCGGTCGGGGAACTCGCCGCGGTCGATGCGCCGTCCGAGTTCCTCGGTGACGGTCAGGTACACGCGGTTGAAGACCGCGATCCCGTCGCCCGCCGGCCAGTCGGAGCGGAATGCCCGCATCCGGGCCAGCACCGTGTCGACCGACCTGCGGCCCGCCTCGCCGCCGGCCGCGTACTGTGCGATCTTCGCCATGGGGGCAGCGTCCCAGCCATAGGCTCGGACACGCGCCGCCCGGCCGCAGGCGTCCCCGGAACGGGGGAACGCCACGGCCGCGGCGGCCGGGGAGGGAGCACAGCACATGTCAGGCGTACGCAACCGGCGCCGGGCGGAACGGAACGAGCGGCGCCTCGCGGCCGGCCGGGGAGTCATGACCACGGCGGCCTCCGCGGTGGTGGCCCTGGGCGCCGTCGCCGGACTGATGTCCACCGCCGGAGGCGAGGACGACACCGCACGGCCCGAGGTGAGGAGTTCGCCCGTGACCGTCCCGCTGCCCGCCCGCCCGACCCACCCGCCCTCCGCGCCCGCGACGTCACCCGGGCCCCCGCCGTCGCCCGCGGCGTCGGCCGCTCCCGCCCGCTCGTCCCAGGCGAGCCGCCCGGTACGCCGCCCCGGTACGCCCGCGGCCGCCGGCCGGCTGTACCGCCATCCGCAGTCCCAGGTCCTGGACTGGGTGCGCGAGCACCGTGACGATCCCCGCCGGCCGCTGATCGAGTCACGGATCGCCGCGCACGCCGCCGCGGTCTGGTTCCCGGAGCACGATCCCGGACGGATCACGGGCCGGGTGCGGGCGGTGACCTCGGGCGCGGCGGCGGCGGGCCGCGTCGCGGTGCTGGTGCCGTACGCGATCCCGGACCGGGACTGCGGCGGCGCTTCCCAGGGCGGCGCGCCCGATCTCGCCGCGTACGACGCCTGGATACGGGAGTTCGCCGCCGGCCTCGGCGACGGGCCGGTCATCGTGGTCCTCGAACCCGACTCGATCGCGCTCTCGGACTGCCTCGCGGACGACGGCCGGGCCGCCCGCTACGCCTCGCTCGCCAGGGCTGCGCGCACCCTGAAGGCCGCGGGCCCCCGGACGAGGGTGTACTTCGACGCCGGTCACTCCGGCTGGCACCCGGCCGCGAAGCAGGCCGCCCAGCTCCGCGCCGCGGGTGCCGCCACGAGCGGCGACGGCATCTTCACCAACGTCTCCAACTTCCACCGCACCGCCGACGAGGCGCGGTACGCCCGCCGGGTGCTGGACGCACTCGGCGGCCCGCCGGGCCTGGGCGCCGTCATCGACACCAGCCGCAACGGCAACGGCGCGCCGGCGCAGGGCGCCTGGTGCGATCCGGACGGCCGCGCCCTCGGCCGGACGCCGACCACCGAGACGGGGGAGGCCCGGATCGACGCCTACCTGTGGGTGAAGCTGCCCGGGGAGTCGGACGGGTGCAAGGGCGCGGCGGGCACCTTCACGCCGGACTACGCCTACGACTTGGCGAACGGCTGACCGCCGCCGTCACCCTCGTCGTACGTGGACGTGCCCGCGTCCAGCAGCGGCTCCTGCGGCTTCATGTGGGCGGGGGCGAAGGCGCGCAGCACGTGGTAGCCGGTGATGACGACGAGCGTGCCGAGGGCGATGCCGCCGAGTTCGAAGTTCTCGCTGAACTTCAGGCTGACGCCGCCGACGCCGATGATGATGCCCGCGGCGGCCGGGACGAGGTTCAGCGGATTGCGCAGATCCACCTTGGCGTTGATCCAGATCTGCGCGCCGAGCAGGCCGATCATTCCGTACAGGATGACGGTGATGCCGCCGAGCACGCCGCCCGGGATCGCGGCGACGACCGCGCCGAACTTCGGGCAGAGCCCGAAGAGGAGCGCGAAGAACGCGGCGGCCCAGTAGGCGGCCGTCGAGTACACGCGGGTGGCTGCCATGACGCCGATGTTCTCCGAGTACGTGGTGTTCGGCGGGCCGCCCACCGCGCTCGACAGCATCGACGCGGCGCCGTCGGCGGCGATGGCCGTGCCCAGCTTGTCGTCCAGCGGGTCGCCGATCATCTCGCCGACGGCCTTCACGTGTCCGGCGTTCTCCGCGATCAGGGCGATGACGACGGGCAGGGCGACCAGGATCGCCGACCACTCGAACGCCGGGGCGTGGAAGTCGGGGAGCCCGATCCAGTCGGCCTTGCCGACGCCCGACAGGTCGAGCCGCCAGTGGTCGACCGCCTCGGCGCCGCCCGCCGGTGAGTGGATCCTCCCGAAGATCCGGTCGAAGACCCAGGAGATGCCGTACCCGAAGATCAGGCCCAGGAAGATCGCGACGCGCGACCAGAAGCCGCGCAGACACACCACGGCCAGTCCGGTGAACAGCATGGTGAGCAGGGCCGTCCACTGGTCCTGCGGCCAGTACGTCGAGGCCGTGACCGGCGCCAGGTTGAAACCGATGAGCATGACCACCGCGCCGGTGACGATCGGTGGCATCGCGGCGTGGATGATCCGGGCGCCGAAGCGCTGCACGGCGAGGCCCGCGAGGAAGAGCACCGCGCCGACCACGAGGATCGCGCCGGTGATCGTGGCGCTGTCGCCGCCCGTGGCGCGGATGGTCGCGGCCACGCCGACGAACGACAGCGAGCAGCCCAGATAGCTCGGGATCCGGCCGCGGGTCGCGAGCAGGAAGATCATGGTCGCGACACCGGACATCATGATGGCCAGGTTGGGATCCAGCCCCATCAGCACCGGCGCCACGAACGAGGCGCCGAACATGGCCACGACGTGCTGGGCGCCGAGCCCCGCCGTGCGCGGCCAGGAGAGGCGCTCCTCGGGCCGTACGACCGCTCCCGGAGCGGGGGTTCGTCCGTCGCCGTGCAGGGTCCAGCGCACGCCGAGGTTCATACGGGCTCCACTTCCGAGGGGGCGATGATCAGCGACCATCGTACGAGGAACGCGATGCTCCGCTTCCGTCCCCGGTGCGGGCCCGGGGCGCGTTCCACGGCCCCGCGACCTGCTGCGGAGGCGCCGGGCTACGCCCGGAGGTCAGGCGCCGGCGCGGGTGCCTGCGTACCGGTCGCCCCGGGCGCCGCCGGCGCCGCCCCCCGGTTGCTGCCCCGCAGCACCCCCGCTCCCAGGACCAGCCCGAACGCGAGCACCGTCACCAGCCCGAACGACACCACCAGCGAGGTCAGATCGGCGATCCCGCCGATCGCCGAAGGGGCGATCAACCCGGACGTGTAGGTGATCGTCGCCACTCCCGCGATCGAGAGACTCGGGTTCGTCCCGCTGCGGCCCGCCGCCGCGAACGCCAGCGGAACCACCACGGCGATGCCGAGCCCGATGCAGCCGAAACCGGTCATCGCGGCCGCCGGATGGGGCGCCAGAACCACCAGGACGCCTCCTGCGGTGGCCAGCACGCCGCCGACGCGGACCGTGCGGACCGGGCCGAACCGGTCCACGACGCGGTCGCCGACCAGCCGGGCCACCGCCATGGTCAGGGCGAACGCCGTGGTGGACGCGGCGGCGAGCCCGGCCGAGGTGCCCAGTACGTCCCTCAGGTACACCGCCGACCAGTCCAGGCTCGCGCCCTCGGCGAACACCCCGCAGAAGCCGATCGCCCCGATGACCACCGCGGACTTCGGCGGCAGCGCGAAGCGCGGCGGCGGCTCCTCGTCGGCGGAGCTCCGCAGGTCGAGCACGCCCTGGCAGGCCAGCAGCCCGACCACCGTCAGTACGGCGGACGCGAGCAGGTGGTGGAGCCGTGCGTCGCTGCCCAGATGCGCGGCGACCGTGCCCGCGGCCGAGCCGAGGAGCGCGCCCACGCTCCACATGCCGTGCAGCCCGGACATGATCGAGCGGTCCAGCCGGTTCTCGACCTCGACGCCGAGGGCGTTCATGGCGACGTCCGACATCCCTGCGGTGGCGCCGTACACGAACAGCGTGGCGCACAGGGCGTACACGTTGGGGGACAGCGCCGGGAGCGCCAGGGCGAGCGTCCACAGCGCGAGCAGACCGCGCAGCGCGGTGCGCGCCCCGTAACGATGGCTGACGGCGCCCGCGAGGGGCATCGCGAGGGACGCGCCGATGGCGGGGAAGGCGAGGGCGAGCCCCAGCTGTCCCGCGCCGACCCCCGCGTGGTCCTGGATCCAGGGGATGCGGGTGGCGAAACTGCCCGTCACGGCACCGTGCACGCAGAACACGGCGGCGACCGCGTAGCGCGCCCTGTTCAGCCGTCGCCTGTCGTCTGCCACCTCTGTCGGCATCGGCGCCGTCCTCCCCGGGAGTCGTGGTGTGCGCGTAAACTATCAGGAACCCTGCCTGATAAATAGAGTCGAACGAGGCAGGCATCTGGAAGGATTCCGGCATGCCCGCATCCCCGAGCACCGCCCGGGCCATCAACGACCGGCTCGCCCTGCGACTGCTGCAGCAGGAGGGCCCGTTGACGGCAGGTCAGCTGAAGACGCTCACCGGACTCTCCCGGCCCTCCGTCGCGGACCTGGTGGAGCGGCTCCAGGTGTCGGGGCTGATCCGGGTGGTGGGAGAGGCGGGCGAGCAGCGCCGGGGGCCCAACGCCCGGCTGTACGGGATCGTCGCCGACCGCGCCCATCTCGCGGCCCTCGACGTCCGCACCCAGGGTGTCTCGGTCGTGGTCGCCGACCTGGTGGGCGCCACCCTGGCCGAGGCGACGCTGCCCATCGGCAGCGACACGGGCACGGAACCGGCCGTCGAGCGGGCCGTGGCCCTGCTGGAGAGCACCGCCCACGAGGCCGGCGTCCGCCGTCTGCACAGCGTCGGCATCGGCGCGCCGGGGCTGATCGACCCGGTGACGGGGGAGCTGCGGAACTCCACCAAGCTGCCCGCCTGGCACCGCAGACTCGTCGCCGCCCTCCAGCAGCGGCTCCCCGCGACCGTGCTCGTGGAGAACGAGACCAATCTGGCCGCCGTGGCCGAACTGCGCCTCGGAGCCGCCCGCGATCTCGACGACTTCGTACTGCTGTGGCTCGGCCAGGGCGTCGGCGCGGCCGTCGTGCTCGGCGGCGCGCTGCGCCGCGGTGCCTCGGGCGGCGCGGGGGAGATCGGCTTCCTTCCGGTGCCGGGCACCGGAGGGCTGCCGTCCGCGACGGGCTGCGACGCCGGGTTCCACGCGCTGGCGGGTGCGGCCGCGGTACGGGATCTCGCCGTGCTCCACGGCATCGACGGCGAGGCCGAGGAGGCGGTCAGGGCCGCGGCGGCGGGGGAGTGCCCCGGCGGACGGGGGGACGCCTTCCTCGACGCCCTCGCCGGGCAGCTGGCCGTGGGGGCCGCCGCCGTCGCCGCCGTACTGGACCCCGGCTGCGTGGTCCTCGGCGGGGAGATCGGGTACGCCGGCGGTACGGCGCTCGCCACCAGGGTGGAGGCGCGCCTGGCGGCGCTGTCACCGCTGCGCACGGCGATCCGGCCGACGGAGCTGGGCGGCGAGGCGGTGCTGCGGGGCGCCCTGCTCGCGGCCCGGGAGGCGGCCCAGGCGGAGCTCTTCGCACCCGCTTCCTGAGGGTTCGCCTCCACGGCTCGTGCGCCGCGCCGTTGCTCCGGGGGTAGGGGCGGCCGCAGGGCGCACGGTACGCATCACGGCCGGACGGCCCGCGCAGGCGCCCACGGGCCGTCGGGAGGGGCTGCCGTACGGCCGAGGGCTCCCGGGGAGGCGCGAGGACCCGGCGGCGGCAAGGGCCGGGAACCGCCGCCGGGCGTTTCTCACTCGGGGTGCGTGCGGCAGGCCCCGGGGTCCTGCCGCGCCCCGCTCGTCAGCAGGCCCCGAGGTCCTGCCACACCCCCCACTCGCCGGTGGTGCCGGGCTCCTCGCCCTTCGTCCACCACTTCGCCTTCCAGGTGCGGGAGTTGTGGGACACGCTCGTACCGCCGCCGTACTCGGCCGTCGCGCTCCACGCGGGCGCCGTGCACTGCCCGCCGCCCCCGCCGGTCGTCCCCCCGTCGGTCGCTCCCCCGTCGGTCGCTCCCCCGCCGGTCGTTCCCCCGGTCGTCCCGCCTGTGCCGGACCCTCCGCCGGACGACCCCGCGCCGGGATCGACGACGGTCGTGCCCCGTGCCAGATCGCCGGCCAGCGCATAGGTCCTGCCGCCGAAGGTCACCGTCCAGTTCGACGGAGTGGACACCGGCAGGTAGTAGACGAAGTCGAGTTCCACGGACGCGCCCGGCGCGAGAGTCTGCCAGCCCGGCAGTTTGAGGGACACGCGGTGGTGATCGCCCTTCAGTCCGCCCACGTTGCCGCCCGTGTGGTCGCTCCGCACGACGGTCGTGCCGAAGCCGGACTGGTCCTTGGCGTTGCCCGGGGCCGAAGTGCCGTAGTCGAACTGGAACTCCGTACCGCCCGGCAGCGTCGCCGTCGTGCCGTTGGTGATCTTGAGCTTGGGGCTGATCGGGTAGTTGGAGTCGCCGAGCGGGAACTGCCCGAACTCGGCCTTCACGTCGACCGCTTCGGCCGGCATCGGGGTGGTCGCCCGCCGGGCGCCGTACGGGGCCGCCGTCCGGAACTTCTCGTACATGGCCGTGGTGAGCGTGTCGCCCGTCTCGTACTGGCCCTTCGAGGCGTTCCAGTCGTAGTCGCCGGCCAGTTCCCAGACCATCGTCCCGCCGATGCCCCGGTCCACCACGTAGTCGGCCTTGGTGCTCACCGACTGCTCGTCCTCCGTGGAAAGGAAGACCTTCTTCTCCGCGTTCCACAGCCAGGGCGCGACGAGCGTCGCGTCGTACTTGCGGACGTACGTGCCGGTCAGCGTCGTGCCGGCCGGGAAGCCGTACCGGGTGACGTAGTCGCCGACGACGCCCCGCTCCAGGTTCTTCGCGTGCCACATCGGGTTGGAGCCGGCCGGGGACTCCCTGCCCGCCGTGTCCTTGTCGTGCCAGAGGTTGTCGATCCCGACCGCGCCGTCACCGCACCTGGTCAGTCCCGTGCCGGCGGGGCAGTTCGTCGAGGGGGCCCTGCCCCACAGCCCGTCCGTCCCGCCCTGGACGTTCTTGAAGCCGCGGGTGTAATAGGGAAGGCCGATGTTGATCCGGCCGGCGGGCATCGATCCGCGGAAGTAGTGATAGGCCCAGTCGGTGTTCAGATATCCGATTCCGCCGTACTGGGAGGTCGAATAGACCCCGGCCGCCGCGAGTTCGCCGTCCTTGCCGTCGTCGAAGAGCGAGGCATTCGGCCCGACGTACTCGTTCCAGGCGCCGTGCAGGTCGTAGGACATGATGTTGACGTAGTCCAGGTATTTCTGGACCTGGAACGTCTCCATTCCCCTGAGCAGATAGCCGGAGGACGGCGCCGCCACCGTGAGCAGGTAGTGCTTCCCGTCCGCGGCGCCCGCGCGGTCCAGTTTCTCGCGCAGGGTCTTCATCAGCGCGGCGTAGCCCTTGACGAGCCCGGCGCGGCGCGGGTTGGAGACGGCGTGGTCCAGCGGGTTTCCGGCGTCCTTCATCGAGGTCGGGTACTCGTAGTCGATGTCGACGCCGTTGAACCCGTACTTCTTGACGAAGGCGACCGCCGAGTCGGCGAACGTGTCGATCCCGGCCTGGTTCACCGATCCGTCGGCGTTCGTCGCCATGGAGTAGAAACCGCCGGAGTCCACCCGGCTGCCGTCGGCGCCGAAATGGCCTCCGGTCTCGGCCCAGCCGCCGACCGAGATCAGCGTCTTGACGTCGGGGTGCTGCTTCTTGAACTTGCCGAGCAGGTTGAAGTGGCCCTTGTACGGGAACGCCGGGTCCATTTCGGCGCCCGAGACGTCCGGCCAGGTCATTCCGATCGCGGGATTGTCCGGCCCGTCCGCGCCGACCGAGAGTCTGTTGTCGACACCGATGTGCCCGAACGCGTAATTGATGTGGGTGATCTTGTCCCACGGGATGTCGGAGGCGAGATACGCGGGCTCGCCGTTCTTCCCGGTGCGCCAGCCGGTGAAGTAGCCGATCACGCGGCGCTGGTGGTCGGCGCCCATCTTCTCCCGGCCTTCGGCGTCGTAGGCGGTGCAGTACGGCACGGCGACGCCGGGAGTGCGGTGGAGCCCGTCGGGCCGGCAGGACTCGTGGTCGTCGGCGGCGTGGGAGACGCCGCCGGTGAGCGAGCCCAGCAGCAGTCCGGCGGCGGCTGCGCCGGCTGCGAGCAGCGTGGCTCTCGGGCGGGTGGGGGTGAGCACGGTGGGGTCCTCCTGGGGAGGGTGGGGATCACACAACTGGCGGTGGAATGAGTCGGGTTGGCCCCGGTGTGCGCACACCGGAGCGCCGTCTCCGCGGAGGTGACGCAGAGATTAAGAGGACTAGACCAGTGCGTCAATAGGTCTGGACCATTCCGTTCGGGTGGGTTCTTGTGAGCCACCCCACATCGGGTCACCCGTATGGCCCCCGCGCGCTCGTGGCACACTGGGCCTGTATCAGCAGCAGCGCACTCCGGGGTCGGTGCAATTCCGAACCGGCGGTTACAGTCCGCGACCCGTCCGCAGCCAGCGGCCGGTTGACCAGGTGAAATTCCTGGACCGACGGTTAAAGTCCGGATGGGAGGCAGTGCGCGGCGGGCGGCCCTCGAGGTCCGTCGGCCGTAGCGGCTGATCGCCTTCGAAGGACACCTCCGGGGCGATCGGAACCGTTGACGCCGGCGTTTCCCGAGGTGTTGCTCGCTCTCTGTCGACATCGACAGCCCCGGAGTCCGTGCCCGAAGAGGCAGGAGGACCCGGTGGCCACCGCAGCCGACACGCACGCCATGCGCCGAGCCGTCACGCTCGCCGCCCGCGGTCTCGGCTCCACCAGCCCCAACCCGGTCGTCGGGTGCGTCGTCACCGACGCGTCGGGACGCCGGGTCGGCGAGGGCTTCCACCAGCGCGCCGGCGGTCCGCACGCGGAGATCCACGCCCTCCGGGAGGCGGGCGAGCACGCCCGCGGCGGCACCGCGTACGTCACCCTCGAGCCCTGCAACCACACCGGTCGCACGGGCCCCTGCGCCCAGGCCCTGGTCGAGGCCGGGATCACCCGCGTCGTGTACGCGGTCGCCGACCCGAACCCGCAGGCCACCGGAGGCGCCGACACCCTGCGCGCGGCCGGCGTCCGGGTCGAGCAGGGCCTCCTCGAGGAGGAGGCGGAGGCGGGCAACACCGCATGGCTCACCTCCGTGCGCCTGCGCCGCCCGTACGTCGTGTGGAAGTACGCCGCCACCCTCGACGGCCGGATCGCCGCCGCCGACGGGACCAGTCGCTGGATCAGCTCCGCCGAGTCCCGGGCCGACGTCCACCGGCTGCGCGCCGAGGCCGACGCCGTGATCGTCGGCTCCGGCACGGCCCGCGCGGACGACCCCCATCTCGCGGTCCGCGACATCGACGGCGTCACCCAGCCCCTGCGGGTCGTGCTCGACACCGACGCCCGGGCCGTCAGGCCGGGCGCCCGGGTCCTGGACGACGCCGCGCCGACCCTCGTCGCCGTCGCCGAGGACGCCGAGACCGCCCTCCCCGACGTACTGCGGCTGCCCCGGGACGGCCGCGGTCTGTCCGTCCCCGCTCTCCTCGAAGCGTTGTACGAGCGCGGCGTCCGCTCGGCGCTCCTCGAAGGCGGTCCGACCCTCGCCGGATCCTTCGTCGCCGCGGGTGCCGTCGACCGAGTCGTCGGCTACCTCGCCCCCGTACTTCTCGGCGAGGGTCCCGCGGCCCTCGCCGGCGCCGGAATCACCACCATCACCGAAGCGTTGCGGCTCGACGTGGCCGAGACCGTGAGCCTCGGCCCCGATCTGCGCATCACCGCGACCATCCCCAAGGGAGCCTGACCAGTGTTCACCGGAATCGTCGAAGAACTGGGCGAGGTCACCGCCGTGGAGGACCTCGGCGACGCCTCCCGCTTCCGACTGCGCGGCCCCGTCGTCACCGAGGGGGCCAAGCACGGCGACTCCATCGCCGTCAACGGGGTCTGTCTCACCGTCGTGGACACCGTCGACGGCGAGTTCACCGCCGATGTGATGGCCGAGACGCTGAAGCGCTCCAGCCTCGGCGCGCTCGGCGTCGGATCCAGGGTCAACCTGGAGCGGCCCATGGTCGCCGACGGACGCTTCGGCGGGCACATCGTCCAGGGCCACGTCGACGGCACGGGCGCGATCGTCGAGCGCACGCCCTCCGAGCACTGGGAGATCGTCAAGGTCTCGCTTCCGGCCGAGCTCTCCCGCTACGTCGTGGAGAAGGGCTCCATCACGGTCGACGGCGTCAGCCTCACCGTCGTCGACGCCGGCCGCGACCACTTCACCGTCAGCCTGATCCCCACCACCCTCGGGTTGACCACGCTCGGCACCAAGCAGGCCGGCGACCCGGTCAACCTCGAGGTGGACATCATCGCCAAGTACGTCGAGCGGATGCTCGGCGACCGCTCCGAGGGCGCGGAGGGGACCGCCGAGTGAGCGTCGTCGACTGGCTGAACTCCGAGGCGTTCACCGCCTTCGGTCAGCACATCAAGTGGTCCGACATGATCGGCAACGTGATCGGGCTGGTCGCCCTCGCGCTGGGCTGGCGCCGATCCATATGGACCTGGCCCGCCCAGTTCCTGTCCGGCCTCATCCTCTTCGCCGCGTTCGCCCCCCATCTGACGGGCAGCGCGGGCAAGCAGGTGGTCGTCATGGCCGTGGCCGGCTGGGGCTGGTGGCAGTGGACCCGGGGCCGGGGACAGGCCCAGGACGGCTCCATCGCCATCCGCTTCGCCACCTGGCCGGAGCGTCTCCTCATGCTCGGCGTCGCCGCCCTCGGCACGGTCGCCGTGGCCCTGCTCTTCACGGCCTACCCCACGCTGTCGTGGGACCCCTGGCCGGACGCGTACATCTTCGTCGGCACGCTCGTCGCCATGTACGCCCAGGCCCGCGGCATGGTCGAGTTCTGGTTCGCCTGGCTCCTCGTCGACCTCGTCGGCGTGCCGCTGAACTTCGCCAACGGCTACGCCTTCTCCGGTTTCGTCTACGTCATCTACGGCGCGCTCGTCCTGTGGGGCATGCGCGACTGGTGGCTCCGGTCCCGTACGACCCCTGCTCTGGAAGGAGCGGCAGCATGAGCGCCCGCCCGTCTACCACCACCGCCCTGCCGGACGCGGCGGGTCCCGCCGCTCCGTCGCCCTGGTTCGCCGCCGACGGCGCCGAGGAGGACCTCCGCCTCGACCCCGTCGAGCAGGCCGTCCGCGACATCGCCGCCGGCCGGCCCGTCGTGGTCGTCGACGACGAGGACCGCGAGAACGAGGGGGACCTCGTCATCGCCGCCGAGAAGGCCACGCCCGAGATCGTCGCCTTCATGATGAGCGAGTGCCGCGGACTGATCTGCGCCCCCATGGAGAGCGAGGAGCTGGAGCGGCTCGAGCTGCCCCAGATGGTGGCCAACAACACCGAGTCGATGAGCACGGCCTTCACCGTCTCCGTCGACGCCGCCCCCGTGCACGGCGTGACCACCGGCATCTCGGCCGTCGACCGGGCCACCACCCTCAGGCTGCTGGCGGGCGGCACGGCGGAGGCGGCCGACTTCGTCCGCCCCGGCCATGTCTTCCCGCTGCGCGCCCGGCCCGGCGGTGTCCTCGTACGCCCCGGCCACACCGAGGCCGCCGTGGACCTCGCCCGGCTCGCCGGACTCCGACCCGCCGGGGCGATCGTCGAGATCGCCGGCGAGGACGGGGTGATGCTGCGGCTGCCCGAGCTGGTCCCGTTCGCCCGCAAGCACGGGCTCACGATCATCTCCATCGAGGACCTGATCGCCTACCGCCGCAGCGCGGAGCCGACCGTGCGCCGCGAGGCCGAGGTCGACCTGCCCACCGCGCAGGGCGCGTTCACGGCCTACGGCTACCGCTCGACCGTGGACGGCGTCGAGCACATCGCGCTCGTCCACGGCGACATCGGCGACGGCGAGGACGTCCTCGTCCGCGTCCACTCCGAGTGCCTGACCGGCGACATCTTCCACTCGCTGCGCTGCGACTGCGGCCCCCAGCTGCGGGAGTCCATGGAGCGCGTCACCGAGGAGGGCCGGGGCGTCGTCGTCTACCTGCGCGGCCACGAGGGCCGGGGCATCGGGCTGGTGTCCAAACTCCGCGCGTACGAACTGCAGGAACGCGGCCGCGACACGCTGGACGCCAATCTCGAACTCGGGCTGCCCGCGGACGCCCGGGACTACGCCGCCGGCGCGCAGATCCTGGACGACCTCGGTGTGCGCAGCCTCCGGCTGATGACCAACAACCCCGACAAGACCACCGCCCTGGTGCGGCACGGACTGAAGGTGCTCGACCGCGTGGCCATGCCCGTGCAGGCGGGCGAGCACAACCTGCGGTACCTGCGCACCAAGCGCGACCGCATGGGACACGATCTGCCCTGGCTCGACTCCGTGACGGCGTCGACCTGCGGCAACCAGTAAGAACAGGAACGAGGAGACACGTGAGCGGCAAGGGCGCACCCGAACTGTCCGTACGCAACTGCGGAGACCTCCGCGTGGCCGTCATCGCGGCCCAGTGGCACGAGAAGATCATGGACGGACTCGTCGACGGCGCCCTGCGCGCCCTGCACGAGCTGGGCATCGACGAGCCGACCCTGCTGCGGGTCCCGGGCAGCTTCGAGCTCCCGGTCGTGGCCAAGGTGCTGGCCGGCCGCGGCTACGACGCCGTCGTGGCGCTCGGCGTCGTCATCCGCGGCGGCACGCCGCACTTCGACTACGTGTGCCAGGGAGTCACCCAGGGCCTGACCCAGGTGTCCGTCGACACCGGCGTCCCCGTCGGCTTCGGCGTCCTCACCTGCGACACCGAGGAGCAGGCGCTCGACCGGGCCGGTCTGGAGGGCTCCAGCGAGGACAAGGGGCACGAGGCGGTCACCGCCGCAGTGGCCACCGCGGCGACGCTGCGTTCAGTATCCGAACCCTGGCGCTGAGGAGTGCCCACTTCCGCGTAGGGTGGGACCACCATGTCCAAGAAGACGTTCGAGGAGCTCTTCGCCGAGCTCCAGCACAAGGCCGCCAACGGTGACCCCGCGACCTCCCGCACCGCCGAGCTGGTGGACAAGGGTGTCCATGCCATCGGCAAGAAGGTCGTCGAGGAGGCGGCCGAAGTGTGGATGGCCGCCGAGTACGAGGGCAAGGAAGCCGCCGCCGAGGAGATCTCCCAGCTGCTGTACCACGTCCAGGTGATGATGGTCGCGCGCGGGATCAGCCTCGACGACGTCTACGCCCATCTCTGAGCACACTCGTCCCGTACGTCCGAACAGTCCCACGCAAGCACCCACGCACCCGAAGGAAGCCCGTCTCATGCTGCGCATCGCCGTCCCCAACAAGGGTTCACTCTCCGGACCTGCGGGGGAGATGCTCCATGAGGCGGGCTACCTCCAGCGCAAGGACTCAAAGGAACTCGTGCTCGTCGACCCCGAGAACGAGGTCGAGTTCTTCTACCTGCGCCCCCGCGACATCGCGATCTACGTCAGCTCGGGCCGTCTCGACATCGGCATCACCGGGCGGGACCTGCTCCTCGACTCCGGCGCCAACGCCGAGGAGATCCTCCAGCTCGGCTTCGCCCGTTCCACCTTCCGCTACGCCACCAAGCCCGGAACGGCCTCCGGCGTCGAGGAGTTCGGCGGGCTGACGATCGCCACCTCGTACGAGGGCATCGTCGCCAAGCACCTCGCGGACAACGGCATCGACGCCTCGGTCGTCCACCTCGACGGGGCCGTCGAGACCGCGATCGAACTGGGCGTCGCCCAGGTCATCGCCGACGTCGTGGAGACCGGCACGAGCCTGCGCAACGCCGGCCTCGGAGTGATCGGCGAGCCGATCCTGACCTCCGAGGCGGTCGTGATCCGCCGTACGGGCGCCGGGACCGACGACCCGAAGGTGCAGCAGTTCCTCCGCCGCCTCCAAGGCGTCCTGGTCGCCCGCTCCTACGTGATGATGGACTACGACTGCCGGGTCGAGCACCTGGAGAAGGCCGTGGCCCTCACCCCGGGCCTGGAGTCCCCGACCGTCTCCCCGCTCCACCACGAGGGCTGGGTCGCCGTGCGCGCCATGGTCCCGGCCAAGGAGGCACAGCGGATCATGGACGACCTCTACGACCTGGGCGCCCGCGCGATCCTGACCACGGCGATCCACGCCTGCCGACTCTGAGGAACCGGACGGCACGGAGCATGTACATGGACCAACAGGAGCTGCCGACGCTCCCGGTGACCTTCAGGCCCACCCGCACGCGGGCGGTCCTGCTGTCCGTCGGGACCGTGATGTTCGCGGTGATCACCGCGGTCGCCGTCGCGCTGGAGAAGCTCAGCCCGGGGGAGCGGGTCAGTTTCGTCCTGACCGCGGTGCTGTTCTTCGGGGTGCTGGCGCTGCTCAGCCGTCCCAAGGTCGTCGCCGACGCCCGGGGCGTCACCGTGGTCAACCTGACCCGGACCCGCAGGCTCGACTGGGCGGAGATCGTCCGTGTCAACCTCCGTCCGGGTGACCCCTGGGTGTTCCTCGATCTGAGTGACGGCACCAGCCTCCCGGTCCTCGGGATCCAGCCCGGAATCGCCCGTCACCACGCCATCCGCGACGCCCGCGCCCTGCGTCTGCTCGCCGAATCGCGGGGCACCGGCACGGACGACCGCTGAGCCCCTGCCCGTCGGGGCGGACTCGTGATTACTCTTGACCCGGAGGCGCCGAGTGCGCCTCCGCCTCACACCTGTGGGCCGGCCACGGCCCGTGAGGCACCCCTGCGACCCGAGGAGTGACTCCCTCCGGCAATGGACGGATCGTCCGGTAGTACCTGCGCCGCCCCCTCCCAGGAGGCGGCGGCATGATCATCCCGCTACTGCTGCTCTTCGCGGCATTCCTGCTCATCCTCGCCAACGGCTTCTTCGTCGCCGCCGAGTTCGGCCTCGTCACCGTGGAGCGCGCGGACGCCGAACGCGCCGCCGCCGAAGGCGACCGCCGTGCCGGGACCGTCGTCCGGGCCCTGCGCGAGCTGTCCTTCCAGCTTTCCGGCACCCAGCTCGGCATCACCATCACCTCACTCGTCGTCGGCATGCTGGCCGAGCCCGCGCTGGCCCGGCTGCTCGGCGGGCCGCTCACCGCCGCGGGCCTCCCCGCCGGGGCCGTTCCCGGCGTCGCCGTCGTGATCGGCATGCTGCTCGCCTCCGCCGTCCAGATGGTGCTCGGCGAACTCGTCCCGAAGAACTGGGCCGTGTCGCGGCCGCTGCAGGTCGCCCGGTTCGTGGCCGGTCCGCAGCACCGGTTCTCGGCGGTGTTCCGGCCGGTGATCGCGCTGCTCAACGCCGTCGCCAACCATCTCGTACGGGCGTTCGGTGTGGAGCCCACCGAGGAGCTGGCCTCCGCCCGTACCCCCGGTGAACTGGTCTCCCTGGCCCGTCACTCGGCCCGGGCCGGTGCCCTGGAGGAGGACACGGCGGACCTGTTCGTGAGGACCCTCTCGCTCGGCGGGCTGACCGCACAGCACGTGATGACGCCTCGGGTGAAGGTGAGCGCCCTGCAGTCCGACGCGACCGCCGCGGACGTCCTCAATCTGACCCGCGCCACCGGTCTGTCCCGCTTCCCGGTCTACCGGGATCGCATCGACGAGGTCGTCGGCATGGTCCACCTCAAGAACGCGCTGGCCGTGCCCGCCCACGAGCGGTTGCGCACCCCGGTCGGCCGGATCGCCGTGTCCCCGCTGCTGGTGCCCGAGACCCTGCCCGTGCGGCAGCTGCTCGGGCGGCTGCGCAGCGAGCAGCCGATCGCCGTCGTCGTCGACGAGTACGGCGGCACGGCCGGGGTCGTGACCCTTGAGGACATCGTCGAGGAGATCGTCGGCGAGGTCCGCGACGAGCACGACGCCGAGGCCGACGGCGGGCCCGAGCTGGCCCCGGTCCCGCCGGAGGACGGCAGGCCGGCCTGGGAGGCCGACGGCAGCTGCCGCGTCCTCACTCTGCGGCGGATAGGCCTCGACGTGCCCGACGGCCCGTACGAGACCGTCGCCGGTCTCGTCGCCGACATCCTCGGCCGGATCCCGGCGCCCGGTGACCGCGCGGAGCTGCCCGGCTGGCGGCTCTCGGTCCGCCAGGTCGACCGGTACCGCGCCGAACGGGTGCGGCTGGTCCGCACGGCGGACGCCCAGGCCATGGCGGAGGCCGTCCGATGACCGTCCTCCAGCTGCTGTTCGCGCTGCTCCTGGTACTGGCCAACGGATTCTTCGTCGGCGCGGAGTTCGCGCTCGTGTCGGTGCGCCGCAGCCAGGTGGAGCCGCTCGCCGCCCGGGGCTCGTCCCGCGCCCGGCAGGTTCTGCACGGCCTGGAGAACCTGCCGCAGATGATGGCGGCCGCCCAGTTCGGCATCACCGTCTGCTCGCTGACGCTGGGCGCGGTGGCCGAGCCGACCGTGGCGCACCTGCTGGAGCCGGTGTTCCACGCCCTCCATGTGCCCGAGGCGCTGGTCCACCCCCTCGGCTACATGATCGCCCTCGCCGTCGTCGTCTTCCTGCATCTCGTCGTCGGCGAGATGCTGCCGAAGAACCTGGCGATGGCCGCCCCGGAGAAGACCGCGCTCTGGCTCAGCCCCGCGCTGGTCGGCTTCGCCCGGCTGTGCCGCCCGGTGACCGCGGCGCTCGGCGCCTGCTCCCGGCTGGTGCTGAAGCTGTTCCGGGTCGAGCCGAAGGACGAGGTCGAGGCGGTCTTCACCAGCGACCAGCTGGGCCAGCTGGTCGAGGACGCGGGCCAGGCGGGACTGCTCGACCCGGAGGAGCAGGAACGCCTCGGGGACGCCCTGGAGCTGGGCAGCCGCCCGGTGACGGACGTCCTGATCGCCCGGTCGTCCCTGGTCACTGTGGCGCCCTCGGTGACGCCGAGGCAGATCGAGGAGCTGACCGTCCGCACGGGCTACTCCCGGTTCCCCGTGCGCGGCGAGGGCAACGGGCGGTTCATGGGCTACCTCCACGTCAAGGACGTCCTGGAGCTGGAGGACGGCGAGCGGGCCGTGCCGCAGCACATCTGGCGCCCCATGGCCACACTGCGGTCGGAGTTGCCGCTCGACGACGCGCTGACCGTGATGCGCCGCGCTGCCACGCATCTCGCCCAGGTCGCCGACGCGTCCGGGCGGGTGCTGGGGCTCGTCGCCCTGGAGGACGTCCTCGAGATGCTGGTGGGCGAGGTGCGCGACCCGGCCCACCGTACGGTGCAGCCCGCCGCGTCCGCCGTGGGATCCCACCGGACGACGGTCCCGCGGGGCGGTCTGCGGACGGATCCGCCGCACCAGCAGGACGTGCGCTCCCACCAGCCGAGCCCGAGCGGAGTGTGAGGCCCTGCCCCGCCCTCCGGGGCGGGGCACGGCACCCCGGCGGCGCCCTTCCGGGCCGGCGCCGCAGCGCCCGACCGGCCCGGTGGGCTCACGGCCCGGTGGGGTCCTGGGGGCCGCGGTCCCGCGGACCGCGGCCCGAGAGCACCTCTCCGTACGCCTGCATCAGATCGGGCAGCCGCAGCGTCGCCAGGTCCTCGCGCGTCGGGGTGCCCGCGTACCCCGAGAGGCGCAGGTCCCGGTAGGCGCAGCTCTTCTCGTACAGCGTGCGCAGGAAGCGGCCGTTGCCCAGCTCGTCGATCCAGCTCTGGTCCACCACATGGCCGCTGATCGACCGCAGCTCGTCCAGCGCCTCCTCGTCCCACAGATCGCCGTTGGCCGCGGCGAGGACCTCGCCGATGGCGGTCAGCTCCAGCGGCCGGTACGACGGGAAGTCGACGCGGGTGGTGAACCGGGAGGAGAGCCCCGGGTTGGTGGCGAGCAGCCGGTCCATGCCCTCCGGATAGCCGGCGAGGATGACCACCAGATGGTCCCGGTTGTCCTCGGCCCGCTTCAGCAGCACCTGCAGCGCCTCGTCGCCGTAGGCGTCGCCCTTGCTGTAGCCGGTGTTGGAGAGCGCGTACGCCTCGTCCACGAACAGCACGCCGCCGAGCGCCGAGTCGATCAGCTCATTGGCCTTCACGGCGGTCTGGCCGAGGAACTCCCCGACCAGGTCGGAACGCTGCGCCTCCACGAGATGGTCGCCGCCCAGCAGCCCGAGCGCGTAGAAGACCCGGCCGAGGATGCGGGCCACGGTCGTCTTCCCGGTGCCCGAGGGGCCGGAGAAGACGAAGTGCCGCTTCGGCGGCTGGACGGGAAGGCCCTGCCCGGCCCGCAGCCGGGCCATGTTCAGCTGCGCGGAGAGCGCCTTCACCTGCCGTTTCACCGGCTCCAGGCCCACCATCCGCTCCAGTTCCGCGAGCGCGTCGGCGAGCAGCACCGGATCGGTGGGCCCGGACGGGAACGGCGGCGCGGAGCGGGACGGGGCACCGGACTTCTCGCGCACCCCGTCCGGCGGGCCCGCGGCGGCCGGGGCCGGCGCCCCGACCGGGGGCTGGGGGTCGGCGCCGTAACGCGGCTCGGGCACGAAGGGCGGCTCGGCCTCGGCAGGCTGGGCGTCCGCCGCGTCCTGCCCCAGGCCCGCTCCGGCGCCGGCCAGCGACACGGTGGCAAGTCCCGCTGCCTCGTCCGTCCCGTCGATCCCGTCGTAGTCGGCGATCGCGGCGAGCCGTGCCGAGGTGTCCATGAAGGCGGGGTCCACCCGGTGGACGGCCCGGTACAGCGGCAGCGCGGCCGCGCTGCGGCCGGTGCCCTCGTGGGCCCGGGCCAGCCAGTAGCGGAGCTCCTTGCGCTGGGGCTGCTCGCTGCGGCAGCGCATCAGCGCGGCGGACAGCAGCGGCTCGGCCTGTCCGTACACCTCCAGCCGGACCCGCGCCATACCGGCGAAGAGTCCGGCCTCGATCCCGAGGAGCGGATCGTCGACGAGGGGCTCGGTGTGCCGCACCAGCTGGTCCCAGTCCTTGACCAGGTAGGCGCGGCAGGCGTGCAGGAACCGGACCTGGGGATCGGCGTCCACGGGTGGCAGTCCCGCGAGGGCCCGGTCCAGTTCGGGCACATGGCGCCCGTCCAGCCAGTGCGAGGCGTGTGCGAGCAGGAGGTCTCGCGGGCTCTCCAGCACGGGCTGCACCCACCAGCCGAGCCAGTACCAGGAGTTCAGCGTGCGGCGGTGCCGGGCCCGCTGCTCGCCGAAACGCTCCCGGTTCCGGTACATCCTCAGCAGCGCGGTGGTGGTGTCCACGCGCAGTGCGTGCAGTCCGAGCCAGCCGTCGGCCATCCCGGGGTCGAGCCGCACCGCGCTTCTGAACTCCTCCTCCGCCTGCGGGTAGGCGCCCATGGTGTAGGCGTCCACGCCGCGCACCCAGGCGAGGTCGGCCGGGGCCGGTGAGCCCTGCGTGCCGATGTCCATCGGGTCCCCCACATACCTGCCCCCGTGCTGTCCCACCGGGCGGATACCCGGCGGAGCGTGCCGAACCACCTTGTCGCGGGCGGGAATTGACCGCACCGGGGTGCATCGTACCTGCGCAGGGGGCGGCTGATTAAGGGCGCGCGAGCACGGCGCGAGCGGTGACCCTGGGTGAGCGTGCGGTGCCGGAAGGGTGCCGGGGGAATGTGCCGAAGGCAGAACGAAGCCCCCGATCACGGGGGAACAACCGGGGGCTTCGCGTCCGGGCGGCTCGGAAAAGCCGCACATTGAGAACGTAAGACCTGTAAGGGCCCTGGGTCAAGCGGAGTTGAGACGCCCGGTGGAGTGGATTTCCGACCGCTCGGTACGCCGGTCAGAGGTGGTCACGTTCCGTCACGAATCGGTTCGCTCCTGCTGTCGCGCCGGGCCCTGGCAGCCACTCGTACCCCTCGGGCAACTCGCGTACCAGCGTGTCGGCGAACGGGCGCGAGGGGTCGTCCGCGAAGTGACGGTTCTCCGCGACGGTCCAGCCGTCCCAGAAGCCGGAGAGCTCCGGCCCGTCGCGGCGCCGGCCGCGTATCCACGACTCCTGGGGGCCACGCTCCATCCACAGCAGGCGGGCCAGATGGGGCCGCAGCGCCCGGCGGCCCGCGCCCACGCCCTCGACGAGGACGACCGGTGCCGCGGGCAGGGCGCGTGGCGCCCCGAAGCGGCGGAGGTTCCAGTCGTACGGGTGATACAGCGCGCTCTCCCCGCGGGACCACGGACCGATCACCTGTTCAATCAATCGGCCGGTCCAGGCGAAGAGTTCGTCGTGCGTGGCGATGTCGTCGAGGCGGAGCACCGGTGCCCCGCCGAG
Organism: Streptomyces wuyuanensis; assembly: GCF_900103455.1. Classification (GTDB taxonomy): domain Bacteria; phylum Actinomycetota; class Actinomycetes; order Streptomycetales; family Streptomycetaceae; genus Streptomyces; species Streptomyces wuyuanensis. The sequence goes on along the minus strand of NZ_FNHI01000017.1, from coordinate 59,373 downwards.
GGCCTCGGCGAGCACGGCGGCGAAGGTGCTCTTGCCGGAGCCCGCGTGGCCGTCGACCGCGATCAGCCGGACCGGACCGCAGGACGGCGGCAGTGCGCGCAGTCCGGCGGCGGCGCGGGCGAGTGGCACGGAGGGGCTCATGGGGATCACCCTACGGGGGTACACGCGCCGGCCGGGGGCCCCTTCGCAGGTCATGCCAGTGGTCGAGACCAATATTGGTCGGTGCGACGCGGTGCGCGTCACTGGCAGAAGTCGCTCGCGAACCGCGATAGTTGGCCCACCGACGAGCCGCCCAGACCGCTTCCGGAGGTCCCATGACCACGCCTGCCTCGCGCAGAACCGTACTCACCGCGGCCCTTGCGGCCGCGGCCGGCGGAAGCGCCCTGTCCGCCGCCGGCCCCGCGGCCGCCACCGGCATCCCGGTGCCCGCCGCCCGGCCGCGCCCCCTCGTGGACAACCGCTTCTGGAACTCGTACACGGACTGGCGCAGCGGCGAGGGCGCGGGCACCCGCGCCTTCGCCGGCAGCCGCCCGGGGCTGGTGATCGGCACTCCGGCGGGCCGAACGGAGTACGCGGACCCCCACACCGGCCGCACCACGTCCTGGGAGTACGCGAGGTGGATCTCCCCCGTGCACCGCCCCCGGGTGGCCGCGACCGAGGTCATCGCGTCCTGGAACGCACGCACCCCGGCCGGGACCTGGCTGCAGACGGAGCTGTCCGGCACCTACAGCGACGGCAGCACGACTCCGTGGTTCGTGATGGGCCGCTGGGCTGCGGGCGACGGCGACATCCTGCGCACCTCCGTCGACGACCAGAGCGACGGCCGGAGCAGCATCTGGACCGACACCTTCTCCGTGGACGACCCTGCGAGCGGACTGCGGCTGGTCGCGTACCGGCTCCGCCTGACCCTCTACCGCCGGCCGGGGACGGCGCTCACCCCCACCGTGTGGCGCGTCGGGGCCATGGCCTCGGACGTCCCGGACCGCTTCACGGTGCCCGCGTCCACGCCCCGGGTCGCCCGTGAGCTGGCGGTGCCCCGCTACTCGCAGAACACCCACGTCGGCCAGTACCCCGAGTACGACAACGGTGGCGAGGCCTGGTGCAGCCCCACGTCCTCGCAGATGATCGTGGAGTACTGGGGCCGCCGGCCGACGCCGGAGGAGCTGGCCTGGGTCAATCCCGACTTCGCCGATCCCCAGGTCTGCCACGCGGCCCGCCACACGTACGACCACCAGTACCAGGGCTGCGGGAACTGGCCGTTCAACGCCGCCTACGCCGCCTCGTACCGCGAGATGAACGCCGTGGTCACCAGGCTGGAGTCGCTCGGCCAGCTGGAGTCGCTCGTCGCGGTGGGCATCCCGGCCATCACCTCCCAGTCCTTCCTGAAGGAGGAGCTGACCGGGGCCGGCTACGGCACCTCCGGCCATCTGATGACCGTGATCGGCTTCACCCCCGGGGGAGACGTGATCGCGAACGACCCGGCCTCGCCCAGCAACGAGGCCGTGCGCCGGGTGTACAAGCGGGCGGAGTGGGAGAACATCTGGCTGCGCACCAAGCGGTACAACGCGAGCGGGAAAGTGGCGTCCGGCACAGGCGGCGTCTGCTACCTCTTCTGGCCCGAGCGCCCGACGGCCGCCCAGCGCAAGGCCCTCGCCGCCCTCGGCGTCGACTGACGCGCCACCGCCGCGCCCGGGGGCCGTGACCGCTGTCACTGCCCCCGGACGGCGCGGCTGGCACTGTGGTCGGGGCAGGTCCAGCGGACCCCGTGTGGGCGTCGCGGGACCGGCCGGGGGGCGACCGGAACCACGAGAACGACCGAGCGAGCCGCCATGACCACGACCACCGCCAACGCCACCGTCACCCGGGCCCGTACCGGAGGCCCCAAGGACGACGGCCCGAAGATCGTCGAGCACGTCCTGGGCTGGGTTCTCGTGGTCGTGTTCGCGATGCTCGTCACCGGGGCCGGGCTCCTCTGACGGCCCGCACCCGCGCCTGAGGGGCGGGGTACCGGACCGGCCCCCGCCCCCACACGCTCTCGCGGCTCAGCCGATCGACCTGATCAGCTCCCCGTCCGCGGTGTCACCGCCGAGCTCCCGGAAGAAGGTGCCTCCGAGCCCCTGCTGGTTCTTGTACGCCGTCTTCCCGGCGATCGTGGCGGGAGTGTCGTAGCTCCACCACTGGTTGCCGCAGTGCGCGTACGCGGTGCCCGCGATCGTGCCGTTCGCCGGGCACTTGGTCTTCAGGACCTTGTAGTCGTCGATCCCCTGCTCGTAGGTGCCCGGGGCGGGCCCCGTGGCCGTGCCGCCCGGCCTGCTGCGTCACACCGGTCCAGCAGCGCCCGTGGAAGCCGATGCCGAGCAGCAGTTTCGACGGTGGGATGCCGAGGCCCTCGAGCTTCTGGATCGCGGCGTCGCTGTGGTAGCCCTGCTGCGGGATGCCGGGATGCCGGGATGCCGGGATGCCGGGATGCCGGGATGCCGGGATGCCGGGATGCCGGGGTACGAGGTGAGCGGGGAGTGCGGGGCGGTCGGGCCCTGGGCCGCCGACGGCGCACTTTCCGCCCGTGACGTCGCCGAAGGCGTAGTTGATGTGGGTGAGCCGGGTGGCGGAGCCGGAGGTCCGGATGTTCTTCACGTGGTAGTTGCGGTCGTAGACGCCCCAGTTGGTGAAGTAGCCGAGGACCTTGGAGCCGGCGGCGGGGCGGGCTCGGCGGCCCCTCCGGCGACGGCCGTCTCGGTGGTGGTCCGCTCACGGGGAGCGGTGGCGGTCGCGGTGCCGGCTCCGGCGAGCAGGCCCGCGCCGAGGACGGCCGTGCAGACCGTGGCGATCAGTGCCCGCGGGCGGGCACGTGGGGGACGTGGTCCGGGCATCGGTTCTCCTCGTGGGGGAGGCAGATCGAGTGGGGGACTGCGAGACATGACATGGACGCGTCATTCGCTGGCGGGGTACGTCAGGAGGACTGGACCAGTTGGTCAATGGTTCGGACCATCTTCGAGGAATGCGGGAAGCGGCCGCGGGCGTGATTTCCGCCCGTGACGGACGCCGTCCGATGGGGCATACTCAAGCCGCCACAGCCGCTGGTCAGCCACTTCCGTGATCCGGGAGGGCAGCATCGGCGCACCAGTGACATCCGGCGGCGCCGCCCAACCCTTCGCGCGCGACCGCCGCAGCGCCCGACAGGGAGGAGAGCGCCGCCATGCCCGACCGTGCCCCGCAGCCGGTGGACCGCACACTGCCCACCGAGGAGGCCAGGGATCTGATCGCCCTGGTCCGTGAGATCGTCCAGCGGGAGATCGCTCCACGCGCGGCCGAGGAGGAGGAAGCGGGCCGCTTCCCGCGCGAACTGTTCTCCCTGCTCTCCGAGTCGGGACTGCTCGGCCTTCCCTACGACTCCGAGTACGGCGGCGGCGACCAGCCGTACGAGGTCTACCTCCAGGTCCTCGAGGAATTGGCCGCGGCCCGGCTCACCGTCGGACTGGGGGTCAGCGTCCACTCGCTCGCCTGCCATGCCCTCGCCAACTACGGGACCAAGGAACAGCGCGGCGAGTACCTCGCCGCGATGCTCGGCGGCGGGCTGCTCGGCGCGTACTGCCTCTCGGAGCCGTCGTCCGGCTCGGACGCGGCTTCCCTGCGCACGAAGGCCGAGCGCGACGGCGACGACTGGGTCATCACCGGAACCAAGGCGTGGATCACCCACGGCGGTGTCGCCGACTTCTACACCGTGCTGGCCCGTTCCGGCGGCGAGGGCGCCCGTGGCATCTCGGCGTTCCTCGTGCCGGGCGACGCCGAGGGGCTGAGCGCGGCCGCGCCCGAGAAGAAGATGGGCATGAAGGGCTCGCCCACCGCCCAGCTGCACTTCGACGGCGTACGCGTCCCCGACGCCCGCCGGGTCGGCGACGAGGGGCAGGGCTTCGCGATCGCCCTGTCCGCGCTCGACTCGGGTCGCCTCGGCATCGCGGCCTGCGCGATCGGCGTGGCCCAGGCCGCCCTCGACGAGTCCCTCGACTACGCCACCGGCAGGAGGCAGTTCGGCCGCCCGATCGCCGACTTCCAGGGCCTGCGGTTCATGCTGGCGGACATGGCCACGAAGGTCGAGGCGGGGCGTGCGCTGTACCTCGCCGCCGCACGGCTGCGCGACCGGGGCCTGCCGTTCTCGAAGGAGGCGGCGATGGCCAAGCTGTTCTGCACGGACACGGCGATGCAGGTCGCCACGGATGCCGTGCAGATCCTCGGAGGCTACGGCTACACCGCGGACTTCCCGGTGGAGCGGCTGATGCGCGAGGCGAAGGTGCTGCAGATCGTCGAGGGCACCAACCAGATCCAGCGGATGGTCATCGCCCGTCACCTCGCTGGGCCAGAGTCCCGCTGACCCAGCCGGTCCGCCCGGTCCACACCGGTGCCGCCGTGAGCCGGTTCCACTCCTGGTCACGGCGGCCCGGCAGGGTACGTCCCGCACTGGCCCAGCGATGCAGCAGGTCGCGGTAGATCGGCGGATCGGGCGTATGCGGAACCGATTCTTCTTGACGTGAGGTCATCAGCCGGCGGCGGCCCTGGCCGCCCTTGGGGTGCTCCGCGGTCATGCCCGTCCAAACGGCGTCCGGCGGCGCGGGGTCACCCCCGATGCCATTCGAGCACCGGTTCGTCCTGTCACCGGGGCGTGCCGGTGCGGGCCGGCCCTCGGTGCGCGCTAGACCGCCCCGAGGTGCCCGCAGCGGTCGGCGCGGGGATGAGCGCGCGACCGGCGATGCCCGGCGGAACGCGGTGATCCTCCCGGGCATGACGTGCCGTCACATGTCCTGCGGGCAGCAGGAGATGCCGGTGGACCGGGAGGGGTGGTCCCGCACCGCGAACGGCCGTGCCGTCCTGGTGCGGGGGGAAGACGTCGGAGCCGACGGCTCAGGCGGCGCGCCGCATCGGGGGGACCTTCATGGGCCGCGAGCCCGGGCCGCCGACGTGCGAGAAGGGCTGCGTACGCCAGTCGAGTCCCTGAGGGAGCGTCAACAGCAGTGCCGTGTCCTGCTCCTGGACCTCGCGCGTGTCGTCGGCGGGGCGGGCGTCCGCCGCGGCCCGGCCGGTGCCGGCGCAGACCGCGAGCACGAACGGGTTCCACGGCGTCGGGCACAGTGCGTGCTCGGGGAGCACGTACTCGTCCGCGAGCAGCGCGATCGGCTGGGCGCAGTCCGGGCAGACGACCCGGTACATCTCGAAGGTGTCGTAGGAGTCGAGTTCGTCGTCCTCGTGAGACGCGACGGAATCAACGGGCTCCGGTTCGGGACGACCGGTGCGCTTCACACTGTGCATGGAGAATCTCCCCCTCGGGTGGGCCGACCAGGCGCTTGCGGCCTCGACCACAGCAAGCAATTCCCTCCCGGCCCCCGGGGTAACCGCGCGGCCCCGAGGGACACGGCCCCGGTGCTGTGGCGTTCGTCACACGACAGGCGCAAGTGCCCTCCCGGAGGGCGGCCGGCTGTGCCGGAAGGCACCGGGGGCAATAGGTTGACCTGCATGGAGGAGCTGGATCGTCAGATCGTCGAGTTGCTCGTCAAGGACGGGCGCATGAGCTACACCGATCTGGGCAAGGCCACGGGCCTGTCCACGTCGGCGGTGCACCAGCGCGTGCGTCGGCTCGAACAGCGGGGCGTCATCCGGGGGTACGCCGCCGTCGTCGACCCCGAGGAGGTCGGACTGCCCCTCACCGCGTTCATCTCGGTGAAACCCTTCGACCCCAGTGCCCCGGACGACATCGCCGAGCGGCTGGCCGGCGTGCCCGAGATCGAGGCCTGCCACAGCGTCGCCGGTGACGAGAACTACATCCTCAAGGTCCGCGTCGGGACCCCGTTGGAGCTGGAGGAGCTGCTCGGCCAGATCCGCTCGCTGGCCGGCGTCTCCACGCGGACGACGGTGGTGCTCTCCACCCCGTACGAGGCACGGCCGCCGCGAATCTAGGCTGTTCCCCATGAGTGAGAGCGCGACCCAGGCCGAACACCGCACCGTGCTGCTGCGCGGCGGAGAAGTCCACAGCCCCGCCGACCCCTTCGCCACGGCGATGGTCGTCGAACGCGGACACGTCGCCTGGGTCGGCTCCGAAGGGGCCGCGGACGCCTTCGCCTCGGGGGTGGACGAGGTGGTGGACCTCGACGGCGCCCTGGTGACCCCGGCCTTCGTGGACGCGCACGTCCACACGACGGCGACGGGCCTCGCGCTCACCGGACTCGACCTCTCGACCGCCGCCTCGCTGGTCGAGGCGGCGGAACGCATCCGGGAGTACGCCGCCGCCCGGCCCGCCGACCGCATCCTCATCGGACACGGCTGGGACGCCTCGCGCTGGCCCGAGCAGCGGCCGCTCGGCCGGGACGAGCTGGACCGGCTCACCGGAGGCCGTCCGCTCTACCTGACCCGGATCGACGTCCACTCCGCCCTGGTCACCACCGCGATGCTCGACCTGGTGCCCGCGGTCCGCGGCATGGGCGGCTTCCGCGACGGCGAGCCGCTCACCGGCGATGCGCACCACGCCGTGCGGGCCGCCGCCTACAGCGCGGTCTCGCCGGAGCAGCGGACCGAGGCCCAGCGCGCCGCGCTGCGGCACGCGGCGTCCCTCGGTATCGGCACCGTCCACGAGTGCGGCGGGCCCGACATCTCCTCGGAGGACGACTTCACGGCGCTGCTCAAGACGGCGGCCGAGGGGCCGGGGCCGCGTGTCGTCGGCTACTGGGCCGACACGGACGTCGAGCGGGCCCGCGCCCTCGGGGCCGCCGGAGCGGCCGGAGACCTGTTCGCGGACGGCTCGCTCGGCTCCCACACCGCCTGTCTGCACGAGCCGTACGCGGACGCCCCGCACACCGGTGCCGCCCATCTCGACGCGGCCGCCGTCGCCGCGCACGTCACCGCGTGCACCGAGGCAGGGCTGCAGGCCGGTTTCCACGCCATCGGCGACCGTGCGATCGGCAACGTGGTCGAGGGTGTGAGGGCCGCCGCGGACGCCCTCGGGCTCGCCCGGATCCGCGCCGCCCGCCACCGGGTCGAGCACGCCGAGATGCTCACCCCCGAGACGGTGGCCGCGTTCGCCGAGTTCGGTCTGACCGCCTCGGTACAGCCCGCGTTCGACGCGGCGTGGGGCGGCGACACCGGGATGTACGCGCAGCGCCTGGGCGTCGAACGGGCCCGCACCCTCAACCCGTACGCCGCGCTCCTGCGCGCCGGGGTCCCGCTGGCCTTCGGCTCGGACAGTCCGGTCACCCCCGTCGACCCGTGGGGCACCGTCAGGGCCGCGGCCTTCCACCGCACCCCCGAGCACCGGATCTCCGTGCGCGCCGCCTTCACCGCCCACACCCGCGGGGGCTGGCGTGCCGTCGGACGCGACGACGCGGGCACGCTGGTGCCCGGAGCCCCTGCGGACTACGCGGTCTGGCGCACCGGTGAGCTCGTGGTCCAGGCGCCCGACGACCGGGTCGCCCGCTGGTCCACCGACCCCCGTTCGGGCACGCCCGGCCTGCCCGATCTCACCCCCGGAAACCCGCTTCCCGAGTGCCTGCGGACCGTGGTCTTCGGACAAACGGTCTACGTACGGCCGGGCGAGTGACTTCGGGACGAGTCCTGCCGGCGTCCGCCGCCGTACGGGTTCCTCCACGACCTGCGGATCTTCGTCGCTGACCTGCTGGATCGGTCAATCGCCGCAGATCGCACGACTGTTGACAGAGTGCGCCCGTCGGCCGGTAGGTTCGGCGGGTCCACCACAGGACGTCCGACCGGCCGGCCTCCACGCAGTCGTCGAACGCCGCTGGGCCAGGGGGTGGAGCGCCGCACCGGCGCTCCGCCACTGGGAGCCAGGTCCAGCGCCCGCGCCTCGGGGCGAGGGTAGGTCACGGCCGGTGGGGGTCCCCCCTGCCCCGCAGGAGCTCGGGGGAAGGTGCGACCCGGGTGGGGCCCGGCGTTCAGTAGACAACGGCTCTCGGTCGACCCGCAGCCAGCGGTTCCCAGGCCGGCCCGAAGGACGCCGGGCCCGACCCTCCGCCCCCGCTACCGTGCCGTCGTCGCTCCGCCTGCGGCGCTCGCTATGGTGGGTCCCTGCGTACGGACGTTAAGGGGCAGCATGAACGACGGCGGTCAGAGGCGGTACGGCCCGCTCGGAAGAGCCTTGGTGATCATTCCGACCTACAACGAGGCGGAGAACATCGAGCCGATCGTCTCCCGGGTGCGCGCCGCCGTGCCGGAGGCCGACATCCTGGTCGCCGACGACAACAGCCCCGACGGCACGGGAAAGATCGCCGACGAGCTGTCGGCCGAGGACGACCAGGTCCACGTCCTGCACCGCAAGGGCAAGGAGGGCCTAGGGGCCGCCTATCTCGCGGGCTTCCGCTGGGGCGTCGACAACGGCTACGGCGTCCTGGTCGAGATGGACGCCGACGGCTCCCACCAGCCGGAGGAACTGCCCAGGCTGCTGACCGCGCTCAAGGGTGCCGACCTCGTGCTCGGCTCCCGGTGGGTGCCCGGCGGGCGCGTCGTGAACTGGCCCAAGTCGCGCGAGCTCCTCTCCCGCGGCGGCAGCACCTACTCGCGGCTGCTGCTCGGTGTGCCGATCCGCGATGTCACGGGCGGCTTCCGCGCCTTCCGCAAGGAGACCCTCGAAGGGCTGGGCCTCGACGACGTGGCCTCCCAGGGCTACTGCTTCCAGGTCGACCTCGCCCGGCGGGCCGTGGAGGCGGGGTTCCATGTCGTGGAGGTTCCGATCACCTTCGTGGAGCGTGAGCTGGGCGACTCCAAGATGAGCCGCGACATCGTCGTCGAGGCGCTGTGGCGGGTCACCGCGTGGGGGGTCGGCGCCCGCGCCGGGAAGATCATCGGGCGCAAGCCGTTCTGACGCCGGGGCCGGCCCGACGCACGATCCCGCTCCGGCCGTGTACACCGCTCCCGCTCCGGCCCCGATGCGACCGGCCGGAGCAGGCTCGGAGGCGCCGGCCTCACAGGCCGTACCGGCCCCGACGCTCGGGTCCCGTCGTGGCGCTCCCCCCTCCGGGCGGGGCTCCGGCCTGCCTTTACGCCACTCCTGCCGCCACCCAGGCACACTGGGAGCATGACGACCGGCGCAACGACACCGACCGCCCCCAAGCGCTCCCGCGCTCGCACCCTCGTTCCCGTTGGCATCGCCGCATGGCTGGTGCTGGAGATATGGCTGCTGACCGTCGTGGCCGGGGTCGCCGGCGGGTTGACCGTCTTCGCGCTGCTCGTGGCCGGCGGCGTGCTCGGCGCCGTGGTGATCAAGCGAGCCGGCCGTCGTGCCTTCCGCAATCTGTCGGAGACCATCCAGCGGCAGCAGGCGGGCACGCCCGGCGCCGAGGACGGATCGAGCAGGGGCAACGGCTTCCTGATGCTCGGCGGACTGCTCCTCATGCTGCCGGGCCTGATCTCGGACGCTGCCGGACTGCTGCTGCTCGTGCCGCCGGTCCGTACGGCCCTCGGCCGGATGACGGAGCGGTCGTTCGAGCGACGGATGCGGCAGGCGAGCCCGGGTTCGCTCGGGGACGCCTTCCAGCAGGCCCGTATCCACCGCCCGGACGGAAAGATCGTGCAGGGCGAGGTCATCCGCCAGGACGTGCCCGCGGAGCCGCGCCCCGAGCCGGGGCCCCGTCCGCCGCTGGCTCCCCGGTGACCTGACCGGGAGAGGTCGTCCCAGCCGGTGAACCCTTGGGCGGTCACGGCACGGGTCCTCACGCGCCCATGCGCGCCGTGACGCCACCGCCGTCCGGTCGCCCGCCGTGAAGGCCGGCGGCGCGCCGGCGCCTGGGGACCCGCGAGTTCGCCCACCCCGTGGGCCGGCACCGGGAAGCCGTGCTGCCGGTCGCGGCGCGGGTGCTCCACCGCGTGCCGCTCGCACGGGAGCGCACACGAAGGAGCCGCGGGCTGCGGCACACGATGTGTGTGCCGCAGCCCGCGGCTCCTTCGCTCTGTACGAGTGCGGCTACGCGGACTTCCGGCTGTCGCGCGGGTGCACCGCGATGTTCATCGCCCCGGAGCGGAGGACGGCCAGCCGCTCGGCCAGCACCTCCTCGAGCTCCTCACGCGTCCGCCGCTCCATGAGCATGTCCCAGTGCGTACGCGCGGGCTTCCCCTTCTTCTCCTCGGGGCCGTCCCCGTCCACCAGGAGTGCCTGGGCGCCGCACGCCTTGCACTCCCACTCCGGCGGAATCTCCGCCTCGACCGAGAACGGCATCTCGAAACGATGTCCGTTCTGGCATGCGTACTCCACCGCCTGGCGCGGGGCCAGATCGATGCCGCGGTCGGTCTCGTAGCTGGTCACCACGAGGCGCGTGCCGCGAAGAGCTCGCTCACTCATGAATCGTGCCTCCCGGGCTTGTCGCCCACAGGACAGGTGTCGCTGTCGTCGTCATCCGGTCAACGTCCGGTCGGCGGTAAAGATTCCCGTTGCCGGTCATGCGTCGTCGCCCGTCGTGCTGCTGCTTTTCCAGGGTTTGGGTACCCACCAGTGCCCGGTTTGTCACATCTGGCAGAAAGTGTCACCCAGCGTTTGGAGCTTTTCAGCGCGCAGTAACGGTCCGCCTGGCAGGCCAAAGGCGTACACTACCGGCCCTTCGCTTCAACGTCTAAATCCGCTCCGGTACCGGGTTCCCCGCCGCGGCCACCGCACGCCTCACCGGAACGCGCGCCAGGAGGACGAATCCGAGGGCGAAGAAGATCACCAAAGAGATGATGGCATCCCGGTAGCTCCCTGTCAGCTGGAACGTCAGACCGAACACCAGCGGTCCCAGCCAGCTCAGACCCCGGTCGCTCATCTCGTACGCGGAGAAGTACTCCGCCTCCTTGCCGTGCGGGACCAGATGGGAGAACAGCGAGCGCGACAGGGCCTGGCTGCCGCCCAGCACCAGACCGATCGCGGCGGCCAGTGCGTAGAACCACCCCGGGGTCCGTGCCGGCAGGAAGTAGCCCGCGGCGAGGATCAGCGTCCAGACGGCGAGCGAGGCGAGGATCGTGCGCTTGGCGCCGTACGAGCGGGCCAGCCGGCCCATGCCCAGCGCGCCCGCCACCGCCAGCACCTGCACGAGCAGCACCGCGGTGATCAGGGTGGTCTGGTCGAGGCCCAGCTCCTCGGATCCGTACACCGACGCCTGGGAGATCACCGTCTGCACCCCGTCGTTGTAGACGAGGTACGCCAGCAGGAACGACAGCGTCAACGGATGGCGGCGCATGTCCTTGAGCGTCGCGACCAGCTGGCGCCAGCCCGCGCCGACCGCCCCCTCGCCCGGAGCGACGCCGTCCGCGTCGGCCCGTCGGTCCCGCAGCCGGCGCAGCGGCACCAGCGCGAAGGCGCCCCACCACACACCGGCCGAGGCCAGGCAGATGCGGACCGCTTCCGACTCGGTCAGCCCGAAGGACTCGTGGCCGGTGTAGAGAACCAGGTTCAGTACGAGGACCAGCGCCCCCGAGGTGTATCCGAAGGCCCAGCCGCGCGAGGAGACCGTGTCCCGCTCCTCCGGCCCGGCGATCTGCGGCAGGTAGGCGTTGTAGAGGACCATCGAGACCGACAGCGAGGCGTTGGCGACGATCAGCAGGAACGCGCCGAGGAGATAGCGCTCCCCGTCGAGGAAGAACATCCCCGCCGTCGCCGTCGCGCCCAGATAGGCGGCGACGGCCAGCAGCGGCTTCTTGCGGCCCGTGCGGTCGGCGATGGCGCCGACCATCGGCATCACCAGCACCGCCAGCACCACCGAGACGGACACCGCGTAGGGGAACACGGAACCGGCTCGGACGGGGATGCCGAGCGGATGGACGAAACCCCCGGAGTCGGCCGCGGACTTCGCCACGGCCGTGAGATAGGGGCCGAGGAAGACCGTCAGGACGCTCGTCGAATAGACGGAGCAGGCGAAGTCGTAGAAGTACCAGCCGCGCTGCTCGCGCCGGCGCTCGGCGCGTTCCGACCCGTCGGTCCCGTCGGTCCCGTCCACGGTGTCAGCGGCCACGCCCGCCCCCCTCACTCGTCCCCGCGGGGAGACGCGCGACGCTCAGCCCCAGACCCCCCGGTCGGTCATCACCGTGCGCAGCATCTCCAGATGATCGGTCATGATGCCATCCACTCCCAGGTCCAGGAGAGCGGCCGTGCGATCCGGATCGTTCACGGTCCACACGTGCACCTGGAGGCCGCGGGCGTGGGCCTCGCGGACGAAACGGCGGTCCACCACGCGCACCCGGCCCTGCGACTCCGGGACCTGTGCGCACACCGCGCCGCGGCGCATCACCGCGGGGAACCCGAGGGAGCGCAGCCTCAGGCCGAGCACCCCGCGCACCCCGTACGAGGTCGCGAGCCGCGGGCCGGCGAGCCGGGACGCGCGCGAGACCCGGCCCTCCGAGAACGAGCCGACGCAGACCCGGTCCCAGGCGTTCGCCCGCCGTACGAGGTCGACCAGCGGCTCCAGTGCGCCCTCCGCCTTGACGTCCACGTTCCAGCGGGCCTCCGGGAACTCCTCCAGCAGGTCCTCGAAGAGCGGGAGGGGTTCCTTGCCGGCCACCCGGGCGCGCTCCACCTCGGCCCACGGCAGCCCGTCGATCCGGCCGCGGGCGTCGGTCACCCTGTCCAGCGTCGGGTCGTGGAAGGCGACGAGCCTGCCGTCCGCGGTGGTGTGCACGTCCGTCTCGAAGTAGCGGTAGCCGAGGGCGGCCGCGCGCCTGAAGGCCGCGGCCGTGTTCTCCAGGCCGTCGGCCGTGCCGCCGCGGTGGGCGAACGGTATGGGGCCGGGGTGGTCGAGATAGGGGTGCCGGGGGCGCGCTGCGGAAGTCACGAACGCAGTATCGCTCGTTCGGGTGAAGATCCGGCGACGACCGTGCTTCCTCCACCGTCGGACGGGATGGCGAACAGGCGCAGGAACAGCTGGGCCAGCGGGCCGATGGACAGCGCGTAGACGACCGTGCCGGCGCCCACCGTGCCGCCGAGGAGGAACCCGGTGGCCACGACCGCCACCTCGATGGCCGTACGGACCAGCCGGATGGAGCGTCCCGTCAGCCGGTTCAGCCCCGTCATCAGCCCGTCGCGCGGGCCGGGGCCGAAGCGGGCCGAGATGTAGAGGCCCGTGGCCGCGCCGTTGAGGACGATCCCGGCCGCCATCAGCGGGATCTGCAGGCCCAGGCCGCGCACGTCCGGCACGACGGCGAGGGTGCCGTCCATCGCGATCCCGATGACGAAGACGTTGGAGACGGTGCCGAGTCCGGGCTTCTGGCGTATCGGTATCCACAGCAGCAGCACGACGGCGCCCACGATGATCGAGACGACGCCGATGGTGAGCCCCGTCCGGCCAGCCAGTCCCTGGTGCAGCACACCCCAGGGCTCGAGGCCGAGACCCGCGCGGACCAGGAGCGCGGAGCTCGCGCCGTAGAGCGCCAGGCCGGCGTAGAGCTGCAGCAGTCTGCGGGGCAGATGCCTGCCCCGCAGACCGGACGTGATGGACAAGGTTCTGCCCCCGGTGGTGGAAGTGGACTGACGCATGACACTCTGTGGCGGGGAGAGAGATGCCAACCATGGCCAATCCGAGGAAGGTGGACTGACTTCCATGGCTCAGTGGACTTCGGCCGTGGGGGCGCCCGCGCTGGCCCGGCAACTGCAGGCACAGCAGCCGCGCCCGGCGGGCCCCGGCACCCGCAGACCGCCCGCCTACCGCGCCCTCGCGGACGGAATCCGGCTGCTCGTCCTGGAGGGCCGGGTGCCCGTCGCCGCCCGGCTGCCCGCCGAGCGCGAACTCGCGCTGGCCCTGGCCGTCAGCCGCACCACCGTGGCGGCCGCGTACGAAGCCCTGCGGAACGAGGGCTTCCTGGAGTCCCGCAGAGGGGCCGGCAGCTGGACGGCGGTGCCCGCGGGCAACCCGCTGCCCGCGCGCGGCCTCGAACCGCTGCCGCCGGAGTCCCTCGGCTCGATGATCGACCTCGGCTGCGCGGCGCTGCCGGCGCCCGAGCCCTGGCTGACCCGGAGCATCCAGGGCGCGCTGGAGGAACTCCCGCCGTACGCGCACACCCACGGCGACTACCCGGCCGGACTGCCGGCGCTGCGCCGGACGCTCGCCGACCGGTACACCGAGCGAGGCATCCCGACGATGCCCGAGCAGATCATGGTGACCACCGGCGCCATGGGGGCCATCGACGCGATCTGCCACCTCTTCGCGGGACGGGGGGAGCGCATCGCGGTCGAGTCGCCTTCCTACGCCAACATCCTCCAGCTGATGCGCGAGGCCGGAGCCCGGCTGGTGCCCGTCGCCATGGCCGAGGGGCTGAAGGGCTGGGACCTGCCCCGCTGGCGGCAGGTGCTGCGCGACGCCGCCCCACGGCTCGCCTACGTCGTCGCCGACTTCCACAACCCCACGGGGGCGCTCGCGGACGAGGACCAGCGACGGCAGCTCGTGGACGCGGCCCGGTCCGCCGGCACCGTACTCCTCGTGGACGAGACGATGTCCGAACTGTGCCTCGACGACGAGACCGACATGCCCAGGCCGGTCTGCGCCTTCGACCCGGCGGGCTCGACCGTCCTGACGGTCGGCTCGGCGAGCAAGGCCTTCTGGGCGGGCATGCGGATCGGCTGGGTCCGGGCCGCCCCGGACGTGATCCGCTCCCTCGTCGCCGCGCGCGCCTATGCCGACCTGGGTACCCCGGTACTGGAGCAGCTGGGGGTCAACTGGCTGATGGGGACCGGCGGTTGGGACGAGGCGGTGGCGCTGCGGCGTCAGCAGGCCCGCCGCAACCGGGACGAGATGGTGCCGGCGCTGCGCCGGGAACTGCCGGACTGGGAGTTCGAGGTCCCGCACGGGGGCCTGACGCTGTGGGTCCGGGCGGGCGGTCTGTCGGGATCCCGGCTCGCGGAGGTCGGCGAACGCGTGGGCGTACGCGTCCCCTCCGGGCCGCGGTTCGGTGTCGACGGTGCCTTCGAGGGGTACGTCCGGCTGCCGTTCACCGTCGGCGGCCCGGTCGCCGAGGAGGCGGCGGCGCGGCTGGCGGCCGCGGCCCGGCTGGTGAGGACGGGCGTGACCACCGGCACGGAGGCGCCGAGGACGTTCGTGGCGTGACGGTGCTCGTGGTGCGAGGGCGGGGGAGTCGTCACCGGTGCGGGGCCCGCGGCGTCCGTGTGACCCGGGCCGTCGAGGAAGGCCCGGCGGCCCCGGGACGGGCATCGCCGGGCCCGCTCGGCGCGTCGGCGGGTCTGCGGCGTGAGCGGGTTCCCGGCAGAGCCGGTCCGAGGCCGGGTCAGCCCTCCGCCGGCACCGGTGCCGAACCCGCCCGGACGGGCGCACTGGCCACCGGTTCGGGGACGGGCCCCGTCGGCCGTTCGCCGGCGGGACCGGCCGGGACCTCCTCGCGCGGCCCGGTCAGCGCCGTGTCGCCGGGACCCGCCGGCTCGGCCGCCGGCTGCTCCTGCGGCGCGCCCGCCTCCCCGGTGGCCTGCCGCTCCGGAAGCAGCTCCATTACCGCCTGCCGGTGCGCCTCGCTCGCCGCGTCGTCGTACGGGTCGGGCGTCGCGGGCACCTGGAGCCTGAGCACCGCTCCCGTCCCCATGCGCGCATAGCCCCGGCCGGGCGGCACATCGGAGGTGGGCGTCGTGTGCGGCGGAGCGCCGAGCACGCTCTTCACCTGCTCCGGCGTGGCCGGGCCGAGCACGACTCGGGCACGGGTGTGCGTCCGCACCGTCTCGTTCAGGAACTCGAGGCTGTCGAACTGGTCGGCGACGACCACGGTCACGTGCGCCGCCCGGCCGTGCCTGAGCGGCACCTGAAGCAGCTGCTGGGGGTCGGGCCTGCCGTCCGCGGCGGCGAGATGGCTGAAGACACTGGGCCGGTCCACGAGGATGCACAGCGGACGCCGGGCGTCGTCGGGGGCGGAGTGACCCGCCTGCCGCGCCCGGTTGGCGGCGATGAGCCGGCGCTCCGTCTCGTGGGCCGCCCACTCCAGGCCGGCCAGGGCCCCGGCGAGTCCGCACTCGACGGCGAGGACGCCGTCGCGGCCCGTCAGGCAGGCGTACTCGCCGGTGCCGCTGCCCTCCACGATCAGCACGTCGCCGTGCGTCAGCGCCTGCAGGGCGAGGGAGCGCAGCAGGGAGGTGGTGCCGCTGCCGGGGTGGCCGACGGCCAGCAGATGCGGTTCGGTCGAGCGCGGGCCGGTCCGCCACATCACGGGCGGCGCGTCCCGCGTCGCGTCGCCGTCGAGGACGGGCACGGTCCGCTGGACGGCGTCGGGGTCGGTGAAGCCGACGACCAGTTCTCCGGGTGCGGTGACGAAGCGCTGGGCGGCGATGGTGGTCGGGAGCGCGGGCAGGACGCTCATCAGCAGCTGGTTGGCCTCCTCGTCCCAGGAGAAGAGGTATTCGCGGCCCCGGCCCGACTTCGCGTGCAGCAACTGCTCGATCCGGGCGCGGGCCTCGGCCTCGCCGTCGGGGAAGTACGCCGGGTACTTCACACGCAACCGGGTCAGCCGCCCGTCCCCGTCGAACTCGTGGTCGCTGAACGCCTTCGCCCACTCCCCGCCGTGGGCGAAGAGCGGACTCGGATCCTCCGGGACGGAGAAGTACGGCACCAGGGCGTCGTGGAGCGCCTGGAGCCGCGCGATCTGCGAGTCGTCGGGGCCGGTGCGCACCGGCGTGCGCACCCGTCCCTTCCACCCCGCCACTCCCATGAGGCCGATCAGCCCGAGCAGCGGTCCGTACGGGGCGAGTGCGACCGCCAGCACGCAGACCGCCGCCAGGAACAGCGCGGGGCCACGCTTGTCCTTGGGAGTGTCGGCCCACTTGCGCAGTCCGGCGGCGGCCAGCAGCCGTAGCCCGCGGCTGATCGTGATGAGCGGATGGAGGACGTCGGTGGCGTTGTCGGCGGCCGTCCGCGCGAGTTCTCGGCTGCGAGCGATCCGGTCGTTGCCGCTGCTCGGAATGCGGGGGAGTGGTCGCCGGGCCACGTGGTTCTCCTGCTCCTCGAGGTGGGGGAGGGCTGGTACGGGGAGGTCAGAACTTGATCCCGCCCAGGAGGCTGGCCAGGCTCGCTCCTCCTGCGGTGATGCTCGGGGCGATGGCCGTGCCCGCGAGGTAGAAGCCGAAGAGTGCCGAGACCAGCGCGTGCGACGCCTTCAGTCCGTCCTTCTTGAAGAACAGGAAGACGATGATGCCCAGCAGCACGACGCCTGAGATGGACAGAATCATGAGCGGTTCTCCTGGTTGAGGGGACAGTCACCATGAGTCCTTCCATCCTCACAGAAGGTATCTATACGACAAAAGGTGCATTCGGGTGAAAGTTCGTTCTTTTCACCGGATCGGTGGATGGCGGATGGTTGCCGAACGGGTGTTGATCTTCGCGGCGCCGCTTCGCGTGATGTTCGCCATGTGTCACGGGATCGTCCCCGTGGGTACGTGGAGTGACGTCCCCCCGGGGCGCAGTACCCTGTCGGTTCGCTCGTGCGGCGCCGCCCCGCCCCACGAAGCGGCAGGTCAAGCCCCTATCGGGTGTTCCGGACGCGCCGGGCGCCCGTTGTCAGCGCAGTGGAAGGCGGTCCTTCGGATGAGTGAAGCCCCGGATCCCGAGGTGGTCGAGCTGGCCTCCCGGATCTTCGACCTGGCCCGCCAGGGAGACGCCGAGGCACTCGCCGCCTACGTGGACGCCGGCGTCCCGGCGAACCTCACCAACGACAAGGGCGACTCGCTCGTGATGCTCGCCGCCTACCACGGCCACGCCGGTGCGGTGACGGCCCTGCTGGCCCGTGGCGCCGACGCGGACCGCGCCAACGACCGCGGCCAGACCCCCCTCGCCGGCGCCGTCTTCAAGGGCGAGGACGAGGTGATCCGCGCACTGCTGGACGGCGGCGCCGATCCGGAGGCGGGAACTCCGTCCGCGGTGGATACCGCGCGGATGTTTGGGAAGACAGACCTCCTGGAGCTGTTCGGCGCCCGGTGAACGGGAGTTGAACGCCGGGAGGAGCAGCCGCCCTAAATGTGGTCGCGGCGACGAAATGGCTGGGTCATCATGACGTCGGGCCCGCATGGGGCCACCGACGAGAGGCAGAGGAAGATGGTTTGCACCAAGCGGAAGACGACGGGCAGCCGATCATGTTGCCGCGCGGCCTAGGCGAACACTCCCCCGGTTGCGTCGACAGCTTGATGTGAGGCACTTTCCATGTTCGAACCAGTCATAGCGCCGAGCGGCACACTGCACGGCCTGCTGCAGAGGGGCCGCGGCGACGGCACGCTGCACGCGCTCGCCGCGCCACGCGCGGAAGCCCTCGCGGCCCTCAACCAGTGCGTGCTCCACGACCCCCGCCACGACTGGCAGGTGGAGAACCGGTCCCTCTACTACGCCCGCCTGTTCCTGGACCTGGGCGGCGGTCTCGAGGAGATCGAGGCCCACCTCTTCGGTGCCGAGGACCACCTCGACACCGACGACGCCCGTACCGGGCTCGCGCTCTCCGTGCTGGGGCACCTGGCCTCGTACGGGCGCGACGACGCCCTCGTGCTGATCCGCAGGTACGCGGCGACCGGAGCCAACTGGGCCTGGGCCCTCGACGAGCTCGCCCTGCGCGACGACGACTCCGGGCTCCGCTCACTCGCGGGCGCCGTGCTCGGCCGCTTCCCGGCCACCCCGGAGGGCGACGCCGAGCTGGCCGCCGCCGTACGCGACGCCTTCGAGCCCAGGCCGTGGCGGCTCTGGGCCGAGGACCGCCGGGAGGCGGTGGGCGCCAGGGTGCGCGCGGCCCGCGAACGCGGCTCCTTCGACCGCTGGCAGCGCCAGATGCGGCCCACGGGGCCACGCCCCGGCTGGAGCGTCCAGTCCGTCTTCGACTGGGCCCAGCAAGGACTGGAACGCGGCGCCGCCCTGCACGTGCCCGCGGCGCGCTGCCTCGGCGCCGTCGCCGGCCCCGACGACCGGCCGCTGATCGTGGAGGCGGCCCGCAGCGGGCCCGACGGCGCACGCTGCGCGGCCCTGCACTACCTGGCGGAGGCGCGAGATCCCGCCGTGCTCGACCTGATCGAGGCGGCGGCAGCCGACTCCTCCCGTACCGTGGCCGAGGCCGCCGTCGCCGCGTTCGAGCGGATGTGCGGTGAGGCCGCCGTCGACCGGGCACGCGGCTGGATCCACCGGCCCGACGCGCTCGGCGCCTCGGCCGCGGGTGTCCTCGCCTGCCGGGGCGGCGGCCAGGACTCCGAGCTCGTCCTCGGCGCACTCCGGGAGACCGTCCGCGCGGACGGACCCGACGCCCCCCTGCTGTGGGCCCTGGTCGACGGCACCGGCCGACTCGGCATCGGCTGCGCGGCACCCGTGCTGCGCCACATCTACCGCGAGACCACCTCCTCCCAGCTGCGCGGCCGCACGGCCCGAGCCCTGGCCGCCACCGATCCCTCCTTCGCGACCGGCTTCGCCGTCGAATGCCTGTGGGACTGCGAGGAGACCACGAGGGAGGTCGCCGCACTGCACGCCGAGACCGGTGACGCACGCGTCGCCGAACGCCTCCGCCGGCTCGCCGCGGATCCGGCGGAGGAGGCCGAGGTCCAGACGGCCGTCCGCAGCCGCATAGCGCCCGAGGCCCCTCCGCTCTGACGTGACGTGCCGGGGTGCCCGCCGCGCGGCGGGCACCCCGGCACGGGCGGGCATCGGGAGGCGGCCGGAGCGCCACGAGCCCGGGCGTCCGCCGTACCGTTCGGTGCCGCTCGGTGTCGGCCGTGAGATCCGGCCGGTCGGCACGGTCCCGGGTGGCTCGACGCGTGGCCGGCGCTCCGCGACCCGCGTCCGGCCTGCCCGCCCGGTCGGCGGTTCGGGCCCCCGGTCCCGGGCGACGCAAGCGTGCCTCGGGCCCGGGGAGGCGGCACGGCCGGGCCTTCCCGGTCGTGGCCGAAACGGGCACGGTGGGGGCAGGTCCGCCGGGTACACGCCGGGCGGGGCCAAACGCTCATGGGACGTTCGACGCGCCGAAAGATCCACGTTGGCCGCGCCACCCCCGGCGCGACGAGAACACGAGTATGCGTGTCGTCATCGTCACCGAATCCTTTCCACCCGACGTCAACGGTGTGGCGCACTGCGCCCTGCAGACCGCCCGGCACCTCGCCGCACGCGGCCACGATCCCCTCGTCATCGCCCCGGCGGTCACCGGATCCGACAGCGACGCCCCCTGCCCCGTGGTGCGTGTGCCGTCCCTGCCCCTGCCCGGCTATCCCCAGGTGCGGGTGGCCCTGCCCAGCCGGCGGCTGGCCACCGCGCTCACCGCGCACCGGGCCGATGTCGTCCATCTCGCCAGCCCGTTCGTCCTCGGCGTGCGCGGCATGGGCGTCGCGGCGAAGCTCGGGCTGCCCGCCGTCGCCGTCTACCAGACCGACCTCGCCGGATATGCCCGTACGTACGTGGGCGCGGGTGAGAGCACGGCCTGGCGGCGCATCCGCACCGTCCACAACGCGGCCGACCGGACCCTCGCGCCGTCCAGTGCCGCCGTCCGGGACCTGGAGGGGCACGGCGTACCGAGGGTGCGGCTGTGGCCGCGCGGGGTGGACACCGTACGGTTCCGGCCCGAGCTGAGGGACGAGTCGCTGCGGCGGGAGCTCGCGCCGGGCGGCGAGACGATCGTCGGCTACGTCGGGCGGCTCGCGCCCGAGAAATGCGTCGAGCTGCTCGCCGGGGTCTGCGGGCTTCCGGGAGTCAAGGTCGTCGTCGTGGGCGACGGGCCGAGCGGGGCCGCGCTGCGGAACTCGCTGCCGGGCGCCGTGTTCCTCGGCCGGCGTACGGGCGAGGACCTGGCGAGGATCTTCGCCTCGCTCGACGTGTTCGCCCACACGGGACCGTACGAGACGTTCTGCCAGACCGTGCAGGAGGCCATGGCCAGCGGTCTGCCGGTCGTCGCTCCCGCGGCCGGAGGCCCGCTCGACCTCGTCGACCACGGACGGACCGGGCTGCTCGTACCGCCGCACGACGCCGGCGCGGTACGGGACACGGTGGCGGGCCTCGCGGCGGACCCGGCGCGCCGGAGGGCGTACGGCCGGGCGGCCCGGGCCACCGTGGAAGGCCGGACCTGGGCCGCCGTCGGCGACCAGCTCCTGGGCCACTACACCGAGGTCCTGCGCGAGCGCACGGCGGTGGCGGCATGAGCGGGACCGGCGGGGCGGGCGGCACGGACCGCGCGGTCCGTGCCGCCGGTGCGCACCACACGGCGGCGACCAGCCGGGAAGGGGGTGCGGGAGGTACGGACGGTGTGCGCGGGCTGCGGATCGTACGGCTCGCGAACTTCGTGACGCCGTCCTCCGGCGGGCTGCGCACCGCGTTGCGCGAGCTGGGACGCGGCTATCTGGCGGCCGGCCACGAGCCGGTGCTCGTCGTTCCCGGTGACACCGAGAGCGACGAACGCACCGCACAGGGACGGGTCGTCACCGTGGCGGGGCCCGAGCTGCCGGGCACCGGCGGATACCGGGTCCTCGCGGGCCGCGCCCGGCTGCGCACACTGCTCGAGGAGCTGGCCCCCGACCGGCTGGAGGTCTCCGACCGCACCACCCTGCGCTGGACCGGGGAGTGGGCCCGGCGCCACCGCATCCCCTCGGTCATGGTGTCCCACGAGACCGCCGACGGCGTCCTGCGGACCTGGGGCGTCCCCGGCGCGCTGGCCGAGCGCACCGCGGACCGGCTGAACAGGCGCAGCGCCTGGTCGTACTCCCGGATCGTCTGCACGACGGAATGGGCCGAGCGCGAGTTCGTCCGGATCGGCGCCCGGAACGTGGTGCGCGCGCCGCTCGGAGTCGAACTCGACCGCTGCCGGCCGGGCCGCCGCAGCCAGGTCCTGCGCGCCCGCTACACACAGGGCGCCGGCGTCCTGCTGCTGCTCTGCTCGCGGCTCTCGGTGGAGAAGCGCCCCGGCACGGCCCTGGACGCCCTCGCCGGGTTGCGCGCAAGCGGGGTGCGCGCGGCACTCGTGGTGGCGGGCGAGGGACCGCTGCGCGCGGGGCTGGTCCGGCGGGCGCGCGAGGAGCGGCTGCCGGTGCACTTCCTCGGCCACGTCGCCGACCGTGAGGCACTGGCCGACCTCCAGGCCGCGGCCGACATCTGCCTGGCGCCCGGCCCCGCCGAGACGTTCGGGCTCTCCGCGCTGGAGGCGCTCGCCTGCGGTACCCCGGTCGTCGCCAGCGCGTCCTCGGCCCTGCCCGAAGTCGTCGGCGAGGCGGGGATCGCCGCGCCCGACAGGCCGGGGGCCTTCGCGGACGCGGTCCGGGAACTCCTCGACCGCGGGGAGGGCCCGCGCCGCGCCGCCGCCCGTGCCCGGGCCGAGGCCTTCGGCTGGGACCGGGCGGTCGCGGCCTTCCTCGCCGCCCACGACGCCCCCACCTTGGTCCCGGCCCGCCCGGAGGCCGTGGCATGACCACCGAACCGCGCCGGCCGCGCGGCGCCGCGGCGCCGGCGGGTGCCTCGCGTGGTGCGGACGTGCCGGGTCGTTGCGGGAGGGCGGGGACTGCCGGGCCCTGCGCCGGTGAGGCGGCCGGTGGGCAGGCGGCCCGGTCCGGGGCGGGCGGTGGGCAGGCCACCCCTCCCCCCGCCGCCCGAGGCGAGGCCGCCATCGGGGCGGTGAGCCCGTCCGGCGCGGGTGGCCCGGAGCGGCGCGGGTACGGAGGCGGCGGTCCGGCCGTCGCCGCCGTCCCGCAGCCGCGCGCCGTCGCGAGCGCGGCCGGGCCGACCCGGGCGCCCGCGCCGACGGGCACGGCGGGCGCGCGCGTCCTGCGTTTCGCCTCTCTCGGAGACTCGCTCACCGAAGGGGTCGGCGACCGCGTCGACGGGGCGTGGCGCGGCTGGGCCGCTCTGCTGGCACAGGGCCTCGGCACGCCGGGTGGGCACGCGGAGTTCCGCAACTTCGCGGTCAGCGGCGCGCTCTCCCGCGATGTGCACGAGACCCAGGCGCCCGCCGCTCTGGCGTACGCGCCGGACCTCGCCTCCGTGATCGTCGGGGTGAACGACACCCTCCGGCACGGCTTCGACATCCACGACCTCGCCGTACGCCTCGACGAGGTCTGCGCCGCGCTCAGCGGATCCGGCACCCGGCTGCTGACGGCCTGCCTCCCCGACCCGGGCGCGATGCTCGGGCTCCCCGCGCCGCTCGCACGTCCGCTCGCGCGCCGGCAGCGTGCCGTGAACGCGGTCGTCCACGTGCTCTCCGAGCGGTACGGCGCCGTCCATCTGCATCTGGGCGACGCCTCCTGGGTCGAGGACCGCTCCCTGTGGAGCGCGGACCGTCTCCACCCCGGCGAACGCGGCCACCGGGCGATCGCCCGCCGGTTCCACGAGCTGCTCACGGCCCGGGGGCTCGCCCTCGGAGCGCCGCCGGACAGCGAGCCCGAGCAGCCCCCGCCGAGCCGTACGGCGAAGGCGGTGTGGCTCGCCACGGCCGGCACCGGATGGGTCGCGCGCCGGTGCACCGACCTCCTGCCCCAGCTGCTGGCGCTCGCCGGCGCCGAGGTACGGCACTGGGCCGGGGGCACCAGCTCCCGCCTCGACCACCTCGCGGAAAACGCCCTCCGCTCCGCGCTCGCCTCGCTGTCCCCCGCCCCGCCGGTTGCCAGAATGGGGGAATGAGCGGGTGCTGGGAGTTCTGGATCGACCGTGGCGGGACGTTCACCGACATCGTCGGCAGACGGCCGGACGGACGTCTCGTCACCCGCAAACTGCTGTCCCACAACCCCGAGCACTACCCCGACGCTGCCGTCGCCGGCATCCGGCTGCTCCTCGGCCTCGGCCCGGGGGACCCCGTACCGGCGGAGCGGATCGACGTCGTCAAGATGGGCACGACGGTCGCCACCAACGCGCTGCTTGAGCGCCGAGGCGAACCCACCGTCCTCCTCGTCACGGAGGGCTTCCGGGACGCGCTGCGCATCGCGTACCAGAACCGCCCCCGGCTCTTCGACCGCCACATCGTCCTCCCCGAGGCCGTGTACGAGCGGGTCATCGAGGTGCCCGAACGGATCGGCGCCCGGGGCGAGGTGGTCCGGCCGCTGGATCTCGAGCCGGTGCGGGAGCAGTTGCAGCAGGCCCGCCGGGACGGGTTCGCGAGCGCGGCGGTCGTCTTCATGCACGGCTACCGCCACCCCGACCACGAGTCGGCCGTCGCCGGCGCGGCGCGAGAGCTCGGCTTCACCCAGGTGAGCTGCTCGCACGAGGTCAGCCCACTCATCAAGTTGGTACCCCGCGGCGACACGACCGTCGTGGACGCCTACCTCTCGCCGATCCTGCGCCGCTACGTCGACGAGGTCGCGACGGAACTCCGCTCCATCCGACTGATGTTCATGCAGTCCAACGGCGGACTGCGCGAGGCCGCCCACTTCCGGGGCAAGGACGCCGTGCTGTCCGGTCCCGCCGGTGGTGTGGTCGGCATGGCCCGCACCTCCGAGCAGGCGGGCTTCCGGCGGGTCATCGGCTTCGACATGGGCGGGACGTCCACCGATGTGTCCCACTACGCGGGCGAGTTCGAGCGGGAGCTGGGTACCCAGGTCGCCGGTGTGCGGATGCGCGCGCCGATGATGAACATCCACACCGTCGCCGCCGGAGGCGGCTCGATCCTCCACTTCGACGGCCGGCGCTACCGTGTCGGCCCCGACTCGGCGGGCGCGGTACCGGGACCCGCCTCCTACCGGCGGGGCGGACCGCTCACCGTCACCGACGCCAACGTGATGCTCGGCAGGATCCAGCCGGGCCACTTCCCCGCCGTCTTCGGCCCGGACGGCGACCAGCCGCTCGACACCGGTGCCGTGAGGGAGGGGTTCGAGCGGCTGGCCGAGGAGGTGCGCACGGCCACGGGGACCGAGCGCAGCCCCGAGGAGGTCGCGGCGGGCTTCCTCGAGATCGCGGTCCTCAACATGGCCAACGCCGTCAGGAAGATCTCCGTCCAGCGGGGCCACGACGTGACCCGCTACGCCCTGACCTGCTTCGGCGGCGCCGGCGGCCAGCACGCCTGCGCGGTCGCCGACGCCCTCGGCATCAACACCGTCGTCGTGCCCCCGCTCGCCGGGGTGCTGTCCGCCTACGGCATCGGCCTGGCCGACGCCACCGCCATGCGCGAGCAGTCGGTTGAGGCGGAACTCGGCGAGGACACCCTGGTCCGGGTGCGGGAGCTGTGCGACGAGCTGGCCGGACGCACCCGGGCGGAACTGCGGGACGACGCCGTTCCCGACGAGGCGATCGGCACCCGCGCACGCGTGCTGATCCGCTACGCCGGAACGGACGCCGGGCTGCCCGTGCCGCTCGGCACGGAGACCGCGATGCGCGAGGCGTTCACCGCGGCACACCGTGCGCGCTACGCCTTCACCATGGACAAACCGCTCGTCGTGGAGGCGGTGTCGGTCGAGGCCGTGGGTGCGGCCGGGCCGCACGGGACCGTCATCGTCGAGGAGGCCGCCGCCGGCGCGGGTCCGCGGGCACGGGACACGGTGCGGATGTTCCTGGACGGCCGGCCCGTCGACGCCCCGCTCCTGCGGCGGGGGGACCTCTCCCCGGGCGACACCCTCGAAGGACCCGCGATCGTCGCCGAGGCCGACGCCACCACCGTCGTCGACCCCGGCTGGCAGGCGGCCGTCGGCGAGGGAGGACATCTGCTGCTGACCCGCGTGCGGCCGAGGCCCGGCCGTACGGCCGTCGGCACGGACGTCGACCCCGTGCTGCTGGAGGTCTTCAACAACCTCTTCATGGCGATCGCCGAACAGATGGGCCTGCGGCTGGAGAACACCGCCCACTCGGTCAACATCAAGGAGCGGCTCGACTTCTCCTGCGCCCTGTTCGACGCCGACGGCAACCTCATCGCCAACGCGCCCCACATCCCCGTACACCTGGGCTCGATGGGCGAGTCCATCAAGGAGGTCCTGCGACGCAACGCCGGCGAACTGCGGCCCGGCGACGTGTACGCCATCAACGACCCGTACCACGGCGGCACCCATCTCCCCGATGTGACGGTCGTGACGCCGGTCTTCGACGAGAACGGCCGTGAGCTGCGCTTTCTCGTGGCCTCGCGGGGGCACCACGCCGAGATCGGCGGGATCACCCCGGGCTCGATGCCGGCGTTCAGCCGCACGATCGACGAGGAAGGCGTGCTCTTCGACAACTGGCTGCTCGTACGGGACGGGCGGCTGCGCGAGGCCGAGACCCGGGAACTGCTGACCGGCGCCCGCCACCCGTCCCGCGACCCCGACACCAACCTCGCCGACCTGCGCGCCCAGATCGCCGCCAACGAGAAGGGGATCAGCGAACTGGCCAGGATGGTCGAGGAGTTCGGCCTCGACGTAGTCCAGGCCTACATGGGGCACGTGCGCGACAACGCCGAGGAGTCCGTGCGCCGGATCGTCGCGGGGCTCACCGACGGCTCCTGGCGCTACGAGACCGACAGCGGCGCGGTCATCGAGGTCACGCTGACGGTGGATCGGGAGGCGCGCGGGGCCGTCCTCGACTTCACCGGCACCTCCGCACAGCAGCCGGGCAACTTCAACGCCCCCAAGTCGGTGGTGATGGCGGCCGTGCTCTACGTCTTCCGCACGCTCGTCGCCGACGACATCCCGCTCAACAGCGGCTGTCTGGAACCGCTGGACGTACGTGTGCCGGACGGCTCGATGCTCGCTCCGGCCTACCCCGCGGCGACGGTCGCGGGCAACGTCGAGACCTCGCAGGCGGTCACCGGCGCCCTGTACGCGGCGCTCGGAGTGCAGGCGGAGGGCTCGGGCACGATGAACAACGTCACCTTCGGCAACGACCGCGTCCAGTACTACGAGACCGTGGCCAGCGGTTCCGGCGCCGGCGACGGTTTCCGCGGTGCCGATGCCGTGCAGACCCACATGACCAACTCACGGCTCACCGACCCCGAGGTGCTGGAGTGGCGATACCCGGTGCGGGTGGACGCCTTCTCGGTGCGGGACGGCAGCGGGGGAGCGGGCCGCTGGCCGGGCGGGTGCGGTGTCGTACGCCGCATCCGCTTCCTGGAACCGATGACCGTCACCCTGCTGACCGGCCACCGGCGGGTGAGACCGTACGGCATGGCCGGCGGAGAGCCGGGGGCACCGGGGTCGAACGCCGTGGAGCGCTCGGACGGCACGGTCGAGGAACTGCGCGGGGTCGACTCGCTGGAGGTCGCCCCGGGCGACGTCCTGGTCGTGCGGACACCGGGCGGCGGCGGCTACGGGCGCCCGGCGGGCTGACCGGGCGCACCGGGACGGGCGGCCGGGGTGCCGGGTGACGGCGGGGCGGTGCGCGCCGGGGCCGTCGGGGTACGGGGCGACGGGCGCCCGGCCGGCGGATCAGCGGTCCGGGACGAAGCGCACCGGGGTTCCGGGGGCCGCCTGGGCCGCCGCCGCGAGGTCGTGCTCGCGGACGACAGCCACCACCGGATAGCCGCCGGTGGTGGGGTGGTCGGCGAGGAACACCACGGGCCGGCCGTCCGGCGGGACCTGTACCGCGCCGAGCACCATGCCCTCGCTGGGCAGTTCGCCGTGGACGGCCCGCTCCAGCGCGGGGCCCTCCGTCCGCAGGCCGATGCGGTTGCTCGCCGCCGACACGCGGTGGCCACCGGCGGCCAGCGTCCGGCGTGCCCCTTCCGTGAACCAGTCGTCACGCGGGCCGAACCGCACCCGCAGCACGAGTTCGGACGGCGGACCGGGCCAGGGCGAGCCGTCCACCCGCGCGGCCGGGCCGGTGGGCCGGCCCAGCGGAAGGACCGCGCCGTCGGCGAGCGGTGCGGGTCCCAGACCGGAGAGCAGATCCGTCGAGCGGCTGCCCAGCACCGGTTCCGTCGCGATCCCCCCGGCGAACGCCACGTAGCTCCGCACGCCCCGGACCGCCGCGCCCACCTCCAGCAGCTCCCCGGCCGCGACCCGCACCGGCGCCCCCCAGGCGGCGGGCCGTCCGCCGACCCGCACCGGGCACGGCGCGCCGCCGACCGCCACGGTCAACTCACCGCGCGGCCGTATCTCGCAGCCGGTCAGCGTGGTCTCGAGCACGGCCTCGTGCCCGGGGTTGCCCACAAGGCGGTTGGCCAGGCGCAGCGCATACGGGTCCAGCGCCCCCGAGCGGGGTACGCCCAGGTGCGCGTGCCCCGGGCGGCCGAGGTCCTGAACGGTCGTCAGCGCCCCGGCCCGCACCACGACGAGGGCACGATCGGTCATCGGCCCGCCTCCGCGCAGGGCACGAACCGCACCCGGGCGCCGGGGGAGAGCAGCGACGCCGGCTCCCTCGCCGGGTCCCACAGAACGGCGTCGGTCGTCCCTATCAACTGCCAGCCGCCCGGGGAGGAACGGGGGTACACACCCGTGTACGTCCCGGCGAGGGCGACCGACCCGGCGGGGACCGCCGTCCGCGGTGTGACGCGCCGCGGCACCGCGAACTCCTCGCCGAGCCCGGTGAGATAGGCGAAGCCCGGGGCGAATCCGCAGAAGGCGACACGGAACTCGGCCGCGGAATGGACGGCGGCCACGCCCGCCACGGAGACCTTCCACAGGGCCGCCACCTCAGCGAGGTCCGGGCCGTCGTAGCGCACCGGGATCTCCGTCACGGCCCCGCCGCCGGGTGCGAGCGGCGGGACGGACCACCGGGGAAGCTCGTCGGCCAGCCGGTCCGGTTCCTCGACGCCGTCGAGTAGGACGGTCCGTGCCGCCGGGACGATCTCCCGCACCGGGGGCAGCGTGCCCTCGGCGCGGCGGCGCAGCAGCTCGGCGTGGAGCGCCCCGGCCTCCTCGCCGCTGCCGAGCTCCACCAGCAGTGCGCCCTCGCCGACGGGCAGCAGTCTCATACGAAGGCCTCCACCCGGACACCCGACTCCTCCAGCTGCGCCCGCACCCGGCGGGCGAGGGCGACCGCGCCCTCGGTGTCCCCGTGGAGGCAGAGGGAGCGCGCGCGGACCCCGACGGGGCGACCGCAGTGCGAGGTGACCACCCCGAACCGGGCCAGGGAGACGGAGCGTTCGACGACCGCGTCCGCGTCGGTGAGGACGGCACCCTCCCGCCCCCGTGGCACGAGGGTGCCGTCCGCCGCATAGGCCCGGTCCGCGAACGCCTCGGTGACGACCGGCAGTCCGGCCTTCTCGGCCACCGTGTGGAGCGTGGAGCCGGGCAGCCCCAGCAGCGGCAGCCGCTCACCGGTCAGCAGCACTCCCTCCACCACGGCTTCGGCCTGCTGCTCGTCGCGGACGACTCGGTTGTACAGGGCCCCGTGCGGCTTGACGTACGAGACGCGCGTCCCGGCGGCGCGGGCGAAGACCTCCAGCGCGCCGATCTGGTACGCCACCTCGGCGGCGAGCTCCTCGGCGGGGACGTCCATGGAACGCCGGCCGAAGCCGGCCAGATCGCGGTAGGAGACCTGGGCGCCGATCCGCACCCCGCGCTCGGCCGCCAGCGCGCAGACGCGCCGCATGGTGGCCGCGTCCCCGGCATGGAAGCCGCAGGCCACATTGGCGCTGGTGACGACGGAGAGCAGCTGTTCGTCGTCGGTCAGCCGCCAGCGGCCGAAGCCCTCGCCGAGGTCGGCGTTGAGGTCGATCGAGGCCCAGGTCATGGGGGATGGTCCTTTCAGACGAGCTCTCGGCCGCGGGTCTCCGGCAGACCCAGCAGCGCGACGACGGCCAGTCCGTAACCCACGGCGCCGAAGACCAGGGCGCCGCCGACGCCCCAGCTGCCGGCGAGGAATCCGACGAGGGTGGGGAAGAAGGCCCCCACCGCACGGCCGGTGTTGTACGTGAAGCCCTGGCCCGTACCGCGCACGGCCGTGGGGTAGAGCTCGGCCAGGAACGAGCCGAAGCCGCTGAAGATGGCCGACATGCAGAAACCGAGCGGGAACCCGAGCACCAGCAGCAGCCCGTCGGCGCCCGAGGGGATGTTCGTGTACGCCAGGATGCAGCCCGCGGAGAGCACGGCGAACAGCGCGATGTTCTTCTTCCGGCCGAGGACGTCGGTGAGGTACCCGCCCGTCAGATAGCCGATGAAGGCGCCGGATATGAGGAATGCCAGATAGCCGCCGGTGCCGACGACGGTGAGGCCCCGTTCCGACTTGAGGTAGGTCGGCACCCAGGTCGCCAGCGTGTAGTAGCCGCCCTGGACGCCGGTGGAGAGCAGTACCGCGAAGACCGTCGTACGGGCCAGGTCCTTGCGGAATATCGCGGTGAACGACCCGCGGTCGCGGCTCGTCCTGCGCCGCTCCGCTGCCTCGGGCGCGTCCGTCACGTTCCGGCGGACGTACACGACGAGCAGGGCCGGGAGCGCGCCCGTCCAGAACATCACGCGCCATGCGGTGTCGGCGTCGAGGAACTGGAAGACCAGCGTGTAGACGATCACGGCGAGGGCCCAGCCGGCGGCCCATGCGCTCTGGATGGCGCCGAGCGTGCGGCCGCGGTGCTTGGCCGTGGCGTACTCGGCGACCAGGATCGCGCCCACGGCCCACTCGCCGCCGAAACCGAGGCCCTGGAGCGCCCGGAACACCAGCAGCGTCTCGTAGTTGGGCGCGAAGCCGCACAACACCGTGAACAGGGCGTATGTGATGACCGTGATCATCAGGGCCCTGACCCGGCCTATCCGGTCGGCGAGGATCCCTGCGAGCGCTCCGCCTATCGCGGAGACGACCAGCGTGACGGTGGTCAGCAGCCCGGTCTGGCCGCTGTCGAGACTGAAGTAGGCGGCGATGGCCACCATGCTGAGCGGCAGCGTGAAGAAGTCGTAGGAGTCCAGCGCGTAACCGCCGAACGCTCCGCCGAAGGCCCGGCGGCCCCGCGGTCCGAGCGCGCGGAGCCAGGCGAACGCGCCGGTGTCCTCGGGCAGTTCGCCTTGCTCGGGCTGGGTCTTGGTCGTGCTCATCGGCACCTCGCAGAGGGGGAGAGGGTGCGGCCGAATGGTGATGTCCGGTGACGTGGCGGTTCTGCAGAGTGACGCTCGGCACACCGTAGGGGATTGTTCAACGATCCGACAAGAGTCTCGTCGTCTCTTGTCGGGCGGATCTGCTTCTACGATGGGTGCGGACGCCGACGGGGCCGCCGGCGGTGACGGAGAGCGGAATAGAGGGGCGCTGTGGGCACGAAGGGGTCCGAGCTCGGTGAACTGGCCGGTGACCGCCGGCTCCTGGGCCGCACGAGCACCGCGGAGCGGGTCGCGGACATTCTGCGCACCCGGATCGCGGAGGGCTTCTTCCCGCCGGGGGCGCGGCTCTCGGAGGACAGCATCGGCGGGGCGCTCGGCGTCTCGCGCAACACGCTGCGCGAGGCGTTCCGGCTGCTGACGCACGAGCGGCTGCTGGTCCACGAGCTCAACCGCGGGGTATTCGTCCGGGTCCTCACGGTCGAGGACGTCGAGGACATCTACCGCACCCGCCGGCTGGTCGAGTGCGCCGTCGTCCGAGGGCTCGGCGAACCGCCGTTCGCGCTCGACGGGCTGCGCTCGGCCGTGGCCGACGGGGAGCGGTCGGCCCGGGAGGAGCACTGGCCGGGCGTGTCCACCGCCAACATCCACTTCCATCGAGAACTGGTCGCGCTCGCCCGCAGCGCACGCACCGACGAACTGATGCGAGGCGTCCTCGCCGAACTCCGCCTCGTCTTCCACGTGGTGGACGATCCGCGCGGGCTCCATGAGCCCTATCTCGTGCGGAACCGGGAGATTCTGGACGCCCTGGAGAAGGGCAGGCGCGGCGACGCGGAGCGGCTCCTCTCCGGCTACCTCGACGACTCCCGCGCCCGGCTCGTCGAGGTGTACGGGGGCCTCGTGGCGGACGGGGACGCGGTGGAGCGCTGAGCTTCGGGACGACGTGCGGCGCGGGCGCCGGGGCGCCGTGCAGCACGCGGGGTTTCTGCGCCGTTTCGACCGGTGTCAGTGCGAGGACCTAGTCTGTGCACCGTGACTTCGCCAGCCTCGACGGAATCCGTTCCGCCCCAGCTCAGCGCGGGGCCGCGCCCCGCACAGGGCCCGGCCGCCGACGAAGGGCTCGCGCGGCGGCTCCGCGCGCTCGCGTGCACCGCGCCGCTCCACGACCTGGACACCCGCAAGGCGAACCTGGCGGGCGAGTACTCCGTGTACGCGATGGCGGAGGTCGCCCTCGCCGCCATCGATCTCGTCACGCTGAACATGGACTTCGACACCGGCGCCGACCACGAGCAGATAGTGGCCAGGCTCCTTCCGCGCATCGCGGCCCAGGCGCCGCGGCGGCCCGCCGGCGAGCACGAGCGCGTGGCGCGCTGGGTGCTGGAGAACCTGATCAACGTCGGCAGCGTCGACCGCGGTTTCCGCGCGGTGTACGGCACTTTCGGCCCGGACGGGGTGTATGTCCGGCGGGACTACGACTTCAAGCTCATCGAGGAGGTCCCCGGCTACGGCGGGAGCGTCTACCTGCGCACCACCGACGAGGCGGTGAACGTCCTCGTCGGCGCCCTCGACACGGACGTCACCAGCGCGCAGATCGCCGCGGAGGTGAAGCTGGAGGTGCTGATCAGCCGCGGCCGGCTCGCCGACGCCCAGCTGGCCGCCGAGCAGGCCCGCTACCGGACCGTGCAGTACGCGGAGACCCTGCGCAAGACGCTCGAGGCGACCCGGCGCAACGTGCGCGCCGTCGACTGGCTCAACGCCGTGCCCGACATGATCGCCGAAGCGCTCGACCACGTCGCCGACCGCTACCGCCACGAGAACGCCATCCTCACGAACATCCGCAAGGCGCGGGACGAGGCCGAGGACCCCGAGCACAAGCGCCGCGCCGCCGAGCTCGTCGACATAGTCAAGGACTGCATCCGCAGGCACACCCAGCTCCAGTCCCGGCTGCTCGAAGCGGGCCCGCTGTTCCGCGCCGAGCAGGACCGTCAGGCGTTCGCAGCACCGGCCGCCCGATCCGGCGTCGACCTGTACGGCCACCTCGTCGCGCCCCTGCTGCCCCTGCCCGTCGAACAGGCCATCCGGGTCACCGACGCGTACTTCGCACGCGGCACGGGACTGCGCTCACCCGCGTCGGTCCGCGTCGCGGACCTCGTCGACATGCTGCTCAGCCCGCCCGTGGAGCGCGAGCACCTGGGCGCCGAGCTGCCCGAGCCCGACCTGATCGCGACCCCGGACGACAGCCGATTCAGCGAAGAGCAGCTGGCGAGCGCCATGGAACTGCTGGACCTGGAGCACGACGCCCCGCGCCGGCTCTCCGGTCTCCTCGCCGACGCGCGCCGCCGCGATCCGGACCTGCCCTACCTCGTCGCCCTCCTCGCCGTCCACGCGGCCAGCCCCCCGGTCGGCACGGCCTACCGGCAGGGCGAACAGCGGCTGCTGTTCGCCGTCGACGACGGCACGGAGCTGGACGACCCCGAGTTCGGCGGCGCCGACCTGATCGTGGGCACGGCGCTGCTCGACGCCGCCGGCATGGCCGCGGACCGCACGGAGGCCGCGTGACTCCGTGCCCGGGGGCCGGTGCCCCCGCGTTCCCGTACCCGCACGTCCGGTCCGAGCTGCGCCCGCCCGCCCCGGACGTCCGCGCCGTTCCCGGCCCGGAGCGCCCCGCACCCGCACACCACGGCACAGAAGTGCCCCGCCAGCGCACAGAGGAGCACCAGCCGTGAGCGACCAGCACGCAGAGCACGCCGGGCCCCGGCGTGAGCCGGACGTGCCGCTCGGGCCGCCGTCCGGGCCGATGTCCGCCGCCTCCGGCGTCACCCCCGCCGACGCGGCCGACGCCGCGAGGCTCGTCTCCTTCGGGCTGCAGCCCAAGCTGATGCCCGCCCGCGACGCCGAGTACGGCGACCTGCTGCGGCGCTACCGCGAGGAGCCCGCCTTCGCCCGCCTCGCCGACGCCGTCGCCACCGGGCTCGGCCTGGTCGTCCTGGAGGTCTCGCCCCGTGCCGGGATGGCCGTGACCGCGGCCGAGGACTCGGTCTTCGCCGTCCGCATGGGCGACTACGCCCGCCGGGCCTCCGCCGACTCGGTCGACCGGTTCCTCCACGGCCTCGCCCACCTCGCCGTCGCGGCGCTCGCGTTCCCGCGCCCCGAGGACCTCGCCGACGACGGCTACATCGGCCGGATCACGGTCAACGGCGTCGACGCCTTCGTACGGCAGGCCTGCCGCCGGCTGGAGGAGCGGGCCGAGGAGCGGGGGGAGAACACCGACCCGGCCTCCGACGCCCCGGGCCTCGAAGCCGCCTGGCGCATCTACGCGCGCCGCAGCGCCACCGGAGCCACCAAGGACGCCCGCCGCCTCGCCGGCTCCACCACGGGCATCATCGCCAAGGCGGTCGCCTTCCTCACCGACTCCGGCTTCCTGCAGCGCACGGGGGACGACTCCGGCGGTGCGTACCGGACGACCGCCCGATACCAGCTGCAGGTCCGCGACATGGCGGGCACCGCTGCCATGGCGGAGCTGCTGGAGCTCGGGATCGTCCCCGTCACCGACGGCTCCGCCACACTCGTGCCGCCGCCCGACGCCGGCGACCTGGAACTGGCCGCCGACGCCGGCCTTCCCTTCCATCCCTGACCCTGCCGGGGCGAGACACCGTCCGCCGCCGTCCGCCCCGCCTCAACCCCGCTGAGAACGACGAGAGTCCGCCGCCATGTACGAGCTGTCCCGGGTACGCCTCTACTCCATCGGGCCCGCCGGCGCGCGCTATGCCGACACCGTGCTGGACCTGCGCGGAGTCGGCGCGCCCGTGCCCAACCCGGCCCCGATGCAGGCCGAGTTCTTCGAGGCGGAGCCGGTCGGTCCACCCCGCCGGCCCGCCCCGGCGGGCGTGCTCTTCCTGGAGAACGGCGGCGGCAAGTCCGTCCTCCTCAAGCTGATCTTCTCGGTGATGCTGCCCGGCCACCGGAACACCCTCGGCGGCGCCAGCTCCGGTGTGCTGCGGAAGTTCCTGCTCGCCGACGACTGCGGCCATGTCGCCCTCGAGTGGCAGCACACCCTCACCGGTGAGCTGGTCGTCGTCGGCAAGGCCAGTGAATGGCGCGGCCGCCAGGTCTCCAACGACCCCCGCAAGTTCGCCGAGGCCTGGTACTCCTTCCGGCCGGGGCCCGGCCTCAGCCTCGACTCGCTGCCCGTGGCCGAGTCCACCGCCGTCCGCCCGCCCGCCGAGGGCGCGTCCGGCGCAAAGGGCCGCCGCCGCACCATGAAGGGCTTCCGCGACGCCATCACCGAGGCGGGCAAGGCGTATCCGCACCTGGAGGTGTACTGGGAGGAGATCCACGACCGCTGGAACGAGCACCTCGGCGACCTCGGCCTCGACCCCGAACTCTTCCGCTACCAGCGGGAGATGAACGCGGACGAGGGCGAGGCCGCAGGCCTGTTCGCGGTCAAGAAGGACTCCGACTTCACGGACCTGCTGCTGCGCGCCGTCACCGACACCCGTGACACGGACGGGCTCGCCGACCTCGTCAGCGGCTTCGGCAACAAACTGGGCCGACGCGCGGAGCTCATCGCCGAACGCGACTTCACCGCAGGCTCCGTCGATCTCCTCGGCCGCATCGTGGAAGCCGCAGACACCCGGGCCAGGGCCCGCGACATCCACCTGGGAGCCGAGCGCCGCACCCGCACGCTCGCACACCGCCTCTCCGCTCGGGCCGGCGAGGAGCGTGCCCGCGCGGCCGAACTCGCCCAGCAGGTCACCGCCGCCGCACACACCGTCACCGAGGCGGAGCGGTCCCGGAGCCGCAGCTCCCTCATCGCCGCCGAACTGGCCTACCGGCACGCCTCCCTGGCCCTCACCGCAGCGGAGAAGGCCGCCGCCGCCCAGCGCCGAGAGCTGACCGACGCGCGTACCCTCCACTCCGCCTGGCAGGCCGCCGAGGCAGTGCTCCGCCACCGCGCCGCCGCCGACCGTTCCGCGCGGGTGGCCGCCGCCATCCGCGAGGCCGAACGGGACGCCGCGCCGGCACTCGCGGCCCGCGCGAAGGCCGCCGCCGACCTCGTGCGCGCCCTCCACTCCGCCGCCGAGGACGGCGAGCGCCTGGCCAACGAGGAGGAGGAGCGCTCCGCCGGCCTCCAGGAGGCCGGCGAGGCCGCCCACCGCGACGCCACCGCCGCCGCCACCGACGCACAGCGGGCCCGGAGCGAGGCGGGCCATCTGCGCCAGCGCCTCGCCGAGGTCGAGCAGGAGACCGCGGAGGCCGTCCGCGCGGGCTGGCTCGACGACACCGCCCCCGACGCCGACCCGGCGCGGGCCGCCCTCGCGGCCAGCGACGCGGAGAAGTCCGCGGTCGCCGCCTGGGACGCGGCCCGTGAGGCCGCCCGCACGGCCGCGGAGCGCGCCCGTGAGACCGCGGCCGCCGAGACCCGGGCAGAACTGACCGCGGCCCGCGCCGCGGACGCGGCCGAGGCGGCCGCACACGCCCACGAGGCCGAGCGGCTCGCCGCGGCCTCCATCGCCGAGTCGGAGCGCCTCGGCGAGCTGCTCGGCCTGACGGCGGCCGCCGGCCCGGCCGGGGTCCCGGGACCCCGGCGCGAGCGGTCCCCGGAATCGGCCGGACCGGCCCCGGCGGACGCACGAGCGGCGTTTCCGGCCCAGGCGACCGGCTCCGACGGCGACCGCGCCGGCACCGCGCCCGCGGGGACCGCGGACGGCGAGCGCCCGGAGGACGTCCGGCGCGAGCACGACGCGGAAGGCCCCCTCACCGCCGAGGAGTTCGACCGCTGCGCCGACGAACTGCGGGAACTGCTCGACCAGGGCGTCGCGGCCGCCGAGCGCCAGCTGTTCGATCTGAGGACGGCGGCCGCCGACGACTCCCGCATCCTCGGAGCGCTCGGCGACGGCGGCCTGCTGCCCCCCGGCCCCGACGTCCTCGCGACCGTCGAGTTCCTCGGCGAGCACGGCATCCCCGCACTGCCCGGCTGGCGCTACCTCGCCCAGGCGGTCGCCCCGGCCGACCACGCAGCCGTGCTCGCCGCACGGCCCGAGCTCGTCGACGGTGTCGTGATCACCGACCCGGTGTCGTACGCCCGCGCCCGCGAGGTGCTGACCGGGGCGGCTCTGCTGCCGCGTTCCGCCGTCGCCGTCGGAACCGCGGCCGCGCTGCTCGCCCCCGTAGCGGGCCAGGGCGGCGGCACGGACACGGATGTGTTCCTCGTGCCGCCGAACCCCGCCATGCACGACGAGCACGCCGCGGACGAGGAGCGCCAGGCCCTGCGGGCCCGGGCCGCGGCGCGGGACGAGGAGATCAGGGCCCTCGCGGCCCGACTGGCCGGCGACCGCGCCCTCGCCGCCCGTATCGGCTCGTGGCGCGCGGACTGCCCGCCCGGCATGCTCGCCGAACTCGCCCGGGCCGCGAGCGACGCCCGACAGGCGGCCGAGACCGCCGAGGACGTGCTCGCCGAGGCCCGCGCCGCCCGGGCCGAGGCCGAGGAGTCGGCCGCCGACAGCGCCCGGGTGCGCGACGAGCGCCAGGACGCGGCCCAGCGGGCCCGCCGCGCCGCGGACGCGCTCGCCGGTCTGGCCTTCCGGCTCCGCGAGCGCTCCGGGTGGCAGGCGAAGCTGCGTGAACTCGCCGACGACGCCGCCGAGTCCGATGCCCGCGCCGCCTCCTGCCTGGACCGGGCGAGAGCCGCGGACCAGGACCGCCGGGCCGCCCAGCGCGCGGCGGACGACGCCCGGCGCACCGCACGTGCCCTCCGTGCGGAGCGCGCCGAGATCGCGGGCGCCCCCGAGCAGCTGCCCGAGCCGGACGAGACGTCCGACACTCCGCGCCCTTCGCTGCCCGCCCTGCGCGAGGCGTACCGCGCCGCGTCCCAGCTGTACGAAAAGGTCGGCGTCGGCGCCGACCTGCGCGCCGAACAGGCCCACGCCGAGAGCGCCGAGAGCGCCGCGCTCGCCGAGCTGGACCGGCTCACCAACAAGGTCCGCACGCGCGCCGCCCAGTTGCTGGAGGGCACCGACGGAGCGGACGGCCCGTCCCGCCAGGCCGCCGCGGCCCGCGCCGAGTCGCACGTGCAGATGCTGGAGACCCGCGCCTCCGAGGCCAGCGAGAAGCTCGGCCGGCTGCGCGGTGAGGCCGAGCGCCTGGCACCCGCCGACGGTGAGGCGCACACCGGGCTCCCCGGGGAGCTGGAGCCCTCGGACGCCCCGCACGCCCAGGCGCTGCTGCGGACGGCCACCGGCGAACTGGCCGCCCTCACCGAGGCGCTGGAGACCGCCCGGGCGACCCACGCCGAACTGCTGCGGGCGCACCGCACCGCCGAGGACGCGGCGAGCGGCTTCGACGAGACGGCGGCCCTCCTGCGCGACCTGCTCAGGGACCACCCCGACGAGGACCAGGAGGAGCCCGAGCCGTATCCGGGCAGCCTCGAGGAGGCCCGGCAGTCCACCGCCGAGGCCCGCCGCTCCCTGCGCGGTTGCGCGGCCGATCTGTCCGCCGCCGAGTCCTCGGTGCGCGAGGCGAGCGACGTCCTCGTGCGCCACGCCAACTCAACCCGGTACGAGGCGGTGCGCACACCGGCGCGCCTGCAGATCCGTGAGCTGCCGGCGTCCGCCCTGCCGGAGCACGCGGCGCGCTGGGCCGAGGCGTTCGCGCCGCGGCTGCGCGTCCTCACCGACGAACTGGTCCAGTTGGAGCGCAACCGCGACTCCATCGTGGACCGCCTCCGCGGACTGGTGGAGTCCGCCCTCACGACGCTCCGCTCGGCCCAGCGGCTGTCACGGCTGCCCGAGGGCCTGGGGGAGTGGTCGGGACAGGAGTTCCTGCGCATCCGTTTCGAGGAGCCCGACCAGGCGACCCTCACCGAGCGGCTCGGTGAGGTCATCGACGAGGCCACGCGTGCAGCGGTGAGGAAGAACTCCGACCTCCGCCGGGACGGGATGTCGCTGCTGCTGCGCGGTGTCCAGGCGGCCCTCGAACCGAAGGGCGTCGCCGTCGAGATCCTCAAGCCGGACGCGGTGCTGCGGGCCGAGCGGGTGCCGGTCGGGCAGATGGGCGACGTGTTCTCCGGCGGCCAGCTGCTCACCGCCGCGATCGCGCTCTACTGCACCATGGCCGCGCTCCGCAGCAACGACCGGGGCCGGGACAAGCACCGGCACGCGGGCACGCTGTTCCTGGACAACCCCATCGGCCGCGCCAACGCCACCTACCTGCTGGAGCTGCAGCGGGCCGTGTCGAAGGCCCTGGGCGTCCAACTGCTGTACACGACCGGGCTGTTCGACACCACGGCTCTCGCGGAGTTCCCGCTGGTCATCAGGCTGCGCAATGACGCGGACCTCCGGGCGGGCCTGAAGTACATCAGCGTCGAGGAGCATCTGCGCCCCGGTCTGCCCCAGCAGCGCACCGACGGGGAGACGGTGCACGGGGAGATCACCGCGACCCGGATGTTCAAGCGGGGAACCGACGAGCCGTCGCCGGCGACCGCGCCCGTCGAGTCCGGGGCGCTCGGCGAGGACGCGGCGCACACCGGCACCGGAGCCGGGACCGGCGACGGGTCCGGGACAGGAGAGGAGGGGCAGCCGTCGGAGCAGACCCCCTCCGCAGCCGAAGGCGCCGCGTCCGACACCCGGCCGCGGTCCGGTACCTCCGAAACCCCCGCCGGTCGCGAGGAGTAGCCGGAGCACCCCCCCCGAGACACACGGAGCACGGGCCGGGAGGCCTCAGGCCTGGGAGAGCCTCCCCGAGCCCCTCCGCCGTATCCGTGCGGACTCCCGCGCCTGCGCGCGGGCCGTGCGCCGCGCCTTTCGCCGCTCACGCCGCAGCTGCCGCGCGGTGCTGCTCGGAACCGATACGACACCGTTCCGCTGGTTCCACACCTGGCGCGTCACCCACACGTCCAGCACCGCCCAGGTCGCACCGACCGTGCTCGCCACGCTGCTCAGGACCATGGGAAACGCCAGCCATGATCCCGTCACCGTGAAGAAGAAGGCCGTCAGGGCCTGGGTCATCGTCACCGCCGTCACGATCACGGCACGCACGGCCGCCGTGCGCACCGGGTCGGGCAGCCGTCGTCGTCCCACCGGCTCCTCGACCCAGAGCCGCCGCGGTACTCCCGTCTCGTCCGCCGTCGCCATGGTCTGCGCTCACTCCCCACGAATGTCCGACTGCAGGGTTGGCTACCCGCTTCCGGTCCGTGCACGCCGGCGCGCCCGTAGGTCGATTCCCCCGCAACTCCCGTTCCCCGTACACAAAGACGAACGGCCGTCACGGAAGATTCCCGCTGGAACAGAGATTTCCAGCCATACGTCCAGGAAGGGTTTGTGACGTCCGGCCAGGTGTCATCGGCCACAGTTCCGAGTGCCAAGTCCGCGAATACCAGGACAACCCATGATCAACACCGCGTGGCCCGGCTGAAAAACGTCCGGACGAGCCTTCGAGTTGTCACTCTGTCAGTAGTAGGCTCGCGCCGTTTGTTGACGCAGGAAGACAAGTTCTGGCACAACTCGGCACCACTCACGACAGACAACGGCACCACACACCAAGCGGACATCACCACCCGCGCCGTCCGCGCGGGTCGAGCTGGGGGAGGCCATGCGCTTTCGCGGGACGTCCATCCGCCGGAAGATCGTGGCGTTGCTGCTTGTGCCGCTCGTCTCGCTGACCGCTCTGTGGGGGTTCGCGACCGCACTGACCGGCCGTGAGGCAAAGCAGCTGCTGGACGCCGGTTACATCTTCGAGAAGGTCGGCCTTCCGCTCGAGGACACGGTCCGCGTCATCCAGAAGGAACGCCGCCAGACCCTCGTCTACCTGGCCGACCCCCGCGCCGTCGACTCCCTGATCGCCCTGCGCGGCCAGCGGTCGCAGACCGACCGGGCGGTGGCCGAAATCCGTGCCAGCGCACAGGACTCCGGGGTCAGGAACTCCCTCAGCGCGGACGCCTCCCGCCGCCTCGACCGGCTCGTCGACGCGCTCGACGGCCTCGGCTCCCTGCGCCAGAACGTCGAGCAGAGCGCCATCACCCGCGCCCAGGCACTGGAGTTCTACAACCGGCTCGTCGATCCCTGCTACGGCTTCCTCACCTCCCTCAACGGCCTGGAGAGCGTCGAACTGGAGAAGCAGGGCCGCGCCCTCGTCGGCATCGTGCGCGCTCGCGAACTGCTCTCCCGCGAGGACGCGCTCGTCACCTCGTCGCTGGTCGCGGGCAAGGTCACGGCCGGGGAGATCCGGGCCGTCACCGATCTCGTCGCCAACCGCAAGCTCCTGTACGAGATCAACCTCGAGGTCCTGCCGGCCTCCGAGCGCGAGATCGTCGAGCAGTACTGGGCCAGCCCCGACACCCAGCCCCTGCGCGAGACCGAGGAGAAGCTGCTCGCCGCCGGACCCACCGGCAAGCCGCGCGTCGTGGACGCGGAACGGTGGCAGCAGCTCGCCGGGCCCGTCCTGGACGACCTGGCCCGCCAGTCCAGCGAGGCGGGCGACCGCTACCAGGACCGCGTGGAGCCCGCCGCGTACGGGGTTCTGGTCAAGGCGGGCATCGCCGGCGTCCTCGGGTTCCTGGCCCTCCTGGTCTCCGTCGTCGTCTCCGTGCGCATCGGCCGCGACCTCGCGCGTTCCCTGTCCCGGCTGCGCAAGGAGGCCCACGAGGTCTCCGGCGTCCGCCTCCCCAGCGTCATGCGCCGGCTCGCCGCGGGCGAGCACGTCGACGTGGAGACCGAAGCGCCCCACCTGGAGTACGACAAGGACGAGATCGGGCAGGTCGGCCAGGCGCTCAACACCCTCCAGCGGGCCGCCGTCGAGGCCGCCGTCAAGCAGGCCGACATGCGCCGCGGCGTCTCCGAGGTGTTCGTCAACCTCGCCCGCCGCAACCAGGTCCTGCTCCACCGCCAGCTCACCCTCCTCGACACGATGGAACGCCGCACCGAGGACGCCGAGGAACTGGCGGACCTGTTCCGGCTGGACCACCTCACCACCCGTATGCGCCGGCACGCGGAGGGCCTGGTGATCCTCTCCGGCGCGGCCCCCTCCCGGCAGTGGCGCAAGCCGATCCAGCTCATGGACGTCGTACGGGCCGCGGTCGCCGAGGTCGAGGACTACGAACGGATCGAGGTCCGGCGGCTGGCGCGCGTCGGCGTGGCCGGACCCGCGGTCTCCGACCTCACCCACCTCATCGCCGAACTGCTGGAGAACGCCACGGTGTTCTCGCCCCCGCACACCGGCGTGCAGGTGCACGGCGAGCGGGTCGCCAACGGCTTCACCCTCGAGATCCACGACCGGGGCCTCGGGATGACCCCCGAGGCACTGCTCGACGCCAACCTCCGGCTGGCGGAGACCCCCGAGTTCGAGCTCTCCGACACCGACAGGCTCGGGCTGTTCGTCGTCAGCCGGCTCGCCCAGCGGCAGAACGTGCGCGTGTCCCTGCAGCAGTCGCCGTACGGAGGGACCACCGCGGTGGTCTTCGTCCCGGCCGCGCTGCTCACCGACGCCCCCGACACCGAGGGCACCGGCTTCCGCCTGGACCGCAAGGGCTCCCTGGGCGCGGCCTCCGGCCGCCGCCCCGAGTCCGGCCGTCTGGCGACCCTCTCGCAGGTTCCCGCGGGACTCACCGGCCCCGCGGTGCTCGACGGCCCCGTCGAACTCGAGGCGCCCGTCGGCACCCTGGGGTTCGAGGACCGGCCCGCCCTGGGCGGTCGCGCCGACCGCATCGACACGGCCGAACCGATCAACGCGGTGCCCGACTCCGCCGCCGACATCGAGGACATCGAGAGCGAGCGCGGCGGGCTCTTCCGGGCCCGGGAATTCATGCGCGTTCCCGACGAGCAGCACCAGCAGGCCTCCGACCAGACGCCGGAGCGTCCGGGGAAGGGCCCGCGCCGGGCGTCCAGGGGCCCCGTCCCCCTGCCCCGCCGCAAGCCGCCGACGCTGGTCGCGGACAACGGGCGCCGCATCGGCGAGCGGGGCCGTTCGCACCCGCTGCCCGGGTCCGGCGGGGACGAACCGG
The DNA here is from genome assembly GCF_900103455.1 of Streptomyces wuyuanensis. Taxonomy (GTDB): domain Bacteria; phylum Actinomycetota; class Actinomycetes; order Streptomycetales; family Streptomycetaceae; genus Streptomyces; species Streptomyces wuyuanensis. Next base: position 16,588 of record NZ_FNHI01000017.1, on the reverse strand, counting down.
AAGGCCCGGGCACGCGCCCGGACTCCGCCGCCGGGGCCCCTGCGGCCGGTCCGTCCACCGGTCCGGTGCCGCTCCCGCTCAGGAGCACGCCGTCCCGCGGCCCCGAGCGGCCCGGTGACGCGTCCCAACCGGCGGACGCCACGAGGTCCGGTTCCGGAACCGGAACGGGCGCCGTCCGCCCGGCCCGCGGGTCCTCGGGGCCGACGGTCGGCGGGCTGCCCCGCCGGGTCCGCCAGGCCAACCTCGCCCCGCAGCTGCGCGAAGGCTCCGGTACCCGCGGCGCCGGCACGCGCACCGCGGCGGACGACGCCCAGGACTTCGAACGTGACGCGGAACAAGTACGCGACCGCATGGCCTCGCTGCAACGCGGCTGGCAGCGCGGACGTCGCCAGAACGCCGAGGATGCCACCGGCCCCGGCGAGACAGCACCAGGAACGACACCGGAGGGGGACGGTCGATGACCGCACCGAACGCCGCAGCAACCGACACGACCAAGAACGGCGAGCTCAACTGGCTCCTCGACGAACTGGTCGAACGGGTCGGTTCCATCCGCAAGGCCCTCGTCCTCTCCGGCGACGGCCTGGCCACCGGCGCCTCCAAGGACCTCACCCGTGAGGACGGGGAGCACCTCGCCGCCGTGGCCTCCGGGTTCCACAGCCTGGCCAAGGGCGTGGGCCGCCACTTCGACGCCGGCCGGGTGCGCCAGACCGTCGTCGAGCTCGAGGACGCCTTCCTCTTCGTCACCGCCGCGGGCGACGGCAGCTGCCTGGCCGTCCTTTCCGACGCCGACTCCGACGTCGGTCTGGTCGCCTACGAGATGACGCTGATGGTCAAGCGCGTCGGCGCCCACCTCGCGACGGCCCCCCGGACCGGGCTCTCCGCCGGAGGGTGAGTGGACCGGCCATGACTGACGGCAGACAGCAGGTCCGGCAAGCCCCCCGGTGGTACGACGACGAAGCCGGTCCGGTGGTCCGTCCGTACGCGATGACCCGTGGCCGGACCACGAGTACCACGGAGCACCGGCTCGACCTGATCGCGCTCGTCGTCCCCGAACCGGCCGCCCACGACCCCGGCCGGGACCAGACGCTCTCCCCGGAGCACGTGGAGATCGTCGAACGCTGCAGCACCACCCCCCAGTCGATCGCCGAGCTCGCCGCGGGCCTGGACCTCCCCGTCGGGGTGATCCGGGTCCTCGTGGGCGACCTCGTCGACGACGCACTGGTCCATGTGACCCGACCCGTTCCGCCGGCCGAGTTGCCGGACGTCAGCATTCTCCGCGAGGTGATCAATGGTCTTCGGGCGCTCTAGCCGACGGGAGACGCCGGTGGAGCCGGTGACACTGAAGATCCTTGTGGCCGGTGGCTTCGGGGTGGGCAAGACCACCCTCGTGGGCGCGGTCAGCGAGATCAAGCCGCTCCGTACCGAGGAGACCCTGAGCGAGGCCGGCCGGCCCGTGGACGATCTCGACGGGGTGGAGTCCAAGAGCACGACGACCGTCGCCATGGACTTCGGCCGCATCACGCTGCGCGAGGACCTCGTCCTCTACCTCTTCGGCACCCCCGGCCAGGACCGGTTCTGGTTCCTCTGGGACGAGCTGGCCCAGGGCGCCCTCGGCGCGGTCGTGCTCGCCGACACCCGCCGTCTGGAGGACTCGTTCGCCGCGATCGACTACTTCGAGCGGCGCGGCATCCCGTTCACGGTGGGGGTCAACTGCTTCGAGGGCGCCGACGAGTTCCCCGCGGAGACCGTGCGGGCGGCGCTCGACCTCGACCCCGAGGTACCGCTGATGATGTGCGACGCCCGCCGGCGGGAGTCGGTCAAGTCGGTGCTCGTGGCCGTCGTGGAGCACGCCCTGGTGCGGTCCACGAGGGAGCGGGAACCGGCGGCGACCTGAGGCCGGGCCCGCCACCGGACTCTTCCGGCTTGACACGGCCCGTACCCCCGCCGACAGGGGTACGGGCCGTGGTCCATGGGAGGGGCGGGCGGCTACGCGCCGTCCTCCCGCTGCCAGCCGAAGCTGCGCTCGACGGCCCTGCGCCAGTTGTCGTACTCCCGGTCGCGCACGTCCGCGGCCATCCGGGGCGACCATTCGACGTCGCGCTGCCAGTGCGCCTTCAGCTCGTCCAGGCCGCCCCAGACCCCGGTGGCGAGGCCCGCCGCGTACGCCGCGCCCAGGCACGTCGTCTCGGACACCTTCGGCCGGATCACCGGCACGCCCAGCACATCGGCCTGATGCTGCATCAGCAGCCGGTTGGCGGTCATCCCGCCGTCCACCTTCAGCGTGGTGATCGGAACCCCCGAGTCCTGGTACATCGCGTCGACCACCTCGCGCGTCTGCCAGCTCGTCGCCTCCAGCACGGCCCGGGCGAGATGCGCCTTGGTGACGTACCGGGTGAGGCCGGTGATCACCCCTCGGGCGTCGGAGCGCCAGTACGGTGCGTACAGCCCGGAGAAGGCCGGGACGATGTACGCCCCGCCGTTGTCCTCGACGCTCGCGGCCAGGGTCTCGATCTCGTCCGCGCTGCGGATGATGCCGAGCTGGTCGCGGAACCACTGCACGAGGGCGCCGGTGATCGCGATGGAGCCCTCGAGGCAGTAGACGGGGTCGGCGTCACCGATCTTGTAGCCGAGCGTCGTGATGAGCCCGTTCTTGGAGGGCACCGGCCGGCCGCCCGTGTTGAGCAGCAGGAAGCTGCCCGTCCCGTACGTGTTCTTCGCCGTACCCGTGTCGTAGCAGGCCTGGCCGAAGACGGCGGCCTGCTGGTCGCCGAGCGCGGAGGCGACGGGTACGCCGTCCAACTGGCCCACGGCGGTGCCGTAGACCTCGGCCGAGGAACGGATCTCCGGCAGGACCGCCTCCGGGACGTTCATGGCGGAGAGGATGGACGCATCCCACTGGAGGGTCTCCAGGTTCATGAGCATCGTGCGGGAGGCGTTCGTGACGTCCGTGACGTGGACACCGCCGTCCGTCCCGCCCGTCAGGTTCCAGATCAGCCAGGAGTCGATGGTGCCGAAGGCGATGTCGCCGCGCTCCGCCCGCCCGCGCAGCCCCGGCACATGGTCCAGCAGCCAGGCGGCTTTCGGCCCCGAGAAGTAGCTGGCGAGCGGCAGGCCGGTGGCGTCGCGGAACCGGTCCTGCCCGTCCGCGCCGCCCAGTTCGGTGCAGAGACCGGAGGTCCGGGTGTCCTGCCAGACGATGGCGTTGTGCACGGGCTTGCCGGTCGAGCGGTCCCAGAGGACCGTCGTCTCCCGCTGGTTGGTGATGCCGAGGGCGCTGAGCTGCCCGGCGCGGAGCCCCGCCTTCGCGAGCGCTCCGGCGACCACGGCCTGCACCTTGGACCAGATCTCGGTGGCGTCGTGCTCCACCCAGCCCGGCTTCGGGAAGATCTGACGGTGCTCCCGCTGGTCGACGGCGACGATCGCGCCGTCCTGGTCGAAGATGATGCAGCGGCTGGACGTGGTGCCCTGGTCGATGGCGGCGACGAATTTCTGGGAGGTGTCCGTCATGACGTCCTCTTGTCGGAAGGCGCTGCCCTGAGGCTGCGGTGGGAAGGGTGCGGCGGGCGGTGCTTCCGGAGCACGGCCGCGCGGCGGTTCAGAAGACGAGGTTGAAGATCACGCCCGAGAGGAGCCCCCCGATGAGCGGTCCGGTTACCGGGACCCAGGCGTAACCCCAGTCGGAGGTCCCCTTGTTGGGGATCGGCAGCAGCGAGTGCGCCAGCCGAGGGCCCAGGTCGCGGGCGGGGTTGATGGCGTAGCCGGTCGGTCCGCCGAGCGACAGTCCGATGCCGACGACGAGAAGTGACACCAGCAGCACCGAGATCCCGGAGCCGTAGATCCCCGCGGCCTGTCCCGGGACCTGGCCGATGCCGATGCCGGCGTTCCGCCCGAAAGCGAGGATCGGCAGCACCAGTCCGACCGTGGCGACGGTCTCGGTGACGAGGTTCGCGACGGGACTGCGGATCTCCGGCGCGGTCGAGAAGATCCCGAGCGTGGGCTGGGCGTCCGCGGGCTCGGCGTTGGCCCGGAACTGGGCGTAGTAGGCCAGCCAGGCCAGGACCGCTCCGAGGAGCGCCCCGATCAGCTGGGCCAGGATGTACAGCGGCACCTTGCCCCACTCACCGGTGTCGACCGCGATGCCCACGGTCACGGCAGGGTTGAGGTGGCCGCCGGACAGCGGTGCAGCGGTGTACGCGCCCGCCAGTACGCCGAAGCCCCAGCCGAAGGCGATGACGATCCAGCCGGACGCCTTTGCCTTGGAATGGTTGAGGGTGACCGCGGCGCAGACCCCCGCGCCGAAGAGGATCAGTATCGCGGTGCCGATGACCTCGCCTAGGAAGATGTCTGCGTTGCTCATGGCGGCTCCAGGGCTGGGCGTCGTTCCCATGGCTACGGAGCGCGGAAGGCAGGGCGCGGTGCGGGGGCCGTGCCGTACGCGGTCTCCGTGACGAGCGTGGTGAGCGCGCCGGAACGCCGCGCTGCCGTGGCAGCGGCGCCGACGAAGAGGCAGTTTTCCCCCGGGTTACCGCCCCGTCAAGGTCGCCTGCACCACGTGCGGTTCAGACGGTGAGCCGGAGTCGTGAGCCCGAAGCGCTTGAGCACGGGGCGGAGTTGTTCACCGGACCGCGACGACCGCCGAGCCGTGACCGAACAGCCCCTGGTTCGCGGTCATCCCGGCGCGTGCCCCCGCCACCTGGCGTTCTCCCGCGGTCCCGCGGAGCTGCCAGGTCAGTTCGCACACCTGGGCGACGGCCTGGGCGGGTACGGCCTCCCCGAACGAGGCGAGCCCGCCGCTCGCGTTCACCGGGATCCGGCCGCCCAGGGCCGTCGCTCCCTCGCGCAGCAGCTTGGCGCCCTCACCGGGTCCGCACAGGCCCAGGTCCTCGTACCACTGCAACTCCAGCGCGGTGGACAGGTCGTACACCTCGGCGAGCGACAGGTCATCGGGCCCGAGCCCGGCCTCCTCGTACGCGGCGCGGGCGATCGATTCCCCAAAGCCCAGGGCCGGCGGATCCACGGCGACCGCCGAGTCCGTTGCGATGTCCGGGAGGTCGAGCACGGTCCTGGGGTAGGTGGGGGTCACCGTCGAGACCGCGCGGATGCGCACCGGAACGCCCGCGCCGTGCCGGCGGGCGTACGCCATGCTCGACAGCACCAGCGCGGCGCCGCCGTCGGACGTGGCGCAGATGTCGAGCAGACGCAGGGGGTCCGCGACGACGGGGGAGGACGCCACCTGTCGGGCGCTCACCGCCGTCCGGTAGCGGGCGTACGGGTTGAGCGCGCCGGCCGCCGCGTTCTTTACCTTGACCTGCGCGAAGTCGTCCGTGGTGTCGCCGTGGAGGGCCATGCGGCGGCGCGCGTACAGGCCGAAGTACGCGGGGTTCGTGGCGCCCAGCAGCCGGAAGCGCAGCCAGTCCGGATCGTCGGGCCGGTCGCCGCCGGCGGGTGCGAAGAACCCCTTGGGCGCGGAGTCGGCGCCGACGACCAGCACCACCTCGGCCATGCCCGCCAGGATCTGCGCCCGGGCGGTGTCGATGGCCTGCGCCCCCGACGCGCAGGCGGCGTAGACGCTGGTGACGCGTGCCCCCTGCCAGCCCAGTGCCCGGGCGAAGGTCGCGCCCGCGACATACCCGGGGTAGCCGCCGCGGACCGTGTCGGCGCCGACGACCGACCGGACGTCCTGCCAGCCGATCCCCGCGTCGGCGAGCGCGGCGCGGGCCGCGGCCGTCCCGTACTCGACGAAACTCCGGCCCCACTTGCCCCACGGATGCATGCCCGCGCCGAGCACCGCGACATCGTTCACCGGTCCACCTCCACCGGGCGCCAGTGCCAGGTCGTCCACGCCGTGTCCGCGTCCTCGGAGAGGATCCCGGGCACCACCTCGACCTCCGCACCGACGCTCAGATCCTCGACCGTCACCCCCGGGACCGCCTGGCCGAGCACCACCATCCGCTCGGCCTCGAGCTCGACGGCGACCAGCGTGTACGGCTCCCACTCGGTGTCCGGGTCGGAGGCGTACGGCGCCGGCGGACGGTACCGGCCCGCCGTGTACGACCACACGCGACCCCGCTTCGAGAGCGGCACCTCCGCCAGCTCGCCGCCCGTGCACCCGGGGTTGCGGCAGAACGAGTCCTCCCGGGGGAAGAAGACCGCGGTGCAGGCACCGCAACGGGTGCCCAGCAGCCGGAACTCCCGGTCGCCGTCTCCCTCGGTGAACCACCCGGCCACCACCGGTCTGCGTACGCGCGTCAAGGCCCCTCCCGGACGTCCGTACGTCCGCCACTAACTGACGGATCGTCAGAACAGCTGCCAGTGTGCCACGCCCGGGACGCGCGCACGACCCCGCGCCGAGCCCCGGTCCCCGACACGCGGACGCCCCCGAGCCGATGTGCCGAATACCAGAACCGCACAAGCCCGTTCGGCGTCCGGTAGGAGTGAACGGGTGGCCGGAACCCACGGGGGTGGTCCCGGCCACCCGTTCCTGATAGACGGTGCGCATGATGCGCATGAGAGGACCCGCCCCCGCACTCCGCGCCCTGATCGCCCTGGCCGTCGCAGGCGCCGCCCTGGTCGCCGCCGCGCCCCCCGCCGCCCGGGCCGTCTCCGAACCGAAGGCCCCCGAGGAGTTCGTCGCCCTGAGCTCCGTGGACCCGACGATCCTCCACGAGATGCGCTACACCGCGGCGCACAACTTCGTGGGCGAACCGATCGACGGCTACCACCGGCCGGTCTGCATCGTCACCCGCCCCACCGCCCGGGCGCTCCGCAAGGCCCAGCGCACGCTCCTGCGCCGGGGCCACTCGCTCAAGGTCTACGACTGCTACCGGCCGCAGCGGGCCGTCGACCACTTCGTTCGCTGGGCCGAGGACCTCGGTGACGAGCGGATGAAGAAGGAGTTCTATCCACAGGTCGACAAGTCGAGGCTCTTCGCGGACGGCTACATCGCCGCGAAGTCCGGCCACAGCCGCGGCAGCACCGTCGACCTCACCCTCGTCCCCCTCCCGGCCGTAAAGACCCGCCCGTACGTCCCCGGCGAGCCCCTCGTCCCCTGCCACGCCCCGCAGTCGGAGCGCTTTCCGGACAACTCCGCCGACATGGGTACCGGGTTCGACTGCTTCGACACGCTCTCGCACACCGAGGACCCGCGCATCCAGGGCGTCCAGCGCGCCAACCGGCAGCTGCTCAAGGACACGCTCGCCGGCGTCGGCTTCGTCAACCTGCCCGAGGAGTGGTGGCACTTCACCCACAAACCCGAACTGTTCCCCGACACCTACTTCGACTTCCCCGTGTCAAGGCGATCCCTGTCCTGAACGCGCGGACCGCGGGGCCCGTCGTCGCGTACAGTCCGCCTGTGACCGAGCCCCGCGAACCCACGCCCGATCCCGGCACCGCCGGGACGGCCCCCACATCCGCGCACCGGACACCCGCACGGGACTCCCACTGCTCCAGCTGCGGCGCCCCGTACAGCGGTCCCGCCGACTGGCCCCGGACCTGTGCCGCATGCGGTGACATCGCCTACCGCAACCCCCTTCCCGTCGCCGTGGCCCTGCTCCCCGTCACCGGCCCCGGCACCACCGGACTCGTCGTCATCACCCGCACCATCGAGCCCCAGCGCGGCCGGATCGCCCTCCCCGGCGGGTTCATCGACCACACCGAGGACTGGAAGCACGCCGTCGTCCGCGAACTGAAGGAGGAAACCGGCATCGACGCCGCGCACGGGGACGTCCGGCTCGCCGACGCCCTCAGCTCGCCCGGCGGGCACCTGCTGCTCTTCGGGCTCCTCCCGCAGCGCGCCGCGGACGAGCTCCCGGCATCGGCACCGACCGACGAGACGGAGGGCTGGCACATCCTGCACGAACCCGCGGAACTCGCCTTCCCGCTGCACACCACGGCGGTACGGAACTGGTTCGCGGGCCGCTACGGCTGAGCCCTGCGAGGCGCCCGCGCCGCCGCGCCGCCGCGCACCCGCACCCGGCGCTCCGGCCGCACCGCACCGGCGTCGGACACCCGTTCCACGACCACCCGGCCGTCCACCAGCCGCGACGCGTAGCGCTCCACCGCCGGCCGCGTCCCGGGGGTGGCACGGTCCTCGACGACCAGACCGCTGCCGGTGCGGCCCGGGGCGGGCGACCACACCTCCAGCTCGGTCCCGCCGTCCTCGCCGCGAACCGGAATCACCGCGCCCGCCCTTGCCAGCACCGGGATCCGCGACAGGGGGGCGTCCAGCAGGGCCTGGCCGGGGCCCTCGTACGCCACGCCGGACGCCGTGTCGAACCAGAGCCCCCGCGGCAGTCGCACCGCACGCCGGTTCGCGCCCGGCTCCAGCACCGGCGCCACCAGCAGCGCGTCACCCAGCAGGAACGCGTCCTCGCAGTCCCGCAGCGCCCGGTCGGCCGGCGCGCCCCACCACAGCGGCCGCACATACGGCGCCCCCGTCAGCCTCGCCAGATGCGCCAGGGTCACGAAGTACGGGCGCAGCCGCTCCCGTTCGAGCAGCGCCGCCCTGGCGTGCCCGAGAACCTGCGGGCCGAACTCCCACGGCTCCCGGCGCCCCGCCCCGATCGCCGCATGAGTGCGGAACAGCGGCAGACAGGACCCCAGCTGGAACCAGCGCAGGAACAGCTCGGGCGACGGGCTTCCGTCGAACCCGCCCACGTCCGGACCCGAGTACGGTACCCCGCACAGCCCGAGCCCCAGCACCAGCGCCAGCGATGCCCGGAGCCCCGGCCAGCCGGTCGCCACATCGCCGGACCAGGTCCCGCCGTACCGCTGCATGCCCACCCAGCCCGAGCGCGAGAACAGGAACGGGCGCTCCTCGGGACGCAGCTTCCGGAGCGCCTCGTGGCCGGCCCGTGCCATCGCCAGGCCGTACACGTTGTGGGCCTCGCGGTGATCGCCGCCGCGGCCCTCCAGGCAGTGCCGGGCCGAGAGCGGCAGCGTCATGTCGCCGAAGGGAGCGAACGCCACCGGCTCGTTCATGTCGTGCCACACCCCGGAGAAGCCCTGCGCCAGCCGCTCCTCGTACAGCCCGCCCCACCACGCGCGGACCCGGGGATCCGTGAAGTCCGGGTACACGCACTCCCCGGGCCACACCTCACCGCGCACCTCGCGGCCGCGCCCGTCCAGGACGAACGCGCCGGCCGCCGCTCCGGAGTCGTACACCTCGTTGCCCGGCTCCGCCCTCACCGCCGGATCGACGATCGAGACGAGCCGCACCCCGTCCGCACCGAGATCCTTGGCCAGCCCGGGGAGATCGGGGAAACGCTCCGCGTCCACGGTGAAGACCCGGTGGCCGTCGTAGTGGTCGATGTCCAGGTGCACCGCCGACAGCGGCAGCCCCCGCTCCCGGTAGCCCGCCACCACACGCCGCACCTCGCGCTCGCTGCCGAAGCCCCAGCGCGCGTGCTGGGGCCCCAATGCCCACGACGGCGGCGGCGCGGGCGCGCCCGTGAGCCCCGTCCACCTCCGGAGCACCCGTGCCGGCGTGCCCACGACCACCCAGCAGCGCAGCGGCCCACCGCCCATGCGGACCTCGCTCGTACCGGGACGGTCGTGTCCCGACCCCGCGCCCTCCTCGCCCTCGCGCAGGGTGACCCGTCCCTCCCAGGAGTTGTCGATGAACGCCAGGTGCGTACCCGCGTCCGCGACCACGAGCTGTACGGGCATCGTGATGTACAGCGGATCGTCGCCCGGCCCGAAGCTCCCGCGCGGATCGGTGTTCCACAGCCGGTACGTGCCGTCCCTCAGCCGCGGCCCCGACGCACGGCCGCCGAGGCCGAAGAACCGGGCGTCCGCCGCCACTTCACTGCGCTGGAGCCAGCGGGCCGGACCGCCACCGACCGGTTCCCACCAGCGCGGAGGAAGATCCCTGCGCAGGACCACCCCGCCCGGTGTCCGGATCTCGACCCCGCCGTGCCGGGACACCGCCACCGTCACCCGCTCCGAGACGATCCGCCAGCCGCCGTCCTTGTCCGGCTCCAGTCCGGCCCGTGGGTCGGGTTTCGGGGGCGCGCCGTCCAGCGCGTACGACGGCTCGGGCTCCGCACCGTCCCAGCCCCAGAAGACGACACCCGTGGCCGCCACCCGCACCAGCAGCTCCGAACGGGCAAAGCGGACGATCCCGCCGCCCGGCGCCGGCTCCGCCCCGGTCACCTGACCCGGCACCCGCGCCCGCTCCGCGCCCCGCGGGGGCAGCCCCCACGCATCCGTACGCCTCCTGCGCCACGCCGAGCGCGCCGCGCGCAGCCCCCGCACCGTCCCGAAGAGCCGCACCGAGCGCACCAGATCACGACCGTTCATGCCGCTCACCCTGCCATCCGCCGAGGCCGGGGCGGGGTCCGTTCAACTGTCGTTCACCCGCGGTGGCAGAACCCACTCACCGCGGTGCCGAGACCCATCACCCGTGGTGAGAGCACACAATCGGCCACCCCGCCATGGGTGGGGAACCCTGGTGCGGAAGACGATCACATGGCATCGTCCCTGTCAGCCGCGCGAAGGCACACCCACGCCCCGCACGGACACACACGTAGACCACGTGCCGACCGAGTGCCGACCACGCACAGAGCCGCACAGCCGCCCGGGAGCCGCCCCATGACCTCAGCAGCGAACCCTGCCCCCCTCTGGCAGCCGGACGCCGACCGCATCGCGGCGGCCCGGATCACCCGCTTCCAGGCATGGGCCGCCGAGCACCACGGCGCGCCCGCCGACGGCGGCTACCCCGCCCTGCACCGCTGGTCGGTCGACCGGCTCGAGACCTTCTGGGAGGCGGTCGCCGACTGGTTCGACGTACGGTTCTCCACCCCTTACGAGCGCGTCCTCGCCGACCGCGGCATGCCCGGTGCCCAGTGGTTCCCGGGCGCCACGCTCAACTACGCCGAGCACGCCCTGCGCACGGCCGACGACCCGACGCGCGCCCATGAGCCGGCACTCATTCATGTGGACGAGACACATGACCCGGTCCCCATCAGCTGGGCCGAGCTGCGCCGCCAGGTCGGATCGCTCGCCGCCGAACTCCGCGCCCTCGGCGTACGCCCCGGCGACCGCGTCAGCGGCTACCTGCCCAACATCCCGCAGGCCGTGACCGCCCTCCTCGCCACCGCCGCCGTCGGCGCCACCTGGACCTCGTGCGCCCCCGACTTCGGCGCCCGCAGCGTCCTCGACCGCTTCCAGCAGGTCGAACCGGTGGTCCTGTTCACGGTGGACGGCTACCGCTACGGCGGCAAGGAGCACGACCGCGCCGACGTGGTCGCCGAACTCCGCCGCGAACTGCCCACCCTGCGTGCCGTCGTCCACATCCCCCTCCTCGGCACCCCGGCCCCCGAAGGCGCCCTCGAGTGGTCCGCCCTCACCGCCGGCGACGCCGAGCCCGTCTTCGAACCGGTCCCGTTCGACCACCCGCTGTGGGTCCTCTACTCCTCCGGCACGACCGGGCTGCCCAAGGCGATCGTCCAGTCCCAGGGCGGCATCCTCCTGGAACACTTCAAGCAGCTCGGGCTGCACTGCGACCTCGGTCCCGGGGACCGCTTCTTCTGGTACACCTCCACCGGCTGGATGATGTGGAACTTCCTCGTCTCCGGCCTGCTCACCGGCACCACCGTCGTGCTGTACGACGGCAGCCCGGGCCACCCGGACACCGGCGCCCAGTGGGCGATCGCCGAGCGCACCGAGACGACCCTCTTCGGCACCTCCGCCGCCTACGTGATGGCCTGCCGCAAGGCCGGCGTGCACCCCTCGCGCGACCACGACCTCTCACGGATCCAGTGCGTCGCCACCACCGGGTCCCCGTTGCCGCCCGACGGCTTCCGCTGGCTCCACGACGAGGTCCGCGAGGACCTGTGGATCGCGTCCGTCAGCGGCGGCACGGACGTCTGCAGCTGCTTCGCGGGGGCCGTGCCGACCCTGCCCGTCCACATCGGCGAACTCCAGGCCGCCTGCCTCGGCACCGACCTGCAGTCCTGGGACCCGCACGGCAAGCCCGTCATCGGCGAGGTCGGCGAGCTCGTCGTCACGAACCCCATGCCGTCCATGCCGATCCGCTTCTGGAACGACCCCGACGGAAGCCGCTACCGCGACAGCTACTTCGAGCTGTTCCCCGGCGTCTGGCGGCACGGCGACTGGATCACGATCACCGACCACGGCTCCGTCGTCATCCACGGCAGGTCCGACTCCACCCTGAACCGCCAGGGCGTCCGCATGGGCTCCGCCGACATCTACGAAGCTGTGGAACGGCTTCCCGAGATCAGGGAATCCCTCGTCATCGGCCTGGAGGAACCCGACGGCGGATACTGGATGCCGCTCTTCGTCCACCTCGCCCCTGGCGCCGCCCTCGACGACGAACTGCGTTCCCGGATCAAGCGGACCATCCGCGAACAGCTCTCCCCGCGCCACGTCCCGGACGACATCATCGAGGTCCCCGGCGTCCCGCACACCCTCACCGGCAAGCGCATCGAGGTTCCGGTCAAGCGCCTGCTGCAGGGGACCGCCCTGACGAAGGCGGTCAACCCCGGCTCGGTGGACAACCTCGAACTGCTGCGCTTCTACGAGGAACTGGCACGCAAGCGCGGCGCCGAGCGCGGCTGAACCCGAGCCGCCCCCTGGGCCGCGAGGACACGCTGTCAGTGCTCACGGTTACGGTGAGTGAGCACTGAGCAACGGGGCTCACGCCACCAGGGGGATTCCATGCAGCACCGCAAGCACGACGCGACCGCCCGCACCTCGGCCCACGGCAAGGACGGCACACACCGCCCGCAGGACGGCCAGGACCACACCACCGCCGCCAAGCACGCCGGTCGGCACGGCCACGCGCGCCGACGCGCACGGGCGGGCGACGCCCGCCGGGCACGCCACCGGGCGCTGCGCCGCGACGTACCCGCAACCGTAGGACTCCTCGTCGACGACCGGGACTTCGCGGCCATGCGCCGGTATCCGACGTTCGTCTTCGACGACCATCCCGACTACCTCCGCCACACGGAAGGCCTGCTCAAGGCACTCTCCACCCAGGGCGGTCACACCACCGTCGCCCTGTTCGACCCGGTGGAGTTCGCGCACTACTGCCAGGAGACCGGTCTCGACCCCGACTCCTCCGCAAGCCGCAGCCGCTACACCGCCGAGGTCGCCTCCACCGGTGCGACGATCGCGTACACCGGCCAGCCGCTCGACGAGCTCGTACCGCAACTCGTCCACCGCACGGCCCGGCAGACCACCTGGGAGTACGCCACCTCCCTGCTCGGCGACCTCGGCACCTGCTCGGACTGCGGGGAGGACGCGGGCCGCTCCGCGTTCGACCGGGCATCGAGGCTGCTGGTCGAACTGCTCGACGGCGCCGGGCCCGGTACGCACCACCTCGTGTGCAGCGTCCCGGCCGAGAAGGGGCAGCAGCTCCTGGCGGTCCTCCACACCATGCGCGCCGCCGAGGCGCCGGCCGTGCTCGACTCCGCCGAGGCCGCCGAATTCGCGACGGTCCTCGCGGTCGGCATTGCTTTGGAGAGCCCTGGGGGAGTCGTCCTGAGGACCTCCACGCCCGACGCACCCGACCGGCTGCACGGCTGGCGGCTCCACGGAGGCCGGCTCGTCGCACTCACCGAGGCCGAGGTCTTCAGCGCCTACTGCACGGACGCGGACACCGGAGAGCCGCTCGCCCCGGAACCAGGCGTCGAGTACCGCGCGGGCTTCGCCGTCGGCGACTCACAGCCGTAGAGGCAGAGGGGCAAGGACAAGGGAGAGCACACGGGAACGGAAGAGGGGCTCCCCGCCCGCGGCGGGAAGCCCCTCCACACTCCGACCGGCCGGTCACTCGCCGGACAGCACCGCCTGCGCGGCCCGCCGCGCCTCGTCGGCGGAGTCCGCGGCCCGCGCCGCGGCCGCGGCACGCTCGCACTGGGCCAGCGTGTACTTCGCCAGCGTCGCCCGCACATAGGGGATCGACGCCGCACCCATGGAAAGGGAGGTGACGCCCAGACCCGTCAGCACACACGCGAGCAGCGGATCCGACGCGGCCTCACCGCACACACCACAGCTCTTGCCCTCGGCCTTGGCCGCCTCGGCGGACAGCGACACCAGGTCGAGCAGCGCGGGCTGCCACGGGTCCTGGAGCCGGGACACCGCACCGACCTGGCGGTCCGCGGCGAAGGTGTACTGCGCCAGGTCGTTCGTGCCCAGCGACAGGAACTCGACCTCCTGCAGCACCGACCGCGCCCGCAGAGCTGCGGACGGGATCTCGACCATCGCACCGAACTTCGCCTTCAGGCCGGCCTCACGGCACGCGTCCGCGAACGCCCTGGCGTCCGTGCGGTCGGCCACCATCGGCGCCATGACCTCGAGGTACACGGGCAGCCCCTCGGCGGCCTTCGACAGCGCGGTCAGCTGCGTCCGCAGCACCTCCGGGTGATCGAACAGCGCCCGCAGCCCGCGCACGCCCAGCGCCGGGTTCGGCTCGTCGGCCGGAGTCAGGAAGTCCAGGGGCTTGTCGGCGCCGGCGTCCAGCACCCGCACGACCACCCGCCCCTCGGGGAACGCCTCCAGCACCTTCCGGTACGCCTCGACCTGCTTGGCCTCCGACGGCGCCTGCTTGCTGTCGTCCAGGAAGAGGAACTCGGTGCGGAACAGACCGACGCCCTCGGCACCGGCTTCGACGGCGGCGGGAACGTCCCCGGGGCCGCCGACGTTCGCCAGCAGCGGCACCTTGTGGCCGTCCGACGTCGCACCCGGACCCGTGGACGCCGCCAGTGCGGCCTTCCTCGCGGCCGCCGCCTCGGTCAGCTGCGCACGCCGCTCGTCGCCGGGCTCCACGAACACCTCACCGGTGCTGCCGTCCACCGCGACCACCGTGCCCTCGGCCAGCTCGCACGCCCCCGGAAGCGCCACCACGGCCGGCACCCCGAGCGCCCGGGCCAGGATCGCGCTGTGGCTGGTCGGGCCACCCTCCTCGGTGACGAACCCGAGCACCAGCGCCGGGTCGAGCAGCGCCGTGTCCGCGGGAGCGAGGTCCCGCGCGATCAGCACATACGGCTCGTCGCTGTCCGGCACACCCGGCATCGGCACCCCGAGCAGCCGCGCCACGATCCGGTTGCGCACGTCGTCGAGGTCGGCCACCCGCCCGGCCAGGTACTCACCGGCACCCGCCAGCAGCGCCCGGTAGGCCGCGAATGCGTCGTAGACGGCCCGTTCGGCCGTGCTGCCGACGGCGATCCGCCGCTCGACATCCGCCATCAGCTCGGGGTCCTGCGCCATCATGGCCTGCGCCTCGAGCACGTGCTGTGCCTCGCCGCCGGCCAGATTGCCGCGCGCGACAAGGTCGGCGGCAACGGCGTCCACCGCGTGCCGGGCGCGCCCCTGTTCACGCCCGGCGTCCTCCGCCGGTATCTGCTTGGCCGGCGGTTCCAGCACCGCCGTGCCCATGTGCCGAACCTCGCCGACCGCCACACCGTGGCTCACGCCGACGCCTCGCAGCGTTGTCTCCATTGCACCCGTCTCCGATAGTGCGGCGACCCCAGCCGCCGCGGTGGATGTACGACAGGCCGTCACCGGGACGGCGAGGTCACTCCCAGCTGAACAGTTCGTCGCCGGTCTTGATGTCGCCGTCCTCGCGGAGCCCGCCCAGCGCGTCGGCGGAGGCCTCGAGGGCCACCACGGGACAGATCGGGGACTTGCCGGCCTCTTCGACGGCGAGGGGGTTCCAGCGCACGACGGCCTGACCACGGGTCACGGTGTCGCCCTTGTTGATGAGGAGCTCGAAGCCCTCACCGTTGAGCTGGACCGTGTCGATGCCCAGATGGGTCAGCACACCGTGGCCCTCGGGGTCGACGACGACGAAGGCGTGCGGGTGCAAGGAGACAACGATGCCATCCACGGGGGAGACCGCCTCGGACGGCTCTCGTACGGGGTCGATCGCCGTACCGGGACCGACCATCGCACCGGAGAACACCGGGTCGGGCACGGCGGCGAGCCCGATGGCGCGCCCGGCCAGAGGCGACGTCACGGTTGTCATGGGGGCCTCCCAGGGGTGGAGATTCACGTGCCGCCGCCACTGCCTGTACCGGGCGGCGTACTGTTCAGAGCGTATGTCATAGGTAGTCCAGGTTCCGTGCGTGACTTACCAGTTGGCGGACCTGGAGGGCTCCGCAAACGATTTGCCTCGTCTGCCGGTGACATGTAACGTCGTACCCCTGCTTCGCCACGGCGCGACTATGAGTCGTGGATCTGCAGCACCTGTCGAGCCGACATCCTAACTGGTCTACATCACTGGTCTACACCTCTGTGTGTCCACTCAGGCGTGTGGTCAGGAAGACGGAAAAAGGCTGGTAGGGTTTCGGAAGCCGGAAAGGGAAAACGCGAAAGCGGAAGAACGGACCGGCAGCCCGCTCCAGCGGGTGGCGGAAACGGAAATCGGATCTGCTAAGCTGGAAACACCGAAGGGAAGCGCCCGGAGGAAAGCCCCAGAGAATGTTCTGCGGGTGAGTACGAAGGAAGCGTCCGTTCCTTGAGAACTCAACAGCGTGCCAAAAGTCAACGCCAGATATGTTGATAACCCCGTCCATCCGCACGGATGGTCGTGGTTCCTTTGAAAAAACACAGCGAGGACGCTGTGAAC
>NZ_FNHI01000045.1 GCF_900103455.1 Streptomyces wuyuanensis | reverse complement strand
CAGCGGATCGGCAGCATCACCCCCGACGGCTGCCCGCCCTGGAGGTCCAGATGCGCTCGCATGCCCTCGGCCGGCGTCATGTGGATGTCGGGCCATATGACGCTCTATCAGGCCCCAAGCCGCCTCCGGCGACATCGTGGTGCTCGGCCTCTTCGAGATCTGATTGGGCGTTGTGAGATGCCAGAAGTGCCGGCCATCGTCCTGGTCATCGCCCGCGGCGCGGAACAAGGGCCCGCCGCCGCCTTGTTCCGCGGCCGGCCGCGAGGAGCGCTCCGAAACACGGACCGGCCGCGCTCCGCGTGGCAGTACGTCTTCCAGGTATGACGTTCACGGTCGTCCCCGACGAGTTCGAGCGGGCCGAGGACGACCGGCCCGGTCGACGGCCGCCGGAGTCAGTCCCCGCGCGGCCCCCGGAAGTCCACCGAGGTGACGAGGGCGTAGTCGAAGTAGATCGGGTCCCCCTCCTCGTCCATCGGGTAATCGAAGCTGCTCTCGTTCGACAGGATCACCCTGAGGTCGGGAAGCGTGTCCACCCCGTCGTCGTTCTGCTCAACCGTGTGGCCTCGTTCCTCAAGGCGCTCCAGCAGTTCTTCGCTGGGAGTCCGGAAGACGTCGAACCCGTCGAGGACGACCGCCACATCCGCGTCCTCGACTCGGAACCGGTAGACATGGATGTCGGTCAGCGCGCCCTTGGTGAAGCCGAGATTGAACTCCGTCTGGGACTCCGCGTGCTCGCAGAGCACCTGTCCAGGCGCGTCGCCGTAGTCCGGGTCGGACGGGGCGAAGCCCAGTTCGCGCGCGGCCCCGACAGCATCGTCGGCCGACATGCCGAGCCTGAGCGTAGCGACTCCCACCTCCGGCAGCAGCTCCAGAATCATCGCCATCCCTTCCGACCGTCCGATGGGTACCGCCGCCTACTCTGCCTCATCCCCCGTGCCCCAATCCCGGGGGGCGGTGCAAATCGCATCGGAGTCTTCATCGCAGCAGTTCGGCCTCGTCGATCGTCCAGCCCTTCTTGGTGAGCAGCGCCTGGAAGTTCTTGTTGTGCTTCAGGCTCTCCACCATCTCCCGGATGTGGTCGTCGTACTTTCCGGGGAACTTGTGCTTGATGTCGTCGATGTCCATCCGCATAGCCTCGGTGAGCCGTCCCTGGCTGATCAGTTCGCGCTGCCACTGGTGCCATGCCTGGGCCACCAGGTCGTTGTCGGTGCTGTTCAGCTTCTTGTGGTCGGCCCGCTCCATCCGAATGGCCGGGCCGTTGTTGACCTTCTGCTTCTTGTGCGGCTTGTTCGCGATGTAGAAGCCCGGCTCGATGACCTGCTTCCAAGCCGCCTTGGGCGGAATGTGGTTGACCTCCATTGAGACGGGGAACCGTGTCCCGTCCGCCTTCTCGTTGGCCGGCAGCAAGCCGCCGTACCATCCGCCGTTCTCGGTGCATCCCTTGGCGATCAGCCCCTCGGGATCCATCCAGGTGTACGGATTGGTGACATAGGCGGACGGATTGGCGGCAGGGGCGAGTCCCAGGGGGTCGGACGACACATAGCGGGCCGTCTCCGGATCGTAGTGCCGGTGGACGTTGTAGTGGAGACCGGTCTCCGGGTCGTCGTACTGGCCCGGGAAGCGCAGCGGGGTGTAGGCGGTGGCGTCGCGGTTCCAGGCCGTGAGCCCCCAGACGGTGGAGCGGCTGTGCCATGCGATCCCGCCCTGTTCGTCGACGAGTTCGGTCGGCGTGCCGACCAGGTCGGTGACGATGGCAAAGAAGCGGCTGTCGATCTCGTCCTGTTGGGCGTCGTCGCCGACTGTGCGGCGCTCCAACTGGGACAGGGGACGGTAGCCCTCGTGGTCCCAGGTCAGGGTGACACCGGACGCGGTGTCGGTCTGCTCGGCCAGCCGGGTGTCCTCCCAGCAGAAGAGGACCGTGGCGGCGACCGTGGTCCCGTCGGCGGCCATGCGGTGTTTGGCGGTACGACGGCCGAAGGGATCGTAGGTGTAGCACCAGACCGTGCCGTCCGGGGTGGTGCAGGAAGTGAGCCGGTCCTCGGCATCCCAGGTGTAGCGCCAGGTCTCGGGCTTGCGGGACAGCCGCTTCTTCTGACGCAGTACGACCCGGCCGGCGTCGTCGTACTCGTAGCGCAGCCCGCCCGCGGAGACCAGACGTGTACCCTCGTACACCCGCTCCCCGCGGCTCTCCGTGGGGCGGGCCCGATCGGGCCACTGGGCGCCGGTCTGGTTCCCGATGGCGTCGTAGCTGTACCGCTCCGACCAGTCGTCCACGGTCAGCCCGAGCGGCCGCCCCAGCGGGTCGAGGTCGAATCGGGTGGTCAGCCCGTTGAGTTCGTCGGTAGCCGAAGTGAGCAGGCCGTCGGCGCGGTAGCCGAAGGCCCGGGAGCGTACCGTGCGCCGGTCCGTGGACACCGTCTGGGACGTCAGACGGCCGATGGCGTCCCAGGTGGAGGCGAGCGTCACCGGGGCGGCGGTGGGCCCGAAGGTGCGGGTCAGCTCGCGTCCCAGTACGTCGCGGCTGAAGTCGATGGCGTGGCCGCTCACCGCGACGCGGGTCCGATTGCCGCCCGCGTCGTACTCGTACGACGTGACGGCGCCGGTCGGTGTGGTGCGCGAGATCAGCTCGCCGTGAGCGTCGTAGCCGAACCGCATGGTGCGGCCGTCGATGGTCTCCGCCAGCAGTCGGCCCGTCGCGTCGCGCTCCAGGGAGACGATGGACGTCGGTGTCTCGGCCCGGGTCAGCCGGTCGGCGGCGTCGTAGGTGAATCGGGTGACCGTCCCGGCGGCGTCCTTCTCCCGCAGATTGCCGAGAGCGTCGTAGGCCATGGTGACGCGGTGGCCCGACGGGCTGACGCGGGCGACGAGCCGCCCGGCCGCGTCGTGCTCGTAGCTCGTGGTGCGGCCGTCGAAGTCCGTCTCCGACCTGGTCAGTCCGGTCGGGCCGTAGGCATAGGCCCATGTCCGGCCCTGGGGATTACGGACTCCGGTGACCCGCAGTTCGGTGTCGTACGTGAACTCGTAGCGCGCCCCGTCCACACCGGTTCGTGCGGCCAGCAGATCGAACCAGGTGTACTCGAACCGGACCGTGCCGCCCAGGGTGTTGGTGTGCGACAGGCAGTTGCCTTCTTCGTCCCAGGTCCACGACTCGGTGGTGCCGTCCGGGGCTGTGCGGCGGGACAGCCGGCCGTCCGGCGTCCACTCCAGCCGCGTGACGGAACCGGCTGCGTCGGCCGACTCGTAAGGCCGCCCGAAGGCGTCCCGGGTGAGGGTGTACGTGGCGCCCTGGGAATCCGTGGCCGACAGGGTGAGTCCCGCTGGGTCGTTGACCCGCCGCTCCGTCACGCCGCTCGGGAAGGTCACCGTGGCGGGGGCGCCCGTCGCGTCGTAGGTGTAGCTGGTCGAGGTTCCGTCCGGGGCCGTCACCGAGAGCCGGTTCCCTCGCTCGTCGAAGGTCTGCCGCCAGACGGACCCGTCCGGGCCCGTGACAGATACGGGCAGATGGCGTTCGTCGTAGACCGCCGACGCGCGGCGCCCGTCGGGCAGGAGCATCGTGATCAAGTCGCCACGCTCGTCGTAGCCGAACTCGGCGGTGTTGCCGAGTTCGTCGGTGCGGGAGAGCAGATTGTCGTAGCGGTCCCAGGTGAACAGCACCGTGTGGCCGCGGGCGTCGGTCTCGGCGACGGTTTGGCCGAGGCTGTTGAACCGGGTGACGGTCACCGCACCCGTGGAGTCGGTGAATCGGGTGGCGCGGGCCGCGGTGTCGTAGGAGAAGCGCGAGGAGAGCGCCCCGTCGGGGCCGATGGTCTCCACCACCCGGCCCGCGGTGTCGTACACATAGCTGTACGTGTGGCCGTTGCGGTCGGTCCACGACGTGACGCGATGGTCGTCGTCATAGGTGAAGCGCAGCGGTACACCGGACGAACCCGCGACGGACTCCAGGTTCCGCTCCGTGTCGTACCCGAAGGAGGCCACGCGCACCGGCCCATCAGGGGTCTGCACGTCCAAGGCGGTGACAACTTCGCGTTCGGGATCGGTGACGACGCGCACCCGGTAGCCGGCGTCGTGGCTCACGTGGACCGGCAGGCCGTCCTCGGTGCGGCTCATCCGGTAGGCGTTGCCGTTGCGGTCCTCGACCTCGCTCAGCCAGTACAGACCCGAGCGGTACGGGTTGCCCGTGAAGCGCCGGGTGAGTCCCGAACGCGGGTCGGTGACCGCGTACGTGACATCACCGAGGACCCCCCGCTCGACGAAGACGAGCGGCAGCCGATCACCCTCCAGCGGCAGCATCTGCTGGCCGCCTTCGGTCGGCAGCGCCGGATAGAACAGGACCGAGCCGTCCTCTCGCGCCCAAGCGGCGCCTGCACCGGTCATCTCCAGGCGCTCGTCGAATGTGGATGCCCAGCTGCTGCCGTAGCAGTGGCCGAAGCGGTAGCCGGATACGTGCGTGCGCCGCAGCACCAGGGACAGCATGCCCGGAAGGACCAGGTCCGTCTGGGTCATCACCATCTCTCCGGTGGCCACGTCCACCGGGTCGGTCTTGCACCGCCTGCTGAGCAGGGACATCGCGACCTCGCGGACGCGGTCCAGCATCTCGCGCATCGACTTGGGGCGTCGGCGTCCGGGCTCCGAGCTGCCACGGCGACCGTCGAGGCCGCCCGCGTCCTTGCCGTCCTTCGCCGCGATGGCCTTGACGCGGTCGCGGACGTCGCCGTCGGTGTCCTTGTGCGTCTTGGAGCCCTTGGAGATGGCGGCGGGGACCTTCTTACCGACGTGGTCCCCCAGGTCGTCGAGCGCCTTGGTGAGCTTCTCCGTGATGCCTTCGATGGTGGTGTCGAGGACGGCGGTCAGGGAATCCTTGCCCTTGGCCCGGCCGTGGTGCCCCTTGGCCTTGCCCAGCTTGCTGCCCGCCCGGGACTTCATGGTGACCTCCACGGAGGCCAGGTGCATTCCGGCCTTGCCGTGGGCGTCGTGGTCGATCTCCGGGCCACCGCCGGAGCCCGGACCGGTGGGACCGCCCGCGGAGTTGATCTGGAGGCCCTCCTTGCCCGCCTGCTTCGTCTGGTCGGTGTTGTAACCGTCCTGAACGCCGGTGACGTTGAACGCGGTCTGGATCGCGAGGTCGGCGACGATGTTCTCGATCGCGGCAACCGCGGGCTCCGTGAGTGTGGCGACGATCTCGGCGACGGCCGCCTCCGCCATCTCCTTCAGGATCTTCTTGAACGCGATCCGGGTTGCGGCGATCTTGGCGCCGGCCAGCAGCGTCGACAGGCCGGCCGTCACCGGTGCGAGCGCCAGTGTGACGCCCACCGTGGCGCACAGGTCTGCCAGTTCGCCCACCGCGGCGATCTTGCGGGCGACGATGATGTCGGCGACCCGGTCGAGTGCACCGGCCACCAAGCGGGCCGCCTTGGCCAGGTCCTTGTGCTTGCCCTGCACCTTCGACCAGTGCTTGTCCAGAGCGGTCAGCGACTCGCTCTGCCCGCTGGAGAGCAGTGTCTGTATGTGCCCGTACGCGGTCCCCGCGTCGTCGTCCGCGTCGTCCGCGAACTCCCTCAACGAGTCCGCCATGTCGCGGTACGCGTCCTCGTCCACATTCGGCCAGCCCACACCGACGACATCGAGCATCGTGTCGACGCCCTCAGGAATCGTGTACCCCACGACGCGACAACCCCCCGTTCCCACGCGCAATACGACAGTCTGATGATCACCCTTACATGTGACGCACCGTCGGCACCAACCGGGTTTTCCGCAGAGGGACTTCCTGGCCCTCGACGGACCCGACTTCCAGTGGGATCAGGCACACTCAAGCTGACGGTGCCGCAGTTTGAGTGCGGCGATCGGGGCGCCGGGGGGTGTTGGCAAACGCGGTGTGCCGCAGGCCGTCGACGTCGGTGAAGCGCAACTGGGCACCAGGGCTTAGCCGTTCATTGCGGATGATCAGTCACATCCCGTGGGTCCGGCCAGTGAGGACATCGCCGCCGAGTTCGGCGGCCCTGGCACCGTTGCGGATCTCGCCGCCGGGTTCGATTGCCGAGCCCGGCTGGGGTCCAGGCAGAGGCCGGGACCTCGAGGACTGCCTGGCGGACGGCGTCGGTGATGGCCATCCCTACCGAGTTGGTCAGCCGTCTGCCCGGCTTGGCGAGCCAGGACAGGAACTCGTGGGTGCCGCCGCCGGATTCGGTTCGGACCCGTGTCCACCGTTCAAGTCGGTAGCCTTTGGGCAGTTGGGCCAGAGCGAGCCGGGCCGTGCCGATGTGGTCGCTCGCGGTGTGCTGCCCGCGGTGCCGGGCCACAGCAGGCTTGCGACCGTCTCTCCGCTGCCGCCGCTGCCGTGGTCCACGAACGCTGTCAGCGGATGACGCCCGAAGGTCTTCTTCCAGGTCGTGGCGGCGTCCTGATGCTCGGAATCCGCCAGGACGAGAACGCCGTCGATGTCCACGATGACGCCGTCGTCGACGGCCGGACCGTCCGGCTTGGTGGATGCTGTCCGGGCTTATGTAGCCGCCGTCGACGACATGGCAGTAGCACATGCCGAACATCGCTGCGGTGCAGAAGACGCGCCGTCCCCGATCGACGTCACCGCTCGCCCGCGAGATCGAGATCGCCGCCGTGCGTCCCGGTCGCGGCCTCGGCGCGCCGCGGGCGGCTCAACGGTTGTCCGATCGGATGGGACACGGTCCGCCACCACGGCTCATC
>NZ_FNHI01000043.1 GCF_900103455.1 Streptomyces wuyuanensis | reverse complement strand
CGTTGCGATGGTTGACGCGTTCCTCGCTGACCTGCCCGTACTCCGCGTTGCAGAGGGCGTCGGCCTCCGCCGACATGAGCGCATCGGCGAACGTCTTCACCATCGCGCGCAGCAGATCGGGACTCGCCGAGGCGAGGTTGTCCTCGGCGAGGGCGTGCAGGGGCAGACTGTCTGGTGCGGTCATCGTGCTGATCTCCTTCGAGGCTTCGACACTTCGAAGATCAGCCGGTGGCCGTTCGTCTATGCGGGCGCCATCCCGATGCCGGAGCAAACCCCCGGATCAGGTCGAACCCGTACACCACTTCCCAGGACGCAACCCATGACCGTCGCTCGTTCGGGTGGCGGTCGACTCCGAAGCCGGTTTTTAGGTCCGGTGGGGAGGCCATGCCGAATGCCTGCGGCGTAGGTATGGCGAGGCTGTCGGGGTAGAGGCGGGCGTCTCCCTCCCTGATCGATTCTGTGGTGAACGTGGGAACCCCTTGCGGTCGCCCTTTCCGCCGGGCAGCCGGTCCGGCGGCGGGCACGTCCGTTGCCGACTGATGGCCGCCGGGCGGGGCGGAGGTCTCGTAGTAGTCCGAGCGCGCGAGAGGCGCGTACATGGCGGAGCAGTCATTCCGACCCCGTGGCCGAGCCTGGAATGAGGACAACACACAGGCTCTGAAAAAGACTTGTGGAGCGCCCGGTGCTCGGAAACGGGCACGCCGGGTGCGGGAAGCGGTCCGGGGAAACGGACCGGTCGACGAGACCGGCACCGCGCCCCGGATCGACTTCACCACCCACCTGACTGCCGGAATGCGCCGCTACATCGCCGACAGCGACTGGCTCACCGTCCACCAACTGCCGCCCTACGCACCCGACCTCAACCCGGTCGAAGGGCATCTGGTCCGTCCTGCGACGCACCACCACAGCCAACCGTGCCTTCGCCGACCCCGACGAGCTGATCACCGCCGTCCGGCGCGGCCTCCGCCGGCTCCAGTACCGCCCCGACATCCTCGACGGCTGCCTCACCGGCACCGGCACCGGCCCTCCGGCGCCAACCAGCATGACGACATCACGCATTCAAGGTCAGTAAACAGCCAGCGAACGGGTCGCTGCGTTCACCGAACCGTTGGTCGCCGCCACCGTGAGAAAACCGGGATCCGGCTCGAGAGGGGCCACCCCCAGAAAAGAGCACGAACGACCCGTCCTCGGCATCTTCGGAGCGAAGCGTTTGGGCCGGCATGATCGGATCCACGCCCTTCGTGTGGAAGGACAGCGGGATCGCCTCTGGGCTCAGCTCTCCGACGGCGCCGCGGGCCCTCGCCGATACGGTAGACACCACGTGATGGACGCTGCCCACCTCGTCGGCCGGAGCCGCGATGGAGGTGTCGTCCGTAACGTCGACATACTTCACGGAGACGGTCGTGTCCGTGTGCGCGGCCTCGAGTGCCACCCGGTTGCGACCTGCGGTGACCACATGCGTCCCCTCGGCCACGGCTGCGTCGACAATCGCCCGAGCGATGCCGCTCCCGCGCCCGACGACAAGGACCGTCTCACCCTGCAAAGAACCCGTCACCACGGGCTCCTCCGATTGGTCCGCACGACACCAGAGCCCGGTGCGCCGTACGGGAGATTCGGGACATGAAAATCCTGGAGGCTCACTCACCGAATCGCGAACGACCGCCGAACGGCAGACCCGTCCGTCATCGTCGGGCGGCCTCTGCTGCCCGTGGCGGACCCGGTTTCAGCGGGAGAAGACCTCATCGGTCCCCAGGCTCCGGTCTACCCCATGGGGTACTGCGGCGTGCTGGCCCGGCTCGAGGTGCAGCCGCTCACCGTCCAGGTAGACCTCGACCTTGTCGGGCTCGAAGGAGACAAGGTCGTCGATCCGCCCGACCTCGGTGTAGGCCTCACGGTAGGACCAGGCCGCCTTCTTGGACTCGCCGATGTCGTAGTAGCTGGCCAGCCCCTTGTAGGGGCAGAACGTCTGGCTCTCGACCGACGTCAGTTCCTTCTTCTGGATGTCCTCGCGCGGCACGTACCATCGCGGTGCGAACCCGGACTCGTAGAGCACCACCGGCCGGGTGGTCCGCGCGATCACCGTGTCCCCCGAGCGCACCTCCAGGGTGCGGGAGGTGTCGCGGATGTCGATGCGGTGATAGGGGTCCGACGCGTGCCCGAGAATCCGATCGTCCTCCTCGTAGAAGGCGTCCATGGCCCTCCACGCGAACGCGACCCGCCCCTCCAGCTCACTGGCGTACGGGGGCAGCCCCGTGAGCTGCCACGCCGCGCGTTCAGTGCGATGGCCCGCGGCGGCCACTGTGAACCAGGACGTCTCACCGAGCTCACGGTGCTGGGTGGTGCGTGCGCTGGCCTCGAGGACGTCCGGGCGTACCGACGAGAGCGGGAAGTAGGCGACCGGATAGCGTCCCGGCTCGTACAGCAGCACGACGTCCTCGCTGTCCGCGATCCATTCCCCGCTGAACTTCACCTTCATCCGGCGGCGCAGCCGCTCCGCGAAGAGCAGCCTTTCCGGCAGGGGCTCGGGGGTGAGGAACCTTCCGAGCGCGGTGGAGGAGAGCGGTCCCTGCTGCCATGACAGTCCCATGGCCGGTTCCTTTCATCGAACGCGGGGCGAACTGCGTCGGCGTCAGCCGGATCCAAGGTGATCCAGACTCTGTCGAGCCGAACCCGCAACTAATGTGTAGAGCAAAGGTAAAACCATTAGATCTGTTCCGCAAGGAGTCACCTGCATCCCTGCTCAGTCGACACATCTATCGGCTGTCAAGGTGCTCCTCGGAGAAGCTAATGGGTATAGTTGCATCGTGGGCGTTCGAGTTGGTATAGGTGAACTACAGGAGGCGGGCTTCCCCATGGGGGGTGAGCCCCTCGTTGCGCTGGACCTGGCCGACACGCTGATCACGGTCACCGAACCAGCCACAGATCTCATTGGCACCCAAGACGCTTCCGCCACATGGTGGGCCCTGCAGTCCGGAAGCCTGCCGCCCGGGCCTGTCCCCGACGCCGCGGCCATGCGCCGACTGCGCGCGGCGATCCGGGACGTCATGGACGCTCATCTGGAGGGCCGGGACGCCCGGCCCACCTCGCTGGACGACATCAACGCCGCAGCCGCCTCGGCCCCCATGAGCCCTCGGCTGGTCATGACGGCAGGTGGTATCCGCAGCGAGGAACGCTGGCACACCGAACACGGTGGGAATGCGGCATTGGCCGCCATCGCCGCAGAGGCGATCGGGCTGCTCGCCGACCCAGAACGGCTCGGGCTCCTGCGTCGCTGTGCCAACCCGGCCTGTTCGATGTTCTTCCTTGCCGAGAACAAGCGGCGCAAGTGGTGCACCAGCAACATCTGCGGCAACCGCACACGGGTCGCCCGCCACTACCAACGAACGCACACCGACCGAGCCGGTGGCACGTGACACACCGGCCGGCCGCCGCAAGGCGCACGGCAGACAAGACCCGACAGGGGCGACGATGAGCAGCGTGGGCTTCCACGACGGCGAACGCGACGTCCAGCACCGGGCGGGAGTCGAGGCCGAAGCGGCCCGGCTCGAAGGGATGCTCCTGGGCCATGTTTTCCTCGCACCGCGACAGCGGCAGCCCTCGCCATCTGGCTCCGGAGCTGACGGACTCAGGAACCATCCTGAGCCGGCCGCTGATGACCACAGGGAACCGGGCTGCCGTGCTTGTCGAAGACATCCGCGTCGCTCTTCACCCACACCGTGATGCCCTGATCGTGCACGACCACGTAGAACGGCGACTCCTCCGGCTCCGTCCTGGTCACCACGGTGAACTCCTCGCCCGGACGCATCCGGTGATCGGTTCCCCACGGCTCGCCCCGGAGGCAGAGCATGCTGCCGGTCTCGTTGCTCACGTTCGTCTTCGACACGCTCGCACTGGCCAGCAGCGTGATCGGCTGGACAAGTCCCAGCTACGAAGAGACGTGTGCTTGACGGCGGTTGCGGCCCGCACGGCCGCAACCCGTCGGGGTAGACGCCGCCGTAACCCGCGCAACGTCTCATCCAGTGCGTGGCTGTGCACTTTGTCGGCTGGCGTTGTCCCGGGACCGGGAGCTCTGGCCGAGGGATCGCTGACACCGGCCGTCGCTGGGTTTTACGGGATATCGGGCATGGCGCGTTGGTGTGCGAGTGGGGTGTGCCTCGATGTCTTTGGTCAAGCGGGGTGTGGGGTTCTGGGTTCGTAGAAGGTGCCGTCGCGGAGCATGGCGAACAGGACGCGGATGCGGTGGCGTGCGAGGCGGAGGAGGGCCTGGGTGTGGGTCTTGCCGCGGTTGCGGCATCGGTCGTAGCAGCTGCGTGAGGCGGGATCGTGCAGGGCCGCGAACGCGGAGAGGAACATCGCGCGTTTGAGCTGCCGGTTCCCGCTCCTTGATGCGTGCTCTCCGTGGATCGAGGTCCCGGACGACTTGGTGCCGGTGCGAGGCCGGAGTAGGAGGCGAGATGGGCGGCGGTGGGGAAGCTGGTGCCGTCGCCGTCGCCGTCGCCGTCGCCGTCGCCGACGATGACGAGGAGGACTGCGGCGGTCCTGACGCCGATGCCGGGCATCGAGGTCAGGACCTGGGAAAGAGGGTGGGCCTCCAGCAGGATGTCGATCTGGGCTTCCAGGGTCCGGCGTTGCTCGTGAACCGCGGCGAGGGAGCCTGCGAGCGAGGGGATGACGACGTCGAGGGTGCCGGTTCCGGGGACCACGACGGTCTGTTCGTCGAGGGCGTCGAAGATGCCGTCGATCAGCCGCTGGGCCATGCGCGATGCCTTGGACCGGATGGCTTCGACGAGTTTGCGGCGGCCGGCCTTGCGCAGGGCTGCCGGGGATCCGTGGCGCTCGAGGAGCCAGGTAACGGCCTGGTGGTCCAGGCGCGGGCCGAGGACGCGTTCCAGGCTGGGATGGAACTGGGTGAGCAGGCCGCGGATGCGGTTGCTGGTGCGGGTGGCCTCGGCGGCGAGGTCCTGGTCGAAGCCGACGAGCACGGTCAGTTCGGCGGTGATCTCGTCGGTGAGTGCCAGCGAGCGCAGGGTGTGGGGCATGGTGCGGGCGGCGTCCGCGATCACAGCCGCGTCCTTCGCGTCGGCCTTGGCCTCGCCCGGGTAGAGGTCGGCGATCCGGCGCATCGCGATCCGGGCAGGTAGGCGACCTGGCAGCCCGAGTCCCGGGCCACTGCGAGGAGAAGAGCGCCGATGGATGCGGGCTGGTCCACGACCACCAGCACGGTGCCGAACTTGTTGCGCAGCTTGTCCAGGACGGCCCGCAGCGGCGCCAGCAGCAGCGACTGGATCAGCAGGGTGATCGTGCCGAGGCTTCGGTTCCCTGTTCGGCAGCGGCTTGTCGAAGACCTTCTTCCGGGCCGGGGTCGGCCCGTGCCCGTGATGCGAGCTCTTGCCGACGTCCAGGCCCAGGAAGGCGCCCACCCCGCTGATGTCGATCATCACGCCCCCACCCGCTCGATACCGGTGCTGACCTGGGCGTCGGGGCCGTTCGCGCGCATCCACGTTATGCAGATCTGCCGCCCGCAGGTGGCCGGGCATTGCGCCCGGCCGGGCGGTGGTCGGACCTCTGACTTGTTGAATCGGACCCAGACGCAAGGTCTGTAGCCGTAGCGTCCAGGGTGCCGACCGGCACGGGCTCGCTTGACCTCATGCCGCCCCAACTCGGGCTGGCTCATGATGAGTTTGCTGCCGCCGGTCGGCACCCGCGCGGTGTGGCTCGACAGAGGCGTGACCCATGGACGCTGAGACTTCAAGTCAGAGTGCCCACCGCACCCCTCCCATCCCGTTCGACCTGGGCAAGGTGCACGTGATGACTATCGGTATCGACCCCCACAAGTCCTCCCACACCGCCGTCGCCGTCGACGCCGCAGGACACCAGCTCGCCCAGCGGCGCTTCGTCGTCAACGCAGGGACCGTCCGGCAGCTGATGCGCTGGTGCGAGAAGGGGCCCGAGCGCCGCTTCGCCGTCGAGGGGGCCAAAGGACTCGGCCGCAGCCTCGCCCAGCAGCTGGCCTCCGCCGGCGAGCATGTGGTGGACGTGCCCTCCACCCTCTCCGCCCGGGCCCGGCTCCTGGCCACCGGCGGGGACCGCAAAACCGATGCGGCCGACGCCCTGCACGTCGCTCAGGTCGCCCTCTTCCGCCACGACCTGCGCAAGGTCGAGCCGGAAGACCAGGCGACGATCCTGCGGCTGCTGACCGAGCGGCACGGTGACCTGGTCAACGAGCGCACCCGCATCATCAACCGCCTCCAAGCCGTGCTACGAGACCTGCTGCCCGGCGGTGCCCCCACCCGCCTGTCCGCGGAGAAGGCCGCCGCCCTCATGAAGGGCATCCGTCCAGCCACCGCCACCGACTGCTGCCGCCGCGACCTCGCCCGAGATCTCCTCGCCGACCTGCGGCGCGTCGACCGCCAGGTCCGCGACAACGAAGCCCAGATGCGTGACGCCCTGGCCGCCGCCCGCACCACACTGACCGCTTTGCCCGGCCTGGGTACCGTGCTCGCAGCCAAGCTCCTCGGACACGTCTGCGACGTCACGCGCTTCCCCACCGAGCACCACTTCGCCAGCTACACCGGCACGGCACCCCTGGACGCCTCCAGCGGCAAGAACACCCGCCACCGCCTCAACACCGGAGGCAACCGTGCGCTGAACTCCGTGCTGCACATCATCGCGGTCTGCCAGATCCGCGACGGCGGCCGAGGCCAGGACTACTACCTGCGCAAAATCGCCGAAGGCAAGACGCCTGCAGAGGCCCGCAGGGCCCTCAAACGGCGCCTGTCGAACGTCGTCTACCGCACCTTCAAACGCGACCGCCACACGACTCTCCCTGCGGCCGCTTGACAGACAGAGGCACTCATCAGCGTCTCCGACGGCACCCCTCGGGCCCGGTGACACCACCCCCCAGGTCATCCACTCGACAGGGGGGCAACAGCCATGCCGGGCCCGGAGGCCAGCGGCCCCATCGCGGGACCGCGAAAAACATAACGGGGCCGGTGCCCGGATGTCAGTTCAAGGTCTTGGCGAGATCGTTCTGCTTCAGCCAGTTCGAGGCGACCGTGGACGGGTCACCGCCGTCCACGACTTCGGCGACCAGTGTGCGCAGGGTGTCCGTGTCGAGCTTGGCGGAGACGGCGTCGCAGGCATCGGCCATTGGCTGAGTAAGGACGTCCTGCTTGAAGACGGGAACGATGTTCTGTGCGGCGAAGATGTGCTGAGGGTCCTTGAGCGAGACCAAATTGAAGCGGGAGATCGCCGGGTCGGTGGAGAAGATGTTGGCCGCATCGACCGTGCCGTTGCGCAGCGCGGTCTGTATGACGGTCCCGCTGGGTGAGAGCGACACGAACTGCTTGAAGACGACGCCGTACACCTTTTTGAGCGCGGGCACACCATAGGACTCGGTTCGCATCGGAGCAGGGGCACCGAGCCGGAGTCTGTTCGCAACGGGCTTGAGGTCGCCGATGGTGGTCAGGTGGTACTTGTCGGCGGTCTTCCTGGTGACGGTGATCGTGTCGGCGTCCTGGGCGGGCGCGTAGTGGACGACCGCCAGGTTCTGGTTCCTGGCTGTTTGCTGGAGTTCCGCGTAGACATCCTCGGAAGAGCGGGCCGTGTTGCCGGGGGAGAGGTAGTTGAGCAGGGCGCCGCTGTATTCGGGCACTGCGCCGATGGATCCGTCCTTGAGGGCGGCCATGTAGGCGGTGCGCTCACCGATGTTGGCGTGGACGTCGGCCTTCACTCCGTTGGCCTTCATGGCTCCCGCGTAGAGGTGGGCGAGGAGTTCCGCCTCGGGGAACGCGGCGGAGCCGACGGTGACGGAACCGGCCTTGGCGGGCAGGGCCTTGATGGTGGTCGAGGTCGGTGCTCCGGATGTGCCGGCTGAATCCGGCTGAGATGAACTGTCGGTCGCACCGCAGGCGCTCACTGCTGCGAGAACGCCGATTGCGAAGCCGGCGGAGAGAATGCGTCGCATGATGATTCCTTTAGGGGTTCCGGACCTTGTGAGTGCCGTCAGCGAGTCACCCGGCGTTCTGGACCGGGTTCTGGCTGTTCATGGGATTGGTGCGTTGCCGGGTGCCGGACAGCGCGATCCCGGGAGATGTGAGCAGGCGTTGAGCGAGGTTGAGCAGGGCGTCGACAGCCAGGGCCAGCACGGCGACGCTGACACCACCGGCCACCATGGCGGGATAGCCGTAGCGGAGGTCCCTGAGGTTCTGGTGCCCGTCGACGATGAGCCGCCCCAGACCACCGACCAGCGGCGCATATGCGGCGACCGTCAGCGTGGCGATGACCTGCAGAGTCGCGCTACGCAGTCCGGACATGATGAGCGGCAACGAGCACGGCATCTCCACCTTGAGAATCACCTGAAGGGGAGTCATACCGGTTCCTGCGGCGGCCTCCCGGGCCGCCGGCTCCAGTGACTGCACTCCGGCGTACGTGCTGGTCAGGATAGGCGGAATGGCCAGGATGACCAGGACCAGCAGCGCGGGAATGAGGTAGGGGACGCTGCCCGCCGGGATCGTGCTGCCCAGCCCCTGCCGGATGTGGATGCGCGGTGAGAGCACGACGATGAGGAAGATGAGGAGTCCGAGGGCGGGCACGGCGCGAAGGGCGTTGGAGGTGCCGGCGATCAGGGTGGTTCCGCGTCCGGTGTGGCCGATGACCAGACCGACAGGTACGGCGATAAGAGCGGCCGTGCACACCACGACGAATGTGTAGACGAGATGCTCACGTACGTGCGCGAGCAGCCCGGTTGACCCCCACCAGTTACCGGGATCGTTGAACCAGATCACCACCCGGCCGAGGCCTGGAAGGCCGTTGTCTGCGGCGAGTTTCATGAGGCTACTGCCTTGTGCCAGGGAGTGAGAAGCCGGGTGATGATGACGATGATCAGGTCGAAGGCCAGGGCGATGGTCACGAAGAAGACCAGCCCGAGAATGATCGGGGCGAGCGAACCGACGTTGTTTCCTGCGATGAACAACTGGCCCAGCTGGGAGGTTCCGACCACCGATGCGACCGAGACGAGGCTGGCGTTGGATACGGCAGCCACCCGCACCCCGGCCCCGATCACCGGTACGGCCAGGGGCAGTTGCACAGAGAGCAGCTGCTGCCTTGCCGTGTGCCCCATCGCCGCGGCCGTTGCCAGGGTGTGTGCGGGTACTGAGGCCAGCCCGTCGGCCACGGTCCGCACCAGCAGCGCGAAGGTGTACAGCGTCAGTGCGGCGACGACGTTGACCGGATCAAGGATCTTGGTGCCCAGCAGTTCGGGCAGGACAAGGAACATGACCAGGGACGGGACCGTGTACACGATGCTCATGGCGGAGACGAAGGGACCGTGGGCCCACCGATAGCGGTGGGCGAGCCATCCGCAGGGCAGAGCAAGTACGAGGCCGGCCATGACCGGTACGGCTGCCAGCCACAGGGTGGTCAGCGTCCAGCCCCGGATTTGGGTCCAGTTGGCTTCCAGGTAGGTCCACAGCTCGTTCATGAACAGACCCCTGTTGCGGACCTGATCGCCCCTTCCCGTAGGCGGGTTGCACGAGTCTCGATTCGGGCCAGCACCTGAGAGGCGGTGACGGTACCTGCAAATCGCCCGTCCTCGTGGACGATCACACCGCGGCCACTGGGAGAGGACAGGGCTGCATCCAGTGCTTCGCGCAGGGTCCCGGCCTTCGTGGCCAGTGTCCCCCCGAGGTTGAGGAGATCGGTTCCCGCGGAGCCCTTGGCCTGCTCGTCGGTGAGCCCACCCGCTGCCAGCCACCCGAGTGGGGCGTCGTCCTGGCCGACGACCAGAATCCACCCGTCCTTCTCACGTTCACGCGCTGCCGACAGCGGGTCTCCCAGGCGCACGGTGGGCTCTTCGGCAAGGGGAAGCGGTCCTGTGCTGGCGAAGGAAAGGGCGCGGTAGCCGCGGTCGCGGCCCACGAAACCGGCGACGAACTCGTCCCTGGGACGCGACAGCAGTTCGGCGGGCGGGGAGAACTGCGCGAGAGTGCCGCCGACCCGCATGACCGCGATCTTGTCGCCGAGTTTGATGGCTTCGTCGATGTCGTGCGTGACAAAGATGATCGTCTTGCTCAGTTCGGCCTGGATGCGAAGGAACTCGTTCTGGAGCTGCTCGCGGACGACGGGATCCACGGCGCTGAACGGTTCGTCCATGAGCATGACCGGCGGGTCCGCTGCCAGGGCACGGGCGACGCCGACGCGCTGCTGCTGGCCTCCGGACAACTGGACCGGATAGCGGCCTGCAAGTGTCTGGGGCAGTCCCACGAGTTCGAGGAGCTCCGCGGCCCGGTTACGGGCTTCGCGCTTGCTGCGTCCAAGCAGCAGCGGGACGGTGGCGATGTTGTCGAGCACCGTTTTGTGTGGGAACAGTCCCGCCTGCTGGATGACGTAGCCGATGCCTCGGCGCAACTCGGCCGGCTCGATGGACGCGGTGTCCCGGCCGTCGAGCAGAACGCGGCCTGAGGTCGGCTCGATCATGCGGTTGACCATGCGCAAGGACGTGGTCTTGCCGCAGCCGGAGGGGCCGACGAGTACCGAGATCTGCCCCGAGGGTGCATCCAGGCTGAGGTTGTCAACGGCCAGAGTGCCATCGGGGTACCCCTTGGTCACCGAATCGAAGCGGATCACGACATCTCCTTGCGGAAGGGTCCGCGGTTTGGGGGAGGGCGCCGAAAGGGGTCGGGGGAATCCTCCTTCCGGCGCCCGAGCACTTCCGTGCCTAATGGATAATATAACAGCTCATCCATTAGGTTGAAATGTGGGGGAGCCCGATGTCCGGGATCCACGCGACGATCTGCGGCGCAACGCCTCACGAGAGAGCCGCACATCGCTGACCCGGCGGTGGTATCAGTCGGGCAGGCCGGCGTGTTCGCGCAGCGTCGTCCCCGCATCCCCGGTGCGCGCCATCTCGCCCTTCCGCAGATCGGCCGGACGTGATCGATGAGTATGTCGAGCTGGGCGGCAGTAGGTGGGGCATGAGGGTGAAGCCGTCGGCCGCCTTGCAGTCCCACCAGTCAGTGATCAGCTCCGCCACCTCTCGGGCGTGCCGGTGAAGTCCAGTCCCCGGGCTGCGGGTGAGCTCGGCGGCCGGGGGCGGGGGCGGCGGGTTCTTCTTGGCTCCGCCCAGGGTGCGACCGCCGGTGCGGCGGGCCGGGGGCTTCATGCGTTCGGTCATGCCGTGAGTTCCTTCACGAGTTCGGCGTACTCGCTGAGTTCGGTTAGGCCGTGCAGCCCATTCGACCGCAACTCCACCGCTGCACAGGTGATCGACGGGGTGGACCTGTCCGGCAAGCGTGCCATGGTCACCGGCGCCACCCCCGGCATCGGTGTGGAAACGGCCCATGCGCTGGCGTCCGCCGGCGCCGATGTCACACTCGCGGTCCGGCGGCCCGATGCCGGCGAGGCGGTCGCTGCAGACCTGCGGGTCCGGTCCGGCAACGACGCCATTCACATCGCCCGCCTCGACGTAGCGGACCTGGACTCCGTGAACACCTTCACTGCCGACTGGAGCGGCCCCGTGCACATCCTGGTCAACAACGCCGGGATCATGATGCTGCCCGAGCTGGAGCGGGGCATCCGTGGCCAGGAGCAGCAGTTCGCCACTAACTACCTGGGGCACTTCGCTCTGGCGCTGGGCCTGCATCGGGCACTGGCCGAGGACGGCGGCGCACGTCTGGTGACCGTGTCCTCCAGCGGCCACCTGTTCTCCCCGGTCGTCTTCGACGACCTCGACTACCGCTTCCGCCCCTACGACCCGCTCGGCGCCTACGGCCAGTCCAAGACCGCGGAGGTGCTGCTGGCCGTCGAGGCAGACCGGCGCTGGTCTGATGAGGGCATCCGGGCCAACGCACACCGGCGGCAGAAGACGCCCGAGCCCTACCGCAAGACCATCGAACAGGGCGCCGCCACCTCTGTCTTCCTCGCCGCCTCCCCGCTGGTTGAGGGCATCGGCGGCCGCTACTTCGAAGACGTCAACGAAGCCCCCCAGGTGACCGCACGGCCCACGGAACTGGGTGTGCCTGGAGTGGCGGCCTACGCGCTTGACGCTGCGAACGCCGAGCGTCTGTGGAACCTCAGCACCACCATCCTGTCCTGACCTGAGCTGGTTCGTCGAGGGTCAGGCCGGTGCCTGCTATGAAGCGGTCGAGGGTGTCGGGCCGGTACTGGAGGCGTTTGAGACGTTGCGTACGAATGCTTCGAGCCGGTCGAGGGCGACGACTGCGAGGTTGGCCAGGCTGCGCCTGACGTGCGCCCACACCCACTCGACGGGGTTCAGGTCCGGCGCGTAGGCGGGCAGTAGGAACACCGTCAGCCACTCGCGTTCGGCAATCAGCTCACGCATGGCGCGGGAGACGTGGGTGGTCAAGCGGTCCCAGACCAGCACGATCGGTGCCTTGACGAGATGGTGGACGCCGTCGATGAGTGCGATGAAGTCGCGTTCGCCCGTGCTGCGGCGCTTGCTCTTGCCCGCGGGGTGGGTGCGTAAGCGGTGACGTAGCCGGGTCCGCGAGCCGGGTCGTATCGCGATCAGCCCGACCACCGACAGACGTCCCGAACGGCGCCCGCTGACCGTCACGACCGGGGTGTGGCCGCGTCGGCCCCAGGTGCGTCCTTTGGGCGGTCGGCGGTGAACCCGGCTTCGTCCTCGAAGCAGATGTAGCCCCCGCACGCCGCCCGGGCTCTTCTACCTCGTCCCAGGTCGCCTCCTTCGAGGCGGTCACGGCCTGCTCGTCGCGTTCGGCGACCTTGCGTACGGGGATCTGCGGACTGAAGCCGAGTCGGTGCATCAGCCTGGTGGCCCTGGAGACACTGTAGGAGACGTGGAACTCCCTGCCGATCAGCGTGGCCACCCGCGCGGCGGTCCACACCTGGTCCTCCACCCAGCCGTGCGCGGCCGGCCCCGCAGGAATGCACATCATGTCCCAAGACGTTCGCCAGCCCGTCCCTCGGCGCTGGTTGGCCCTGCTGTTCATCGCCACCGCCCAGTTGATGGTCTTTCTGGACGGCGCGATCATGAACATCGCCCTGCCGTCCGCTCAGCAGGACCTTCACTTCACCGACGGCGGCCGGCAGTGGGTCATCACTGCATACGGCTTGGCCTTCGGAGGTCTGCTCATTCTGGGCGGACGCCTGGGCGACCTCTGGGGGCGCAAGAGGGTCTTCGTGATCGGGCTGGTCGGCTTCGCCCTGGCCTCGGGCATCGGCGGTGCGGCACGGAACCTGCCCACGCTCCTCACTGCCCGTGCCCTCCAGGGCGTCTTCGGCGCGCTCCTCGCTCCCGCCGCTCTGGCACTGATCTCGCTGGCGTTCACCGACGCCAGGGAGCGTGCCAAGGCCTTCGGTATCTACGGTGCCATCGCCACCGCAGGCGGCGCCCTCGGTCTGCTACTTGGGGGGATATTCACCGAGTACACCGAATGGCGCTGGGGACTGTATATCAACCTGCCCATCGAGGTCATCGGCATCTTCGGTGTGCTGACGGTCGTGCGCGACCCGGGCACGCCCGCGGGCCGTGCTCGGCTGGACGTGCCGGGGGCTCTACTGGCCAGTGGTGGCGCTGTCTGTGTTCGGCTTCGCCAAGGCGGAGAGCGACGGCTGGGGTGCTGCCGTGACCGTCAGCATGTTCGTTCTGTCCGCTCTCCTGCTGGCGGCCTTCGTCCTGTTTGAGGCCAGGGTGACATCCCCGCTGCTGCCGCTGCGCGTCCTCACCGAACGGAACCGTGCAGGCGCCTATCTCTCCCTGGCCCTGTCAGTCGTGTCCATGTTCGGCATGTTCCTTTTCCTCAGCTACTACTTCCAGTTGGTGAAGGGATACTCACCGGTGCAGAGCGGAGCGGCCTTCATCCCGATGGCCGCCGCGCACGCCTTCGGATCCACACAGATCGGCGCCCGCCTCTCCCACCGGGTCCGCCCCGGTCTGCTGATGGGCGCCGGTTACGCGGTGTCGGGTATCGGTGTGCTGATGCTCGCGCTACTTGGCGTCGATTCCTCGTTCGGGTACATCGCAGTGGCCGAAATCGTCGTGGGCGCCGGTATCGGGACGGCGTTCATGCCCGCCTTCAGTCTGGGTGCCCACGGTGTCGAACTCCGCGACGTCGGGGTCGCCTCCGCCATGACCAACACATCGCAGCAGATCGGCGGCTCCATCGGCACCGCGCTGCTCAACACCATCGCCGCGAGCGCCACGACCGGATACGTCGCCTCCCATCAGGGTGCCGGCTCCCTCACCGGCCTGTCATTGGTGCATGGCTACTCCGTCGCCTACTGGTGGGCTACCGGATTCCTTGCCGCAGCGGCACTGGTCGCCTTCCTTGCCATCAACGCCGGCAGGCCGAAGCACGAGCGGTCCATAGCGGCCAAGAGGGCGGACACCTTGGAGCTTCAAGGCGCCGAGTAACCGGCGCAGGCCTCAACAAGGCCGCCAGCGGGGACACGACGCGGGCCGCGGGCGGCCTTTCCCGCATCCGCCACCGCAGATCCACCGGGTACATGCGCATCGCTTCGTGACCCACAGGGCTGCAGCCGTAGGCATGAAGGTGTCCCGGGCCAGCGCATTTGATCAGGATGCAGAAGAGCGCTGAAGGCCTTGCAGGTGGACGGTCACGTGAGCGTGACCGTCCATGCCGCACTGGGCCAGCCGCGAGACACGGATCAGACAGCCTTCGCCTCCAGGTGATACGAAGTGCCGCCCTTGCGCGGCTTCGCCCGCAACCTTCACAAGGACTTCGACGCCGTGACCGCCGGCCTGACCCTGCCCTACTCCAGCGGCATGGTCGGAGGCCACGTAAACCAGGTCAAATTCCTCAAGCGCCAAGGCTACGGGCGGGCTGACTTCGACCTCCTCCGACGCCGGGTGCTCCTCACCCCCTGAGCCCGGCTCGCCGACCGCGGTGCGCAAGACTGACGACATGCCTGCGACCGCCCCTCTCGCGTCCTCGGAACAGATCCATGCCCACCTCGTCGCCCAGCTCAACGACGCCCTCCGCCGACCGGGGATGTGGGGAGGTGAGCTCGCCATCCGGCTGACGCTGGACCACCTCCTGTTTGTTGAGCGTCGCCAGGAAGCATGGGGCGACGAGCAGCGCGCCCTGGAGCAGCGCACGGCGTGGACTGTGACCGGCGTGAGGGGTGCCTTCGAGGGCGTCCTGCCGACTGATCACGGCACCAGCGTGGCCTCCGTCTACGCGGAGTTCGCGCATCGGCAGGGATGGCTCGAGCTGGACCGGGCGCTGAGCGCGGACGAGTACGCGACGATGCTTGCCGCGATCGACTCGTGGGCCAGTCGGGACCGGGTGTGGGCCGACGTGACCTCGGCCTTCGGCGCGCCGTCGGTGCTCTTCGGCAGCACCAACCCCTCCTACGGGAAGACGCTCGGATACGTGACCGCGGACCGCTCCACGCCCATGCTGTTCTTCCACCTCTGGAACGGCACCGACCTGGGCACCGAGCCTCCCTGGCCACCGAGCCGCGAGCAGCCACTGCTTCTGGCAGTCCGCCGTGGTGATGCTCCGTTCGCCGCTAGCTTCACCTTCACCCCAGAGGGACTGCGCCGTCGACCAGAGCAGGAAGAGTAGCCTCCGCGTCCTTCCGGCTCGTGGACGGTTACGCTCGGTCATCCCGAAATGTTGATCAGAGCCGAACTACATGCCGTTGACCCGGGGTCAACCAGCGGGGCGTGCTTGGCAGGTCGAGTTTACGGCTCGATCTCTCGGTAGGCGCTGAGGGCACTGCGTTCCACCTTGGCGAGGATGCCCTGCTGTGTCTGCTTGTCCATCTTCCGCTGGTGCGCCCACAGGTGGGTCATCTCGACGCCCTGAGCACGCAGGCTCTCGTAGCGCTCAGCCTCCGCGGTACTGCGGAGGCTCTGAAGCCATGCCTCAGCAAGGCCGTCCGTCGCTAGGCCCGGTTGTCCGCGAGCGGGTCGAGGACGGCCGCGCGCCAGGCCTGTGCTTGGCTCGTATCCAGGTCTCGGGTGACGGAGTCCGCGACGCCGTCGAGGGTGGCGAGTGCGCGCGCACTCTCGGTGGGCGGCACGCTGAGGGCGAAGCCTTCAGTGTCGGCGGTGGCTTTATCGAGCAGTAGCGACGTCGCTTGTCGATGGGTTTGGGAGGCGCCCTGTTCCACGGATGGGTGATGTCGACGAGTTTGGGAGGCACCGGGGTTCTTGCCAGGGCAGCATCGGGATGCTCCTGGTGAAAGGTGCTGGTCACGCCGCGGATGTCGAAGGTCGAGCTTTACGCGGCGATCCGGCGTGACCACCGTGGCGGCATGTCGATGCGGGAGCTTGAGCGCAAGCACGGCGTGACGTGGCGCACGGTGCGGAAGGCGTTGGACTCGTCCTGGCCGGAGCCGCGCAAGAGGCTGCCGCCGCGGGACGCCCCAAGGACCCGGCAGATCCGCTGCACGCCGAAGTGGGCGCGGTTGGCGGAGATGAAGTCCCAGTGGCAGGGGCTGACTTCACCTCCCGAGCGAAATGGGCGGCTGCCCGACGCAGGATCGCGCGCTCCAGCTGCCACTCCTTCTCCGCCTTCAGCAGCCGGGCATTCTCCGCCCGCAGCCGGGCCAGCTCCTCCGCCTCGCTCCCGCCCGCTTCACGGCGTCCGGGCATAGCCTGGGCCTCGTCCTTGCGGACCCACGTCCGCAGCGACTCCGCGGTGATGCCGAGATCAGCAGCCACCGACGCGTACGTCCGCTTGCCGGCCGCGGCGCGGTAGAGCGCGACGGCGTCCTTCCTGAACTCCTCCGAATACGGAGACTTGCGTCCCACCTGGATATCCCTCCCTGGACCATCAAGATCCATTGCCAGGGTGTCCACTCCAAAGGATCAGCCTCACCGCATCAGTTCGCCCTTGGGCGCCGCACTGCCCTGTCCGAACCCCGCCGCGTGTGCTGAGTCACGGATGGAACCGCCACCGGCCTTCAGAAATCACGTCCACCTTGCCGTCCCTGACGCGAACGGCCGTCTCGTCGTCGATGAAGTAGATCGGGAAGTCCGCGCGTGCAACGACGCGATCAGCCCAGGCGTCGTCCCGCTCGGGGAAATTCGGTGAGTACAGGTGAGGCTTGAGGTACCAGTCGAAGAGGCCGAACGGCGGCTCCACGGACGTGGCGCCGAGAGCGTGGAGGTCCGTGGTGTCACCGATGACGTCGGCAGAGTGTCCGGTGAGATTACGGCTGAAGATCATTGATCCGGCGCTGACCCCCACGTAGACCCGACTCTCCAGGGCCTCCAGGAAGCCGTCGGACAGGCCGTTGCCGGTGATGCTGCGCGCGAGGTGGTACTGGTTGCCGCCCTCAACGTAGATGACGTCGGCGTTGAGCAGTCGGTCGAGCACCATCTGCCGGGGCAGGCCATTCAGTTCCAGCACGTCGAACTCCCGCCAGCCCAGCCCGTGCAGCCGGTTCATGTCCGCGACGAACCATCCATGGTCCCCGGGCTCGGCGACTGAAGCAGTGGGAACGAACACGACGTTCGCCGATCCGAACGGCCTACCCAGCATGTCCCGCAGCGCATCACGCAGCGTCTCGTTACGCAGGCCACTCGCCGTCAACAGAAGGTTCATCGTGGGAGCCAAGCACGACTCCAGTGCCCGCGCAACGAACGACCGTCATGGAGTGCCGCATCAGGAAGTTGGTGGGCTCGCTGTCGCAGCGCTGGACTCTCCCACCGTGGGAGAGTCCACCATGATGGCGTGCAAGACGAACTCCTCACCATCGGGCGCTTCGCCCGGCTGTGCCGGCTCAGCATCAAGCAGTTGCGGCACTACGACGACATGGGGCTGCTGGCTCCCATCCGCGTGGACTCCGGCTCTGGCTACCGCTACTACGCACCCGCACAGGCCCGTGATGCCCTGACCATCGCCCTGCTGCGCGAAATGGATCTTCCCCTGGCCGTGATCGCCCGGGCCCTGGGTGCCGAGCCTGAGCGCATGGCACAGATCCTGCGCGCCGAGCGGGATCGTCTTGCCGAGCGGATCAGCAGGGACCAGGCCCGGCTTCAGGTACTGGAGCGGCTGGCAGCGGACGGCCTGCCCGGCTACGAGGTGACGATGAACAGGGCGCCAGAGCGACGGCTGGCAGTGGTGCGAACGGTATGCACTCCCGCGGAGATCGGAACCAGCGTCGAGAAGTGTGTAGGTCGACTGCTGCCCGTGCTCGGCAAGAC
Source organism: Streptomyces wuyuanensis (assembly GCF_900103455.1). Taxonomy (GTDB): domain Bacteria; phylum Actinomycetota; class Actinomycetes; order Streptomycetales; family Streptomycetaceae; genus Streptomyces; species Streptomyces wuyuanensis. Next base: position 2,426 of record NZ_FNHI01000043.1, on the reverse strand, counting down.
GGGCATTGCGTGGGAGCCACCGCTGTGGGGGCTGTACCCGCTGGACCTCGAAGACCGGATGGAGATCGCCGTCGGAGTCCAGGCCACGCAGGGAGAGGGCTCACCCGGCCTGGAATTCGAGGTGCTGCCCGGTGGGCTCGTTGCCGAGACCTTGCACGTCGGGCCCTACGCCCAACTGCCCTTGGCCTACAACGCGCTCTTCGCCGCCATCCACGAGCGCGGACTGCGCCCGCAAGCACCCGTACGCGAGGCCTATCTCGTCGGACCGGAAGAGGCACCACCAGAAGGACTGATGACCCGACTGATCATCCCTGCCCAGGAGAGTACGGCATGACCACGGTGACAGACATCGACGCCCGCGGTACGCAGCACTGCGAGACGACAGCTCTGGGGGTGCTGCTGCGGCACCAAGGACTTGATCTGTCCGAGCCCATGCTCTTCGGTCTCGGCTCCGGTCTGTCCTTCGTCTACTGGGACAGCAAGAACATGGGCTTCCCCTTCCTCGGAGGACGGGTCAAGCCCTTCGACATCACCAGAAACCTCGCCGACAGACTCAAGCTGGAGCTCCTGATCCAGGAGACCACATCACCACGCAAGGCATGGGACAGCGTGGCGGCCTGCATTCGTGCCGACCATCCCGTCGGATTGCAACTCGACAGCTACTACCTGGACTACTTCAGCTCGAAGATCCACTTCGGCGGCCACGTCGTGGCCATGTACGGTTACGACGACCACAAGGCCTACCTGGTGGACACTGATCAGCAAGGGGGAGCGGTATCCACCAGCCTGACCAGTCTCGCGCAGGCCAGAGCAGCACGTGCCCCGATGGCCGCCAAGCACCGCTCTTTCACTCTCACCACACCGACGAACCCGCCCTCCCCGCAGAGCCAGATCGTCCCCGCCATCACAGCCTGCGCCGAAGCCTTCCTCCACCCGCCCATCGCCAACCTCGGCCACCGAGGCATCAAGAAGGCCGGCAAGCTGGTACGCACATGGTTCCAGCGCAGCGACGCCCCGCAGCGAGACCTACCACAGGCTGCCCTCCTGATGGAGAAGGCCGGCACCGGCGGCGCCCTATTCCGCAACCTCTACCGCGACTTCCTCGCCGAATGCGCCGATCCGCTCGACAGCAGCCACCTGCGCACCGGCCTCACGCTGTACGCCGAGGCGGCCACCCTGTGGACGGAAGTCGCAGGGCTGATCAAGAAAGCCGGCGAATCAGGCGAGACGCAGCTTCTCGAACAAGCCGGTACCATCCTTGGCGATCTTTCGCACATAGAGCGCGAGGCAATGCAAGCGCTGAGCCGCCTGGACCGTGTCCCATAAATGATCAAACGGGTTGCCGTCCCGAACCGGTAGAACCGGGTCCGGATGGCACTGGAGCACGACTCCTTGGGGGGCGGTGTGTCGGGACCGGCAGTCGGGCTGTGGCTCTTCGAATGACTCTCACTTCGTTGTCCGCGGAGATTGCCATACTGGTGCCCCAGGGTGTCGAGGCATCGAATCGCCCTGACCTGGCCTTTAGCGAGCGATGGTTTGACAGGCAGCGAGAACTTGGCTTGCTCTCTCATGAGAATTGCCTGTTCATCGCACTGAGCCTTTTCCATCCTCACTCTGAGCTGGCCAGATGCAGGGCGAGGACGGCCCGGACGAGGCTGGTGACGCGGGCGGTCGAGCACCGGAGCTTGCGGAGGAGCCGCCAGGATTTGAGGGTGGCCATGGCCTGCTCGACGAGTGCGCGAATCTTCGCGTGGGACCGGTTGACGGCCTGCTGACCGGTGGAAAGGGTTTCCCAGCGGCCCCAGTAGGGGGTGCGAACGGTCCCGCTGGCACCCCGATATGCCTTGTCCGCCCAGCACTTGATGTCGGCTGCGGCAAGGGCGTCGACGATGCCGTGCTCGCGGGCCGCGCGGACATCGTGGACGGCGCCGGGCAGGGCCGGCGAGGCCCACAGCAGCCGGCCGAAGGGATCCGTGAGGACCTGCAGGTTCATCCCGTGTTTCTTGTGTTTCCCGGAGTAGAAGGGCCGGTCCGCGGCGATGCGGTCGGTCGGCAGGAGTGTGCCGTCGAGGATCACGAACGCCTTCGTCGACGCGACCCGGATCGCGTCGGCCAGGGTGGGCGCGAGGCCTGCCAGGAGTTCGACAGCCTCGGTGGCATACCGGTAGGCGGTCGTGGTTCCGATACCGAATCCGGCCGCGAGCTGGGCATACGTGTTTCCCATCCGCAGGTGGGCGAGTGCGAGCAGGGCCTGGCGGCCGGGGTTCAGACGCCTCCAGCGGGAGCCGATCGCGCGACGGTGCTGCCGCAGACGGGCGGACAGAAAGCGCAGGGCAGAGCTGGACACGTCGACGCCCGAAGGGTAGACAAGCATGCGAAGCCTCTGGTGGAGACGGTTCTCTTGGTCGAAAACCCATCTACCAGGG
>NZ_FNHI01000040.1 GCF_900103455.1 Streptomyces wuyuanensis | reverse complement strand
GACGTCGGCGTGGCCGTCGCTGTTCACGTCACCGGTGGTGACGATCGCGTTCATGCTGCCGAAGGCGCCGACCAGGACGGGGGCAGCGAACGGCTTGGAGGCGACGCCGGTGCCCTTGTAGAGGTAGGTCTTGCCGTCGCTCTTGCGGGCGAAGACGTCGGCCTTGCCGTCGTTGGTGAAGTCTCCGTGGCCGCGGACCATGGTGAACGCGCCCCAGCCGGTGCCGATCGTGATCGGCGCGTTGAAGCCGCCGTTGCCCCTGCCGGGGTAGACGCGCAGGGTGCCGGTGGAGTCGACCGCGAGCAGGTCGGGCAGCTCGTCGCCGGTGACGTCACCGGGGGCGACGATGTGCTTGTGCTTGCTCCAGCCCTTGGCCACGAGCTTGAGCTGGGCCTCCTCGGACGCGGGGACGTAGTGGTCCCAGTACACGTCGCCGTTGCCGACCCGGTAGATCAGGTCCTGGTAGTCGTCCCGGTCCAGGTCGGTCTGGACGAGCAGGTTGACGGCGCCGAAGTTGCCCAGGTTGTAGGTGCGGGCGAGGCTCGTCACCTTGGAGTGCCAGCTGAACAGCGAGTTGTCAGAGGCCCGACGGGCCAGCAGGTCCGCGGTGTGGTCGGCGCTCCAGTTGGCGTCGTCGACACGCGACTGGATCGGCGCGGAGTACGTGGTCGCCTTGGCGTACACGCCGTACTTGCCCTCGGCCGAGCAGTTCTCGTCGCCCCAGGAGACGATGCCGGCGAGCTTGCCGCCGACGACCAGGGGGCCGCCGGAGTCACCGTTGCAGGTGGTCTCGCTGGTGGCGTCGTCGCCGGTGGGCGGGGCGCCCGCGCAGACCATGTGGCCCTTGATGAAGCCGTCGGGGTACGCGGCGCCGCACGCGGTGTCGGAGACGATGTCGGCGTCGGCGACCTTCAGCGTCTGCGAGGCGCTGTTGGGGTTGGTGGAGCTGGTGCGGCCCCAGCCGTACACCTTGCCGTCGCGCCCGGCCTGGTACAGCGCGGAGTCGGTCGGCTGCGCGAGCGGCAGCGGCTTGACGGTGGACGGCACCGTCGAGGTCAGCGTCAGCACCGCGACGTCGTTGTCGATCGTGTACGGGCTGTACTGCGGGTGGTGCCACTGGCGGTAGGCGCCGAGCACGGTGCCGCCGTGGAAGTCCCAGGAGCCGTCGGAGTTCTGGGTGGGCATCTGGTCGGTGCCCACGACGACGGCGCCGTCCTGGTACCACTTGATGCCCTTGACGCAGTGCGCCGCGGTGGCGACCTTCGTCGGGGCGATCACGACGCCGCCGCAGAAGTAGCTTCCCTCGGCGTCGGAGAAGTGGAGCTGCGCCATCCAGGGCGCGGACGAGATGGTGGTCGTGGAACCACCGATGATGCGGGTGCTCGGCGCGCTGCGCGTGTCTTCCGCGGCGGCGGAGTCCGGCTGCTCGATGAGGGACCGCTCGCTCTTCGCGTCGGCCTTCATGGCGGCGGCCACGCGTCCCCGGAGCTCGCTCTGCGAGGGCTCGGCGGGCTTCTGCGACTCGGCGGTGACCTGCGGCAACTCGCCGGCCTCGGCGGACCCGGAGCCGGTGAACGCGATGCCGGCACCGGCCAGCGCGACGATGGCGGCGACGGCCGGTACCGCGAGTCTCATGCGGCGCTTGTGCCGGCCACCGCGGGTGCGTATCTGCACTCGGTAACCCCTTGGGTAGAACCGGCAGAGCGCGACCGCCCCACCGGAGGAATCTCTGGTAACGGTGGGGCACAGCTGGCTTTGTGGGCGGCACGCCTCAAGAGGCCCCCCGGCCTCGGCTGGTGCCGCGCAGTGGAATCCCCCCCACCCGGATTCGCCGATGATACGTGTGTCAACTGACGGTTGACCAGTGGACGGTGTGGTCCCCGGAGAAACGAGACCGCCCCGTCACCTTCGCGGTGACGGGGCGGTCCGGGAACCGATGATGCGGCGTCAGTCGCCGTTGCCCGGCGTCGGAGTCGTCTTCTGGATCTGCAGCAGGAACTCGGCGTTCGACTTCGTCTGCTTCATCTTGTCCAGCAGCAGCTCGATCGCCTGCTGCTGGTCGAGCGCGTGCAGCACACGGCGCAGCTTCCAGACGATGGCGAGCTCTTCGGGGGCGAGCAGGATCTCTTCCTTACGGGTGCTGGACGCGTCGACGTCCACCGCCGGGAAGATGCGCTTGTCGGAGAGCTTCCGGTCGAGCTTGAGCTCCATGTTGCCGGTGCCCTTGAACTCCTCGAAGATCACCTCGTCCATGCGCGAGCCGGTCTCGACCAGCGCGGTGGCCAGGATGGTCAGCGAGCCGCCGTCCTCGATGTTGCGCGCGGCGCCGAAGAAGCGCTTCGGCGGGTAGAGCGCGGTCGAGTCGACACCACCGGACAGGATGCGTCCGGAAGCCGGGGCCGCCAGGTTGTAGGCGCGGCCCAGACGGGTGATCGAGTCCAGCAGGACGACCACGTCGTGACCCAGCTCGACGAGACGCTTGGCGCGCTCGATGGCCAGCTCGGCGACCGTGGTGTGGTCCTCGGCGGGGCGGTCGAAGGTCGAGGAGATGACCTCACCCTTCACCGACCGCTGCATGTCGGTGACCTCTTCCGGACGCTCGTCGACGAGGACGACCATCAGGTGGCACTCGGGGCTGTTGACCGTGATCGCGTTGGCGATCGCCTGCAGGATCATGGTCTTGCCGGTCTTCGGCGGGGCCACGATCAGGCCTCGCTGACCCTTACCGATCGGCGACACGAGGTCGATGATGCGGGTGGTCAGCACGCCCGGGTCGGTCTCCAGACGGAGCCGGTCCTGCGGGTAGAGCGGGGTCAGCTTGTTGAACTCCGGGCGGCCACGGCCGGATTCGGGCGCCATGCCGTTGACGGAGTCCAGGCGGACCAGCGCGTTGAACTTCTCGCGGCGCTCGCCCTCCTTGGGCTGGCGGACCGCGCCGGTGACGTGGTCGCCCTTGCGCAGACCGCTCTTGCGGACCTGGGCCAGCGACACGTACACGTCGTTCGGACCGGGCAGGTAGCCGGAGGTCCGGATGAACGCGTAGTTGTCGAGGATGTCCAGGATGCCCGCGACGGGGATCAGAACGTCGTCCTCGGAGACCTGCGGCTCGCCGGTCGCGAAGTCGTCGCGGCCACGGCGGCCACGGCGGTCGCGGTAGCGGCCACGGCGTCCGCGCCGACCGCCCTCGTCGTCGAAGTCGTCCTGCGGGCCGCCCTGCCGCTGCTGCTGGCCGCCCTGCTGCTGGCGCTGGCCGCCGCCCTGCTGGTCCTCGCCCTTGCCGCCGCGACGGTCGCGCTGACGGTCACGGCGGTCACCGCGGTCACCGCGGTCACCGCGGTCGCCGCGGTCACCACGGTCGCCGCGGTCGCGCCGGCCGTCCCCACGACGGCCCTCGGCCGTCTCGGTGGCGGCCTCGGCCTTGGCTTCCGGCTGCCCCTCGGTCTTGGTCTCGGCCCGGACCTCGGTCTTGAGGTCGCCCTTCGCCTCGCCCTTGGCGGCGTCGCCCTCCGGGCTCCCCGCGGGAGAGGTGGCCCGGCGGCGACGGCGCTCGCCCGCCGGGACATCGTCGCTGGCCGGCTGACCCGGGATGTCGATCTGCTGCTGGGCGGCGGGGGACTCGGCCTTCGGCGCGGCGGTGTCATCACCCGTACGGGCCTTGGAGGTGGCGCGGCGCTTCGGCTTCGTCTCGGCCGTGCCGCCGCCCGCCTCGGCGCCCTTGGCCGGGGCTCCTCCGGCGGCTTGCGCCTCCTTGATGACCTCGATCAGCTGGCTCTTGCGCATCCGCGCGGTGCCCCTGATACCGAGGCCCGAAGCGACCTGCTGGAGCTCGGCCAGGACCATGCCCTCGAGGCCGGTGCCGGAACGGCGGCGCCGGGAGGTGTTGCCAGTGGCAGCACCTGCGGCGGGCGCGGCGGTGTCGACACTGTTGTCGGCAGTCACGCCCATCAGATCGGTGGTGTCGCTCACGAAGGGTCCTTCCCTGGAGCGGACGTCGGCCTTCTGGCTCGGCGACCGGTTGTGCTGTCCGACGCGGTCTTCGATCTTTCTGATCGCGGACCGGAGCCGGGGCGGTGGTCCGCCGGGGTACGGCGGAAGAGATGTACGTGCAAGGTCCGGCCCGAGTTCCCCCTGCTCGGCCCTCTCTTTCGGGAAAAGCGAGGGGTGTCGTGCCGGTTCCGGAGCGTGCTCGAAACTGCTCAGGCAGGCTGCTCAGGCAGTTGGGGAGGCTCCCGGAAGAATGGTGGTCCCGGAAAGGGACACGAAGCACCGCGCCACAAGATTGTGGGCTGCGTACTTGAGGTTAACACTACCGGCTCCAACAAACATTCCCCCTCTCTGTGACCGGCAATCCGTGTCGCTACGAAGCGAGCGGCAGGACGCTCGCTCCCGCGGCGTCGAGGGCGAGCCTGTTGGCCGCCCATCCCTCGCCCGCCAGTCGCGCGACCTTGTCGGCCGCGCCGTCCTCGGCCAGCGCGAGCACGGTGGGGCCCGCACCGGAGATGACCGCGGGGACGCCGTCGGCGCGCAGCCGGTTCACCAGGTCGACGCTCTGCGGCATCGCCGGGGCGCGGTACTCCTGGTGGAGACGGTCCTCGGTGGCGGGAAGCAGCAGCTCGGGACGCCTGGTGAGGGCCTCGACGAGCAGCGCGGCCCGGCCCGCGTTGGCGGCGGCGTCCACGTGCGGGACGGTGCGCGGCAGGAGCCCGCGGGCGGTCTCCGTGAGAACCGGCTTACTCGGCACGAAAACCACCGGAACGATGGATTCGGACGGGTCCATCCTGATCGCACGGGCCGCGCCGGCGTCGGTCCAGGCGAGGGTGAAACCGCCGAGCAGACAGGCGGCGACGTTGTCGGGGTGCCCCTCGATCTCGGTGGCCAGCTCCAGCAGCGCGGCGTCGTCGAACCTGGCGTCGCCCCCTATCGTCACCGCGCGGGCGGCCACGATGCCGGCGCAGATGGCGGCCGACGAGGACCCGAGCCCGCGCCCGTGCGGGATGCGGTTCGCGCAGACGACCTCGAGACCGCGGGGCTGCCCGCCGAGCAGGTCGAAGGCGGTGCGCAGCGAGCGCACGAGCAGATGGCTCTCGTCGCGCGGGAGCGTCTCGGCGCCCTCACCGGCGATGTCGACGTGCAGCCCGGAGTCGGCGACGCGGACGACGACGTCGTCGTACAGGCCCAGCGACAGGCCGAAGGCGTCGAAGCCCGGCCCGAGGTTGGCGCTGGTGGCAGGCACGCGCACTCGGACGGCGGCGGCGCGGAACGCGGGACCGGCCATCGATCGACGACACTCCTTGGTTCTGATCGGTGCTGATCTCGATGATCTGTGGGATCGGTTCTGATCGGCGTGATGATGACTGAAGATGCGAAGACCCACGGGCCAGTGACGGCAACGACCGCGGCATATGCGGCGGCGGGGTTGCGTACAGACTATCCAAGGATGGTTCTGCGGCGACATAGGGCGCACGGGAGGCGCACGATGCGTGTCGCACTCCCCTGTGTGCCCCTTCGGGAGGTCCTGGGCGACTTGCCGTTTACGCGTGCCCCGTCCTCGCGAGACGCGGCCCGTACGGGCCCGCCCGCCGGCCGCCCGTCTCGGTGCGCACTCCGCCGGAAGAACGTACGGAGGCGGGTTCGGCCGCACTCACGCGTACGACCGCGTACGGCCTCGTGCCGGGGCCGTACGGGCCCGGCGCGTCCGCCACTCCCCCGTACGGCCTCCGCCGCGCCCGGCGCTCCGCCGACGGCCCGCCGTCCGGGCGTCCGGTGCCGAGCGGCACCGGACGCCCGGACGGGAACGCCTCAGACGAGCCCGAGCTGCTTCGCCGCCGCGGCCGCGTCGACCGGGACCGTCAGCGGCTGGGGCGCTCCGGCCACCGCCCAGTCGGGGTCCTTCAGGCCGTTGCCGGTGACCGTGCAGACGATCCGCTGGCCGGCGTCGACCTTGCCCTCCTCGGCGGCCTTGAGCAGCCCGGCCACCGAGGCGGCCGAGGCGGGCTCCACGAAGACGCCCTCACGCGAGGCCAACAGCTTGTAGGCGCGCAGGATCTGACGGTCGGTCACCTCGTCGATGAAACCGCCCGACTCCTCCTTGGCCGCCAGCGCGAATTCCCAGGACGCCGGATTGCCGATCCTGATCGCGGTCGCGATCGTCGACGGGTCCTTGACGACCTCACCGCGCACGATGGGCGCCGAGCCGGACGCCTGGAAGCCCCACATCCGGGGAGTACGCGCCGCCATGCCGTCCGCGGCGTACTCCTTGTACCCCTTCCAGTACGCCGTGATGTTGCCGGCGTTGCCGACGGGCAGCACATGGACGTCCGGCGCCTCGCCGAGCGCGTCGACGATCTCGAAGGCGGCGGTCTTCTGGCCCTCGATACGGACCGGGTTCACCGAATTGACCAGCGCCACCGGGTAGTTCTCTGACAGACCGCGGGCCAGCACCAGACAGTCGTCGAAGTTGCCGTCGACCTGCAGGATCTTCGCCCCGTGGACCAGCGCCTGGCCCAGCTTGCCCATCGCGATCTTGCCCTGCGGGATCAGCACGGCGGACACCATCCCGGCACGGCCCGCGTAGGCAGCGGCGGACGCCGAGGTGTTCCCGGTCGAGGCGCAGATGACGGCCTGCGCGCCCTCCTCCTTGGCCCTGGTGATCGCCATGGTCATCCCGCGGTCCTTGAAGGACCCGGTCGGGTTGGCACCCTCGACCTTGAGATATACGTCACAACCGGTGACCTCGGAGAGGGACTGCGCGAAGACGAGCGGCGTACCGCCCTCGCCGAGCGTGACGACGGGCGTCGTGTCCGTCACCGGAAGCCGGTCACGGTACTCCTCGATGATGCCGCGCCACTGGTGAGTGCGAGTGCTCATGGGTCCTTACTCTCCTTCAACCCGCATGATGCTGGCGACACCGCGCACGGTGTCGAGCTTGCGCAGCGCCGCGACGGTCCCCGAGAGGGCGGCGTCGGGCGCGCGGTGGGTGACGACGACGAGCGATGCCTCGCCGTCCTTGCCCGTCTGGCGCACCGTGTCGATGGATACGCCGTGCTCGGCGAAGACCGTCGCCACCTGGGCGAGCACGCCCGGCTTGTCGGCCACGTCGAGGCTGATGTGGTACCGCGTCACGACCTCGCCCATGGAGCTCACGGGCAGCTGCGTGTACACGGACTCGCCGGGCCCCGTCGCCTCGGCGAGCTTGTTGCGGCAGACGGCGACCAGGTCGCCCAGGACCGCGGAAGCGGTCGGCGCACCGCCGGCGCCGGGGCCGTAGAACATCAGCCGGCCGGCCGCCTCGGCCTCGACGAACACCGCGTTGTACGCCTCGCGGACGGAGGCCAGCGGGTGGCTGAGCGGGATCATCGCCGGATGCACGCGGGCCGTCACCGACCTGCCGTCCGCCGCCCGCTCGCAGATCGCCAGCAGCTTGATGGTGCAGCCCATCTGCTTGGCGGAGGCGAAGTCGGCGGCGGTGACCTCGGTCATGCCCTCGCGGTACACGTCGTCGAGGCGCACCCGGGTGTGGAAGGCGATCCCCGCGAGGATCGCCGCCTTGGCCGCCGCGTCGAAGGCCTCGACGTCGGCGGTCGGGTCGGCCTCGGCGTACCCGAGCGCGGTGGCCTCGTCCAGCGCCTCGGAGTAGCCGGCGCCGGAGGTGTCCATCTTGTCGAGGATGAAGTTCGTCGTGCCGTTGACGATGCCGAGCACCCGGTTGACCTTGTCGCCGGCCAGGGACTCGCGCAGCGGCCGGATCAGCGGGATCGCGCCGGCCACGGCGGCCTCGAAGTACAGGTCCCGGCCGTGCTTCTCGGCGGCGGCGTAGAGCGTGGCGCCGTCCTCGGCGAGCAGTGCCTTGTTGGCCGAGACGACCGACGCCCCGTGCTCGAAGGCGGTGGTGATCAGAGTGCGCGCGGGCTCGATACCGCCGATGACCTCGACGACCACGTCGATGTCGTCGCGTGAGACGAGCCCTTTGGCGTCGGTGGTGATGAGCTCCTGCGGGATCCCCTCACGGACCTTGGCCGGGCGGCGGACGGCGACCCCGGCGAGTTCCACCGGGGCCCCGATCCGCGCGGCGAGGTCGCCGGCGTGCGTCGTCATGATGCGCGCCACCTCTGAGCCGACCACTCCACAGCCCAGCAGCGCCACCTTCAGCGGACGCGTACGCATCATCCGACCTCGATTCCTTCATAAAGCAGAGTGCGAACCAGTCTCACCCACCGCACGAGGCTTTCCGCTCCCCGTCCGGATTCTGAGACATATATTTCATCAGCCGACATCCAGACGCAGGAGATCTTCCTCCGTCTCACGCCGGACGATCACCTTCGCCTCGCCGTCGCGCACGGCGACGACGGGCGGGCGGAGCGCATGGTTGTAGTTGCTGGCCATCGAGCGGCAGTAGGCACCGGTCGCCGGCACCGCGATCAGGTCGCCCGGCGCCAGGTCCGCGGGCAGGAACGCGTCCCGAACGACGATGTCGCCGCTCTCGCAGTGCTTGCCGACGACGCGGACCAGCATCGGCTCGGCGTCGCTCGCGCGCGAGACGAGGGCCACGCTGTACTCGGCGTCGTACAGCGCCGTGCGGATGTTGTCGGACATGCCGCCGTCGACGCTGACGTACGTCCGCAGTCCGTCGAGCGGCTTGATCGTGCCGACCTCGTACAGCGTGAAGGCGGTCGGCCCGACGATCGCCCGGCCCGGCTCGACGGAGATGCGGGGCGTGCGCAGGCCGGCCGCCTCACACTCACGGGTGACGATCTCGCTCAGCGCCTTGGCGATCTCGTGCGGCTCGCGCGGGTCGTCGTCGGAGGTGTACGCGATGCCGAGGCCGCCGCCGAGGTCGATCTCGGGGAGCTCCACGCCGTGCTCGTCGCGGACCTCCTTCAGCAGTCCGACGACCCGGTGCGCGGCCACCTCGAACCCGGAGGTGTCGAAGATCTGCGAGCCGATGTGCGAGTGGATGCCGATGAGCTCCAGCCCGTCGAGCTGCAGGGCGCGCCGCACCGCCTCGGCCGCCTGGCCGCCGGCGAGCGCGAGACCGAACTTCTGGTCCTCGTGGGCGGTGGCGATGAACTCGTGGGTGTGTGCCTCGACGCCGACGGTGACGCGGATCTGGACGCGCTGGCGCCTGCCCAGGGACTGGGCGACGTGCGCGACGCGGACGATCTCCTGGAAGGAGTCGAGGACGATCCGCCCGACCCCGGCGCCGACGGCCCGCTCGATCTCCTCGACGGACTTGTTGTTGCCGTGGAACGCGATGCGCTCGGCGGGCATGCCGGCGTCGAGGGCCGTGGCCAGCTCGCCGCCGGAGCAGACGTCGAGGTTGAGGCCCTCCTCGTTGAGCCAGCGCACGACGGCGCGGGAGAGGAACGCCTTGCCCGCGTAGAAGACGTCGGCGTCCTTGCCGAAGGCGTCGGCCCAGGCACGGCAGCGGGCACGGAAGTCCGCCTCGTCGAGGAAGTAGGCCGGCGTGCCGAACTCCTCGGCGAGACGGGTGACTTCGATGCCGGCGACGGTGACGACACCGGCCTCGTCGCGGTTCACGGTGCGCGACCAGACCTTCTCGTCCAGCACGTTGAGGTCGGTCGGCGGCGCGGCGTAGTGGCCTTCGGGGAGGACGTCGGCGTAGCGGGGCCCGGCGGGGTGTGCGGAACGGCTCATTCTTCTCTCACATCTACAGGTGTTCGGGTGCGCTGATGCCGAGCAGTGCCAGGCCACCGGCCAGCACCGTCCCGGCGGCTTCGGCGAGGGCGAGCCGGGACCGGTGGGTGGCCGAGGGTTTCTCGTCACCCGTGGGCAGCACGGTGTGCTGGAAGCCGAGCAGGGCGTCGGCGGTGGCTTCGAGGTGGCGCGCGACCCGGTCGGGGGCGCGCAGCCGGGCGGCGGACTCCAGGGCGGTGGGGTGGTCGCCGAGGGCGGTGAGGAGGGCGGAGGCGGCCGCGTCCGCGGGTCGGGCGTCCGCGCCTTCCTCGTACGCGGCTCCCTCCTCGTCCGCGGCGGGCCCGGTCGTGAACCCGAGGTCCGCGGCGTTGCGGAGCAGGGCCCGGCTGCGGGCGTGGGCGTACCGCACCCGGAACAGCGGATTTCCCTCGTTCTGCACGAGAAGGCCGTCATCGGGCCTCGCGCGGTCGTGCCCGGCGGGCCGGAGCAGCGCCCAGCGGGTGGCGTCGGGGCCGAAGCGGCGCAGCAGTTCGTCCGCGGAGACGTCGACGGGGACCGGCCGCAGTTCGGGGAGGGCCACCGGCGGTGTGCCCAGGGCATCGGGGGTGGCGCCGAGCGGCGCCCAGGCGGGTTCGGCCCGGTCGCAGCTGATCCGCACGAGTGCGCCCTGCGCCCGGAGCAGTCGGCGCACGGCGTCGGCGGTGACCGCGGCCCTGACGTCGGGGCGGTGGTGGTAGTGGTGGATCTGGTCGGCCATGCCGCTGCCGCGTCCGTAACGGATGCCGCGCGAAAGCACCTCGCGGACGAGGGCGTGGCGGGTGTCTGCGGCCAGGGTGATGTTGAGGAAGCCGGGACCGCTGATCTCGACGCCGGCGATGCCGGGGTGCCGGGCGAGGGCCCCGGAGAGCACTTCGGCCACTTCGCGCGCGGGCATCCCCGCTTCGCGGGCGAGCCGCAGCGCGGCGTTGGTCGCGTAGTCCCCGCTGCCGCCCGGCCGGGAGCGCTCGACCTTCACGCGCTCGGGGACGGGGCCGCGCAGTGCGCCCTCCTCCACCGCACGGCGCACGGCGCCCAGCACGGTACGGGAGAGATCTGCGGGGGTCACGGGACAAGCGTATGGGAGGGAGGGGGTGTGATCGCGAACCGGTTTCGCCATGCGGTCAGCCCCGCGTGCTCCCCGCCCTCCCGGCACCATGCCTGCCGTCTACGGACGGCGGGCCCTCCCCGTACATCAACCGCCGGACGAGCCGCACCAGCTCGGCGGGCTCGAAGGGCTTGGCGAGAAAGGCGTCGACGCCTGCGGCGACACCGGTGTCGACCTCGTGCTGCGTACAGGCACTGATGATCGCGACGGGCACGCGCCGGGTCCTGGGATCCGAGCGGAGCCGCGCGGCGGTCCGCAGACCGTCGAGCCGCGGCATCACGACGTCGAGCGTGATCACATCGGGCCGCACCTCGTGGACGACCTCCAGGCACTCGGCACCATCGGCCGCGGTCACGACCTCGAAGCCCTCCAGCTCGAGATTGACCCTGATCAGCTGCCGAATGACCCTGTTGTCGTCGACGACGAGCACCCGGCCGGACACGCCTGACACAACTCGAGAGTAGGTCCGCGACGGCGCCCGCGTCCGGCTTTTACGCACTTCTGACCCGGAGGGGGGTGGGGACCCAAGCCGTGCGGGTGGCCGGGCAGGGGCGTGGGGATGGCGCGGGATGGCGCCGCGGGGCGGTGGGGGGCGTGCGGGGTGGGGCGCCGTGCGGGGTGGGGGCGCAGGGCGGTGGGGGTGAGAGCGGGAGGCGGGCGGGACTGAGGGGTGGCCGGGGCAGGGGTGTGGGGTGGGGCGGGATGGCGCCGCGGGGCGGGTGGGGCGCCGTCCGGGGTAGGGCGAGTGAGAGTGGGAGGGGGTGGGTCGGCCAGGCGGACGAGCTCAAGAGCCGGAAGCCATCGAGCACTGAGGGCCCGGACTCCCGCGGACGGCCTGCGGGACCCCGCGGTCACAGGCTGGAAATACCTGTTCACGGGCACACCATCAGAGCTGGTAGGGTTCTACCCGTCGCCGCCAAGAGCGGCGGACGCCCCCGTAGCTCAGGGGATAGAGCAACGGCCTCCGGAGCCGTGTGCGCAGGTTCGAATCCTGCCGGGGGCACCCTGTATGAGGTGCCCAAAGACCCCGCCACCAGCGAGAACGCTGAGGACGGGGTCTTCGCGTATGTGCAGGCGTATGCCGCTCGGAGCGGGCCTATGTCGGGGTCTGTGGACGAGGCGTGGACGGGATCTTGGGGGCATCGCCGCAGGTGGGCTCCGGGAAGCGGGCGACCTCGCGTGTCGGCGACCAGATGTCCGCAGGCGCCTCACAGGGCGTCGGTCAACGGCTCAGCCCCACGCTTGGCGATGCCGGGCGACGCTGTACACCTGCTCAACCTGCTCGGCTGACAGCACCCCAGAGAGCGGCGCCAGGGCGGCTACTTGGCGTTCTTGGTACACCCGCACGCTCAGCTGGGTGGCCACTACCTTCAGATCGGTGACGCCGACGAAGACGAGTACGGGCTCCACCGGTACGGGAAAGGCGCAGTAGCGCTCGAGTACGCGGATGACGCGCTTGGCCTCGGCCCGGCTCTTCCTCGCGTAAGGCGCCGGCTTTCCGTGATCGACTTTCACGGAATCGTCGCCGACCCATACGGCCCTCTTGTGGTGATGCTTCGTGTTGATGCTGAACACCCCACCGGGCCCGATCAGCAGGTGATCGATGTCCACTTTGTTGGCCAGAGGGATGGAATGGAGGACACGCCAGCCATGGCGCGCTAATCGGTTCAGTTCGGCGCCCACGCGACGCTCCCCCGCCAGTCCTTTTCGCCAAGAGGCGCACTCGGTAGGCCGCCGCAGAAGCCGTGCGACAACACGCTCAAAGACACCCGAGCCAGACTCAGCGAGCCGATTACGCAGGGCCTCCCCGGGAGCGTTCGCGGCCAGGTCGTCGGCCGGCGTCAGTGGCGGAAGCACCGGACGTACTTGGGCCGCGGGTGCCTTGGCCGGCGGGACCGGAACGGGCGGGTTAGGTAAGTGCTTTGTCAGGGCGGCGATCACGTCATCGCGAAACTCGGCGCGCAGAACCGCGATCTCCCCCGTTTTGGCATCCGCCCAACCGACCGCGGTTCCGTCCGGCAGGTTCGCGTACAGGCGATCGTGCCCGTACCTCTTCCACCGCGTGACTTTCAGCTCCACGAGGCCCCCTCCACTCCCGTAGCGACGATGTCGATATGGCAGCAGCAAGGGCGCCGGGCCACAAGACCGCTGAGCCCCGGGCGGAATGGCAGCGCTCTCCCCCAAGCTGAACGATCACCGCAGGTGAGGACCGGCAACGAAGAAGGCCCCCGGCAAGATGCCAGGGGCCGTGGGCGCACCTCAGGTCGTCCTATTCGTACTCGCGGAGCAGGTCCTCGATGCGGCGGTTGGCGACCTCCTGGCGCCCGTCCAGACACTTCGCGTAGCGGGTCAGAAGAACCTGGACGCTGTTGCCGGCCCGCTCGGCGACCTCCGTCGGGTCGACACCCGCGTTGAGCCACGTCGACAGGGCTGAGTGCCGCAGGTCGTAGGGCCGACTCGCCATCGGTGATGCCGCGAGGGCCGGGGGCAGGGCCAGGAGTCGCGCCTCCTGCCACACGCGGTAGTACGTCGAGGACGGAACGACGGATCCCTTTTCGCTGTAGAAGAGACGTCCGTCCTCGGCCGTGCCGAACGTGTCCAGATGCTCGCGCAGCTCCGTCACGAGCTGGGGCGGGATGGGCACACGACGGACGTCTTCGCGCGGCCGGTTCTTGAGTCCGCGGTCGTCGTGGGTCTCCCCCGAGTCGGTCCACTGCCTGCCAGCGGACGGGCGTGTCCGGTGGAGCAGAGCCGAGCCCCAACCAGAGTCGGGGAGGACGAGATCCGTCTCGACCAGGCCCACCGCTTCCGCAGGCCGAAGGCCGCCGAAGTACATCGCGGCAAAGAGCCCGACGAGGCGCCGGCCACGAGCACGCCGGTATCCCCCTACGTACGAGACCGCGGTAAGCAGGTTCCGGGCCTGTTCCGGATTGGCAACCACACGCGGATCGACCTGGTTGGAGACCTTGGGCTTCTGCCACCGGACGGCGGTGATGGGGTTCTCGGAGAGCTCTCCCAAATCGACCGCATAGTTGGCAGCATTCACCAAGGTCCGCCGCTTGCGGCGCACCGTTTCCGCAGCCGCCGCGGTGCCGTCGAGCTTGAGTTTCAGCGAGTCGAGCAGAGCGCGGGCAGTGGCGGGCTCCGTCAAGTCAGTGAGGGGTCGGGACGCCTTGGAGACCCAGTGGAGGACCCCTTGCACGTCGTCGGGCAGCTCACGGTCCTCAGGCTGGGGAAGGACGAAGGCCCAGTTGCGCAAGGCGCGGCGAATCTCCTGGTCGGAGGGCCGTCCCGCACGCTCGTCGAGGAGCTGCATGGTGACGCTGGTCAGCGACTCGTTGATGCCGTCGCGGGTGTTGGGTGCGGCGTGGGGCCATTTCATCGAGAGGTATCGGCGAGCGAAGTCGTACCAGGAGAGGGAGACTTTTACCTTGTCCAGGGAGGCCGGGAGGCCCGTCACCGTGTCGAATTCTTCGCCGTCTCGCATGGCTCGCATGAGCTTGGCTCGATAGTGATCGGCGAGGGCCTTGGTCCGGAAGGTATCGGAGAAGACATTCCCCGCTACGGACCAGCGGACGCCGTAGGAAGGAGTCTTGGTGTCCCGCTTTCGGACTCCCCAGACCTTCACGTCCAAAGACTTCACGCTGCCGCCTCCAAGCGGCGCA
Source organism: Streptomyces wuyuanensis (assembly GCF_900103455.1). Taxonomy (GTDB): domain Bacteria; phylum Actinomycetota; class Actinomycetes; order Streptomycetales; family Streptomycetaceae; genus Streptomyces; species Streptomyces wuyuanensis. The sequence continues at coordinate 8,071 of NZ_FNHI01000040.1, read as the reverse complement.
GCCAGGCGCTGAAGTCGCTTCGCCATACTCGCAGTTCACCGTTGGGGAGCTTGAACGCGGCGGGTCCATGTCCCAGCTCACGCCAGCGGTAGAAGGTGCGCCGGGAGACCCCTCCCAGTTCCGCCAGGATCTGCGGAACCGTCATGAGCTCGTCTGTCTTCCCGGCCATTACTGGTCTCCTTCCTGAGGGTCGGTGGCGAATGCGGCGGCGAGCCATTCCTCACCGCGGGTGAGGCCGGTCCCCGCGTAGATCCAGTGGGCGAGGACGAGGGTGGTCTCGTCGTGGTCGGGTTCGGCCGGCGAGGGGGTGCGGTTCTGGCGGGCGATGGCGGCTTGCAGGCGTCGCCATTCAGCGCGGGCGGCGCGTAAGGCTCCGAGGGTGGTGGAGTAGCGGCGGGTCTTGGTGGAGAAGTGGCCGCGGAAGCCGAGCATGTGGGCCCAGGCGCGAAGACGGAGTTCGGCGAGGTCTTTGCGGGCGCCGAGGGTCCAGGCGGTACGGATGAGGCGCTGGGCGTGCTCGGGGAGGTTCATGCGGGCGAGTTCGGCGAGGAACCTGAGCGGGCGGTCGAGGGCGCCAGTCGCGGTCTCTGCGCCTTTGGTGGCGTACTTGGCGATGTAGGCGGCGACGGCCTTGTCGCTGAGCTCGCTGGGGCCGTCGAAGTCGGCTGAGCGGATGGTGCGGATGTCGAGCTGGCGGCCGAAGGCGAAGGTATAGGCACGGCCGTCCACGATCGGCCCGGGCACCTCAGCAGCCTTGGTCGCGGCGCGGATGGCGTCGGTGAGGAGTTCCGCGGTGCCCCAGGGCGGGGGTGGGTCATCGCTGCCGGCGGGGCCGTCGAGGCGGACGACGGCGTGGAAGTGGATCGCTCCCCGGCGCTGGTATTCGGCGACCTTAGCGAAGGAGACGCGGGCGTGCTCCTTGAAGTCGCGTTGGGTGAGGCCGGCGCGCTTGGCGACTTCGCGTCGCAGGTAGATGGAGAACCGGGCCCAGATCTTTGAGGCGTGCGCGTTCCACAGAACTGCGGCTTGGTAGTCGTAGGTGTCGATTGGGGTGCCCAGTTCGGGGGCGTCTTCGGCGTGCTGGGTGCCGCAGCGGCAGCGGCCCTTGGTGGGGCGGTTGTGGACGGGGCCGAAGCTGGGGGCGGTGAAGGTGGCGAACACCCGGGGGTGGGTGGCTACGCGTTCGTGGGTGCCTTTGCCGCCGCGGAGGCCAGCGGTGATGAGCTGGTAGGTGTCGCGGCGGTAGGTCTCGGCGCAGGCGGGGCAGCGGGTGGCACGGCGGTTGTTGCAGCGGACGAGCAGGTTTCCGGCGGGCATGGTCGAGGCGTCGAGGTGGTGCAGGACCGGGCCGATCTCGCCAGTGGTGGTGTCCAGGGCGTGTTCGGTGCGGTGGCCGTCGAGCCGGATTGGGGTGGTGCAGCCGCCCAGGCCGCGCAGCTGCTGGACGAGTTCGGTCATGGCGCCGGTGCGGGCCAGGCGGGCGAGATCGTTCACCGGGGGCGCTGTGATGGTGGTGGTCGGGGTGGTCAATGCGTGTTCCTCCTCTCGCGGGCGAAGAGGGCCGGGGCACCGGTCGCCGGTGGTGGCGGGGCGCCCCGGCCGGGTGGTCAGCCGCGGGTGAAAGCGGCGGTCGCGGCGGTGTCGAGGAGGGCGCGGGCCGGGGGGAGGGTGCCGGTGCCCTGGCAGGTCTTGCAGTGGGCGGTGATGGTGTGGAGGTGTCCGGCGTGGTTGCGGCCGCCGAGGGTGATGGCGACGGCGGCGAAGCCGTCACAGGCGGGGCAGATGCGTGCCGGGGCAGGGGTGTGCTGGGGCATGATGAGTGAGGTCCCTTCCGGGTCTTTGTGGGTTCGGATGTGGGGCTGGGGCCGTCCGGGCGGCGGAGACTTGGCGGTTTCAGGGCCGCCCGGAGGGCCGTTCAGCGCAGGGGGCGCCGGGTGTCGTTCAGGAGCGAGCGCAGGACGACCGCGCAGACGGCGACCGACGCGCCGGTGATGGCGACGGCCAGGAGCATGGAGACCAGGACCGCGCCGACCACGAGGGCCACAGCGGCACCCCCGCCGACGAGGGCCGCGAGCTGTCCGGGCGTGAACCGGGCGACCTTCGGCGCCGGCGGCTGGACCGCGGCGAAGGCCGGGGTGTGGTGCTGACATCCGCAGGGTGACGCGGGTGCCGGGTGCTCGACGACGACCGGGTGGATCACCGTGGTCTCGTCGAGGGGGATGGTGCTGCCGGTGGGCAGCGGGTTGACCGGGATACGCGGGGTGAGCACGGGTGTTCTCCTTTCCGGGTGGGGCTACTTGAGGGCGTTGTCGACGGCGGGGGCGAGGACGCTGTCGGCCAGGAGGTAGCCGCCGAGCAGGAGCACGGCGATCAGCCACCAGGGCGGGCGGATGAGCTTGACGCCGAGCCAGCCGACGACGATCAGGGCGAGCCACAGGGGGACGTCCACGGTCAGTCGCTCTCCGTTCGCGTGGTGGTGGGGTCGGGGTAGGTGGCGCGGATCCCGGCGGCGGTGGCCGGGTCGTTGGTGCGCTGGGCGGCTTCCTCGGCGAGCAGGTGGGCGAGGTAGGGCCGATCAGCGGCGGTCATCTCGCGGGCTCCGTCGAGGTAGTCGGCAGCGGTCAGATCGGCCGGGTCACGGGTCACGGTGTTGCTCCCTTCGAAGTCAGGTGAGGTGGGCGGCGAGCTGGTCGGCCATCGGACCGGGCAGGCCGAGGCGGTCGCGGAGGGTCGCGGCGTCGATCGGTGTGCCGGTCGAGGCGCGGTGGGAGTCGGCGAGCTTGCGGGCGTGGTCGACGAGGGCGGGCGGCACGTCCGCGGGCGGTGCGGCGTGCAGGGCCGGGACGGGCTCGGCGGGCTCGACTGCATCCGGAACGGGCACGGGGGCGGGTTCGGGTTCGGCTCGCACGTGGTCGACTGCCGACAGCGGCTCGGGCTCCATGTCGTCGGCAGTGGCTGGGGTGTGGACGAGGAGGGTGCCGCCGAGGAAGGCGAGGGCGGGCCATCCGGCGACGAGGATGCGCAGCCAGTCAGGTACGTCGCTCAGATCGAGGAGGCCGGCGGTAGCGATATTGGCGCCGAGCGAGGCGACCAGGGCGATGAGGAACCAGCACCAGGCCAGCCGGGTCGGTCCGCCGGCGCGCAGTCGGCGCCAGGCAGCGACGAGGAGCAGGTCGACGGAGACTGGGTAGACCCAGGCTTTCCAGCCGTGCTGTCCGGCAGCGGCGGCCAGGTCATGCAGGTGGGCGAAGGACAGCGCCCCGGCGATCACGGCTTGCACCAGCACGGCATCGACACGGATCGAACGGATCACGGTCTTCACCTCCTTCAAGGGGATGGGCCGGGGACCGGGCGGAAGTGCGTTCCTGCCGCCCGGCCGCGGACATGGGGTTCAGGTGAGGGGCCGGCCGGTGCCGAAGCAGGTCAGGCAAAGCGCGGCCTGTCGGTCGGTGGTCTCGCGGGCCTTGCGGACGGAGCCGACGCGGACGGTTTCCGTGATCTCGCCGGTGCCCTTGCAGTCCGGGCACTTCTTCGTCCGGGTGGTCTTCCTGGTGGTGGCCATGACGGGGCTCCTGACGGTTTTGGGTATGGCGGGGTAGGGACCTGGCGCGAGGCGGTCGCGCCGACCGTGATCGGCGGTGCGCTACGCGGTGGCGGTGGCGGGTTCCGGGGCCAGTGCCTCGACCGGCTCGGAGGGCTCCGGGCGCCACGGGGCGAGCGCGGGAAGGTGCGGGGTGATGTGGGCGAACTCGCGGCACACTGCGGCGGCTTCGCCCAGGCTGGTCTTCGGGGTGCGGATGCGCGACCAGCCCCCGGAGGCGTCCCCTGCGATGGCCAGGCCGGCGCGTTCGGCCGGGATGCTGGTCGCGGCGGCGACAGCGAGTTCGTTCACGTCCGCGAGGCCCATTTCGGCGGTCTGGCGATCGTTGCAGCGATGCACGATCCGGCCGGTGAGCTGGGCCCGCAGGGCGGTTGCACCCCTGCCGAGTTCGGTACCGAAGCGCTGCCCGCAGATCTCCAGATGGATCGCGACCGCACGGGCCAGCTGTGCGAGGCGCACGAGCTGGGTGACCATCCTGTCCCGGCGGGCGGTGTCGGCTTTGGCGGTGGTCAGGAACAGTTCGGCGATCTCGTCGACCAGCACGACGATGGGAACGGGGCGGATGCTCTTGGGCAGGTCCCAGATGTCGGAGGTGATGTCCTCCAACGGCGTCCCTGGGGCGATGCCCTGGTGCAGGCACAGCAGATCGAACCGGGCCTCCATCTCGGAAACGAGCGCATCCAGCAGTTCGGATGCGGCATCCGGGGTGGTGGCCAGGGCCGACAGCCGCGGGCCGAACGGAGTCTGTTCCACGCCGCGCTTGCAGTCGATCCCGACCAGCGCCACATCCAGCGGCGCCAGCGCCTTGATGAGGCAGCGCTGATACATCGACTTGCCGGACTTGTTGGCGCCAAGGGTGAGGCTGTGCGGCACGGCCTGGAAGTCGCGGACGAACGGCAGACCGTCCTCCCGCAGCGCCACCACCGCACTGAGCGGACCGACCGCGAGCCGGCGGGGCATGCGGACCCGGGCGAGGATGTCGAAGCCCGTCATCCTCAGCTCGATCACCCCCGGGCGGAGCTCCGTCACATGGACCGAGTACACGCCCCACGCGTGCCGGAGGCGGACCGCGGACTTCACCACGTCATCCGGCTCCAGACCCGCGGCCAGCCTCAACCGCAGCCGCAAGCCGGTGCGGGTGGGGCGGATACCCCGAATCTTCGGGATCCCCGGACGCGGTTCCTCAGTGCTGGTGGCCCGCTTGGCGAACACCCGCCACCACGGCGGAGCGACAGTCAGCTCACACGCCTCCATCGTCTGCCGGTACGACGCCAGCACCCGATACAGCGCGGCCGGCAGACCGACCAGCGACCAGTACACGGTCGGGGCCTTCACGCGGGCCACCCAGAGCAGCGCGACTGCTATGACCGCCAGCGCTAACAGCACGCCCCCGGACACCGGCCTCAGCCCTTCGAACCGGTCGGGGCGACCAGGGCCACCGCGCGGAACGCGATCCCGAACCGCTTCTCCCCGTTGAAGGTGTTCTCCCAGTCCCGAGCCTTCAGGCCCACGACCTTCACCGGCATCCCGAGCGTGATCCCCTCCGGGACCCCGGTCTCCGGCACCGACACGGTGTAGAGGTTCGCCTCACCCTCGTCCGCGATGGTCAGGCCCACCGTCATCATCTTGGCCTTCGTGTCGCGGTCGATCGCGATCTCACCGGTGTCCTTGTTGATGACCTTGTGCTTCGGCTCGACCGCGACGAAGACGACGGCAGTCGAGGTGTCGATCTTGAACGATGGCATGATGGAAGCTCCCTTGTAGGGGCGGAAGCGGCGGCTTGCTTGGCGGTAGGGCGCCGCTTCCTGCGAGTGGTTTGTGGCAGCCGTCGACAACGCCAACGGCTCAGTGCGTCCCATCTGGTGCGCACCAGTAGCGTGCATCTGGTGCGCACCAGATGTCAATGCTGTCTCCGTCTGGTTCGCCTCAACTAGCCATCTGGTGACGCTTCTAGAGAACCGCGCGCATCAACGAGTCGGTAGCCAACAGGACTTAACCCGGACCGGTTAACCCCTGCGGACCTGGGCCTATGTGAGGCATGCTGCTGTGAAGGCTGATGGCAACGTGCGCGGGGTGGTGCAAGTGTCCAACCGGCTACGAGAGTTACGAACGGCGCGAGGCTGGTCGCAAGAGCGACTGATTCGGGAGATCGAGCGGTACGCCGGACAGCACATGCTGACCATCGCGGCGACGGCAAGCCTGCGTGTGTACGTGTCCGAGTGGGAGAACGGCAGGCGGTCGCTGGGCGATCGGTACGCGGAGATCCTTCGCCCGCTGCTGGGCGTTACGGACGACGAGCTGTTCGGCCGGCAGGCGTCGCCGTCAGGTGTGCCCGAGGTGGGCGGCTACGACGAACTGATCAGCCGCATCGACTCAGCGCGCAGCGTCAGTCTGACCATGGTGAAAACGTTCATGGACCAGACCGAGCTACTGAGGACCGTCGACCGGCAGATGGGCGCGTCGAGCCTTGTCGATCAGATGACGGGCCACCTGACCACCCTGGAAGACGCCCTCACCTTCGCGGTACTGCCGGACACGCGACGCCCGGTGGCTCGCGCACTCGCCGGGGCCGCGACCCTGGCAGCGTGGCAGGCCCTCGATGCGGGAGCGGTCGAGCGAGCATGGCGGAACTACGAGCTGGGCAAGCGCGCCGCCCAAGAGGCCGAAGAGCCCATGTATCTGGCTCACGCCACTGCTGAGCAGGCATACGTGCTCAACGACGCCGGGCGCCCGGACATGGCATTGCAGCTAGTGCAGGAGGCGCACCGTCTGGCCAGTTCCCAGGCATCTCCGCGGCTTCGTGCCTGGCTGTTCGCAGCCGAGGCCGAACTGAGCGCAAAGGCAGGGTTGGCCGACGAGTGCCGGCGGGCCCTCGACCAGGCCACAGCATGCTTACCGGACGGCGACGAGGCCCGCGACCCGGACATGCTGAGCATCTTCCTGAACAGCGGACACCTTGCCCGCTGGCGAGGTAACGCGCTTGCCCTGATCGGTGAGGATGACGCGCTCGACAGCCTGTACGCCGCACTTGAAAACGCGGACGCCACATTCGTACGAGCGACGTCCGGGCTCCGGTGCGATCTCGCTCAAGCACACCTGAGCCGCGGCGAGTTCGACCAGGCGCAGGAGCATCTGCGGCAAGCGCGCCTGCTGGCGAATCGCACCAGCTCCGTACGTCATCGACGACGCATAGAACAGCTCACGCAGAGGCTTTGACTGCGTCGCCGCCCCGCGAGGCCAGTACGTGGAGAAGCGCCACGAGGGTGCCCGAACCCATCAGTTCGCCACGGGCCATCAGGCCCGGGATGTCGGAGAGCGGCACCCAGGCAACGTGGCCGGCCTCCTCGAGGTCCGTAGGGTCGCCCACGTGCTCGGCGCCGTGCCCGACGAAGATCTCGTGAGGTGAATCGACCATGCCGACCATGGGCTGGTAGGTGACCACGTGCTCCAGGGACTCCGGGCGCCAGCCGGTCTCTTCCTCGACTTCACGCAGAGCGGTCGTCCTGGGATCTTCGCCCTCGTCGACGATGCCGCCCGGGAGCTCCCAGCCGAAGCGGTTCGGAACGAAGCGGTAGCGCCACAGCATGAGCACACGGTCCCGGTCGTCGAGGATCGCCGCGATCGACACGTGATGCAGGCGCACGACATGGTGCTCGAAGCGCTCGACACCAGGCGGCTCAACGTCGACCAGCCCGAGCTTTACCCAACGGTTGTCGTAGATCGTCCGCTCACCGTGGATCTGCCATGGCTCCAACTCCGCGGGGGGCGCGGTGGTCACATCGAGGGAGGGGATCTTGTACGAGCTGCGCCCGTGGACCTCCAACACCCTCTCGGCGACGAGCCTCGCGAGGACTCGCCGGAGCTGAGTCCGGCCGATGTCCAAGTCCTCGACCAAAGTGCGCTCAGAGGGCAGCTTGGAGCCGGGCGGCAGCTCCCCAGACGCGATCCACTCACGGATCGTCCGGTACACCCGCGCGGACTTCGTTTCCATCCCCTCGGCACACTCCCCGACTCATCGACTGGCCCGGCCAAGCCTAGCCGCCAGCGCTGACCCAGGGCAGGGAGAGTGCAGCTCATCAGCGTCCGCGATGGGGCTGTTCTGGGAGTGAGTAGAAACCTTCTCTACGGCTTCAAGTGCTCGCTTCGCTCGCCGATGATCCCGGCCTCCTGGAACTGCAAGCAGTCTGATGCAGAGATCAGAGGTGCCGCGCACAGCGCGGCGGCGCCGGCCGGACGCCGCCGCCCGGCTCCCTCCATGTCTCCGCCACCGGGACCGCGCGTCGTCGCCCGCCCGCGCCCACAAAAGGGCGAAAGACCAGGCCGGGGCAGGGTAGTGCGACACCACAGGTGAGAACCAGTCCGTGGCTGGGGCGGTCGGCTCCGCGACTTTAGCCAGCCACTTTGGCGCGAGCCTCGAAGATCATGGCCCCAACGTCGTGCTTTACCGGGCAGGTCCACAGACTGCCCGAC
>NZ_FNHI01000027.1 GCF_900103455.1 Streptomyces wuyuanensis | reverse complement strand
GTCAGAGACCTGTAAGGGCTTCTGTGCATGTCCCGGAAGGGGCCTCAAAGACCTCGTAATGCGTAGGTCTCGGGTTCGAATCCCGAAGGCGGCTCCATTCTTGCCCAGGTCAGACAGTGTCTGGCCTGGGCTTTTCTGTTCCCGTGCTGATTTCCCGTCAGGTCGAGCGACGATGGGATGGGTAGGGGAGCGCGAGGGGAGCGCATCGAAATCCTTGGATCACGACCGTGTACTCGTGGCTGAGTTCCATGTCCGTGCGATGGCCACACCTGAACCATCCGGGGTTCGGTGGGTCCCATCCTCTCCGGGGTGAGGCCATGGCACGGTGCGGCCCCTACCGAGAGCTGACGTGCTTCTTCGCGAGTCGGGATCGCCATGCCCAGCTGGTGAGCCCGCCGACGGCGAGGGAGACGACGATGGCACCCCAGTCGATGACGTGGGGGAGGCCGGGAAAGAAGGCGAAGAAGGCGAGGCCTGCGGCCGCACCGACGAGGAAGGCGATGATGCCGGCGCGGCGGCGCCTGGTTTCCCAGTCGGGGTCTTCGTTCGTGGGCTGAGTGCTCATGTGCGGCTCACTTCGTGATGTGGTGGCACTGGCTGACCCGGCGGACACCGTTGATGTTCAAGTGGGCGCATGCCTTGCCGTAGTGCGGAAGCTTCTGGGGTGCGTTGTTCCGCATCGGGTCGATCTTGCACTCGGTGTGGGTATTGCCGCGGGAGGTGCGGTACGTCTTGTTGCCGGTGTTCGCGTAGGTGAAGTCGATCCGCCAGTTGCAGAAGCCGGCGTTGAGGGCTCCGACGAATCCGCAGTCGACGCCAGCGTTCTGGTAGGTGATGTCCTTGCCCTGGCCGCGAATGATGTGGCTGAACATGCAGCCGGTGGGGACCTTCATGGTGACGCCACCGACCTGGTAATCGAAGCTGGCCACGGGTGTGGACCCGATGGCGGTGGCGTGCGCCTGTGCCGGGGATAAGAGCGCGAGTACGGATGCCGCGGCGACAGTTGTTGTGGTTCGGGCCATGAGGTGAGCGAACATGCTTGGTGCTCCTTCGGGTGGGTGTCCCTGCAGAGCGGATAACGCCCCTTGAACGGCCCTTGTATCGTCCCGGTGCGACGGTCCACTACGAAGAGTGATCAACAGATTGGAGTGCTGACCGGCTGTTGGGGCTGGAAGGGAGAGATCGGACGCGTGAGCGCTAGGTGAGTGGACTGGCCGTTCCCCGCGACCGGGTCGGGCTGCCGTGGCCTGTGGGAGAGCGACGGAGTCGGGGCCGACGACCTTGGAGTCAGGCCCTCGTGCTCAAATCGGTACCGGGCGACGACGTGGTGCGCGACTGGCCGCGTGACGCCGCCGGCTTCGGCACCCCCCTTCCGCCTCACCCTCCCACCATCTGACAGCCGTCGACGTCGTCCCCGTCGCCCGCGAGACGGACCCGGGCGATCTTCCCGTGTCGGAGCGGCTCGTCCCTGCGGTCGGGCCGCACCAGATGAACGCCGAGCCGCTCGGTGAGGTAAGCCTCGAACTCCCTCCCCGCGAAGCCCTTGACCGCGAGAATCACCTGCCCGGCCCGCACGAGGCGGTGGTCGCGTTCCGGCAACGCGGCCGTCATCTCCCGCTCTCCGATCTTCGGATTGGCCAGGCACCAGCTGACGGGCATGCCCTCGGCGGTGGTGAGGAGGTAGAGCCGAAAGCCCCAGAAGAAGCGGGAGTGGCTGCGGCAGCCGTAGCCGGCATGTCCGGCCAGATCGGAGCGGGACGGTCTCGCGGCAGGCGGCGCACGGCAGTGGCGTGGAGTCGATCAGCCGCTTGTTGTAGGCGGATTGCTGGGGCAGGTAGCGAAAGAGGTGCCGAGTCGGGCGTGGGCGAAACGGATCCAGTCCCTGGTGGAGTGAAAGCCGAGCAACACTTGGGCAATTGCCGGGCACAGCAGTTCGGAGTCCGCTTCGGGGGTCGCCCGATCCGGCGGCGTGCCGGCAAACCGGGCCCGGACGTGGCAGGCAGCGGCTGACGCTTGTCGAGTCTCCCGTGGACGGGGCGCGGCGTGGGTCAGATCTTGATCACGCGGATGCCGGGGCCGCACAGAATGAGGAGATCCTCAGGGTCCGACGTGAGGACGGTCACAGGGGTGGGAGAGGCGAAGGCGGTGGCAGCGACGATTGCGTCGAGGGCGTATTTGTGGCCGTGCAGGCCTGCTGAGGCGAGGAGCTTGCTTGCGTGGCGGGCGATGGCTTCGGTGGGCGGGATGACGTTCACGCGTGAGACGGCGTAGTCGAAGCGGGCCTGGTCGGTCTTGGGATCGCGTGCTTCGACGAGGGTGACGGAGCTGATGACGATGCGGATGTCTTCGCCCTCGGCTGCCGCCAGCCACTCGGTGAGTTCAGGCGTGCGCCGTACGAGTTTGGACAGGCCCTCGCAGTCCAGGACGAGCGTGCCGCTCACGCGGCGTCCGCCGAGCCGGCCGTGTCGCCCCGCAGCATGGCTCGCTTGGCCTCGACCGCAGCTTGGTCGACCGGACCGTGTTCGGCCTCCGCGTCTTCGATGAGTTCGTGGAGTCGGTCCCGCTCCAGTTGGCGCTGAATGAGGGCTTCGACGTAGGCGGAGATGCCTCTCTTGCCGGTACGGGCCTTGAGGGCCGCGATGGTGCCTTCATGGAGAGAAACGGATACCGGCCGGACGGGTCCTTCGCCGGGAGCGGGGGAGGTGACCATGGCACCACTTTAACAAGAGTTTTATTATTCGGCTCAGGCGATTCTTTGTTTCCGGTGCCCGTCCGGGGTCGGGGTGGCGGGTTGGTGTGGGGGAAGGGGCATCGGTGATCGACAAGTGGACCGAAATGTCCCGGGCCTTGGCGTGCGAGGGGTTGTTCGCGAGTGGGTGGACGTGGATCTGGAGGCGGTGAATCGCGCGCTCGCACTGAGCCGGACAGGGAGGCGGGGGTGTGCGGCGCGGGCGACATCGCCCGTTCGGCTCTCCCGTCAGGTATTCGAACAGGCGTATCATTCTGGTCGTGGCCGATTACGACTTCCCCGACGATCTGCGCGACGCCCAGCTGCGCCTTCACCAGGCCCGGTCCGCGTACCGCGCGCTGTGCCGGGAGCTGCCGTGGTCGGTCGAGCCCGCCGGGGGGTGGACGGGGGAAGAGGGGCACTACTCCAGCTACCGCCGCGAGTTCCCGGAGAGCCCGGGATGGAGCGAGGAGCAGAGGGCCGAGGAGGCCCGGCTGCGCGAGCTCGTGCTGACGCTGTCGATCGAGGTGTCGACCCACCCGTACTGGGCGGCGCTCACCGGGCCGGACGTGGTGAAGGCCCGCATGGCGCTCAAGCACGCAGAGCATGTCGGGGCCGAGAGCGTCGGGGCCGCGCCCGCCCGGGCCGACGACACGGTTGCCGCGAGCGGTTCCGGAAGGGACGGCACCGGGCACGAGGCCGCCGGGGACGGCACCGGGCACGAGGCCGCCGGGGACGGTGTCGGGCGCGAGGCCGGCGGTGACGGTTCCGGTCGCGAAGCCGGCGGAGACGGCGCCGGAAGGGACGGCACCGCGCAGGATTCGGCCGGGGACGGTTCCGGCGGGGCGCCGCCGATGAGTTCCGCCGCGGCGTGATCGGGGCAGGGGTCCATGTCCGACCTGTCGCGCTCCGAGCGCATCAGGCTCAACGAGGGCTTGCGCGACTGGCTCGCCTACCAGTTGAGGCAGACCGAGCGCACCCTCGACGAGCTGAAGCGCGAGGAGGAGGAAGACCGCAGGCGCCGTGAGGTCGCCAGGATCGAGATGTCCTGGAAGCTGCAGCCCGCCCGAGTGGAGGGCGCCCAGCCCATGCTGCACCGGGGGAACTGCGGGCTGTACCGAACGCAGCTCGGCTACCTGGACAAGGAGCACGTCGTGATCGCCCTGGAGGAGTTCCCGGAGTTGGTGATGTGCGAGGTGTGCGCGCCGTGGGGCAGCCTCGGCATCCCCCGGCCGCCCGGGCAGCCGGGGGAGTAGCCGCGCGGCGCGTCGGGGCGGAGCGCCCGGCCGAGCGTTTCGCGCCCGGCGGGCCGGCGCGAAGTCCCGGACCCCGGGGCCTACCACCGCCCGGGCCCGGCTGCGATCACGACGGGAGCGGCGCACGCTGGATGCATGGCTCCGCCGATCGTCGTGCACCGGCCGTCCCCCTCCGGCGGGCGGCGGGTCACCGTGCGGGGGGAGATCCTCGGTCTCGCCCACGACGACAAGGACGTGATCGAGTTCCTCCGCCGCGCGGGTCTCCCGGACGCCTGGGACCTCCTCGACGACCCGAACTGGGTCGAGTGGCGCGGCGGTCAGGCGCACCAGTGGCACGCGGCGTGAACCGGACGCGTGCCGGCCGGACGCCCGGGTCCCTCAGCGCGGGCGCCGAGTGCCCCGCCCCACACCCATGTGGGTGAAGCCGGCGGAGAGCAGGGCGGCGGGATCGAGCAGGTTGCGGCCGTCGAGCAGAAGAGGGTTCCGCATGAGGCGGGCGGCGGCCGTCCAGTCGACGTCCGTCAGCTCGGGCCACTCGGTGACCAGGATCGCCGCGTCCGCGTCGGTCATCGCGCCGAGTGGGTCGGGCCGGCGGGTCGCCGAGGACCAGGGTTCCTGCCGGCCGTCGGTGTGCGGGGCCATCGGGTCCCAGCAGGTGACCGTGGCGCCCTCGGCGAGGAGCCGGGAGGCGATGATCGTGCTGGGGGCCTCGCGCATGTCGTCCGTACCGGGCTTGAAGGTCATGCCCAGCAGGGCGATCCGGCGGCCCTTCAGACCGTCGAGCTCGGTCTTGAGCCGCTGGATGGCTCGTCTCGGCTGGAGTTCGTTCACCTCGATGACCGCGTTCAGCAGTTGGAACGGGTAGCCGGAGTTGCTGGCCATGGCGCGCAGCGCGCGGGAGTCCTTCGGGAAGCACGAGCCGCCGTAGCCGAGGCCCGCCCTCAGGAAGTGCGGGCCCAGCCGGTGGTCCAGGCCGACGGCGCGGGACACGTGCCCGATGTCCGCGCCGGTCGCCTCGCAGACGGTCGCGATCTCGTTGATGAAGGTGATCCTCGTGGCGAGCAGGGCGTTGGAGGCGAGTTTGACCATCTCGGCCGAGGCGACGTCCATCAGCTCGACCGGGGAGTCCAGCCGTCCGTAGAGGTCCGCCACCCACCGGGCCACGGCGTCGTCCGAGGCGCCGATCACGACGCGGTCGGGGCGCAGGAAGTCCTCGACCGCCCTGCCCTCCGCGGTGAACTCGGGGTTCGAGGCGTATCCCACGTGGCCGAGGTCCCGCTCGTCGAGGGCGGCCCGTACGCGCGCACCCGTGCCGACCGGCACCGTGCTCTTGACGACGACCGCGACGAGGTGAGAGGCGCCGCGCAGGGCGTCCACGACCGCCCAGACGCGTGAGAGGTCGGCGTCGCCCGAGGCGGTCGGCGGCGTGTCGACGCAGACGAAGACCGCTTCGGCGTCGCGCACGGCCTCCTCCACGTCCAGCGTGAAGGCCAGCCGCTCCTTGTTGCGGGTGATCAGATCGCCCAGTCCCGGCTCGAAGAAGGGCACTTCGCCGGAGTTCAGCAGTCTGATCCGCTCGGGCTGGATGTCACGTACGACGACCCGGTGACCCAGCTCCGCGAAGCACGCTCCCGTGACCAGGCCGATGTAGCCCGCGCCGAAGACAGCGATTCTGCGGGACGCGCCAGTCATCAATGGTTTCCATTCTCTTGTTCCTCGTGGGACGCCGTCCCCCTCCCCGGGACGGGGTCAGGCGCGGCGCCCCTTGTTCCTGGGGTGGTTGCGGGCGGTGCGCTCGTTGCCGAACTTGTACGAGCCCGTCCAGCGCGCCATCACCTCCTGGGCGTCGCCGGACTCCACCTCCTCGGCGAACTGAGCGGCACGGTTGCCGCGCAGCGTCGCGGCCTTCCGGCGGCGATGGGTGATGACGATGGTGCCGTCGGCGCGGGCTTCGTAGCTGAAGCCGGAAGGGCTCGGCATGAGCGACCTGCCTCGTTTCTCGGGTCTCGGGTTGCTTGCGCGGGGCTTTCACGAGCCTGCCGTCAGGCCGTGTCGCCCGTTCTGGTCAGTGCCCAGGAGGAGCGCACCGGCAACACACGGGGGACGGCGCCTTCCTCCTCCGCCAGCATGCCGCGGGCGAAGAGCCGGACAAGCGGGTGCAGCCGGTACGCGTGTTCGCCGTGCCGGCCCGCCACTTCGGCCCAGTGGACGGCGGCGAGGTCGGCGAGCAGCTCCTCGGCCTCCTCGGTACCGGTCCCCAGGGCGCGCGCGGCCGTGGCGGCGGGCACTGGATTCGGGCCCAGCGCCGAGTGGAACCGCAGCGCCCGGCGGGCGGCGGGCTCGAGCCGGCGGTACGCGTCCATGAGGCGGTCGCGCAACGACAGGTCGGAGAAGGCGAGTTCGGCCAGGGTCCGGTCGGGGTCGGTGAGCCGGTCGGCGTGTCGGGACAGCGTCCACTGCGGCCGGGCCGCGACCTTCGAGCCGACGATGCGCAGGGCGAGCGGCAGCCCGGCGCAGGCGTCGACGAGGGCGGTCGCAGAGGCGGGTTCGGCGCCGGTTCGGGAGCGGCCGGCCAGCTTCTCGAACAGGGTCCGCGACTCGGGAGGCGCGAGCGGCGTCAGTACCGTACGGCTCACTCCCTCCAGCGCGTACAGCCCCGAGCGGCTGGTGATCAGCACCGAGCAGCCGTCGGTCACCGGCAGCAGCGGACGCAGCCGGCGTTCGTCGGCCGCGTCGTCGAGCACCAGCAGCAGCCGCCTGTCCGCGGTACGGGTGCGCCAGGCGCGGATGCGCTCGTCGAGGGCGGCCGGGACGAGGGGCGCCGGAACGCCCACCAGGCGCAGCAGTTCGCCGAGCGCGTCCGCCGGCTCAAGCGGCTCGGGGCCGGAGCCGCGCAGGTCGAGGTGGATCTGCCCGTCCGGGTAGGAGCGCCTGACGCGGTGCGCGGTCTGGAGCACCGCGGCCGTCTTGCCGATGCCGGGCATGCCGGTCACCACGTGGACCGCCTGGTCGGGCCGGCGCGGGCGGCGACCGGTCAGCGCCGTGCCCAGCCGCATGACCTCCTGGTCCCGCCCCGTGAAGTCCGCGGGCGCGGGCGGCAGTTCGGCCGGCGCCTGGTGCCGGTCCGCGCGTCCCGGCGAGGGTGTGGCCGGTGCCGGTGGAGGCACCACCCGCGGAACCGGGGCCGCAGGAGACTGCGCGGCCGCTGCCACGGCCGGCGGGGGTGATGCGGACGCCTCCGGCGCGGCGTCCCGCGGGAAACGCGGCAGCAGCGACGGGTGTCCGGTCAGCAACGCCTGGTGCAGCCGACGCAGTTCGGCCGAGGGCTCCAGGCCCAGCTCGTCGGCGAGCGTGGCCCGGGCGGCCCGGTAGGCGGCGAGCGCGTCGGCCTGCCGCCCCGACCGGTACAGCGCGGTCATCAGCTGGCCGCGCAGCCCCTCTCGCAGCGGATCGGCGGCGATGAGCGCGATGAGTTCGGGGATGAGCGCGGAGTGCCGTCCCAGCTCCAGGTCGGCGTCGATGCGCCGTTCCAGGTTGACGAGGCGTTCTTCCTCCAGCCGGTCGCGCTCGGCGTCGGCGAGCGGATCGCAGACCCCGCCCAGTGCCGCGCCCCGCCAGATGGCGAGGGCGCGGCGCAGTTCACGGGCGGCGGTCGCCGGATCGCCCGCGGCCAGGGCCTCGGTTCCGCGTGCCGCCCGCTTCTGGAACTCCAGCAGGTCGACGCGCACGCCCTGTTCCGGCAGCCTGATGAGATAGCCCGGGCGGCGGCGTTCCACCGCGATGCCGGGGCCCAGCAGATGGCGTACGCGGGAGGCGTACGTGTGGAGCTGGGCCGGGCAGGTGGCGGGCGGTCGGTCGTCCCAGAGCAGCGTGGTCAGTCTGGTGTCGCTGACCACCCGGCCCCGGGCGAGGAGCAGCGCGGCCAGCACCGTGCGGGGCTTGGGCCCGCCCAGTCTGACCGGAGTGCCGCCGCGGTGGGCCTCGACCGGACCGAGCAGGTTCAGATGCAGCGTCTCCGCGGAGGTCACCGTGGTCACGGGCCCCATATGTTGCCGTTCCTCGCCTCGTCGGCGGGCTTGCCGTGCGAGCGGTCGGCCACGGTCGCGGCCCGGTGGTCCGTGGACGCCCCCGCGCCACCCACCGCCCCGGCCACCGCTCCGGCCCCCACGAGGACGGCGGAGAGCGCGGCCGCCGCGAACGCCGTCTTGCGCTTGGCACGGTTGAAAGTCTGCATGGGTCCCCCCTGGACGCATCGGCTGAGCTGTGTGATCCGGGTGCGCCGTCCGACCGTGTCGGACGGTTATGAGCGCCTTCGCCCGTCGACCGGCGCTCTGTCCCGGTGAGACCACTCTGCTCGGGACCGACGGGCTTGCCCAGAGGTTTCCCGTGTCCTCGTCCTGCAATGGCAGGACGAGGACACGTCCGCCGACCGGACGCGTCCCCGGGCCGGACGCGTCCCCGGGCCGGAACGCCCAGCCGGGCGCCCGCACCGCCCGGAGCGGCCGGCGGCTGCCCACCGGCCGTGCGCCCGCACCGCGCCCCGGTGCCCGTGGTCAGCCCTCCAGGCCCAGCAGCTCCACCAGCAGCGTCAGCGGCATCGCCGAGACCCTCCTGAACCGCAGGCCCCCGGTCGTGCAGCGCCGCAGCACCGTGTCGGCGGCACGTTCCGACTCGGTGAGCGTGAGATGGGAGAGGAAGAGCACGACATCGAGGGGCGGTGCCGTGTCCCGGGGAAGTGCCCCTGCGGACGGCGGCGCCGGCTGGACATAGATGTGCTCCACCCCGTCGCCGGGACGGGCCGCCTCCGACAGGAGGACCCGCACGTCGGCCGGGGAGAGGTGCGCCGGGGATTCCAGCCGGACGTCTACGAGGTACACGGCCGCCCCGCCGCGCAGCCGGGCCGGAGGACCGTGCCAACCGCGGCGCCTGTGTTTCCGGCTCCCGCGCAGCTGGTGACAACCCTGTCCCCGAGGCCGGAAACGCTGCCGTCCGGATTCGGCCATCGCGTAGAGTGTGCGGCCGCATCCACGTCCGTGACCACGGGCGCGGAAGTGCTGTGCGGTGCGATCCACCGCCGCCCTGGGGGAGGGGAAACATGCTTGGTCGATTGGGGATCGGCCCGGATGAAGAAGCGGTCTACCGCGTGATGCTCAAGGACGGGCCGGGGGCCGTTTCCGGCCTCGCGGAGGCTTTGGGATGGCCGGAGGAGCGGGCGCGTTCGGCCTTGGACCGGCTGGCCGCGCTGTCCCTCGTACGGCCTTCGGCGGACGGCGGTCCCGGCCGCCCCGTCGACCCGGAGCTCGGCCTGACGTCGCTGCTCGCCAGCCAGGAGACCGAACTCCTGGAGCGGGAGCGGCAGATCAGGGCGAGCCGGGTCGCGGTGGCCGGGATGCTCGCCGACATCCGTGCCACCGGCGGGCAGGACGTCACCGAGGTGCAGAAGCTGCGGTCCATGGACCAGATCCAATCGAAGATCGAGCATCTGGCCGGGACCTGTACCAGCGAGATAGCGGCGTTCGTCCCGGGCGGCGGCCAGAGCGAGGCCCACCTGGAGGCCGCCCGGCCGCTGGACACCTCGACCAGCGACCGGGGGGTACGGCTCCGGTACATCTTCCTCGACAGCTGTCGCAACTCCCCCGCGACCAGGGAGTACGTGGCCTGGCTGGGGGAGCGCGGAGGACTGGTGCGCACCGTGCCCCGGCTGCCGCTGCGCATGCTCATCTACGACCGCAGCAGGGCGATCGTGCCGATGGACCCGGCCGCGGCCGACATGGGGGCGCTGGTGCTGAACGGCACCGGAGCGCTGACCGCGCTGCTCGCCCTGTTCGAGCAGACCTGGCAGCAGGCGCAGCCGCTCGGCGAGAGCGCCGCCGACGCGGTGGCCGGCACCGAAGGCCCGCTGACCCCGCCGGAGCGGGCCGTGCTCGATCTGCTCACGGAGGGGCTGACGGACGAGGCCATCGCCCGCCAACTGGGCGTTTCGGTGCGGACCATACGGCGCGTCACCGCCGATCTGATGCAGC
Source organism: Streptomyces wuyuanensis (assembly GCF_900103455.1). Classification (GTDB taxonomy): domain Bacteria; phylum Actinomycetota; class Actinomycetes; order Streptomycetales; family Streptomycetaceae; genus Streptomyces; species Streptomyces wuyuanensis. The sequence goes on along the minus strand of NZ_FNHI01000027.1, from coordinate 118,217 downwards.
GTCTCGGCGCGCGCAGCCGGTTCGAGGCGGGCGTGCTCGCCACCAGCAAGGGCTGGGTGAACCTGTGACCGCCGACCTCCCACGACCGCCGACACCCGACGCGACACGCCTGCCCCCGATCCCGTTGCTCCTCCGCCGAACGGTGCCAGTGGGTTCTACATTTCCTCTGCACCCGCGAGTTGCAGGCCCTCCAGGCCTACGTCCGGCCGGGTGCGGAACCAGTCGATCGTCGCGGTCAGCCCGCGCTCCGTCGTGAACTGAGCGGTCCAGCCGAGTCCTTCGCGCGCCTTCGTGGTGTCGGGTCGGCGGACCGACGGATCGTCAGTGGGGCGCGGCACGTGCACGATGTCGGAGGTGGACCCGGTGAGCTCCCGGATCCACTCGGCGAGCCTGAGGACCGAGATCTCCTCCTGGTTCCCGAGGTTGACCGGTCCCGCCAGGTCCGACTCCGTCATCCGCACGATGCCGTCGATCAGATCGGGGACGTAGCACAGCGAGCGGGTCTGCGAGCCGTCGCCGGCTACGGTGATCGGCTGCCGAGCGAGTGCCTGCCGGATGAAGGTGGGCACGGCGCGGCCGTCGTGGGCGCGCATCCTCGGTCCGTACGTGTTGAAGATCCGGACGATGCCGGTGTCGACGCCGTACGTGCGGCGGTACGCCGTCGTGATCGCCTCGGCGTACCGCTTGGCCTCGTCGTACACCGAACGCGGACCGACCGGGTTGACGTTGCCCCAGTAGGTCTCCGGCTGGGGGTGCACCAGCGGGTCGCCGTACGTCTCCGAGGTGGAGGCGAGGACGAACCTCGCCCCCTTCTCGCGCGCCAGGTCCAGCAGGTGCCGGGTGCCTTCGGAACCCACCCGCAGGGTCTCCAGGGGCAGTTCGAGGTAGTCGACGGGCGAGGCCGGCGAGGCCAGGTTCAGCACGGCGTCGACCGGACCCTCGATCGCCGGCGGACCCGCCGTGACATCGGCCTCGACCAGCCGGAACGCGTCACCGACGAGATGGGCCACGTTCTCCGGGGACCCGGTGACGAAATTGTCCACGCAGAAGACCTGCCAGCCGTCCGCGAGCAGCCGTTCGCACAGATGCGAGCCCAGAAATCCCGCACCGCCTGCCACCACCGCTGTTCTCGTCATCGTTGTTTTCCTCCCCGGAATCGCACGGTACACCCGTGGCGGAGTTCCATGAGTCCCCCCGCTTCTTTTGGGATTTGACCGCAACGGACCGGCTCCTGCAAGCGTGTGTATTTCACGGCCGGGGGGCCCGTGAGTTCCTCATACGGCATGTGAGATCTTCATGCCCGGCCGGCGGATGGTTTTCTCATGCCCAATCGGTGAGCTCGGCACTACCGGACCGCAGGGGCGTTCACAAGAATCGAGGAGTCAACAGCGGAGAACGGGGCCGGCGCACTTCCGCCGCGAATCCGGAAATCCCGCAGCTCCTATTCGAGGGGAAGTCCACCGTGACCGAGAACAGCATCACCGCCGCGAATGTCGAAGAGCTGATCGCGAAGAACATCGCGGAGCGGTTCGCCGACGACCACGAGGTGCTCGGCCTCTCCCAGCACTTCCGCCGCGAGGGCTACGTCAAGCTCCCCGGCCTGGTCTCCCCGGAGGTCTTCGACGCGGTCGCCGCGGAGACCCACCAGCTGATCGACACCCACCAGAAGCGCATCGACATCCGTCTCAAGGAGACGGGGGACTCCCCGCGCTACATGTCCACCGTCGGTCAGAAGGCGATCGCCACCGACGGCTCGCTGATCCCTGCCGTCTACGAGTCCACCGCGCTCAAGGGCTTCCTTTCCCGCCTCGCCAAGGAGGAGGTCATGGGCTGCCCGTGGGACGAGGAGAAGTACATCATCACCCGCCAGCACCAGAAGGGCGACACCCACGGCTGGCACTGGGGCGACTTCAGCTTCACCGTCATCTGGCTGATCGAGGCCCCGTCGCTGGAGTACGGCGGCATGCTGCAGTGCATCCCGCACACCGACTGGAACAAGGACGACCCGCGCGTCGAGGACTACCTGCAGAAGCACCCGATCCGCAGCTACGGCCACGCCAAGGGCGACCTCTACCTGCTGCGTTCGGACACCACCCTGCACCGCACGGTCCCGCTGAACGCCGACAGGACCCGCATCATCCTCAACACCTGCTGGGCCAGCCGCGCGGACCAGCAGAAGGCGACCACCCACGAGACCATGAACGCGATGTTCGACTGACCCGGACCGGGTGCGAACAGAAAAGGCGACGGACGATGGCCAGGATGCCTGCCACGCTTTCGATCACCGCGATGGTGCCCTGTTTCAACGAGGAGGAATGCATAGAGCAGGCATACCTGCGCATCAAGGAGGAGGTGTACCGTTACGGGGATGCCGAAATCCTCTTCGTCGACGACGGCAGCACGGACGGCACTCTCGGCATCATCAAGCGCATAGCCCGCGAGGACCCGCGCGTCAGCTTTATCTCGTTCGCCCGCAATTTCGGACTCGAATCGGCCTTCACCGCCGGCTTCTCGTACGCGTCGAAGGAATGGACCGTACAGCTCGACGCCGATCTGCAGTCGCCGCCCGAAGAACTCCACAAGCTCGTCCGGCGGGCCGTGGAGGACGACCACGACGCGGTGTTCGCGGTCCGGACCGGCCGGCAGGACCCCTGGTACCGCCGGCTGGGCACCGTCGGCCACCAGGCCATCGCCACCCGGGTCCTCGGCATCGAACTCCCGGTCCACGCCTCGGTGTTCCGGGTGGTGCGCACCTCGGTGGCGCGCAAGGTCGCCGAATGCAAGGTCAGCACCCCGTACTTCATCGCGACGCTGCCCCTGATCGGCGCGAGGTACACCACGGTGGAGACGGCGCACTCGCCGCGCGCGGCGGGGCGGCCCAAATGGTCGCTGGGGAAGCTCTTCCGGCACGCCGCCGACCTCTTCGTCGGCTTCTCCTACCGGCCGCTCGCCCTGATCTACCTCGCGGCGCTGGGCGCGGCGGCGGCGGCCACGGCCCTGGCGGCGGCCGGCAGCGGCGTCCAGCCGCTGGCGCTGGCCTCGGTCCTGCTGCACGCGGCCGGCCTGGGCGCGCTCGCCCTGCTCGCCCGCTACATGGTGCGGATCATGCGGGGCAGCGCCGGACTGCCCCGCTACCAGATCCGCGAGGCCAACGTGCCCGTCCGGCCGCAGGACGACCTCTACGCCTACCGAAACGAGTCCACCGGCCGGGCGGCGCCCGCGCCACTGCTCCAGACAGGGAACCTGCCATGACAAAGCCTCACATCCTCGTGCTGGGCGGAGGCGAGGACCAGCTGCCCGCCTACCACGAGGCGCGCCGCCTCGGGTACGGAGTCGTCGGCGTCGACCAGCGCCCGGACGCCCTCGGTGCCTCCGCCGCCGACCTCTTCCTGTGCATGACGACGCGGGATCCGGAGCGGATCGCCGCCATGGTCGGCCACCTCGACATCGCCGCGGTGATCTCGCCGGCGAGCGACGCCGCCCAGGAGTCGGTGGCCGAGCTGAGCCGGCTGCTGAGGACCCCGCACCAGCCGGCACCGGACGCGGTCCGGGCCTCGGTCGACAAGGGGTACTTCCACGAGGTGCTGGAGCGGCTCGGGCTGCCCACGTACGCCTACATCCAGTCCGCGGACCCGGTGGAGCTGCGGCTCGCCGCCGCTGCCCTGCCGCTGCCCGTGATCGTGAAGCCGAGCGACTCCTCCGGCAGCAAGGGCGTCCAGGTCGTCGCCGACCAGGCCGCGCTGCCGGAGGCCGTCGCCGAGGCACAGAGGTACTCCTTCTCGGGCGAGGTGATCGTCGAGGAGATGCTGCTCGGGCGGCACCTTTCCGCCGAGGCGTTCCTCCGCGACGCCAAGCTGGCGACGATCGCGGTCACCGAGCGCAGCACCACCGGCGCACCCCGCATGATCACGACCGGGCACATGGTCCCGGCCGAACTGGCGCCGGCCACCGAGATCGCCCTGCGCTCCATGGTCATGGACGTCTGCGGTGCCCTCGGACACACCGACGGCCCGGTCAACTTCGACTTCGTGGTCGACCGCACCGAGGAGATCCGCTTCATCGAGATGGGCGCCCGGCTCGGCGGCAACGGAATGCCCCTGCTCGTCCGGCACGCCTACGGCATCGACACCTACGAGGCCGCGCTCCGCCTCGCACTGGGCCTGCCCTTCGAACTGCAGGCGCGCCACGACAAGAAGACGGCGCTGCAGATCCTGACCACCGACACCGACGGCATCCTGCGCACCGTCGAGGGCGCCGACGAGGTCCGCGCCCTGCCGCAGACCGCCGAGCTGAGGCTCTTCGCGGGCCCGGGCAGCCGGGTGCGGCGCTACACCCAGGCGGGTCACAAGCTCGGCTATCTGCTGCTGGTCGCCGACAGCTACGGCGAGCTGCGGGAGGCGCAGGCCAGGGCGAGGTCCCTGCTCCGCTTCGGCGTGGAGCCCGACACACCGCCCGCCCCCGCACCCGCCCAGGCGGACGCGGCCCCCATCCGCACCGATCTGCTTACGGAGAAGCGTTGACCACGCTCCGGCGCCATGCGCCCTTCCTGACACTGACCGCACTCAGCCTCGTGTTCGCCGGCATCGTCTGGTTCGCGATGCCGCACGACCGCGAGGTCAAGAGCCTCGCCATCATGCTCTTCAAGCTGGTGCCCTTCGTCCTCGCCGCCGAGGCGATCGCCCAGCTCGACCCGGAGTGGGCCAAGAAGCTCAGGCTGCACCTCGTCGTGCCGCTGTGCTTCCTGCTGTACTTCATCTACTTCGTGCCGAAGATCTTCTTCTATGCGGAGAACCACCCCGAGCTGTACTACTACGTCCTGACCCTGACGCCTTTCCTGATCCTCACCTTCGCCTTCTGCTTCCGGATCGGCGGCGGTGCGGCCCATCTGGTGCGCCGGCTCGCCTACGCGATGCTGCTGCTGATGCTCTCGGGGCTGGAGGACCTCGCCTATCTCACGGTCAACGACCACACCGACCCGCAGTGGCAGACCATCCCCGAGGTGTGGACCTGGGCCTCCCACATGACGGTCCGGCTCGGCCACCCGGCCAGCAAGTACGAGGCGTTCGCGATGATCATCACGCATGTCGTGCTCGCCCTGTTCGTACTGCTCGCCCCGACCCGCTGGTTCAGCGCGCTCGGCCGGTTCCTCCCGCGCCGATCCGCCGTGTCCCGCACCGCCGCCTGACGGCCGCGCCGCCGAAGGGGAGATGACGAGATGTTCCTCCGAGAGGCCTGGTACGTGCCCGTCACGTTCGCCCGGCAGTACGGTTCCCGGCGCTCGCTGCGCCGGCGGCAGCTCTCGCAGCTGAACCGGATGCTCGCGCACGCCCGGGCGCGGGTCCCGTACTACCGGGACAGCCCCGACTACCGCACCGGACCGCTGCGCTCCCTCGAGGAGGTGGCGAAGCTGCCGGTCATCGACAAGGAGGTCCTGCGGGGGCGGTCTCTGGAGGAACTCCTCGCGGACGGGGTGGAGCCGGGCACCGTGCCCACCTTCCGCACCAGCGGCTCCACCGGACGCCGGGTCACCGTCGTCCACGACACGCGCAGCCACGATTACCACATGGCCGCGTGCGTGCGCCGGTTCCTGGCCACCGGGCGCTACCTGCCGACCGACCGGCTCTCGCACATCAGACCGTTCGCGCCGCCCTCGCGCGGCTTCCAGAAGGCCGGTCTGTTCCGCCGCCATGTGCTGCTCACCGACCGGCCGATGGACGAGATCAAGGCCGAACTGCTCGAAGCCCGGCCGCAGGTGATCATCGGGTATCCGGTGCATCTGCGCGCCCTGCTGCGGGCGCTGGACGCGGCCGAACTCACCGCGCTGCGGGCCGCGCTGAAGCTGGTGATGACGGAGTCCGAACTGCTCGTGCCGGAGCACCGCGCGCTGCTGGAGCGGGAGTTCGGGGCGCCCGTGCACGACGAGTACTCGGCGTTCGAGGTGCTCAACATCTCTTACGAGTGCGCGCACCAGCGGGCCCATCTCGCCGAGGACAGGCTCCTCGTGGAGATCCTCGGACCTGACGGGCAGCCCCTGCCCGACGGCACCGAGGGGCGGGTGGTGGTGACCGCGTTCATGGAACGCGCGATGCCGCTGGTCCGCTACGAACTGGGCGACGTCGGACGGATCGACACCGACCCCTGCCCGTGCGGCCGCCGCTTCAGGACCCTGCGGCTGACCGCGGGCCGCGTCAACGACGCGGTGCTGCTGCCCACCGGCCGCCAGCTGTACCCGGACACCTTCCTGCACCTGGCCGCGACCTTCCCGGGCATCGCCGAGTGCAGCGTCGTCCAGGACCGCGAGGGCTCGGTCCGGCTGAACGTGGTCCCGTCCGGGCCGCTGTCCGCATCCGCATGGGACGAACTGGCCGCCGGGGTACGGGACCGGCTGCGCACCGTGGCCGGCTGCGACTTCCCCCTGGAGGTCGTCCGCACGGACAGCGTCGAGATCACGGCGGGCGGCAAGGGCCGCTTCGTCACCTCCGAGGCGGTGGTGCCCCGGCCGGCCCGCACCGCACCGGCATGACGGCGCCGTCCGGCGGGCCGGGCCGGCGCCCCACCGCCCGGTCGCTCACCTCCCTGCTCGCCGGACGCACCGCCTTCCGGCTGGCGCTGCTCGGAGCCAACGCGGCGCTGCTCGCGAGCTGGGGGGAGCAGGCGTACGAGCCCTACGCCGCGGCCATGGGCACGGCACAGGTGCTCACCACCCTCACGACGCTCGGGATCGAGAAGTCCGCGCTGAAGCTCGTGCCCAGGGCGCGGCGCACCGGGCCGCAGCTCGTCACCGTCCTGCTGGTGTCCGCGCTGCTGCTCGCCGGGGCGGCCGTCCTCTGGCTCGGCTGCGCGGCGCTGTTCGTACCGGCCGGGGACACGGGCATGCTGAGACTGCTCGCAGGTCTCTACGCCGCGCTCCTCGGACTGAACACCGTCCTGGTCGGGCTCTGCCGGGCCCTGGACAGGAACCGCGCGGACGTCCTGAACTTCGCGGCGCTCTCGCTGGTCATCGCCACGGGGGCCGGGGGAGCGAGCCTCCTCGGCTGGGGGCCGACGGCCTTCACCGGCTGGATCCTCGGCGGCACCGCCCTGCTCAACCTGGCCCAGCTGCCGGCCCTGTACCGGGCCGCAGGCCGGCCGGTACGCGGCGGGATCACCCGGCCCGTGGTGTCCACCTCCGTTTTGATGGCCTGCGGTGACATCGCCGCCGCCGGCACGGTCAGTCTGCTCTTCGCGATGCTCGGCGCCTCACGGCACCACGAGCAGACCGGCCATCTGTACCTGATGGTCCTCGCCTCGTCCGTGCTGCTGAACGGCTTCGGCTATCTGCTGCGGCTCTTCCAGCCGCATGTGTCCCTGACCCTCCGGTCGGTCGACCCCGCCTCGCTGGACCGCCGGGTGGTGCGGCGTCTGCTGCCCGTGGCGGCCGTGGGAGCGGTGTGGACCGCGGGGGCCCTGTGGCTGGCGCGGTCGGCCGAACAGGCCGCGCTCGTCGCGCCGCCGGTCGCCGTCCTGCTGCTGTACGTGCTGTGCGTACCGCTGTTCTTCGCCGTCGGCAGTCTCAACTACCTGCTGGAGAACGCGACCCCGCGCACCCTGCGGGCCACCGCGGTGAGTGCGCTGGCCGGACTGGTCTGCGCCGTCCTGCTCGGCCTGGTCCTCGTACCGGCGCTCGGCGCGCTCGGCGCGGTGGCCGCGCTCGCCTCGGGCGAGGTGGCCCACGCCGTGCTCGCACGCCTTCTGCTCAGGAGCCCCCGCCACGGCCGCGCGCCTTCCGAAGGGGCTTCGAAGGCACGCACCACCCCGTCCACGAAGCCCGCCGCACCCGCCGCGGTGCCGACCGACCTTGGAGCCCCCCGATGAAGGAACTTCCGTCGTCACCGGCGGGAACGCCCGCCTGGCGCGGCATCGTCTACCCTCTGCTGATCTCCGCCGCGGCCGTCGGCGTGCTCGTCGCCGCCCTCGGGTTGGGCCTCGGGGTGCCGGACCCGGGCGGGACGGGCGGTGCCGGCGGCGGGCCGCCCGCCCCCGGCAGTCACGCCGGCGGGACCGTGCTCCGGGTCGTCGCCGCACTCGCCGCGGTGGCCGCCGTCGCCACGGCGGGCGGTTGGCTGGCCCGCAAGCTCGGGCAGCCCCCGGTCATCGGGGAGATCGCCACGGGCCTGCTGCTCGGACCGTCCTTCCTGGCCGGGGTGTTCCCCGGCTCGACCGAACTGTTCCATCCGGCCGCGGCGAAGCCGTTGCTCGGGCTGCTCGCGCAGGTCGGACTGATCCTCTTCATGTTCGCCGTCGGCTCCGAGTTCGACGCCTCCCAACTGCGCCGCAGCGGACGGGTCGTGGTCGCGGTCAGCCAGGGCAGCATGATCATCCCCTTTGTCCTGGGAGTGCTGTCCGCGGCCCTGGTGTACCGGGAGTTCGCCGCGGGCGGCATAGGGTTCGTCCCCTTCGCGATCTTCCTCGGCACGGCGATGAGCATCACAGCCTTCCCCGTGCTCGCCCGGATCGTGCAGGAGTCGGGCCTCGCCCGCCACCCGCTCGGCACCATGGCCATGACCTGCGCCGCCGCCTGCGATGTGATCGCCTGGGGCGCCCTGGCCACCGCCATGGCCGTGGCGACCGCGGGCAGCGTCTGGGGAGCGGGCGGCACCGTACTGCTCGCCGCGGCGTTCGCCGCGTTCGTGCTGATCGCGGGCCGCCCCCTGGTGCGCGCCGCCGACCGGTGGGCGGACCGGGCCCGGGTGTCGTCCGCGGCCCGGCTGCTCGCCCTGCTGCTGCTCGCCTTCTCGCTGGCCTGGGTCACCGACCTGATCGGCGTCCACTCCATCTTCGGCGCGTTCCTCGCCGGAATGCTGGTCCCGCACCGCCCGGGAACCGCCCTGACCACCGTCCAGACCCGGCTCGACTCCGTGAACCGCAGACTGCTGCTGCCGATGTTCTTCGTGTCCGTCGGCATGACCGTGGACCTCACCCAGGTGACCGGCCACGCCGGGCTGCTGCTCGCCGGGGTCGTCGCGGTCGTCACGGCCGTCGTAGGGAAGCTCGCCGGGACCGCGGTCACCGCACGCACCGCGGGGCTGCCCTGGCGGACGTCGCTCGGTCTCGGCGTGCTGCTCAACGCCCGCGGCGTCACCGAGATCGTCGTGCTCCGCGCCGGTCTGGACGCCGGGCTCATCAATCAGAACGCGTTCACCGTGCTGGTCGTGATGGCGGTACTGACCACGGTGATGACGGGACCCGCGCTGCAACTGCTGAAGCTCACCCGCCGGCCGGACGCCGGCACCGTCCACGAGGGGACGGCCCCCTCGTCCCCGCCCGCGGCCGAATCCGCCGCGGCCACCCCCGCCAAGGAAATGGAACCGGCATGAACCTCGCCTCTCCCGCCCCCGTCTCCCTCGTCACCGGAGGCGCCGGCTTCATCGGATCCCATGTGGCCCGCGAACTGCTCGCCGCAGGCCACCGCGTGATCGTCCTCGACGACCTCAGCGGCGGTGTGCGCGGCAACGTCCCCGAGGGCGCCGAGTTCCGGCACGGCAGCGTCTGCGACCCCGAGGTGGTCGACGCCGTCTTCGCCGCGCACCGCGTCGACTACGTCTTCCACCTCGCCGCGTACGCCGCCGAGGGACTGAGCCACTTCATCAAGCGCTTCAACTACATGAACAACGTGGTCGGCAGCGTCAACCTCATCAACGCGGCGGTCAACGCGGGCACGGTCAAGTGCTTCGTGTTCACCTCGTCCATCGCGGTCTACGGCGCCAACCAGCTGCCGATGAGCGAGGACCTGGTGCCCGCGCCCGAGGACCCGTACGGCATCGCGAAGTTCTCCGTCGAACAGGAACTGCGGGTCACCCACGAGATGTTCGGCATGCCGTACATCGTCTTCCGGCCGCACAACGTGTACGGCGAGTACCAGAACATCGGCGACCGCTACCGCAACGTCATCGGCATCTTCATGAACCAGGCGCTGCGCGGCGAGCCGTTCACGGTCTTCGGCGACGGGGAGCAGACCCGCGCCTTCAGCTACATCAAGGACGTGGCGCCCTCCATCGCCCGCTCCGTGGAGATACCCGAGGCGTACAACGAGGTCTTCAACGTCGGCGGCGACCACGTCTACAGCGTCAACCGCATCGCGGCCGCCGTCTGCGACGCCATGGGCGTGGAACTGCGCGTCAACCACCTGCCGGAGCGCAACGAGGTGCGCGACGCCTACGCCACCCACGAGAAGGCCCGCAAGGTCCTGGGCACCGGCGAGCAGCCCGTCGGGCTGGAGGAGGGCATCGGCCGCATGGCGGCGTGGGTCAGGGAGGTGGGCCCGCAGGAGCCCTCGGTGTTCTCCGGCATCGAGGTGGTACGGAACCTGCCGCCGTCGTGGCGGGCGGCACTGGAGGAGCGCCGCGCGATCTGAGGAGCGCCGTTCCCGGCACCGGCCGGCCGGCGGGGAGCACGACGGACGGGGGAGGGACGGCCGGTGCGGCGGTCCCTCCCCCCCCGTTCAGCCCGCGGCGGGCTCGACCTTCACGATCCGGATCTTGCCGTTGGCCTCCGGCGCGATGGACCGGACCCGTTCGACCGACACGTCGAAGCCAGGAACCGCCTCCCGTACCGCCGCCCCGATCCGCTCCGTCACCGAGGCTGCGGCACCCGGGGTGAGGACCACGCGGACGGTCACCTGCGCCGGCCGCTCCTGCACGAGCTGCATCCGGGAGACCTCGGGGAAGTCCTGCACCCGGTACGTGAGGAAGTCGGCGTAGAACTCCCGGCCGTCGTGGCCGCGGAAGCGGTCCTGGCTGCGCCCCTGCACCCGGAGGACCACCGGGGTGTGCCGCCCGCAGCCGCAGCCGGCGGGCCCGACCGTCACCCGGTCGCCGAGCCGGTAGCGGATCAGCGGCATCGCCTCGCTGTGCAGCCGGGTCACGAGGATCTCGCCCTCCGCCTCGCGGGTCCCGTCGGCCGGGACGACGGAGCCGTCCTCCTGCTCCAGTTCGACCACGACGTCAGCGGACCGCAGGTGCAGCGAACCGCGGTGGCAGGTGCGGGCGATGGTGAACACCTCGACGGACGCGTACACCTCGTGGCAGCGCGCCCCCAGATGGCCGAGGACCAGGGCTCGCGCGGTCGGCGTCAGCCGCTCCCCGCCGAAGAGCACCCGCCGGGCGCCCCGGTAGCGCACGCCCCGCCGCTCCAGTTCCTCCACCACGGAGGCGATCACATGGGGGAAGCCGACAAGGAAGGTGGGCCGGGCCGCCAGGAAGGCCTCGACCTGCTCGTCCAGCGTCCCGCTGGTGTCGATGTGGAAGGTGCGGAGCAGACCGAACCGCTCCAGCGGGTGCCGCAGGAAGGGATTGACCCGGAAGTACGCCATCCGGTCCCACGGGCGCAGCCCTGCGGCCAGCATGTCGTACAGGTACGACGCCCGCAGGCGGCCCAGATCGCGCTCGGAGTTGCGGATGGTGATCGGGATTCCGGAGGAGCCGCTGGTGGTGCCCGCCTTGGTGTTCGCCGTGGTGAACCCGGCCGCGAGCATGTCCCCGGGCGCCCGGTCGTGGAACTCGGCGCGGTCCAGCGTGGGCAGGGACGGAAGGTCCTCCGGGCCGCGGAAGGCGGCCGCTGTCTCCGGGGCGATCAGCTCCCGGTAGCGCGGCACGTTCGCCTGCGCGTGGCGCACCAGCCCCACGAGCAGGCGCCGCCGTTCGGCGTCGAGCCGGGCCGGGTCGGCCCGCTCCAGCCGGTGGGTCCGCACGAGGTTGCGCAGCACGGGCACGAGCCGCATGACGGGTGAGACGGCCGGCTTCACGATGTTCTCCCCAGGACGGGTTCGCCGTGCCGGGGGCACCGCCCCGGAGCGAAGGACTCCGCGCCCTCGGGCCGGACGTGGACGAGCGTGGGGCGGCGCCGGCGCAGCAGCGTCAGCACCGTCTCCCCGTCGAGCAGCCGCGCATGGACCCGGGACGGGTTGAGGTGCAGTTCCCCACAGCCGTGGGGAACCCCCCCGAGATGTCCGAGCCACGGCTCGTACCAGACCGAGCCGGCCGCCGGGCGGGTCCGGGCGGCCGACGCCAGGGTGACGCGTTCCACGGCCGGCTGACCCGCCGCGACGCTCGCGAGCTGCCCGGCGTCGCCGACCACGAGCGCGTTCCCGTCCGGCACCGAGGGCCCGGTGCCGGACCGTTCGGCGGCGTACCGTCCGGCGTCGGCGGTGCCGCAGAGCAGCACCCGCCAGTCGCTGCCGTGCGCCCGCACGGGATCGCGCAGCGCGGTGGAGATCTCGTACACGGCCCTGCCCGCGGTCCGGTGCCCGGCGAGCCGCAGTGCCTCGTGCAGTTCGGCGATGTGCTCGGCGGCCGGCCGGCCGGGGTCGCGCCGCGCGAGCAGCGCCGAGCCGAGAGGCATCAGCAGATGCCGCCGCAGCTCGGCCTCGTCGCGGGTGAGCGGCGGCAGGGACCCGCTCGCCGCGTGCCGCTCCCGGTAGTGCGGGACCGTGGCGACGGCACGGCGCACGGTCCGCTCGTAGCGCTGTCGTCCGCGCATCTCAGCAGTGGGTGTTCTGGTCGTGGACGAGCAGCCAGTTCCCGTCGGTGCGGGCGAAGACCAGGCTGAGCAGATAGCGCAGTTGGTACGGCTTGCCGTCCTGGTCCAGGTCCCGGTAGTCGACTGCGAGCACCGCGACCGCCGTGTCCTGGTGCACCACGGTGCGCGTCGTCTCGGTCTCCATCGTCCAGTCGGGGTCCTCGAACCAGCCCTTGTGGAAGGCACGGATGGCGTCGGAGCCCTCCACCGTCCTTCCGTTGGGCAGGATGACGGTCGCCTCGTCGTGGACGGTGTCCATGTAGGCGTCCAGGTCTCGGGACCGGACGGCCTCGAGGTGCCGGTCGAGTGCGGTGGTGAAGTCCATGGGATCTGCTTTCGGTAGTCGGTGGGGCAGGTCGGGTCGGCAGGAACGGCAGGGGCCGGGTCGTCCGGGTCGTGTCGGCAGGAACGGCAGGGCGGGTCGTCCGGGTCGGGGCGTCCGGTGGAAGGTCAGAAGGGCACGGCCACCGCGTGGCGCGGCACCGCCCGGGCGCCGAAGGACTCCTTCAGTTGCAGCATGCCGGGGCCGAGTTCGACGGCGGGCACCCCGGTGGCGATCATCCGGTCGATCTCCCTCAGGTACAGGTCGAGATAGAGGTCCCGGCCGCCGTCGGAACCGGTGACCGTGGTCACCCAGCCGCCCGGCGCGTCGAGTACGAGGTCGAAGGACACGGGACGGCCCGAACTCTTCTCGCGGTGGACGAAGTAGGAGGCCCCGGCAGCCAGGTTGAGCCGGTCGAAGTAGGCGGGCAGCAGCGGTACGACACCGCCGGGGCGGCTCGTGTGCTTCATCCGGGTCAGCTGGTCCAGCCGGCTGGCGTGCACCGGGTCGATCGCCGGGACCGCCGTCTCCACGACCAGGTCCGGGTCGGCACCGATCCGTTCGTGGAGTGCCGACAGCCGGCGCCGGCGGCCTCGCGGCAGCCCGGCGAAGTAGGCGTCCGTGCTCTCCCAGCCGTTGCTCAGCACGGCATTGGGGGCGGTGGCCCGCTTCGGCCTCAACGGCCCGTCGATATGCGCGAATTCGGGTGCTTCGACGTCGAGGTGCACGATCCCCAGACAGCGCGCGCCCAGCCGGCGGCGCACCGCCCGCTCGAAGGCGCGCGTGGCGGCCCGGCGCCCGGCGGCGTCCAGGCCGGGGGCGTACAGCCGTCCCGGGCTGAAGCTGTTCGGCAGATGGACCTGGAACCAGCCCGGTGCGGCAGCCCGGCCGGGCGGGCGGAACCGCTGGGCGACCGGCCGGACCCCGAGCCGGCCGCAGAAGGCGGCGACCGGTTCGCCCGCGTCCCGGACCAGGCCGGCGAAGAGCGGCCGCCGGATGCCCCAGCCGGCCGCCTCCAGCAGGTCCGCCTCCCACAGCACGCAGGCGCGGCGGTCCCGGACGAAGGCGTCCCAGGCGCCGGGCACCTGCCCGCCGCCGGGGGTGAAGATCTCAGCTCGCACGGCTCGGCGCCTCCTGACGGGCACGGTCGGATCGGGCGGGCACCCGCTCGCGCAGGGGGCGTTCACCGCGGTCGCGATAGGCCTCCAGCGCGTCGGCGAGCACGGCGGGGCCGAAGACGTCGGCGAGGGTGTCGAGGCGGGGGCCGTGCTCCGTGCCGAACAGCGCCCCGTAGATCTCCCGGAAGTCCTCCCGGGTGCGGTCCGCCCGTGGCGCGCCGGTCCCGGTGTGAACCCTCAGCTGCTCGATGAGCAGGCCCACCGCGGGTCCGGGGGGTCCGTCGCCGGCAGCGGGCCAGTAGCGGCCCCGGCCGTACCCCGTGAGCCAGGCCAGCGCGTGGCCGATCCGTTCGTCGAGCAGGATCCGGTCGGCGCCGGGGTGCAGGGCGACGAGGCGCCGCCGCGCCGCTTCGGCCGCGCAGCCGTGCGCGTACAGCGCCCCGACCACCGAGCGCATCCGGGGCAGCGTGCCGTACCCGTCGGGCCTCTCGTCGGTCAGCAGGTCCCAGAGGGTCCGGGCTCGCCCGTCGCCCGGTACCGCCCGGACGAACCGGTCGAACTCGTCGTACGCGCCCAGGAACGCGCCAGGGCCGAAGCCCAGCCGCAGATCGGACAGGCAGTTGCGGCGGGCGTACAGCCACAGCACCAGCGGGACGGGATGGACGGCCAGCAGGTCGCGCACGTACGGACCGCCGCCGAGCGAGCCGGAGATCTTGCCGCCGCCCCGCTCGCCGCGGACCAGCCCGTAAGGAACGATGACCGGCTGCGGGGAGCCGAGATAGCCGACGTACACCGCCCGGGTCCGGTCCATGGTGCTGCCCGCGCTGCAGTGGTCCTGGCCCGCCGGCTCGCAGTCGATGCCTTCGTGGGCGACGCGCAGCGTCCAGTCCAGCGCCCAGGACGGTTTGACGTCCGCCGGGTCGCGGGCGGTCAGTTCGGCGCCGCAGGACAGGCACCGGTAGCGTGCCGCGTGCTCGTCCAGGCGGTGGATCTCGGTGGTGTTGCGGCCGCACTGCAGGCAGTAGACGGCGAAGAGGTCCCGCCCGTCGTCCTTGCGGAGCAGCGTCGCGAGCCGGGCCGCGTCGCGCTGGTAGCGGCGCTGGATCTCCCGGTACTCACCGGCCCGGTAGCGCTCGTACTGGTAGTGCGTCTCCCAGTCGCTGCCGGGCGGGGTCCGTCCGTCGGCGTCGGCCTCCGCGGGCAGGATGCCCATCTCCCGGAGTTCGGCGAGATAGGTGCGGCAGATGCGCTCGGCGCGCTCCCGGCGTTCGGCGAGCGGCCGCCCTCCGCAGCCCGCGAGCTCCGTCTCCCTGGCGGCCTGGCTCTCCCGCACGGGGTCGTAGTCGTCGAAGCTGAGCAGGACCGCGGAGCGTCGGCCCATACGGCCGAGGGCGCGGTGCACCAGGTGGGCGCAGACGGTGTCCCGGAAGTTCCCGACGTGGAAGTAGCCGGTCGGCGACATGCTGGTCTGGATCAGGATGCGGTGGTGCTGCGGATGGCGGTCGGCGAGCCGGCGCGCGTAGTCCAGGGCCCAGTGCGACACGGTGCGGTCCTGTGCGTGCAGCCCGCCGCCGCGGGCCTCCCCCCGCGTCGCCGGGCCCTGCTTCCGCGCACGTCGTCTCCTTGGCATGGCAGGAGTACAGCGCCCGCTCCGATAAACGCCCTATACGTCACCGCGCGCTCCCCGAACGGCCGCCCCGGTATGGCTCCGCTCCTCAGGGCAGCCAGCCGTTCTCCTTCGCGGTGCGCAGGGCGTCGATGCGGTTGCGTGCGCCCAGTTTGTTCACGATCGCCGTGAGGTAGTTGCGGACCGTTCCCACGGAGAGGTTCGTGGCGGTGGCGATCTGCGCGGTCTCCGCCCCTGCCGCGACGAGGCCCAGTACCTCGACCTCCCGCCTGGTGAGCGGATTGTCACCGATCTCCCAGGCGGACATGGCCAGTTCGGGGTCGATGACCCGGCGGCCCGCGCCCACCCTGCGCACCCCCTCGACGAGTTCGTCCGGCGACGCGTGCTTCGGCAGGAATCCGCACACCTGGGCGTCCAGCGCCCGCCACAGCTGGCCGGGCAGCGCCACGCCCGTGAGGATCAGCGTCCGGCATCCGGGGACCTGGTCCCGCAGCAGACCGGCCGCGGTGATGCCGTCCATCCCGGGCATGTCGATGTCGAGCACCGCGGTGTCCGCCTCCGTCCGGATCACCGCCGGCAGCACCTCGCTGCCGCTCCCGACCTGCGCGACCACCTCCATGTCCGGCTCCAGGTCCAGGAGCGCGGCCAGCGCCACCCGGATCATGTGCATGTCCTCGGCCAGCACGATCCTCTGCATGGGTCCCCCCGTCGTCCGTCTGGGCCCGCCCTGTGTCCCGCCGGACCGGCTCTCCGGTACGAAGGGCCCGTCGCGACTCCCGCGCCCTGTGTACCACCGGGCGGGCCGTCATCCGAGGGGCTCGTATAGCGGAGTGATAGCGGTGCGGCCGAAGCTGCTCCGGTATCAGACGCAGAATTGGGGGCCACATGTCGCAGGCACTGCCCGCACCGTCCGCACGGGCGACGGCCGGCGCCTGCACCGCCGTGGCCGTGCCCGCCGTCGTGGCCGACACCGACCGGCGCCGGGTCGTCGTCCGGGAGCGGCTGCGCTTCGCCCGCGATCTGCACGACCTGCTCGGGCCCCGGCTCCTGGCGATCACGCTGCAGTGCGAGCTGGCGCTGCGTCTGATGGACCGGACACCCGACTCGGCGCGGAGCCGTCTGGCCGAGGCGCTGTCCGGGATGCGCGAGATCCACGAGGAGGCCCGGCGGGTGGCGCACGGCTACCACTGCCTGTCCCTCGACACGGAGATCGAGGGCGTGCGGAACCTGCTGGAGTCGGCCGGCATCCGCACCGAGGCGGAACCGGCGGGAGCGCCGCTTCCCGCACTCCTCCAGACGGTCCTGGCCACGACGGTGCGGGAGGCGGCCGCCAACGTGCTGCGGCACAGCCGCGCCCGCAACTGCCGGGTGTCGGTGGACACGCCACCGGGCGAGGTCGTGCTGACCGTGTCCAACGACGGGGTCCACCACCCCGGACGGCCGGGCACTCCCGCCGTGGCCGAGGAGGCCGGCGCGCCCTTCGCCGCGGAGCCGGGCCTGGGGCTGCGCAGTCTCACCGAACGGATCGCGGCCGCAGGCGGCACGCTGACCCACGGCCCGTATCCTTCCGGGCACTACACGCTGGAGGCCCGCTTCACGCTGCCCGCTCCGTCGCCGGACGGTCCGCGGGCCGTATGACGAAAGCCCCGGTCATCGCAGGTGACCGAGGCTCTCTCTGTCTTCGGATCCGGCGTGGCGGTGACACTCCCCCGAGTGTGGCCATCCACGCCGAGCACCGTCTCACCGGATCCGACGAGGAGATACAACCAGCCTCCACCAACACATCGCTAACATGAGGCCAACGGTCAGCGCAGGAGGAAGGCAATGCGGTTCGGCCTGCTCGGTCCGCTGACCGTGCACGACGCCGCGGGTGAGATCCGCACGACGGGCAGCGCGAAACTCCGCGTCCTGCTCGGCACTCTGCTGCTGCGCGCCAATCGCGTCGTACCCACGGATGCGCTGATTGATGCCCTGTGGGGTGACGATCCTCCCGCCTCGGCCCGGGCCTCGCTGCACAACCACGTGGCCAGGCTGCGTCGGCTGCTCGCCGAGGAGGACCGGCTGAGGGCCGTGGCGCCCGGCTATGTGCTCCGCGTGGAACCCGGTGAACTGGACGTCGACACCTTCGAGCGCCACATCGGGACGGCACGCGCCGCCTACATCCGCGCCGTCACCCGTACGACCTCCGCCGCCGGCCCCGGCGGCGCTGTCGCCCCGAAAGAGGGCCGGGGCCCCGGCGGCCAGCTCCGGGACCGGACGGCCCCGGCCGGAGACGGCACACCGGGCAGGCCCCGGTCCGAGTCGGACGGCGGTGGCAGGGGCGGCCCGGACGGCGGACACGAGGACTGGGAGACCGTCGTCGACAGCTCCCGTGCGGCACTCGACCTCTGGCGCGGGGACCCGCTGAGCGGGCTGTACGCCCCCGAGGACGGCACCCCCGCGACGGTGCGGCGGCTGCGCGAATCATGGCTGCTGCTCCTGGAATGGCGGTACGACGCGTTCCTCCAGCTGGGGCGCCCCGACGGTCTCGGCCCCGAACTCGCGGCGCTGACCGGGCAGTACCCCCTGCGCGAAGCCTTCCACCGGCAGCTGATGCTGGTGCTCCACCGCACCGGACGGCAGGCCGAGGCACTGGCCGCGTACCGGTCGCTGCGCCGCAGGCTCGTCGAGGAGCTCGGCATCGAGCCCGGTCCCGCGGTCCAGCAGGCGCACCGGGAGATCCTCCAGGACCCGTGGACTCCCGGCGGCGGCCCGCCCGTACCGCCCGCCGCGGCCGCACCGTCCGCCGGGGCGCCCCCGGTGGCGGATCCACCGTCCGCCGCCGGGTCCTCCCCGTCCGGGGAGCCGGTGCCGTCCACCGGCTCCTCCCCCCGGCCCGCCCAGCTCCCGCCCGCCCCCGCGCACTTCACCGGCCGCCGGGCACTCGCCGAGGACCTGCGGGCCGTACTCACCCGGCCAGGCCCCGACCGCCCCGCCGTCGCCGTCCTCAGCGGCATGGCCGGGGTGGGGAAGAGCGCCCTCGCCCTCCACGTCGCCCACGGTCTCCGGGAGGAGTTCCCCGACGGGCAGCTCCATCTCCACCTCCACGGCGCCACCCCCGGCATGACGCCCCTGACACCGTGTCAGTCGCTCACCGCGCTCCTGCGTGACCTCGGCGTGCCGCCGCGTGCCATCCCGGAACGCCCCGACGCGGCCGCCGCCCTGCTGCGCTCCACCCTCGCCCCGACCCGCACCCTGCTGGTCCTCGACGACGCGGCGTCGGCAGCGCAGGTGCGGCCGCTGCTGCCCGCCGGAGCGGGCTGCGCCGTCGTCGTCACCAGCCGCTCCCCGCTGACCGCCCTCGACGGTGCGGCGCGCTTCGCGCTCACCCCGCTGAGCCCGCCGGAGAGCGCCGCGCTGCTGCGTGCCGTGTCGGGCCGCGACGGCGCCGGGGCGGACGGCACCCACGACTTCGACCGGCTCGCCGAGTTGTGCGGCCGGCTGCCGCTCGCCCTGCGGATCGCCGCGGCCCGGCTCGCGGCCCGCCGGGCCCTCACCCCCGCGGCCCTCGCCGGGCTCCTCACCGCCCAGGCCGGCCGGCTGGACCACCTGGAGTACGACGACCTGAGCGTCCGCCGCTCCCTCTCCGTCGCGCACGAGGCCCTGGACCCGGATGCCGCGCTCGCCCTGCGCCGGCTGGGCGCGGTCGACATCCCCGAGTACGACGCGGCGCTGGTCGCGCATCTGATGTCGGGCGACGGAACCGGCCCGCCCTTCGACGAGCGGCGCGCGGTCGCCGCGCTGGAGCGGCTCGTCGACGTGGCGCTGCTGGACGAGGTCGCCTACGGGCGCTTCGTGCCCCACGACCTGGTCAGGGACTTCGCGCACGAACTCGCCGTACGGCTGGACGGCGAGGAGGGGCGCGCGGCGACCGTCGAGCGGGCCCTGCGGTGGTTCGGTGAATCGGCGCGGCAGGCGGGGCTGGCGCTCGTCCCGGCGCATCTCGCGGGAAACCGCGTCCCGCCCCCGATCGGCGAGGTACCGCCCTTCCCCGGCGAGGCGGAGGCCCTGGCCTGGGGGGACCGCGAGCTGCCCGGACTGGTGGCCCTCGCCCAGACGTACGCGCCGAAGTCGCACACCGCCCTGCGCGTCATCCGGGCCGCCTTCCCCTATCTGCAGCGCCGCGGCCGCCTCCAGGAACTCGGCCTGCTCAACGAGGCCGCGCTGGACGCCGCCCGTGCCGCCGGCGACGGGGAGGCCGAGGCGCACGCGCTCACCGATCTCGCCGCGGTCCACTTCATGCTCGGGCGGAGCGAGCGTTCGCTGGCGCTCAACGACGAGGCCATCGGCCTGTGGCGGGGACTCGGCGAGGACAGCTGGGTCCAGCGCGGGCTCGCCAACCGCGGCATGCTGCTGGAGCGCCTCGAACGGTACGAGCAGGCCGCCGAAGCTCTGGAGGAGTCGCTCGCCTGCGCCCGGCGCCTCGGCGACGACTACGGCGAGGGGATCATCCTGAGCCACCTCGGCAACCTCCACGAGCACACCGACGCCGCGCACGCCATCGCCTGCCACGAGCGCAGCCTCGCCGTCGGCGTACGGCTCGGCAGCCCGCTGTTGCGGCACACGGCCCACTGCAACATCGGCTACGCCCGCCTCACCCTCGGTCAACCCGGCCTCGCCCTGCGCCACTTCGAGGAGTGCCTGGCGATCATCGGCGACGGTGACGAGGGCGACTGGCAGAGCCAGTCGCAGTCGCGCATAGGACTCGTGCGGGCCCTGCGCGCTCTCGGCCGCGGATCCGCCGCCACCCGGGAGTGCGCCCTCGTCCTGGAACGGGCGGTGTCCCGCGCCGACGGCTTCACCGAGGGGCTGGCCCGCCACGAGCACGGACTGCTGCTTCGCGCGGAGGGCCGCAGCGACGAGGCCCTGGACGAGTGGCGGCGCGCGTACGCCTGCCTCGACGGCACGGACGCGAAGGTGCTCCCCGAACTCCGCGCGCTCCTCGGCGAACCCTCCTGAGACGTGTCGCCGGTGATGTGGGGCCGGGGATGTGGGCCCCTGGGAGGCGCGGCCTGGGATGCGCGGCCGGGACAGGAGATCTGTGACGTGAGGTCCGCCCGCCCGTGACCGGTTCTCCGCCGCGGGCGGTCCGGCGCACGGCCGGTGGCCGCAGGGCGTCACTTGGCGTCCGAATACCGCTCCACCACCGCCGTGGTGAAGGGGAACCGCACCGGTGTCTCGCCGAAGGCGACCCGCCCGGCCAGCTCGCCGGCGGCACGGATCGCCCGCACCACCTCCTCGGCCTCCTCGGCCGGGCAGTGCACGATCACCTCGTCGTGCTGGAAGAAGACCAGTTCGGCGCGCATGCCCGCGGTCGCCCTGCGCAGCGCCGCGAGGAGCAGCAGTGCCCAGTCCGCGGCACTGCCCTGGACGACGAAGTTGCGGGTGAACCGGCCGCGGGCCCTGGCGTCCGTCGAGGCGTAGCCCGGCGCGAACTCGCTCTGTGACGCGGTCTCGTCACCGCCCTCCTGGGGGATTCCGGCCTCGTCGTCGTCGCGGGCACCTGCAGCCGGCGGGCTGGTGCGGCCCAGCCAGGTGCGCACGAGGCGTCCCTCCTCGCCGGCGCGTGCCGCGTCGTCCACGTAGGCCACGGCCCGGGGGAAGCGACGGCGCAGTGCCGCCAGGTTCTTCAGCCCGTCGCCGCTGGTCTGTCCGTAGACGGCGCCGAGCAGCGCGATCTTGGCGTGGTCGCGGTCTCCGGAGAACGCCCGGTCCGACAGCCGGGTGTACAGGTCGCCGTCGTGTCCGGCGACCTCCATCAGCCCCGGGTCGCGGGAGATGGCGGCGAGCACCCGGGGCTCCATCTGGTCGGCGTCGGCGACGACGAGCCGCCAGCCCTCGTCCGCGACCACGGCACGCCGGATCACCTTGGGGATCTGGAGCGCACCGCCGCCGTTGGTGGTCCAGCGGCCGGACACGGTGCCGCCGGGCAGGTACTCCGGCCGGAAGCGCCCGTCCCGCACCCAGTCCTGCAGCCAGCTCCAGCCGTGGGCCGTCCAGATCCGGTACAGCTTCTTGTACGCGATCAGCGGCCGCACGGCCGGATGGTCGATCTCCTCCAGCTCCCAGCGCCGGGTCGAGCGCACCTTGATCCCGGACCGGGCGAACGCCTTGACGACGTCCGCGGGCAGATCGGGCCGTACCCGGTGCCCGAACGCGGCCGAGACCTCGTCGGCCAGCTCGGCGAGGCGGCGCGGTTCGCCCCCGCCCGCGTACCGCTCGCCGAGCAGTTCGTGCAGGACCTCCCGGTGGACGTCCGCCCGCCACGGCAGACCCGACCTGTTCATCTCCGCGGCCACCAGCATCCCCGCCGACTCGGCCGCGGTCAGCAGCCGCATCCGGCCGGGATGCTCGGTGGCCTCGTGTCTTCGCTGCTGCTCCGCGTACACCTCCAGCAGGCCCTCGAACGGCACGGCCACGGGCTCCGGTTCGAACAGCGACGACTGCGAGCCCGGCACGGCGGCGCGCGGCGGCGGATCGTCCGGAACGGGGGCGTGCCGCAGGCGGGCCCACGCGGCGGCGGCGGAACGGGGCTCGCCCAGCCGCCCCTCGTGCCCGAGCAGGAGCAGTTCGGCGTCCTCGATGTCGTAGCACCGCTCGACGCTCACGCCCGCCGCGAGCAGCCGGGGATAGATCTCGGCGGTGGAGCGCCACACCCACCGTCCGACCTCAGGCCGCGACCGCACCGCCGCGACGAGATCCGCCTCCCTGCGTGTCTCCCCGGCGGGCAGCCCGTCCGGGCCGAGCGGTACGAGCACCGCTCCGCCGTCCTCGGCCGGGGCCACGGCCCACCGTTCGTTCATGGTGGCGAGTCTGGCACTCACGACTGACATAGCCGCGGGGCCGCCCCGGGCGGGGGCGGCCCCGGAGGGGACCTCGCCGGCGTGGCTGCCGGCGGGCCCGCGGCCCGTCCGGCTTCCGCCCGCCGCGCGGCCGACGGCAGGGCGGAGCCCCCGGGGCCGCTCCTCCGGGCAATGCCGTACGGCCGCGGGCAAGGGGACGGGCCCCGTCGTCACGTCAGTGTGCGGATCACCCTCGCCGGGTTGCCCACCGCCAGCACACCGGGGGGCAGGTCCCGGGTGACGACGGCTCCGGCCCCGACCACCGTGTCGTCGCCGATCGCCACGCCGGGGCAGACGATGACGCCCCCGCCGAGCCACACGTTGTCGCCGACCGTGATCGGGTCGCCCTTCTCCCAGCCCTCCCGGCGGCGCTCCGCGTTCAGCTCGTGGGAGGCGGTGAGCAACTGGACGTTCGGCCCGAACTGGCAGTGAGCACCGATCGTGACGGGCGCGACGTCGAGGAACACCGCCCCGAAGTTGACGAACGTGCCCTCACCGATCGCGATGTGGTAGCCGAAGTCGCACTGGAACGGCGGCCGGATCCGGACACCGGGGCCGACGGAGCCGAGGAGTTCGGCGAGGATCGCGGTCCGTTCGGCGGGCGGGGCTCCGCCGTCGGCGTTGTAGGCCGCGCAGAGTGCGAAGCGCCGCTCGCTGTCGGCGGCGAGTTCGGGATCGTCGGGGAGGTACCAGTCTCCTGCCAGCATGCGCTGCTTGTTCTCACCCATGGCGTCACCGTACGGCCCGGCGGCCGGTGAGGACCGGTGCGATTCCCGCAGCCACGGCGATCAGCGCGCACCCGGCGACCGAGGCGCCAAGCACCGTCCACGGCAGGTCCGCTGTCACCGGCGCCGACAGCGCGGCCAGCGCCGCGAGGAGGCAGGCCAGGTTCACCGCCGTGACGGCGGCGCCCAGCAGCACTCCGATCCCCACCGCCAGCAGCGACTCGCCCGCCGCGACCGCCACGATCTGCGCCCTCGTCGCTCCGGTGAGCCGCAGCGCCCGGAGTTCCCCCGCCCGTGCCGAGCCCGCCATGACGAGCGTGCCGGCCAGCGCGATCGCCGTGTACACGAGCGCGATGCCGAGCACCACCAGCAGACCGAGCCGGATCTGGGGACCGGTGCGGGGGTGCGTGGCCGCGGCCCAGGCGTCCGCCGTGCGGACCTCGCCCCCGGTGGCCCGCAGGGCGGCCGTGACGGCGGAGCGGTCCGCTCCGCCGGCCAGACGCACGTCGAGGCGGTCGAGCTGTGCCGCGGGCACGTTGGCGGCCGTGACGTAGGCGCCGTTGCCGCCGGTCCCCGCCGCGAGGACCGCGGCGATCCGCAGCGTGACCGGCCGGCCGTCGCCCAGCCACACGTCCACCGCCGCCCCCACCCGGTGCTCGGCCCACTCCTCGTTCACGACGATGGAGCGGTTGTCGAGGTCCCGGAGATCGCCGGCCACGACCGGCAGGCGGGCGATCGTTGCCAGAGCCGCGGGGTCGGTGACGGCGCGCGCCTCGGACCGTACGAGCGCGGTGCGGTCCTCCCGTACGAAGACGGCGGTGGTGGCGGAGGCCGACACCAGGGCGCCCGGAATCGGCCCCGGGGCCGTCAGTTCCGCGCCGGTGACGACGAGATCGGCCGACGTCTGCCCGCGGGCCTCCGCGCCCTTCGCGGCCGTCACCGTGGCCGCCGAGCCCATCAGGGACCCGGCCATCGCCACCGTCACCAGGACGGGGGCGGCGACGGCGGCGGTCCGGCGCCGGGCGGCCCTGACGTTGGCACGGATCAGCAGCCCGGCGGCCCCGGGCAGCCGCATCAGCCGCGCCGTCGGCCCCACGAGCACCGGCGACAGCACCGCCACCGCCGTGATCAGCACCATCGGCACGGTCGTGTACGTCTTGCGCTTCAGCAGATCGGCCGGGTCGGTAGCGAGCGTCCAGACCAGCAGCCCGGCACCCGCCAGCAGCAGCGCCCCGCCCAGCAGCCGCCGGCCGAGCGGCGACCCGCCGCTCTCGGCGTCGGCCTCGCGCAGCGCCTCCGCGGGACCGGTGCGGCCGGCTCGGCGCGACGCCGTCCAGGCCCCGGCGCACGCCACCACGAGCCCGGTCCAGAACGCGGCGTGGAAGGGCCAGGCGTGGTCGCCGACGGTGAACCACGCCGGAGCGATTCCTCCGTCGACCAGCAGCCGGGCGAGCAGGGGCGCGCCCCACGCGCCGAGCGCGCACCCGGCGGCGGAGGCGATGACGCCGACGGCGGCCGCCTCCGTGAGCACCAGCACGCGCAGCTGCCGCGGGGTCGCGCCGGCCGTCCGCAGCAGGCCGAACTCGCGGCGGCGCAGCGCCACGGCGAAGGCGAACGTCGAGGCGACGACGAACACCGCCACGAACGCGGTGACCCCGCAGGCGGTCCCCAGCAGGGAGATCACGGTCATGAGCGCTTCGGCGTCCCGCTCGGGCCGGGGGTCGGCGCGCCGGCGCTCGTCGCCGGTGAGGACCTGCGCGCGGTCGCCGACGACGGCCCGCACCGCTTCGGGGTCGGCGGTGACGCCGACCGCGTCCGGTCCGCCGTCCGTCGCCAGGGGGCCGAGAGCCCTGAGGCCGCGCAGGAGTTCGATGTCCACAGGCTGTGGATGCGCGAGCCGCTGGGAGATCCGGGCCGTCGTGGGGCCGCGCTCGACCTCCACCGTGAGCGTGTCCGTCCCCATGACGACGACGGGTGCGCCGGCGAACCGCTCGGCCGCCCGCACGGGCGCGTCGGCCGTCGCCGCGAGACCGACGCACATGGCGGCGAGCAGCCCCACGCCCAGCGCGAGCGCCGTGAAGCTCCCGAGAAGGCCGGTCCAGCGGGCCCGGAGCGAGGCGAGGACGACGATCAGCACGTGGAGCCTCCGGTGGTGTGGTGACGCGAGGGGCCGGGGGTGCGGGAAGCGGCCGCCCGAATCGCGCGGCCGTCCGCGGGCGCGGGCGCGGGTGTGGTTGCGGGTAGCGGTGCCGGTGTGGGCGCGGGTTCGTGGGTGGGCGCGGCCGTCTCCAGGTCCGTCATCGCCGCGGCGACCTGCCCCGCGGACGGGGACGCCAGCTCGCCCACCAGCCGCCCGTCGACCAGGAACAGCACGCGGTCGGCGTACGACGCGGCCGCCGGATCATGAGTGACCATGATCAGCGTCAGTCCCTCCCGGTCCACCAGTTCCCGCAGCATCACCAGCACCGCCCGCCCCGTCGTGGTGTCCAGCGCCCCCGTCGGTTCGTCGCCGAAGAGCACCGCGGGACGCGTGATCAGCGCCCGTGCCAGCGCGACCCGCTGCTGCTGACCGCCGGAGAGCCGGGAGGGCAGATGCCGCGCGCGGGCGTCGAGCCCGACCGCCTCGAGGGCCTCCCGTACCCGCGCACGGGACGGGGGACGGCCCGCGAGGCGGAGAGGCAGGGCGACGTTCTGGGCGGCGGTCAGCGAGGGCACGAGGTTGAACGACTGGAAGACGAAGCCGATCCGGTCCCTCCGCAACAGGGTGAGCCGGCGTTCGCTCAGTCCGGTCAGCTCCGTCCCGCCCACCTCGACCGTGCCGGACGTCGGCCGGTCCAGGCCCGCCGCGCACTGCAGCAGTGTGGACTTCCCCGATCCCGAGGGGCCCATGACGGCGGTGAACGTACCCGGGAGGACGTCGAGGTCGACGCCGTCGAGTGCGGCGACTCCCCCGTAGGTGCGGCGCAGAGCACGGAGCCGTACGACGGCGGGGGCGGAGGTGGCGGTCGGGGCCGTGGACGATGTCGTGGTCATGGCTCAAGGCTCCTTTCGGCGGGGCCTTCGATCACGACCACTGGGGGGCGTCCTCGGGGTAGGGCAGGCCCTACCCCGGGCCTCGCCGCCCGGCCTGCGCCGGGCACCGGGGGAGGACTCGCGTAGGCTCGATCGGCGTGGATGTGGTGGAGCGTGCGCTGGGCGGGGCGCTGTACGCCGACGACGACGAGGCACTCGACACCGGCGCCTCGCTGCTGGCCGCCGCGCCGCCCGATGCCGACGCGGAACTGGCCCGGCGCGGCGAGGAGTTCGTGCGACGGGCGTGGGAGCGCGGCTGGCAGCCGGCGGATGTCGTGCGGATCGTCCGCCGTGACCTCGAAGAGAGCCATGCGGAGCTCGCCGCGGAGCTGATCGCGGCGGAGTCCCGGCGGTACGGGGACGACCTGCCGCCGCGCTGGCGCGCGCAGCTCGGCGAACTGCCCTGCGGCGGGAGCGGGCGGCGGCCCGCGGACCGGTTCTCCCGCGCCACCGCCGTGCTCCGGCTCTACCGGCTCCTCGTGCGGCTGCCGGCGATCGAGCCGGTGGGGCCGGTGCCCGGAACGCCCGTCCACCGGGCGTGGGCCGCCCCGCACGGCGAGCCGCGGATGCTCACCCGGATCCGCGCTCTCCTCGCCAAGGCGGAGGCCACCGGCTACCCGGAGGAGGCGGAGGCGCTGACCGCGAAGGCGCAGGAGCTGATGGCGCGCCACAGCATCGACGACGCGGTGCTCGCGGCCCGTACCCACCGCGCGGACGTGCCGGTCGCCTGCCGGATCGGTGTCGACGCGCCGTACGAGACGGCCAAGGCGATCCTGCTGGACGCGGTGGCCTCGGCGAACCGCTGCCGCGCGGTCTGGAACAGCGGCCTCGGCTTCTCGACCGTGGTCGGCTTCGAGGCGGACCTGGAGGCGGTGGAGTTGCTGTACACCTCGCTGCTGGTGCAGGGGACGACGGCGATGACGCGCGCCGAGGCGTCCCAGCGGGCCGGGGGGCGCAAGCGGACGAAGACGTTCCGGCAGTCGTTCCTTCTTGCGTACGCGCATCGCATCGGCGACCGGCTGGAGCGCGCGACGTCCCACGTGGCGCACGACACGGCCGGTGGCGACCTCCTCCCGGCTCTCGCCGCCCGCGACGTCGCCGTGACGGACCACGCGGAACGCCTCTTCCCGGACACGGTCCGTACCCGCGTCCGCGGCGCGACGGACGCGGCGGGCTGGCACGACGGCACCGCGGCGGCCGACGACGCCCGCGTGCGCCCCCGCGACCGCCGGGGTGAACTCCCGCACTGAAGCGGGATGCTTCGAGAGCCGGCCCCGGAGGGCGGGCCTGCACGGGCCGCCGCCGCGATTTCGAGCGGCACCGGCGGCGGGTGCGCGGCGCGCTGCCGGCCACCACCCCGAACCGCCCGTCGCCACCCGCGCGGGCCGGCTCCCGGCGCATGCGCTCGTCCGCCGACGGGCTCCCGCCGGACGCCCCCGCCGCGACCCCACCCCCGGCGGACGCTCACGTCCCTCGCCGCGGGCGGCCCCCTACCAGGACGACTTCGTCACCCCCGGCAGGAACCCCGCGTGCGCGTGGTTCCTCAGGCGTACGCGGGAGAGGCCGAACTTGCGGAGGTGGCCCCGCGGGCGGCCGTCGACCGCGTCGCGGTTGCGGACGCGGGTCGCGCTCGCGTCCCGCGGCTGACGGCGCAGCTCGCGCTGCGCGGCCAGGCGGTCCTCCTCGCTCGTTCCGGGGCGCCTGATGATCTGCTTCAGCTCCGCGCGCCGCGCGGCGTACCGCGCGACGACCTCCCGGCGCCGGTCATTGCGCGCGACCTTGCTCTTCTTCGCCATCAGACCTTCTCCCCCCGCGCACGGATGCGGGCCACCGCCGCCTCGATGCCGATGCCGTCCACCGTCCTGATCGCCCTCGCGCTCAGGGAGAGCCGTACGTACCGGCCCTCGCTCGGCAGCCAGTACCGCTTGCGCTGGATGTTCGGGTCGAAGCGGCGCGAGGTGCGCCGGTGGGAGTGGGAGATGCGATTGCCGAAGCGGGGCTCGGCCCCGGTCAGTTGGCAGCGTGCGGACAACGTCACACGTCCTTCCTTTGGAAATGGAAACCATTTCCATTTACTGTACCCGCATGGCCCGCAACGAACTACGCCCGATCATCAAGCTCCGCTCCACCGCGGGGACCGGCTACACCTACGTCACCCGCAAGAACCGCCGTAACGACCCCGACCGCCTGACGCTGCGCAAGTACGACCCGGTCGCCGGCCGGCACGTCGACTTCCGTGAAGAGCGCTGAGCGGGAGCAGGAGGGAGACCCGTCATGAAGCCCGGAATCCATCCGGCCTACCGCCCCGTCGTCTTCCGCGACAGGGCGGCCGGATTCGCCTTTCTCACCCGCTCGACGATCACGAGCGACCGGACCGTGGAGTGGGAGGACGGCGGCACCTACCCCGTCGTGGACGTGGAGATCTCCTCCGCGAGCCACCCCTTCTACACCGGCACGGCCCGCGTCCTCGACACCGCCGGCCGCGTCGATCGCTTCGAGCGGCGCTACGGACGGCGCGAGGCCCGGTGATGGCGGGGACGCTTCCCGTCGCGATCGTCGGCGGGCTGCACTCCGACGCCCGTGCCGCCGCCGTCGCGAAGCTGCTGACCGCCGTGGACGGCAGCGTCGCGCTCCGGCACGACCTGTCGACCGCCGTCCAGGGCACGGTCCGGCGCAGCGTGCGCGACGCCACCGGTGTCCTCTCCCAGGGGGAGGCGCCGCTCGTCAACGACTGCGCCTGCTGCGCACTGCGCGAGGACCTCGTGCCGGAGCTGGAACGGCTCGCCGACGGCGGACTCACCCGGCTGGCGATCGTCGAGCTCTGGGACTCGGTCGAGCCCAAGGCGATGGCCGAGGTCGTCGCCGCCCACGGCGACCGGCTGCGGGTCACGAGCGTGATCACGGCCGTGGACCCCTCACTCCTGCTGCCGTATCTCGCCAACGGCGACGACCTGATGGACGCAGGGCTCGCCGCCGCACCGACCGATCGGCGCACGGTCGCCGACACCTGGGCGCGCCAGCTCGAGTACGCGCCGGTGCTCGCCCTCGCCGGCGGGGACGACGCCGACGAGGAGGACCGGGCCCTGCTCGCCCAGTTGCACCCGACGGCCCGTCAGGTGGCGGTGGACGGCGACGAGCTGGCCGCGGTCGCACTGGCCGGCTTCGACGTGGAGGCCGCGGCCGCCGCGCAGCATCCGGCCTGCGCGCTGCTGCCGCAGGAGGCGGACGAGTGCGGAGTGGGGACGTACGTCTGGCACCGCCGCAGGCCCTTCCACCCGGAGCGGCTGTACGCGGCGCTGGAGGATCTGACCTGCGCCGCGGCCCGCAGCCGGGGCCGGTTCTGGCTGGCGGACCGGCCCGACACGCTGCTGTCGTGGGACGCGGCCGGGGGAGCGCTCTGCGTGGAGAGCGCGGGGCCGTGGCTGGCCTCTCTCCCCGACGCCGCCTGGGAGATGGTCCCGCCGGTCCGCCGGGCCGCTGCGGCGCTGGACTGGCATCCCGAGCACGGCGACTGCTGCCAGCACCTGGTCTTCACCTCGCCGGGGCTCGACCGCGAGGGCCTGTCGGAACTCCTCGACTCCTGCCTGCTGACCGACGCCGAGTACGTCGCCGGGCCCGAGGCGTGGAAGCGCCTGCCGCCGGCCTTCGACTCCCTCCTGGAGGTGTGACATGGCCAAGCGCCCATTTCACCGCACACCGGTGAAGCCCCGCCCGAACCCGCTGGACGCGGCGGGCATCACGTACGTCGACTACAAGGACACGGACCTGCTCCGCAGGTTCCTCTCCGACCGCGGGAAGATCCGCGGCCGGCGGGTGACCCGGGTGACGGCCCGGCAGCAGCGGCAGTTGGCGCGGGCGATCAAGAACGCGCGCGAGATGGCCCTGCTGCCGTACGCGTCCTCGCCCCGCTGAGCGCCGCGCGGGCAGGATCCGGTGAGCGGCCGCGCGCCCTCGTCCGGAGACCCCTCTGCCCGCGCACTGCCCGCGTACGCATGCGCCTCCCGAGCCTCCCGGAGCACCCCAAGGTGCGCCGGGAGGCCGGACCCGTGTCCGGGAAGCGCTCCGGCAGACGGCGTATCCACCGGCCCGAGCCGCCCCGCCCCCCGACGTACGGGACCGGCTCCATCCGTACGAGCGGTTCCGGCGCGTCCGGGGCGGAGGGACCCGGCGGGCCTCCCGGCCGGCGATCCGGCGGCGCGCCGAGGGTCGGGCCCCGGCGACGCCCGAGCGCCGCGCCGGTCGAGCGGTCCCGGCCCCGTCCGCCCGAGCGGGTCGGGAGGGCGCCGGCGAAACCCGAGGTCAGCGCCCCGCGGCGCCCGCCCGGAGACCTCCGGCCCGATGGACGTCATCGGGCCCGCGGCGCGGCCGGTTCCGGACCCGTCCGCTTTCCCCGCCCTCCCGCGGGCCGACGACCCGTCGTCCGGGAGGGGAGCGGACGCTCCGCATCCGCGGGGCCCGTCCCGAGAGCACACGTGAGAACGGGCGCGCGGGCGGACAGAACGCCCGGACGGGCCGCAGACAGCGGGGCGGAGCACCGCAGGTCCGCGGCGCGCCCGGGAGGAGACCAGTGCAGAACGCCGCGAACCGGGCAATGGCCGGGACCGTGGAGCCGGAAGGGCGCGGCATGCGTCTCTTTCTCGTGCACGAAGGATTCGATCCCGGCGGCCCGGCACGGACGGGGCCAGGGAAGATCATGAGCGGCGGCCGCACGGCCGCGCGGCGGCGGGCGCAGGGGGAGGTCCCGAACGGAGTGCGGCTCGGGCTGTAACCGCGGGACCACCACGCGTGCACGTGCATCTGCTCATGCATCTGCATATGAACACAGCTATGATCCGAGACAGTTGACACCTGCACCTTGTAACTCGGGGAGCGTCCTGTGCACGACGTGTACAACGGCATGGCGGCCACAGAGCTTCACGGGGTCGTCTGGCAGAAGAGCAGGCACAGCAACTCTCAGGGGTCGTGCGTGGAGTTCGCGAAACTGCCCGGCGGCAGCGTCGCGGTGCGCAACTCGCGCTTCCCGGAGGGTCCGGCCCTCGTCTACACGCCGGCCGAGATAGAGGCCATGCTGCTGGGGGTGAAGGACGGAGAGTTCGACCACCTGGCCGGTGGTTAGCGCGTCCCGGAACCGGAACCGGTGTTCCTGCCCGCAGGAACGTTCATGCGCCAGGGCCGGGCCCGGGCGCGCCGAAGACCGGCAGGCCCGGCCTGCCGATGGACGGTCATGGGAGTGAGGACCCGGGGTGGGCGCCGGTGCGGTGCGGCCCCGTGGGCGGCTGCCCGCCGCGATTCCCGCGGCGGTCATGCGGCGGAGGCCGCGGTGCGCGCTCGCGCGAAGACGGCCGCGGCGGCCGGACCGTGGCGCGGAGGGCTCACTCCGGGGGCAGGCGGAACAGCGCCCAGACGACCTTTCCGGTGAGCGTCCCCGCCAGCGGGTGCCAGCCCCAGCTGTCGCTGAAGGAGTCGACGAGGAACAGTCCCCTGCCGCATTCGGCGGAGTCCTCCGCCTCGCCGGCGACCGGACTGTCCTCGCTGGGGTCGCGCACGGCGCAGACCAGCCGGCTCGTCCAGCGCATCAAGTGCAGCCGTACCGGGGGCTCCTGGTCGCGCGGAGTGTCCGCGGGCAGGGCGTGCCGCAACGCGTTGGTGACGAGCTCGGACACGACGAGTGCGACGTCGTCGAAGCGTTCGTCCAGTTCCCACTGGGCCAGCGTCCTGCTGGTGAACTTCCGGGCACCGCGCACCGCTTCGTAGCGGGCGGGCAGTGCGCACGAGGCGGAGCTGGACACGGCCGCGGGATCGATCGGCGGAAGGCCCTGCCGTAACGGCTCGAGCATGGTCGATCCATTCGTTCCCATGCGAGGCACTCCCGGGAATCGCAGCTGTGGCGCTACAACACGAACGAGTACGTACGAGTACGCAGGTGCGCGGGGTCCATGGTTCCGAATGCGTACAACAGATGCAAGGGCAGATGCACGTGCACGCGCCGGACCTGTCCCTAACCGTGCCGGTTCACTCTCATATCTTCTGGGTGCTTCCGTGCGCCCTTCCCCGCGTGGCTTCTTGTTTCCGTAATCGAATGAGTACGGGGCGAAGCGTTTTGGTGGCAGAATCCGGGGCTCGGGGTTCGGGGGCACTCCGAGAACCGATGGCGATGGGGAGGGTTGGAGACGTGACCGCAGTGGAGTCGTGGGGCTACCCCCGGGCCGATGGACCCGGCGGAGGGTCAGTGGTGCGCCGCATCCTGCTGGGCTCGCAGCTGAGGCGCCTTCGGGAATCGCGCGGCATCACCCGTGAGGCGGCGGGCTACTCGATCCGTGCATCCGAATCCAAGATCAGCCGCATGGAGTTGGGACGGGTGAGCTTCAAGGCCAGGGACGTCGAGGACCTCCTCACGCTCTACGGCGTCACCGACGAGGCGGAGCGCGGATCGCTGCTCGGTCTCGCCAAGGAGGCCAACGT
Source organism: Streptomyces wuyuanensis (assembly GCF_900103455.1). Lineage (GTDB taxonomy): Bacteria > Actinomycetota > Actinomycetes > Streptomycetales > Streptomycetaceae > Streptomyces > Streptomyces wuyuanensis. The sequence continues at coordinate 85,455 of NZ_FNHI01000027.1, read as the reverse complement.
GGCCGGCTGGTGGCACAGCTTCGGCGATGTGCTGCCGGGCTGGTTCCAGACGTACATCGGCCTGGAGGGCGCCGCCTCGCTCATCCGGATCTACGAGGTCCAGTTCGTCCACGGCCTGCTGCAGACCGAGGCGTACGCCCATGCCGTCGTCGAGCGGGGCATGCCCGACGCGCCGGCCGCCGAGATCGACCGCCGGGTCGCTCTGCGCCTGGAGCGCCAGAAGGCGCTCGTCTCCGAGCGCGCACCCCGCTTCCACGCCGTCCTGGACGAGGCCGCGCTGCGCCGCCCCTACGGCGACCGGTCGGTGATGCAGGGCCAGTTGCGGCATCTGATCGAGGTTTCCGAGCAGCCGAACATCACGCTCCAGATCATGCCGTTCAGCTTCGGCGGCCACGCGGGCGAGTCCGGGTCCTTCACGATGCTGCGCTTCCCCGAGTCCGACCTCTCGGACATCGTCTACCTGGAGCAGCTGACGAGCGCGCTGTACCTCGACAAGCGCGAGGAAGTGGCGCAGTACGAGCGGGTGATGAAGCGCCTGCAGGAGGACAGCCCCGGTCCGGACGAGAGCCGGGACCTTCTCCGAGGTCTGCTCCAACTCACCTGACCGGCAAGTAGGATGACGCGACATCAGTCCGACTGGTAACTGCACACGCCTCTGCTCCCGCGGCCGGTAAGGGATCCCATGTCCTCCTTCTTCAGCGACCTGGCACTCCAGTACATAGATGGCGAATGGCGCCCGGGCAGCGGTTCCTGGGACATCATCGACTTCAACCCGTACAACGAGGAGAAGCTGGCCTCGATCACCGTCGCCACGGCCGGCGAGGTGGACCAGGCGTACCGCGCCGCGGAGCGCGCGCAGAATGAGTGGGCGGCCACCAATCCGTACGCGCGCCGGTCGGTCTTCGAGCGGGCCCTGAGGATCATCGAGGACCGCGAGGAGGAGATAGCCGAGGCCATCGTCGCCGAACTGGGCGGCACCCGGCTGAAGGCGGCCTTCGAACTGCACCTCGCCAAGGAGTTCCTGCGCGAGGCCATCCAGCTGTCGCTGCGCCCGGAGGGCCGCATCCTGCCGTCCCCGGTGGACGGCAAGGAGAACCGGGTCTACCGGCTCCCGGTCGGTGTCGTGGGCGTCATCAGCCCGTTCAACTTCCCCTTCCTGCTGTCGATCAAGTCGGTCGCGCCGGCGCTGGCACTCGGGAACGCGGTCGTCCTCAAGCCGCACCAGAACACGCCGATCTGCGGCGGTTCCCTGGTCGCCAAGGTCTTCGAGGACGCGGGCCTGCCCGCCGGGCTGCTGAACGTGGTGATCACCGACATCGCGGAGATCGGCGACGCGCTGATCGAGCACCCCGTGCCGAAGGTCATCTCCTTCACCGGCTCCGACCGCGTGGGCCGGCACGTGGCCACCGTCTGCGCGGCCAACTTCAAGCACGCCGTCCTCGAACTGGGGGGCAACAGCGCCTTCATCGTGCTCGACGACGCCGACATCGACTACGCCGTCGACGCCGCGGTCTTCAGCCGCTACGTGCACCAGGGCCAGGTCTGCATGGCGGCCAACCGCATCCTGGTGGACAGCAGGGTGGAGAAGGAGTTCACCGAGAAGCTGGTCGCCAAGGTGCAGACGCTGAAGGTGGGCGACCCGGCCGACCCCGAGACGCACATCGGCCCGCTGATCAACTCCCTCCAGGCGGAGGCCGTGTCGAGCCTGGTCGAGCAGTCCGTCGAGGCGGGCGCGACCGCCCTGCTGCGCGGCCGGACCGAGGGCAACGTGGTCTCCCCGTCCGTCCTGACCGGCCTCCCGGCCGACTCGCCCGTGCTGTCCCAGGAGATCTTCGGCCCGGTGGTGCTCCTCATCCCGTTCGAGGGCGACGAGGAGGCGGTCCGGATCGCCAACGACACCCCGTACGGACTCAGCGGCGCCGTGCACACCGGTGACATCGAGCGCGGCGTGGCACTGGCCCAGCGGATCCACACCGGGATGATCCACATCAACGACTCGACCGTGCACGACGAGCCGATCGTGCCGTTCGGCGGCGAGAAGTCGTCCGGGCTCGGACGGCTGAACGGCGAGGCGATGGTCGAGGTCTTCACCACCCAGAAGTGGATCTCGGTGCAGCGGGGCCGCTCGGTCTTCCCCTTCTGAGGGCCCGTTTCGCGTGGTCTCTCCGGAGGCCGGGGCGAGCCGGCGAACTTCCCGCTCGCCCCGCGGGCTCAAGGACAGAACCTGACCTAAAGGCTCCGTAGCGTGTGGGTGTCAGGGGCCGCGAACGGCGGCCGCATCCGTCCCGACCCGAAGGCGGACACCATGGTCACTCACGTTCCCGCGGAGGCTCCCGGCGACGAGCGCGGAGCTCTGCTGAGCTTCGTAGAGGCCCAGCGCGGCGCGATCCGCAGGTCCGTTCTCGGGCTGACCGAGGAGCAGGCGGCGAGCCGCCCCAGCGCGAGCGAGCTGACGCTCTCCGGACTGCTCAAGCACGTCGCCGAGTGCGAGCTCACCTGGCTGCGCATGGCACAGCGGAGGCCGAACGAGAGGCAGCGCGACGAGAACTCGTGGAGCGACGGCTTCCGCCTCCTCGACGGCGAGACCGTCGCCGCCACGCTGGCCTTCTGGGACGGCGTGGCGAAGGAGACCGAGGATTTCATCCGCTCGGTGCCCAGTCTGGACGACACCTTCCCGCTGCCGGACGCGCCGTGGTTCCCCAAGGAGGGCAGGGTGTCGATGCGCTGGCTGATGCTGCATCTGGTGGAGGAGATCGGCCGGCACGCGGGCCACGCGGACATCGTCCGCGAGTCTCTGGACGGCAAGGGCGCGTTCGATCTCGTCGCGCTGGAGAGCGGGCGGACTCCGGGCGAGTAGGCGAGTAGGGGCGGGCAACGGGGCGGTGCCGCCCCTCGTGCGGGAGGGCGGCCCGTGCCACACCCTTGAACCATGAGTGACGCACCAGGAGTGGCCCCGATCGTCGTCCTGCCCATCCAGCCGGGTGATCCGCCGTTCCGGGTGGTGGAGATCGAGGGGCGGACGGTCGGGATCGCGCACGACATGGTCGACGTGATCAGCATGGCGCACGAGTCCGGCCGGCACGACGTTGATCTGGACGACCCGGCGCTGGTGCGCTGGGTCGGCGGCGGCAAGTACCGGTGGCGGCTCTGAGGCGCGTCGGGACCTCGTGTGCGCCCTTCCGGACGCGTACCCTAGTCAAAGTTGATTAGGAGGTACGCGCATGTCGGCGATCCGGCTTCTGGTCCTCGGGGCGGTGCGTCAGCACGGGCGTGCGCACGGCTACCAGGTCCGCAACGACCTGGAGTTCTGGGGCGCGCACGAGTGGTCCAACGCCAAGCCGGGGTCGATCTACCACGCGCTGAAGCAGATGGCGAAGCAGGGGCTGCTCCACGCCCACGAGATCGCGCCCTCCACGGCCGGCGGCCCGCCGCGGACCGAGTACGAGCTCACCGACAGCGGCAACGTGGAGTACTTCTCCCTGCTGCGCGAGGCGTTGACCTCGTACGACCAGAAGATGGACGTCCTCTCGGCCGGTATCGGCTTCATCGTGGACCTCGACCGCCGCGAGGCGGTGGAGCTGCTGCGGGAGCGGGTGCGAGGCCTGGAGGAGTGGCGCTCGTCGGTCACCGAGTACTACACACCCGAGGAGGGGCCCGAGTCCCTGGGCCACATCGGCGAGATCATGAACTTCTGGGTCCACTCGGCGGACGCCGGCGCGCAGTGGACGCGCGGCCTGATCGAGCGGATCGAGGACGGGGCGTACACGTTCGCCGGTGAGGGCGAACCCTTCGTGGGAGTCCTCGCGGAGGGGCAGGAGAACCCGTATGCGACGGGTGTGCCGCATGAGGGGGATCTCTCGTGATCGAGCCGCAGGTGCAGGTGCAGGTGCCGGTGCTCGTCCTCGTCCCCCGGGTGGTGCGGCGCTTCCCGCGGCCGAGCCGCTGAGAGCCCCGGGGCGCCGGCGACCGCAGCGCCCCGGGGCGCCGTTCAGTGGTGGAAGCTCGTGGCGGCGGCCTTGTCCTTGCTCTGCGGCGCGCTCTGGGCCCGCAGTTCCGGCATGGCCCGCTTCAGGTCCTCCAGCAGCAGCTCGGCGAGGTCCGCCGAGAAGCCGTTGCGGCAGACGAAGCGCAGCACCGAGAGGTCCTCGCGGTTGGGCGGGAAGGTGTACGCCGGAACCAGCCAGCCGGCCTCCCGCAACCGCCGCGAGACGTCGAAGACGTCGTAGTTCTTCACGTCGGGGTTCGTCGTGACGGCGAAGACCGGCAACTCGTCGCCCCTGGTGAGCAGGTGGAAGTCGCCCAGGCAGTCGATCTTCTCGGCCAGGCTCCGCGCCACGTCCCGGGTCGTCTGCTGCACGGCCCGGTAGCCGTCGCGGCCGAGCCTGATGAAGGTGTAGTACTGCGCGACCACCTGGGCCCCGGGCCGGGAGAAGTTGAGCGCGAACGTCGGCATGTCGCCGCCGAGGTAGTTGACCCGGAAGACCAGTTCCTCGGGCAGGTTCTCCGGCGAACGCCACAGCGCCCAGCCCACGCCCGGGTACACGAGCCCGTACTTGTGCCCGGACGTGTTGATCGAGGCCACCCTCGGCAGCCTGAAGTCCCAGACCAGGACCTCGTCGAGGAACGGCGCGATCATCGCTCCCGATGCCCCGTCCACATGGACGGGGATGTCCAGGCCCGTGCGCTCCTGGAGGGCGTCCAGCGTCGCGCAGACCTCCTGGACGGGTTCGTACGAACCGTCGAAGGTGGAGCCGAGGATGGCGACCACGCCGATCGTGTTCTCGTCGCAGAGGTCGGCCGCCGCCTGCGGGTCGAGGTGGAAGCGGTCGCCCTCCATCGGGACCAGCCGGGGCTCCACCTCCCAGAAGTTGCAGAACTTGTCCCAGCAGACCTGCACGTTGACGCCCATGACGAGGTTGGGACGGGCGCCGGGGCCGGGGTAGCGGTCCCTGTTGCGGTGGGCCCACCGCCGCTTCAGGGCCATGCCCGAGAGCATGCAGGCCTCGCTCGAACCGGTCGTGGAGCAGCCCACGGTGGTCGCCGGGTCGGGCGCGTGCCAGAGGTCGGCGAGCATCGACACGCACCGGCGCTCCAGTTCGGCGGTGCGCGGGTACTCGTCCTTGTCGATCATGTTCTTGTCGCGGCACTCGGCCATCAGCCTTCCGGCCTCCGGCTCCATCCACGTCGTCACGAACGTGGCCAGGTTGAGCCGTGAGTTCCCGTCGAGCATCAGCTCGTCGTGAACGAACTGGTAGGCGGCCGCGGGCGCCATCGGACCCTCCGGCAGCCGGTGCTGCGGCGGGGCGAGGGTCATCGACCCCAGCGGATCGGCCGCCCCGTAGAACGGATTGAGCGACAGCCTCCGCCGTTCCTCGCTCTGCTCCGGATGCCTACCGACCTTGTGCAGTGCCATGTCCGATCGCCTTTCAGCGCAGTGGGGTGCCGTCGTCGTGGAGTTGCATCTGGGGCCGCCCGGTCACCAGCAGCCAGGCCGGGAGCAGGGCGATGCACAGCAGCGGGAGCACATGGGGGTCGGCGGCCAGGACCGCTGCGGTGAACAGGCTGAGCCAGCCCTGCCGCGTGATAGCCAGCAGCACGCCGAGGACCGCGCACACCACCGCGACCGTGGGATGCACCTCGGGTACGAGCGCGCTCACGCCGAGCCCCAGGGCGACGCCCACGAAGATGCTGGGGAAGATCCGTCCGCCCCGGAAGCCGCAGGTGGCGGCGATGGTGAGGGCGGCGAGCTTGACGACCGTCATGAGCGCGAACTGTCCCGAGGACCAGCCCGAAGGGTCCGCCGCCAGCACCTTCACCTCCTCCAGTCCCTTGAAGAGGGTCAGCTGCCCGCCCAGCGCCCCGAGGAGCCCCAGCACCAGCCCGCCCGCGGTGATCGCCAGTACCGGGTGCCCCAGCTTGCGGAAGACGGCGTGCGCGTACGGGAACGAGTAGACGGCCGCCATTCCCACCAGCGCGCCGAGCGAGGCGACCGCGAGGGCGGCGGGCACGTCGCCCCAGTTCGATCCGCTCAGCGCGGGGAGGTCGAGGTCGAAGGTGGGATGGGCGATCAGCACGGTGGTCAGGGAGCCGGCACCGCCCGCGATCAGTGGGGCGAACAGCTTGTCCCAGAGCGCGCCGGGCGCCGGGCGGGAGGCCATGGACTCGGTGAGGATGAGCGCCGCCGCCACGGGTGTGCCGAACAGCGCCCCGACCGTGCCGGCCGCCGCCAGCGCGGCCCAGAGCTCCGCGTCCGACCCCCGCATGGCCTTGCCGCCCAGCCACGCGGCGAGCGCGATGTTCGCCGCCGTGATCGGGTTCTCCGGGCCGAGGCTGACCCCGCCGGCGAGTCCGAGCACGGCCGTCAGCAGCAGGCTGGGGACGACCGATGCCGGCATCGGGGGGTCGACGAGCCCGGTCGTGGCGGGGTCCGGGCCGGCGTGCCCCGGTACCTTCCACACCACGAGCCCGACGGCGAGGCCCGTGGCGGTGAGCACGGCGATCATCCACGGCACCGAGTAGCGGCCGATGCCGATCGCGTCGGGCAGGATCTCCCAGAGGACCCCCTTGAGCTGCTGCGAGAGCTCGGTCAGGCCGAGGAGCAGCAGGCTGGAGGCGACGCCGACGACGACCGCGGGGACGATCAGCGGCAGCAGCACCCGGGCCGGGGTCGCCACCGGGGCGTGGTCGGTCGTCGTCACGGGCCTCACGATAACGGCAGAAAACGCCCATACAGTGCGTCATTCGGGGCCGCGCCGCGATGCGCCGTCAGATGCGCGCGATCACCGCGGCAGTGCCGTACGCGCAGACCTCAGTGCCGACGTCCGCCGCCTCCGAGACGTCGAACCGGAACATCAGCACCGCGTTCGCGCCCCGTGCCCGCGCCTGCTCGACCAGTCGCTCCATGGCCTGGTTGCGGGTCTGGACCAGGGTCTTGGTCAGGCCCTTCAGCTCGCCGCCGATCATCGACTTCAGACCGGCGCCGATCTGGCTGCCGAGATGCCGTGAACGCACGGTCAGGCCGAAGACCTCACCGATCACCTGCTCCACCCGGAAGCCCGGGACGTCGTTCGTCGTGACGACCAGCACATCGGCGTGCGGGCCCTGGCCTCCGCCGAAATCCTCGATTCCCATGGGCACAGCTTCACGGCCGTCCGTCCCCTTCGCATCCGGAGCGGGGTACTGGAACCGGCCCCCGAAAGAATGCGTTGATAGTTTTGGCGCCACGCCCCACGACTCACACCTCAGGAGCCCGGACCTCGTGAACACCCTTGCGCTCGGACCGAGCTGGCTGGACCCGGACTATCTGATCGCCACCTTCGGGCTGATCGGCGTACTCGTCATCGTGTTCGCCGAGTCCGGCCTGCTGATCGGGTTCTTCCTGCCCGGAGACTCCCTGCTGTTCACCACGGGCCTCCTGGTGACGACCGACGTGATCAAGCAACCGCTGTGGGTGGTCTGCACGCTCGTCGTGCTCGCCGCGATCATCGGCGACCAGGTGGGCTATCTCTTCGGCCGCAAGGTCGGGCCCGCGCTCTTCAAGCGCCCTGACTCCAGGTTCTTCAAGCAGGAGAACGTGGAGAAGGCGCACGAGTTCTTCGAGAAGTACGGCCCGAAGTCCCTCGTCCTCGCCCGCTTCGTGCCGATCGTCCGCACCTTCACGCCGATCATCGCCGGTGTGAGCCGGATGAACTACCGCTCGTTCGTCACGTTCAACGTCATCGGCGGTGTCCTCTGGGGCGCCGGCGTGACCCTGCTCGGCGCCGCGCTCGGCAAGGTCGAGTTCGTGCACAAGAACATCGAGGCGATCCTCATCGCCATCGTGCTGATCTCGGTGCTGCCGATCGTCATCGAGTTCATGCGCGCGCGCTCCAGGAGCAAGAAGGAGGCCGCGGCCGCCGAGGACGCCGCGGCGGACGGCACCGCCCCGCGCGGCCGTCACGCCAAGCGCTGAGACCCGTTCGACGCGACGCCCCCGGCCCGGTGAAGGGCCGGGGGCGTCGTCGTGCGCGGGACACGTCCCCGGCAGCCCGGAGAGCGGTGCCCCGCGGAACCGGCACCAGTGCCTGATGCGGCGCTAGAAGCCGCGCGTCCGCTTGGCCGCGCGCCGCCGGCCGGCGGCCGCGGGGCTGCGCAGGAACATCCGGGCGATCTCGCCTCCCAGGTTCACGCCGATCGCGATGGCCAGCGCCAGCGCCGCGGCCCTCGCCAGCGAGGCGAAGCCCGCGTCGATGTTGTTCTGCGCGATGTGCAGCACACCGAAGTACATGGCGCTGCCCGGCAGCAGCGGTCCGATCGCGGCCGTCACGTACGGCAGCGACGAGGTGTGCTGGAAGCGGGCCAGCAACTGTCCGAACAGACCCACCAGACCCGCGGCCACCGCCGTCGCCAGCACGGCCGATCCGCCGGCCGTCACCGCGATCGCCGCGTAGATCACCCACGCCACGCCGCCGTTGAGCGCCGCGACGAGCACGGTGGAGCGGTCCTGCTGGAGCAGCACCGCGAAGGTCAGGCTCAGCACCATCGAGGCCAGGATCTGCATCACGGGCCGCTCGACGAGGACCAGCGCCCCCTCCGGGCTCAGGTTCGCCTCGAACTGCACGCCCACGTAGAGGATCGTGAGCACTCCGACGACGATCGCCACGAAGAAGTAGGCGACCTCCAGCAGCCGGGCCGACGCCGTGATGTAGAAGCCCGTCAGACCGTCCTGGACGGCGGCCACCAGCGCCCTCCCCGGGATCAGGGCGAACAGGCCACCGGTGATGACCGCGGAGGGGCGCAGATCGGCGTGCAGGGCGCTGAGCGCCACACCGATCGCGGCGGGCGGCATCGCCGCGACCACGAACTGGTAGAACTCCGGCAGCCCGCGGCCCGCGCACAGCCACGCCAGCCGGTCGCCCAGCATCGCGCCGATCGCCGCCGCGACGAACACCAGCGCACCGCCGCCCACCAGCACGGATGCCCCGCCCGCCAGGGTGCCGGCGGCGAGCGTCAGGACCCAGCCGGGGTAGGGGTGCCGGTTGCGGCGGATCTCGGCGAGACGCCGGTAGGCCTCGTCGAGCCGGATCTCCTGGTCGTCCCCGCTGATGTCCGCGACCAGCTGGTACACGGCCGTCAGCCGGGTGTAGTCCGTGCCCCGGCGGCGGACGGTCCGGTTCGCCGTCACGGGGTCGTCCACGAGCGACGGCTGGTAGGTGATCGACAGCAGCGTGAACGTCACCGTCGGCTCGACGTGGTCGAGGCCGTACGCGCTCGTGATGGCGAGCATCGCCGCCTCGACGTCCTCGGCGCCCTCGCCCCCCGCGAGCAGCAGCTCGCCGATGCGCAGCGTCAGGTCGAGCACGCGCGGCACCGCCGGGCCCGTCTCGTCGTGCCGCTGCACCGGCTCCGGCATCGGCCGCTCGCTCACCGGGATCCGCAGCATCGTGCGCATCCGGTCCTGCCAGGGCACGTCCTTGGACAGCTGGAGCACCGGGAAGCCGTGTGCGGGGGTGTAGGCCGGCGGGGACGCCTTCGCGTGGTAGGTCGCAGGCGGGGCGAACGCCGAGCCCTCCGGCTCGGCCGGGGCCTCCGTCGACAGCCCCTCGGGGACGGCGAACTCGGAGGAGGGATGGTCCTCCTCGGGCGGTCCCGGCTGGTCGACACCCTCCGGCGGGGTGAAGGCACTGCGTGCCTCGTCGGACTGCGGCTTCCGGTCCTCGAGGGGACCTTCAGGCTCCGCCACCACGCTCTACCGACTCCTCCCGCTCGCGTACTGCGTGTGCGCGCCCAGTATGCGACGGGCGGCGCACCCCTCGTGGGGTGCACCGCCCGGCCCGGTCCACGGGGAATGCGTCAGTGCGCCCCGCCCTGCGCCTCGAGGCGCTTGAACGAGGCCTCGATCTCGGCCTCGGCCTCGGCGCGGCCGACCCAGTTGGCGCCCTCGACGGACTTGCCGGGCTCCAGGTCCTTGTAGACCTCGAAGAAGTGCTGGATCTCCAGGCGGTCGAACTCGGACACGTGGTGGATGTCCCGCAGGTGCTCCACACGCGGGTCGGACGCCGGGACGCACAGCAGCTTGTCGTCGCCGCCGGCCTCGTCCGTCATCCGGAACATGCCGATGGCGCGGCACTTGATCAGGCAGCCCGGGAAGGTCGGCTCGTCCAGGATGACCAGGGCGTCGAGCGGGTCGCCGTCCTCTCCCAGGGTGTTCTCCACGAAGCCGTAGTCGGCCGGGTAGCTGGTCGAGGTGAAGAGGCGACGGTCCAGACGGATCCGGCCGGTCTCGTGGTCCACCTCGTACTTGTTCCGCGACCCCTTCGGGATCTCGATGGTGACGTCGAACTCCACGGGTGGTACTCCTCCATGATCAACACATATGTAGGTGACGCGGCTGTCCGCAGTGATTAAGTGTCCCCTACGCAGGTGTGTGATCGCGAAAGGGGCTGGTCAATGGTGGCCGACCGAGGAACGTGGCAGCTCACGGCGGGTGCGGCCGTGGTCGGCCTGGCCTTGGCGGCCGCGGCGGTGACCGCGGCCGGCCCCTGGGACAACGGTCAGCGTAAGGCCGAGCGCGAGCACGCCGCCGCTCTCGGCCGCACAGGTGGCGCAGATCACCAGGTCGCGGGGCGGGGCAGCGGCGCGGCGGACGCGCCCGGTCCCGCGCCGGCGCCGAGCGCCCCCGGCGTACTCGCCGCCGCGAGCGCCCCGAAGACGCCGTCCGTCGCGCCCGCCGACCTGGCCGGGGTCCTCGGCCCGCTGCTCGACGACCCGGGACTCGGTCCGCTGCGTACCGCCTCCGTCGTGGACGCCGCCACCGGCAGACAGCTGTACGGGCGGGGCGCCGGCACGGCCATGACCCCCGCATCCACCGTCAAGATCGCCACCGCCGTGGCCGTGCTGTCGGCCACCGGTCCCGCGCACCGCATCCCGACGAAGGTCGTAGCCGCCCCCGACTTCCGGGCGATCACCCTGGTCGGCGGCGGGGACCCCACCCTCGACATGCCCCGGCTGCGGGCCCTCGCAGACCGGACCGCGAAGGGCCTGCGCGACCGGGGCGTCACCACGGTCCGGCTCTCCTACGACACCTCGCTCTACAAGGGTCCGGAGATCCACCCCATCGGCGCCGGCAACGACAACATCGCCCCCGTCACCGCCCTGATGATCAACGAAGGACGCCTCGACGACTCGACGGAGGGCGGCGCACGCCGCAGCCCCGACCCGGCCGGCGACGCCGCCCGGGCCTTCGTCGGGCTGCTCAGCGAACGAGGTGTGAACACCGCAGCGGGGCCCATCCGGGGCAGGGCGCCCGCCAAGGGGCCCGCCCTCGCCGCCACGCATTCCGCCCCGGTCCCGGCCCTCGTCGAGCGGATGCTGACCAACAGCGACAACGACATCGCCGAGGCACTGGCCCGGCAGACCGCGCTGGCCACGGGCCGCCCGGCGAGCTTCGCCGGCGCGGAGGCCGCGGTGACCGACCGGCTCAAGCGGCTGAAGCTGCCCCTGGCCGGCGCGCGCTTCGCCGACGGCAGCGGGCTGAACCGCGCCGACAAGGTCTCGGCCGCGCTCCTCACCACGCTGCTGGTCCGGGCCGCCGACCCGGCCCACCCGGAGCTCCGCCCCGCCCTCACCGGCCTTCCGGTCGCCGGCTTCACGGGCACGCTCAGCGGCCGTACCGCCGCCGGGTCCGGCGGTCTCGTACGCGCCAAGACCGGCACCCTGAGGGGCGTGGACACCCTCGCCGGCACGGTGCTCTCCGCCGACGGCCGGCTGCTCGCCTTCGCGTTCCTCGCCGGTGACACGCCGTCCGCGGCCGTCGCCCGCCCCGCCCTCGACCGGCTCGCGGCCGCCCTCCTGCCCTGACGGAACCGCCGCCTCCGGGCCGGCGGCGGCCGCGCCTGGGGCCCGCCCCGGTCGCGGCCGCGGGGGCCCGGGGGACACCGACACCTCACCGTGTGCCGGGGTGACAACGTACGGTTGACGCATGACGAGCATCGGTGGTGCCGAGATGGTCGACTGGAACCTCGCGGTCGCGACCGCGATCCGCCTCGTCCGGCCGGGGCCGGACGTCACCCGGGAGGAGGCCCGTGCCGTCGTCGCCGAGCTGCGCCGGCACGCCAAGGCCTCCGAGGAGCACGTCCGCGACTTCACCCGGATGATCCCCGACGGGCACGAGCCCGAGGACACCCCCGTCCTCGTCGTCGACCGTCCGGGCTGGGTCAGGGCCAATGTCGCGGGCTTCCGCGAACTGCTGAAGCCCCTGCTCGACAAGATGCAGGAGCGCCGGGCCGGCACCGCCGGCGGAGCCGTGCTCGGCGCCGTGGGCGGCAAGGTGACCGGTGTCGAGCTGGGCATGCTGCTGTCGTTCCTGGCCTCCCGGGTCCTCGGCCAGTACGAGACCTTCGCCCCGCCCACGCGCGAACTGCCCGGGGCGCCCCGCAGCGGCGGGCGGCTGCTCCTGGTAGCACCCAACATCGTCCACGTCGAGCGCGAACTCGACGTCGATCCCCACGACTTCCGGCTGTGGGTGAGCCTCCACGAGGAGACCCACCGCACCCAGTTCACCGCCGTGCCCTGGCTGCGCGACCACCTCGAGGGCGAGATCCAGGCCTTCCTCGCCGAAACCGACGTGGACCCCATGACCGTGCTGGAGCGGCTGCGCGAGGCCGCGCAGACGCTCGCCGGAGGCCGGCCCGAGGGCGAGGAGGACGAGGGCCGCTCGCTGGTCGAGATCGTCCAGAGTCCCGAGCAGCGCGAGATCCTCGGCCGGCTCACCGCGGTGATGTCCCTGCTCGAGGGGCACGCGGACTTCGTGATGGACGGCGTCGGCCCGCAGGTGGTGCCGTCCGTCGGCGAGATCCGCGAGAAGTTCCAGCAGCGTCGCGCCCGCGGCGCCTCCCGTCTGGACCTGGCACTGCGTAAGCTCCTCGGTCTGGACGCCAAGCTGCGCCAGTACCGGGACGGCGAGCGGTTCGTGCGGGCCGTCGTCGAGGAGGCAGGCATGGACGGCTTCAACCGGGTCTGGACCTCGCCGAACACGCTGCCCACCAAGGCCGAGATCGCCAAGCCGGGAGACTGGATCGCGCGGGTGCACCGAAGGGCCGAGCCGTGAACGCCCGTGCGGCCGACGGCAGACGGGCGCCCTCGTAATCACCCGTCCGAGGGACCGTAGGCAATGGGTAGGCGTGCAATGCTCGGGGAACGGCACGGTTCTGTCACCATCGAGACACTCTGAGTGACCGTACCCCCGTCTCCCACCTCCTCCTGCGGAGGCACCCCCGACTCCACGAAGGGCACCGGACATGGGTCCGCATCCTGCGGTCGCGGCGATACGCCTGGCGGTCCGCCGCGTACTCCACGACGTACTCAACGAACTGAACGAAGACATCCCTGGCGCAGCCCCCTCCTGCGGGTGCTCCACGGCCGCACCGGGCCCGGACGACCGCCCCCTCGTGCTGGTCGCCTGCTCCGGCGGCGCCGACTCCATGGCGCTCGCCTCCGCCCTCGCCTTCGAGGCACCGAAGCTGGCCGTCCGCGCCGGCGCCGTCACCGTCGACCACGGCCTGCAGGCCGGCTCCGATCTCCGCGCCGCCGAAGTCGCCGGCCGACTCACCGCCATGGGCCTCGACCCCGTCGAGTCCGTCGCCGTGACCGTCGGACGCGCCGGCGGGCCCGAGGCCGCCGCCCGGGACGCCCGCTACGCCGCCCTCGACGAGGCCGCGCAGCGCCACGGAGCCGCCGCAGTGCTCCTCGGGCACACCCGCGACGACCAGGCGGAAACCGTGCTCCTCGGCCTTGCCCGGGGCTCCGGCATCCGCTCCCTCTCCGGAATGGCGGCCGTCTCCGGCGCCGGCCGCCGGTACCGGCGCCCCTTCCTCCGGCTCGACCGCCAGACCGCGCGCAAGGCGTGCCTCGTCCAGCACCTGCCGGTATGGGACGACCCGATGAACGCGGACCCGGCGTACACCCGCTCCCGGCTGCGCCACGAGGGCCTGCCCGCGCTGGAGAAGGCGCTCGGCAAGGGCGTGGTGGAGGCGCTGGCGCGCACCGCCCAGCTCTCCCGCGACGACGCCGACGCCCTCGACGCCTGGGCCGCGCAGGCCGACGAGACCGTCCGTGACGACGCCGGACTGCTCGAATGCGCGAAGCTCTACGCACTGCCGCCGGCCGTCCGCCGGCGGGTGCTCCGCCGGGCCCTCGTGGCAGCCGGTTCACCTGCGGGTTCGCTGTTCGCCCGGCATGTCGAGGAGGTCGAGCGGCTCATCGTCGGATGGCGGGGGCAGAAGCCCCTGAACCTGCCCGGCCGGGTCGAAGCGCGCCGCCAGGGTGGCAGACTGGTCATTCGGCAAGGCTGAGCCGGCAGCAGGCCGAGCGCCGGGACGCCGAGACAGAAAGCGACGCGGGTGAACGAGAAGGACATGGGCGCCGATCTCAAATCGGTACTCATCACCAAGGAAGAGATCGACGCGAAGCTGGCCGAGCTGGCCGCGAAGATCGACGCGGAGTACGCGGGCAAGGACCTGCTCATCGTCGGAGTCCTCAAGGGCGCCGTGATGGTGATGGCGGACCTGGCGCGTGCGCTGTCCACCCCCGTCACCATGGACTGGATGGCGGTGTCCTCGTACGGCGCGGGCACCCAGTCCTCCGGAGTGGTCCGCATCCTCAAGGACCTGGACACCGACATCAAGGGCAAGCACGTCCTGATCGTCGAGGACATCATCGACTCCGGGCTGACCCTGTCCTGGCTGCTGTCGAACCTCGGCTCCCGGGAGCCGGCCTCGCTCGAGGTCTGCACGCTGCTCCGCAAGCCGGACGCCGCGAAGGTCGCGATCGACGTGAAGTGGATCGGGTTCGACATCCCGAACGAGTTCGTCGTCGGATACGGCCTCGACTACGCCGAGAAGTACCGCAACCTCCCGTTCGTGGGGACCCTCGCGCCGCACGTGTACGGGGGCTGAGGCGCGGACGCGCCCCGGGAACCCCGGCCGCCTTCCCGCCGTTGGAGCATGGGAAGGCGGTCCCGGGTGACAATGCTGGGGTACCGTCCGAAGAACAGTCTTTTACTGAGTCTCACAGCAGCACTCTCATAGCAGCATTTACCTACGGGCAGGAGGGACGGGGCGGCACCGCTCCGTATGGATGGACGTGAAGCGATACTTCCGTGGGCCGGTCATGTGGATCGTGCTGGCCGTCCTCGCCGTGGTCGTGCTGATGCAGGTCGTCGGCTCGTCGGGCGGCTACAAGACGGTGGACACCGCAGAGGTTGTCCAGGCGATCAACAAGAACCAGGTCGAGCAGGCCAAGCTGACCACCGGCGACGAGCAGATCATCAAGATCGAGCTGAAGGACGGCCAGAAGGTCGACGGCAGCGACAAGGTCCAGGCGAGCTACATCGGCGACCAGGGCGTCGAGCTGGCCACGACCCTGCAGCAGAAGTACGACGCGGGTGAGATCGAGAAGGGCTACACGGTCTCGCCCGAGCGGCAGAGCCCGTTCCTCTCGGTGCTCCTCTCGCTGCTGCCGTTCGTCCTCATCGTGGTCGTCTTCCTGTTCCTGATGAACCAGATGCAGGGCGGCGGCTCCCGGGTCATGAACTTCGGGAAGTCCAAGGCCAAGCTCATCACCAAGGACACGCCGAAGACCACCTTCTCCGACGTCGCCGGGTCGGACGAAGCCGTCGAGGAGCTCCAGGAGATCAAGGAGTTCCTGCAGGAGCCGGCGAAGTTCCAGGCCGTCGGTGCCAAGATCCCGAAGGGTGTGCTGCTGTACGGCCCGCCCGGTACGGGCAAGACGCTGCTCGCCCGCGCCGTCGCGGGCGAGGCGGGCGTGCCGTTCTACTCGATCTCGGGCTCCGACTTCGTCGAGATGTTCGTCGGTGTCGGTGCCTCCCGGGTCCGTGACCTCTTCGAGCAGGCCAAGGCCAACGCCCCGGCGATCGTCTTCGTCGACGAGATCGACGCGGTGGGCCGCCACCGCGGCGCCGGCCTCGGCGGCGGTCACGACGAGCGCGAGCAGACCCTGAACCAGCTCCTCGTCGAGATGGACGGCTTCGACGTGAAGGGCGGCGTGATCCTGATCGCCGCCACGAACCGGCCGGACATCCTCGACCCGGCGCTGCTCCGCCCGGGCCGTTTCGACCGGCAGATCGCCGTCGACCGCCCGGACATGCAGGGTCGTCTGGAGATCCTCAAGGTCCACCAGAAGGGCAAGCCGGTCGCCCCGGACGTCGACCTCTCGGCCGTCGCCCGCCGCACCCCCGGCTTCACCGGTGCCGATCTGTCGAACGTGCTGAACGAGGCCGCCCTGCTGACGGCCCGCAGCGACAAGAAGCTGATCGACAACCACTTCCTGGACGAGGCCATCGACCGCGTCGTGGCGGGCCCGCAGAAGCGGACCCGGATCATGTCGGACAAGGAGAAGAAGATCACCGCGTACCACGAGGGTGGACACGCCCTGGTCGCGGCGGCCTCCCCGAACTCCGACCCCGTCCACAAGATCACGATCCTGTCCCGCGGCCGGGCCCTGGGCTACACGATGGTGCTCCCGGACGAGGACAAGTACTCGACCACGCGCAACGAGATGCTCGACCAGCTGGCGTACATGCTGGGCGGCCGCGCGGCCGAGGAGCTCGTCTTCCACGACCCCACGACGGGCGCGGCCAACGACATCGAGAAGGCCACGGCCACGGCCCGTGCGATGGTCACGCAGTACGGCATGACCGAGAGGCTCGGCGCGATCAAGTTCGGCGGCGACAACACGGAGCCGTTCCTGGGCCGTGAGATGGCGCACCAGCGCGACTACTCGGAAGAGGTCGCGGCGCTGGTCGACGAAGAGGTCAAGAAGCTCATCGAGACCGCGCACAACGAGGCCTGGGAGATCCTGGTCGAGAACCGCGACGTCCTCGACAACCTCGTCCTCGCGCTGCTGGAGAAGGAGACCCTCGGCAAGGAGGAGATCGCGGAGATCTTCGCCCCGATCGTGAAGCGCCCGGCCCGCCCGGCGTGGACCGGCTCCTCCCGCCGTACGCCGTCCACCCGCCCGCCGGTGCTGTCGCCGAAGGAACTCGCGCTCACCAACGGCGCCAACGGGGCCTCGGCCCCCACGGTGACCGATGTCACCAAGGCGCCCACGGAAGCCGTCAAGGACGAGCGTCCAGACGCCTGACCAGGCATGATGCGGCGGTGACGACCGCCGGACCGGAATGAACGCCGCACTTCCCAGGTTTTAGCCTGGGAAGTGCGGCGTTTTCGCGCCAAGGCAGAGCACAGGAACGAGGCAGCACAGATGACCGACCCGGTGACGCTGGACGGCGAGGGCACGATCGGCGAGTTCGACGAGAAGCGTGCCGAGAACGCCGTGCGCGAACTCCTCATCGCCGTCGGCGAGGACCCGGACCGTGAGGGCCTGAAGGAGACCCCGGCGCGGGTGGCCCGGGCGTACAAGGAGATATTCGCGGGACTCTGGCAGCAGCCCGAGGACGTGCTCACCACGACGTTCGACCTCGGCCATGACGAGATGGTCCTGGTGAAGGACATCGAACTGGTGAGCTGCTGTGAGCACCATCTGGTCCCCTTCCGGGGTGTCGCCCACGTCGGCTACATCCCGTCGACCACGGGCAAGATCACCGGCCTTTCCAAGCTCGCCCGCCTCGTCGACGTCTTCGCCCGCCGCCCTCAGGTGCAGGAGCGCCTGACCACGCAGATCGCCGACTCCCTGATGGAGATCCTGGAGCCGCGCGGGGTGATCGTGGTCATCGAGTGCGAGCACATGTGCATGTCGATGCGCGGCATCCGCAAGCCGGGCGCCAAGACCATCACCTCGGCGGTGCGCGGGCAGTTGCGCGACGTCGCCACGCGCAACGAGGCGATGAGCCTGATCATGGCGCGCTGAGCCGTCCACCGGCGCAGGACCGCGGGCGGACCGCCCTCCTTCCCCGGCCGGCGCGCGCACGCACGCCCCCCTTCGACCGAAGCACCCCCGGCCTCGCCGGGGGTGCTTCCTCGCGTCAGGCAGGCGTCAGCGCGCCGGGACCTGGCCGGTACCGTCGTCCTCGTCGTCCGGGAGTCTGCAGACCCGCTCCAGGAACAGGCCCGCGGCGATCACCGCGATGCCCGCCAGTACCGCGAAGCCCGCGTAGATCGCCTGGTCACGGCGGGCCGGGACGTCGAGCGACCCCAGCAGGAAGGCGCCCACGCCGCCGTACACGCCGCTGACGAGGGCCGCCACCAGAGCGCTCGCCTGGCCGAAGACGACCGCGCGGGCGGCCATCAGCGGCTCGACCCCCTTCGCCCCCGGCCTGCGCTCACGCTGGGCCCGCAACCGGGCGCGCAGCGACAGCGCGGTCGCCAGGAGGACGACGGCGATCGACGCCAGGACGATGGGCGCGGCCAGTGGCACGCTCGGCAGCGTGCCCACCGAGTCCCACAGCCGGGCGCCGCCCCAGGACAGCACTCCGGCCACCACGAACAGCCCGGCCAGTACCCCAAGCCGTAGTTGCTTCACCGCGCGCCCCTGTGTCCTTCGTCTTGGTGCCGGAGACCCTGAAGAGCGTAACGACTACTCGGGCAGGCGGAGTTCCAGGTCCACGCGCGGAGCGACTCCCGTCCGGCCCACGCCGGCCAGCAGCTCGGCGATCCCGCCCAGGCCCGGCAGCTGGGCCTCGGGCTCCACGTCGTGCCACGGGGCGAGGACGAAGGCCCGCTCGTGCGCCCGCGGATGCGGAAGGGTGAGGAGCGGGTCGCTCGAGACCACGTCCGCGTACGCCACGATGTCGACGTCGATCGTGCGCGGACCCCAGCGCTCCTCGCGCACCCGGTCGAACGCCTCCTCGATCGCCTGGCCGCGCTCCAGCAGGGAGCTCGGGGGCAGCGTCGTCTTCACGAGCACCACCGCGTTGAAGTACGACGGCTGCGTGCCCGGCTCCACGCCCCACGGCTCCGTCTCGTACACGGGGGAGACGGCCTTGACCCGGACGCCGGGCGTGTCCTCGAGCAGGTCGATGGCGCCCTGGATCGTCTCCAGCCGGTTGCCGAGGTTGGAGCCGAGCGCGATCACGGCTCGTTTGGGGTTGGAGAGGGTGATGTCGGCCGCGTCGACCTGCTCGACGACGGCGGTCGGCACGGGCTGCACGGTGGGGTCGCTCATGCACGGCTCCGGGTGATGGTGATGGTGACGTCGTCGAACGGGACGGTGATCGGGGCGTCGGGCTTGTGCACGACGACCTCGACCTCCTGGACGCCGGCGTGCTTGAGGCACTGCTGGGCGATGCGCTCGGCCAGCGTCTCGATCAGGTCCACCGGCTCGCCCTGGACGACGCCGACGACCTCCTCCGCCACCACTCCGTAGTGGACGGTCTTCGCCAGGTCGTCGTCGGCCGCCGCGGGACGGGTGTCGAGGCCGAGCACCAGGTCCACGATGAAGGTCTGGCCCTCCTCGCGCTCCCGGGGGAAGACGCCGTGGTGCCCGCGGGCCTTGAGGCCGCGCAGCGCGACACGATCCACGCGAATCACTCCTGCTGTCGTAGTCCGGCGCGCACGCGGCCGCGTGCGGGCGGCAGCAGTGCACGGATTCGAATCTACCTGCGGGCTCGGACACGGCCTGCCCACGGGGCCGTGGACGGAACCGTCACCGGCTGGTGGCGGCGCCTACCCCGCGGACGCGGAAACGAACCTCCCACGAGCCGGTTTACCCGCTCAGGGGGTGGAATCGCCGTCCTCTTCGTCCTCCGATTCCGCCAGAACGGGCGAACCGTGATGTGACCAGATTCTCCACCCGTCCGGTGTGCGGCGGAACACGTTGGTGGCCACGACCAGCTGCCCGACGAGGGGCCCCAGCTCGCCGGCCTCCTCCGCGGGGCCGCCGCTGAGGATGTTCTCGGTGCAGGTCACGACGGCGGTGTCGCCGGACACGCTCACCCGCACGTCGGTGAGGAAGAACTGGATGTACTCGGTGTTCGCCATGATCAGGGCGTATGAGCGCAGCACCTCGCCGCGCCCCGAGAGCACCGGCCAGCCCGGGTGCACACAGGAGATGTCGTCGGCCTCGGCGCCGTCCAGCCAGAGGCCGGAGATCTCCTCGAAGTCGCCCCGTTCCACGGCCTCGTAGAAGGCGGTGTTGGCCGCTTCCACGTTCTCGACGTCGGTACGCGAGGTCACCGGGCTCCCTCGACCGCCCGCGCGACCCGCACGGCGTCCGCCGTGGCCCGCACCTCGTGGACCCGCACCGCCCAGGCGCCCTCGTGGGCGGCGATCGCGGAGACCGCGGCGGTGGCGGCGTCCCGCTCGCGAGCGGGCGGCGGGGTCGCGGCGTCGCCGGCCAGGACGTGGCCGAGGAACCGCTTGCGGGAGGCGGCGACGAGGAGCGGCCGGCCCAGGGAGCGCAGCTCGGCGAGGTGCGCGACCAGCGCGAGGTCGTGTCCGGCCTGCTTGGCGAAGCCGAGGCCCGGGTCGACGATGATCCGTTCGGCGGCGACACCTCCCGCGACCACGGCGTCCATTCGCTCCCGCAGTTCCGCGACGACCTCGGCGACGACGTCCCCGTACACCGCCCTGCTGTTCATGTCCTCGCTGAAGCCGCGCCAGTGCATGACGACGAACGGCACCTCCGCGGCGGCGACGGCGCGGATCATCTCCGGGTCGGCGAGGCCGCCGGAGACGTCGTTGACGAGGGTGGCGCCGGCCGCCACCGCCTGGGAGGCGACGGATGCGCGCATGGTGTCGACGGAGACGGTGACGCCCTCGCCGGCCAGCCCCCGAACGACGGGGAGGACGCGCCGCAGCTCCTCCTCCTCGTCGACGCGGGAGGCGCCGGGCCGGGTGGACTCGCCGCCGACGTCCACCAGGTCGGCGCCCTCGGCGACGAGGTCGAGGCCGTGCTTGACGGCGGCCGTGGTGTCGAACCAGCGGCCTCCGTCGGAGAAGGAGTCGGGCGTCACGTTGACGACCCCCATGACCGCACAGCGGTCCCACTCCGGCAGGCCCGTGGCCGTGCCCCGTCCGCGCAACGTACTCATACGACCAGCCTAGGCCCGGAAGAGACCCCTCCATGCCGCTGCCGCTCCGGCACGGTCCCGCTACGCCGCGCGCACCTCGTGCTCACCGGCCGCGGCCGGGCGGATGTGGGCGCAGGGGCGGGGGGCGCGGGCCGCGCGGCGGCGGAACGGACGCGGCACGGCCAGCGTCACGAAGCCCTCCGCCTGCATGGCGGCGAATCCGATGCGGGGCAGGTCGCGGGTCTTGCGGAAGACCACGAAGCGGGGCTCCCAGCGCGGCCGGAACTTGGCGTTGAACTTGTACAGCGACTCGATCTGGAACCAGCGGGAGAGGAAGACCAGCAGCCCGCGCCAGACCCGCAGGACCGGTCCGGCGCCCAGCTGCTCACCGCGGGCGAGCGCGGAGCGGAACATCGCGAAGTTCAGCGAGACCCGGGCTATGCCGAGCTTCGGGGAGGCCTGCAGCGCGGCGACGATCAGCAGTTCGTTCATGCCGGGGTCGGCGGAGCGGTCGCGGCGCATCAGATCCAGCGACATGCCGTCCGTGCCCCAGGGCACGAAGTGGAGTACGGCCTTCAGGTCGCCGTACGGCCCCGGCTCGCCGTCGTCGGCCTTGTGCGCGGTGGCGATCACGCTGTCGCCGTCCGAGGGGTCGCCGATGCGGCCGAGGGCCATGGAGAAGCCGCGCTCCGTGTCGGTGCCGCGCCAGTCGTCCGCGGCCCGGCGTATCCGCTCCAGCTCGCCGTCGGAGAGGTCACGGACGCGGCGGACGCGGGTCTCGTAGCCGTTGCGCTCGATGCGCTTCACCATCTGGCGCACGTTTCGCATGGCGCGCCCGGTGAGCGAGAAATCCGGGACGTCCACCACCGCCTCGTCGCCCAGCTCCAGGGCGTCGAGGCCGGTCTCGCGGGTCCATACCTGGCCGCCCGTCTCGGAACACCCCATGACGGCCGGGGTCCAGGAGTGGGCCTTGGCCTCGTCCATGAAGCGCTCGATGGCGCCCGGCCACGCCTCGACGTCGCCGATCGGGTCGCCGCTGGCGAGCATGACGCCGGAGACGACGCGGTAGGTGACGGCTGCCTTGCCGCTGGGGGAGAAGACGACGCCCTTGTCGCGCCGGAGCGCGAAGTGGCCGAGGGAGTCGCGGCCGCCGTGCCTCTCGAGCAGCTCGCGGAGCCTGGACTCGTCTTCGGTCGTGAGCGTCGCGGCCGGGTGCTCTGGGCGGAACGCCAGGTAGATCGTGGTGACGGCGGTGATCAGGCCGAGCGCGCCGAGCGAGTAGCCGACGGTCCAGTCGACGCCGCCCTCGTATCCGACCGGTCCTTCGAGGCCGAAGAGCCCGAACAGGACGTGCTCGAGACGGTCGGTGAGGCTGGGACTGCCGATGACCTTGCCCGGGTGTGCGCTCACGACGACCAGGCCGAGGCCGATCGAACCGGCGCCCATCAGGACGAAGTTGGCGAGTGCCTTCCAACGGCTGCGCGGGTCGGGAAGGGCGGCGAACTCGTTGCGGTGGCGCAGCAGCAGGGCCAGCAGTACCAGCGACAGCAGGACGCCGATGACCGAGTGGCGGTAGACGAACTGTGCGACGGCGCCGGCCGGGAGCAGGACCACCGCGGCCCGCCAGGCGCGCCGCTTGTGCCGCTTCAGCCCGTGTGCGAGGAGCAGCAGCAGGACGCCGGCGCTGAGCGACAGCGCGGCGGCGAACGGGCCGAGGGCGCCGGGGAGCACCTCGGCGAGGGCGTGCATCCGGCTGTGCCGGAAGCGCGGGAACACCCCTGCGGCGATGTCGACCAGGCCGATGAAGGTGCAGGCCGTGCCGACCAGCGCAGGAACGGATTCGGCGCGAGGGCCGCGGAGGATCCGGCGTACTCGATCCGGAACCAAGCCCGACTTATCCCCATCTATGGTGACAGACATCGCTTCCTGAGGCTCTCGAGAGAGATCGTGGAGTCCATGGCCGCAGAACGTTCGGCTCGGACAATTTGCGCTCTCTAGGACGGCACTTCCGGGCGGCGGGTTCATCGACTCTCAGGAAATTCTCACGGAAGAAGCTCGATCGCCTCATGGGTCTCACCAGTAACAAGGTTCTGGCGCTGGCCGTTCTGGCCGCCGTGGCTCTCTTCGCCGCGACGATCTGGCTGTGGCCGCGGCTCTCACGCCGGGGCTGGCGGGCGGTCCTCGGCCGGGTGGGGCTGCTGCTGGCGACGCAGCTCGCGCTGTTCGCCGCGGTGGGCCTGGCCGCGAACAACTCCTTCCTCTTCTACGGCTCCTGGGCCGACCTCTTCGGCCGGCAGCAGGAGATGGGAGAGGTCGTGGACCACTCGGCGAGCAGCAGGACCGTCAAGGTGGTCGGCAAGCAGAAGCCGGACGTCCCGGGAAGCGCGCGGCCGGAGACGGGCGGCCAGATCCAGAAGGTGGTGATCGTGGGCGAGAAGTCGGGGATCGACAGCCCGGCGTACGTGTATCTGCCGCCCGAGTACTTCCAGCCCGCCCACGCGTCGAAGCGCTTCCCCGTGACCGTCGTGCTGACCGGCTACCCGGGTACCGCGGAGAACCTGATCAAGGGCCTCAAGTACCCGCGAACGGCGTTCATGCAGGCCCGGGAGGGACGCATGCAGCCGATGATCCTGGTGATGCTCCGGCCGACGGTGGCGCCGCCGAGGGACACCGAGTGCGTCGACATCCCGGACGGACCGCAGACGGAGACGTTCTTCGCGAAGGACCTGCCGGCTGCCGTGTCGGCGACCTACCGGGTCGGTGACGCACCGCGCAACTGGGGCATCATGGGCAACTCGACGGGGGGCTACTGCGCGCTGAAGATAGCCCTCCACCACCCCGAGCGGTTCTCGGCCGGAGCGGGCCTGTCCGCGTACTACAAGGCCGCCGAGGACCCGACGACCGGCGATCTCTTCCACGGGAACCAGGCGGAGCGCAAGCGCGCGAACCTGCTGTGGACCCTGGACCACCGGCCCCAGGGCGCCTCCTCGTTCCTGGTGACCACGTCGGAGGAGGGCGAGGGAAACCTCAAGGGGACGCGGGAGTTCATCAAGAAGGTGAAGGCGCCCGCGCGCGTCTCGTCGATCACGCTGGACAGCGGCGGGCACAACTTCAACACCTGGCGCCGCGAGATCCCCCCGGCGCTGGTGTGGATGAGCGGCCGGCTCGGCGCGGCATGACGTCCGGCTCCCGCGCCTGAGCCCGGGCCTCCTGCCCGGCCGGGTGCGGGTTCTTCCGGGCCCTGCCCGGGCCTCCGGCTCGCCGGGCGGATCCCGGCGCTTCGAGGCGGGTTCAGCCCGACGGCACCTTGTCGATGTCCACCGTGGTACGCGGTACGTCCTGGGCGTCCGCGTCGATGGAGCGACGCAGGGCCTCGTGCAGGCGCCCCGGGGTCAGCACCCCGAGGAAACGTCCCTTCTCCTCCTTGTCGACGACCGCGATCCACCCCGCGTCGTGCTGCAGCATCGTGGAGAACGCCTGCTTCAGGGAGGCGCCGACCGGCAGCCAGGCGTCCATACGGCGGGCGTGCTCGCGCACGGTCCCGGTGCGGCCCGCGTGCTCGGCGGAGATCCAGCCGTGCAGATCGCCGCCGGAGTCCAGGACGACGGCCCAGGGCGAGTCCAGCTCGCGCGGGAGCGGGTCGTCGAGACGGACCACGGGCGGCTGCTCGAGATCGCCCTCCTCGACGGGGGTGACGGACAGCCGCTTCAGCCCCCGGTCGGCACCGACGAAGTCCGCCACGTAGGGGGTGGCCGGCGCCCCCAGCACGGCGGCGGGGGGCCCGAACTGCTCGATCCTGCCCTGCCCGTAGACGGCGATGCGGTCGCCGAGCCGGACGGCTTCCTCGATGTCGTGGGTGACGAACAGCACCGTCTTGCGGACCGCGGCCTGAAGCCTCAGGAACTCGCTCTGCAGGCGCTCCCGCACGACCGGGTCGACGGCCCCGAACGGCTCGTCCATCAGCAGCACCGGCGGATCGGCCGCCAGCGCCCGGGCCACGCCCACGCGCTGGCGCTGGCCGCCCGAGAGCTGCTCGGGGTAGCGGTCCCCGTACACGCGGGGATCGAGGCCGACGAGATCGAGGAGCTCGGCGGCGCGCTCACGCCCGCTGGCGCGCTTCCAGCCGAGGAGACGGGGCACGGTCGCGGTGTTCTCCAGGACCGTCTTGTGCGGGAAGAGGCCCACCTGCTGGATGACGTAGCCGATGCGCCGCCGCAGTTGGACGGGGTCGACGGTGGATATGTCTTCCCCGTCCAGGAATATCCGCCCCTCGGACGGCTCGATGAGGCGGTTGACCATCTTCATGGTGGTTGTCTTGCCGCAGCCGGACGGGCCCACGAGCGTGACCAGTTCACCCGCGGCGACCTCGAAGGAGAGGTCGTCCACCGCGGTCGTGCCATCCGGGTAGCGCTTGGTCACGTGCTCGAATCGGATCATGGTTCCCCATTGTGACGGGTGACGGCGGGCCTTGTGTGAAGGCAGTGTTGCCGGAACGCGAAGCTCCTCGGCGATTGTCGGCGGCGGGGGTTAGGGTCGGTTTCCGTTCGGCAACCGGTCGAACAGGCCGGACGCGAGGACGGGGGTGGGGCGATGGCGGGCCGGGACTGCCTGGTCACGAACGACTGGATCTGCGGCGAGTACCTGCGCTCCCGCAGCCAGGAGCTGATCGACGCCACGGTGCAGCACGTCGGGATCACGGCGGCAGCGGTCGCGATCGGACTCGTCGTGGCTTTTCCGCTCGCGCTGCTCGCCCGGAGCCGGCCACGGTTCGCCGGCCCGGTCCTCGGGCTGACGACCGTGCTCTACACGATCCCGTCGCTGGCCATGTTCTCGCTGCTGCTGCCCTTCTTCGGCCTCTCGGCCGCCCTGGTCGTCACGGGCCTGGTGCTCTACTCGCTGACGATCCTCGTGCGGAACATGGTGGCGGGGCTGGAGGCCGTTCCGGCGGAGGCCCGTGAGGCCGCCCGCGGAATGGGCTACGGCCCGGCCCGGCTGCTGTGGGAGGTCGAGCTGCCGCTCGCCCTGCCCGCGCTGATGGCGGGCCTGAGGATCGCGACGGTCTCGACGGTGGCGCTCACCACCGTCGGTTCGATCGTCGGCCGCGGCGGGCTCGGCAATCTCATCGAGGACGCGCTGCCCAGCTTCTTCAAGGCGCAGGTGCTGACCGCTTCCGTGCTCTGCGTGCTCCTCGCGGTCGCAGCCGACCTGCTGCTGCTCGGCGTGCAGAGGCTGCTCACGCCCTGGACCCGAATACGCGCGGCCGGGAGCAGGGGGGCCCACTGATGGACGTACTGGCCAGGACCTGGACATGGCTCTCCACGGGCGCCAACTGGTCCGGGGAGGGCGGCGCCTGGCACCGGCTGGGGGAGCACCTGTACGTCAGCGGGGTCGCCATGGCTCTGGCCTGCGCCATCGCCCTGCCCACGGCGCTGTATCTGGGACATGCCGGACGCGGTGGCGCCCTGGCCGTGAACCTGTCGAACGTGGGGCGTGCAGTCCCCGTCTTCGCGGTGCTCGCGCTGTTCATGGTCACACCGCTCCGCAGCGCCGGATACGTCCCCACGATCATCGCCCTGGTGCTGTTCGCCGTGCCGCCGCTGCTCACCAACGCCTACGTGGGCATGCGGGAGGTGGACCGGGCGGTCGTCGAGGCCGCACGGGGCATGGGAATGTCTGGCCGGCAGCTCTTCGTCCGGGTCGAACTGCCCCTCGCGTACCCGATGGTCATGACCGGGCTGCGGTCCGCCTCGGTCCAGGTGGTCGCCACCGCGACGATCGCGGCGATGGTCGGCCAGGGCGGCCTCGGCCGCATCATCACGGCCGGGTTCAACACGTACGACACTCCGCAAGTGGTCGCCGGCGCCCTGCTCGTGGCCGTGCTCGCCCTCCTCGTGGAGGCCGTGCTGGTGGCGGTGGACCGCTTGTGCAGTCCCCTCCGGAAGACCGTGTGACGACTCACTCCCTTGGATGGTGAACCTCATGAGCAAGACCTCGCGCCTCGCGGGAGCGGTACTGGGCGTCATGGCCCTGGTTGGCTCGCTCGCCGCCTGCGGCGGTGACAGCCTCGAGCAGGGGAAGAGCGGAGGCTCCGGAGCCTCGGACGGCGCCGCGAGCGGCGGCGGCAAGGGCACCCTCGTCGTGGGGGCGGCCGCCTTCACCGAGTCCAAGGTGCTCGCCGAGCTCTACGCCCAGGTGCTCCGGGACGCCGGCTACGACGCCTCCGTCACCACGGTCAAGAACCGCGAGCTGTACGAACCGTCCCTGGAGAAGGGCGAGATCGACGTCGTACCGGAATACGCGGCCACGATCGCGGAATTCCTCAACGCCAAGGCGAACGGTCCGAAGGCCCCCGAGGAGAAGCCCGTCGCGTCGAGCGATGTCGCCGCCACGGTGGCCGCTCTGGAGAAGCTCGCGACCCCTCGCGGACTGAAGGTGCTCCCCGCCGGAGAGGCGGTCGACCAGAATGCGTTCGCGGTCAGCAAGGAATTCGCCGAGAAGAACAAGCTCAAGTCCCTTTCCGATCTTGGCAGGTCGAAGATCAAGGTCAAGATCGCCGCGGGGGACGAATGCGAGGTGCGGCCGTTCTGCGCGCCGGGTCTGAAGAAGACGTACGGCATCGACGTGGCGGGGGTGGACCCCAAGGGCGTCGGTACCCCGCAGGCCAAGCAGGCGGTCAAGGACGGCGAGGACCAGTTGGTCCTGACCACCACGACCGACGCCACGCTGGAGAGCTTCGGGCTGGTGCTGCTGGAGGACGACAAGAAGCTCCAGAACGCCGACAACGTGCTGCCCGTGGTCAACGCGAAGGACGCCGGATCGCAGGAGATAGCCGACGCCCTCGGCAAGCTCACCGGTGCGCTGACGACCGAGGACCTGGTCGAGCTGAACCGGAAGGTGGACGCCGAGCGGGCCAAGCCGCAGGACGTGGCGAAGGAGTACCTGGCGGCAAAGGGCCTGCTCGGGAACTAAGGGCCGTCCCGTCATCACCGGTGGATCAGCATCACCGGTTTCCGCTGGGGATTGACGGGACCGCCCTGAGTGCCGCGTCAGCCAGGGTTCGCCCGTCGAGGAGCGGCGTCCGGTGCGTGGCGTCTCCCCCGGCTCCTCCGGGCCGAGGGGAAGGATCGCAAGACGCCGGATCGACCTCGTAGTGGGCCCCCTCGGTTGATTCGGCAACGCCGCGATTCGCCGTGCCGGGCGTCGCGACGGGGTGAACGTCGCCTGACGCGGCACCAGCCGCAGGCGAGGGGCCGAAGGCCCGGAACGAGCCGGAACGGCACGTGGATTACGAGGGATGGCCCGGCACATCGAAAGCGATGTGTCACCGATGCGAAGAGATTGCCGGGCCGACCCCCCAATCGTCACCTACGCACGGTAAATTTCAGGCCATGCCACGTGGACGCCACCGCCATTCCCCACCTCTGCACAGGCTCCTTCCGCCCTCGGCGGTCGCCGGAGCTGCGGTCCTTTGTGCTTTGGGCGCCTGGCTGCTCTCCGATCCGGTCCTGCTCCGCACCCTGGTCGCGGCCGCCGCCGCAGCGGCGGTCACCGGCGCGGTCCTCATGCGCAGTTGGGACCGGCACGCGGGCCGCCGCGTCGCCGAACTCACCCGTCTCCGCGCCAGTGACGCGTGGAAGACGGAGGAGCGCACGGCGGAGCTGGAAGCCGACCTCGACGAGTCCCGCGAACTGCGGACCAAGCTCGACGCCAAGCTGCGCGCCAAGCGGGTCGAGCTGGCCGGACTGCGCAACGAGCACGCCGCACTGCTCCGCCGGTACGCGAACGCCGAGACCGAGCGCGCCAGCGCGCTCGAGGGCCGCAGGCAGCTCGCGATCGAGGCGGGCTCGCCCAAGGAGCTCCCCCCGGCGGGTTCCACGCCGACGCCGTCCGCGTACCTGCGTGCGGCCAAGGCGCTGGAGGACCTGCCGCGCCGGGCCGCCGAGCAGCAGGCGAAGCGCACCGTCGAGGAGGCCCGCAAGCGCGACATCGCCGAGCGGGCCCGGGAGGCGGACGAGCCGCAGGGGAAGCACGCGGCGGCCGCCGGGGGAGCGCAGCACGCCCGCCCGTCGTCCGCCGTCCCCGCCACGCGCGTGCCGGTCGCCGCGGCGATCGTCCCCTACTCCGGGCAGCGCCGGCCCGTGCGCCCGCAGGGCGGTTTCGACTTCTTCGGCACTCAGGGGGCGAAGGCTCCGGAGGGCGCCGAACAGGCTGCTGGAGCCGCCGAGTCCACCGGGCCGGCCCCGACCGCCGGGGGCGGCAGCCGGAAGAAGACGCCGGTCGCGGCCCTCGAGCCCGCCCAGCTCGCGTCGGTCCAGGACGAGGACCTCGCCGACGTGGTGGGCGAGGAGGCGCTGGCGCAGAGCAGGCGCACCGAGGAACGCGTCGTGGGTGAGGTCATCGATCTGACCGCGCACGACGAGACGGAGCAGCTGGACGTCGCCCAGCTGCGCACCGCGATCTCCTGATCCGGCGCGGTTCCCGATCCGGCGCGGTTCCGGCCGCGCGAACGCCGGGTGGCTCACGCCGCCCGGCGTTCCTGTTGCTCCCGTGTAGCTGCTGAGCGTCCGCCCGCTCGGGCGCCGGCCTGCGAGTCGCGGGCGCGGTCGGCCTACTTGTCGATGTCTCCGACCACGAAGAACATCGAGCCCAGGATCGCCACCATGTCCGCGACCAGGGTGCCGGGCAGCAGCTCGGTGAGCGCCTGGATGTTGTTGTACGACGCCGAGCGGAGCTTGAGGCGGTACGGGGTCTTCTCGCCCTTGGAGACCAGGTAGTAGCCGTTGATGCCCAGCGGGTTCTCGGTCCAGGCGTACGTGTGGCCCTCGGGCGCCTTGAGCACCTTCGGCAGCCGCTGGTTGACCGGCCCGGGCGGCAGCTCGGCGAGCCGGTCCAGACAGGCGTCCGCCAGATCCAGCGAGTTGTGCGTCTGCCACAGCAGGCATTCGAACCGGGCCAGGCAGTCGCCCTCGGTGCGGGTGACGACCTTCAGGGTGTCCTGGAGCTCGCCGTAGGCCAGGTACGGCTCGTCGCGTCGGAGGTCGAAGTCGACTCCGGAGGCACGGGCGATCGGGCCCGAGACGCCGTACCCGTGTGCCGTCCGCTCGGTGAGCACGCCGATGCCTCGGGTGCGGCCACGGAAGATCTCGTTGCCGAGGACGAGCCGGTCGTAGACGTCCATCCGCGAACGGACCTCGGCGATCGCGCTCCTCGCCCGGCCGGTCCAGCCCGCGGGCAGGTCCTCCTTGAGGCCGCCGACGCGGTTGAACATGTAGTGCATCCGGCCGCCGGAGACCTCCTCCATCACGTGCTGGAGGTCCTCCCGCTCGCGGAAGGCGTGGAAGATCGGGGTGATTCCACCGAGTTCGAGGGGATACGACCCCAGGAACATGAGGTGGTTGAGCACCCGGTTCAGCTCCGCGAGGAGGGTGCGCAGCCACACGGCGCGCTCCGGGACCTCCATGCCGAGCATGCGCTCGACGGCCATGACGACGCCCAGTTCGTTCGAGAACGCGGACAGCCAGTCGTGGCGGTTGGCCAGCATGACGATCTGCCGGTAGTCGCGTGCCTCGAAGAGCTTCTCCGCGCCGCGGTGCATGTAGCCGATCACCGGCTCGGCCTGCTCGATGCGCTCGCCGTCCAGGACGATGCGGAGGCGCAGCACGCCGTGCGTGGAGGGATGCTGCGGCCCGATGTTCAGCACCATGTCGGTGCTCTCCGCCGCGCCGCCGATGCCGATCGTCGTCTCCGTCATGGAGGCAGTATCCCTCGCGTGGGTGAGTGCCCGGAGATGTGCCCGTGGACCGGACGCGCCCGTGGCCGGACCGTGTCCGGGGGTCCGCCACCGGGCGCCGGCACGGGCCCGCACCCGCCGTGCGGGCCCCCCGCCCGACCCGTCAGGCCGGCCTCCGACCCTGCCGTGTCCGGGCCGGGGCCGTGCGCCGGGCGTCGTGCACGCACGTGACCGGCGCGCCACGGAGCGCCTCAGCGGGCCGGGACCGGCTGGAGGAGCCAGGTGAAGTCGCCGAGGCCGCCGGGGGCGGTGAGTTCGGCGGCCTCGCCCGCCGACGCCAGCGCGCGGACGTAGGCCGCGGGATCGGACGAGGCCAGGGAGAGCGGCGGCCGGGCGCCGGAGACGCCGAGGCGGCGCAGGGCCTCGCGCTGGCTCACCAGCTCGGCCCCTGGACCGGCGCAGGCGTCGAGGGCGACATGCGCCGTGATGTCACAGCCGCCGTCCGGCACGGGACGGACCTCGCGCCCGCCGCTGAACCCGGTCAGCGTCCCGAAGGGCGGGCGAGCGCCGGCGCGGTGCGCGTAGTCCACGGCGACCGCGAGCCCCGCGTCCAGGCCCGCGACGGCCGCCGCCCAGGCCTCGTCGCGCGGTCGCCCGATCTCGGCCCGCGCCCCCGGCCCGGCGGGCGGCCACCAGCGGTCCAGCCAGGCGGCGTCGGCCCCGGACACCGGATCCCCGAGACGTTCCTCGCCGTCGGCCCTGACCATGACGTAACGCGGGACGCCCGCGTAGTCGACCTCGGCGACGTCCACCGGGACGTTGTCCAGCCATTCGTTCGCGAACAGCAGCCCGGAGATCCCCGTCGGCGGCCGCTCGGCCCACTCGATCCGCGGGTCGAGGCCCGGCGGCCGGTCGGCGCGCTCGACGGCGCAGGCGCGCACGGGGAAACCGTCCGGCAGCGCCGCCAGGACACCGGTCAGCAGTTCCCCGCGGCCCGCGCCGACGTCGACCAGCGCGACCTCGCCGACCCGTGTCCGCAGCCCCTCCGCGGTCTCCCGGAGCAGCCGGGCGACCGCGGCGGCGTAGAGCGGCGACGCGTGCACGGACGTGCGGAAGTGCCCCGCCGGTCCCTCCGGCCTGCGGTAGAACCCCCGCGGCCCGTACAGCGCCCGTTCCGCGGCCTGCCGCCAGGGGACCCATTCCGCGCCGGCGTGGCCCGCCTCGTTCGTCGCCTGGTACGTCACGCGCCCCAGTCTCCACCTTGGGGAGTAGGCGTCGGCGGACCGGATCGCCCCTCCGGTTGACCCGGGCACCTTTCGTCCTTGCCTACGCTGGGTTACGTGCAGCGCCTCTATGATTTTCTCCGCAGGCACCCGACGGGCGTCGACAGCTTCTGGGCTGTGATGCTCTTCGGGTTCTCCATGCTGTGGGTCGTCCAGGAGCACGTCGGGGTCGAGCCGCGGATCGCGCCCGCCGTCGTCGTGCTCCTCCTCTGCCTTGCCGTGGCGCTGCGCCGCCGCATGCCGGAGAGGATGCTGCTGCTGGTCGCGGGGATCGGCGTCGCCCAGCTGGTGCTGGACGTCGGGCCGAACCCGGCGGACTTCGCGATGCTCGTGCTGATCTACACCGTCGCCGCGCACGACGGGCCGCGCTGGGCTTCCCACCTCGCGCTCGCCGGCGGGCTGTCCGCCGCGACGCTCGCCCAGATCCGCTGGCCCGAGCCGGGCATGAGCGCGGGCGGGAAGATCTTCTTCACGGTGGTCATGACGGTCCCGTTCGCCCTCGCCTGGGTGCTCGGCGACTCCCTGCGCACCCGCCGCGCGTACTTCGCCCAGCTCGAGGAGCGTGCCTCCCGGCTGGAGAAGGAGCGCGAGGCGCAGTCCAAGGTCGCCGTCGCGGCGGAGCGCGCCCGGATCGCACGCGAACTCCACGACGTCGTCGCGCACAACGTCTCGGTGATGGTCGTGCAGGCCGACGGCGCCGCCTACGTGCTGGACGCCGCGCCCGACCAGGCACGGCAGGCCCTGGAGACGATCTCCTCCACCGGCCGCCAGGCGCTCGCCGAGATGCGCCGGCTGCTGGGCGTCCTGCGCACCGGCGACGCCCCGGAGAGCGGGGAGTACGTACCGCAGCCGGACGTCGAGCAGATCAAGGAACTGGTGGAGCAGGTCCGCGGGGCGGGCCTGACCATCGACTTCCGGATCGAGGGCACCCCGCGCCCGCTGCCGAGCGGCGTGGAGCTCACCGCCTACCGGATCGTCCAGGAGGCGCTCACCAACACGCGCAAGCACGGCGGCCCGGACGCCGGGGCGAGCGTCCGGCTGGTCTACTTCGACGACGGCCTCGGGCTGCTCGTCGAGGACGACGGCCGGGGTGCGGCCCACGAGCTGTACGAGGACGGCGGCGCGGACGGCAAGGGCCACGGACTCATCGGCATGCGGGAGCGCGTCGGCATGGTCGGCGGCACGCTCGACGCCGGTCCGCGGCCGGGCGGAGGATTCCGGATCAGCGCACTGCTGCCCCTCAAATCGGCCCACTAGCCTGCCGTCACCGGCCCCGCCGGCCGTACCCCGCCCGTCCCTTCGTGCCCCGCCCGTACCCCTCCCGCCCCGGCCCACAAGACAAGGACCCCGCCCATGACCATCCGCGTGATGCTCGTCGACGACCAGGTGCTGCTGCGCACCGGCTTCCGGATGGTGCTCGCCGCCCAGCCCGACATGGAGGTCGTCGCCGAGGCCGGTGACGGGGCAGAGGCCATCGAGATCCTCCGCTCCACGGCCGTCGACGTGGTGCTGATGGACGTCCGCATGCCCCGGCTCGACGGGGTGGAGGCGACCGGCCGGATCTGCGCCCAGCCCGATCCGCCGAAGGTGCTGATCCTGACCACCTTCGACCTCGACGAGTACGCCTTCTCGGGGCTCAAGGCGGGCGCCAGCGGCTTCATGCTGAAGGACGTGCCGCCGGCCGAACTGCTCGGCGCCATCCGCTCCGTGCACAGCGGCGACGCGGTGGTCGCCCCGTCCACGACGCGCCGGCTGCTCGACCGCTTCTCGCCGATGCTGCCGTCCCACGGGAAGGAGCCGCAGCAGAAGGAGCTGGAACGGCTCACCGACCGGGAGCGCGAGGTCATGATGCTCGTGGCGCAGGGCCTGTCGAACGGCGAGATCGCCGCCCGGCTGGTGCTGTCCGAGGCCACGGTGAAGACCCATGTGGGCCGCATCCTCACCAAGCTCGGCCTGCGCGACCGGGTGCAGGTCGTGGTGCTCGCCTACGAGAGCGGTCTGGTCCGCGCGGGCGGCGGCGCCGCGTCATGACCGTCGTACTCCTGCGGACCGACGGCCGGCTCGGCGGCGGGACGCAGACCGCGTAGGAGCCACTGCGGCGGGGCGTACCGGGTGGTTCCGGCCACGCCCAGGGGACCCGCTTCAGCGCAGCACCGTCTCCAGGAAGTCGCTTCCCAGCCGTGCCACCACCGCCACGTCCAACTGGTGCAGGACGTACCGGCCGCGCCGTCGCGTCGTGACCAGTCCGGCCCGCTTGAGCACCGACAGATGCCGGGAGACCTCCGGCGCGGTGATGCCGTGGGTCTCGGCGAGCTCGCCGGTGGTGTACGAGGCCCGGCCCAGGTTCCGGCAGAGCCGCATGCGCAGGGGGTGGGCCAGTGCCTCCATCCGGCGCTGGAGGATCTCGACGGACGCGGGGCCGGGCAGGTCGGGTGCTCCCACCGGATAGGCGATGGCGGGCCGCCAGCCCGGGGCGTACAGCACCGTCAGATGCGGCCAGCCGAAGTGGGACGGCAAGAGGGTCAGGCCGGGCCCGACGGCGGGGTCGACCGCGGTCGTCCTCCCGTCGCTCAGCTTGTCCGCGCAGATCCGGCCCCGCTCCTCGTCGAAGGAGAGCGCGGGCGACACGTCGCGCAGCGCGTCGCCGAGGCCCTTGCGGCGCAGCAGCTCCGTCTTGTGCCGGGCGTCGGCGGCCAGCCCCGGTCCCACCCGGCGCCAGGTGTCTGCGAAGAACGCCTGGTCGCAGTCCTCGAACAGCCGTCGCAGCCAGGCCCGTACGGCCCCGGGGTCGTCGAGGATGCGGCGGGCGAAGCCCAGCTGCCTGGGCCCGCGGGAAGCGGCGAGCTCGAGGGCGCGCCCGGATTCGATCATGGCGCCCGTGGTGTACGAGCGGGAGCAGGTGAACTCCATCGCGGCCATCAGGAACCGCTCCTCGTCGAGCCGGTCCAGCAGGTCCAGCTCCTCGGCGAGCGTCGCGCCGGTGCGGCCGTCGCCGCCGCGGATGCCGGAGAACGGCATCAGTACGTCCGAGAAGGTCGACGTCCAGAGGAAGTCGGCCTCGTGCAGCCGGTCGGCCAGGTCCGGCTTCAATCCGGCGGCGGTCGCCGTCGCCCAGCCGTGCAGTCCCGGATGGTGCCCCGGTTCGGCCAGGGCGTGCAGGGCCATGCCCAGCTCGGCGAGCGGCGACGGCTCGAAGACGATGCGTTCGGGCGGGAGGCCCGCGATGTCGATGGTGACGGTCACGGTCCCCATGGTGCGCGGTGCGGGACGGTGCCTGTCGTCCGGTTGACGGTCCTCGTCAATCGACGCGCGGCGGGCGCCGGAGGGGGCTGTACCGGCCCGAAGCGCACGGGCACCGTACGGCGCCACCTGCTCGACGGCTCTCGCGCGGCCGGGCACGGCGAGGTGCCGCCCCTTCCCGGCCGGTACGGCCCGGTCGTTCCCCGTACGCGCTCGCGCGTACGGGCGGCGTCGCCCCTCGCGAGCCTCGGCCGGCACCGAGCGGGTCGGCCGAGCACGGCCCGGCCTCCCCGCGCGGACGGCGCGCGTCGAGGGATTCCAGAGGCGTGGTGCGGCGCAGGAGCGGGCCGCCGGGGCCGCCGGCGCCCCGCCGTCAGCCGGGGCCCCCTTCGCCCCCGGTCCGTACCCGCGCCATGAAGTCCGCGAGGGCAGCCCTGACGTCGTCGGCGGTCCACGACAGCCCCGGCGCCGAGACGGTGACCTCCGTGACGCTGACGCCCGGAGGACCGGACGGGGCCGGGAACCAGCGTCGGAACAGGGTCACGCCCGTCTCCTCCGCCTGCCGCAGGCCCGCCTCGTCCAGCGCATCGGCGTCGAACGGGAGCCACACCTGGAACTGATGGGTGTGCGGCGGGTCCGGATGCACCCGGAACCAGGGCACGCCCGGCTCCTCCGCCAGACCCGTCGACAGCGCCGCCGCGACGGTCTTCGCATGAGCCACGTAGGACCGCAGTCTGGGCAGTTCCCGCTCCAGGCCGAGCAGAGCCGACAGCGCCGCCGGGTACTGCTGGAAGACCAGGCCGCCGTAGCGGTGGCGCCAGGCGCGTGCCTCTTCCACGAGGGACTCCGGCCCGGCCAGCACCGCGCCGGACAGGCCCGCGAGGGACTTGTAGAACGACACGTACACGCTGTCCGCGAGCCCGGCGATCTCGTCCAGTTCACGGCCGAAATGAGGGGCGCATTCCCAAAGTCGCGCGCCGTCGAAGTGCACCACCGCGTCCGACTCCCGTGCCGCCTCGACGACGTCCACCAGTTCGTCCCACTCCGGCAGCACGAATCCGGCGTCCCGCAGAGGCAGCTCCAGCATCAGCGTGCCGAACGGCTCGTCCAGACCGCGTATCTCGTCCGCCGTCGGCAGCCGCGGCTCCCGGGTCGGGTGGACGGTGCGCAGCCCGCCGACCGCCCCCAGCGCGCCCCGCTCGTGCACCTCGGGGTGGGCGAGCGGATGGAGCGCGACGGTCCGGTTGCCCGTGCGCCCGGCCCAGCAGCGCAGGGCCACCTGCTGCGCCATCGTGCCGGTGGGGAAGAACGCCGCGGCGGGAAACCCGAGCAGCGCGGCCACGCGTCCTTCCAGCGCGGCGACGACCCCGTCGCCGTAGAGGTCCACGTGTTCGTCCAGGTCGTGGACCGCACCCGCGTCGGCCGCCAGCGCCGCGAGCCGCTCGCCGAGCCGGCCGTCCGCGGAGCCGCGCCACAGCAGCCGGTCGGAGGCCCGCCAGGCAGTCAGCCTGCGGCGGCGTCCCTCCTCCTCGCTCCGGTCCGTGCGCCGTTCCGAGTCACCGAGCGGGTCCGCGCCGGCAGCCCTCCCCGTGCCGGCGGTCGTCCCGCCGGCGTCGAAGGGCAGCGTCCGCTCCGCGTTCTGAGTCATGGTGCGATCATCGCCCATGGCGGACGGCCCCATGCCGTTGTCCACAGGTCCCTTCCGCCCGGGCCCGGTGCCGTCTCCACAGCCTGTGGACAAGCGGAAGGGTGCCGAAACGCTGGCGTAGCATGGCGAAGAATCGTCCGGTACCCCCTGCGGACTGGAACGGAAGGCCGCGCGTGAACGCACCATCGCCAGCAACACCACCGGCACAGGAGCCGGTCGACCCCAAGGACCGTCCGGCCCGCCTCACCGTGGGTGTCGTCGGTGCGGGCCGCGTCGGCCCCGCCCTCGCCGCGTCCCTCCGGCTCGCCGGCCACCGTCCCGTGGCCGTCTCCGGCGTCTCCGACGCCTCCGTGCGCCGGGCCGCCTCGATGCTGCCCGACGTGCCGGTGGTCCCCCCGGCGGAGGTGCTCGCGCGTGCCGAGCTGGTGCTGCTGACCGTTCCCGACGACGTGCTGCCCGGACTGGTCGAAGGCCTGGCCGAGACCGGCGCCGTGCGCCCCGGCCGGATTCTCGTCCACACCTCGGGGCGGTACGGCACGGCGGTGCTCGACCCCGCCCGCCGGGCCGGCGCGCTCCCGCTCGCCCTGCACCCCGCCATGACCTTCACGGGCACCTCCGTGGACGTCCAGCGGCTGGCCGGCTGCTCCTTCGGCGTCACCGCGCCCGAGGAGCTGAGGCTCGCCGCCGAGGCCCTCGTCATCGAGATGGGCGGGGAGCCCGAGTGGATCGAGGAGGCCGACCGGCCGCTGTACCACGCGGGCCTCGCCCTCGGCGCGAACCACCTGGTCACGCTGGTCGCCCAGGCCATGGAGCTGCTGCGCACCGCCGGGGTCTCCGCCCCCGACCGGATGCTCGGCCCGCTGCTCGGCGCCGCGCTCGACAACGCCCTGCGCTCCGGCGACGCCGCGCTGACCGGGCCGGTCTCCCGCGGTGACGCGGGGACGGT
This sequence comes from Streptomyces wuyuanensis, assembly GCF_900103455.1. GTDB lineage: Bacteria > Actinomycetota > Actinomycetes > Streptomycetales > Streptomycetaceae > Streptomyces > Streptomyces wuyuanensis. The sequence continues at coordinate 47,643 of NZ_FNHI01000027.1, read as the reverse complement.
GGCCGCCCATGTGTCCGAACTGCGCAAGCACGCCCCGGGCATGGTCGCCGGGTATCTGGCCATGGCCCGCGCGACCGCGGACCGCGCCCTCGCGCACGGCCTGCTCAAGCCCGAGCTCGCCGAGGACCTGCTGGTCGTCCTGGCGGACGGCCCGGACGCCGGGGACGGCCGCGGCCGCGAGGACGGCCCGGACGACACCGCGGACGGGGAGAACGACCGATGATCACGCCCCTGCGCACCGCCGCGGAGCTCGACGCCCTCGCCCCGGCGGCCCCGGCCCGCCGCGCGGTGGTCATGACGATGGGCGCCCTCCACGACGGCCACGCCACCCTGATCCGCACGGCCCGTTCACTGGTCGGGCCGGAGGGCCAGGTCGTGGTCACGGTCTTCGTGAACCCCCTGCAGTTCGGCGCCGGCGAGGACCTCGACCGCTATCCGCGCACCCTCGAAGCGGACCTGAAGACCGCGGCGGAGGCGGGCGCCGACGCCGTGTTCGCCCCGCCGGTCGACGAGGTGTACCCGGGCGGCGAGCCCCAGGTCAGGATCACCGCCGGCCCCATGGGAGACGTCCTCGAAGGCGCCTCCCGGCCCGGTCACTTCGACGGCATGCTGACCGTCGTCGCCAAGCTGCTGCACCTGACCCGCCCCGACGTCGCGCTGTTCGGGCAGAAGGACGCCCAGCAGCTGGCCCTGATCCGCCGGATGGTCCGGGACCTGAACTTCCCGGTGGAGATCGTCGGCGTCCCGACCGTGCGGGAGCCGGACGGCCTCGCCCTCTCCAGCCGCAACCGCTACCTCTCGCCGGGGGAGCGCCACACCGCCCTCGCGCTGTCCCGGGCCCTCTTCGCGGCCCGGGACCGGCTCGCCGCACAGGTCGCCCTGCGCGCCAGGGCCGAGTCCTCGCCCGCCTCCAACGCCCGGGCCGCCGCGCTGTCCGCGCTCGGCGAGGCCCGGGCGGCCGCCGACGCCCACGCGGTCGCGGTCGCCCAGCCCGGCGGCGGTGCCGACGCCGTGCGGGCCGCGGCGCGCGCCGTCCTCGACGAGGCCGCCAAGTCCTCGACGCCACTCGTCCTCGACTATCTCGCCCTGGTCGACCCGGCCGACTTCTCCGAGGCCGCCGACGACCACACCGGCGAAGCGATCATGGCCGTCGCCGCGCGGGTCGGCACGACCCGGCTGATCGACAACATCCCCCTGACCTTCGGAGCCGCCTCGTGACGAGCACCGGTATACGGCTGAACGCCCCGGCCCCCGGCTGGGCCATCGACGCGGACGTCGTCGTGGTCGGTTCGGGCGTCGCGGGCCTCACGGCGGCGCTCCGCTGCACGGCCGAGGGCCTGCGCACCGTCGTGGTCACCAAGGCGCTCCTGGACGACGGCTCCACCCGCTGGGCCCAGGGCGGCATCGCCGCGGCGCTCGGCGAAGGCGACACCCCCGGGCAGCATCGCGACGACACCCTCGTCGCGGGTGCCGGGCTGTGCGACGAGGAAGCCGTGCGCACGCTCGTCACCGAGGGCCCGGACGCGGTGCGGAGGCTGATCGCGACCGGGGCGCGGTTCGACACCGACGACTCGGGCGACATCGCGCTGACCCGCGAGGGAGGCCACCACCGCCGCCGTATCGCCCACGCGGGGGGCGACGCCACGGGCGCCGAGATCTCCCGCGCGCTGGTCACGGCGATACGCGACGGCGCCGTCCGCGTCATCGAGCACGCCCTGGTGCTCGACCTGCTGACGGACGAAAAGGGCCGTACCGCCGGCATCACGCTGCACGTCATGGGCGAGGGCCAGCACGACGGCGTCGGCGCGGTGCACGCGCCGGCGGTCGTCCTGGCGACCGGCGGCATGGGCCAGGTCTTCTCCGCCACCACCAATCCTCCGGTGTCCACCGGCGACGGCGTCGCGCTCGCGCTGCGCGCCGGCGCCGAGGTGAGCGACCTCGAGTTCGTCCAGTTCCACCCGACCGTCCTCTGGCTCGGCCCGGACTCCGAGGGCCAGCAGCCGCTGGTCTCCGAGGCGGTGCGGGGCGAGGGCGCCCATCTCGTCGACGCGTCCGGCACCCGCTTCATGGTCGGACAGCACGAACTCGCCGAACTCGCCCCCCGCGACATCGTGGCCAAGGGCATCATGCGCCGCATGCAGGAGCAGGGCGCGGACCACATGCTCCTGGACGCCCGCCACTTCGGCGCCGAGATGTGGGAGAACCGGTTCCCCACCATCCTCGCCGCCTGCCGCGCCCACGGCATCGATCCGGTCACCGAACCGATCCCGGTCGCCCCGGCCGCCCACTACGCCTCGGGCGGCGTCCGCACCGACCTCCACGGCCGTACGACCGTTCCCGGCCTGTACGCCTGCGGCGAGGTCGCCTGCACCGGCGTCCACGGCGCCAACCGGCTGGCCTCCAACTCCCTCCTGGAGGGCCTCGTCTTCGCGGAACGCATCGCGAGGACGGTCGCGGAGACGCACGCGGCCGGGGCGGCGGCCGATTCCGTCCGGCCGGCGGGCCCGGCGGCCGTTGCGGACGCCCGGCCGGCCGGACGGACCGGAGCTCCGGCGGAGGGCGGCTCCCGCGGCCCGGTACCGCTTCTCGTGCCCGAGGCCCGGCGCGAGATCCAGCGGATCATGACGAACGGCGCCGGAGTGCTGCGCTCCGCGGCGAGCCTGGACGAGGCGGCGGAGGCGCTGGAGGCGCTGCACCTGTCCGCGCTGCACGACGCCGAGGAGTTCGACAAGGCCGCCGAGCCGGGCGTCGAGTCCTGGGAGGCCACCAACCTGCTGCTCGTCGCCCGCGTCCTGGTCGCCGCCGCCCACGAGCGGACGGAGACGCGCGGCTGCCACTGGCGCGAGGACCACCCCGGGCGGGACGACGCCGGGTGGCGCCGTCATATCGTCGTGCGCCTCACCCCCGACCGCCGCCTCGTCGTACGCCGCACGCCGAGCGAGGCGTTCCCGCCCGTCCGTCCCACGTCCGTCCCCACCCCCACCGCCGACAGGGAGCCGCAACCGTGAGCACGCCCGAAGAACGTCCGGAGCCCGTGGACGTCCCGCTGATCCAGATCGGCGCCCGCGCCGCCGAAGAGCAGGGCTGCGGCGACGACTGCGGCTGCGGCGACGAGGTGTACGAGTGCGGCCTCGACCCCGCCCTCGCCGAACTCCTTGCCGAGGCCGGCCTGGACCCCGTGCAGGTCGAGGACATCGCGCACCTCGCCATCGAGGAGGACCTCGACGGCGGCGTCGACGTGACGACGGTCGCCACCGTCCCCGAGGACGCGGTCGCCACCGGTGACTTCACCGCCCGCGAGGCCGGCGTCGTCTCGGGCCTGCGCATCGCCGAGGCGGTCCTCTCGATCGTCTGCACCGACGAGTTCGAGGTCGAGCGGCACGTCGAGGACGGCGACCGCGTCGAGCCGGGGCAGAAGCTCCTCTCCGTCACCGCCCGCACCCGGGACCTGCTCACCGGCGAGCGCAGCGCCCTGAACCTGCTGTGCCGCCTCTCGGGCATCGCCACGGCCACCCGCGCCTGGGCCGACACGCTCGAAGGCACGGGTGCGCGCGTGCGCGACACCCGCAAGACGACCCCGGGCCTGCGCGCCCTGGAGAAGTACGCGGTGCGCTGCGGCGGCGGCGTCAACCACCGCATGTCGCTGTCGGACGCGGCCCTCGTCAAGGACAACCACGTGATCGCCGCGGGCGGCGTGGCCCAGGCGTTCAAGGCCGTTCGGGAGACCCTGGCCGAGCTGGGCACCCCGGACCTGCCCGTCGAGGTCGAGGTGGACACCCTCCACCAGGTCCGCGAGGTCCTGGACGCGGGCGCCGACCTGATCCTGCTGGACAACTTCACTCCGGTGGAGACCGCCGAGGCCGTCGCGATCGTCGACAGGCGCGCGGTCCTGGAGTCCTCCGGCCGGCTCACCCTGGCGAACGCCCGTGCCTACGCCGAGACGGGCGTGGACTACCTCGCGGTCGGAGCGCTCACCCACTCCTCCGCGATCCTCGACATCGGTCTCGACCTGCGAGAGGCCGAGGTCTGATCCGATGCTGCTCACCATCGACGTCGGCAACACCCACACCGTCCTCGGCCTCTTCGACGGCGAGGACATCGTCGAGCACTGGCGCGTCTCCACCGACCCGCGCCGTACGGCCGACGAACTGGCCGTGCTCCTCAACGGCCTGATGGGCATGCACCCGCTGCTCGGCGAGGAACTGGGCGACGGCATCGAGGGCATCGCGATCTGCGCCACCGTGCCGTCCGTGCTCCACGAACTCCGCGAGGTGACCCGCCGCTACTACGGCGACGTGCCCGCCGTGCTCGTCGAGCCCGGCATCAAGACCGGCGTGCCGATCCTGATGGACAACCCGAAGGAGGTCGGCGCGGACCGCATCATCAACGCGGTCGCCGCCGTCGAGCTCTACGGGGGCCCGGCGATCGTCGTCGACTTCGGTACGGCGACGACCTTCGACGCCGTCAGCGCCCGCGGCGAGTACGCGGGCGGTGTCATCGCCCCCGGCATCGAGATCTCGGTCGAGGCCCTCGGCGTCAAGGGCGCCCAGCTCCGCAAGATCGAACTGGCCCGTCCGCGCAGCGTGATCGGCAAGAACACGGTCGAGGCCATGCAGGCGGGCATCGTCTACGGCTTCGCGGGCCAGGTCGACGGCGTCGTCCAGCGCATGAAGCGCGAGCTGGCCGACGACCCGGAGGACGTGACCGTGATCGCCACCGGCGGCCTGGCGCCGATGGTCCTCGGTGAGTCGTCCGCGATCGACGAGCACGAGCCCTGGCTGACGCTGATCGGCCTCCGCCTCGTCTACGAGCGGAACGTCTCCCGGATGTGACCCCGCGCCCGGTGCGCGGGCGCGCGGCCACGCGGTGGGCGTGCTCGGGAGCGCCGGGCGGAGTCCCCGCTTCCCGTCGCGGCGGCCTGCGGTCGGCCTGAAGTCGGACCGCGGCGGGGCGGACACGCCGCCCGGGCCCGCGTATCCGTCCGTGGGCGCCGTCCGCAGGCGCGGTTGCCGGCAGGGCCATGCAGGCCCTCGCGTGAGGGTCCGCCGTGGGCGGCCCCCTGCGCGGCGCACCGCCCGCGGACAGCGGTGGGCGGCTCCCGCAGGTCCGGCCGTGCACGCCGTCGCGGCGCCGCCGTGCACGCCGCGCCGCAAATGGGGCGTTAAACGAATTTTGTCCGATTAGCGCGTATCGTCACCCCATGCCCACGCCATACGGATCCCGCGGCGGCATGGCGTTCAGCTCGGACGAACTGCGTGTGCTCCGCCGCGCTCTCGCCATCGCCCTCAACCCCGACCAGTCACGTCGTGCCGACCGGGCCGACGGCCCCGGCACGAACACCGCCCAGGAGTGCCTGCGGCTCGCACAGTCCGTGGACGAGGCCGTCCGCGAGGCGGGCCGGCTGCGGGCGTTCCTGCTCGCCGACCTGGCGCGGTACCGCAATGCCCTTCCCGGCTCCGCGAGCGGCTATCTGGAGCTCCTCCAGGACGCCCTCGCGGCCGGTCACGACCCCGCTCCCGAGGATCTCGCGGCCCTTCGCTCCCTGCGCCGCACGCCGCTCTCCGCGGCCCTCCTGGAGCGCTGCCAGGGCCTCGCCGAGGAGTCCGTACGGGCCCGGCTTGCCGACCGGGCCGCCGCCCGGACGGCCGTGCCGACCCCGGCGCGCGTGCGGCTGCACGCCCTGCCCGGCGGCCGCGCCGCGGCCGGGGACAAGCAGGAGCCGCGTCCGGCGTCCCCGAAGCCCGGCCGCCCGGCCCCCCGCCCTGACCGTCCCATCCCCACCCCGGGCGAGGTCTTCCCGCCACGCCGCCGTCCGGCGCCCCCGCCGGAGAAGCGGGCCGCCGGATAGCTACTCTGGAGGGCATGGACTACGTATCCGCGCTCCTGCCCCCGGTCGTGATGGCCGCGTTCTTCACCGCCCTCGTCGTCACGATCGTGAAGAGCCAGGGCGGCCCGAACAAGGCCAAGGAGGACGCCGCGGTGGACGCGGCGATCGCCCGCGCGGAGGCCGCCGGCCGGCCCGCCCCGTCGGACCGGCCGACCGAGGCCTGAGGCCGTTCCGCACCGGCTGCCCCCAGGACGTACGGCTCATCGCGGCCGTACGTCCTTTTTCGTACCCGAAGTACGTCAATAGCCAGCCATTACGACATCTCCGACTATGGTGGCGATGTGCCCCGTCAATTGGGAGAGCTCGAAGACGCCGTCATGACGCGCATCTGGCAATGGAACCGCCCGGTGACGGTGCGCGAAGTGCTGGAAGATCTCCAGCAGGAACGGTCCATCGCCTACACCACGGTCATGACCGTAATGGACAATCTCCATCAGAAGGGCTGGGTGCGCAGGGAAGTCGAAGGCCGCGCCTATCGATATACCGCGGTCTCCACCCGGGCCGCCTACTCCGCCGCACTGATGAACGAAGGCTGGTCGAAGAGCGACAACCCCGCCGCGGCCCTTGTCGCCTTCTTCGGCATGATGTCGCCGGAGCAGCGCCAGGCGCTGCGGGACGCGATCCGCGTCGTGCAGCGCGACCCGGCGGAAGAGGCGCGGGAACCGGAAGGGGAAGGCCCTTCTCGGCGAGCGGCGGAAGGTTCTCCCGAACAGGACGCCGAGGGCGCCGGAGGCGCGGACGGGGCGGGGCGATAGCGTCCGGCCATGACGTCAGCGCAGTCGCTTCCCAATGCCGCAGCAAATGCCGTCACGGTCCGCCGGGCCAGGACCGGCGATGTGCCGGCCGTGCGCCGCCTCGTGGATCCGTACGTGAGCGAAGGCATCCTGCTCGACAAAGCGACCGTGACGCTTTACGAGGACATCCAGGAGTTCTGGGTGGCGGAACGCGACTCCGACGCCAAGGTGGTCGGTTGCGGCGCCCTCCACGTGATGTGGGAAGACCTCGCGGAAGTCCGCACTCTCGCGGTGGACCCCCAGTTCAGGGGCGGGGGCGTGGGCCATCATGTGCTGGACAAGCTGCTGCACACCGCCCGCTGGCTGGGTGTGCGGCGGGTATTCTGCCTGACCTTCGAAGTCGACTTCTTCGCGAAGCACGGGTTCGTGGAGATCGGTGAGACCCCGGTCGACGGAGATGTCTACAGCGAGCTGCTGCGTTCCTATGACGAGGGTGTCGCCGAGTTCCTCGGTCTCGAACGGGTGAAGCCGAACACCTTGGGTAACAGCCGGATGCTTCTGCACCTGTGATCCCGCTTCGGCGGCAAGCGGAAGCGGGACTCGTCCCGGCACTGAACCTCTATGTCCGAATCGCGTACGTTTCCCGCGTTCCCCGGGTTCTGAACCTCTGCCGAGGGTTTGTGTTTTCCAGAGAAAAGCGGTTTCCTTTCCGCGTACTGCATTTTCGATGAAAGGAAATCCGGTGGCACAGAAGGTTCAGGTCCTTCTTGTCGACGACCTCGACGGCGGCGAGGCGGACGAGACCGTGACGTTCGCTCTGGACGGCAAGACCTACGAGATCGACCTCACCACCGCCAACGCGGACAAGCTCCGCGGTCTGCTCGAGCCGTACACCAAGGGCGGCCGGCGCACCGGTGGCCGTGCCACGACCGGCCGTGGAAAGGGCCGTGCCGCGTCCTCGACGGGCAGCAAGGACACCGCCGAGATCCGGAAGTGGGCGAAGGAGAACGGCTACAGCGTCAACGACCGCGGCCGCGTCCCCGCCGAGATCCGCGAGGCCTACGAGAAGGCCAACGGCTGAGCATTCGTGTGCGGCCCCGCCGCATACGTGCGCAGCAGACGGGCCCGGTGGCAGGCGTTCGCCGCCGCGTCCACGAGCCGTGCGAGGTCGGGGGTGCCCCCATCGCCCCCGGATCCGGCACCGACGCGCCCCACGGCGCCGAACGCCGGCAGTGACGGCTCCACCTCGCGCCCCGGCTTCGGGGGCCGCAGCCACACGGCGGCCCCCTGAGGCGCCCCGGCCGGGACGGCGCGCCCCGGGGGGACCGGGGCGGGCACGGACCCGCCCGGCCCGAGAGCGGTCAGCTCCAGGCCGATGCCGCCCCACTCGAGCCAGTCGAGCAGCCCCGGCAGTTCCTCGGCGCCGCCCGCGGCGACCAGGAGCAGAATTCTGCCGCCCGCCCTGGCGACCGGTCCGGTGCGCCCGAAACGCCTCAACAGAGCCGTCCCGGCGTCCTCCGGCAGCTCCAGCACGTCGAACCGCAGCCCGGTGATCAGCTGTACCGGTGGCCCTTCGGCCGTAGCCCAGCCAAGCTCGTTCTTGTACCACCTTGCGCTGCCGTCATCGAGCGGCAGGCGAGGTGCCGGGAGAGTGAAGGCCATGTTCCGGGAACTCCCGGGAGGACCCGGTGGTTACGCATCGTCGGGTTCCGGTCACCCCGAGTGGCGGGAGGAGGTCGTCAAGGCGTGTTCGAGGGCGCAAGGATGTTCGCCCGTAGCTGAGGGAACCGGCGCGCGCCGCATGGAGTGTCCGTCCATACGGGTAAGACATCCCTAGTGGGGACGGGTGAAACGCGGGCTCTGCGGTCTCACGTTCGCCATCGGCGTACTGATGGCGCGGGTAACTGCCTGGCCTGCGGGAACATCGTCTCGCACCATCGGGTTGGAGCATTTGTCGGCGTTCGGGGCAGGAGGCCACTGACGGGTGTCGGCAGTTGGAATGAGCGGTCCCCGCTTGCGGGACTAAGCTGCGGAAGGACAGGGAGGGGATCGACCCCTAACTGACTGACCGCTCTGAGGAGCGATTAACGATGTTCGAGAGGTTCACCGACCGCGCGCGGCGGGTTGTCGTCCTGGCTCAGGAAGAAGCCCGGATGCTCAACCACAACTACATCGGCACCGAGCACATCCTCCTGGGCCTTATCCACGAGGGTGAGGGTGTCGCCGCTAAGGCCCTGGAGAGCCTCGGGATTTCGCTCGAGGCGGTCCGCCAGCAGGTGGAGGAGATCATCGGCCAGGGCCAGCAGGCCCCGTCCGGGCACATCCCCTTCACCCCTCGTGCCAAGAAGGTCCTGGAGCTGTCGCTCCGGGAGGCTCTTCAGCTGGGCCACAACTACATCGGCACGGAGCACATCCTGCTCGGCCTGATCCGCGAGGGCGAGGGCGTCGCCGCCCAGGTCCTCGTGAAGCTGGGCGCCGATCTCAACCGGGTGCGGCAGCAGGTCATCCAGCTGCTCTCCGGTTACCAGGGCAAGGAGGCCGCCACCGCGGGCGGTCCGGCCGAGGGCACGCCCTCGACCTCCCTCGTCCTCGACCAGTTCGGCCGGAATCTCACCCAGGCGGCCCGCGAGTCCAAGCTCGACCCGGTCATCGGGCGCGAGAAGGAGATCGAGCGGGTCATGCAGGTGCTGTCCCGCCGTACCAAGAACAACCCGGTCCTCATCGGCGAGCCCGGCGTCGGCAAGACCGCCGTCGTCGAGGGCCTGGCGCAGGCCATCGTCAAGGGCGAGGTGCCCGAGACCCTCAAGGACAAGCACCTCTACACCCTCGACCTCGGCGCGCTGGTCGCCGGCTCCCGCTACCGCGGTGACTTCGAGGAGCGCCTGAAGAAGGTCCTCAAGGAGATCCGCACCCGCGGCGACATCATCCTGTTCATCGACGAGCTCCACACCCTGGTGGGTGCGGGTGCCGCCGAGGGCGCGATCGACGCCGCCTCCATCCTCAAGCCGATGCTGGCCCGGGGCGAGCTGCAGACCATCGGTGCGACGACGCTCGACGAGTACCGCAAGCACCTGGAGAAGGACGCGGCCCTGGAGCGCCGCTTCCAGCCCATCCAGGTCGCGGAGCCGTCGCTGCCGCACACCATCGAGATCCTCAAGGGTCTGCGCGACCGTTACGAGGCGCACCACCGGGTCTCCATCACCGACGAGGCGCTGGTTCAGGCCGCGACCCTGGCCGACCGGTACATCTCGGACCGCTTCCTGCCGGACAAGGCGATCGACCTGATCGACGAGGCCGGATCCCGGATGCGCATCCGCCGGATGACCGCCCCGCCGGACCTCCGCGAGTTCGACGAGAAGATCGCCGGTGTCCGCCGGGACAAGGAGTCCGCGATCGACTCCCAGGACTTCGAGAAGGCAGCCTCCCTCCGCGACAAGGAGAAGCAGCTGCTGGCGGCGAAGGCCAAGCGGGAGAAGGAGTGGAAGGCCGGCGACATGGACGTCGTCGCCGAGGTCGACGGCGAGCTGATCGCCGAGGTCCTCGCCACGGCCACCGGCATCCCGGTCTTCAAGCTGACGGAGGAGGAGTCCTCCCGTCTGCTCCGCATGGAGGACGAGCTCCACAAGCGCGTCATCGGCCAGAAGGACGCCATCAAGGCCCTGTCCCAGGCGATCCGGCGTACCCGCGCCGGCCTGAAGGACCCGAAGCGTCCCGGTGGTTCGTTCATCTTCGCCGGCCCGTCCGGCGTCGGTAAGACCGAGCTTTCCAAGACGCTGGCCGAGTTCCTCTTCGGCGACGAGGACGCGCTGATCTCCCTCGACATGTCGGAGTTCAGCGAGAAGCACACCGTCTCCCGCCTCTTCGGTTCCCCGCCCGGATACGTGGGCTACGAGGAGGGCGGCCAGCTCACCGAGAAGGTGCGCCGCAAGCCGTTCTCCGTCGTCCTGTTCGACGAGGTCGAGAAGGCCCACCCCGACATCTTCAACTCCCTGCTCCAGATCCTGGAGGACGGTCGTCTGACCGACTCCCAGGGCCGGGTCGTGGACTTCAAGAACACGGTCATCATCATGACGACCAACCTCGGGACCCGGGACATCTCCAAGGGCTTCAACCTGGGCTTCGCCGCCCAGGGCGACGTCAAGACCGGCTACGAGCGGATGAAGGCCAAGGTCAACGACGAGCTGAAGCAGCACTTCCGGCCGGAGTTCCTCAACCGTGTCGACGACACGGTCGTCTTCCACCAGCTCTCCCAGGAAGACATCATCCAGATCGTCGACCTGATGATCGCCAAGGTGGACGAGCGGCTGAAGGACCGCGACATGGGCATCGAGCTCAGCCAGGAGGCCAAGCTCCTGCTGGCGAAGAAGGGCTACGACCCGGTCCTGGGCGCCCGTCCGCTCCGCCGGACGATCCAGCGCGAGATCGAGGACCTGCTCTCCGAGAAGATCCTCTTCGGCGAGCTGCGTCCCGGTCACATCGTGGTGGTCGACACCGAGGGCGAGGGTGAGGAGAAGAAGTTCACCTTCCGCGGTGAGGAGAAGTCGGCGCTGCCGGACGTCCCGCCGATCGAGTCGGCGGCCGGCGGCAGCGGGCCGAACCTGTCGAAGGACGCCTGAGCGTTCTGACACGCGCCGAAGGGGCTGTCCCCGGACCCGAGGGTCCGGGGACAGCCCCTTCGCCGTGCCGTGCGGCCGGAGCCGGACCACTCCGCGGTGGGACCGCGGCGGGCCGACGACACCGGCCGCTGCCGCCCTGACGTCCCCCGGTGGTCCGGGGCACGGGCGGATCAGCAGACGTCCGGCTTCCGCCAGGTGCATTCGAGATCCGCGGGTGCCGTACGGGGGGCGTTCCGCAGGGCCGGTACGGAGGCGGTGGCGATGGTGCCGCCCGCCGTGTCGGACTTGGCCAGGGTCACCACGATCGCGTCCTCGATGCTCTTCACGGAGGACGCGAGGTAGTTGTTGAGCACGATGCTGAAGACGAGTTCGCGGCCGCCGGCGTCCTCGACGTACCCGGAGAGCGCCGAGGCGCCGGTCAGGGACCCGGTCTTGGCGCGGGCGTTGAGGGCCGCCGGTGTGTTGCACATCCGGGTGCGGAGCGTGCCGCCGAGGGCGCGGTCGGGGTTGCAGGCGACGGGCAGGGAGGCGTGCCAGTCGGCGTACCAGGGAGCGTCGCGGACCGCGAGCAGGAGTCGGGCGAGCTGGTCGGCGGGGAAGACGTTCATCCGGGACAGGCCGGAGCCGTCGACCTGGCGCAGCTTCGCCGCCTCGACGCCCTCCTTCTTCAAGTAGCCGTCGATGGCGGAGAGTCCCGCGCTCCAGGTGCCGCGTCCGGACGTCTCGTAGCCGATCGTCTTGGTCAGCGTCTCGGCGTGCATGTTGTTGGACAGCTTCATGAACGGGAGCATCAGCTCTCTGAGCGGCATGGAGCTGTGGGTCGCGAGGACCTTCGCGCCGGGCGGAGTGGGCCTGCCGAGGTGCGGGGCGCCGGCGACCCGTACGCCGTGGGCGGCCAGGGCGTCGGCGAAGACGGCCGCGGCGTAGCCGGTGGGCTCCCAGACCGTGACCCACTCCTTGGTGGTGGAGCCGCCGACCGGGATGTCCCCGCTGATCACGATGGTGTTGGTGCCGTGCTCGCGCTCGACGGCGAGGGTGTCGGTCTGCCCGGCGGGCACGGTCCTGCCCCGGACGTCGACCCGTACGTAGTCGGTCGGCGGGGTGAGCTTCACCTTCGGCCTGTCGCCGGGCGCGGCACCGGGTGACGCCTCCACGACGACGGTGCCGGAGTCGTAGTCGGTGTCGGGCGCGACGGTCAGCGGTGAGATCTGCGCGGAGTAGTAGGAGGACTCGTCGTCTGCGGCCCAGGACCGGCCCAGACGGCTGGTGTCGAACCGGGTGTCGTCGGCGACGATGCGGCCGGTGACGCCCCGGATGCCCGACTGCCGCAACTGGGCGGCGAGACGCCCGTAGTCGGCGGCGAGCGCCGTGGGGTCGCCGCCGCCTCGGAGGTACAGGTCCCCGTGCAGGACCGGGCCGTGACGGCGGCCGGTGGACAGCACTTCGGTACGGAACCGGTAGTCGGGGCCGAGCAGCGCCATCGCGGCGGTGGACGTGGCGAGTTTCGTGTTGGACGCGGGCATCAGCCGGTCGCCGGCGTCGCGTTCGTAGAGCCGCTCCCCGGTGGTGGCGTCGGCGACGACGACGCTCGCGGCACCGCCGTCCATGCGGGAGTCGGCGAGGATCGTGTCGATCGCGCCCTTGAGGCCGGCGTCGGAGGGCCCTGCCCCGGCGGGTGCGCTGCCGCTGCTCCAGGTGAGCGCGGCGACGAGGCCGAGGGCGAGGGGCCAGGTCCGGGCCCGGAGGACACTGCGTCGGAAGCGGTCGCGGCTCAGGTGCCCGCGTCGGTTCAGGCTCATCACGGGTCTGCTCATGTCACAGGAGGATGGCGGACCCGGCCCGGAGCCGAAAGGAGGCGTGACGCAACGCGTCGGTCATTCCGGGGTTCTGACGGTCAGTGACACCCGGTCGGCGAGGCGGTCCGCCCCCAGGAACAGGGCCGGGTCGCCGACGAGGAGGATCCGGCGGAGCCCGTCCACGGCCGCGAGCGGGGTCAGGTCGACGGGTCGGTCCTGCCACAGGTGCACGACGGAGAGGAAGGGCAGACTGGGGAAGAGATCCGGGACGCGGCGCAGGTTCGGCGCCGCCCGCCTCAGCTCGACCTGCACCCCCTGTGCGTCCGGCACCCGTTCCACGACGGCGAGTTGGCTGTCGTCGAGGAGGAGTGTGGTCAGGGGGCCCGCGGCCGAGAGGTCGGTGAGCGCGGGACACCGGTCGATCTCGACGTCCCGCAGCGCCGCGGGCGCGCCCGTCAGGCAGGCGAGGTCGGTGAGCCGCGGGTTCTGGGAGATGCGGACCGCCGGCGGCGCACAGGACCGGACGGTGGCGGTGATGAGCTCCCCGGGCAGGTCCCCCTGGAAGTGCACAGCGCGTCCGCCGGCGAGGGCGGCGAGCGAGCGGGCCTGTTCGCCGTTGCGCACCGTGAAGTACAGCCCCGACGGGTCGACCGCGGCGATCACGTCCCTGGCGTACTCGTCGTGGCCGTAGCGGTCCCAGGCCCACACGAGCTGCGAACGCACCCGCACCGAGGGGTGCCCGGCGTACCGGGCGAGGAAGGGGACCGCCGCGTCGGAGTCGACGAGCGAGGCGGTGACGACTGTCATCCGTGCCACGTCGTCGTCGCCCGAGTCCTCCGGTCCCGGCAGCAGATCGAGCACCAGCGGTCCCGCGGCGGACAGGGCCCGGGCTTCCTGGACGGTCCTCGGCGGGATGGCCTCGGCCGTGCGGCTCAGCAGCGCCTCGCGGACGGACGGCGCGATCTCCGTCGCCTGTTCCATCGCGGCGGCCGCGACCACCAGGATCCGCAGCTGGGTGGCGCGGTCGGGCGCCGCGTCCGCCGCCGCGAGCAACTCCGTGAAGATCTCGGCGCATTCGCGCGGCCGCGCGTGGGCCACGCTCATCCGGATGACGTCCTCCCACTGGTCGTCGGCCGCGTGCCGGGTGAGGACGCCGATGTGCCACTCGTCGACGATCGCCTTGGCCGCGAGGTAGTCCTGGAAGGTGCGGTGTACGAAGTCCACGGCGCCCGGGGAGGATTCGCGCAGCAGCCCGCTGCGGTGCAGCAGATGGCCGAAGACCGCGTCCGGGTCACCGGCCGCGGCTGCCTCGGGCACCGCCGGGATCGCCCCGACGACCAGCGACTCCGCCCGGGAACGGTCCATCTGGGTCCGGCCGTTGAGCGTCATCCAGTACGCCAGGCGCTGGACGAGCTGGATCTGCGGGGCCTCCGCGAGGTCGATGCCGGAGGGGGCGCCCATGTCCCGCTCCCGGTCGCGGCGGGTGAGCAGCATCGTGAGCGCCGCTTCGTAGAGGGCCTTGCGGCCGCGGGGGAGGAAGCCGCGCCGGTCGCGGTGGAGTGCGCAGATGAGCCCGCACATCAGGGGGTTGGTGGCGAGGGCGGACAGGTCCTGCTTGCCGCGGAGAGCGTCCTGGAGCGGCTGCTCGTACGCTGACGCGTCGGCGCCCGCGGCCCGGTGCCAGCGCCGTACGAAGGTCGCGACCGCCCGGCGGCTCATGGGGGAGAGGGTGAGGTCGGTGAAGCCGTCGGTGGCGAGCCAGTCGTCGCGCACGGCGGAGGGGCGGGACGTGACGAGCCAGCGGTTGCCGCGGCCGTACGCGCCCAGCAGATCGCGCAGCCAGCGGCGGGTGCGGCTCCGCTCGGCCTCGGGGACCTCGTCGAGGCCGTCGACGAGGATCAGCCCGCGGCCGGCGGTCAGGACCCGGTCGGCCCAGCCTTCGGGCGGGGTGAGGGGGCAGCCCACGGCCGACAGGAAGGCGTCGGGGGCGGGCAGCCGCTCGCCGTGGCGGGTGAGGGTGCGCAGCGGCAGGACGAAGGGGACGCGGTCGTGGAGGTAGGCCATCGGTCCGTCCGGGGCCTCATCCGCGGTACGGGTGGCGGACACGGCCAGCCACTGGACGAGGGTGGTCTTGCCGGAGCCGGCGACACCGCGGAGCAGCACCCGGTCGTGGGCGGCGAGGGCCTGGTCCGCGGGCACGGGTTCCGCGTCTGACTCGTGCGTGCGTCCCGCGCCGCGCAGCCACCGGTCGCCGTCGTCCGGCGGCCCCTCGCGCCGGTCCGCCGGCGGTGCGGGCTGCCGGTCCCCGGCCGGCGCGGAGGCCTCCAGGGAGAGGTACGCCGCGTCCAGCGGCCACTCGTCCGGTGAGTCGTGCAGGTCGATGCCGTAGATGGTGAGGCTGCCGTGCCGCCGTGCGACGTACGGGAGGTAGCGGCGCTCGAACGCCGCGTCACGGCCGTCGGTGCGGGGGACGCGCAGGATCAGCTCGTCGAGCTTCGCGATCAGCTCGGCCTGGGTGCGGCTCTGCTCCACCAGGGTGCGGGCGACGAAGGACGAGCGCTGGGTGAAGAACTGCAGGATGTGCAGGCAGGCCCACTCGGTGATCGAGTCGAGGAAGCGGGTGGCGTCCCCGGACAGGCCGGCGGCGGCGCGCTGTGCCGCCGGGGTGGCGCGCAGCCGACGGGCCAGCTCGGTGTGGCCGTGGCGAACCGCCTGGACGTCGTCCATCTCCAGCTCGCCGAGGGCGAGCAGGGTGCGGGCCAGCGCGTCGGCGACGGCCTCGGCCTCGTCGCCGGGGAACGGCGGTTCGCCGGGACGGGCCAGCGACTCGCGGACGAGGGTGCCCGCGAGCCTGCGGACGTCCCGCTCGGTGAGGGTGCGCTTCTCGCCCCGGAACGAGACCAGCCCCGCGAGCCGTACGGGCCTGTCCGTGAGGGCCGCGCCGCCGCCCTCCTGCACCAGCAGGCGCTTGACGAGCGGGGAGAGCGCCGCAGACGCGAGGCGGGTGCCGATCAGTGCGGGCTCCATCGGACTCTCCCCCGTGTCCAGAGGGGCGTATCCCCTCAAACCTGGCGCTTCGGGCGTACTGCCCGGAGTCGGTTGGCGCCTGCCCCTAACGGGACTTTGGTCCCGAAACGGAAGGCCCAAGGTCCCATCGGCCGTGACAAGGCGCACAGGCGTTTCCGACCCTACTAGGCGCCTTAGTGGGGATGTCGGGCCGCGCTCCGGGGTGTTCGACCCCCCGGGGGCGGGACGTCCGGCGGTATGGACCCGATGCCGCGCTGGGCGGGACCGGACAACCCATATGCGCAGCCCCCACGTGCCAATAAACCATCCTTCGTCCGTAGATTTCGGACAATGCCGGACGGGCGATTCGGTTCCGTCAAGGGTCTCGCTCACAGGGGCGTGTCTACGACGAGTTGTCGTAGATGGGGTGTTTGAGCCGAGTTGGGGGTGCGGGTTACCAAGGTGTTGCCCCGGTGCTCAGCCATCGGGTCGCTTCATGTCCCACAGCCCGGAGGTTCTCCCCGCATGTCGAAGCGCACCGCCCCCACCCGTTTCCGCCCGTCCGTGCTCCGTACCCGTGGTGCCGTCGTGGCTGCCGGACTCGGCGCCGCGATGGTCGTCGGAGCCGGTGCCGGCGTCGCGTCCGCCGACACGGTCAAGAGCGCCCCGGCCGCCGCCGAGGCGAAGCCGGTCGCGGCGAAGAAGGCCAAGGCCAACGCCTGGGTCAAGCCGGTATCCGGCTACACCCTGACCGCCAGCTTCAACCAGGGCGGCGCCATGTGGTCCCACAAGCACTCCGGCCAGGACTTCGCCGTCCCGGTCGGTACCCCGGTCAAGGCCGCCAGCGGCGGTGTCGTCGTCAAGGCCGGCCCGAACGGCGGCGGTGACGGTTCCGCCTACGGCAACGCGATCGTGATCAAGCACGGCAACGGCAAGTACTCGCAGTACGCGCACCTGTCGAAGATCAACGTGAACGTCGGCCAGACCGTGAACGCGGGCAAGCTCATCGCCCTGTCCGGCAACACCGGCAACTCGTCCGGCCCGCACCTGCACTTCGAGATCCGCACCACCCCCAACTACGGCTCGGCCCTGAACCCGGCGAACTTCCTGCGCGCGCAGGGCGTCACCATCTGACGCTCCCCGCCTCGCGCGGTACGGCTCACGCCCGCGGGCCGTGATGCGCCTGCGACACCAGATCGATGGCGACCTCGAGGACGGCTTCACGCTTCTCCTCGGGGTCGCCTTCGACGTTCTGCATGAAGAACATCCCGGCGTGCATCGTGAAGAGCGCGCTGACGCAGCGCACACGGTCGGTCATGGCCAGGCCCGGCTCCTGGATCAGCCGGGTCATCGTGACCATGAGCCGACGACGGGCGGACGGACAGGCGAAAGGGGGGTGCGGGCACAGCCCGCGGCGGCCGAGGCCCGGCCCGGGACGATCAGTCCGGGAATGCCGGCCGGCGAAAGCTGCCCGTGTTCGTCGGCGCGTGCTCCGGGAGCCAGAGGACGGCGATCGCACCTCCGGCCGCACCCGGCGACGCGACGCCTTCGGGAGCCCCGTTGCGGAAGGTCAGCCGGGCGCCGAGGACGCGGGCCTGCCCGGCGGCGATGGTCAGGCCCAGACCGTGGCCCGTCCCCGCCCGGTCGCTCGCGCCGGTGCGGAACCGGCTCGGCCCCTCGCGCAGCAGCGCCTCCGGGAAGCCGGGACCGTGGTCGCGGACCCGGACCACCCGGCCCTCGACGGTGACCTCGATCGGCGGCCTGCCGTACTTGGCGGCGTTGGTCAGCAGATTCAGCAGGATCCGCTCCAGCCGCCTCGGGTCCGTGCTGACCCACGACTC
This sequence comes from Streptomyces wuyuanensis, assembly GCF_900103455.1. GTDB lineage: Bacteria > Actinomycetota > Actinomycetes > Streptomycetales > Streptomycetaceae > Streptomyces > Streptomyces wuyuanensis. Next base: position 29,763 of record NZ_FNHI01000027.1, on the reverse strand, counting down.
GTGCACGACGCTGATCACCACCCCGGGGTCGAGCACGGCGACCCTGCGGCTGACGAACTCCCCCAGAGCGATCTCCTGGAGCTCGGCCCGCTCCGACGCGCCGTCCAGCCGCGCCACCTCCAGCACGTCCTCGACCAGGGTGCGCATCGCCCGCGCCCGGTCCCGAACCAGCTCGGTGGGGCGGCCGGGCGGCAGCAGTTCCGCCGCCGTCACCAGACCGGTCACCGGTGTGCGCAGTTCGTGCGCGATGTCCGCGGTGACCCGGCGTTCGGCCTCGATGCGCTCGTTGAGGGCGTCGGTCAGGGCGTCGACCGCCCGCGCCAGTTCGTCGGTCTCGTCCCGTACGACCCCGCCGACGGCCTCCCGGACCCGTACGTCCGTGTTGCCCTGGGCCACCTTGCCCGCCGCCGCCGCGGCCTTCCGGAGCCGGCGCGACAGCTGCCCGCCGATGAGCACGCCCAGCGCACAGCCGCCGAAGACGACCGACACCGAACCGATCACGAGGGCGCGGTCGAGGTCCTTCATGATGTCGGCACTGCGGCCGGGTATCCGGCTGTGCAGGGACAGCACGTCGCCGTTGCCGAGCGGCACGGCCGCCCAGATGTCCGGCGCGGGGCCCTTCCCCTGCACATAGGTGGCCTGCCGTCCGTCGGCGAGCAGGCTCCGCAGCGGCCGGGGCAGTTCCGGGTCGTTGAGCTTCGAGCCGAGCTTCGGCTCGGTCCTCGGCTTGGTGGTCTCGTAGATGCGCTGCGCGAAGAGCAGCCGGCTCATCTGCAGGTCGCGCGAGGTCTCCAGCATCGACACCCGGGCGGCGTTGTGCACGACCAGGCTCAGCGCGAACGCGATCAGCGCACCCACCGCGGCGATCGCGATGCTGATCTTCCAGCGGACACCGGTCCGCAGGGCCGGTCTCCTCATGCCTTGAGCTTGTACCCGAAGCCGCGGACCGTCTCGATCCGGTCCTGCCCGATCTTCGTGCGGAGCCGCTGCACGTGGACGTCGACGACACGGGTGTCCCCGCCCCAGCCGTAGTCCCAGACGCGTTCCAGCAGCTTGTCGCGCGAGAGGACAGTCCCGGGCGCGGAGGAGAACTCCAGCAGCAGCCGCATCTCCGTGGGGGTGAGCCCGACCGGCCGGCCGTCCCGGCGGACCTCCATGCCCTCCGTGTCGACCTCCAGGTCGCCGAAGGTCAGCACGCCGCGCTCGCCGGGCGCGTCGGTGTCGCCCGTGACCCCGCCCGCATGGCCGAACCGGCGCAGCACGGCTCGGATCCGGGCGACCAGCACGGCCCCGTCGAACGGCTTCGTGACGTAGTCGTCGGCACCCGCCTCCAGCCCGAGCACCACGTCGATCGAGTCCGCCCGCGCCGACAGCATGATCACGGGCACGGTCGACTCGTCCCGGATCCTGCGGCAGAGGCTGACCCCGTCGAGACCGGGCAGCATCACGTCGAGCAGCGCGATGTCCGGCTTGTTGGCGCGGAACGCCTCGAGACCGGCCAGTCCGTCCGGCATCGCGGTCACCGCGAAGCCGTCGCGCTCCAGCGCCAGCTGGGTGGCCTCACGGATGACGTCGTCGTCCTCGACGAACAGCACATGTGTCTCGGCCATCCCTCAGCTCTCTCGGCTCTCGTCTCTCGATCGTTGTCTGCGTTCCCGGCAGGTGCCGGGTGGCGCCCGGGGGCGGTCCGGCCGTACGCCTCGGCGTACGGCCGGTACTCGGCGGCGCGGCGGGCAAGCGGGTCAGTTCTCGCTCGGCGCCGGTGTCGCCGGAGGTTCTTCCTCACCGCCGGCGACCCGGCTGTACTCGTTCTGCACCCGGTCGTGCTCGGTGAACTTGGTCCCCGACCAGCGATAGGTGGTCACGATCTCGCCCGACGGGTAGGTGACCGGGTCGTCCTTGGCGTACACCTGCTGTGTGACGACGAGGTCCCCGCGGTCGATCGTCGCGTAGACGGCGGGCTCCTCCTTCGCGAAGACATTCTCGTACGTCCCGTCCGTCGCCCGGTACACATACGTACCGATCCCCACGGCATCCCCGCACGTCATCAGGTTCACCACCACGTCCGGCGCCGTCGCGTTGTCCGTGATGCTGCCGTACGAGGTGTCGATCGCGTAGGCGTCGGCCGCGCAGGGCCGCAGGTCCGCCTTGACCTGCTTGCTGACCTTGGGGTCGCTCTTCAGCAGGGCGACCGCGTCGACCTTCCTCAGCGGAGAGGTCGTGGCGGTCGGCGCCGTCGTCGAGGGGGACTGCGCCACCGGGTCCGTACGCGCCGGACCCTCGTCGCGGATGCCCATGCCGCCGGTGGAGCAGCCCACCGCGAGCAGCCCGAAGGCGGCGAGGCCGGCCATCGCCGTGCCACTCGCCGCCCATGGGCCCAGGAGCCCTCCGAGAGGGGGGCCGCCCCGCGGGCCGGTCCCGTCCCCGGGGCCGCCGCCTCCGATCAGGCCGCGCAACGCTCCTGCCCCCGTTCCTCACGCCGTGCGTGCGAGTGGTTCCCGTGATCCGAACGCTCCAGGGTCCGGGCGTTGAGCTCACGGCTCTCCAGCTCCTGGCGGAGCCGGGCGAGCGCCCGGTGCAGCGTGCTCTTCACGGTACCCGTCGACATGCCGAGCGCGGCGGCCGTCTCCTCGGTGCTCATCTGCTCCCAGTGCCGCAGCACGACGACGCTGCGCTGCTTGGGCGCGAGCACCTTCAGGACGTCCATCAGCAGGGCCCGGTCCGCGTGCTGCTCGGTGACGTCCTCGACGCTGGCGTCCGGCAGCTGCTCGGTGGGGACCTCTTCCAGCTTGCGGGCCCGCCACCACTCCGTACGCGTGTTGATCATGACGCGGCGCAGATAGGCGTCGGCGAGGGACTTGTCGGCTATGCCGTCCCAGCGGCCGTAGGTGCGCACCAGCGCGGTCTGCAGCAGGTCCTGGGCGTCGACCGGGTCGGGGACGAGCCGTCGTGCGCTGCGCAGCAGTGCATCCTGCCGCGTACGGACGTACTCCTCGAACTCGAGCACCTCTGCGTGCGCCATTCCAACCGCCTCCGTTCCCCGTTCCAGCCCCGTGACAAGCCGTGTGTTTCCGTGGTCTCGCTTACGCCACAAGAAATTACGGAGCAGTTGTCACGAGGCTGTGCGGAGAAGCCGTCGGAGGACGCACGGCCGTCCATCGGTTGTGTAACAGGCGGGGTCGGCCACCGATTCTCAGGTCAGAGGCAACCGGAACCGATCATTCTCCAGGGGCTCGACCAAACCGTCCGAGACCAGGCCGTCCAGGGCGCGGGCCCGCTGGACGGGTTCGTCCCAGACCCGGTCGAGCACGGCGCGCGGCACCGGCCGCACGGCCTCCCGGAGCACCGCGAGGAGCTTGCCGCGCACCTGCCGGTCCGTGCCGGCGTAGGTCTGGCCGCGACGGGGCGGTCCGTCGTGCGCCGGCTTGCCGGCGAGGCGCCAGGCGCACAGCCCGGCGACGGGGCAGCGCCCGCAGTCCTCGTTGCGGGCCGTGCAGACGAGGGCGCCCAGTTCCATGGAGGCGGCGGCCCAGCGGGCCGCCCTCGGCTCGTCGTCCGGCAGCAGCGCGCGCGCCAGCCTGCGCTCGGCCGCCGTCGTCGCGTTCGGCGGGTACTGGACGCCGGTGACGGCGCGGGCGAACACCCGGCGGACGTTGGTGTCCAGGACCGGGTGCCGCTGCCCGTACGCGAACGACGCCACGGCAGCGGCCGTGTACTCGCCGATTCCGGGCAGGGCGAGCAGCTGGGCGTGCTCGCTGGGTACGTCACCGCCGTGCCGCTCCGTTATCGCGACCGCGGCTCCGTGCAGCCGCAGCGCCCGGCGGGGGTAGCCCAGGCGGCCCCAGGCGCGCACGGCCTCGCCCGGAGCCTCGGCGGCCAGGTCCGCGGGGCGGGGCCAGCGGGCCAGCCACTGCTCGTACACCGGGAGCACCCGGTTGACGGGGGTCTGCTGCAGCATGAACTCACTGACCATCACACCCCAGGCACCGGCCTCGGGGCGGCGCCAGGGCAGGTCACGGGCGTGCTGGTCGAACCAGGCGAGGACGGGGTCGTGGAGCTCGGCGGCGGCCTCGGCGGCGCCGGGTACACCGTCCGGGTCGGAGGGGACGTCGGTCACGGAGGAGGGCATCTCGGTCGCAGTCATGGCACCTCCGATCCTGGCATGTTCAGCGCCGGACGCGGCGTATGCGCTCCGGGCGGCCCGCGAGGGGGTCCGGGTCGGAGTACACGGCCGCGTCCGGATCGGTGTATTTCACACCGGCGTCCGCGGCGGGGAAGCCAGCGCCGGGACCCGTCTCCCCGGCGGGCCCGGGGCCCGCGAACCACTGCGCCAGCGGGGAGCGGCTGGTGCGGACGGTCGCGACGAGTGACGTGGCCGGCCGGGTCAGCACCCGCACGGACACCACGGCGACGATTCCGCCCAGCAGCAGGCCCGCGGCCACGTCGTGCGGGTAGTGCACTCCTACGAAGACGCGGGAGAAGGCCATGAGCAGGGCCATGGGAACGGTGAGCCACGCGATCCGCGGCCGTACGACCACGAGCGCGGCCGCCGCCGCGCCGGCGATCGCCGAGTGGTTGCTCGGGAACGACCAGTCGCCCGTCGGCGGGCACGGCACCAGTGACACGGCGGCCCCCGCGACGGCGCGGCACGGACGCTCCTCGTCCACCAGCGACTTCAGGGACTCACTGCACGCATAGCCCGTCGCGGTGGCGAGCGGGGCCAGCAGGGCCAGGGCCATCCGGCCCGCTTCCAGGCCCCGTGCCCGCCACCACGCCAGCGCGAAGAGCGCGCCGAAGAGCAGCAGGCCCGCCTCCGTCCAGAGTTCGGCGGCGTCGTGCACCCAGTGCGGGGTGGAGCGGGCGTAGTCGGTGAGATCGCGGTACAAGCCGCCGGAGATGTCGCTGTCCATGACCAGGACCGTACGCGGGCGAGGGCGCCACCCACCCGCCGCGGTCGGCCGAACCCCTTTCCAGGCAACCGGAATCAGGGGCGCATGATGATGATCGGCACATTCGGGAGCCATGAGCGGCGGGTGGGGCCGGAGTTGCCCGCCGATCTCTCGTACAGTTCGGTACGTGGGATCTCTGCGCAATCCGGTCGGGCCCCTTCCCTCCTCCATTTACTGGCGGCGAAGGGCGGTCGCGCTGCTGCTGTTCGCGCTGCTCGCACTGCTGATCGCATGGGCCGTCAGCTCCGGTGACCCCGGCGGCGGCACGGGCGACGACGGCAAGCCGGGCGGCGCCAAGCCCGCACCCTCCATCACGCCGGGCCCCAGCGGTTCGGGTCCCGCGATCAGTGAACAGCCCGGCGGCCGCGATGAGTCGGACGGTACCGGTGGTGGCGACGGCACGGGCGGCGACGCGGGCACGGGTGCGGAGACCGGCGGCGGCGACGGCAAGAACGGCGATCCCGGCGCCGGCGGCGCAGCGAACGGCGGCGCGGCGAACGGCGGTGGTACCGGCCGGGCCGAGCAGGTCCCGGCGGGCTCCTCACTCCCCGACTGCGCCCCGGGAGCCGTCGAGTTGACGGTACGCAGCGTCAGGCCCGCCTACGCGCCGGGACAGAAGCCGCAGTTCGAACTCTCCGTGCACAACGGCTCGTCCGTCACCTGCAAGGCCGATCTCGGGCCCGGGAAGGCGGTGTTGACCGTGTCGTCCATCGACGACGGCGAGAAGGACAAGGTGTGGTCCTCGAAGGACTGCCCGACCGCCGGCGCCTCCCTCCTCCTGAAGGTCCCGGCGGGCCGGACCGTGACCCACACCGTGGACTGGGACCGCCGCAGGAGCGCACCGCAGTGCGCGACCCCGCCGGCCGCTCCCGCCGCACCGGGCTCGTACCTGCTGGAGGCGGCGTTCCCGGGGGCGTCGGTGGCGCCGGCGTCGTTCCGGCTGGAGAAGGACTAGTACCGGCTCCGGCCCGCACGGCGGCCGATGCGGTGTCACGAAGAGGCAAGCGCCGCTTCGCCAGGCGCCCGCCGGGCCCGTCAGACGTAGCGCTCCAGGATGGACGACTCGGCGAGGCGGGACAGACCTTCGCGGACGCTGCGGGCGCGGGCCTCACCGACGCCGTCGACCGCCTGGAGGTCGTCGACGCTCGCGGCCAGCAGCTTCTGCAGGCCGCCGAAGTGCTCGACGAGCCGCTCGATGATCGCTCCGGGCAGTCGCGGCACCTTGGCGAGCAGCCGGTAACCGCGCGGGGAGACCGCGGAGTCCAGGGTCTCGGGCGAGCCGCTGTACCCCAGGGCGCGCGCCACGATGGGCAGTTCAAGCAGTTCTGCATGGGTCAGGTCGTTGAGCTCGGCGAGCGCCTCGTCGACCGTGCGGGAGCGCTTGGCGGTCGGCTCCGGGACGTAGTCGCGGATGACGAGCCCGCGCTCCGGCTCCACGCCGGCGATCAACTCGTCGAGCTGGAGCGCGAGGAGCCGGCCGTCGGTCCCGAGTTCCACCACGTACTCCGCGATCTCCGTGGCGATGCGGCGCACCATCTCCAGCCGCTGCGCGACCGCCGTCACATCGCGGACCGTCACCAGGTCCTCGATCTCCAGGGCCGAGAGGGTGCCGGCGACCTCGTCCAGCCGGAGCTTGTAGCGCTCCAGCGTGGCCAGCGCCTGGTTGGCCCGGGAGAGGATCGCCGCGGACTCCTCCAGGACTCGCCGCTCGCCGTCCACGTAGAGCGCGATGAGGCGCATCGACTGGGACACGGAGACGACGGGGAAGCCGCACTGCTTGGACACGCGGTCCGCGGTGCGGTGCCGGGTGCCGGTCTCCTCGGTCGGGATCGACGCGTCGGGGACGAGCTGGACACCGGCCCGGTGGATCTTGGTGATGTCCTTGTCCAGGATCAGCGCACCGTCGAGCTTGCACAGCTCGCGCAGCCGGGTGGCCGTGAACTCCACGTCGAGCACGAAGCCGCCCGTGCACATGGATTCGACCGATTTATCCATTCCCAGGACGATGAGACCGCCCGTGCTGCCCCGAAGAATGCGCTCGAGACCGTCACGCAGAGCGGTGCCCGGGGCGACCGCACTGAGCGAGGCGCGCATCAGCGCGTCCGTGCCGGATCCCCCGGGGCCTCCGCCGGACTTTCCGGGTGCTGAGCCCCGGTCGTTGGCTGCCACTGCACTCCTCCGGCTCGTACGGGCGGGCGAGACCAGGGCAAAGTCTACCGGCGCGGGTCGTCCGCCCGTGGGGCCTCTGCTCGACGCCCGCGTGGGAGCACTCTCAGCGCGTCCCCCATGTCGGCGACTTCCGTGACCTTCATACCAGGCGGGACCTTGCCCGGATCGGACGGGACCAGCGCCTGGGTGAAGCCCAGACGGTGCGCCTCGGCCAGCCGGCGCTGGACGCCCGTGACGCGTCTCACCTCGCCGGCGAGGCCCACTTCGCCGATCGCCACCAGGTTCTTCGGCAGCGGGGTGTCGCTCGCCGCGGAGGCCAGCGCCAGTGCGACCGCGAGGTCCGCGGCGGGCTCGGAGAGCTTCACACCGCCGACTGTCGCGCTGTAGATGTCCCTTTTGCCCAGGGCGCTGATCCGGCCGCGCTGCTCCAGCACGGCCAGCATCATCGACACCCGGGAGGTCTCCAGCCCGGAGGTGGTGCGCCGGGGAGAGGGGATCTGCGAGTCGACGGTCAGCGCCTGCACCTCGGCGACCAGGGGGCGGCGGCCCTCGAGCGTCACCGTGAGGCAGGTGCCCGGTACCGGCTCGTCGCGCCTGGTGAGGAACAGGCCGCTGGGGTCGGCGAGTCCGGTGATCCCCTCGTCGTGCAGCTCGAAGCAGCCGACCTCGTCCGTGGCTCCGTACCGGTTTTTGACGCCCCGTACGAGCCGCAGCCGCGCGTGCCGGTCGCCCTCGAAGTGGAGCACCACGTCCACGAGATGCTCCAGCAGACGCGGACCGGCGATCGCGCCGTCCTTGGTGACGTGGCCCACCAGCAGCGTGGACATGCCCCGCTCCTTGGAGGCGCGGATCAGCGCGCCGGCAACCTCCCGGACCTGCGCCATCCCGCCGGGCGCCCCGTCGATCTCGGGGGAGGCCACCGTCTGGACGGAGTCGAGGACCAGCAGGGAGGGCTTGACGGCGTCGAGATGGCCGAGGATCGCGGACAGATCGGTCTCGGCGGCGAGGTAGAGATGGTCGTTCAGCGCGCCGATCCGGTCGGCTCGCAGCCGGACCTGACTCGCGGACTCCTCGCCCGTCACATAGAGCGTGCGGTGGTCGTCGCTCGCCGCCTTCGCCGCGACGTCGAGCAGGAGCGTGGACTTGCCGACGCCCGGTTCGCCCGCGAGGAGCACCACGGCGCCCGGGACCAGCCCGCCGCCGAGCACCCGGTCCAGCTCGTCGACACCGGTCGTGCGAGCGGTCGCCTGCCGGCCGTCCACCTGGCCGATGGGCAGGGCGGCGTTGGTGACCCGGCCGACGGCGGTCGTGCGGACCGCGGGCGCCCCGTACTCCTCCACCGTGCCCCACGCCTGGCATTCGGGGCAGCGGCCGAGCCATTTGGCGGTCGTCCATCCGCATTCGGTGCAGCGGTAGGACGGCCGGTCCTTGGAGGTCTTCGTACGGGCAGCCATGCGGGAAACCGTAGCGGCGCACACCGACAACGCGCCGAATGGGCGCTATTCCAGCCGATGCAACATCCGGCGTGCCGCCTCGGCACCCCCGGTGCCCCTGCCGTTCGGGGTGTGGTGGTGGTTGGCTTTCCCTGAGCCGCACCTGCCCGCCCCCGCGTCGGGCGTCATGCCCGACGGCGTCCTACGCGACGATCCGCCCGCACCGCACCCCTGCAGCCTCTTCAGACCCGACCCGGGAATCTTCTGGCACACCCTGGTCCGGCTACCAGCCGTCCGCAGCCAGTGGCTGCGCGAGATCTTGAGAACCTCACGCAGGACACGCGCACGCCTCTTCTGATCAGCCAGCAGAAGACGCCGAGGCTCAGCCTCCGACCTTCGGGTGATCATGCCTCCGCAATCGAACAGCGCCAGACGGTGGTGCCTCCCGAAGTGGTGGACATCTGCTGTCCGTTGAGTTTGGGAGTCACTCACGGCCCGGCGGGTGGTTTGTGCGACATCCCGTGAGTAGTTGAGGTACAGGAAATCCTGGCGAGATTGATCTTGGTCGGAACGGCTGGCCGAGGAAACTCGGTCGGGCGTTCCGGATGAAGTGCTACAGCTCCGCGGTCAGAGCTCGCCGCGGCGTGCGAGCTGCTTCAGCACGTTCTCGCGGATGATCTCGTTCTCGTCGTCGCGGAACCCCTCGAGGGCTTCCCGGGCCTCCGCGCCGGGAATGGCGCCGAGAGCCCAGATCGCCTTCACCGCGAGCGCCCGGTTCTCGTCCCAGTCCAGGTACTCGGGAACCCAGCGAGTCGCCTCGACCAGCGTCGGCACCGTGCTGGGCGAGCGGAGCTTGCCCAGCATTCGCACGACGTCCTCGTGGCGCGTGTGCCAGTCGGCACGGGACAGCTCGATCAACGGCTCCAGGAACTCCTCACCCGAGGCGTCGGCGGAGGCCTTCACGATCAACGCCATCCCGACGTCGTCGGCGTCCCGGCGCTCCATGGCGTCCCGGAGCAGACGGAGCGCCAAGGCCCCACCGTCGGACTCGCCGAAGTGGGCGAACACCTCGTCGAGCGTACGCCTCCGGCCCTTACCCGGTACGAACACCAGACCCTTGACCAGATCCTGCTCCTCAGGGGTCATCGCCTGACCACCTCCCGTGCGCTGAACGCCCCAGCACTTGGGTGGACCCTAGCAAGATCATTCTCAGCGGGTGCCTCCCGAATCTCGCGAACAGAGCCACCCGGGAATACCGCAACTCCCAAATAACGGCTCTCCCCCTGTCCACGGGCACCCGGACGGGGGTTCCGATGCCCGGAGCGCACGTGCCCGGTGACGGCAGCACATGCGGTGCGCATAGGCCACGTTGATAAGCACAATCACCCGCACCGTGGCAAATGCGCCTGTTCTCTTTCGAGGGATCGCATCACCCGTATGGATTAAATGTGCTCAAGTCGCGCGAAGGGTGTGCCAGCCGCTGCCTACGGTCGCCGGGTGACGAGCAGCATGCTGGAGCCCCCCGCGCAAACCACCGGCGCACACCGCGCACACCGTCGTGCGCCCCGGCCGACGCTCGGGCAGACCCCGCCCGCGCGGTACGAGCCCCATCTGGACGGGCTGTTCACCTACTGCCTGTCCGTGCTGTGCGACCACGACGCCGCGACGGCCGTGCTCGGCGAGGTCCTGGCGGTCGCCGAGCGGCACCGCGGGCGGGGACCGGCCGAGGAGGAACGGCGGAAGGCGTGGCTGTACGCGCTCGCCCGCTGGGCCTGCCTGCGGGCGCTGGGCGAACAGCGCCGTCGCAGGCGCCAGGGGGCGGGCGCGCACGCGGCGCGTACCGGGAGCCGTGCCGCCGGCGCCCAGGCGCCGGAGCGGCAGGAAGAGACCCCGGTGTCCCCGGAGACCGAGGACCGGCACCGGGCGGAGCTCGCCCGGCTGGCCTGGCCCGAGGCCGCGGGCACCACCCCCGAACAGCGCGAGGCACTGGAACTGGCCGTACGGCACCGGCTCGGTTACCGGGACGTCGCCGCCGTGCTCGGGATGGAGGCGGCCACCGCGCGAGAACTGCTCTCGTCCGCCGCCTGTGAGGTGGAGCGCACCCGTGCCGCGCTCGCCGTCGTCGAGACCGGGAACTGCCCCTCCGTCGCCCGGCTCACCGAGGACCGCCGGGTGCTGCTCTCCGCCGCGCTGCGGCGCGAGCTCGTCCGCCACGTCGACGACTGCCCGCGCTGCCGCAGAGCGGCCGAGCGCGCCGGCGCCGCGGGACCGTGGCCGGGCTCGACCGTCACCCCCGCCGCGCTCCCGCTGGTCGTCGCACCCCGCGCCGAGGCGCACGCGGCGATGCTGCACGTCCCGCGCGCCCGCGCCGCCGCGCCCCGCTTCGGCCGCGACGGCTTCCCCCTGGACCCCAAGGACCACGCCGCGCGGCGCGGCCGGCTGCGGGCCCGCGCCGTCACCACCACCGTGGTCGCGACCGTCGTCGCCGCGCCCGTGCTCGCCCTCTGGGCGGCCTACCGGGGTGCCCCGCTGACCGGCGAGGCGCGCGACGGCTCCTCGGTCTCCGCGAGCGAGGCCGACGAACCGCAGTCCCTGGGCGGTATGCCGTACGACCGCTACGAGAACGCCGGCAATGCGCGTCGGGAGGGTCCGGATCCCCGGGTCGCGGACGGCCTGCCGGGCCCGGGGACCGGGGGAGTCACCGTCGAGGTGATCAGCCCCGGCGTCCCTCCCGGCGCCGCGGCGGCGGGACACGGTTCCGGCCGGCTCTCCGTCGAGGCACGGCCCTACGGCGAGGCCACGATGCTGACCCTCACCGCCTCCGGCGGCGCACCGGTCTCCTGGTCCCTGTGGACGGACGCGCCATGGCTGTACGCCGACCGCACCACCGGCAAGCTGGCTCCGGGGGAGTCGGTCGTCGTCCGTGTCCACGTGGACCACGCGGCAGAGCCGGCCGGTCCCTGGAGCGCCCGTGTCGGTATCGACCCCGCCGGAACGGTCCTGCAGATCCGGGGCCAGGGAACGCCGCAGACCCCGCCGCCGTCGTCCGAGCCTCCGCCGTCGGAGCCCCCGCCGTCCACGGAGCCCCCGCCCTCGACGGAACCGCCGCCGTCGTCCGAGCCTCCGCCGTCGGAGCCGCCGCCGTCCTCGGAGCCGCCACCTTCGTCGGAACCGCCGCCCGCCTCGGAGCCGCCGCCGTCCTCGACCGACCCGTCTCCGCCGCCGCTGAGCGAGGCCCCGGCCACGCCCGGCTGACGAAGCGTTTCTCCCGTCACCGGGAGCGCGAGGTGCTGTGCTCCCGGGGGGCCGCCCTGCAGGGGCCGCCGCCGCGACACCGTCCGGGAGCAGCGGCCCCGCGCCGTGCGGCCGAGGTCGGGTGTCCGCCCGGCCGGGGAACGCGGGCGGCCGCGGTCATACGCTCCGCCACGACCGCGACTTCCCGCAGGAGCGGCGGGCCCGAGGCCGCCGGCGCGGCGGTCGGAGCGCGAACCGCCTGCGCGGGACGGCCCTCAGACGGGATCCGCCGGGTGCGGAGCCACCAGGGGCAGCTGCGAGGCCAGCCGCGCCTCGCACAGCTCCACGAGCACGTCGTACGCGTCCTTGCCCATCAGCTCGGTCAGTTCGGGCCGATAGGTGACGTAGACCGGATCGCCCGCACCGTGCGCCGAGGTCGCCGACGTGCACCACCAGTGCAGGTCATGGCCCCCGGGGCCCCAGCCCCTGCGGTCGTACTCGCCGATCGAGACCTGGAGGACCCGCGTGTCGTCGGGCCGCTCGATCCAGTCGTACGTGCGGCGGATCGGCAGCTGCCAGCAGACGTCGGGCTTGGTCTCCAGCGGCTCCTTGCCCTCCTTGAGCGCCAGGATGTGCAGGGAGCAGCCCACGCCGCCCGCGAAGCCCGGTCGGTTCTGGAAGATGCAGGAGCCCTTCCAGCGCCGCGTCTGCCGGTCCCCGTCCTCGTTGACCTCGGCCCAGCCCGACGCACGGCCGACGTCGTGGAACTCCCAGAGCTCGGGGGTGAGACGTGCCACATGCTCGGCGACCCGCTTCTCGTCGTCCTCGTCGGAGAAGTGCGCGCCGAGCGTGCAGCAGCCGTCGTCCGCCCGGCCCGCCTGGATGCCCTGGCAGCCGCTGCCGAAAATGCAGTTCCAGCGCGAGGTCAGCCAGGTCAGATCGCAGCGGAAGATCTGTTCGTCGTCCGCCGGGTCCGGGAACTCGACCCAGGCCCGCGCAAAGTCCAGGCCCTTCTCGTCCGGTTCGGCGTCCGGAGGGCGGTGAGAGTTGACGGTGGGCTTCTTCGGCTCGGCTTTGTCCGGCTTCGCCTTTTTCGTCTTTGGCACGACTCCAGCGTATGCGCGTCGCCGCAGTAGCGTTCCGTACATGAGACTCGGAGTCCTCGACGTCGGTTCGAACACAGTGCACCTTCTGGTGGTGGACGCCCACCCCGGCGCCCGGCCGCTGCCCGCCCACTCCCACAAGGCGGAGCTGCGCCTGGCGGAGCTGCTCGACGGCGACGGGGCCATCGGCCCCGACGGCGTCGACCGGCTGATCGGCACGCTCAACGACGCCCTTCAGGCCGCCGAGGACAAGGGCTGCGAGGACGTGCTGCCGTTCGCGACCTCCGCGGTGCGGGAGGCCGCCAACGCCGACGACGTCCTGTCGCGGGTGAAGGCGGTGACCGGAATCGACCTCCAGGTCCTCACCGGCGACGAGGAGGCCCGGCTGACGTTCCTGGCCGCCCGCCGCTGGCTCGGCTGGTCGGCGGGCAAGCTGCTGGTGCTCGACATCGGCGGCGGCTCGCTGGAGATCGCCTGCGGGATCGACGAGGACCCGGACATCGCCGTCAGCCTGCCGCTCGGCGCCGGCCGGCTGACCGCGGGGATGCTGCCCGGCGACCCGCCCGACCCGGAGGACGTGCGCGGGCTGCGCCGCCATGTACGGGCACAGATCGCCCGTACGGTCGGCGAGTTCAACCGGCTCGGCCGGCCGGACCACGTCGTCGCCACCTCCAAGACCTTCAAGCAGCTCGCCCGGATCGCCGGAGCCGCCCGCTCCGCCGAGGGTGTGTACACCCAGCGCGAACTGAGTCGGAAGTCACTGGAGGAGTGGGTTCCGAAGCTCGCCGCGATGACGGCCGCCCAGCGTGCCAGTCTGCCCGGCGTCTCCGAGGGCCGGGCCGGCCAGCTGCTGGCAGGAGCGCTGGTCGCGGAGGGTGCGATGGACCTCTTCGGCGTCGACGAGCTGGAGATCTGCCCCTGGGCGCTCCGCGAGGGTGTGATCCTGCGGCGGCTGGATCACCTCCCCACCCTCTGATGCGGGCCCGTAATCTGTCCCTCGTGGCAGAACCAGTGGTGCGCATCCCGGATGCGAAGGTCGCCCTGTCGACGGCCTCCGTGTACCCGGAGTCGACGGCGACGGCCTTCGAGATCGCCGCGCGCCTCGGCTACGACGGCGTCGAGGTCATGGTCTGGACCGACCCGGTCAGCCAGGACATCGAGGCGCTGCGCCGGCTCTCGGACTATCACGAGGTGCCGATACTGGCCGTCCACGCGCCGTGCCTGCTCATCACCCAGCGCGTCTGGTCCACCGATCCCTGGGTGAAGCTCCAGCGCGCCCAGGCGGCCGCCGAGAAGCTCGGCGCGTCCACGGTCGTCGTCCATCCGCCGTTCCGCTGGCAGCGGCAGTACGCCCGGGACTTCGTCTCCGGCATCTGGCGGATGGCGAACGAGACGGACGTGCGCTTCGCCGTCGAGAACATGTACCCGTGGCGCTACCGGGACCGCGAGATGCTCGCCTACGCGCCGGACTGGGACGTCACCAAAGAGGACTACCGGCACTTCACGATCGACCTGTCGCACACGGCGACGTCCCGTACGGACACCCTCGCGATGGTCGACCGGATGGGCGACCGGCTCGGCCATGTCCACCTCGCGGACGGCAAGGGCTCGGCGAAGGACGAGCACCTGGTGCCGGGGCGCGGCGACCAGCCGTGCGCGGAACTGCTGGAGCACCTGGCAGGCAGCGGCTTCGACGGCCATGTCGTGATCGAGGTCAACACCCGGCGGGCGATGTCGGCCGCGGAGCGCGAGGCCGACCTCGCGGAGGCGCTGGCCTTCACCCGGCTCCACCTGGCCTCGGCGAACGCGCCGTCCCAGGGTGGTCTCCCCGGCACGGCGGGTCCGGGCCGATCATGACCGGCGGGGCGCCCAGGCGGCGCGGCCGGCCCGCCCGAACCGAGGCGGAGACCGGTCCCGGCGCCCGGGAGCGGATCCTCGAAGCGGCCCGCACGGAGTTCGCCGAGCGCGGTTACGACAAGACCTCCGTCCGGGGAATCGCCAAGGCCGCGGGGGTCGACGCAGCTCTCGTCCACCACTACTTCGGCACCAAGGACGAGGTCTTCGCGGCCGCCATCGAGGTCTCCTTCGAGCCGGCCCTGGTGGTGCCGGCGATCCTCGGCGAGGGCAAGGACGGCGTCGGCGAGCGGCTGGCCCGCTACTTCATCGGGGTGTGGGAGAACCCGGTGACGCGCGCCCCGCTGCTCGCGATCCTCAGGTCCGCGCTGACGCACGAGGCGGCGGCCAAGGTGCTGCGCGGCTTCGTCCTGCGGCGGATGCTGGAGCGGATCGCGGCCGACCTGGACGTACCGGACCCGAAGTTCCGGGCCGAGCTGGCCGCCTCGCACATGATCGGCATCGCCATCCTGCGGTACGTGGTCCAGGTGGAGCCGCTGGCCACCGTGGATCCGGAGGAGATCGTCGCCATGGTCGCGCCGACGCTGCAGAGGTACCTCACCGCGGCCTGAGTCCCGGCCGTGAGCCGGTCGGCCCGGTCCGGGGCGAGGGCACACGGGCTGCGCGCGCTTCCGCGCCCCGGGACCGCGCCCGGACCCGAGCGCTCGTCCGGCCCGTATCCGGGCGGTGCGGTCCGGGTACGGAGGGGGCGCGGGACCACGGCCCGCTGCCGCCTCCCCGATGGGAGCCGGGCCGTCGCGTGCGGCGCGGCGGCGGCCGGTCAGGCTGCGGTCCGGCTGGGGGCTTGACCGAAACGCGGACCTCTGTCCCGCATTCCGGACAAGACGTCCAGATCTTGGAGCATCGGCGTACGCTCGAGAAAGCCAGAACTGTCTGAAGGAGCGAGCGACGATGCCCGAGCTGAGGTCCCGCACAGTCACCCACGGCCGCAATATGGCGGGCGCCCGCGCCCTTATGCGGGCCTCCGGCGTAGCCGGTGCGGACATCGGCAAGCCGGTCGTCGCGGTCGCCAACTCCTTCACGGAGTTCGTCCCCGGGCACACCCATCTCGCCCCGGTCGGCCGGATCGTCTCGGACGCGATCCTGGCCGCGGGCGCGGTGCCCCGCGAGTTCAACACGATCGCGGTCGACGACGGCATCGCGATGGGCCACGGCGGCATGCTCTACTCGCTGCCGTCGCGCGACCTCATTGCCGACTCCGTGGAGTACATGGTCGAGGCGCACTGCGCCGACGCCCTGATCTGCATCTCCAACTGCGACAAGATCACCCCGGGCATGCTGATGGCCGCCATGCGGCTCAACATCCCGGCGGTCTTCGTCTCCGGCGGCCCGATGGAGGCCGGCCAGGCCACCCTCGTCGACGGCACGGTCCGCAAGCTCGACCTGATCAACGCCATCGTCGACTCGGTCAACGAGAACGTCTCGGACGAGGACGTGCTGCGGATCGAGGAGAACGCCTGTCCGACCTGCGGCTCCTGTTCCGGCATGTTCACCGCCAACTCGATGAACTGCCTGACCGAGGCCATCGGCCTGTCCCTGCCCGGCAACGGATCGGTCCTCGCCACCCACACCGCCCGCCGCGCGCTGTACGAGAACGCGGGCCGCACGGTCGTCGAGATCACCAAGCGCTACTACGAGGAGGGCGACGAGTCCGTCCTCCCGCGCAACATCGCCACCCGCGAGGCCTTCGAGAACGCCATGGCCCTCGACATCGCCATGGGCGGCTCGACGAACACGATCCTGCACCTGCTCGCCGCCGCCCAGGAGGCGGAGCTCGACTACGACCTGACCGACATCGACGCGGTCTCGCGCCGTGTGCCGTGCCTGGCCAAGGTCGCCCCCAACGTCGCCCCGGGCGGCACGTACTACATGGAGGACGTCCACCGGGCCGGCGGGATCCCCGCCATCCTCGGCGAGCTCTACCGGGGCGGACTGCTGAACGAGGACGTCCACACCGTCCACTCGGCGTCGCTGGCCGAGTGGCTCAAGACCTGGGACGTCCGCGGCGGCTCCCCGTCCGCCGAGTCCGTCGAGCTGTGGCACGCGGCCCCCGGCTGCGTCCGCTCCGCCACCGCGTTCTCGCAGTCCGAGCGCTGGGAGTCGCTGGACGTCGACGCCGAGGGCGGCTGCATCCGCTCCGTCGAGAACGCCTACTCCAAGGACGGCGGCCTCGCCGTGCTCAGGGGCAACATCGCCGAGGACGGCTGCGTCGTGAAGACGGCGGGCGTCGACGAGTCGATCTGGACCTTCGAGGGCCCGGCCGTCGTCTGCGAGTCGCAGGACGAGGCCGTCGACAAGATCCTCTCCAAGGTGATCAAGGAGGGCGACGTCGTCGTCATCCGCTACGAGGGCCCGCGCGGCGGCCCCGGCATGCAGGAGATGCTCTACCCGACCTCCTTCCTGAAGGGCCGCGGCCTGGGCAAGGCCTGCGCGCTCGTCACCGACGGCCGCTTCTCCGGCGGCACGTCGGGCCTGTCCATCGGCCACGCCTCTCCGGAGGCCGCGTCCGGCGGAGCCATCGCCCTCGTCGAGGACGGCGACCGCATCCGCATCGACATCCCGAACCGCTCGATCGAGCTCCTCGTCGACGACGCCACGCTCGCCGCCCGCCGCGAGGCCCTGGGCGGCGTCTATGCCCCGAAGAACCGCGAGCGCAAGGTCTCCGCGGCGCTGCGGGCGTACGCGGCGATGGCGACGAGCGCGGACAAGGGCGCGGTGCGGGACGTGGACAGGCTCGGCTGACCACACCGGTTCGCTGCGGCAGCCCCGTCGGCCTCGGGCCGGTGGGGCTTCGCCGTGTCCGGCTGCCCGGTGGCTGCCCGGTGGGCTTTGCGGTGTCCGGTCGTGCGCCGGGGCGTTCGCGTCTGCCCGTCTGCCCGTCTGCCCGTCTGCCCGTCTGCCCGTCCGTCCGTCCGGCGGTGGCCCGGTCGTGTCCGGCCGCCTACCAGCGTCCCGGGTCGGCGGCGTCCACGGCGAACACGGTGCCGTCGGGCGCGGTCGCGAAGACCTTGCCGGAGGCGGTGGCGGGTGCCGGCAGAGCGGACGTGTAGGTGGAGCGTCCCGAGTTCATCCGCGGATCCGTCTGACCGAGCAGCACACCGCGTTCCGCGTCGACGGCCAGGAGCCGCCCGTCGGCTCCGCTCAGATAGATCCGGTCTCCGTCGACGACCGGTCGCGAGGACTGGGCCACGTACGTCTCCAGCCGCCAGCGCTGACCGCCTCCGGCCGCGGTGTCCACGGCGAGCAGCGATCCTCCCGTCCCCGCCAGGTAGACCGTGCTGCCGGCCACGGCGGCCTGGGCCTGGTCGACGTCGACGGGCAGCGGGACACGACGAACCCCGCGAGTGTTCGTGTCGAGGCGCACGACGGCCGTGGTGAAGTCGTCGGAGTCGGCGGCCAGGAGGAAGAGCGCCCCTTCCGAGGCCGACGGCACCGGGGACAGCGAGCCGGTCAGCCGCTTCTCCCAGCGCACCGAGCCGTCACGCGTCGCGATAACCCGGACGAGTGTGCCGGCGCCGTCGGCACCGGGGGTGACCGCGAAGACCGTTCCCGAACCGCGCGGGCCCGGCGCCCACTGCGTGCCCGGTGCGCCCCGTCGCTTCCGCCACAGCTCCTCGCCGGTCGTGCCGTCCAGGGCCCGTACGTTCCCGTCAGCGCCCGCCAGCAGGACGCACCCTTCGGCGTGGCCGACCGTCGCGTACGGACCGATGGCCGCGGTCCAGCGCGTGGCGCCCGATTCCGGGTCGAGGGCTTCGAGGCGCTGTCCACCGGCCGTGGTGACGTGCAGCAGACCGCCCGAGAGCACCGGGGTCCTGGCCTCGTAACCCGCGTCTCCCTCCGGCCCCGCACCGGCTCCGGAGCCCACGGACCCGCGCGTCCACACCGGTTTGCCGTCGAGCGCGGCGAGGCGGGTCGCCATGACGCCCGGCGCCGCGCAGTAGAGGGCCCCGCCGTGGGACGAACACGCGGCCGTCCGCAGGGAGTCGGAGCCCTTCGAGAGGGAGGTCTGCCAGCCGGTGAAGGCAGGCTCGCCGCGGTGGGCGACCGGCGCGCCGGCGGCGCGGGCGCCGTCGTGCGCCGCCATGCGGATGCCTGCGTACGCGCCGGCGAGCAGACCGACGAGGAGGCTGCCGACGGCGGCGTACCGGACGAGGCGCCGACGCGGCCGGGCGGCCGGTCCGGGCTCTTCCTCCTCGGCGGGGCCGGGGCCCCGGCCCGTCGGCTGTCGTTCGTCCGCCGGTACTCGCTGCACCGGTATGAACGCCGTCGCCACCTCCCCCACCGGGGTGCGCAGCTCGGCCATCACCTCGTCCGGCGCGGGCCGTTCGGCGGGGTCCTTGGCCAGGCAGCGGGCCAGGAGCGGGGCCAGCTCCTCGGGTACTCCGGTCAAGTCGGGCTCGTTGTGTACGACTTGGTAGGCGACGATGTACGGACTGCCGGAGTCGAAGGGCCCCCGTCCCGTCGCCGCGTGGACCAGGACCGCGCCCAGCGCGAACAGGTCGGCCGCGGGGCCGACGTCCCGCGGCCGCTGGAACTGCTCCGGAGCCATGAACGGCGGGGTGCCGATCAACTTCCCGGTCTCCGTGCGCAGATCGCTGTCCGAGGGCCGGGAGATGCCGAAGTCGATGACCTTCGGGCCGTCGGCCGCGAGCAGCACGTTGCTCGGCTTGAGATCGCGGTGGACGACACCCGCGCGGTGGATGTCGCGCAGTGCCTCCGCGAGCCCGGCGCCCACCCTGCGCAGCTCGTCGACGCTCAACGGCCCGTTCCGCTTGACGCGTTCGGCCAGCGTCGGTCCCTCGATGAACAGCGTCGCCATCCAAGGGCGCCCCGCTGCCGGGTCGGCATCCACGACGGGCGCGGTGAAGGCACCGCTCACCCTGCGGGCGGCGGCCACTTCCTGCCGGAAACGAGCCCTGAACTCCGGGTCCGTGGCGTGTTCCGCATGGACGACCTTGATGGCGAGACGCAGTCCGGACGCCGAAGTGGCCAGATGTACGACACCCATACCGCCCGATCCCAGACACCGCTCGAGGCGGTACTGCCCGGCGTACTCAGGATGTTCCGCTTCCGGGACAGGCCCGGTGCTGCGCAGCGGCGGCATCGTCCACCCCCGTGTTCTCTGTCCGCAAGCGCGACTCACGGAGCCTAGTCGATGGCGCGTACGAGTCGGTGGGGGCTTGCTAGCCTGCGGGGCGCAAGCATGACTTTCGGACCGCGGGGGAGGCCGTCATGGCCGTCGAAGGAATCGAAGGCGTGGAAGAGGCGGAGCCCGAGGCGCTCGCCGAACCGCGCGCCGCGAGACGCTACGCGGTCGCCCCCGGCTACCGCGTGAACGTCCGCAGCGGGCCCGGTACTCAGTACCAGGTCGTCAGAGTGCTGCAGTACGGCGCACGTGTGCCGATCAACTGCCAGAAGCCGGGGGAGAGGGTGACGGGCCCGTACGGCACGTCGAACCTGTGGGACAACATCGCCAACGGCCAGTTCGTGTCCGACGCCTATGTGAACACGGGCACCGACGGCTACGTCGCCGTCCGCTGCGCCTGACCGGGCACCTGGACCCTCCGCTGCGCCTGACCCTCCGCTGCACCTGGACCTCCGCTGTGCCTGACCGGGCACCTGGACCCTCCGCTGCGCCTGACCCTCCGCTGTGCCTGACCGGGCACCTGGACCTCCGCTGTGCCTGACCGGGCACCTGCCCCGGTGCGGACCGGCGGCGACGCGGCTCCTCGCGGACGGGCCCGGTCCGGGGCGCTCGGTGAGCCCGGCGGCCGCGGCCGCTCCGCCCGGTGATCGGGTCGGCCACCCGCCGGCGGCCGCGGTGCCTTCGTCTCATGTCGGCAGCGTGCCCGCGTTCCGGCGACCACGGTCGCTCCGCTCGGCAAGCGGCGCCCGGCGCGTCCCGTGTCGGCGCCCGGCGTCGGCACCCGGCTCAACGTCCGCAGCGGGATCCGGCGCCTTCCACGAACCGGCGAGGTGCTGCGGTACCGGTCGAGCCCGCCGACCGATGCCGGTGGCGGGGCGGGGCGGTCACCGGTTCGTACGGTGCGTGGAACCTGGCGGATGCGGTGCAGGTGGCCCGGGCGGGGACGGTCACCGGCGCTCACGGCGCGTCGATGCTGCGGGACGAGATCGCAGGCGGCCGGTTCCTCTCCGGCACCAGGGCGGAGGCGGGCGGCAACGGGCCATCACGCCGTGAGCTGTCCCACCGCCGGGCCGCACAACTGGGCAACCGGCCTGCGCTCCCGCGACCGCGCTCCGGTGACCCTCGGCCGAGCACCGGGCGCGGCGTCTCCACCGTCTGCGTGACGTCGTTCGCGCAGACCACGGGAGTGGGCGCCGTCGTCTCCGCTGCCGAGTACTCCGCGGCGAAACGCGACCGCCTCAGCTGCCCGCCGCGCCTCCTGCCCGCGGCGGCCGCGGGACAACGCCGTCCGTGTCGGGTAATCGCCGTCGCCGTTGCCCCGGGGCCGCCCGGCGGGCCCGTCGACGGCGGGGCCCGGTGGACGGTGCTCGGGCCGCTCGGGACACGGGGCCGGGCCGCGTGCCCGCGCGGGTGCCCCGGCCGAGCGCCGGGGCCGTGGGCGGCCGGGGATAATCGGGTGCGTGAGCGAGAACCGTGAAGACAGCCCCCACCGCAGCCGAACCCCCGGCTCCGCTCCCGGACCCGGCGGCGACTCGGGCGCCGGGAGCAGTGGCCGCGTCGGGCCGCAGCCCGAGGAGATCAGGTTCTTCGGCACCACCTGGCTCCACCACGACGGCGGATACGTCCTGCGTCGCGTCGCCGTCGCGGCCGGTTCGCTCGCCGCGGCGGTCGCCGGATGCCTCGTCCTGCGGTTCGCCTACCAGGGCCTGGAGACCGCCCGGGTCGGCGGCTTCGTCAACCTGCTCGTGATCGTGACCTTCGCGGTGTGCAGCGCCATCGCCTTCCGCAAGACCTGGGAGGGCTTCTCGCGCCGCCCGGCCGACCCCGCGCGCGACGAGTCCCTGCGCAGCCTGCGGATGATCGGATTCATCGGAGCGCTGCTCGCCTACTTCTTCCGCTCGCTCACCGAAGCGCCGGGGGAGAAGCTGCGGCGCGGGGAGTACGAGTCGGCCGTCACCCAGTACGAGAAGCGCCGCGGCGCACGCACCGGGAACCCGGCGGCCCGCAAGAAGCCCAAGCGCAAATGACCGCGCCGCGTCATGATGGGGCGCATGACGCACGCGGTACAGCGGCCGGGGCCTGACGCCCACGGCCACCGCTTCCCGTTCGAGTCCGTCGCCGACCAGTACGAGGCGGCCCGCCCCGGCTATCCGCCCGCCCTCCTCGACGCGATCGAGGAACTGACCGGAAGACCCCTTCAGGGCTCCCGCGTCGTCGACGTGGGCGCGGGGACCGGCATCGCCACCCGTCTGCTGCGCGACCGCGGCGCGCGCGTCGTCGCCGTCGAACCCGGCCCCGCCATGGCCGGGGTGCTGAGCCGCGTGCTCCCCCGCGTCCCACTGGTGCGGGCGCTGGGCGACGCCCTGCCGTTCGCGGGTGGCAGCGCGGACCTCGTCACATACGCCCAGTCCTGGCACTGGACCGATCCCGCCCGCTCGGTGCCCGAGGCCCTGCGCGTCCTCGCCCGCCCGCACGGCGCACTGGCGCTCTGGTGGAACGTGCCGGACCCCGACGTGACCTGGACCCGGGAGCAGGAGGCACGGCTGGCCCGCCGCCTCCCCGGGTACCACGCACACGGGGTCACGGACGAGGCCGCCCGTATCGTCCGCGGACTGTGCCCCGCACTCGCGCCCGTGTTCCGCCGGCTGCACTGGACGCGCCGGATCCCGCTCGACACCCACCTCGCACATCTCGGCAGCCGTTCGTCCTTCGCTGCGCTCGGGCCCGGAGAGGCCGCGGCCGTGCTGGCCGACGAGCGCGCCCTGCTGCTGGAACTCTTCCCCGACGGCGCGGTGGAAGAGGCGTTCGCCGTTGATCTGACCGTCACCGTCGCCTCCTCCTGACCGTCTCCTCCCGGTCCTCCCGTGAGGGAGTCGCCAGACGGGCGACGGCGGGTCAGGCGCATGGGCGACTCGTCGGCGGACTCGGAAGGCGACGGACGGCCTGCCCGCACGCGGGCCTCCAGGGCAGCCCGGGTTGGGTCGCGGTCCTCGCGGCCTGCCGAAGGCATCGGGCCCGCCGCCGAACTCGCCGAGTCCCAGGGCCAGTGGCGCGTGGGCGGTACTTCCCGTGCCTCTCGCAACGCGCGCGGGGTCGCGTCCTTGGCCGCCTGCTGTCACGGGGCGTACGGATCGAGGAGGGCCGACGGATCGTCGCCCCCGGGGACGTCGGCGCCGACGAAGTGGGCCGGGCGGCGGTCTTGACTGCCCCGAACACCGAACCTGCCGCCGCCGGTCTCCCGCTCGCCTCCTCGGTGTCGCGCCCGGGGTCGCCGGGCCCAGCGCTCGCCCGCGCACTCCGTGCGTACGTCGCGGGAGACGAGCCACGGCAGGTTCACCGAGGCCGGGCCCGCCGCGCATGGTTCGTCGATCGACCGGGACCCTGTGAGCCCGCACAACGCCTCGTCGATCGTTTCCGAGCTCCGTGGGCCCGAGCCGCGGCTGCTGGACCTCCGCTTCCCGGCCCGGTGCATGAACCTCCGCCGCCAGGACGCACGGGTCCGGTGCACCCCCACCTCCACAACGAGCCGTGCGACCGGCTTCTGACGGGGCGTCCGGCCTGTCGTGGCAGTGAGGCGGCCGTCCGCTCCGCCGCCGGCCTCTCGGGCCGGCCGCCCGTCGTCCCCGGGCCGTCCCGCTGACACCGGGCATGTCGTGACGGCGCGTCCCGCATCTTGACGCCAACCCCCTCCGGATGGATTATTCATCGCATGATGAATAATCCGCCGGAGGGCACTCCGGCACCGGCCGTCCATGCGCGCTCCCTCACCGTCGTGCGCGGTTCCCGTCCCGTCCTGCGCAACCTCGACTTCGACGTGCCGCCGGGTCAGATCACCGGACTCCTCGGGCCCTCAGGCTGCGGCAAGTCCACCCTCATGCGTGCCGTCGTCGGCACCCAGGCCAAGGTCACCGGCACCCTCGACGTCCTCGGCCGGCCCGCCGGCCACGCCGCGCTGCGCTCACGCATCGGCTACGTCACCCAGGCTCCCTCCGTCTACGACGATCTGACCGTCCGCCAGAACCTGGACTACTTCGCCGCGGTCCTCGACCCCGGCCGCGCCGCCGCAGAACGCCGCCGGCGCCATGTCTCCCAGGCCCTCGCCGACGTGGACCTGGCCGCGCACGCCGGGGACCTCGCAGGAAGGCTCTCCGGCGGCCAGCGCAGCCGCGTCTCCCTCGCCGTGGCCCTCCTCGGCGCACCCGAACTGCTCGTGCTCGACGAACCGACCGTCGGCCTCGACCCGGTCCTGCGCCGCGACCTGTGGGACCTCTTCCACCGCATCGCCGCCGAACGCGGCACCACGATCCTGGTCTCCTCGCACGTCATGGACGAGGCCGAGCGCTGCCACCGGCTCCTCCTGCTGCGCGAAGGCGAACTCCTCGCCGACGACACCCCCGAAGCCCTCCGCCGCCGCAACGACACCGCCACCGTCGAGGACGCCTTCCTCCACCTCGTCGACACGGCCAACGCCCTCCAGGAGACCGCCCGATGAACGCCCACACGACACCCACGACCGTGCCCGCCACAGTGTCGGCGCCGCGTCTCGCGCACTCCCTGTCCCGCATCCTGGCCACCGCCACCCGGGTTCTGCGGCAACTGCGACACGATCCTCGTTCGATCGCCCTGATGCTGCTGGTCCCCTGCCTGATGCTCTTCCTGCTGCGCTACGTCTTCGACGGCAGCCCGCAGACGTTCGACGCCATCGGCGCCTCGCTGCTCGGCATCTTCCCGCTGATCACGATGTTCCTGATCACCTCCATCGCCACCCTGCGCGAGCGCACCTCCGGCACCCTCGAACGCCTGCTCGCCATGCCCCTCGGGAAGGCCGACCTCATCGCCGGCTACGCCCTGGCCTTCGGTCTGCTGGCCGTCGTCCAGTCCGCCCTCGCGACCGGGCTCGCGGTCTGGTTCCTCGGCCTCGACGTCGTCGGATCCGCCTGGCTGCTGCTTCTGGTCGCGCTGCTGGACGCGCTGCTCGGCACCGCCCTCGGCCTGTTCGTCTCCGCCTTCGCCGCATCCGAGTTCCAGGCGGTCCAGTTCATGCCGGCCGTGATCTTCCCCCAGCTCCTCCTCTGCGGCCTCTTCACCGCCCGCGACAACATGCAGCCCGTCCTCGAAGGCATCTCGAACGTGCTGCCCATGTCGTACGCCGTCGACGGCATGAACGAGGTCCTCCGCCACACCGACGTCACCGCCGACTTCCTCCGCGACGTCCTCGTCGTCTCCGCCTGCGCCCTCCTCGTCCTCTCCCTGGGCGCGGCCACCCTCCGCCGCCGCACCGCGTGACCGCACCTCGGACAGCGCCGACATCACCGCAGACCCGGTGCAAGGATGTCCATGTCCGTGGAAGAACCCGGGAGCGACCGGCCACGGACACGGACGACCCCACGTGCACACGCACCACCCCGGCGAGGTGACCCGCATGACCCAGACAGTCGCAGTCCTCGGCACCGGCAAGATCGGCGAGGCCCTGCTCAGCGGCATGATCCGGGCCGGGTGGCCCGTCTCGGCCCTGCTGGTCACCGCCCGCCGGGCCGACCGTGCCGAGGAACTCCGCACCCGTTACGGCGTCGAAGCCGTCACCAACGCGGACGCCGCCAAGCGGGCCGACACCCTCATCCTGGCCGTCAAGCCCCAGGACATGAACAGGCTCCTCGACGAGCTCGCCCCCCATGTCTCGGCCGATCGCCTTGTGATCAGCGCAGCCGCCGGCATCACCACCGCCACGATCGAGAGCCGGCTCGCCCCCAACACCCCCGTTGTCCGTGTCATGCCCAACACACCCGTCCTCGTCGACGAGGGCATGTCCGTGATCTCGGGTGGCAGCCACGCCACCGCCGAGCACCTGGCCCACACCGAGGAGATCTTCGGCGGTGTCGGCAAGACCCTTCGGGTCCCCGAGTCCCAGCAGGACGCCGCCACCGCCCTCTCGGGCTCCGGCCCGGCCTACTTCTACTTCCTTGTCGAGGCCATGACCGACGCCGGTATCCTCCTCGGTCTGCCCCGGGCGCAGGCGCACGACCTGATCGTCCAGGCCGCCATCGGTGCCGCGGTGATGCTGCGCGACTCCGGCGAGCACCCGGTCAAGCTCCGCGAAGCCGTCACCTCCCCCGCCGGCACCACCATCAACGCCATCCGCGAACTCGAGAACCACGGTGTCCGTGCCGCACTCATCGCCGCGCTGGAAGCGGCACGCGACCGGAGCCGCGAACTCGCCTCAGGCAACGGCTGAAGCCGGGCGACCGCAGAGGCTGCGCGGCCGCAAGGGCTGCGCAGCCGCAGCCGCGAACCCGCATCCGGTCGCCGCCGGGGCAGCCCCTACGGCCGGACGGGCATCCCCTGACGGCCGGAACGGCGCCCTCGACTGCCCCGAACCACCGGTGGACCGCCGCGCCCAGCCGCGGGTCGGCGCTCACTTCCCGGCGGCAGCCACCAGATCGTCCGTCGCCACCACCGTCGCGAACCCGCCGCCGTGCAGCGACACGGCTGTGGCCCGCGCCAGCTCATCGGCCCCCAGACTCCAGCCGAAGGGTCCCGCAAGGTCGAAGGTGTACGTCGCATCCAGCGCGAACAGCACCTCGTACCCCAGGTTCCCGCCCATCCGAGCCGTGGTCTCCGCGCACATGTTGGTCTGGATCCCGGCCACCACGAACTGCCGCACTCCCTGGGACCCGAACCACGCACCCAGATCGGGGGTCCCGTAGAACGCCGAGTTCACGGTCTTCGTCACCAGCAGCTCCGGTCCGCCGCCCTTCCCCCTCCTCTGCTCCACATAGTCCTTGAACTCGTTGCCCGACCGGCCCGACCGCAGCGGAGACCCCGGCTTCGACGAGTCATGCCGTACGAACACGACGGGCCGGCCGCTCGCCTGCCACGCATCGATCAGTGAGGCGATGTTCTCGTCCGCCCCCGGGTTGTTCCGCTGTCCCCAGAAGTCCTCCTCCTCGAATCCCTTCTGCACATCCACGACGACCAGCGCTGCATTCTCTGCGATCTCCATGCCCGCCATGCTGCCCCCGGGACGAAGCCCGCCCCAGAGGCTCAAAAGCCAGCGATCGATGGTTTACTGCCACCATGGCGTCCCCGACGGCAGCACCTCAGCGCATCGCCCTCCTCGCCTTCCCGGGTGTCCGGGCCTTCGACGTCTCCGTCATCAACGAGGTCTGGGGCGTCGACCGCACCGACCGCGGCGTACCTCCCTTCGAGCTCCGCCGCGCCGCCACCGACCGCACACCCGTACCCATGCGCGGCGGTATGAGCCTCACTCCCGATCGCACCCTCGGCTGGCTGCGCCGCGCCGACCTCGTCGTCGTGCCCGGCCTCGACGACCACCTCACCCCCGCCCCCGCACCGGTCCTCGAAGCCCTCCGCCACGTCCACGACCGGGGCACTCCGATCGCCGCACTCTGCGGAGGCGCTTTCACCCTCTCGCAGGCGGGTCTGCTCGACGGCCGCCGCGCGATCACCCACTGGAACCTCACGCACCTCCTCCGCGAGCACCATCCCCGGGTCACCGTCGTTCCCGACGCGCTCTTCCTCCACGACGACAACATGTGGACCTCCGCCGGCACGGCGGCCGGTATCGATCTCTGTCTCCACCTGGTCCGCGTCACCCACGGTGCCGAAGCCGCCGCCGCGATCGCCCGCTCGATGGTCACCGCCCCCTTCCGCACGGGCACCCAGGCCCAGTTCATCGAGCACCCCACTCCCCGTGCCGATCGCGACGCCGACACTCTCGCCGCCGTCCGCGACTACGCCCTCGCCCACCTCGCGGAGCCGCACACCGTTGCCTCACTCGCCACCCGCGCGGGCATGTCGCCCCGCTCCTTCGCCCGTCACTTCCAGGCGACCACCGGCACCACCCCCCTCCACTGGCTCATCACCCAGCGTGTCGCCGCCGCTCAGAAGCTCCTGGAACTCACCGATCACCCCATTCCCGAAGTCGCCCGCCGCACGGGCTTCGGCAGCGAGGTGACCATGCGCCAGCACTTCGCCGGCCACCTCGCCACCAGCCCGCGCGACTACCGGGCCGCCTTCCGTCAGCCGGGCGGAAGCAGCCCGATCGCCCGATAGGCGCGGTCCACCAGAGGACGAGCCAGTCCTCGGGCCCTCGCGGCCCCCGCCCTCAGTACCTCGTCGACGTACGCGGGATCGGCCGCCAGCTCCGCGTGCCGCTTCCGCAAAGGCCTCAGCAACTCCACCACCGCCTCCGCCGTGTCCTTCTTGAGTGCGCCGTACGACTCGTATACACCGGCCAGGCCTTCCGGGTTCCCGTTCTCACAGGCGGCGAGGATCTCCAGCAGATTCGCCACACCGGGCCGGGTGCCGGGGTCGTAGGCGACGTCCCGGCCGCTGTCCGTCACGGCGCGCATGATCTTGCGCCGGACCACGTCCGGATCGTCGAGCAGGTAGACGATGCCCGCCCCGCCGTCCGTGGACTTCCCCATCTTGGACGTCGGGTCCTGCAGGTCCATCACCCGCGCCGCCACCTGGGGATGGACGGCCTTCGGAACGGTGAAGACGTGCCCGTACCGCTGGTTGAACCGGATCGCCAGATCACGCGTCAGCTCCACGTGCTGGGCCTGGTCGTCACCGACAGGCACCTCGTCCGTCGCGTACGCCAGGATGTCCGCCGCCATCAGCACCGGGTACGTGAGCAGGGAGAGCCGGACGCTCTCCCCCGCGGCACGCGCCCGGGCCCCCTTCTCCCTGTACTGGATCATCCGCCGCATCTCGCCGTCCGTGGCCGTGCACTCGAGTACATAGGAGAGCCGGGCGTGCTCGTCCACGTGACTCTGGACGAACACGGTGCACAGCTCAGGGTCCAGTCCCGCGGCCAGCAGCAGGGTCGCCGCCTGCCGGCTGAGTCTGCGAACCCGCGCCGGATCGTGCTCGACGGTGAGGGCGTGCAGGTCCACGATGCTGAACAGTGCGTCGGACCGGTGCTGGTCCGTCTCGGCCCACCGCCGTACGGCCCCGAGGTAGTTCCCCAGCGTCAGATGTCCGGTCGGCTTGACCCCGCTGAAGGTCCGCGTCATGTGTCCGTCTCCCTCTCCTGTCGGAGCCGCCGCCTGCGGCCGCGTTCCCGAGGGAGGAACAAGAACGGCCGCCGAGGCGGCGGCCGTGGATGCGCGCGTGACTGTCGGCCGCCGTCAGGCGGCCCACCACTGAAGGGTGCACGCGTGCGCAGTCATGACCAGAGGGTACGTCGCGGGAGCGAGGTTGACACGCAAATCGCCGATCCGTATAGTCCTTCGGGTTGTCCGACGTGAGCACCGACCCAGGTCGGCCCCGGACAGCCATCCCGCAAGACCCACTCCAAGCGAGCGACACGCTGTCGCCTCGCTTTCCGTGCGCTATTGCGAAATGAGGAATCCGCGTTCGAACGAACGCGCCCCGATTAGCGTCGGGGGCATTGATTCCGCTAAAGTCTCACTCGTCGGAACGGCCCGGCGGCCGGAATGACAACCCCCTCTGACTGGGAATCAGGCCCGAAAGGATCTGATAGAGTCGGAACCGCCGGAAAGGGGAAACGCGAAAGCGGAAGAACGGACCGGCAGCCTGCTCCAGCGGGTGGCGGAAACGGAAATCGGATCTGCTAAGCTGGAAACACCGAAGGGAAGCGCCCGGAGGAAAGCCCCAGAGAATGTTCTGCGGGTGAGTACGAAGGAAGCGTCCGTTCCTTGAGAACTCAACAGCGTGCCAAAAGTCAACGCCAGATATGTTGATAACCCCGTCCATCCGCACGGATGGTCGTGGTTCCTTTGAAAAAACACAGCGAGGACGCTGTGAACCGGGAAGACTATTCCTCTTCC
>NZ_FNHI01000047.1 GCF_900103455.1 Streptomyces wuyuanensis | reverse complement strand
ACCACCGACGAGAACGGCCGCGGCCTCTTCCTCGTCTCCCAACTCTCCCGCCGATGGGGCTCACGCCCGATACCCGGTGGCAAGGTCGTCTGGGCAGAGCAAGAGCTCATCTCGGCGTTCGGCAAGAAGCCGGACCCATGACCCCCGGTCGGCCGGTTCTCCGGATGCGCCTGTCCGGATGTCGGCGTACAACCTCGGCTTCCCAGTCGCGTGCGGATGAACGTCCCCCGTTGATGGTTCGCGCTTCTTGGTCCGGCTGGGGGCGAGATCACGAGTTCGCCTCTGCTGCAGGCGGCCAGAGGTGGCCCAGGCAGGATGCTTCAGTACAGATCTTGAGAGTGGTGGGCTGCGTTCCGGGGACGCCTCTGACAGCGGCCGCGCTCAACACCGGCGGCAGTGGCCCGAGTCGGGGGTCAGGGCACTCGGTCGCAGTCCAGCGCCCCGGCCCAGTGCAGCAGTTCGGGATCGGCGAGACTCGTGCCCAGCCAATCGTGGTCGAGGTCGATTCCGGCAAGGGACGGTACGACGGCGATGTGGAGCCCGGCGGCACGCGCGGACGCGATACCCGTGGCCGAGTCCTCGAAGGCAACGCTGCTCGTCGGGGCGACGCCGAGTGCTCGGCACGCCATGAGGTAGAGATCCGGAGCGGGCTTCGGAGACCGCACCTCGTCGGCCGCGAACGAGTGGGCGAAGAAGTCGGTGAGTCCGGCCGATCGCAGCGCCGTTTCCAGGAGTTCTCGCGGGCTGTTGCTGGCGACGGCGACGGGGACGCGCTCCTTGCAGGCGCGCACCAGCTCCATCGCCCCGGGGAGGGCCGTGGCGCCGCGGGCCAGCTCCCCCCGGACCCTTTCGAAGAGTTCGGCGGCGAGTTCCTCGCCGGCCCCGGGCCGTCCGAAGTGGTCGGCCATGGCCTTGCCCGCGGCTCCCAGGGTCCGGCCGATGACGAGGGCCTTCTGCGCGGGGCCGAAAGGCCGGCCGTGAGCCGCGAAGATCGCGGTTTCCGCCACGGTCCAGCAGTCTTCGGTGTCGACCAGGAGGCCGTCGCAGTCGAAGACCACGGCCTCCGCTCCGGTGGGAAGCGAGCGCATAGGCGTCCCCTTCGACTCGAGTGTGAACGGTTC
Organism: Streptomyces wuyuanensis; assembly: GCF_900103455.1. Taxonomy (GTDB): domain Bacteria; phylum Actinomycetota; class Actinomycetes; order Streptomycetales; family Streptomycetaceae; genus Streptomyces; species Streptomyces wuyuanensis. The sequence goes on along the minus strand of NZ_FNHI01000047.1, from coordinate 4,488 downwards.
GAATCGGTGTGCACGGTTGGCCCGCTCCGCGTCCGCCACAGCAGGTGATCAAGACCGATCACCCTAGAGGGGACGGCATCGAACTTCCATGTTCCTGCCCGGAATCGGGCAGGAATCGCCCCTGTGAAGGCTCCGGGGGATCGTGAGCGGCACCGAGCCCGGCGGGACTACGCGCGGCGTCACCCGCGGTGACGTCAACTGCGCGCAGTCGGGCAGCGGCAGGAGGCGGAGCCGCGGCGCACGCAATGTGAAGACGGCACGCGAAGTCGGCGCGCGAAGTCGGCAGAAAGCGGCGCGGACTCCTGCGCGGTGGGACGGCCCGGCGGGGGCCGGTGTAGCAGTGGCTGCCATTGCGGCGCAAGATGGAAAGTGCCCCCGAAACGCTCGCCGAAGGTGCCGGTGGGCCGTTGCGGCTGCCGCAGGCCGGGCCGCGGCGAGCCGTGCGGTGCGCATCCGGGAGGGACCTCGGCGTTTCTCCCTTCCGGGCGTCCGAGCCGAAGGATTCCCACCCCAGGAGGTCCGATGGTGGAGGAAGAGTCGCGGCTGCGCGAACTCGCAGACCGTGTGCGCACCGCCGACGTCGTCGACGCGATGGGACGTGCCCATCGGCATCCGTGCCATATGGTCGACCTGAAGAGCCCTACGCCGGATCGCCTGCTGTTCGGCCCGGCGATCACGATTTCCTATATGCCGTCCTGCCAGAAAGCTCTCCCGCCCGACCGGTACAATTTCTCCGCGCTTTTCCAGGAGGCCGTCCGCGACGGCGGACAGGGACGGGTGCTGGTGCTGGCGAGCAACGGGTATCCCGACGCGTCGCTCGGCGGCGGCGGCAAGCTTTCCCGGCTCGCCGCCCACGGACTTGCCGGAATCCTGACCGACGGTCGCCTCCGGGATTTCTCACAGCTTTCCGAGTGCGGGTTCGCAGTCTATTGCGGAGGCGAATCCGTGCGCTGGGGCGGGGACACCATAACGCCGTTCGAGGCGAACCGGCCCGTGCTGGTGTCGGGTGTGGCAGTACGTCCGGGCGATTACGTCTTCGCCGATTCCTCCGGGGCGGCGGTCATCCCCGCGGCAGAAGTTCTGCAGATCCTGGAAGAAGCCAATCGTGTGGTGATGGACGAAGCGGAATTCGCCGAGGAATCTCGCAAGGAGGGCGCTTCAGGATACGAACCCGAGGAATAGCCAACCAGCAGCACCTGACGAAGCCGCGGAAGCCGGACCGCGGCCCGATGCCGATTGGGCCCCCGATGCCGGCGTCACAAGACGGAAATCACCGGTGATACGCCGCTCGTCACACGGAGCAGAATGCGGATCGACGTGATCGGAGGAGCACGTCACGGCTGTCTCCGGCGCTCGGTGAGCCCGGGTCCGCAAGGTCGGTGCGCCCCGATCCGGCACATGCCGTCACAGAGAGGTCCTGCCATGCAAGCCATCGCCGTCCGAGACCGTGCCGCCGGCATCGGTGGGCTCTCCTTGACGGAGCTGCCGTATCCGCACGCCGCCGAGAACGACGTCGTGGTGCGCGTGCACGCCGCGGGGTTCACGCCCGGGGAGCTCGACTGGCCGGGAACGTGGGAGGACCGCGCGGGCCGCGACCGGACTCCGAGTGTGCCCGGACACGAGCTGTCGGGTGTCGTCGCCGAACTCGGCTACGGAACGACCGGTCTCACCGTCGGCCAGCGGGTGTTCGGCCTGGCCGACTGGACCCGCAACGGCTCACTGGCCGAGTACGCCGCGGTGGAGGCCCGCAACCTCGCTCCGCTCCCGGCGGACGTCGACCACGCCCAGGCCGCCGCACTGCCGATCTCGGGGCTGACCGCGTGGCAGGGCCTGTTCGACCACGGGCGGCTCACGACGGGGCAGACGGTACTGATCCACGGCGCGGCAGGCGGTGTCGGCTCTATCGCGGTGCAACTCGCGCGCGAGGTGGGAGCCCGGGTGATCGGCACCGGCCGGGCCGGCGGCCGGGACAGGGCACTCGGTCTCGGTGTGGACGTCTTCCTGGACCTGGAGGCCGACCGGCTGGAGGACGCCGGCGAGGTCGACGTGGTCTTCGACGCGATCGGCGGTGAGGTGCTGGACCGCTCGGCGGCGCTGGTGCGCCCCGGTGGCACTCTCGTCGCCATCTCGATGCCGCCCACGGTCCGTCCCAGGGACGGGCGGGCCGTCTTCTTCGTCGTCGAACCCGATCGCGCGCGGCTGACGGACCTTGCCCAACGGCTGCGGGACGGACGGCTCGAACCGGCCGTCGGGGCCGTGCGCCCCCTCGCCGAAGCACCCGCCGCGCTGGCCTCGGGCCGGGGCACCGCCGGCAGGACCATCATCCGGATCACCGAGGACTGAGGGTGCGTTCCACCTCCGGAGGGCGCTTTGCATTGGAGGGTGCGTTCCACCTCCGGAGGGCGCGTTGCGGTGTGAGGGCACCGCCGGAGGGCGCGTTGCGGTGTTGCGGGTACGTTCTCCGCGGCCGAAGTCGCCTTGCGGGCGTTGGGGGCGTCACCGCCGCGCGGGTCGTACGAAGCGGCCGTACGACGCCGGTGTCATACCGCACGACGCCGGTGTCATGCCGCTTCTCCGCTCCGGTCCCGATCCCGGTACGTCTCGAGGATGCGCAGCCAGACCTCACTGATCGTCGGGAACGCCGGGACGGCGTGCCACAGCCGCTCCACGGGAGCCTCACTGGCGATCAGCACGGTCGCCGAGTACAGCAGTTCCTGGACCCCGGGACCGACGAAGGTGACGCCGACGACGGTGCCGCGGTCCCGGTCGATCAGCACGCGTGCCTTCCCCCGGTAGCCCTCCGCGTACTGGACCGCTCCGGCGACCCGGCCGATGTCGTAGTCCACCACGTCGACCCGGCGGCCGGTGCGTTCCGCCTCCATCGTGGTCAGACCCACGTCGGCGACGTCCGGGTCGGTGAAGACGACTTGGGGCACGGCCTCGCTGTCGGCCGTCGCGGCGTGTGCGCCCCACCGGCCGTCGTCCAGCGGCTCGCCCTTGGCACGGGCTCCGATCACCGCGCCCGCGATCCGCGCCTGGTACTTGCCCTGATGCGTCATCAGGGCCCGGTGGTTGACGTCTCCGACCGCGTAGAGCCAGCCGTCGGCGACTTCTGTCACGCGGTACGAGTCGTCGACGGGCAGCCAGCCCCCCGGGGTGAGACCGACCGTCTCCAGTCCCAGCTCCGCGGTGTGCGGCGCCCGCCCCGTCGCGAACAGGATCTCGTCCGCGGCCAGCGGTTCACCCGGCGCCAGGGAGACCCGCACGGGGCTGTCCGCGCCGTCCTCCCGCACGACGCCCGTCACCTTGGTGCCGAAACGCAGGTCCACACCGGCCTCCCGCAGGGCTTCGGCCACCATCTCCCCGGCGAACGGCTCCATCCGGCTGAGCAGTGCATCGCCCCGGACCAGCATGGTCACCTGGGAGCCGAGTGCCTGCCATGCCGTGGCCATCTCGACGGCGACCACACCGCCTCCGACCACGGCGAGCCGGTCCGGCACGTGCCGGGCGGACGTCGCCTCGCGGTTCGTCCACGGACGCACCTCGGCGAGTCCCGGAAGGTCCGGGAACGCCGTGACCGTACCGGTGCACACCGCCACGGCGTGCCGGGCGGTCAGACGGACCGTTCCGCCCTCCTTGGTGTCGACGACCACCTGCCGCGGCCCGTCGAGCCGGCCGCGGCCCCGCACCAGATCCACGGACACCGAATTGAGCCAGTCGACTTGGTCGTCGTCCGTCCAGTAGACGCACATCTTGTCGCGGTAGGCGAAGACCGCGGGGACGTCCAGGGGGCCCTCGACCGCCCGTCTCAGCCCCGGTACGCGGCGGGCGTCGGTGCGTGCCACCACCGGCCGCAGCAGTGCCTTGCTGGGTTCGCACGCCCAGAACGAGCACTCCCCGCCCAGCAACTCGTTCTCCACGATCACCGAGGTGAGCCCGGCGGCGCTCGTACGGTCGGCGACGTTCTCTCCCGTAGGGCCGGCGCCGATGACCACGACGTCGTAGACGCGCGAAGTGTCGCTCATTGCTACTCCAGCTTGTCTGCCGGCCTCGGCCGAGGACGACGGCCGATCGCTGCGTGGACCCTCATCCGTTCCGTCCCACCGGTGAACCGTGCGCACACTCCGTGGCCGCCGTGTGTCGGTCGACCACGCACCGTCGCCACCTCTTCTTTGCGATGGAACGCAGCCCCTGTTCGCGAGGCACCTCGCCCGCCCCCGTCTCACACGGACCGGCGGATGCGTTGCCGCGCAGCACCCCTCCATCTTGCTCCAGCGGCAGTGGCATCGCCTGGTGAAGCCTCATCCGGTACGGGTACGGGACCGGTACGGGACCGATCCCGGGATCCTCGGACGCCTGCGAGCGTCAGCCCTCGGCAGCGAGGCTCTCTTCCGCCCAGACGACCTTGCCACCGGGTATCGGGCGTGAGCCCCATCGGCGGGAGAGTTGGGAGACGAGGAAGAGGCCGCGGCCGTTCTCGTCGGTGGT
>NZ_FNHI01000049.1 GCF_900103455.1 Streptomyces wuyuanensis | reverse complement strand
CCACACCCAGCTCAGAGTGCAAGACTCATCACCAGACGTGGCCCCCCTTCTCCCGAAGTTACGGGGGCATTTTGCCGAGTTCCTTAACCATAGTTCACCCGAACGCCTCGGTATTCTCTACCTGACCACCTGAGTCGGTTTAGGGTACGGGCCGCCATGAAACTCGCTAGAGGCTTTTCTCGACAGCATAGGATCATCCACTTCACCACAATCGGCTCGGCATCAGGTCTCACCCTCAATGAGAGACGGATTTGCCTATCTCTCGGGCTACACCCTTACCCCGGGACAACCACCGCCCGGGCTGGACTACCTTCCTGCGTCACCCCATCGCTTACCTACTACCACCTTGGGTCAGCGGCTCCACCACTCCGACCTCGTCCGAAGACTCAGCCGGCGGCTTCACGGCCTTAGCATTAATGGGCTCGATATTGGGCGTTTCAAAGCGGGTACCGGAATATCAACCGGTTGTCCATCGACTACGCCTGTCGGCCTCGCCTTAGGTCCCGACTTACCCTGGGCAGATCAGCTTGACCCAGGAACCCTTAGTCAATCGGCGCACACGTTTCCCACGTGTGTATCGCTACTCATGCCTGCATTCTCACTCGTGAACCGTCCACAACTCGCTTCCGCGGCTGCTTCACCCGGCACACGACGCTCCCCTACCCATCACAGCACCCGTTGGGGCTATCTGCTGCAATGACACGACTTCGGCGGTACGCTTGAGCCCCGCTACATTGTCGGCGCGGAATCACTTGACCAGTGAGCTATTACGCACTCTTTCAAGGGTGGCTGCTTCTAAGCCAACCTCCTGGTTGTCTCTGCGACTCCACATCCTTTCCCACTTAGCGTACGCTTAGGGGCCTTAGTCGATGCTCTGGGCTGTTTCCCTCTCGACCATGGAGCTTATCCCCCACAGTCTCACTGCCGCGCTCTCACTTACCGGCATTCGGAGTTTGGCTAAGGTCAGTAACCCGGTAGGGCCCATCGCCTATCCAGTGCTCTACCTCCGGCAAGAAACACACGACGCTGCACCTAAATGCATTTCGGGGAGAACCAGCTATCACGGAGTTTGATTGGCCTTTCACCCCTAACCACAGGTCATCCCCCAGGTTTTCAACCCTGGTGGGTTCGGTCCTCCACGAAGTCTTACCTCCGCTTCAACCTGCCCATGGCTAGATCACTCCGCTTCGGGTCTAGAGCGTGCAACTCAAACGCCCTGTTCGGACTCGCTTTCGCTACGGCTTCCCCACACGGGTTAACCTCGCTACACACCGCTAACTCGCAGGCTCATTCTTCAAAAGGCACGCAGTCACGAGACGCGCAAAGCACGTCCGACGCTCCCACGGCTTGTAGGCACACGGTTTCAGGTACTATTTCACTCCGCTCCCGCGGTACTTTTCACCATTCCCTCACGGTACTATCCGCTATCGGTCACCAGGGAATATTTAGGCTTAGCGGGTGGTCCCGCCAGATTCACACGGGATTTCTCGGGCCCCGTGCTACTTGGGAATAACTCAAACGAGCCGCTGATGTTTCAGCTACGGGGGTCTTACCCTCTACGCCGGGCCTTTCGCATGCCCTTCGCCTACATCAACGGTTTCTGACTCGTC
>NZ_FNHI01000051.1 GCF_900103455.1 Streptomyces wuyuanensis | reverse complement strand
AGCAAGCACAGCGGCGCGCGCACGGCGTCCGTCGACGTGTGGCGGCGCGACGACCGGCTGCTGATCCAGGTGAGCGACGACGGACGAGGCGGAGCCTCGCCGTCGGGTGGCACCGGCATGGCCGGGCTGGCGGAGCGGCTCGGTGCCGTCGACGGACTCTTCGTCGTCGACTCTCCCGCCGGCGGGCCCACCGTCGTCACGGCGGAGCTGCCGTGGCGCGACCGCGGCCCCCGGCTCGCCGGCGAGACCGCCCGGGCCGGCACCCGGCCGCGGCGGCCCGGCGTGTCCTCCGGCTGACGGGGTGGGGAAAACCCCCGGAGAACACGGAGAAGGGCCACATGGTGCGGGCCCGGCGCCCCCGGGAGCCTTGACGCAGTAGGCACCGCGGCACGCGGTGTACCGCCGCCGAGCAGAACGGACGACACCACGATGGCCACGGCATACCGACCCGGGACCCGGGTCCACAGCCTTCCCCCGGCGCTGCGGGCACCGTTCGAGGGCCGCACCTGGCGCGAGTTCGGCTACCTCCTGCTGAGCCTCCCCCTGAGCGTCGTCTTCTTCTCGCTGGCGCTGTCGCTGACCGCGGCGGGCGCCGGGCTGGTGGTCACCTTCCTCGGCATCCCGGTCCTCGCCGCGGCACTCGCCATGTGCCGGGGTTTCGGCGCGGTGGAGCGGGCCCGGGCCCGGGCGCTGCTGCGGCTCGACGTGGCCGACCCCGCGCCGGTACGGCCGCGGGGCCACGGCGCGCTGGGCTGGGTCGGAGCGGTGCTGAAGAGCGGGGTGTCGTGGCGGCACCTCCTCTACTCCCTGGTGCACCTGCCGTGGGCCGTCTTCGCCTTCTCCGTCTCGCTGGCCTTCTGGACCTACGGCTGGGGCCTGCTCACGTATCCGCTGTGGCAGTGGGTCTTCCCCGTCTACGCGGGGATCGACGGACTCCAGCTCTACGGCGACGGCACGCACGGCATCTACCTGGACTCCCCCTTCGAACTCGCCGTGACCAGCACGATCGGGCTGCTGTTCACCCTGGTCACGCCCTGGATCATCCGCGGATTCGCCACGGTGGACCGGCTGCTCGTCTCCGGTCTGCTCGGCCCGTCCCGGCTGGAGGGCCGGGTCGTGGAGCTGGAGTCCGACCGGGGCGTCGTCGTGGACACGGCGGCCGCGGACCTGCGGCGCATCGAACGCGATCTGCACGACGGCGCCCAGGCCCGGC
>NZ_FNHI01000052.1 GCF_900103455.1 Streptomyces wuyuanensis | reverse complement strand
GCCCAGACGACCTTGCCACCGGGTATCGGGCGTGAGCCCCATCGGCGGGAGAGTTGGGAGACGAGGAAGAGGCCGCGGCCGTTCTCGTCGGTGGTGTGTGCGCTGCGCGGATGCGGGACGCACGAATCGGCGTCGGACACTTCGCAGGTCAGGACTTCGTGTTGGATCAGGCGCAGGCCGATCGGGCCGGTGCCGTGGCGGATGGCGTTGGTGACGAGTTCGCTGACGATGAGTTTCGTTGCGTCTTCGAGGTGTTCGAGGCCCCAGGCGGTCAGTCGGTCGGCTGCCAGGTCGCGGGCTTGGCGGACGGCGGTGTGGTCGCCGGGGAGTGTCCATGAGGCGACCTGTGCCGGGTCGAGTGCGCGGGTGCGGACGAGGAGCAGGGTGACGTCGTCGCAGGCGGCCTGTCCGTGGAAGGGTTCCATGGCGCGGGTGCAGAGGTCTTCCAGTGTCCGGCCCGGTTCGGCGAGGGTGGTTCCCAGGCGGTGCATTCCCTCGTCGATGTCGTGGCTGCGGGTCTCGACCATGCCGTCGGTGTAGAGGGCGAGGAGGCTGCCCTCGGGCAGTTCCAGTTCCACGGCTTCGAAGGGGACGCCGAGTCCGATGCCGAGGGGTGCTCCGGAGGGGATGTCGGGGAAGGTGACCCGGCCGTGGGGGTCGACGATCGCGGGCGGGGGGTGGCCGGCGGAGGCCATGGTGCACAGGCGGGTGACCGGGTCGTAGACGGCGTAGACGCAGGTGGCGCCCACGGGGGACGGGTCCGGGCCGCCGGAGTCCGCCTCCGTCAGCCGCTGGACGGTGTCGTCGAGGTGGGTGAGCAGTTCGTCGGGGGGAAGTTCCATGTCGGCGAGTGTGTGCACGGCGGTGCGCAGCCTTCCCATGGCCGCCGCGGCGTTGATGCCGTGGCCGACCACATCCCCGACGACCAGGGCCACCCGGGCACCGGACAACGGGATCACATCGAACCAGTCGCCCCCGACGCCGTTGTCGATGTCCGCGGGCAGATAGCGCGAAGCCGTCTCGACCGCCGCACCACCCCTCAACCGCCGCGGAAGCAGACTGCGTTGCAGAGCCAGCGCCGTGGTCTGCTCACGCGCGAACCGGCGCGCATTGTCCAACGACTGCGCAGCACGACCCACAAGCTCCTCAGCCAACAACAAATCGATCTCCTGGAACGGGACCGGATTCTCAC